>NZ_JAWVXU010000016.1:0-152277 GCF_033723075.1 Pseudomonas sp.
CCTCGCTGAAGATACGGAACATGCTGCCGAAGTAGCGGAACTGGACGAAGCGCGAGGCGATGGTGAAGTACAGACCGAGGCCGATCAGCATCACGATCAGCAGCTTGCTCCAGATCAGGTCATTGAGAATATCGAGCATGGAGTCTCTCTCTTTCTTATATTTATCGGAGGAATAATGGTGATGACGCCGCAGCGCCGCCCGGGTAGGGCGACGCTGGCGGACGGCACGGGTGGTCCATGTGCCGGGAGCCTGTGCAGTCGGTAGGTTGCGCGGGTTGTGCGCCGACACAGGAAATCTGCGGCGGCTCATGGCACGCCAAAAGCCGCCGCAGGAGGAGCGCGGCCGAGCCGACTGAACGGGCTTCAGGCACTACGGCAGCGGGGATGGCCTGCTGCCGGGTGGAGAGAGACGACCGGGGTCGAATGCGTTCATGGGTTCACCCTGTGTGGTTACTTTTATTGGTATGCCCTGGATGCCTATGGGCATCTCGTTGGCTGCCGATTCCTGACGGCGTTGCCGCTGCACCGGGTTGGCGCAGAAGCCCCGCAAGTCCTTGTGCGGGTGTTGCTCGTGATCACAATGCCGCGTTACTCGGGGTTGGCGCTGTTGTAGATGTCCCGATCCAGTTCCTTCTCGCTGGTGCCAACCAGGGTGGTGGTCATCAGGTCGCCGGCGACGTTGACCGTGGTGCGCGCCATGTCGAGGATGCGGTCGATGCCGGCGATCAGCGCCACTCCTTCCAGCGGCAGGCCGACCGAGGTCAGCACCAGACCGAGCATGATCAGCCCGGCGCCGGGGATGCCGGCGGTGCCGATCGACGCCAGGGTGGCGGTGAGGATGATCATCAGGTACTGGCCGGCATTCAGGTCGACGCCGAAGGCCTGGGCGATGAACAGCGCCAGCACACCCTGGTAGATGGCGGTGCCGTCCATGTTGATGGTCGCGCCGACCGGCAGCACGAAGCCGGCCACGCCCTCGGACACGCCGAGGTTCTTGCGCGCGCATTCGATCGACACCGGCAGGGTGCCGGCGCTGCTCGAGGTGCTGAAGGCCACCGCCAGTGCCGGGGCGATGCCCTGGAAGAAGCGCAGCGGGCTGAGCCGTGCGAGCAGGCCGAGCAGGCCGCCGTAGACCAGCAGCACATGGGCCAGGCTGGCCAGGTAGATCACCCCGATCACTCCGGCCAGCGGCAGCAGCACCTCGGCGCCGTGGCTGCCGACCACTCCGGCGATCAGGGCGAACACGCCGTAGGGGGCGCAGCGCATGATCAGGTCGGTGAGCTTGTAGAAGGTCTCGGCCAGGCTGTCGAACAGCTTGATCGCCGGCGCGGCCTTGTCGCCGATCAGGTTCAGACTCACGCCCAGGGCGATGGCGAACACGATGATCTGCAGGATGTTGCCCTCGGCGAAGGCGGTCACCGGGTTGCTCGGCACCAGGCCGACCAGGATCTGCACCAGCGAAGGCGCCTGCTTGGCCTCGGTGGCACCACTGGCGACCATGTGCATGCCCTCGCCAGGGGTAAAGAGCGTGCCAAAGAGCAGGCCGATGCTCACCGCGAAGGCGGTGGTGACCAGGTAGATGGCGATGGTCTTGACGCTGATGCGGCCGAGCTTGGCGCTGTCCTGCATGGAGGTGATGCCGGCCACCAAAGAGACGAACACCAGCGGCACGATGAGCATCTTGATCGCATTGAGGAACAGCGCGCCGAGTGGCGCCAGGATCAGGGCATCTTGCTTGAACGCGACACCGGTGGCGACGCCGAGGGTCAGGCCAATGAGGATTTTCTGCCATAGGGGCAGGCGCCCCCAGAGGCGCCATGGGGCGGTGAGGGTCGTGCTCTGGTTCATGCGTTCTACCGTCTGTTGTTGTTATTGGGCTGACCGTCTGCGCGGTCTGGCGGGGCGGCGCTCGGCGAACCGGGCGCCGTTTCAGGCGTGGGGTCGCGCCGGGGTCAGGCCTTGAGCGGCACCAGGCGCGGGGCGATCATGTTTTCCGGGCTGAGAATGTCGGCCAGGGTGGCGTCGTCCAGCAGGTTCTCTGCGCGCACCAGCTCGAGTACGCCGCGGCCGCTGTCCAGGGCCAGCTTGGCGATGCGGGTGGCGTTCTCGTAGCCGATGTAGGGGTTCAGGGCGGTGATCAGGCCGATGGAGTTTTCCATCAGCGCCCGGCAATGCGCCTCGTTGGCAGTGATGCCGACGATGCAATGCTCGCGCAGCATGTCCATGGCGCGCTGCAGCAGGCGAATCGAGTCGAAGATCTTGTAGGCGATCAGCGGTTCCATGACGTTGAGCTGCAGCTGCCCGCCCTCGGCGGCAATGGTCAGGGCCAGATCGTTGCCGATGATTTCAAAGGCCACCTGATTGACCGCTTCCGGGATCACCGGGTTGACCTTGCCGGGCATGATCGAGCTGCCCGGCTGGCGCGCCGGCAGGTTGATCTCGTTGATCCCGGTGCGCGGACCGCTGGACAGCAGGCGCAGGTCGTTGCAGATCTTCGACAGCTTGACCGCGGTGCGCTTGAGCATGCCGGAGAACAGCACGAAGGCGCCCATGTCCGAGGTGGCTTCGATCAGGTCGGCGGCCGGCACCAGCGGCTGGCCGCTGATGGCAGCGAGGCGGTCGACGGCCAGTTGCTGGTAGCGCGGGTCGGCGTTGATCCCGGTGCCGATCGCGGTGCCGCCCAGGTTGACTTCGGTGAGCAGCTCCGGGGCCAGGCTTTTCAGGCGCGCCAGGTCTTCGCCGAGGGTGTTGGAGAAGGCGCGGAATTCCTGGCCGAGGGTCATGGGCACGGCGTCCTGCAGCTGGGTGCGGCCCATCTTCAATACATGGGCGAATTCCTCGCCCTTGGCCGCGAACGCGCCGATCAGGCTGTCGAGGCTGGCCAGCAGGGTGTCGTGACCGAGCAGCAAGCCGAGGCGGATGGCGGTCGGGTAGGCGTCATTGGTCGACTGCGCCATGTTCACGTCGTTGTTCGGGTGCAGGTACTGGTACTCGCCCTTGGCGTGACCCATGGCCTCCAGGGCGATATTGGCGATCACCTCGTTGGCGTTCATATTGGTCGAGGTGCCGGCGCCGCCCTGGATCATGTCGACCACGAATTCTTCATGGAAGTCGCCGCGGATGATGCGGGCACAGGCTTCGCTGATCGCCGCGTGCTTGGCCGCACTGAGGTGGCCTAGTTCGCGGTTGGCGTCGGCGGCCGCCTGCTTGACCATGGCCAGCGCGGTGACGAACTTGGGGTAGTGCGCCAGCGGCACGCCGGACAGGCGAAAGTTATGCACGGCACGCAGGGTCTGGATGCCGTAGTAGGCTTCAGCAGGGACTTCGAGGGTGCCAAGCAAATCTTTTTCGACGCGGAAGGATGCAGCAGCGGACATGGTGGGGATATCTCTAGGGGAATGCGGCTAACGCCGCGATGTCCCGTAGACTAAGGGTTGTGGCCGGAAACTGGCCAATGCTGTTAAGCGCTACGGTATGCATAATCGGCATAATGTCGGCGTGACGCCGAATTGTCGGCGAGCGTAGACATAGGGTGGATGACGCTTTATCCATCCACCATGGCTGGGGTGGACGGTGGATGAAAAGAGCGTCATCCACCCTACGCAGTTGAGGTGCTCTGGATGAAAAGCAGCGAAATCGCAAGGAACGACCCATGAACCTGGAAACCAAATGGCTGGAAGACTTCGTCGCCCTGGCCGCCACCCGCAGCTTCTCTCAGGCCGCGCAGAAGCGCTTCGTCACCCAGCCGGCCTTCAGTCGACGGATCCGCAGCCTGGAGAACATGCTCGGCCTGACCCTGGTCAACCGCGCCTGCACGCCGGTCGAGCTGACCGAGCCCGGCCAGCTGTTTCTGGTCACCGCGCGCAGCCTGGTCGAGCAACTGGGCGAGGTGGTGCGTCACCTGCACAACCTGGAAGGCAAGCAGGGCGAGGTGTTGCAGATAGCCGCCGCGCACTCGCTGACCCTGGGCTTCTTCCCCGAATGGATTGCCCGCTTGCGCCGTGAAGGTCTGCCGTTGAACACCAGGCTGGTGGCAACCAATGTCGGCGAGGCGGTGCACTCGCTGCGCGAAGGCGGCTGCGACCTGATCCTCGCCTATTACGACCCGGATGCCGCGCTGCAGATGGACCCGGAGATCTTCCCTTCGCTGCACCTGGGCGTGACCTCGATGCTGCCGGTGTGTGGGGTTGGCGATGACGGTCAGCCGCTGTTCGATCTCGACAGCGGTCAGAGCGTGCCGCTGCTGGCCTATACCGCCGGCGCCTTTCTCGGCCGCTCGGTCAATCTGCTGCTGCGCCAGCGCGCGCTGCGTTCGACCACGGTGTACGAGACGGCGATGGCCGACAGCCTGAAAAGCATGGCCCTGCAGGGCATGGGCGTGGCTTGGGTGCCGCGCCTGTCGGTCACCGCCGAACTGGCCCGTGGCGAGCTGGTGGTGTGCGGCGACGAACAGTGGCAAGTGCCGCTGGAGATCCGCCTGCACCGCTGCGCTCTGGTCCGAAAGGCCTCGGTGCGCCTGTTGTGGCGCAAGCTGGAAAGCGGCGAGGTCGGGCGTTGAGTGTAGGCGCGGGGGCGACGCCTAGTCCCATGCCCACGAGGCCGCTATACATCGCGCGCATGACCTGCCCCTGCGGAATAGCCATTCGACGTTTCCTCAGGTGCCGGACTTGATCCTGGTCCAGGCCCGGGTGCGGATGCGCTCGATCCGCTGCGGCAGCGGTTGCAGCACGTAGAGGGTCTGTTGCGCCGCGGCGGTCGGGGTCAGGTCGGGATTGTCGCGGATCTCCGCGGCCACCAGCGGCATCGCGTCCTTGTTCGGGTTCGGGTAACCGAGGAAATCGCTGATCGGTGCGACCACCTGCGGGTCGAGCAGGTGGTCGAGGAAGGCGTGGGCCTCGTCGACGTTCTTGGCGCTGGCCGGGATGGCGAAGGAGTCGTACCACAGCGGTGCGCCTTCCTTCGGCAGGCGCCAGTCGACCACCACGCCGTTGCCGGCTTCCTTGGCCCGGTTGGCGAACTGGTAGAAGCTGCCGGAATAGCCGATGGCCACGCAGATCTCGCCGTTGGCGATATCGGTCATGTACTTGGCCGAGTGGAAGTAGCGCACGTGCGGGCGGATCTTCAGCATCAGTTCGGTGGCCTTCTCATAGTCCGCCGGACGGGTGCTATTGGGGTCCAGGCCCAGGTAGTGCAAGGCGATCGGCAGGATCTCGTTGGGCGAGTCGAGCATGGTCACGCCGCACTGGGCCAGCTTGCTTACATATTCCTCCTTGAAGATCAGGTCCCAGCTGTTCACCGGGGCATCCGCGCCGAGGGCGGCCTTGACCTTCTCCGGGTTGAAGCCGATCAGGGTGGTGCCGTACAGGTAGGGCACGGCGTACTGGTTGCCGGGGTCGTTGACGGTCATCAGCTGCAGCAGGGTCGGGTCCAGGTGCTTCCAGTTGGGCAGCTTGGTCTTGTCCAGCTTCTGGAACACCCCGGCCTTGATCTGGGTGTCGAGGAAGGTGTTGCTCGGCACCACCAGGTCATAGCCGGAGTTGCCGGTGAGCAGTTTGGCTTCCAGGGATTCGTTGGTGTCGAACACATCCCAGGTCAGCTGGATGCCGGACTTCTGCTGAAACTCCTTGGGCACCGACGGCAGCATGTAGTCGGCCCAGTTGTACACCCGCAGCTGACGCTGCTCGGTCTGGGCCACCGCGGCAGGCAGGCTCGCGGCGCAGAAGGCGGCAGCGAGCAGGGTCGAGCCGAATAGCTGGGTGAGTCTGTTCATCGAGGTCACTCCAATCTTGTTGTAATTCAGTCGCTGCGCCCGGGAGCGCGGTATTCGCGTAGGGTGGATGACGCTTTATCCATCCACCAGGGTGGTCCCGGTGGATGAAAAGAGCGTCATCCACCCTACGTTTTGCTCGCTTCGAAACCTTCCAGCACGTTCACCGCGTTGACGCCGATGGCCTCCACTGCATAGCCACCTTCCATGACGAACAGGGTCGGCAGGCCGAGGGCGGCGATGCGCTGGCCCATGCGCAGGTAGTCCGGGCTGTCGAGTTTGAACTGGGAGATCGGGTCGTCCTTGAAGGTGTCCACGCCCAGCGACACCACCAGCACCTCGGCGCCGTAGTCGGCGATGCGCTGGCAGGCGTCGTCCAGCGCCGCGCTCCAGGCGGCCCAGTCACTGCCCATGGGCAGCGGGTAGTTATGGTTGCAGCCCTCGCCGGCACCCACGCCGCATTCGTCGGCATAGCCGAGGAAGAACGGGAATTCCTCCGCCGGGTCGCCATGAATCGAGGCGAACAGCACGTCGCTGCGCATGTAGAAGATGTCCTGGGTGCCGTTGCCGTGGTGGTAGTCGACGTCGAGGATGGCCACCTTGGTGTGGCCCTGATCGAGGAAGGCCTGGGCAGCGATGGCGGCGTTGTTCAGGTAGCAGTAGCCGCCCATCACTTCGCTGGCGGCATGGTGGCCCGGCGGGCGGCACAGGGCGAAGGCGCTGTGGGCGCCGGCGGCGATCGCGGCCTGGGCGCTGAGGGCGACCTGGGCGGCGCTGTAGGCGGCCTGCCAGGTGCCGGCGGTGATGGGCGCGCCGCCGTCGAAACTGTAATAGCCGAGCTGGCCGTGCAGGTCCCGGGGGATCACCGCGCGCAGGGTGCGCGCCGGCCAGGTGAAGGGCAGCAGGTCGCCGCTGCCGTTCTGCGCCTGCCAGCGCGCCCAGGCGCCCTGGAAGAAGTCCAGGTAGGCGGCGCTGTGGATGCGCTCGATCGGCCCACGACCGAAGTCGGTGGGGCCGCGCACCTCGCCGAGGCGGCGGTCCTTCACCCGCTGGAGGATATGGTCGGCGCGCTGCGGTTTCTCGAAACAGGGCAGCAACCGGCCATCGATCAGCTCGCAGTTACCGTGGTGCAGGTGATGGTCGTCGCTGTAGTAGGTCAGCATGCAGTTGGCTCCCAGGCTTGTTGTTCTGGCAGCCATTGTTTGCAGCAAAGCCGTTGCGAATGAACGCTGGCAACGGCCAATAGGGGATCGAAGTGGCCAAGTTTCACGGCCACCGTGCTCATGTCATAGGGGCGCCGTGTGTTCAGGGCGTGGCGCGCAAACGGCTGGTGCGCGTGGCGCACCCTACGGGCAGGTCAATATTGACGGGGCATGGATGATCAGGCGCGAAAACGACTTGGCGCCACCCCGCTCCAGCGCTGGAAGGCATGGCGGAAACTGGCGCTTTCGCTGAAGCCCAGTTCCTCGGCGATGCGGCAGATCGGCCAGTCCTGCTGGCCGAGCAGGGTCTTGGCCCGTTCGAAGCGCAGTTCGTCGAGCAGTTCCTGGTAGTGCGTGCCCAGCTCCTGCAGGTGCCGGCGCAGGGAGCGCGGCGAGCAGTGCATCTGTTGCGCCAGTGCCTCCAGCCCTGGCGGCTCGGCCAGGTGGCAGGCCAGCATCTCGCGTACGCGCTGCAGCCAGGCCTGGCGGGTGGTGAACTCGCTGTTCTGCTTGCGGCAGCGGGCGAGCATCTCCTGGTGGGTGACCGGGTCGGCCAGCGGCAGGCGCCGCTGCAGCCACTCGGCGGGGAAGGCGAAGGCATTGCGCGCGGCGTCGAATTGCAGCGGACAGGCGAAGCTGGTGGCGTAACGCTCGGCGTAGGCCGGTCGGGCATGGCTGAACTGCGCCGCGGCCAGCGGCAATGACTGGCCGAGCAGTTCGTCGCCGATCAGCCTGAGCGAGGCCAGGCACATTTCCACATTGAACTGCTCGAGCGTCTGAACATGCCGGTACTCGCTGGCGCTTACCCAGGCCAGTTCGCCTTCGACGCTCAGATCCAGCTTGAAGTAGGTACCGAGCAGCGCCGGATACTGCAGCAGCAAGCGCCAGGCGTCACCAAAGGTGGCACTCGACAGCGCGGCGTAACCGAGCAGGCCGTAGGACGACACATGCAGGCGTTGGCCCAGCGCCAGGCCGAGATCGGTGCGCAGGGCCAGGGCGTTGGCGCATACCTGCAGTTCCTGGGTGCGGGTGATGCGGTTGTCGGCGCTGGCCAGGTCGCCGGCCTGGATGCCACTGCCGGCGAGCAAGGCCTCGATCGAATCGGGCTGTTCGGCGAACAGTTCGAGCGTCAGCGAGACCACATGCAGGGTAGTCAGATTGGCGTGCAGCATCGGCGATATCCGCGATTTTAAGATCGCTGAAATAAGGCAAGAAGCATGCCGCAGCTATCGCACAGCTTCTCAGAACTGCATCACCACTCGCCCCTCGATCTTGCCCGCGCGCATCTGTTCGAACACCTGGTTGATGTTGTCCAGCTTGTCGCTGTGGATGGTTGCCTTGACCAGGCCTTCGGCGGCGAAGTCCAGCGCCTCCTGCAAATCCGCACGGGTGCCGACGATGGAGCCGGTGATGCTGATGGCCTTGAGCACCACGTCGAAGATCGGTGTCGGGAAATCCCCAGGCGGCAGGCCGATCAATGCCACCGTGCCGCCACGGCGGGCCATGCCGATGGCCTGGCCGAAGGCGCTGTTGGACACTGCGGTGACCAGCACGCCATGGGCGCCGCCGATATCGCGCTGAATCACCTCGACCGGGTTTTCCTTCAGGGCGTTGACCGTCAGGCTGGCGCCGAGCTTGCGGGCCAGTTCCAGTTTGGCGTCGTCGACGTCGATGGCCGCGACATGCAGGCCCATGGCCTTGGCGTACTGCACCGCGACATGGCCGAGCCCGCCGATGCCGGAAATCGCCACCCATTGGCCCGGTCGTGCGCCCGTCACCTTCAAGCCTTTGTAGACGGTGACGCCAGCGCAGAGAATTGGTGCGATTTCCGCGAACTCGACGTTTTTCGGCAGTATTCCGACGAAGTTCGGGTCGGCCAACACGTATTCGGCGTAGCTGCCATTGACCGAGTACCCGGTGTTCTGCTGGCTTTCGCAGAGGGTTTCCCAGCCGGTCAGGCAGTGCTCGCAGCAACCGCAAGCGGTATACAGCCAAGGCACGCCGACCCGGTCGCCTTCTTTGACGCGCTTGACGCCGGCACCCACCGCCGCTACATAGCCGACGCCCTCGTGGCCGGGGATAAAGGGCAGGCTGGGTTTCACCGGCCAGTCGCCTTCGGCGGCGTGCAGGTCGGTATGGCAGACGCCACAGGCTTCGATCTTCACCAGAATCTGCCCAGGACCGGGTAGCGGCACCTTGACCTCCTCGATGCGCAGCGGCTGGCAAAAGGCATGGACGACGGCGGCTTTCATGGTTTGGTTCATGGTGCGATCCTCGTTCGATATGCAAAGAGACAAGAACTGTGCGCCGATGAGGATGGCAGGTGTTGTTTGAGGGCAATGTTTGGGCTTGCGTAGGGTAACTCTGGACAAACGGTAGTAGTGGCTGCTCGCCAAGCCTGGCTTTACGGTATACTGCGCGGCCTTTTTCGCACACAAGCCACGCCGGTCATCCCGCGTGGCTTGTTGGTTTTTGACGCGCCGCCACAGCGACGCACACTTTTGCTGCGCCGCGAGGCGCCCAATAGAAGAGGCACGACGATGAGCGCACTGGTTGGCGTGATCATGGGCTCCAAGTCCGATTGGTCCACCCTTAGCCACACCGCCGAGATGCTGGACAAGCTGGGCATCCCCTATGAGGTCAAGGTGGTTTCCGCCCACCGCACCCCGGACCTGCTGTTCCAGTACGCCGAACAGGCCGACAGCCGTGGCATCCAGGTGATCATCGCCGGTGCCGGTGGCGCGGCGCACCTGCCGGGCATGTGTGCGGCCAAGACCCACCTGCCGGTACTCGGCGTGCCGGTGCAGTCGGCGATGCTCTCGGGCGTCGATTCGCTGCTGTCGATCGTGCAGATGCCGGCCGGTATTCCGGTCGCCACCCTGGCCATCGGCAAGGCCGGTGCGATCAACGCGGCCTTGCTGGCGGCGAGTATTCTCGGTCACCAGCACCCGCAGTTCCACGCGGCGCTCAAGCAGTTCCGCCAGGAGCAGACCGATACCGTGCTGGATAATCCGGACCCGCGTCAGGCTTGATTGCCGGCCAGGCATTTCTGGCCAGGTCAAGGCATCGCGGGCCCGCCCGCTGTCATGGGTTGTGTACCGCGCAGGCGCGTGCGGCATTAAAAGAGGTAGACGCATGAAAATCGGTGTAATCGGTGGCGGCCAACTGGGTCGCATGCTGGCCCTGGCGGGCACCCCGCTGGGGATGAACTTTGCCTTCCTCGACCCGGCGCCGGACGCGTGCGCCCAGGCCCTCGGCGAGCATATCCGCGCCGACTACGGCGACCAGGATCACCTACGTCAGCTGGCCGATGAGGTCGATCTGGTGACCTTCGAGTTCGAGAGTGTACCGGCCGAGACCGTGGCCTTTCTCTCGCAGTTCGTGCCGGTCTACCCCTGCGCCGAGTCCCTGCGCATCGCCCGCGACCGCTGGTTCGAGAAGTCGATGTTCAAGGACCTCGACATTCCCACCCCGGCGTTTGCCGATATTCACTCGCAGGCCGACCTGAATGCCGCCGCCGCCGCCATCGGTCTGCCGGCGGTACTCAAGACCCGTACCCTGGGCTACGACGGCAAGGGCCAGAAGGTCCTGCGCCAGGCGCAAGACGTGAGCGACGCCTTCGCCGAGCTGGGTAGCGTGCCCTGCATCCTAGAAGGCTTTGTGCCTTTTACCGGTGAAGTGTCGCTGGTCGCCGTGCGTGGCCGCGATGGCGAGACGCGCTTCTACCCGCTGGTGCACAATCGCCACGACGGCGGCGTGCTGGCCCTGTCCATCGCCAGCAGCGATCACCCGTTGCAGGCTCTGGCCGAAGACTATGTCGGTCGCGTGCTGGAGAAACTCAACTACGTCGGCGTCATGGCCTTCGAGTTCTTCGAGGTCGATGGCGGCCTGAAAGCCAACGAAATCGCCCCGCGCGTGCACAACTCCGGACACTGGACCATCGAAGGTTGCGAGTGCAGCCAGTTCGAGAACCACCTGCGCGCCGTCGCCGGCCTGCCATTGGGCTCGACCGCCAAGATCGGCGAAAGCGCCATGCTCAACTTCATCGGCGAAGTGCCGCCGGTGGCTGCCGTCATCGCCATCGACGACTGCCACCTGCACCACTACGGCAAGGCCTTCAAGGTCGGGCGCAAGGTCGGCCACGCCACCCTGCGCTGTGCCGACCGCGCCACCCTGGACCGGCAGGTCGCTGCCGTCGAGGCGCTGATCGGCAAGGCCTGAGGTTGCGGAAAAACGCTCACCTGCTGCGGCCTTCTCCAGGGACTCGAGCGGCGAACACCTGAACGCGTCCTCGTGACGGCGTTCGATGTTTTCACAACCGCTGAGGCCATATCTGGCGCCGTCTGCACCCGGCGCCAGAGGCTCTTGATGGAACCTCCGCGACCCCCGTCCATCTGATAGCGTAATGCCACGGTTTTTCAGCCCGGCTCACTCACCTATTCGGAGAACACCCCATGGGCATTATCGGCACCATCTTCATCGGCCTGATCGTCGGCCTGATTGCACGCTTCCTCAAGCCGGGCGACGACAGCATGGGCTGGATCATGACCATCCTGATCGGCATCGGCGGCGCCATCGCCGCGACCTACGGCGGCCAGGCGCTGGGCATCTACCAGGCGGGCCAAGGCGCCGGTTTCATCGGCGCGGTGATCGGTGCGGTGGTCCTGCTGGTACTCTATGGCGCAGTCAAGAAGGGTTGAACCCTTCGCTTCCTAGCCATCTGTGAGTCCGCCCATGCGTCACCTGCTGCTGTCCCTCCTGCTGCTGAGTAGCCTGGCCCGCGCCGAGCTGCCGGAAACCGACTGGCTCGACCTGATGCCGGCAGAAGACCGCCAGGCCCTCGAAGCCATGCCGGAAATCAGCCACGACAGCCCCGAGCAGGATGGCGCCTTCTACAACCCCGGTGGCCTCCGGCAGCAGGACAAGAACCTGCCGGCGGTGATGTACTCGGCCAAGACCGTAGCCGCCCTCGACGGCAAAGCCATCCGCCTGGGCGGCTACCCCGTCCCCCTGGAAACCGACGCCCAAGGCCGCAGCACCCTGTTCTTCCTGGTCCCCTATCCCGGTGCCTGCATCCACGTCCCGCCACCCCCGCCGAACCAGCTGGTGCTGGTGCGCTACCCGGCGGGCATCGAACTCGAAGACATCTACGCTCCGCTCTGGGTCAGCGGAACCTTGCAGGTGGAGCCGGTCAGCAACGAGCTGGCGGATGCGGCCTATGCGCTGGAGGCGGGGATGGTGCGGGTGGTGGAGGAAGAGGATCTTTGATTGGGTAGCCCTCGGGCTCTCAGGATAGGGGTGAAAAGATCGTCTCTGATTGTCCAGCGATTGATAGGCAGCGCCTGTCCGTTTTTCGTCATTTGCCAGAGCGCCCATTCGGTCCATCATTTTGGCTAGGAGCTGCGGAAATAAATGGGCGGCCTCATTTCTCATAAGCAAAAGGCAAGACCTGAGCCCCGGTTAAAGTCTTGAGAGTGCTGGCAGTGGGCATCGATACAGGCATGACAATCGAGCGGGCTGGTTGTGGGTTGTACAGTCTTCAAGCCGGGGTTTGGCGGGCAGTGTCAAATGCTGTGGAATGAGCGGTCAAAAGGATTTCTCTTATGTGCTGATTTGATCGCTAATCATATGATGTTCATAGGGGGTTTATTAAGTTGATGACATAGGTATAGGGCCTGCGTTGCGTTTCAAGGCAATTGCGGGATGCTTTTCATTGTGCGCAAAAAAAGTTCAAATTATTAGACGGGCGGTAAGTTTAGAGTTGATTGTGATTCGTGTTGGCTGTTTGTTTTGGTAGTTATTTATGATTGTTTGCTAATTATATTCATTAGGCCTAAGTTGTAGTGTCAATTATGACATTTAAATTTAAAGGGCCTCTATGAAAGCTAGCTTGATTTCTGTAGCTGTGGCGGCTGCCATTGTGGCTTGGGCCCCGATTAGTTTGGCTCGTGAGGCCGTTGCGCTTCCCGGTGTAGTCGGGGCGGAAGGTGAGCTGAATGGTGTCGACACCACGGGTGGCGCCACATTGACCATTACCGATGGTCAGAATGTCAATACTAATAACGATCTCGGCGGTGCTTTCACCACGGCTGCTCCTAGTACCGGTGAGCTTCTGTTTCTTGGTGACTCGACGGTAACCGGGTCTACCGGCCAGACAGGGGTTCTGTTTCTCAATATCAGTGCCGGTGCTACCGGTAATACGGTTGATTTTAATGGCGACGTATTCGCCACTACGACCCAGATTAGCGGGGAAGGCACGGTAAATTTCAATGGGGACGTCGAATCGGCACCTGTATTCGCCGGTGATGGTTTTCTTAATCTCGGGGCCGGCCAGTTGCTGACGGGAGCCATTACGACCAACACTGCCAATACCGGTACGTTGACCCTGAATAACGGCAGTCATGTAGATGGGGCTATTGGCGGTGCAAGCGGGTTGAAGCAAATCAATGTAGCGGGCGGTAATGCGTCCATTACCGGTGCCGTACAAGCGCAAGGATTCAATCTCGGCGCTAATACCTTGGCCATCACTGGGGCGTTGACCACTAACGCCAACGGCACTATTGCAACCTCCCTAGCCGGTAATACCGTATACGGTAATATTCAGCCGTCCGGTGCCTCGAATATAGATGCTGCCGGTATTACGGTGATTCCAACTGTAACGGGCGTGCTTACTGCCGGAACGACCTTCAGGATTGTCGGTGGCCAGGCGGGCACCAACGGGGCTACCGTAACCGTCCTCAATACCAACCCGCTTTACACCTTCTCCAGTGTCCCGACCACAACTGGCGATGTACTCATCACGGTTGAATCGGTCTCCTTGGGCGTACCTGTTGCCGATGTGGTTGCGGGGGCGCTACTAGGTTCAAATGCTCCAGCGGGTTCCGATTTGCAAGTTGTTCAGGGCGCTGTGCTGGCTCTTCCCAGTGCCGCGGCAGTCACCGATGCCCTGGCTCAATTGGCTCCCAGCAGTACCAACCTGGCAGCACCCTGGGTAGCAGGGCAGGCGACGCGCCTCATGGAGGACCTGTTGCAAGCGCGCGTGGACGAGATCCAGAACACGTGTTGCGACACCAGCTGCGGAGCCGATGAACCCCAGCAAGACGTGCGCAAGTGCAAAGGTGACGAGCAACAGAGTAATTGGTGGGCTAAGACCTTTGGTAATTCAGGTAGCCAAGGCGATGTCGACAATAGTTACGGCTACGACACTAAAACCTACGGTTTGGTATTGGGTTACGACCGACCGGTGAGCGAAAACACCCGAGTTGGTCTAAGTGCTGGTTATGCGAATAGCACAATCGACGGAAACAACTCCTCTGGTGAGACCACAATCGACTCTTACCAGCTGACGAGCTATCTCAATTACACCCCAGGTCCCTGGTATGTACAGGGCGCGTTGACTGCCGGGGTGGATCGTTATGACGGGGAACGTCAGATCAGCTTTCCAGGTGTTAATCGCGTTGCTAAATCTGAATACGATGGGCAGCAGTACACGGCTCTGGTCTCGGCCGGAAAGCATTTCTACTTTGACCAGGAAGTTACTGTTACACCCTTCGCTTCATTACAGACGTCACTTCTCAAGGTTGACGGTTATAACGAACGTGGTGCCGGTGGCTTGAATCATCGTGTGGATGACCAGGATTACAACCTGACTCAATCCGGTGTGGGCGTGAAGGTCGAGCGTGTCATTCGATCCGGCGCCAGCACCTATTCCCCTGAGGTTCATGTCAAATGGCTGCATGATTTCAGCGATACCACCACTGAGCAGACCGCAGTCCTCACCGGCGGCGGATCGGCATTCAACGTGGAAGGCATAGAGCAGGATCGGGATCTGTATAATGTTGGCGCAGGCATTACCTTCCTGTCCTGCAATTGCGATAACAGCTCCTGGACGGTCAAGGGGCAGTACGACTATAAGTGGAATGACAGCGACTACTCGTCCAATCAATTGTCACTTATAGCCAGCCTCAAATACTAATAGTCTATTGCTGGAGACTGTTCACGATTGTTCTGCGCGATGTTGCCGCGTAGCTCATCACGAACAGTTGAATACAAAAGAGGGCGGCGCTGGGCGGTGGAAATCGAAGTTAGCCAGCGCCCCGACCTCCCCTCAACTTTCCAGAACAAACAGCCCAGCCTGCGACCCCGGGCTGAGCTAGTAGCGATCCAGTTACCAGCCGTCCTCTGCGTCGAGAGGTGCATCAGCAGGCCCAGGATCTTGAGAGAATTTGAGGGGGAACCTCAGATTCCGCTCCAATCAGTCCTATTAGTCTTCTATTACTCCGGTCGCTATTTGTCTTGAAGGGCCAAGTATTTTTTAATATCACTAGCATTTTTGTAGGCACAGGTAACTGCTTTACTCTCTTCAAGGTAGAGTCCCTCATAGCAATTCTGGAGCTTGGAATCCTGAAGGTCACCTGGGAAAAAATGCAATGACAATTTCTCCCCTTCCGAAATAATAGGGAGCTCCATTACTGTGTATGAAAGCCCTTCAAAGATCCGATTTGAAACCACAGTTTTCGTCAGCACATACATCGATCGTCCAGCTCTCTCAGGAGTTTTCCAGTCGTAAAAAAACACTGAGGAAATCTGATCACCTTCCACTTTCCAAGCATACTTAAGTTCAGGTATAAGCGGTTTAACTTGGAAATAGTAAATTTCACCAGTCGCTACATGAGTATTTGCGATGCTATTTTTGAAATTACTTTTCAAAAAGAACACGGCAATTTTTTTACTTTTATCAGAAACCATTACTGGAGGATGCAGCTCTCCGACATAACGCGGATCGCTAGCGTCGGCAGCTAAAGCTTGCATCGCTGCAGACAAGGTGATCTGCAGAATAAGCACTTGCCTAAATATCTTTAAAAATTTGTTCAATTTCAAATATCCTCTTGAAGTTATCTCTACGCTTTCCGTAGCTGTCTGTAGCTTCATTTATTATTCTTGTTATTTCGTCTACAACTGAATCGGTTGCACCTTTGTCGGCCTCACCAAATAGGTTGTTAGACAGCCAAAAGTATATGCCGGAACGCACTGAATATTTATAATTTTCGTGCAGTAAGTCAGGCGTCCGAACAAAGTCTATATCCTCGCCCCAAAAATTCTTATGGTATTCTTTAAATTCAACATAGTTACTTTTGAAAGTTAGATGTTTTAGGCCGCGCCCCCTGTAGCGCCAGCCATCACCAGATGCAATGTCGCCATTATCGTATCTACTGGCGTATGCTCTATTTCCGATTGCGATCTGATTCTCAGTTGAGACAAATTTACTATTCCCTACGTATCCATAACTAGTCGCCTCTGATGGATGTAGTCTGAAATATCTGAAAGTGCCTTTCAAACCTTCTGGGCTGTATGTGAAGTCTTCAACTACTCTACATTTTGATCCAATTTCTTGTCGCACTTGTGCAAAGAAGTGACTCAGTCTCAAAGTTGTGTCGAGCTTGTATCTTTTACAGTTCTCATTGATCTGGCTGGCTATTTCACTGAGAAGTTCATCGGCCTCATTAGTGTTTATTAACCCTTCAAAAACTTTTTTTAGCATTGCAATAGTGATTTTTATCTTCCCTCTTGTATTAATAAAATTTGCCGTCATCCCCACCGCCTGAAAATGCCACGCCTTCCCATCCCCACTAACCCCATGCTTGCCCGCCAGCTCCTTCCACCAGCTCAGCTTCTCGATTCGCTGTTTTTCTATGTCCCAGATCGGATTCGGCTTGCCTGGTTCTTCTGCCAGCAGTGGGTCGAGTTCATCCCATTTGCTTTTGTTCCAGAACCACTCGCTTTCGTATTTGGTGATCAGTTGGCCGAGGACTTGTGCGTGCCAGGGTTTGCCGAGGGCAGTGCGGATTTCTGCGCTGGTCAGTACGCCGTCCTTGTCGGTGTCGACTATGTCGTAGAGGCGGGCGATGGCCAGGATAGGGCCGCCATCGGCCTTGCTGATTTGGGCGCGGTAGTTTTGTTTTTCGTCGTCGCTCAGCATGCCCCGGGCATTGAAGGTGTAGGCCAGTTTCTCGACCGGCGTTCCGGTGTCTTCGATGCACTGGAAGTCTGGCCATTCCCAGGGGCTATGGCGTGTGGTGATCAGGTCCTGCTCGGCCAGCCAGCCGTTGATGGGGTTGCCCTCTTCGTCTGCGAACAGCCCGTCCAGACGCCACCAGTGGGTGGTCTGAGGAGTGTTGCTGCCGGCCACGGCTGTGCTGACTTTGATTTTGCTGGCCGCCGGTAACCTGTCCAGCAAGGCTTGAGGAATTATCAGATCGACACCGATCCGGTTGCCGGCGTCGCTTGGTTTGGGTGGGTTATCGGCCTTGATATCGTCACGGTGGGTGATCAGCAGGCTGGCGTCCTCGTGGACTTTAAGCAGGGTTTTCTCGGTATCTGGCAGGGTACGGGCCCAGGCTTGGCTCTTGCTGATAAAGCCGGGTACGTCTTCGCAACTGAATACTTCCAGATGCAGCAAAGGCTGCGCTGCGCCTTTGTAGTTCTGATAGGTGCCCAGATGACCTATCAGGTCACCGGCCTTGATCGAGATGGCTGGGTCCAGCACCACCACGCTGTCCTTGGCTTTGGGTTCGCCCTGTGCTTTGAGCAGCTTGGCGGAAACAAAGCCGGGTAGGTTGCCCTCACTGTCTGGCGTAAGTGCCGGTTCGGCTGCACCGTTGACCGGCTCCGCTGTCCCGCTGACGATGGCTGCCAACTTACAGAAGTCGCCTTCTGTGCGGCTGATGGTGATCTGGGTACCTTTGGGCAGCACGGCCAATTTGCTCGCGTTGGCGGTAGGCTCGGCGCGTACATTGAGGCCACCGTCTTTGGTGTCGACGATGTATGTGGCCGCCTCCCAGAACCCAGGTCGGGGCAGATCCGGTTTGGCCTGATAACCGGCCCAGTCCTGCAAGTGCATATACAGGCTGTAGAGGGTCAGTGTGGGCGGGGACTGTTCGCTGGCTGCTGTGGCCCCGTTGCCGGGCTGAGGGGGCTGAAGTCTATGCTTGACTAGCACAAAACTCGTGGAAAACGGCACGCGCTTTATCTGCGGGATGGCCTCGGTGTACTCGCTGATCGGGTAGGTCTCGTTGACTCGATAGGCGATCACCTCGCCATCGGCGATACAGCGCACGCTGGACTGATCAAAGACCGTGGCGGTGCCTTTGTCGAAATGCACACCGCCATGCCACAGGCCGTTCTCGCCGGTGGGGTAGTAGCCATCGTTGGCCTTGGCCATATTGGTCAGGTACTGCAGCGGGTTGATCGCCGCGCCGGTATTTGCAAACGGATACGCCCAATTGATTGCTTTGCTGTCTGCCATGCTGTGAATTCCTAATCCTTGTTTGCGGGCGTGATGACGGCCCGCGCTTGATCCCTGTTAACCGGAGAAGTTGAGCATGCGCTTGCGCTTTGTTGGCGTACTGAGCAGTTCGTTCCCTTGCGCCTGCTCCAACACATCGCCCGCCTTGTCGCTATCGGCCGCTCCCGGCAGCACCGGTGGTTTGATGCCGATGCCCGAGCCCTTGCCCGCCGCGCCGCCGGCGTTGATTTTGGCCAGTGGGCCGCTGAGGGTGATGCCGCCGGGGTCGAGTTTGATAAAGCTGCCGCCGGCTTTGAGGGTCAGTTCGACGCCGGCTTCGATGACCATTTTTTGCCCGGCTTTGAGGTGGATTTCGCGGCCGGCTTTGGTCAGTTGGGCGGTGCCTAGCTTGATGTGTTGGTTCTGCCCGACGGTGAGGTGGTCGTCGGGTTTGACTTCGACTTTACGCTCGGCTTTGACGGTCAGGTGTTCTTCGGCTTTGAGTTCGGTAAAGCTGTTGGCTTCGACGCTGTCGTGGCGTTCGTTGCCGACGCGGATTTTCTGGTCGTGCTCGATGTTTTCGTCCCAGTCGCGCTCGGCGTGCAGGTAGATCTGCTCCTCGCCCTTTTTGTCTTCGATGCGCAGTTCGTTGTAGCCGGCGCCGCCCGGTGAGCTGAGCGTCTTGAACAGGCTGCGGGTTTTGTTCGCCGGCAGGTCGTAGGGAACGACGTGTTCCTTGTGGTACAGGCAGCCGGTGACCAGCGGCTGGTCGGGGTCGCCTTCGAGGAAGGTGACCAGCACTTCCATGCCGATGCGCGGGATGGCAATACCGCCGTAGTTGTCGCCGGCCCAGCTGTTGGAGACGCGCAGCCAGCAGCTGGTCTTGTCGTCGGCCTGGCCGTGTCTGTCCCAGAAGAATTGCACTTTGATTCGGCCGTATTCGTCGCAGTGGATTTCTTCGCCAGCGGGGCCGGTGACCACGGCGCTCTGGCTGCCGAGCACGCGCGGTTTGGGGTGTGCCAGCGGTGGGCGGTAGGGGATGTCCCAGGGGGTGGCGGTGAAGCGGTTGCGGTAGCCTTGGATGAAATCGGTGGTGCCCGCCTGGCCCTCACCCCAACCCTCTCCCGGGGGGAGAGGGGGCTGACCGCGTAGGGTGCTGGAAAAGTCGGTGATGGACTCTTCCAGCACTTGCGGTTGTTTACCCTGGTGGATGACTTCGTGCAGCAGCCAGAGGTCGTTGCAGTCCTGGCGCGGGTGGTCGGAGAGTTCGAGGAAGTGGCCGCTGAGCAGTTTCGGTTGGTCGCTGCGGCCTTCGGCCAAGCGGTAGTCGGCGCGGTGGCGTTCGAGGTGGCGTTGGCTCAGGTGTTTGCCGCGCGTACGGTCGGTGTAGCGGCCGGGGTAGTCGTAGTCTTCCAGATCCGGCAGCGGTTTGGCTTCGGGGTCGCGTTCGGCTTTGAAACCGGCCTCCAGCTGCAGGCGCGGCTTTTCGAAATCGTAGTCGCGGCGGCTGGTGCGGCTGGTGCGGGTTTCCAGGCGTACGGCGAAGCGCTTGACCACCGGATCAATGGCGGTCATGCCGTTGTCCTGCAGGTAGGCAGTGGGCTGGCCGAGTTTGCCGAAGGCGCTCTGGTCATCGCCGAAGATCAGCACATGGCCCTGCTGGCTGTGCTGGAAGTGGTAGTGGATACCTTCTTCTTCGCACAGGCGCTGGATGAAGTGCAGGTCCGATTCGTCGTACTGCACGCAATAGTCGCGCTCGGGGTAGACCGTCGGGCCGAACTGGAACTGGTAGGCGTTGGCCTGAATGCCGTGCTCCTCCAGCACCTGGGCGACTATCTGCGGCACCGTCAGGTGCTGGAAGATGCGCTGGTTGCTGCGGTGGATCAGGTAGCTGAGCTGCGGCACCAGGGAGATCTTGTAGCGGGTCAGGCGCTTGCCCGATTCGCCCTGGGCGACCTGGTAGATCAATCCGTGCACACCGAGCCCGTCGGGAGTGAAGGCAAGAAAGGCCGGCTGGTGCAGCAGGCTTTGCAGGTCGAGGTCCGGCCGCTCGCTGATCAACTCCAGCTCGAAGCGATAGGGTTGGCTGATCGCCTCGCGACCGCTGAACTCGAGCACTTGCAGGTCGTGTTCGAGGCCTTCGATGGTCAGGCTGAAGTGGGTTGCATTGGCCGGGTTGAACATGCTGATTTCCTTGTAAAAAATTCATCCATTGATGCTGCATCAGCTGAGATCAACTACGTCCCAGCCAGCGCGACCAGCGGCTCGGCGTAGGCTGGCGGAACACCGCCAGCAGCTGCGCGCAATCGATGCCGCGCTGCGCCTCCTCGAATGCCAGGGCGGTGCGCAACGCCGGCCAGCAGTGCGCCGGCAGTTGCTCCGGCCGTTGCAGTCGCTTATCCAGTTCCATCGCCTTGGCCTGTTTGGCGCTGAGGCGGCGGAACGGGTGACGGCCGCTGGCCAACTCGTAAAGCACGCAGGCCAGGGCATAGACATCGGCTGCGGCGGTCAGTGGTGCGCCGTCGAGGAGTTCCAGGGCGGCGTAACGCGGAGTCCAGGCGGTAAAGCGGTTGCGGCACAGACGCGGCAGGCCGGGCAGCAGACCTTCCACCGGCTGGCCGAGACCATAGTCGAACAGGCGCAAACCGTCTTCGGCGAGCATCACATTGCTGGGTTTCAGGTCGCCGTGCAGCACGCCCAGGCTGTGCGAATAACTCAGGGCCTCGAGCAGGGCGATGGCGATTTCCTGCAGCTCGCTCCAGGGCAAACCTTCGGGTCGCTCGCAGAGTAATTGATCGAGGGTCAGGCCCTTGAGCAGTTCGAGAATCAGAAAGGCGCGCTGGCTCGGCACATCGACCTCGAAGCCGAACAGGCGCACCACATGGGGATGGGTGAGTCGCGCGGTGAGGGCGAATTCGCTGTAGAGCAGGGCGTTGGCGTCCGGGTATTCGGCGAAGTCGTCGCTGAGGGTTTTCAGCGCAACATAGGGCTCGGGGTCGCCGAACTGTTCGCGCAGCAGGTCACGGGCGCGATACACCGCGCCCATGCCGCCGACGCCGAGCAGGCGCTCGATCCTGTAGCGCCCGCCGAGCACCTCCGGCAGTTCGCTGACTACCGGCCTGGGCGCCTTTTCCGCCGGTTTGGCGGCGGTGGCGGCCAGGGCGAAGTAGGTCAGGTTGCTGGCCTCGTCGGTTACCGCTAACGGCTCGTCGAGCAGGCGTTCGCTCATCCTTGGCTCCTCATCGGCGGATCACCACCGCACTCAGGTTGTCCCGCGCCGGGCCGTCGAGCACCCGCTGGAACAAGCGATTGAGGGTCAGCTGCGGCGACGGCAGGTTGAGCGCGGCGCCCAATTCGTCGGCCGACAGATCCTGATAGAGGCCGTCGCTGCACAGCAGAAAGGCATCGCCGGGCAGAATATCCAGTTCGAGAATCTCCAGCTTCAGCTCTTCGCTGGCGCCAATGGCACGGGTCAGGGCGTGGGCCGCCGGGTGGCGGGCGGCCTCGGCCGGGCTGAGTTGCTGTTCGTCGATCAGCTGTTGCAGCAGCGAGTGATCGCGGCTGAGCTGGTACAGACGGCTGCCGCGCCACAGGTAACAGCGGCTGTCGCCGGCCCAGATGCAGGCGGCGCGGTCGCCCTCGATCAGCAAGGCGACCACGGTGCTGCCGATCACCGGGTCCGGTTGCGCGGCGGTGACCGTCAGTTCCTGGCCGAGCCGGCGATTGAGCCCGTGCAGGCGCCTGCGCAGCTCGGCCAGGCGCTGTTGCAAATCGCCTTCGCTGGGTTCGGCCAGCGACTCGACGATCAGGCGGCTGGCCAGGGCGCCGTTCTGGTGCCCGCCCATGCCGTCGGCGACCACCCACAGGCCCTGCTCCGGCAGGGCCAGGAACGCATCTTCGTTGCGCCCCCGCACCTTGCCGGTCTCGGTGCGCGCGGCGCTACGCCACGCGCTGACAATGGCCTCCGTCATCAGAGCGTTGCCGGCAGCTTGAAGCCGCGCAGCAGGTCGAGATCGAACGGGTTCGGCGAGCGCTGGCTGTGCAGCAGGTAGTTGGCGTGCCGGCCGCCGAGGTCGGCCTTGAGCATCAGCACGTCGCGACCGCTGTGGTAGTCGACGCTCATCAGGTCGAGCAGGCGGAACAGTGACCAGGGCCCGCTGTTCATTTCGATGCCGACCTTATGCCCACCGAGTTCCTCGACCACCAGGCTGGTGCGGCCTTCGTTGGCCTTGGCCGGCCAGCTGAAGGCGGTCTGCACGATCGGCCCGTGACGGTATTCCATGCGCTTGCTGCCGAAGCGGAAGTCCGCACGGCCCAGGCTGGAATCCAGCGAGTAGGGTTCGAGCTTGAACAGCACCTTGGGCTCGTTGGGGTTCTCGGCGAAGAAGCTGCGATGGATGGTTTGCGTGTGGCTCATCTGCAACAGGAACTCGCGCGACAACGGCAAGCCGCGGCCGTCGATGCGGCGCACCTGGTAGTGGCCGGCGCTGCCACTGACGAAGGGCTTGAGGTAGCCGTCGAAGAAGCGTTCGGCGATGCCCTGGTCCTTGAAGAACTCGCGGAAGTCGGCGATCGCCACGTCGCTTTCGCTGTGCGCGCTGAACGGATAACGCTGCTTCAGCGAGCCCTTATAGGCGGCGTACAGCTCGCTCTTGTAGCGCTGGTTGAGGTAGTGGTAGGCGTCGTTGAGCACCAGCATCCAGCTGTCTTCGGCGAGCAGGCCGAGCCAGTTGCCGACCGGCTGCGGCAGGCGCGCGGCGCTGCTGCGCACCTGGTTGATGGCGTCGCGTCTGCCGCCCATGCGCGCCTTGGCCAGTTCGAACGCCGCCTGTTCCGGGGCGCTGGCGTGGGTCAGGCTGGCCAGTTGGCGTTGCAGATCGTCCAGTGCTTGCAGGGTCGCGGCCAGTTCCGGGCCGGCGCCGCCGTTGTCGTCGAGCAAGCGATGCAGCGGTTCGAAGCGCCGCTCCAGGGTTTTCCGTGCGGTGTCCGGCAGGTTCTTCACCAGGGCCGCTTGCGCCTGTTCGGCGGCGGCGCCGGCCAGTTTGGCGACCTTACCCAGCTTGCCTCTGGCGCCTTTCAGCGCCTCGGCGGCTTCGCCCGCGCTGTCCGCGGCCTCGGCCATGCCCTTGAAGCGGGTGTTGTCGCGCACTTCCACCAGCAGTTGCAGCAGCGGCGAGTTGGCGGCGGTCAGGCCGGCCAGTTGCATCGCGCCCTGATTGGCGCTGCCGATCGGCTCCAGGCTCAGCTGGGCCAGGGCTTCGCCCCAGTAGTTGGCGTAGTCGCGGAAGTACAGCTGCTCCATTTCCACCAGCAGGCGGCCGAGGTCGTTGTTGCTGAGGGTGTCGCCTTCGCCGAGTACCCAGTTGTCGCGCAGGATATCGCGCACCAGGTCGGCACCCTTGGCAGTGAAGGTTTTCTGGTAGCCGACCTGGGTGTAGAAGCCCGGGATGGCGTAATCGCTGCCGGCGAACAGCAGGGCTTGCGGGCCGAGTTTCTGGCTCAGGCGGTACTCCGGCAGGCTGCGCGCTTGTTCGCGGAGCATGCGGTAGACCACGTTGGCCAGCGACTCGCTGCGCAGCACCTGACGGGCCTGAGCCACCAGCGGCTCGTTGAGCGAATAGGGTGCGAACGACTCGGACAGCAGGCGCTCGAAGTGCTGGTTGAGACCGCGTTGGCCGGCGCTGTTGCCGGCATAGCGCAGCGACCAGTCGGCGGCCAGCCATTCCTGCAGGAGGGCCTTGTCGCGACGTTCTTCGAGGTTGAGCATCAGATAGGCGCGCAGGCTGCCCAGCAGGCGCTCGCGGTCGTTCAGGTTGGCGCGCACCTGCGCTTCCAGCTGACGGCCGACGCGCGACAGCAGCAGGTTTTCCAGCTCGCCGCGGTAGACGCGCTGCAATATCGGGTCGACTTTCTCGCCCTGATACAGACCGCCGCGTTGCAGGTAGGTCGCTTCGTCCACCGGCGGGAACACCTGGGTCGCGGCATAGCTGCTGTCCAGAGCCTCGAGGGTTTGCAGGGCGTCGTCCTGGGCGCCGATGCTGCCGCGTTGCCGGGTCAACTGCTGGGCGATATCGCGCAGCTGTTCCAGACGGTCATGGTTACCGGAGAAGCCGTTGGCCCAGAGCGCGCCGAACAACGTCAGGAAGACGAAGGCGGCGGCGTACATGGCGCGCTGACCCCAATCGATACGTCGCACTTCCTTCTGATCGAGACCGGCGAGATCCGCTTCCGGGAAAATCACCTGGCTCAGCAGGTGGTTGATAAAGCGCGCACGTCCGCTGCGGAAGGTCGGCAGGGCGCTGCTGGCCAGGCCGAGGTTGCGGCCGATGCCGCTGGTGCTCGGGTCGAGCTGGTTGTTCAGCTCCGGTGCGCTGGTCAGGTAGAAGCCGCGCAATTGGCTGGCACGCTGGTAACGGTTGCCGGTAAAGGCCAGCTCGCTGAACAGGCACAGGCGCTCGCCGATCAGGCCGAGCTGATGGGGGAAATCGAGGATGCGGCCGCGGCGCTGGGTGTCGCGCTCCTGGTGCATGCGCAGGATCACCTGGCTGTTGAGGCGGCGCAGCAGCTCTTCGAACTCCTGGCGGATCACCTGCACGTCGGTGGCGTTCTGCTCCTTGCGGAAGCTGGCGCCGAGCACCTGATCGCTTTCCTCGCGCGACAGTTGGTCGAAGAACTCGTCGAAGCCCAGCACCTTGTCGGCCTTGCTCAGCACCAGGTACACCGGTACATCGACGCCCAGACGCTGATTGATTTCATGCAGGCGCTGACGGGTCTGCCGCGCCAGGTTTTCCAGCTCGATCTCGCTGCCACCTTGCAGGTGTTCGAGGGGGATATTCACCAGCACGCCATTCAGCGGACGCGCGCGACGCTTGCGCAGCAGGCCGAGCAGGAAGTCCCAGGCACGGCCGTCGATCTGCGGGTCGGGCTGGGTCAGGTAGCGGCCGGCGGTATCGATCAGCACGGCGTGGTCGGCGAAATACCAGTCGGCGTAACGGGTGCCGGAGACGTCCTTGGTCAGGCGCTGTTGCTCGCCGCGGTTGAGCGGGAAGTCCAGGCCGGAGAAGTCCAGCAGGCTGGTCTTGCCGCTGCCCTGGGGGCCGAGCAGCAGGTACCAGGGCAGCTCGTTGCGCCACTTCTCGCTACGGCCGCGGTACAGGCTGGAACGCTTGAGGGTGTGCAACGCCTGCTTGAAGCGCTGGCGCAGTTCGATCTGTTCCTCGCCGATCCTGCCTTCGCGGCGCAGGCGCTCCTGGGCGTCGGCGTCGTCTTCCTCGGCCTTCTTGCGCGCGGTGGCCTTCCAGCTGGCGAACACCATGGCCAGGCCCCAGACCAGGAACAGCCCGCTGATGGTCAGCAGGCGGCTGGTGGTCGACTCCCAGAACTTGTAATCGTTGACCGCCAGCAACGGGCCGACGAACCACACCAGCAGCGCCAGGACCAATACCAGGCACAGGCTCCAGACCCAGGTCTTGCGGAAAAAGGCGGCTAACTTGCCGAAAAAGCTCTTCATTTCTGATCATCCATGCTTACACCCGCGGACGGGTCGAGTTGCTCGTACGGCTGCAAAATAGTCTCGCGCTGTTCGCCCAGTACCCAGGCGAAACCGCCATAGATCACGCCCAGGCACATCAGGCTGAACAGCGCCACCAGCCACCAGGGCACGATGCGCACCAGGCGCCTGCGGGTATCCTTCAGGCCCTGCCAGTGCGGCGAGACTTCCCGCGGCACGTCGCCGCGCAGTTGGCGGATCTGCCGATACAGGCTGTCGCGCACCGCTTCCAGTTCGAGCATGCCGCGCGGCAATACGCGGTACTTGCCCTCGAAACCCAGGGACAGGCACAGGTACATCAATTCGAGCATCGGCAGGTGCTTGACCGGGTTGCGCGACAGGCGCTCGAGCAGCTGGAAGAACTTCTCGCCACCGAAGGTTTCGTTGTGGAAGCTCGACAGCAGGCTCATCTGCGACCACTCGCTCTCGTTGCCCCAGGGCGTGGTCACCACGGCCTCGTCGACCACGGTGCAGAGCACGTAACGCGCGGCCATCACCTGGCTGCTTTCGGCGCCTTCATGCAGGGCACGGTGCTCGAACAGCTTGATCGCGCTGGCCAGGCGCGGGTGCAGCGCGAGCAGGTCTTCGCTGTCGAAACTGTGTTTCAGTCGCACCACTTCCGAGAGCAGATTGGAAGCCGCCGCCACCAGCGGGTTGAGGCTGATATTGAAGGTTTCCGCCGGGCGCAGACGGGCGGCGTAGATCATCCGCTCTTCCAGTTGCTCGAATTTCGGCGGGGCGGCGAAGTCGGTCAGCGGGCTGTGCGCCGGGGCATCGCCCTTGCGGTTGAGGATGACGGTTTTGTCGTCCTGGCCGTATTCCATTTCCTTGGTAGTCATCGTCAGTTCCTGATCGCCCAGAATTTCAGCTCAAGCCCGGAGAACTCGCCGGACACGTGGAAGGCGAAGCCGCCGGAGCGTTCCAGCTGCGCCAGTTCCTCGGAGCCGAGCTCCAAGGCGAAGTAGGTTTTGCCCGAGTGGAACGGGATCTGCCGCGGTGCCACCGGCAGCGGTTTGACCTTGATCCCCGGCAGGTGCAGGTTGACCAGTTGGCGGATGCTCTCCACCGGGCCGACCTTGAGGTGCGCCGGCAGGCGATTGCGCAGTTCTTCCGAATCGCACTGGGCGCTGGCGGCGAGGACGAAGCTGGAGGTGCCGAGCAGCTTGTGGTCGTGCAGCGGCGACACCTGAATGCCGTACTGACGCTGTTGCAGCAGCAGTTCGATGGCGTGCTGTTCGAGCACCATCGACAGCACCTGGCGGATCGCATCCATCAGCTTGCGGAAGCTCAGGCCCTGGTCGCTGTGCAGGTAGCGGCCTTCCAGACGCGGACGCTTGATCTCGCTGGAGAAGGTCGCCAGCTCGCCGAGCAGGCCCAGCAGTTCGCGGTAGATCTGCTCTGGGTGCACCTGTTCTATGCCCAGGTAGTGACGCAGCACCGGCTCGAAGCGGTTGATCAGCTGCAGCATCATGAAGTCGCCGACTTCCGCGCCGCCGACCTTGCCGGTGGCGCTGATGCGCTCGGCGAGGATGTCGCCGCGGTGGGCGAGCATGCTGATCACTTCTTTCAGGCAGCTGAGCAGGTAGCCCGAGGCCTGGAAGTTGACGTAGGTCGGGATGAACTCCGAGTCGAGGCTGATCACCCCGTCCGGGGTGGTGTCGAGCACGTCGCACAGCTGCAATTTGACGTAGGCCTGGTCGCGCTGCTGCTCGCCGAGCAGCAGGCGGAAGTCCGGGCGGCCGCAGCTGACCTGGCTGGAGGCGCTGTCACCGGCGTTGGAGTCGGCGACTTCCTCGTCGAAGGCGGTGAAGCGCGCCAGCACGTCCTGCTGCTCCGGGCGGCGGCTCTCGATATGGTTGCCGGTGACCAGCGGCAGGGCCAGGTATACCGGGGTGTTGCCGGTGTTCGGCGGCACGTCCAGGGCCAGCGGCTCGCGCTCGGCGCCGATGTCGAACAGGGTGCCATCGGGCA
The DNA here is from genome assembly GCF_033723075.1 of Pseudomonas sp. Lineage (GTDB taxonomy): Bacteria > Pseudomonadota > Gammaproteobacteria > Pseudomonadales > Pseudomonadaceae > Aquipseudomonas. Next base: position 27,774 of record NZ_JAWVXU010000016.1, read on the forward strand.
GGATGCCGCTGGCCTTGCTCACCACCAGCTTGCCCATATTGAGGAACTGGCGGTCGATCTCCAGCTCGAAAAAGCCCCAGGCGTAGCTGTCGAGCTTCTGCGTACGGGTTTTCAACTGGTAGTCGTAGTAACGGTCGTTCTGCTGGAAGTGCTGCGGACGCAGCAGCATGCCTTCCTGCCAGACCACTTTATGCATGGCCATGGCTTATTTCCCTTCCTTGGCGTTGTCGTCCAGCGCCTTGATGCCCTGGGCATCGAGTACCAGCTCGCTGCTGTTGCGCGCCTGTTCCTGCAGCGGGATCACCACGCGCCAGTTGCTTTCCGGCAGGTCGCGGTAGGCGGCCAGCACGCCGACGTAGCGGCTGCCTTGCTGCACCGACAGCTTCATTTCGCGGTGCTCGCCCGGGCGCAGCTCGAATTCTTCGAGGGTGACCATATCCGGCGCCAGGGCTTCTTTCGGTCGCTGATAGAGCGAGAAGAAATCGGCGCTTTCGAAGGCTACCGGGTGCTTGAGTTCGATCAGGCGCAGGACGATCGGCGAGGGCCGGCCATTGAGGTCCGGGTTGAGCTGTTCGCTGCCGCGGATGCTCAGGTCGAGCTTGGTCATCGCGGAATACGGCGACAGCGCCGAGCAGCCGCCGAGGGCCAGTAACGCGGCCAGCAGGGCCAGGGGGAAAAAGCGATGCATGGGGATCATCCTTGAGCGTCGTTGTTGAGGGTGGCGATCAGGCGAACCTGTTCTTCGTAGGTGTTGGCGAAGTCGCGGGCGAACAGACGGTCGCTCCAGTCGTCGTTCTGCTCCAGCGCACTGTGCAGGCGACGGTAAGCGCGCCAGCGACTGCCGGCGGTGGCGATCAACGGCTTGCGCCCTTCGCGTTCGAAACGCAGGCTCAGTTGCTCCGGCGACAGTTGCTCGAACATGCCCTTGACCGCCGCGCGGCTGGCGGCGAGTAGCGCCACCTGGTGCGCCTGCAGGTCGCGGAAGCTGCGGCTGATGGTCTGCTCAGCGGACAGCGCGCCGGGCTTGCCGCCGCGTAGCAGGGCGGTCAACGCTTCGCTGCTGTCGGCGGTGTGCTTGAGCGGGTTGTTGCCGGCGCTGTGCACCGTGGTCAGGGCCAGGCGCAGCTCGTTCTTCAGCTCGCTGCGGGTGCGCAGGCTCTGTTGCAGGCTGCCGACGCTCTGCTTGAGCAGCTTGGCGGCATGCAGCGCCAGGGCTTCACGGCCGTCGTCGTCGAGGTCGTCGAGCTTGACCCCGAGGGCCTCGCCGAATTTTTCCCAGAAGGTTGGCGGCAAGCGTACCGGCTCCGGTGCGCGCTTGGGTTGCGCTGCCGGCGTCGGCATCACCAGCTCGGGTACCTGCAGGTTTTCCTCGTCGATCTGCGCGTAATCGCGCTGCTGCGCCTGCACCGTATGCGGGCGGATGATCGCGGTCAGGTCGTCGACCTCGGCGTACACCCGCTCCTGCTGTTCGAGGGCGGTCAGCGGGTCGAGGTCGAGGAAGGCGTCGTCCGGGATGATGCTGCCGGCCGCCTGCGCGCGACCGATCTCACCGGCGAACAGCGCCGGATCCTGAATCAGCCGCGCGCGAATCTCGAACTCGCCGAAGCAGTACACGCTGCCGTGCTCGATGCGTTGCGCCTGGCCCTTGCGCAGGCTGGCGCCACTGTCTTTCAGCTGAATGCCGTTGCTGCTGGTGTCGGTCATAAAGAAGGAGCCATCGCGGTAGCTCACCTCGGCATGCCGGCTGGACAGCACGCGCTTGCGATCCGGAATCACCCAGTCGCATTCCTCCGCCCGACCAATGATGCCGCCGGCTTGCTTGAAGGTTTTGGTGGTCAATAGACCCGGCACGAACTGCTGTGCACTGACCACATCGAAGACCAGTTCCATGGTTGTTAACTCCTTGCGGTCAGTTGCCGCGTTGCACTGCTTGCGGTTCGCCCAGGGGGCGGTATTGATCGTCGCTGTACTTGTAGTTGCCGGTGCAGCCGGTGAGGGCTAGGGCGGCTAGCAGGGCGAGGGTGTAATAGCGTTTTTGCATGTGGATTTCCTCCTTGAACGGGTGAATCGAAGTAGTCATCACCAGCGTGCCGGCTAAATGACACCTGGGGCCGGGTATTGGAGTTCAATACAGGGCTCTTCAGGGGCGATCGGCTTCATGAAACGACCCTCCAGAATCCCCGAAACGAGAACCAGAGCGACAGAGCTTCGGACGTAATTGGCTGTTGGCGTCATTCGGGAATCTTCAACGCCACGGGAGTAGGGCTGTTGACTGCACAGCGGAAGCCATTTCTGACTAGGTGTCCCATATCCAATATTTCTGGGCGTCCGTAGTGCGTGAAGCTGAATGCCAAACCACTAACGCCCAGGCTTCGTACAATTTTCTCGGTACCTTTGGCCGGGCCTTGGGGGTCGGTAATTTCCGGGTGCTCGCGGTAGTAGGTGGGCGAGTACCAGTCGTTGACCCACTCCTTGGCGTTTTCGCCCATGTCATAGAGGCCGAGGGGGTTTGGTGGCAGTTGCGTGCCGACAGGGGCGCCAAACCTGTCCAGACGCTCATAGTAAGGGTCGCCGTACTCAACTGGTTTGCCGTCGTGGGTGGCGTACAGCCATTTTTCTCCACGATTACGAGCCGCATATTCGAACTGCGCGTCTGTGGGGAGATCGAAGGGCTGACCGGTCAGTTCGCCCAGCCATAGGCAATAGTCCTTGGCGTCTTGCCAGCGATCCATAGCCGGCTTCTTGATATACCACGCATCTTCAGGGTCTTGCTCGTAGGGACTCCGCTCTTTTTCTTCAAGTAAAATCCCTTCTCCCGGACTTGTCGCACGCAGGATAATAGGGCGGCCAGTGGCCAACAGAAAGGTGTCGTATTCCTCCCAAGTGGTCTCATACTTCCCTAAGGTGTAACTGCTTAGGCTTACTTGATGAGCCTTGTCTTCTTCTGCCGCTGGGGGGAAGTAAGGTCTCCAGACACCATCGTCACCGACGGCACCCCAGTCGCCCATGGTAAAAGTTCCCCCCTCAATAAAGGTTTGGTTGGCCAGTGTTTTGCGGAGTATTTCTCGTACCCTTTGCCGGGTTTCGTAATTTGCATTTGGCAGTTTTGCCGCCAATTGCTGGTCGAACTCATCTTTTGGTGGCGGATCAGCTGCCTGACAACCGGCCAATAGCAGAGTCAGTAGGTAGACTGCCGGTTTAAATTTACGCATAACGAATTCCACTGAGCTCAATATGCCGAGCAATCTGTACTGGTTGATTGGCCACGGGTTTGGTGGGTTTTAAGCGTGTCTCAATCGGCCCGATCAGACGACCTTTATATGGACGCATAAAGTCGTCAATACGCTGGCGATTTGCGTTGAAATTTCCTTTCTTGCCTTTGGTATTCATTCTGGTAACGGTTTCTTCATAATCGCGCCAGCTCTGACTGCTTTCCAGTAGAGTCAGAATGGCACTTTCGCGGGAGTTGGCGCCAAAGGTGTAGCGGTCTAGAGGCGTAAATCCGTAGTCGTAGCAGACGATATCCAGCAAACGTCCCTTTACCTCAGGCGGAGCGTGGCGTAACCAGCTGGTTTTTCCCTGTTGGGCGTCACGTAAAATATTGTCAGCGGTTTTTATAGCTAGTGTTTCACGGTCGATAGAATTTTTATGAGACTTTATAAAGTCGGTAATAGCCGCTGCAAGTTCATCAGCAGCTTTCGTGCCGAGCACAATGATTGCCGCATTAACAGGCGACCCCATTAGCAAGCTATGAACGGCGAAGTCGCACAGATGCTCAAAAGCATTTCCTTCGATGCTTTCTACATGGCGGAAATCCACTTCCAGCAAGGCGTTATAAACGCAGTGCAGCATGGTGACGAACTCACCAACATCGACCTCGGCCCCCAGTTCGCCGGAAGCCCCGGCTCCAGCCACCAGTCCGGCATGCACATTGAAATAGAATTTTCCTGACGTGGGGCTCCATTTAAGCAGTAGACGAGCTTCTGCCCCGAGGCCCAAGGCAGCCCCTGCTCCCACACCCAGAGTACAGATGGCATTCCACTCTGCGTTGCTGGCGAGGGTGTCCTGCCATTCGACGCTGCCTTCCAGTTTGCCATCGGCGCGGACACCGGCGAAGGCACTGGCTTCGAGCTTGGCGGGGCCTTCGGCGGTTTTCTGATATTCTTCGCCGCCGACGCCCTTCAGGCGCGGAATGCCGCTTTCCATGTCGATCTGTACATCGGCGGCCAGCAAGGCACTGGCGCCGGCGAAACCAGCAATTTCCAGCTCTACCTTGCAGCGAAACTTGCCAAGGGATGACTCTTGTTCCTGGCCGTTATCGTCTAGGTAGATGATTTTCCATTCGCTGTGTTCTTCCGCCGGCCAAGCGGTGCTCATGCTGCCCTTGGCTTCTACTAGGCTGGCGCTGGTGCTGGCCTGGGCGGCGATATGGGCGTTGCGCTCCAGAGGGTCGAAGCCGGAGCTCATGCTGGCGCCGATGGCGAAGCGCAGGGCCTGGGCTTCGGCCCCCACGGTGATGGGGTCCATGCCGTCGATGGGCCGCCAGCTGGCCGGGTCACTTTGCCATTCGAGCAGGCACCAGTCGGCGAACGCCTCGGAGATCGTCCAGGAAGCTTTGAGTTCGGGACTTTTCAGATCGTCAGCAATGGCACCGAGCATTTTTTCTGTATCGAGCTTGCCGCTTGCCGGGTCGTACCAGCCTTGGCGGCTGGCTTCATCCTGCGATTTGATGGCGTAGCTGCGATGGCGTTTGACCGGTTGCCAGAAATCGTCGCGGCGCACGTAGCTGTAATGCTTGTTGCCCTTTAGGCGACGGATTTCGGTCAGGCGGAACGGCTCACTGGGTTTGGCCTCGTCGATCACCCGCTCTTTTTCAAGCAAGGAAATAAAGACGGTTTTATGTTCGCGAACAGCCTCGGCAGTACCTTCCAGTCCGGCGTAAAACTGCGCGATCAGTTGTTCGAGGCGCGCTTCTTCTTGTTGAAAGGCACGCTGCATTTCCGCCGTTAGTGGGATGAATAGCTTCTCATTGGCCTGGTGCACCAAGTCGACATATTTGTCGGCGCACTCGCTGCAATCAGCGACCTGACCCACGTTGCGGGTCTGCCGTTGTTGGACTTGTTCACCTGGGAGACGAATGACCTGCTTGGGCGTAATACGGTCGGCATTCTCTATCTGCGGGTTGAGGCGCATAAGGGTGGCGACCGTGGTGTTGTGGCTGCGGGCGATCATGCCCAGGGTATCCCCGGCCTTTACCAGATAATCCATATCCAAATCTCCTTTATGCCAAGCCGAACAAGCGGCTCTCCGCTTGTTCCAGGCGTGTGTCCGCGGTCAGACTGCGGTCATTCAACAGGCTTTTCAATTCGGCTGCAGTGATGTCCTCTGGAAAGCGCCAGGCCAGCTCGAGGTAGTGCGTGCACTGGTACTCTTGGTCGAAACCTAGAATGCGCGCCTGTTGGACTAGCGTTGCCATGCGCTCACGGGCGGCAACGCCTTCGGGAACCGTTGGCCGTGGGCAGTCGAAGTGGACTGCCATGCGCTCGATAAAGCGCTGTTTTTCATCTGTCTGTAGCAGGTCGAGCTGGTCCTGGCGCAAGCAGAACCAGCCGTCATCATCCGCCAGGCGCTGCTGCCCTTTGTTGCTTGCACCCAGGCTCAGCCAGGTGCTCTGGTCATAGGCAAACCAGCGCTGTACTGGGCCAGAAAACGCTGAAAATTCCCCCTCGGTAAAGTTGCTCAGGAGGCGGTTCAGCCAGCTGGGTGCATAAAAGCGGCAATAAGCGAGCTGTCCGGATGGCAAGCGCATACTGATCAGGCTGCGCAGATGCCCGGCGAGCACGTGAATATCGGCATCGCTCTGGATGACGATGCCGCAATGGCGCCATTTATCTTCAACAGCCCAAAGGCCGCTGCCAGATGAGGGCTGGACAAGACATGGACTGACCTCAATCGCACTGCTGTGACGAGTACCGGCATAGAGCTGCTGCAATGTTGGGTTGTGGTCATGCGTGTAGGCAAACGTGGGCACCTCCAGCAGTGCGCCGTCCAAAAGGATATAAAACTGTTCGTTGTCTACAGGTAGCTGCTCGTGCCGCGCTGCATTCAAATAGTCTGGCTGTTCTTGCCACATGGGCAGGTCTCCAAGGGGCAAGTTCCGCTAGGTTGTTGATGGCACTGGGCGCTCAGCAATAAGTCGTCTTTGGCGATGGAGCGCAGGCGCATAGGGCTGTTGGCCAACGCCAGTTGCGGCTTCTCGCCCGCCTTATCCTTATCCGCCGCCCACGGAATCACCGGCGGCAGAATGCCGATCCCCGTGCCTTTGCCCGGCGCTCCGCCGGAGTTCATCTTGATCGTTGCGCCGCTGAGGGTGACGCCGCCGGGGTCGAGTTTGAGGAAGCTGCCGCCGCCTGCCGCAGTGAGTTCCATGCCGGCGTCGATCACCACTTTGCTGCCGGCGTAGTAGTGGATTTCGCTGCCGGCTTCGACGAATTGGCCGACGCCGACTTTTACGTGTTGGGTGGTGGCGACGGTCAGGTGGTCGTTGCTACGCGCTTCCACTTTGCGGTCGGCGTGGGTGGTGCGGTGTTCTTCAACCTGGAATTCGCTGTAGCTGTTGGCTTCCACCGTGTCGTGACGCTGGTTGCCGACGCGGATCTTCTGGTCGTGCTCGATGTTTTCATCCCAGTCGCGCTCGGCGTGCAGGTAGATCTGCTCCTCGCCTTTCTTGTCCTCTATGCGCAGTTCGTTGTAACCGCCGCCGCCGGGGCTGCTCAGAGTTTTGAAGACCGAGCGGGTCTTGTTGGCCGGCAGTGGATAGGGCACCAGGTGTTCGGCGTGGTACAGGCAGCCGGTGACTAGCGGCTGATCGGGGTCGCCTTCGAGGAAGGTCACCAGCACTTCCATGCCGACTCGCGGGATGGCGATGCCGCCGTAACGGTCGCCGGCCCAGCTGGAGGCGACGCGCAGCCAGCAGCTGGTTTTGTCGTTGCCCTGGCCTTCGCGATCCCAGTGAAATTGCACCTTTACCCGGCCGTACTCATCGCAGTGAATTTCTTCGCCGGCGGGGCCGGTGACCACGGCGGTCTGGCTGCCGAGCACCTTGGGTTTCGGGTGGTTAAGCGGCGGGCGATGCAGTACATCCCAGGGCGTGGCGCTGAAGCGGTTGCGGTAGCCCTGTTGGAAGCCGTCGCTGACCTGGGTGTGGCTGGTGACGGACTCTTCCAGCACCTGGGGTTGCTTACCCTGATGGAAGATTTCGCTCAGCAGCCAGAGTTGGTTCCACTCCTCGCGCGGGTGGGCGCCGAGGTTGAGGTAGTGGCCGCTGACCAGCAACGGTTGGTCGCTTTCACCAGTGGCCAGTTCGTAGTCGCTGCGGTGGCGTTCCAGGGCGCGTTTGCTCAGGTGCTTGCCGCGCTCGCGCTCGACGAAACGGCCTGGGTAGTCGTAGTCCTCGAGGTCGAGGCTGAACTCGCTGTTGAATGCCGCTTCCATCAGCAGGCGCGGTTTTTCTAAGTCGTAGTCGCGGCGGGTGACGCGGTTGGTGCGGGTCTCCAGGCGCAGGGCGAAGCGCTTGACCACAGGTTCGTCGGCAACCAGGCCGCTGTCCTGCTGGTAGGCGGTGGCCGGCAGTTTCGGGAACACCGTCTGGTCGTCGCCGAAGACCAGCACATGGCCCTGCTCGCTGTGCTGGAAGTGGTAGTGAATCCCTTCTTCCTCGCACAGACGCTGAATAAAGTGCAGGTCCGACTCGTCGTACTGCACGCAGTATTCGCGTTCTGGGTAGACGGTCGGGCCGAACTGGAAGGCGTAGGCGTTGTTCTGGATGCCGTGTTCTTCCAGTACCTGGCTGATGATCTTTTCCACCCTGAGGTGCTGGAAAATGCGCTGATTCACGCGGTGCGCCAGGTAGACCAGCTGCGGGCGCAGGGTGACGTGGTAACGGTGCAGGCGTTTGCCGGACTCGCCCTGGGCGACGCGATAGACCAGGCCATGGATACCGTTGCCGCCGGGCGCGAAGGCGAGAAACGCCGGCTGGTGCAACAGGCTTTCCAGGTCGATATCCGGGCGCTCGCTGACCAGTTCCAGCTCGAAGGCGAACGGCTGGCTGATCGCTTCGCGGCCGCTGAATTCGAGGACCTGCAGATCGTGCGCGAGGCCTTCGATACTCAGGCTGAAATGGGTCTGGTTGGCTGAATCGAACATGCTCTTCTCCTTAAGCCTTAAACATCAGCCGGGCTGATATTCAGCCGCTGCATGCGGTACAGCAGGGTGCGCCGGGGCAGGCCCAGTTCGCCGGCGGCGCTGGTCTGGTTGCCGCGGTTCTTGCGCAGGCAGTCGAGCAGCAGGCTGCGTTCGACTCGCTCCATGCGTTCGCGCAGGTTCATGCCGGTGTCGTCCGCGTTGTGGTCCTGACGCAGGTTGAAATGCGCGGGCAGCAGTTCGCCGCCTTCGCAGAGTAATACGGCGCGCTCGACCACCCCTTTGAGTTCGCGCACATTACCGGGAAAGGCATAGCCGCTGAGGTGTTCCAGGGTGCTCTCGGCCCAGCGGCAGGGGTCGCGCTGGAGCAGGGCGCTGGCCTTGTCGGCGAAATGCCGGGCCAGGGTCAGGATGTCCTGATCGCGCTCGCGCAAGGGCGGCAGCTCGATGGGAAATTGCGCCAGGCGATAGAACAGGTCTTCGCGGAAACGCCCCGCTTCCACCTGTTCACGCAGCGCGCAATGGGTCGCAGCGACGATGCGCACATCGACGGTGTGGGTTTCGTTGCAGCCCAGGGGGCGGACTTCGCCTTCCTGCAGCACGCGCAACAGCTTGGCCTGCAGGGCCAGGGGCATGTCGCCGATCTCGTCGAGGAACAGGGTGCCGCCATCGGCCGCATCGAACAGGCCCTGATGGTCGCGGTCGGCGCCGGTAAAGGCGCCTTTGCGATAGCCGAACAGCTCGCTCTCCAGCAGATTTTCCGGCAGCGAGGCGCAGTTTTGCACGACGAAGGCCTGGCTGCGGCGGAAGCCGCAATCGTGGATGGCGCGGGCCACCAGTTCCTTGCCGGTGCCGGTTTCACCGGTCAGTAGCACGCTGACCGGGTTGTGCAGCACCTTGCCGATCATCTGATACAGCTCGCGCATCGGCGCGCTGTCGCCGATCAGGCCGTAGCCGCTGGCGCAGGCCGCGACTATGCCGCTGACCGGCAGATCCACACGGGGCGCGCGCAGGCGTTGCAGCAGGTGCAGCTGGGCGATGACGAAGCCGCCGAGATGCCCCAGCGAACCGGCGAAACCTTGCAGGTCGCCGCTGATCTGGCTGGCGATCAATAGCAGGCCGTTGACCCGCTTCTGCTCGTCGAGCAGCGGCAGGCACAGCAGGCTGCGCCAGGACTGGCTCACTTCCGGCAGGAAGCCGATCTGGTGCAGGCTGCCGTCCAGTTCGTCGAGGCTCAGCACCTGGTTCTGGCACAGGCAATATTGCAGTAGCTGCTCGCCGTTGTAGTCACTGGGGAGGCTGGCCTCTGCACGGGGTTGCAGCAGGCCGTTCTGCCATTCGGCGCACAGGGTCAGGCGAGTATGGGTCTCGTCGAGCAGGTACAACTGGCTCAACGCACAGCCAGAAAGCTGCGCCGCGGCCTCGACCAGGCCGCCGAGCAGGGCATCGCCACTGGCCTCCCGCGCCAGGCCGGCGAAGCGTTCGAGCAGTGCTTCGGCGTAGCGCAGCGGCTGCGGCACCTGGTGGAACATCGGCGAGACCTTAAGCGAACTCACAGACCACCGTTCCTTCGCCGTCGAGGGTGGCGTGCACGCGCTGCAGGGTTTCACCGTTGGCCATGGCGGCCAGCAGGCGGTCGACCACCAGCGGTTGCAGGTGTTGGTCGATCAGGTGATCGATCAGGCGCGCACCGCTGTCGCTGTGACTGCAGCGTTCGGCGAGGTTTTCCAGCAGGGCCGGGCAATGGCTGAACTGCAACTGGCGACGGGCCAGGCGTTCGCCGAAGCGCGCGAGCTTGAGACCGACCAGCTCGTTGAGCACCTCGCCATCGATCGGGTAGTAGGGCACCACGCGCATACGACCGAGCAGCGCCGGCTTGAAGTGCTGCGACAGGGTCGGGCGAATCGCCTGTTCCAGGTCTTGCGCGTTCGGACGCTGGCCGCCCTGGCAGAGGCTGGCGATGCGCTCGCTGGCGAGGTTGCTGGTCATCAGGATCAGTGTGTTGCGGAAGTTGATCTCGCGCCCTTCGCCGTCGTTGGCCACGCCCTTGTCGAAGATCTGATAGAAGATGTTCATCACGTCCGGGTCGGCTTTTTCCACTTCATCGAGCAGGATCACCGAGTAGGGCTTCTGGCGTACTGCCTCGGTGAGCATGCCGCCCTCGCCGTAACCGACATAGCCGGGCGGCGCGCCGATCAGTCGCGAGACGCTGTGCTTTTCCTGGAACTCGGACATGTTGATGGTGGTGAGGAAACGCTCGCCGCCATACAGCAGGTCGGCCAGGGCCAGGGCGGTTTCGGTCTTGCCGACGCCGCTGGGGCCGACCAGCAGGAACACCCCGACCGGCGCATCGGCGCGGTTGAGGCCGGCAGCGGTGGCGCGCATCGAACGGTCCAGGGCCTCGATCGCCTGTTCCTGGCCGCGCAGACGCAAGCGCAGGTCGCTGGCGAAGCTCAGCACCTTGCTGTTGTGTTCGCGGGCCAGCTGGCTCAGCGGCACGCCCGTCCAGTGGCTGATCACTTCGGCGACCAGGCGCGGGCAGACTTCGAAGCTGACCAGGCGCTCGTTGGCCTGGGCTGCGGCCAGTTCGGCCTGCACTTCGCGCAGTTCGGCTTCCAGTTGTTGCAGCTCTGCCGCTTGCTCGGGGCTTTCTCCAATGCTCGCTGCACGCGCGCTGGCGCACTGCTTGCGTAGTTCGAGCAGGCGGGTGGCCAGCTCGCGCTGGATAGCCCAGCGGGTTTCGATCTGCTCCAGCTCGGCGCGGGCTTCGCTCAGACGCTGTTCGAGTTGCTCGAGGGCGTCGCTATCGATGTTCAGGCCTGCGTCCAGGTCGCGGCCCATGGCCTCGCCCTGGCGTTCGCCTTCGGCGATTTCGCCACGCAGGCGCTCCAGCGCTTCCGGCGCGGCGGCCAGGCTGATGCGCACCCGGGCGCAGGCGGTGTCCAGCACATCGACGGCTTTATCGGGCAATTGGCGGCCAGCGAGGTAGCGCGCGGACAGCTCGGCGGCGGCGACCACGGCGTCGTCGCGCAGGTAGATACCATGGCTCTTCTCGTACACCGGGGCCAGGCCGCGGAGGATGGTCACCGCTTCGTCGACGGTGGGTTCGAGCAGCTGAACCGGTTGGAAGCGGCGGGCCAGGGCCGGGTCTTTCTCGAAGTACTTCTTGTATTCGCTCCAGGTGGTGGCGGCGATGGTGCGCAGCTCGCCACGGGCCAGGGCCGGCTTGAGCAGGTTGGCCGCGTCGCCGCCACCGGCCTGACCGCCGGCACCGATCAGGGTGTGGGCTTCGTCGATAAACAGGATGATCGGCTTGGGCGAGCCCTTCACTTCATCGATCACGCCCTGCAGGCGTCGTTCGAATTCGCCTTTGACGCTGGCACCGGCCTGCAGCAGGCCGAGGTCCAGGCACAGCAGCTCGACGCCCTTGAGCGCGTCCGGCACTTCGCCCGCGGCGATGCGCAGGGCCAGGCCTTCGACGATGGCGGTCTTGCCGACGCCGGCTTCGCCGACCACGATCGGGTTGCTTTTACGCCGGCGGGCGAGGATGTCGATCATCTGGCGGATCGCCGCGTCGCGGCACAGCACCGGGTCGAGTTTGCCGTCGCGGGCTTGCTGGGTGAAGTTGTGGGTAAAACGCGAGAGGTTGGATTCGCCGCCAGCCGCAGGTTTCCCCGCGGCGGGTTGCGCTTGCTGGGCCATGGCGAAATCGCGCAGGCGCTCGGGATTCAGCTTGCTCAGCAGCGCCTGGTAATGGCTGCCGGCGTAACGCAGCGGGTTGCGCAGCAGGGCGAGGATCAGCGCCGCCTGGTCGACCTGGTTCTGGCCGAGTTCCAGGTTGGCGACCAGCAGGGCGTCCTGCAGCCATTGCACCAGCTCGGTGGAGAACACCGGGTTGCGCGACTCGTTGTGCTCGCCGCGTGGTTGCAGCGCGCGGGCCAGCTCGCCGGCGTCGACTTCGGCATCCTGCAGGGCGCGGCCGAGCAGGCCGTCCGGGCACTCGAGCAGGCCGAGCAGCAGGTCTTCGACCAGTATCTTGCTGCCGCCACGTACCACGCAGCGCTCGGCCGCGAGTTCCAGATCATTCTTGGTGGCGGCGTCGAGGGCCTGTACCAGCTGTTGCAGATCGACGTTGATCATTGCTCTCTCTTTCCCTAGTGAGTTTTGCTGCCGAGGGTGACCACGCCGTCGGCGTTATCGCGCCCGAGCCAGGTGGTCCAGCCCAGCAGGCAGGGGTTGTCGGCGCCGAGGCGCAGTTCGCGAATTTCGTCCTGGCGCAGTTCCAGGCGTATGTCGTAATCCAGCGGGTCGCGCAGGGTGAAGCGCACCAGCGCGCACAGCGGCTGATAGCCGTTGCCGGTCGGCAGGAATTCGTGGAAGCGCTCCCAGTTGAGCTGCTGCACATGGATGCGGAATTTGCCGCCGCGATCGCGCACGAACTCGCCGAGCACCAGGCTTTCGCCCAGTTGGCTATTGGCCAGGCCGAGGCGGTTGCGCTGCTCGCCGAGAATCTCGACCTGGCGTTCCAGGCATTGTTCGATAAACAACTCGGCGTGCTTGAAGTAGTAACGCAGCACCGACTCGATCAGCGCCGCCGAATGGGCGCGCAAACTGAGCAGGCCGAGGTAGGGCAGCAGGCGCTTCCAGTTCAGCTCCGAGGCGGCGCGGATCTGCGCACCGCCGAGACCGATCAGGGCGAACAGCTGCTCGGAGAAGGGGTCTAGCGCACCGCTCTGGAAGCGTGCGTGGTAGCGGTACTTCTGCCGGATAGGCAGCAGCAGGCGCTGCAGGCGGTTATTGAACAGGTCGAGGAAATCCCGCGTGGGGTTGCCGTCGACGCTGTCGCCCAGGGCCTGCTCGCCATAGAAGGCCGGCAACGGCGAGCCGGCGCCGAACAGGCTGACCAGGTTGATGCGCAGGCGCGCGCGCAGTTCGCCGTGCTCCTCGAAGAACTGCACGCGATCGATATCGCTGCCGGGAAAGCCCAGACTCGGATTGGCCTGCAGTTCCAGGCGCTGATACAGCGCCTCCTCATCCAGTTCGGGATGGGCGGCCTGCAAGCGATCCAGCACCAGCTGCACACCCTGGAACAGGCTGTATTCGCGGATGCCCCGGCTCAAGCGGCTTAGAGCAGGGGCTGTTGCCCCATGCGCGGCGTCCATTGGTACACCTCTCCCTGTGTGCTCTGTACGCGCAGCTCGTGGTACGAGTTCAAGCTGGCATACAGGGCGAAAAATTCATTGAGTACGGTGGCGAAGAGAAACAGATCGCCCTCACCGACATAGCCCTCGGGGTTCATGGTCAACTGGGTGCGCACGCCGCGCACCGGTAGGCCGCGGTGCAGGCGGTCGACGTGCTGGTGGCTGATGCTTTTCAGGCCATTGAGCAAACGCTTGCTGACCTTCTCCGCATGCTGGTCGTAATAGCGCGGCAGATCGTAGGTCTCGAGGATCACCTTGAGCGCTTCGACGTTGGCCAGCGACAGGTAGTTCAGCGACATGTTGCTGATCAGCTTCCAGAGGAAATCGCGGTGCAGCGGCGGCGCGTAGCTGGGCGTCACCGCGCTGATATTGCGGAAGGTGAGGAACTCCGGGGTGTCTTCGCTGGGCAGGCAGATATCGCCCAGGCCCAGTTGACGAGGCAGATTCTGGTTGGTGCAGGTCAGTTCGATCGACAGCGTCTCGTGCTGATCGAGGTTGCGCAGGCCGAAGCTCAGGTAGGTCTCCAGGCCGTCGCCGAGCATCGAGGGCTGCTGGCGCACGCTGTAGTGCGGACGGGCATGGGGCACGTCGAAACTGGCGTCGTGTTCGAAGGACTCGAACGGCACGTATTCTTCGTAGCCCTTGCCGCCGGGCTTCCAGCCGGTGACGCGATCGACCGAGAACACCCCGCAGTGCTGCGAATCGAGCTCGGACGGCAGCAACAGGTACTGGTCCTGCTTGCCGTCCAGGCGGATCGGGATGGCGTCGTGGGCGAACAGATTGACCACCGGCGTGCAGTACAGGCGCACGTTATCCAGGGTCGGCCGGATGCGCTGCCCCCCGGCCTTGTGGATATCGAAGCGCAGCTCGATGCCGCGGGCCTGCTTGAGCAGATCCGCCGGCAGACGCTTGAGCGCATCCAGGCCCTTGAGGTCGACGAACAGGAACTTGTCCTGGAAGGCGAAGTATTCCTGCAGGTAGCGGTAGCCGCGGAAGGTATTCAGCGGATAGGGAATCAAGGCTTCGTCTTCGGCAAAGCCCACCGGTTGCACGTTGCTGGCGGGTAACTTCAAGGCCGCGACCGGCTGATCGAAAGCATCCACCAGCGGCTTGCCGGCGCCATCGAGCAGCACCAACTGGATGCCGCCCAGGTGATTCAGCAGGCTCAGGTAGAGCAACTGGCTGATATAACGCTCGCCGGCCAGGTGCAGGCGCAGTTGCTTGAGGTCGAGATCGCCCAGATGACCGTCGGCGCTCATCGCCAGACGCAGGCTGAGCAGCGCGCCGTCGCCCTTGACCGAGTAATCCAGGCCGGTGAGCGCCAACGGCAGCACTTCGGTGGCGAAGGCGGTGCGGAATCGACAGGTCACGCCCTGGATCGGCTTGGACTCCACCGGCGTATGGCGCGGCACCGGCAACGCCGGCCCGGGGCGCTGCAGAGGGTCGAACTGCAGCATGCTGAAGGCCGGCAGCGGACGCATATAGTTCGGCCACAGCAGGTGCATCAACGAATGGGTCAGCTCCGGCAGCTCGTCGTCGAGCTTCTGCCGCAAGCGCCCGGTAAGAAAGGCGAAACCCTCCAGCAGCCGCTCGACATCCGGGTCGCGCCCGCTCTGCCCAAGAAACGGCGCCAACGCCGGGCTGCGCTCGGCAAAGCGCTTGCCAAGCTGGCGCAGGGCGGTGAGTTCGCTCTGGTAGTAGTGGTTGAAAGACACTGACTGATTCCTTTCAGTACGTACCGTCACAGGCGGGGATACCTGACGCCGGAAGCGTCCTGTATTCACTGGAACTGTGCTTGGGAATGAGTGGAATATTGGCAAACGCAGGCATGGATTGACCTGAGCACCAACGCGTCGAACCCCAGGTGCAGTTACGGGCTTTATAGCCGGATGCCTCGATGGTCAGCGTGGTGGCGCAGAGTGGCGCATCTGCCAGCATGGCGATCAGGCGATAGTCCGAATGATCGGCAAAGGCAAAGCGCCCAGTCTTGTCACTGATGGTTCTGTAGGTTCGTGACATATCGCTGTAGATACGTAGCGTCACGTCGGCATCGGCAATTGGAGCACCGCTTTCGACCGACACCAGATTGCCCTCGACAGGCGGAGTGACCGGCACCGTATGCGGGTAGATCACGCAGGCGTTCAATAGCGAGCTGCACCCCAATATCGTGACGACCCTTGATAGGCCTCGATAGCGTAGATGCATATCCCTGCATGCTTCGCCGATCATCAAGGGGATACTTCCTGATTATTTATGCCATCGTGAAACTCGATGAACTCACGCCATTCCGCGGGACAGTCGAAACGGCCGAGGAAAGCGATTTGCTCTGATTTTTCGAGGCTGTTCCAGAACGGAGCCCAGTAGGTGTTCCACCAATACGCCATTTCGCCTTGAGGGCTGCCTAGCGACTCGGGGTCGACTTCTGGGAAAACTTCCCAGGGAGTGGGCGGCGCAAGATCTATCTGACGCAGTGCCGTGATGAGCTGCACGCTGTTAGTAATAAGGATCAGAGATACGTTGTTGAATTCGGTCTGTTCGCAGAGCGACACAGTCTTACCGGCCGGGTTGCGCAACGATAGGAATCGCGCTGATTGCTGCACTTCATGCCGGAAGTCTTCGTGCTCAATAACGTTGCGTAGTTCAGCCAAGCTGCTATCACGCGGCATCAGGCTCATATGGTAGGCAGCAAGCCCGAATGGTTCGAGTGTAGTGACCAAGGGAAAGCTTGAGGTTGAGGCTGATGCAGGCAGAGGCTCGACCGGGTACAGAGCGACCAATTCCTGAAGCTCATTTCGCACCGCAGTGGTATGGACGACGGAAGCATCCTTGCCTGCTTTAGCTTTTCTGAAGAATGGGAACATGTCTGTGCCTTCAATTCTCATAGATGTGGTCAGCCACCCAGTCCGCGCCAAAATAGCCAGCGGCGCCGAAAATGATGCCGCCGATCAGGCCTGTCGCAATAGCTCCCGGACCGCTTTCTATGCCTACCGCCGCACCGGCTACTCCACCTACCTTGAAGCCGGCCCATGCCATTCCCCAGCCGCCTGCTTGTCGAACCAACTCGGCGGAAATGGGTTTGGCACTACCAATTTCAATCGATTCTCGGCTGGCTTGAGTAAGGTCATAGGCGGTGAAAGCAACTCCTAGAACCTGAACCACGCGTGCAGACCTTACTAGAGCATTGGTCACACTGAGCGACTGCTGGTTGAACACGGCACTCGCCGGGACCTTCTTGCCGTCTATTAGTATTTCTTTATCTATTTCTCGGACATAACTCGCGATCTTGTCCACGCGCTTAGCCAGATGGGGGTGTTGCGCTTTGTACTGATTAAGATCGGCGAGTATTTCCTCAGTTGAAACGAGCCTGGCGCCCGCACGCTTAGCTTTTTCAATATCAATAAAAATGCTTCGGCCATCGAAACGAGGTGAGCCCTCAGGAAAGATTGAACTAGTAGAGAGGAATTGAGAGGAATTTTTCCCCATGACATGTTCAGCGATGCTCACTGATGCATTTGGATTTTTTGGCATCATTCCATACCGCTCAGGGCTTACTTCCGAAAGCGCCTGTAGCGGGGAAAGCTGCATATTGGCTAGGTAAGGGCTCTTAATTGATGCGTAGATTTTGCGCACCAAAAAACCGTCTTTGCCTACCTCTTCAACAACAATAAAGAAGAACGCACGGGCAGGCATAAGATAGCCAGGAACATCACTCACCGACCCAGGTTGTTCATTCGTTTCGGCGGTACATTGGAATTCGCTCATGCGCTGTCCCACTTTTCGAGGGCAGCCACACCAGTGGTTATCTCAAGCGTTTCCTTTGCTGCGGTGCGAATGCGCTGTGTTTGCCCTGCGCCATCTGAGAAGCCTTGATAAATATTCCCGGATTGGTCTTTGATGTGAAAAGGAACGTTGGCAAGTGGCTTTCCTTCACCATCGATGATACGAAATTGCTCATCGAACACTGCCGCGACGGTCATTGCCGAGGGCGCCGTAAACCCGGCCCCGCCCCCACTCATCCCAATAATCACCGTCCCGGAACCCGCCGTCACTGTATTGCCATGGCTACCCACGGTGCCGACGGTGGTTGCTGGCATGCCGTTGATCAGGACGGTGGGAATTACCGCGCTGGCCAGGGCGCCGCCGCAGGCCGAGGCGTCGCCCATGCGGGCGGCCGGCAGGCCGTCGAACAGCACGTTGGGCGAGCCGGCGGCGATCGGGTTGCTGCCGTGGCCGGGAATCGGGCAGGCGGTGGGATCGCCGAGGCGGGCGGCGGGTTTACCTGACATGGGGCTCTCCTTAATTGACCTTGACCTGTCCGCTACCGTTCAGGCTCGCGGAGAAACTCACTTGGCGTTTGCAGCCTTCGATTTCCAGCAGGCCTTCGATGGCGAAGCACAGGCTGAGCGGATCGTGGTGGCGGGGCAGGGAAATCACCCGCACCTCGCGCAAACGCGGTTCGTACGCTTCGATAAAGCGTTCGATGGCGATACGCGCCTGTTGCAGCGAATCATGCAGCGACAGGCGCATATCGTTGAGATCGGGCAACCCGTAGTCGGGCAGCGTTTGCACGCTGCCCGCCCGGGTGCTGAGCATTTTGGCCAGGTGGGTCGCCACCGACGCCATGGCGGCGACCTCGCGGCTCCAGCCAGCACGTTGGCTGGCTTCGCCGCCGAGGCGTTCGAATAGACTTCCGTACCCGGCCACGGCTGCTTACTCCTTATCCAGCTTGCCAACCAAGGACAGGGTGAAATCGGCACCCATGTACTTGAAGTGCGGGCGCACGTTGAGGCTGACGCGGTACCAGCCAGGTTCGCCTTCGACGTCACTGACGATAACCTGGGCGGCGCGCAGCGGACGGCGGCCACGGATTTCTGCGCTGGGGTTTTCCTGGTCGGCGACGAACTGGCGGATCCACTTGTTGAGTTCCAGTTCGAGGTCGGTGCGCTCTTTCCAGGCGCCGATCTGTTCGCGCTGCAGCACTTTCAGGTAGTGGGCCAGGCGGTTGACGATGAACAGGTAGGGCAGCTGGGTGCCGAGCTTGTAGTTCAGCTCGGCGGTCTTGCCTTCTGCGCCGGTGCCGAAGAACTTCGGCTTCTGCGCCGAGTTGGCGGAGAAGAACGCGGCGTTGTCGCTGCCCTTGCGCATGGTCAGGGCGATAAAGCCCTCTTCGGCCAGTTCGTATTCACGACGGTCGGAGACCAGCACTTCGGTGGGGATCTTGGTTTCGATCTCGCCCATGCTTTCGAAGTGGTGCAACGGCAGGTCTTCTACCGCGCCGCCGCTCTGTGGGCCGATGATATTCGGGCACCAGCGGAACTTGGCGAAGCTGTCGGTCAGCTTGGAGGCGAAGGTGTAGGCGGTGTTGCCCCACAGGTAATGCTCGTGGCTGTTGGCGACGTTTTCCTTGTAGACGAAGGTCTTCACCGGGTTGTCTTCCGGGTCGTAGGGGGTGCGCAGGAGGAAACGCGGCACGGTCAGGCCGACGTAACGGGCATCTTCCTGCTCGCGGAAGCTCTGCCATTTGGCGAACTGCGGGCCTTCGAAGTGGTCTTTCAGGTCTTTCAGGTCCGGCAGGCCGGTGAAGCTTTCCAGGCCGAAGAACTTGGGGCCGGCCGCGGCGATGAAGGGCGCGTGGGACATGGTGGCGACGCTGGCGACGTACTGCAGGGTCTTGATGTCCGGGGAGCTCGGGTCGAAGAAGTAGTTGGCGATCAGGGCGCCGACCGGCTGGCCACCGAACTGGCCGTATTCGGCGGTGTAGATGTGCTTGTACAGGCCGGATTGGGTGATTTCCGGGCTGTCTTCGAAGTCGTCGAGCAGATCCTGCTTGGAGGCGTTGATGATCTCCAGCTTGATGTTCTCGCGGAAGTTGGTCCGGTCCACCAGCAGTTGCAGGCCGCGCCAGGATGATTCCAGGGCCTGGAACTCGGCGTTGTGGAGGATTTCGTCCATCTGCTGGCTGAGCTTGGCGTCGATTTCCGCGATCATGCGGTCGACCATGGCCTTTTTCACCGGCTCGTTTTCATTCTGCGGTTTCAGCAACTCTTCGATGAACGCCGACACGCCGCGCTTGGCGATGTCATAGGCTTCGTCGTCCGGAGTCAGTTTGGTCTCGGCGATGATGCGGTCGAGAATGCCGAGCTCGTCGGCGCTGCGACCGCGTTCTACTGCTGCACTAGTGCTCATGAATCAGCTTCCTTGTTAATTGGGATCAGGAGTCCAGCTTGCCTTGGGCGGCCAGGCCAAGCTCACCGAGTACACGTTCACGCGAGTCGTCGTCGGCGAGTACGCTTTCGATTGCCTTGCGGAAGGCCGGGGCATTGCCCAGCGGGCCTTTCAGTGCCATCAGGGCGTCGCGCAGTTCCATCAGCTTCTTCAGCTCAGGCACTTGCTCGACCAGGCTGGCCGGGTTGAAGTCCTTCATCGAGTTGATGTTCAGCTGCACGGCCAGTTCGTCGTCGCTCGGTTCGTCCTGCAGACGGTTGGGTACGCCGAAGGTCAGGCTGAGTTCCTGCTTGGCCAGGACCTCGTCGAAGCTGTTCTTGTCGATGGCGATCGGTTTGCGGTCTTCGATCTTGCGTTCGTCGGCGCGCTGGGTGAAATCACCGAGTACCATCAGTTTCAGTGGCAGTTCGATCTCTTCCTGGGCGCCGCCGGTGGAAGGTTTGAAAGTGACGTTGATGCGTTCCTTGGGGGCTACCGAGCCTTCTTTGGCCATGGTCATTCTCCGTTACGGTTATGGCCCGAGGGCCTAGTCCAGTACCACTTCAAGATCGAGGTGGCACAACCTGCGGTAGATCTCTTCCTTGCTTTCACGCACCGCGTGGTTCTGCGGCAGCAACTCACAGCAGCTGTGCAGCATGCGCAGTACGTCCAGGGCGAGATCGGGTTCCCAGTCGCCGAGGCCGGAGGCCTTTAGCGTCTGGTCGAGCGATTCGAGCTGAGTCTTGGCCAGCTCGTACTTCTTGGCGCTGTAGCAGAGGCGCGCCAGGGTCAGTTGCCAGAAAAAACGTTCGCGGCCGCCGCGGGCCTTGGCCAACCCCTTTTTAATTTGTTGCACGGCGGCTTTGAGGCCGTCCTTGCGCAGCTTCGGCAGCACTTCCTGCAGGGCGATGTCCCAGGCTGGCTGGCTGTCGCCATCGTTGGCCGCCGGGGCGCTGGCAGTGACCGGGGCCTGCAGGTGCGGCATGACATGGGAGCTTAACCAGGCGCGGGTCTGGGCATCGGCGAAGGCGCTGCCATCGTGAAAGCGCAGTTCTTCCAGGCCGCTCATGCGCTGCATGAACAGCGCCAGCTGGATTTCCACTTCGCGCATCGCCTGTTCGGCATTCAGGCCTTCCAGGCACTGCCAGGCCAGGTGCTGACCGTCGAGCCAGAAGGGGGCGCGGGCAATGCTGGCTTCCAGGTCGACCAGCAGGTCGGCGTACTGGTCTTGCTGATAGCGTTCCTGATAGCTGGCCAGTTTGTCCACGGGCAGGCCGCGCAGAGCGGTGATCTGCTCGGCGTTGCGCTCCGGCAGGCTGTCGATCGGTAGCCACAGCAGGGTGCGGGCCAGGCGCAGGGCGCGCAGATCGCTGGCTTTCTGCTTGAGCCAGTAGGCGCACAGTGGCCGGGCCTGGTCCTGCAGGCTGCGCAGGCTCTTGTGCGCTTCTTTTTCGTTTTCGACAGGGGCGCCGGGCGCGAGCATCTGGCTGGCGACCTGTTTGACCTGGGCCAATGCGGCGCCAACGCTACCCGGCTCTGGCTGGCCCTGGCTGGCGCGCTTGACCAGGTCGTCGAGGCGCCGGCACAGCGGTAGCAGCAGTGGCGCCTCTACGCCCAGGTGTTCGGACAGGCAGGCTTCGAGAGCCCGCAGTTGTTCGGCCAAACTGCGGAACAGCGCCAGTTGCTCGCCAATCGGCACGTGTTCGGCCAGCGCCTGTTCCAGGCGTGGGATCAACCAACTGATGGCGGCGGCACGGGTGCGCGCCTTGCGTGGGTGCAGCTCGTCCCAGTGGTTGAGGCACAGGTAGTGCAGCAGGCTCAAGCCGGCTTGCAGGCCGGGGAAGGATTCGCGCTGATAGAGGCCCCAGATCAGCCAGGCGGCGACGCGCAAATCCTTGGAATGGGCGCTGAGCAGTAGTTCGCTGTTTTCGCGGACTTTTTGCCAGTCGATGGCCGCAGTTTCATGCAGGGCGGTGGCCTTGCCCAGCTCGATTTCCAGAACTTCATATTCACTGGAATAGCGCACGTCGCTGCCGGCAAAGTCCCCTTCATTAATGGGCAGTTTGGCCAGTTGCAAATAATGGGCAGTGAGCTTATTTGAGTAGGTCATTCCATGACTCAATGATTGATCCGGTAAATCGGAAGTAAGCGAGCCCATGTCCGGCGACGCGCTTTGATTTGCCTGAGTTGCGCAACTTGTTGCGCACTTATATGTGCAACAAGTTGCGCAAATTCCCTGTGAGGCCGGCATCCTAGCCCCATGATGGCTATGGGGCAACCTTTGAAAGTGTGAAGTGCATTGCAGTGACGAAGATTGCAGGAGTTATCGCCGGGGCAATAGTTCCCCTTGTTTTTGCGAGCCAATACGCAAGTTTAAAAGTGTTTTATGCACGTGCGAGATAATGATCGTTTCGTGTAGGCGATAACTTACTGGCAAAGTAGTGGCGCATCACAGAAGTTGAAATTCATAGGTTCATTTATGTGAGGGATGTAGGGTTTTTGCTGCGCTATTTATGCAACGCGAGGCTTATGCGCGCGCGTTATGCAGCGCGAGGCGCCGCCAACGGCAATCAAGCCGTCAGCGGCTTGTCGTCTCAGCCAGGCAAGGCTTCGCTCCACAGGCTGACGCTGAGCTGGTGCAGGGCGCCGGGGGCGAGCAGCACGGTGTCTTCCAGGACGTTGGCGTGCTCGATGCAGAGCATGCCTTGCCAGGCGTCTTCGGCGAATTGCGAGAGGCGTCGGGCTTTGTCGATCCAGGGGTTCCACAGCACGGCCGAGGCTGAGTTACTGCTGCGCAACTGGATGCGTCGCTGCCAGGCAGGGTCGACGATGCTCAGTTGCGCCGGGGTATCCAGGTAGATGCGGTCGGTTTCGCCGTGAAAGCTCAGGGTGTCGCTCTGTTGCCGTTCCAGCCAGTTGTCCAGGGTGTCGATGTAGCGGCAGCCCCTCAGTCCCTCGACGCGCACCTGGCGAATATCGCTGACCGCGAAGTAGCTGTGCAGGGCCTGGCTGAAGGCCAGGGGCGTGTCGCCGAGGTTGCGCGTCTCGAGGTCGAGGTGTAGCTGGTCGTCGAGGCGGATGCGCAGCTTCAGCTCGGCGGCATGCGGCCATTCTGCCTGCGGCTGTTCGACACTGTTGAAGGCGAATTCGAGGACGACGCCGTGGTCCTGGCTGTCGATGCCGAGCAGCTGCCAGTCCAGCGACCGTACCAGGCCATGGGCCGGCACTATCATCTGCCCGGGCTGATGCATGGCCTGCACCTGCTCCGGGTTGCGCCGCAGGTCGCCGAACCAGGGCCAGCACACCGGCACCCCGCCGCGCACGCCTCGGCCTTGCTTGAATTCGGCCTGCTCGCTGAGCCAGATCAGCGGCTGCTCGCCATCGCGTTGGTAGCTGAGAATCTGCGCACCCTGTTGCGCGACCAGCAGTTCGGCGTTGGCGGTGCGCACGCGCCAGCAGGCCAGCTCGTTGATGTCCACCCGCTCCACCTGTGGACGTTGTTCGGTTCCGTTCATGACTGCGCTCCTCGATTGCTCTTCATATGGAAAGTGTGAACCGCTGTGTCGGCAAAGGCCAGACCGCCCGATTCACTGACTTGGCGCATTGTTGCCCGGTTCCCTCTGGCCTAGGCTGAACGCGAGCGAAGGGAGGCTGCGATGCGCAAATTGTTGCTGGCTGTACCGCTGTTGCTGGGCGTGGCGGCGGCGTTCTGGTGGTGGAGTCGACCGCAGCCGCTGCCGGTGCGCCTGGTCACGGTGCAGCGCGGCCCGGTCGAGGCCCTGGTGGCCAATACCCGCGCCGGTACGCTCAAGGCCTGTCGGCGCACCCAGCTGTCGTTCAACCTGGGCGCCCAGGTCAGCGAACGCCTGGTCGAGGAGGGCCAGCGGGTGGAGGCCGGTCAGGTGTTGATGCGCCTGCGCCAGGACGAATTAAAGGCCCGCGTGCGCGAGGTCGAGGCGCGCCTGGATGGACTGGGCAATCAGCGCCAGCAGCGTTGCCTGCAGGCGGATCTGGAGCGCCGCGACCATCAGCGTCTGGCAAGCCTGCAGGCGCGTCAGTTGGTGGCCGCGGATCGGGTCGATCAGAGCGCCACCCGCGCGCGCCTGTCGGCGCTGGCCTGCAGCGCCGCCGCCATGACCATCCGCGAGACCGAGGCGAACCTGGCCCTGCAGCGCGCGCTGCTCGATCAGGCCACCCTGCGCGCGCCGTTCGCCGGCATCATCGCCGAGATCAACGGCGAAGTCGGCGAGTTCGTCACCCCCTCGCCACCGGGTATTCCGACGCCGCCGGCGGTGGATCTGATCGATGACAGCTGCCTGTATGTCGAGGCGCCGATCGACGAGGTGGATGCGGCGCGGGTCAAACCGGGCATGCCGGTACGGATCGGCCTGGACGCCTTTCGTGGCGAACATTTCCAGGGCAGGGTCAGCCGTATCGCGCCCTTTGTCCGCGACCTCGAACGCCAGGCGCGCACCGTCGATGTCGAGGCGCACTTCGACCCGGTTCCGCTCGATCTGGCGCTGCTGACCGGTTACAGCGCCGACGTGGAAGTCATTATCGAGCAGCGCCCGCAGGCCCTGCGCATTCCGACCGAAAGCCTGCTGGAAGGACGCCGGGTGCTGCGTTATGACGCCGTGGCCGGGGTGCTGCGCGAGGTGCGCCTGAGCACCGGACTGAGCAACTGGCGCTGGACCGAGGTGCTCGAGGGGCTGGCCGAGGGCGAGCGGATTCTCGCCAGCCTGGAGCAGGACGGCCTGGCCGATGGCGTGGCGGTGATTGCCGAGGGTGAGGGCGGGCCATGATCCGCCTGAGCGGGGTCAGCCGTTGTTTCATTCTCGGCGATCAACAGGTCAAGGGCCTGGATCGGGTCGATCTGCAGGTCAGCCCCGGCGAGTACCTGGCGGTGATGGGGCCGTCCGGCTCGGGCAAGTCGACCCTGCTGAACATCCTCGGCCTGCTGGATGCACCGGACAGCGGCGAGTACTGGCTGAACGGCGAGGCCACCGCGGCGCTCGATGAGAACCGTCGGGCCGAACTGCGCAGCCGGCATATCGGCTTCGTCTTTCAGTCCTATCATTTGATCCCGCGCCTGACCGCCCTGGAGAACATCGAACTGCCGATGCTCCTGGCCGGGCTCGAACCCGCCGAGCGCAGCCGGCGCAGCGCGCGCCTGGTCGAGCGGCTGAACCTCGGCGATCGGGTCAAGCACCGCCCGGCCGAGCTGTCCGGCGGCCAGCGCCAGCGCGTGGCCATCGCCCGGGCCATGGTCATGCAGCCGGCGCTGCTGCTGGCGGACGAGCCCACCGGCAACCTCGACAGTCATTCCGGCGCCGAGGTGGTGGCACTGCTCGAGGAACTCAACGGCGAGGGCCTGACCCTGCTGGTGGTGACCCACGACCCCGCCATCGGCGGCCGGGCGCGGCGGCGCCTGAGCATGCGTGACGGCCAGATCATCGACGACATCCAGCAGGGCTCTGGCGATGCGCGCGGCTGACGGCCTGGGGCTGATGCTCGGCGCCCTGGGTGGCCACCGCTCGCGCAGCCTGATGCTGCTGCTGGCCATGGCCATCGGCGTGGTCGCGGTGAACCTGCTCACCGGCCTGGCCGAGGGCGCGCGGCAATTCGTCATCGGCGAATTCTCCCTGCTCGGGCGCAACACCCTGATCGTGCTGCCGGGACGCAAGGAAACCAGCGGCGGCATGCCGCCGATCACCGGCCTGGCCACCCGCGATCTGACCCTGGGCGATGCCGAGGCCATCGGCCGCCTGCCTAGCGTACGGCGGGTCGCACCGCTGCAGGCCGGACAGGTCGAGGTCAGTGTCGGCAACCGGGTGCGCGAGGCCTTCACCCTGGGCACCAGCCACGAATTCTTCGCCATCCGCCAGCTCGATGTGGCGCAGGGGCAGATCCTGCCGGCGCTGGCACTGGATCAGGCCGAGGCGGTCTGCGTGATCGGCCTCAGCCTCAGGCGCGAGTTGTTCGGCGCGCGGCCGGCCCTGGGCGAGTGGCTGCGCGCCGGCGACCGGCGCTTCCGGGTGGTGGGCATTCTCGGCGAGCGCGGCGAATCGCTGGGCATGGATTTCGGCGAGATGCTGATCATCCCGGTGGCCAGCGCCCAGGTGCTGTTCAACCGCGAGGGGCTGTTCCGGGTGTTCGCCGAACTGCGCGGTCCGCACTTCCTCGACAGTGGCAAGCGGCAGATCCTCGAGACCATCAAGGCCCGTCACGAGGGCAAGGAGGACGTCACCCTGATCAGCCAGGACTCGATGCTCGCGGCGTTCGACGACATTCTCGACGTCCTCAGCCTAGCCCTGGCAGGGATCGCCGCGATCAGCCTGCTGGTGGCCGGTATCCTGATCATGAACGTGACCTGGATCGCGGTGAACCAGCGCACCGCCGAGATCGGCCTGCTCAAGGCGCTGGGCGCACGGCCGGCGCAGGTGCGCGCGTTGTTTGTTGGCGAGGCGGCGTTGCTGGCCCTCGCCGGTGGCCTGATCGGTCTGGGCCTGAGCGAGGCACTGCTCTGGTTCGGCCGGCAGCTGTGGGAAATTCCCCTGCAGACGCCGGTCTGGGCCCGCTTCGGTTCGCTGCTGTTGGCCCTGCTCGCCGCCCTGCTGTTCGCCTGGCTGCCGGCCAACCAGGCGGCGCGCATGGAGCCGCTGGCGGCATTGCGCCCGCCGGGGGCGCGGGCGTGAACGGTGGGACAGGCTCCGTAGGCGTGGCATGGGGGCCGCCGGACACGCCGGCGAGAGGCCATGGTGCGCGCGGCGCACCCTACGGGTTAGGCGCGCTGTCCGAGGTGAACCGCCGTATACCTTGCGTAGGAGCGGGCCATGCCCGCGATGCTCTTGTGCCGTCTGATGTTCGCGGGCATGGACCTAGGTTGCCCCCCGCGCTTCTGCGGACGTCCGGGGTGTCCGGACGCGCGCAGATAAGACACCCTGGTGCGCATGGCGCACCCTACGGGTTGGGCGTGCGGTTTGATGTAGGCTGCGCCGTGCGCACCAATAGCCCGTCCATAAGGTCACTGCCATGATGCGCTGGCAGGATGGCCTGCACCTCACCGCCACGACCCTGATCAGTCGGCCGTTGCGCAGCCTGCTGACCCTGCTCGGGGTGGCGATCGGCATCGCGGCGGTGGCGCTGCTCACCGCCATCGGCGAAGGCATGCGGGTCTATGTACTGGATAACTTCTCGCAGTTCGGCACGCGAATCATCGCCGTGCATCCGGGCAAGACCCAGACCGGCGGCATCGGTGGCATTCTCAGCAGCGTGCGCCCGTTGAGCCTGAGCGATGCCGATGCCCTCGGCCGGTTGGCGCATGTCGAGGCGGTGGTGCCGATTATTCAGGGCAGCGGCGACATCCAGTACGGGGTGATGAGCCGTAACAGCGACATCATCGGCGGCGGCCACCAGCTAGCCGAGGCCTGGGGTTTTCGCCTGGCCCTCGGCCAGTTCCTGCCGCCGGCCCGCGACGGCCGCTCGCCGCCCTATGCGGTACTCGGGCACAAGCTGCGCCAGGAGCTGTTCGGCGAGGTCAGCCCGCTGGGTGAGGCAGTGCGGGTCGGCGGCATGCGCTTTCGGGTGATCGGGGTGATCGAGGAGAAGGGCCAGTTGCTCGGCTTCGACCTCGACGACATCGCCTACATTCCGGTGGACTGGGCGCAGAGCCTGTTCAACCGCGACGGCCTGATGGAGATCAACGTGATGTTCAATGCCGGCATCGGTTCGCGGGAACTGAGCGAGCGGATGCGCCAGGTGCTGATCGAGCGCCACGGCCGCGAAGACTTCAGCCTGACCACCCAGGACGACATGCTCTCCAGCCTCGACCGCATTCTCGGCACCCTGACCATCGCCGTCGCCGCCCTCGGTGGCATCTCGCTGCTGGTGGGGGCCGTGGGCATTCTCACCATCATGACCACCACGGTCGGCGAACGCACCGCCGAGATCGGCTTGCTGCGCGCCATTGGCGCCACGCCGCGGCAGGTGCTGGGGCTGTTTCTCGCCGAAGCGGCGTTGCTCTCGCTGGCCGGCGGGGTGCTCGGCCTGCTGTTGATGGGGCTGCTGCTGGCGATTGTGCATTTGAGTCTGCCCGCCCTGCCACTGGAGCTGGCGCCCGGTTTCCTGCTGCTGGCGCTGCTGTTGTCGGCGCTTATCGGCCTGTTCGCCGGCATCGCCCCGGCCCGCCGCGCCGCGCGCCTGCATCCGGTGGATGCGCTGCGTAGCGAATAGCGACAACGCACCCGGGATCAAACGGGTAGGGCGGACATGCCGGCATGCCCGCCGCCGCTTTATTTGCCGTACACCAGCTCCGGCAGCCAGGTGATCAGGCCGGGGAACATATAGGCGATTACCAGCAAGAACAGCTGGATCAGGATGAACGGCAGCACGCCCTTGTAGATGGTGCTGGTGGGCACCGAACTGGGTGTGACTCCGCGCAGGTAGAACAGGGCGAAGCCGAACGGCGGGGTGAGGAAGGAGGTCTGCAGGTTCAACGCGATCATCACGCCGAGCCAGACCGGATCCAGCCCCATGGCCAGCAATACCGGGCCGACGATCGGCACCACCACGAAGGTGATCTCGATAAAGTCGAGGATAAAGCCGAGCAGGAAGATCACCACCATCACCAGGAAGAAGGCGCCGAGTACTCCGCCTGGCAGTTGGGCGAAAATGTCCTCGATCATGGTCTCGCCGCCGAAGCCGCGGAACACCAGGGAGAACAGCGAGGCGCCAATCAGGATCATGAACACCATGGCGCTGATCGCGGTGGTGCCATAGGCTACTTCACGCAACTGGCCAAAGTTCAGCTTGCCCTTGTACAAGGCCAGCACCATGGCACCCAGCGCCCCGAGGGCAGCTGCTTCGGTGGGGGTGGCGTAACCGGCGAGGATCGAACCGAGTACCGCGCCGATCAGCAGCAGTGGCGGCACCAGGGCATTGATCAGCTTGCCCCATTCGATCGGGCCAAGTTCTTCCTGCGGCAGCGCCGGCAGTTTCTTCGGCTGGAAGATCGCCACGCCGATGATGTAGAGGATATACAGGCTGACCAGCAACAGACCGGGCAGCAGGGCGCCGACGAACAGGTCGCCGACCGAGACGGTTTTCGGCGAGAAGATACCCATCTTCAACTGCGCCTGCTGATAGGCGCTGGACATCACGTCGCCCAGCAGTACCAGCACGATCGACGGCGGAATGATCTGTCCCAGGGTGCCGGTTGCGGCCAGGGTGCCGGTGGCGATGGCCGGGTCGTAGCCGCGCCGCAGCATGGTCGGCAGAGCCAGCAGGCCCATGGTCACCACGGTGGCGCCGACGATGCCGGTACTGGCGGCGAGCAGCGCACCGACCACGCACACGGAAATCGCCAGGCCGCCGCGCAGGGTGCCGAACAGCCGCGACATGGATTCGAGCAGGTCTTCGGCGACCCGCGACTTCTCCAGCATCACCCCCATGAACACGAACAGCGGCACCGCCAGCATGGTCTGGTTGTTCATGATGCCGAACAGGCGGTTGGGCAAGGCGTTCAGGTAACTGCCATCGAAGGTGCCGGTGAGCATGCCGATGCCGGCAAACAGCAGGGACACGCCGCCGAGGGTGAAGGCCACTGGATAGCCGGCCATCAAGGCCGCGCAGATGCAGATGAACAGCAGGATCGCCATCAACTCAACCATGCTTCACCTCCGGCGCAGGCAGGCGACCGGCGAGGATATAGGCGGATTTGATCAAATCGGAGATTCCTTGCAGCACCAGGCTGATGACCAGCACCAGGATGATGCTTTTCTGTAGATAGACGAACTTCAGGCCACCAGACTCGCTCGATCCTTCCAGGGTCGCCCAAGAATTGCCCACGTAATCCCAACTGCTCCAGCCGAGGAACAGGCACACCGGCAGGAGAAACAGCAGGTTGCCGAGGATTTCCACCAGCGCCTGGCGGCGGCCACTGAACTTCTGGTAGAAAATATCCACGCGCACATGGCCGTTGCGTTGCAGCACCCAGGCGGCGGCGCCCATAAACACCAAGGCGTGGGCATAGAGCACGGCTTCCTGTAGCGCGGTGGCGCCAATGCCGAAGCCATAGCGCAACACCACCACGGTCGCGGTGCCGATAACCAGAAACAGGGTGAGCCAGGCGCAGGCCTTGCCAAATCCGGCATTGATCGCGTCGAGCAGGCGCGCTAAGCCGAGCAAGGGAGGGGGATGATTCGACATGGCAGATCCTTATTGTTATGGCCAGGAAACCCGGGGATTCTAGGCGGCTGGGTAAGCGCGTCGCAACCGGCAGTACTACGTACGTAGTCGCTAAGCTTGAGAGGCATAGATTCCTGTGTTACTCAACGTATAGCTGAATACCGGCGATCCCGGTGCTCAGACCATTAAGTACAACAACAAGGAGTTATTACATGAAGCGTCGTCAAATTCTCGCAGCAGCGGGTGTAGGCCTTGCAGCCACGGCATTGGCCGGTTGCAACAAAGAGGCTGAGACCGCCGCCAAGCCCGAAGAAGGTGCGAGTAGCGAGACTTTCAGCTGGAAGATGGTTACCTCCTGGCCGAAGAATTTTCCGGGCGTAGGCGTGGGTGCCGAACGCTTCGCCACGCTGGTCGAGCAAATGAGTAATGGCCGCCTGAAGGTCAAGGTGTATGCCGCCGGCGAGCTGGTGCCGGCTCTGGAAGTGTTCGATGCGGTATCCCGTGGCACCGCCGAGATGGGCCATGGTGCGCCTTATTACTGGAAAGGCAAGGTGCCTGCTGCGCAGTTCTTCTGTGCTCTGCCATTCGGCCCCAATGCCCAGGAAATGAACGCCTGGCTGCACAAGGGCGGCGGCATCGAGCTGTGGGAAGAGGTCTACAAACCCTTCGGCGTACTGCCGATGGCCTGTGGTAACACGGGCGTGCAGACCGCTGGCTGGTTCAACAAGGAAATCAACAGCGTCGAGGATTTCCAGGGGCTGAAGATGCGTACCCCGGGCCTGGGCGGCGAAGTGCTGACCAAGATGGGCGGCACCGTGGTCAATATGCCGGCCGGCGAGATCTTCACCGCCATGCAGACCGGCGCCATCGACGCCACCGAGTGGATCGGTCCATACAACGATCAGGCCCTGGGCCTGCACAAAGCGGCCAAATATTACTACACCCCGGGCTGGCAGGAGCCGAGCGTGCTGTTTGAGCTGGACATCAACATCAAGGCCTGGGAAACCCTGCCGGCCGACCTGCAAACCATCGTCCGTGCCGCGGCGCGTGATGTGAACGGCGACATGCTCGACGATTACAACGCCAAGAACATGGAAGCCCTGGAGCAACTCAAGGGCGAAGGCGTGGACGTACGCCGCCTGCCGGACGAGGTGCTGGCCAAACTCAAGGAAGTGGCCGCCGAAGTGGTCGATGCCAGCGCCGCAGCCGATCCGGTGGCGAGCAAGGTGTGGGAGCAGCAGAAGGCCTATCTGCAGCGTCTGTACGACTACGCCGAGCTCAACGAGAAGGACATCTACAATATCCGCGGCTGATTCCGGGCCACAAAAAAACGCCGGCTCTCGAGCCGGCGTTTGCGTATCTGCTGTCCGGGTTTTTCGCGCGAAGAAGGCGTAGGCGATGGTTCGGTAGGACGCGGCCCGCACATCCTGCGATTTGCAGTCCGCAGGATGGCTCGGCTGGTTGCTTCAGCGGCGCGCCGGTACCGGGCGGGTGCGGCCGCTGCCGTCGATGGCGACGAAGACGAATACCGCCTCGGTGACCTTGCGCCATTCGCTGGACAGCGGGTCGTCGCTCCACACCTCGACCAGCATCTGGATCGAGCTGCGGCCGATCTCGAGGGCCTGGGTGTAAAACGACAGTTGTGCACCGACGGCGACCGGCACCAGAAAGGCCATGCGATCGATTGCCACCGTTGCCACGCGGCCGCTTGCGACCTTGCTGGCCATGGCGGTACCGGCCAAATCCATTTGCGATACCAGCCAGCCACCATAGATGTCGCCGAAACCATTGGTTTCGCGTGGTAGCGCGGTGATCTGCAGTGCCAGATCGCCTTGGGGAATCGGATCATCCTGTTCGAAGTCGTTGTTCATCTCGAGTACGGCTCGCGGCGCGGTTGTTGTTATTGGTGCAGGCCCGTAAGGATGCGGGTTTGGCGAGTATAGCGACTGAATGGTCGGCGGGCGACCATGGCGCTATGCCTTCAATGCAGGTAGCCGGTGGCCGGTGAAGTCGCGCGCGGTCATCTAACTGTCACATTGTTTTCATAGATTGGTCACAGGAGCTGCAGATACTTGGGCTCGTTCAATCCAACACTAAATTCTGCTAGGAGCAAGGCATGAAACTTAAGCGTTTGATGGCGGCCATGACTTTCGTCGCCGCTGGCGTCGCCACCGCCACTGCGGTCGCCGCTGTCGACCCGGCTCTGCCGACCTATGAAAAGACTTCCGGTGTGTCAGGCAACCTGTCCAGCGTCGGCTCCGATTCGCTGGCCAACCTGATGACCCTGTGGGCCGAAGAGTTCAAGAAGAACTACCCGAACGTCAACATCCAGATCCAGGCCGCCGGCTCCTCTACCGCGCCACCGGCGATGACCGAAGGCACTGCCAACATGGGCCCGATGAGCCGCGCCATGAAGGACAGCGAGATCCAGGCCTTCGAGCAGAAGTATGGCTACAAGCCGACTGCCATTCCGGTGGCTATCGATGCCCTGGCGGTCTTCGTGCACAAGGACAACCCGATCAAGAGCCTGTCGATCGAGCAGGTCGACGCGATCTTCTCCAGCACCCGCCTGTGCGGTGGCGCCAGCGACATCAAGACCTGGGGCGACGTCGGCCTGACCGGCGAGTGGGCCGCCAAGCCGCTGCAGCTGTTCGGGCGTAACTCGGTATCCGGCACCTACGGCTACTTCAAGGAAGAAGCCCTGTGCAAAGGCGACTACAAGGCTAACGTCAACGAGCAGCCGGGTTCGGCTTCCGTTGTACAGTCGATCTCCAGCACCCTGAATGCCATCGGCTACTCGGGTATCGGCTACAAGACTTCCAGCGTCAAGGCTGTAGCGCTGTCCAAGAAAGGCGGCGAAGCCTTTGAAGCCAACGAAGAAAACGCCCTGGCTGGCAAGTTCCCGCTGGCCCGCTTCTTCTACGTGTATGTCAACAAGGCGCCGAACAAGGCCCTGAGCCCGCTGGACGCCGAGTTCGTCAAGCTGGTGCTGTCCAAGCAAGGCCAGGAAGTCGTGGTCAAGGATGGCTACATCCCGCTGCCGAGCAAAGTGGTCGAGAAGACCATGAAGGAGCTGGGTCTCTAAGCACCTGGCTCTACTGGCAGGGACGCCAGCTTTGTAGCCACGCCCGCCTCTCGGATAGAGAGGCGGGCGTCGCTTTGTCAGCACGCTGTAACTTTTCTGTCACATAAGCTGGCTAGATTATTCAGCCTGTGCCACGAATGAATTTACGGCGCGCTCATGGCCGCGCAGAGATGCCCTTACTATGAATGACCTGGCTCGAGAAACCGTGACTGCCTCGCCCAAATCCCTGAGGCTGGACTTCAATACCCCGGCCTTGCTGCGCAAGCGCCGCATCCGCGCGCTGAAAGATCACCTGGCCCGCTGGCTTGTGTCCATTGGCGGTATGGCGGTGCTTGGCGCCATCATGCTGATCTTCTTCTACCTGGCCTATATCGTCTTGCCGATGTTTCAGGGCGCTGACCTCGATACACGCCAGCCGGTGCAGCCGGCCTGGTTGGCGAATGCCGGCAAACCCTTGTTGATGGCGGTGGAAGAGCAGAACCGCGTGGCCATGCGCCTCGATGAGCGTGGTCAGGTGCAGTTTTTCAATGCCAAGAGCATGGCCTTGCTGAGCGCGGTAACCCTGCCGCTGCCGGCCAATGCTCAGGTAGCTTCCGTGGGTCTCGATCAACCGGGCAGTAACCGGGTGGCCTTGGGCCTGTCCAACGGCCAAGTGCTGGTGTTCGAGCATGCCTACCCGGTCAGTTACCCGAACGACGTGAAAACCATCACGCCGCGGATCGACTACCCGTTCGGTGAAGCCGCGATCAGTCTCGACGAGCAAGGACGCGCGCTGGATCACGTCGGCGTCAGCCTGAACGGCGGCACCCTGTTGCTGAGCGCTTCCACCGGTACCGATCTGCATGTGCTGAGCCTCGGCCGCGAAGAAAACATGATGACCGGTGAGGTGACCCTCAGCGAGGACCGCATCGCCCTGGCGCAGATCTCCGAACCGATCAAGGCATTGATCGTCGATCCGCGCCATCAGTGGCTGTACGTGATCAATGGCCGCGCCACGGCGGATGTCTTCAGCCTGCGCACCAAGGAACTGAATGGTCGCTACAAGCTGCTCAGCGATGGCGCCACCGATGTCACCAATGCGACTGGGCTGCTCGGCGGTATCTCGCTGATGATCGGCGACAGCAAGGGCGCTATCCAGCAGTGGTTCATGGTTCGCGACAAGGACGGCAAGCAGTACCTGAAGTCGATTCGCAGCTTCCAGATGGGCGACAGCGCCATCACCCAGATTCTCCCGGAGGAGCGGCGCAAGGGCTTCATGGCCCTGGATGCCAAAGGCAACCTGGGTATCTTCCACAGCACCGCGCACCGCACCCTGCTGGTCGAGCCGGTGGCCGACGGCGCCGCCCTGGCCGGCTTGTCGCCGCGCGCCAACCGTGTGCTGGTCGAGTCGCAAGGGCAACTGCAGCGCCTGTTGATCGACAACCCGCACCCGGAAGTCTCCTGGAGTTCGCTGTGGGGCAAGGTCTGGTACGAAAACTACGACGAGGCTGACTATGTCTGGCAGTCGACTTCCGCCAGCACCGACAACGAACCCAAGCTGAGCCTCGCGCCACTGGCGTTCGGTACCCTGAAAGCCGCGTTCTACGCGATGTTGCTGGCGGCGCCGCTGGCAATTGCCGCGGCCATATACACCGCCTACTTCATGGCCCCGGCCATGCGCGGCAAGATCAAGCCGGTGATCGAGCTGATGGAAGCGCTGCCGACGGTGATTCTCGGCTTCTTCGCCGGCCTGTTCCTCGCGCCCTATGTCGAGGGCCATCTACCCGGCATCTTCAGCCTGCTGATCTTTACCCCGATCGGCATCCTGCTGGCCGGTTTCGCCTGGAGCCGTCTGCCCGAGTCGGTCCGTCTGCTGGTTCCGGATGGCTGGGAAGCGGCGCTGCTGATCCCGGTGATCCTGCTGATTGGCATCGTCTCGTTGGGCATGAGCGGCCACCTGGAAGTCTGGCTGTTCGACGGCAACATGCGCGCCTGGCTGAGCAATGACCTGGGCATCGCGTTTGACCAGCGCAACGCCCTGGTGGTCGGCTTGGCCATGGGTTTCGCGGTGATCCCGACGATCTACTCGATTGCCGAAGACGCCGTGTTCAGCGTGCCGAAGAGCCTGACCTTCGGTTCCCTGGCCCTCGGTGCGACGCCCTGGCAGACCCTGACGCGGGTGGTCATCCTCACCGCCAGCCCGGGCATCTTCTCGGCGATCATGATCGGCATGGGCCGCGCGGTCGGCGAAACCATGATCGTGCTGATGGCCACCGGCAACACCGCGATCATGGACATGAACATCTTCGAGGGCCTGCGCACCCTGGCCGCCAACGTGGCGGTGGAAATGCCCGAATCGGCGGTCGGCGGCACCCATTACCGGGTGCTGTTCCTCTCGGCGCTGGTGCTGCTGTCCTTCACCTTCGTCATGAACACGCTCGCGGAACTGGTGCGCCAGCGTCTGCGCGTCAAGTATGCGTCCCTATAAAGCATGGCCTGCGCAGCAGGCCCATCCGACGGCCCTCTCCCTCAGGGAGCGGGTGCCCGCAGGGTGGGTGAGGGCTTCAGCGCACGTTGCGGCAAGCGATTTCAGTGAAGGTGTAGCACTGTGAAAAAGAATTCCGTAAAAGCCTGGGTCAAAAGCGGTTCGCCGTGGATCTGGATGAATGCCGGTGCGGTGTCCATCGCCGTGATCATGACCCTGGGTCTGCTCGCCGTGATCGCCACCCGTGGCCTCGCACACTTCTGGCCGGCCGATATCGTCGAGGCGGTCTATCAGGTGCCGGGCCAGGAGGCCAAGGTCATGGCCGGCGAGATCACCCAGATCGAAGAGATTCCGCGTGCGCGCCTGGCCGCTTCCGGCTTGCCGGTGGCGGCCGAGGGTGGCGAGTTCATGACCCGCGAGCTGTTCAAGGTGGGCAACCGCGATCTGTACGGCGCCGACTTCACCTGGGTGGTGGGCGAATGGTTGAGCGACCTGCGCACCCCGGAGGCCCTCACGGCATTCGAGCGCCGTGAATGGGGCAACCTCTACGGCTACCTGGTCAACGTCAAGGAAAACGGCCAACTGGTCGCCGAGGGCGATGCGGCCTGGACTGCCCTGCAGGAGCGTCTGGCGCGGGTCGACGAACTGCATGCGCAAGTGGTGCGCCTGGAAAAGAAAGACATCGGCCGGATCAATGCCGGGCTCGAACGCATTCGCCTGCAAACCCGCAAGCTGGAACTGCAGGGCAAGCTGGATGCACAGGCCCAGGCTGATCTGGACATGGACCAGGCGCAGTGGGATGCCGAGTACAAGGTGCTGGAAACCCAGTTGGTGGCGCTCTACGCGGCCTTCAACCGCGATAGCGCCATGGTGCGCACCGCCGATGGCCGCGAGGTCGAACTGAGCCTGGGCAAGGTGGTGCGGGCCTATCAGCCGAACGCCATGTCGCCCCTCGGCAAGCTGCAGTTCTACGGCGCCAAGCTGTGGGAGTTCGTCAGCGAGGACCCGCGCGAGGCCAACACCGAGGGCGGCATCTTTCCGGCGATCTTCGGTACGGTGATGATGACCCTGATCATGGCAGTGATCGTCACCCCGTTCGGCGTGGTGGCGGCCATCTACCTGCGCGAGTACGCCAAGCAGGGGCCGTTGACCCGGGTGATCCGCATTGCGGTGAACAACCTGGCCGGCGTACCGGCCATCGTCTACGGGGTGTTCGGTCTGGGCTTCTTCGTCTATGTACTGGGTGGTTCGATCGACCGCTTGTTCTACCCCGAGTCCGCGCCGGCACCGACCTTCGGTACGCCGGGGCTGTTGTGGGCCTCGCTGACCCTGGCGCTGCTTGCCGTGCCGGTGGTGATCGTCGCCACCGAGGAAGGCCTGGCGCGAATTCCGCGGGCGCTGCGCGAAGGTTCCCTGGCCCTCGGCGCGACCAAGATCGAGACCCTGTGGCGGGTGGTGCTGCCGATGGCCAGCCCGGCGATGATGACCGGTCTGATTCTCGCCGTGGCGCGTGCCGCCGGCGAAGTGGCGCCGCTGATGCTGGTCGGCGTGGTCAAACTGGCGCCCTCGCTGCCCCTGGACGGCAACTACCCGTACCTGCACCTGGATCAGAAGATCATGCACCTGGGTTTCCACATCTACGACGTCGGCTTCCAGAGCCCCAACGTCGAGGCCGCGCGGCCGCTGGTCTACGCCACGGCATTGCTGCTGGTGCTGGTGATCGCGATTCTGAACCTCACCGCGGTGTTCATGCGTAACCGCCTGCGTGAGAAGTACAAGGCGCTGGATCACTAAAGACTTTTGTCCTCTGCCTGCGGGCGGAGGATGATCAACGAATTGTTAGCGTAGGGAGCATCCCATGCAGCACCAAGCACACACACACGGCATCGACATCACGGCCCTGGGCCGGGACAAGCAGAGCCTCAACCTGGCCGGGGAAACCGTGGCGATTCAGGTGCCGGGTCTGAACCTGTACTACGGCGACAAGCAGGCGCTGTTCGACGTCAAGCTGAAGATCCCCAAGCAACGCGTCACCGCCTTTATCGGCCCGTCCGGTTGCGGCAAGTCGACCCTGCTGCGCACCTTCAACCGGATGAACGATCTGGTCGACGGTTGCCGCGTCGAGGGTGAAGTCAACCTCGATGGGCGCGACATCTACCGCAAGGGCGAAGACGTCGCCGAGCTGCGTCGCCGGGTCGGCATGGTGTTCCAGAAGCCCAACCCCTTCCCCAAGAGCATCTACGAGAACGTGGTCTATGGCCTGCGGATCCAGGGCATCAACCAGAAGCGCGTGCTCGACGAAGCGGTGGAGTGGGGCCTGAAAAGCGCGGCCTTGTGGGACGAGGTCAAGGACCGCCTGCACGAGTCGGCCCTCGGCCTGTCCGGCGGTCAGCAGCAGCGCCTGGTAATCGCCCGTACCGTGGCGGTGCAGCCGGAAGTGCTGCTGCTCGACGAACCCTGCTCGGCGCTGGATCCGATCTCGACGCTGAAAGTCGAAGAGCTGATCTATGAACTGAAATCCAAATACACCATCGTTATCGTCACCCACAACATGCAGCAGGCGGCGCGGGTGTCGGATTACACCGCCTTCATGTATATGGGTAAGCTGATCGAGTTCGGTGATACCGATACGCTGTTCACCAACCCGGAGATGAAGCAGACAGAAGACTACATCACCGGCCGCTACGGCTAAGGCCATGGCAAATACTCCCTGGCTTTGTCGGGCGCGCTTGCCGTACTACTCGTACTGTCAGCGCGCGCCCTTCGCGCCAGAGAGCATTTTCCAAGGGCCTTAGTACTGAACTCAACGTGTAGGGTGCGCTGTGCGCACCACGGCCACCCAAGCCGGCAGCTTTCGCGGAGCGAAATATGATCAACAAAGATAACCTCACCCAGCACATCTCCCAGCAGTTCAACGCCGAGCTGGAGGAGGTGCGCAGCCGTCTGCTGGCCATGGGCGGGCTGGTCGAGAAGCAGGTCAACGACGCGGTGACCGCGCTGATCGACGCCGACTCGGGCCTGGCTCAGCAAGTGCGCGAGATCGACGACCAGATCAACCAGATGGAGCGCAACATCGACGAAGAGTGCGTGCGCATCCTCGCCCGCCGTCAACCGGCGGCCTCCGACCTGCGCCTGATCATCAGCATCTCCAAGTCGGTGATCGACCTCGAGCGCATCGGCGACGAAGCGACCAAGATCGCCAAGCGCGCCATCCTCCTGTGCGAGGAAGGCGAGGCGCCGCGCGGCTACGTGGAAGTGCGGCATATCGGCGACCAGGTGCGCCGGATGGTGCAGGAGGCGCTGGACGCCTTCGCCCGCTTCGATGCCGACCTGGCGCTGTCGGTGGCGCAGTACGACAAGACCGTCGACCGTGAATACAAGACCGCCCTGCGCGAGTTGGTCACCTACATGATGGAAGACCCGCGTTCGATCTCGCGGGTGCTCAACATCATCTGGGCCCTGCGCTCGCTGGAGCGCATCGGCGACCATGCACGCAATATCGCCGAATTGGTGATCTACCTGGTGCGTGGCACCGACGTCAAGCACATAGGCCTGACCCGCATGAAAGAAGAAGTAGAAGGCATCGGCAAGGACCGTTGAGTGCCGCGCCTGCGAGCCTGATGCAGCGGAGTCCTGGCGCCCTCGGCAAGGCCGATCGACCAACCCTAAAATGGCGAACAGCCACTTTAGGGTTGGCCTTTGGCCAGTCGCCGCGCTTATGCTTGGGCCATTCGAACAGGAGTGGCCGATGAGCAAAGTCAGCGTACTGGTGGTGGACGACGCCACCTTTATCCGTGACCTGGTGAAGAAAGGCCTGCGCGACCACTTTCCCGGCGTGCAGATCGTCGAAGCCATCAATGGGCGCAAGGCCCAGCAGTTGCTCGGCCGGCAGAGCGTCGACCTGATTCTCTGCGATTGGGAAATGCCCGAGCTGTCCGGACTCGAGTTGCTCAGCTGGTGCCGTGAGCAGGACAATCTGAAAACCGTGCCCTTCATCATGGTCACCAGCCGTGGCGACAAGGACAACGTGATCCAGGCGATCCAGGCCGGTGTTTCCGATTTCATAGGCAAGCCCTTTTCCAACGAGCAGTTGGTGACCAAGGTCAAGAAGGCCCTGAGCCGTGCCGGCAAGCTGCAAGCCCTGATGGCCAGTGCGCCGCCGAAAATGCTCAGCAGTGGCGGCTTTGCCAATGACTCCCTGGCAGCGCTGACCGGTGGTCAGACCCAGGCGATCAAGCCGGCGGCCGCCGCTCCGGCAGAGGCCGTGGCGGCGCGTCAGGAGGCTCCCGCAGCGCCCGCCGCTTCGGCCAAGTCGGCGGGGCAGGCTCCGGGCGGACGTGGCCAGGGTCAATTGCGCCTGCCTGGCGGCACCATGAACTGCGTGATCAAGGCGCTCAGCCTCAAGGATGCGCAACTGGTGGTCAAGCGCGCCGAACTGCTGCCGCAAGTGCTGGAGAGTGCGGTGCTCGATCTGGAGCAGGGCGAGGGGGCGGAGGTGGCGCGGCTCAATGGCTACCTGCATGCGGTGGCGGCGCTGGAGCCCAAGCCGGACAGCGAATGGCTGCTGCTGACGTTCAAGTTCGTCGACCGCGATCCGCAGAAACTCGACTACCTGTCACGCCTGATCGCCCGCGGCACCACGCAGAAACACTTCGTCCCTGGCGCCTGATCTGTTACCTGCTCAGCCCAGGCGCTGCAGCAGCAGGAAGGACACCAGCAGCAGCGTATTGATCGCCCAGGCGGCGGTGAGGACGCGGGCGATGTCACCGTGGGTTGGGTTTTTCACGTTGCCGCTGCAGTACCAGATCTCGCCGATTATCCAGGCGGTATAGCCCAGCAGCACGGCGAACATGAGCACCACTGTGGCCAGTGCGGCGCCGCTGAAATACACCGCGAGGGTTACGGCCCAGAGCATATTGCTGGGGATCACGCCGTAGAACCAGAAAATCTCCCGCAGCGGTTTGTCGATCAGCAGGGTGTTGAACATCGAGGTTTTCATGGTCATTAATCCTCCTGGCAGTACAGGCACGCTGGTGTTGCCCGGTGGCCCGTTGCGTGTCGCCCCGCCGGCAATCACTCACCTTGAGGTTAGCTTGCCCAGGCGTTGCGTCAAAAAGCTGCACGGGCTCGGGCGCAGTGACAAATGCGCCAGGTCACATTCCATGGCCCTGGCCCTCGCATGCATGCAGCCGCGCTGCTAGTCTCAGTGCTCTGGAGAGCCACCGCAGTCCGTGAGCCCATGCCCCTTCGCCTGATCGTTCTTTGCGCCCTGCTGCTGGTTGCCAGCCAGGCCGCCGCCCTGACCATCTACAAATACACCGACGCCAACGGTGTGGTGACCTATACCGATAAAGCGACGGCGGGCGCCCAGGTGTTCGTCTTCCGCGATCGAATGGTCGAGCGTCTGGACACTCAGGTGAAGCTGGAGACCCAGAAGCACGCCGCCGGCGACACCCTGCTGGTGCGCAACGACCTGTATGCGCCGGTGCAGATCGAACTGAAGCTGGAACAGGTCGACAACGCCATCGGCGCCCCGGATAAACCCATCACCTGGGTATTGCCGCCGCGCAGCAAGATTCGTCTCGCCACCCTGACCGCGCGCGATGCCAGCAAGCCGCTGCGCTACACACCGAAACTGCGTTACGCCATGGGTGACCCGCGCCTGCTACCGACGCAGAAGAACTACCCGCTACCCTGGCGTGGCGGGCCCTTCCGCCTGACCCAGGGGGCCAACGGCAAATACAGCCACTTCACCGCCAAAGGGCGTTACGCCATGGACATCGCCATGCCCGAGGGCACGTCGATAGTCGCGGCCCGCGGCGGCGTGGTGGTCAAGACCGAGAACCAGCAGAGCGGCCGGGGCAACAACCCCTCAGGCAACTATGTGCGCATCCTGCATGACGACGGCACCATGGGCGTCTACCTGCACCTGATGCAGGGCTCGGTCAGCGTGCGCGAAGGCCAGCGGATCAACAGCGGCAGCCCCATTGCCCGTTCAGGCAACACCGGCAACAGCACCGGCCCGCACCTGCACTTCGTGGTGCAGCGCAACGTCGGCCTGGCCCTGGAATCCATCCCCTTCGACTTCAGTCAGCCGGTCAACAGCCTGCCGAACTTTGCGGTGGGCGGGGAGTAGGTTGGGGATGTCGATGCGCGGTCTACCGCGGGTCGTAGGTTGGTGCTGAGCGCAGCGAAGCCCAACAATGGGGATTGTCACGTTGGGCTTCGTCGCGCCGCTCCTCAACCCAACCTACAGCTCCTGCCCGGAATCACTCAATCCAGCTTGAGCACCTTGGCCAGGACGATCTTCGGCCCCTTCATCTTCTTGACGATGATGCGCAGGCCGTCGACCTCCAGCACTTCCTCTTCCTCGGGCATGCGCTTGAGGGTTTCGTAGATCAATCCGGCCAGGGTTTCCGCCTCGACATGGTCGAGGTTGACCCCCAGCAGGCGCTCGACCTTGAACAGTGGCGTGTCGCCGCGCACCAGCAGCTTGCCCGGCTGGTAGGCGAGGATGCCGCGTTCGGTCTTGTGGTGCTCGTCCTGGATATCACCGACCAGGGCTTCCAGCACGTCCTCCATGGTCAGGTAGCCGATCACCTTGCCGTCGGCCTCCTCGACCAGGGCGAAGTGCGAGCCGCCCTGGCGGAACTGCTCAAGCAGGTCGGACAGAGGCATATGCCGGCCAACCCGCTCGATCGGGTGCATCAGCTCGGCCAGTTTCAGCGCCGAGGGCAGCATCTCCAGCAAGGAGAGGTGTAGCAGCAGGTCCTTGATGTGCAGCACGCCGACGAACTCGCCGGCGGCTTCGTCGAAGATCGGGTAGCGACTGTACTTGTGCCGGCGGAACACGCTGAACACCTCGTCCAGCGGTGCGTTCAGCGCCAGGTAGACCAGGTCTTCGCGCGAGTTGGCCCAGTCCACCACCTCCAGTTCGCCGAGCTCTACCGCCGAGGCCAGCACGCGCATGTCCTGGTCGCTGGGGTTTCTGGCGCGGCTGGAGTGCAGGATCAGCTTGAGTTCGTCACGGCTGTAATGATGCTCGTGGTGCGGTCCCGGCTCGCCCTGGCCGGCAATGCGCAGGATGGCGTTGGCGCTGGCATTGAGCAGGAAAATCGCCGGGTACATGGCCCAGTAGAACAGGTACAGCGGCGCGGCCGTCCACAGCGACAGCCGTTCGGGCTGGCGAATCGCCCAGGATTTGGGTGCCAGCTCGCCGACCACGATGTGCAGGTAGGAAATGATCGAGAAGGCGGCGAAGAAGGCGATGCCGTGCACCAGCTTGGCCGACTCGATACCGATGGCGCCGAGTAGCGGGGTGAGCAGTTCGGCGAAGGCCGGTTCACCGACCCAGCCCAGGCCCAGCGAGGCCAGGGTGATGCCCAGCTGGCAAGCCGACAGGTAGGCATCCATCTGGTTGTGCACGGTACGCAGGATATGCCCGCGCCAGCCGTTTTGGTTGGCCAGGGCCTCGACCTTGGTGGCGCGCAGGCGGACGATGGCGAACTCGGCGGCGACGAAAAAGCCGTTGAGCAGCACCAGCAACAGGGCAAAGAGAAGGAGGCCGAAATCGGCGAAGAAACTAGCGACAGAGTGACTCGTGGAGGGGTCCATAAAGGTTTCGGTAGGCCAATGACTGCTAAAGGGTGGGGCCAAGCAATCAGCTTTGCAAGCTGCGCTTACGCCGCCGCCTATCGGAGTCTGTTGCCGCGGCGTACCACCTGGGTGTCGGGGAAGTGGCAGGTGAAGGTGCTGCCCTTGCCAGGGCTGCTGGTGATCTCCAGGTGCGCACGGTGGCGCAGCAGCACATGCTTGACGATGGCCAGGCCAAGGCCGGTGCCTCCGGTGTTACTGGCGCGACTGGAGTCGACCCGGTAGAAGCGTTCGGTCAGGCGCGGCAGGTGCCTGGCCTCGATGCCCAGGCCACAGTCCTGCACGCTGAGGTGCGCGCCCTGTTCGTCGCCCCACCAGCGGATGTGGATTGCCCCTTCGTTGGGGCTGTACTTGACCGCGTTGAACACCAGGTTGGAGAAGGCGCTGCGCAATTCAGCCTCGCTGCCCTTGAGTTTGAGGTGCGGGTCGGCCTCCAGGCTGATGCGATGCTGGCGGTCGCCGGACAGCGCCTGGGCATCGCTCTTGATCGACAACAACAGTAGATCGACCGCCACCGGCTGGTTGTCCGAGGGGTAGTCGGTGGCCTCCAGCTTGGCCAGCAACAGCAGGTCGTTGAGCAGGTTCTGCATGCGTCCGCCTTGTTGTTGCATCTGCTGCAGCGCCCGCAGCCAGCGCGGATTGACGTCTTCGACGTTGTCCAGCAGGGTTTCCAGGTAACCGGCGATCACCGTCAGGGGCGTGCGCAACTCGTGGGAGACGTTGGCGACGAAGTCCTTGCGCATCTGCTCGAGCTGATGCAAGCGGGTGACGTCACGCACCAGCATCAGGTGTTCGCGATTGCCGTACTGGGTGATATGGAACTGCAGGCGCCGGCGGTCGTTGAGCGGCGAAGGCAGCTCCAGCGGTTCGAGGTAGCTGCCGCGCTCGAAATATTCGATGAAGCGCGGGTCGCGCAGCAGGTTGGTAATCGACTGGCCGCTGTCCTGCGGGGTCTTCAGACCGAGCAGGGTCTCCGCGGCGAGGTTCCACCATTCCAGGTTGCCGTCGCGATCGAGCATGATCACCGCGTCCTTCAGCGCGGCGGTGGATTCCTGCACCCGATCGATCACCGCCTGCAGGCGGCCGCGGGCACGCTGGTTACGCCGTTGCAGGTGGTAGATGCTGTCGAACACCTCGCCCCACAGGCCATAGCCATCCGGTGGCGGCTCGTCCGGTCGGTGATCTTTCAACCATTTGTGCAGGCGCAGCAACTGGCTCAGGGTCCAGCCCAGGTGGACGGCCAGGCCAGCCGCCAGCGCCCAGGCATACTCGCCGGTGAGCAGGCCGAGCAGCAGGCAGGCGCCGATTAACAACAGCAGGCGGCGCATCACGGCGCCACGCCAGTTTTGCTTCACTTGGGAGTCATCCGCCAATCGATCCATTGAGCCGCTGAGGCAAGCCGGCAATCCTAACCCACACCGTCATCGGCCGGGGGGCTGCTAGCTTTTGGTGGAGAAACGATAGCCCGTGCCGCGCACGGTCTGCACCAGGTTTTCGTAG
This sequence comes from Pseudomonas sp., assembly GCF_033723075.1. Taxonomy (GTDB): domain Bacteria; phylum Pseudomonadota; class Gammaproteobacteria; order Pseudomonadales; family Pseudomonadaceae; genus Aquipseudomonas. Next base: position 72,268 of record NZ_JAWVXU010000016.1, read on the forward strand.
GCGTCGCCGAGTGCCTTGCGCAGGCGGCGGATATGCACATCGACCGTGCGTTCTTCGACATAGACATTGCCACCCCAGACCTGGTCGAGCAACTGGCCGCGGGTGTAGGCGCGTTCCTGATGGGTCATGAAAAATTGCAGTAGACGGTATTCGGTCGGGCCGATCTCGGCCGGTTTGCCGTCGATGGTCACCCGGTGGCTGATCGGGTCGAGCAGCAGGCCGCCGACTTCGATCGGTGCTTCGCTGTCGCTGGGGCCGGCACGGCGCAGCACGGCTTTCAACCGGGCGACCAGCTCGCGCGGCGAGAACGGCTTGGTGATGTAGTCGTCGGCACCGACCTCCAGGCCCTGGATCTTGTTGTCCTCTTCGCCCTTGGCGGTGAGCATGATGATCGGGATGTCGCAGGTCAGTTCGTCACGCTTGAGCCGGCGCGCCAGCTCGATGCCGCTGGTGCCGGGGAGCATCCAGTCGAGCAGGATCAGGTCGGGTTTGCGGTCGACGATGATGGCGTGGGCCTGCTGGGTATTTTCCGCTTCCAGGCACTCGTAACCGGCCATTTCCAGAGCCACCGCGATCATTTCGCGGATCGGTGCTTCGTCATCGACGATCAGGATGTTCTTGCCAACCATGGATCCGGCCTCGAGTCGTTCAACTGTCATGCGTGGCATTAGATAACGGAATTATTGCAGTGATATGACAGCTGGGCGGCGAAGACGCCGCCGCTAGGATGGGCTGAGCAGTGCGATACCCATCACCAGCCAGCGTCTGGGTATCGCTGCGCTCAACCTGCGCGGCCCGCCTCGTCCTACCCGCGCAGGGCATAGTCCAGCACCAGACCGACAAAGATCGCCAGCCCGGCCCAGTGGTTGTGCAGGAAGGCGTTGAAGCAGGCCATGGGTTTGCGGTTGCGGGTCTTGTGGTACTCCCAGGCGAAGCAGGCCGCCGCCGCCAGCAGGCCGAGGTGGAAAGACAGGCCCAGTTCGAAGCGTGCAGCGGCCAGCAGCAGGCACAACAGGGCCAGGCCCTGGAGGATGACGATGATCAGGCGGTCGGCATCGCCGAACAGGATGGCGGTGGATTTGAGCCCGATCTTCAGGTCGTCGTCGCGGTCGGCCATGGCGTAGTAGGTGTCATAGGCCACCGTCCACAGCAGGTTGGCGATGTACAGCAGCCAGGCTTCCGGCGGCACCGTGCCGGTCTCGGCGGTGAAGGCCATGGGCATGCCCCAGGAGAACGCCGCGCCGAGCACCACCTGGGGGTAGAAGGTGTAGCGTTTCATGAATGGGTAGCAGGCGGCCAAAGCCAGGCCGCCGAAAGACAGCCAGATGGTCGCGGCGTTGGTCAGCAGCACCAGGCCGAAGGCCAGCGCCACCAGCACGGCGAACAGGATCAGCGCCTCACGCGGCGTCACCTTGCCGCTGGCCAGGGGCCGCGCCTGGGTGCGTTTGACGTGGCCGTCGAAGTTGCGGTCGGCGTAGTCGTTGATCACGCAGCCGGCGGCGCGCATCAGGATCACCCCGACGACGAAGATGAACAGGTTCTTCGCGCTCGGCACACCCTCGGCCGCGACCCACAGGGCCCAGAGCGTCGGCCATAGCAGCAGGTAGATGCCGATGGGTTTTTCCAGGCGCATCAGCTGGATGAAATCCCAGGTGCGCGGGTGCAGGCGATTCAGCGGTTTGAGCAGGCGGGTGTACATCGAGCGCGTCTCCGTGCGGGGTGCGTGGATTATACGGAGTCGGCGCCCGGGATGGGGGGATGCGTGCCATGGTTCCCACGCTCCTGAGTGGGAATGCAGGGGTTTGCCACCGGCCGGATCAAGCCTCGATCCCGGCGGCCGGCCAGAACTCGGGCAGAAACACTTCGGCTACCAGCACCCCGAGGGCGCCGCGGCTGAAACAGGAGCGGCGCGCCCACAGGCGGTCTGCGCGCACCTCGGCGGGCAGCCAGGGCGCCGGGTAACGACAGGCCTGCAGGGTACTGCGGTCGAAGGCGCGGTCGCTGAACAGCAGCTCGCCGAGGGAGCGGCTGCCGAGCTGTTCCAGGGCCAGGCCGGAGCCTTCCAGGGCGCTGCGCGCGGCCACGCTGCGGGCGAATACCCAGGGCTGGCCGTGGCCGCGCAAATACACCTCGCGCACCCAGCCCTGACTGCCGGCCGCTACGTTGAGGGCGCTGCATTCGTCGCTGCGCAGGCGCTGCCAGCCCTCGACCAGCGGGGTGACGCTGAAGCCGTCATCGGACAGCGCGGTCAGCCGGCGGGTCAGCGAGTCTTGATTGAACAGCCAGTCGCGCACGCCGGCAGCGGGGGCCGGGTGCAGTTGGCTGGCGGTCAGCCAGCGTGGCGGATGGGCGAGGGCGGTGTGGGGCACGGCAGAAATCACCATGAATCGGAAGCGCGCGAGTCTAGCATGGTGCCGCCAGCGATTTGCCGAGTCGAATCGCAGGATGGGTGGGGCCGCCTAGGTTGAGCGTAGCGATACCCATCGCCGACATGCGCTGATGGGTAACGCCGCTTCGCGCCTAACCCAGGCGGCCCCACCCATCGGTTCTAACCCACGCCCCATCACGCCCAGCCTTCCAGGCGCATGGTTGCGCGCACCAGGCGTTGCTCCTCCTGCTCGATCTCCTTGAGGTTGTCGCGGATGCTGAGGATATGCTCGCGCGCCGCGCGTTGCGCCTGTTCCGGCAGGCGTTCGATCACCGCGTGGTACAGGCGCGAATGCTGGCGGTCGATCTGGCGTTTCTGCAGCGGCCGGTGATAGAGGTTGTTCACCGAGGCGAACACCGAGTTGAGCATCAGGTCGGTCAGCGATTGCAGGGTGTGCAGCAGCACCGGGTTGTGCGACGCCTCGCAGATGGCCAGGTGGAAGGCATGGTCGAGGCGCGCATGTTCGCGCGGTTCGACCTCGCTCGGCGGCTCGTTGTGGGCGGCGAGCATTTCCTCGTAACGCCGGGTCAGCAGGACGAAATCCGCGTCGGTGCCGCGCAGGGCGGCCAGGCGCGCCGACTCGGCCTCGAGCAGGGCGCGCACTTCGAGCAGGTCGAACAGGGTGCGTGGCTGCGAACTGAACAGGTGCATCAGCGGGCTGGCGTCGCGCGGCCCGCTGAGGGTGGCGACCCGTGAATCGCGGCCCTGGGCGGTCTCGATGATGCCGCGCCCGCGCAGCACCTTGAGCCCTTCGCGCAGTGCCGAGCGGGAGATGCCGAGCTTCTCGCACAGGCGCCGTTCCGAGGGCAGGGCCTGGCCGACCTTGAGCACGCCATCGACGATCAGCCGCTCAATTTTTTCGGCCACCACATCGCTGACCTGACGGCGTACTGCGGGCTGTTCTGCATCCATCGTGGTGTACTCGCTGACTGGTAGGACCAGTTTAAGTTTGTTGAAATTCGGCTGGCCAATATAGGCGTGTTAGCCAGTCTGGATAAAGCCTGAGTCGATAAGTGGTGACGCGCCAGTCTAAAAAAACTGGTCATACCAGTATGAACAGCGATGGACGGCCCGGTTGCCTGGGACTAACTATGCCGTACAACCAGCGCACCACTGTGCGGATGCGCCATAACGATTACATCCGCTACACCACCCGAGTGAGCCTGCCATGAGCATTCTGTACGACGAGCGCATCGATGGCCCGCTGCCCAAAGTCGATAAGCCAGCCCTGCTGGCCGCATTGCGCGAGCAGCTGCCCGACCTGGAAGTGCTGCACACCCAGGAAGACCTCAAGCCCTACGAATGCGATGGCCTCTCGGCCTACACCGCCACGCCGATGCTGGTGGTGCTGCCCGAGCGCATCGAGCAGGTCGAGGGTCTGCTCAAGCTCTGCTACCAGCGCGGCGTGCCGGTGGTGGCGCGTGGCGCCGGCACCGGCTTGTCCGGCGGCGCCTTGCCGCTGGAGCAGGGCATCCTGCTGGTGCTGGCGCGCTTCAACAAGATTCTCGAGGTCAACCCGGCCGGGCGCTTCGCCCGGGTCCAGCCCGGCGTGCGCAACCTGGCGATTTCCCAGGCCGCCGCGCCCCATGAGCTGTATTACGCGCCGGATCCGTCCTCGCAGATCGCCTGTTCGATCGGTGGCAACGTGGCCGAGAACGCCGGCGGCGTGCATTGCCTGAAATACGGCCTGACCGTGCATAACCTGCTCAAGGTGGAGGTCCTCACGGTCGAGGGCGAGCGCATGACCCTGGGTAGCGATGCCCTGGATGCGCCGGGCTTCGACCTGCTGGCGCTGTTCACCGGTTCGGAAGGCATGCTCGGCATCATCACCGAGGTCACGGTCAAGCTGCTGCCCAAGCCGCAGGTGGCCAAGGTGCTGCTGGCCAGTTTCGACTCGGTGGAAAAGGCCGGGCACGCGGTTGGCGCCATCATCGCCGCCGGCATCATCCCCGGCGGCCTGGAGATGATGGACAACCTGGCGATTCGCGCCGCCGAAGATTTTATCCACGCCGGCTATCCGGTGGACGCCGCGGCGATTTTGCTCTGCGAGCTGGATGGCGTCGAAGCCGATGTGCATGACGACTGCGAGCGGGTGCGCGCGGTGCTGACCGAGGCCGGCGCCAGCGAAGTACGGCTGGCCCGCGACGAGGCCGAACGGGTCCGGTTCTGGGCCGGGCGCAAGAACGCCTTCCCGGCGGTCGGACGCATCTCGCCGGACTACTACTGCATGGACGGCACCATTCCGCGCCGCGAGTTGCCGGGCGTGCTCAGGGGCATCGCCGAGCTGTCCGCCGAGTACGGCCTGCGCGTGGCCAACGTGTTCCACGCCGGCGACGGCAACATGCACCCGCTGATCCTGTTCGATGCCAACCAGCCCGGCGAGCTGGAGCGCGCCGAAGCCGTCGGCGGCAAGATCCTCGAACTCTGCGTGAAAGTCGGCGGCAGCATCACCGGCGAGCACGGCGTCGGCCGCGAGAAGATCAACCAGATGTGCGCCCAGTTCAACAGCGACGAGCTGACCCTGTTCCACGCGGTGAAAGCGGCCTTCGATCCCAAGGGTCTACTCAACCCCGGCAAGAACATCCCGACCCTGCACCGCTGCGCCGAATTCGGCGCCATGCATGTGCACCACGGCCAGCTGCCCTTTCCCGACCTGGAGCGTTTCTGATGCCCATGCCGCATGATTTCGATGCCAGCACGGCGCTGCTGGAACAGGTCAATCACGCCCTCAACAATGCGCTGCCGTTGCGCATTCAGGGCGGCAACAGCAAGGCCTTTCTCGGCCGCCCGGTGACCGGCGAAGTGATCGACAGCCGGGCCCACCGCGGCATCGTCAGCTACGATCCGACCGAACTGGTGATCACCGCCCGCGCCGGCACCCCACTGGTCGAATTGCAGGCGGCGCTGGACGAGGCCGGGCAGATGCTTACCTGCGAGTCGCCGAGCTTCGCTGACGGCGCCACCGTTGGTGGCATGGTTGCCACGGGCCTGTCCGGTCCGCGCCGGCCCTGGGTCGGTTCGGTGCGTGACATGGTCCTGGGCACGCGCCTGATCAGCGGTCACGGCAAGCACCTGCGTTTCGGCGGCGAAGTGATGAAGAACGTCGCCGGCTATGACCTGTCGCGTCTGCTGGTGGGCAGTTTCGGGTGCCTGGGGCTGATCACCGAGGTGTCGCTCAAGGTGCTGCCAAAGCCCCGTCAGTGCCTCAGCCTGCGCCTGCCGATGGACGCCGAGAGCGCGCTGCGCAAGCTCGCCGAATGGGGCCAGCAGCCGCTCCCGCTGAGCGCTGCCAGCCATGACGGTGGCGCCCTGCACCTGCGCCTGGAAGGCGGCGAAGGTTCGGTGGCCGCGGCCCGCGAGCACCTTGGCGGCGAGCCGCTCGACCCGGCCTATTGGCAGCAGTTGAACGAGCAGCGCCTGGCGTTCTTCGCCGATCCGCGACCGTTGTGGCGCCTGTCGCTGCCCAACAATACGCCGCTGCTGGCGTTGCCCGGTGATCAGTTGATCGACTGGGGCGGCGCTCAGCGCTGGCTGAAGTCGACTGCCGAGGCGGCGCAGATCCGCAGTATCGCCAGCGCCGCCGGAGGGCATGCCACCTGCTTCACGGCGGGTGTCTGCGACAGCCCGTTCCAGCCCCTGTCCGCGCCTTTGCTGCGCTATCACCGGCAGCTGAAAACCCAGCTCGACCCGCAGGGGATCTTCAACGCCGGTCGCATGTACGCCGAGGTTTAGATGCAGACGAATTTAACTGAACAGGCCAAGCGTCTGCCGCGCGGTGAAGAGGCCGAAAGCATCCTGCGCAGCTGCGTGCATTGCGGCTTCTGCAACGCCACCTGCCCGACCTACCAGCTGCTCGGCGACGAGCTGGACGGCCCGCGTGGGCGCATCTACCTGATCAAGCAGGTGCTGGAGGGCAACCAGGTCACCGCCAAGACCCAGTTGCACCTGGATCGCTGCCTGACCTGCCGCAACTGTGAAACCACCTGCCCGTCCGGGGTCGACTATCACAACCTGCTGGACATCGGCCGCGCCGTGGTCGACCAGGCGGTGCCGCGTCCGCTGGGCCAGCGCCTGCTGCGCGAAGGCCTGCGCGCCCTGGTGCCGCGACCGGCCCTGTTCAAGGCCCTGGTCCAGACCGGTGAGGCCTTCCGCCCGCTGCTGCCGGCCGTGCTCAAGGCCAAGCTGCCACGGCAGATCCGCCCGGCCAAGCCGCGCCCGCCGACGCAGCATGGCCGCCGCGTGCTGATCCTCGAAGGCTGCGTGCAGGCCGGCCTGTCGCCCAACACCAACGCCGCCACCGCGCGGGTCCTCGATCGCCTCGGCATCAGCATCACCAGCGTGCGTGAGGCCGGCTGTTGCGGCGCCGTGGATTATCACCTGAATGCCCAGGAACAGGGCCTGCAGCGTGCCCGGCGCAATATCGACGCCTGGTGGCCGGCTATCGAGGTCGGCGCCGAAGCCATCGTGCAGACCGCCAGCGGTTGCGGTGCCTTCGTCAAGGACTACGGTCACCTGCTCGAACAGGACCCGGCCTACGCGGCGAAAGCCAAGCGGGTCAGCGAATTGGCCAAGGATCTGGTCGAAGTGCTGCGCGGCGAGCCGCTGGAAGCGCTCGGCGTGCAGGGCGAGCAGCGCCTGGCCTTCCATTGCCCGTGCACCCTGCAGCATGCGCAGAAACTCGGCGGCGCCGTCGAAGACGTGCTCGCCCGCCTGGGCTTCCAGCTCACCGCGGTGGCCGATGGGCACCTGTGCTGCGGTTCGGCCGGCACCTACTCGATCACTCAGCCGGAGCTGTCCAGGCAGTTGCGCGACAACAAGATGAACGCCCTGGAAAGCGGCAAGCCGCAGGTGATTGTCACCGCCAACATCGGCTGCCAGACCCACCTCGATGGCGCCGGCCGCACCCCGGTGCGCCACTGGATCGAAGTGGTGGAAGAGGCCATGGGCTGAGAGTCACGGCCCACGAATTCGCGCATCACGCGCCAATCAATCATGAGGAAAGAACATGCAAAGCAAAGCCGTACTGGGTCAAGCCGAAGTCGCCCGCATCCTCGCCGCTGCGCGCGCCGAGGCGCAGCAGCACAACTGGGCCGTGAGCATTGCCGTGGTCGATGACGGCGGTCATCCGCTGGCCCTCGAACGCCTCGACGGCTGCGCGCCGGTCGGCGCCTATATCGCCGGCGAAAAGGCGCGCAGTGCGGCGATCGGCCGGCGCGAGACCAAGGGTTACGAGGACATGGTCAACGGCGGGCGCAGCGCCTTTCTGTCCGCACCGCTGCTGACCTCCCTCGAAGGTGGTGTGCCGCTGATCGTCGACGGCCAGGTGATTGGTGCGGTTGGCGTGTCCGGGGTCAAGGCCGAGCAGGACGCCCAGGTCGCCAAGGCCGGTATTGCCGCCCTTTGAATAGCGCGGCGTTGCCGCCAGCAGATGGCCTTCTCCCCGCTGGGGAGAAGGTGGCACGTAGTGCCGGATGAGGGGCTTCCCTCCAGCAACGCTCAGAACAGGAGAAACCAGATGACCGATCGCGTGAACTGCCAGCGCCTGCAAGTGGCCGCCAACCTGCAACGTTTCGTTGATGAAGAAGTGCTGCCGGGCAGCGGTATCGAGAGCGCCGCTTTCTGGGCGGGCTTCGATGCCCTGGTGCACGACCTGGCGCCACAGAATCGCGCGCTGCTGGCCGAGCGCGATCGTCTGCAGGCCGAGCTGGACCAATGGCACCGCGCCAACCCGGGTCCGGTGACGGATATACCGGCCTATCGCGCCTTCCTCGAAGCCATCGGTTACCTGCTGCCGCCACCGGCCCAGGTACAGGCCAGCACCGCCAATGTCGACAGCGAGATCAGCAGCCAGGCTGGCCCGCAGTTGGTGGTGCCGGTGATGAACGCGCGCTACGCGCTGAACGCCGCCAACGCTCGCTGGGGGTCGTTGTACGATGCCCTGTACGGCACCGACGCGATCAGCGAAGCGGGCGGGGCGCAGAAAGGCCCCGGCTACAACCAGGTGCGTGGGGCCAAGGTGATTGCCTTCGCCCGGGCCTTCCTCGATCAGGCCGCGCCGCTGGCCAGTGGCAGTCATGTCGATTCCGTAAGCTACCAGGTGGTCGACGGCCAGCTCCGGGTGACCCTGGCGAACGGCAGCCAGACCGCGCTCCAGCAACCGGAGAAGTTTCTCGGTCATCAGGGCGAGGCCGCTGCACCAACGGCCGTGCTGCTGAAAAACCATGGCCTGCACGTGGAAATCCAGATCGACCCGAACAGCCCGATCGGCGCCACCGATGCCGCCGGGGTCAAGGACCTGCTGATGGAGGCGGCGCTGTCGACCATTCTCGATTGCGAAGACTCGGTCGCCGCGGTCGATGCCGACGACAAGGTGCTGATCTATCGCAACTGGCTGGGCCTGATGAAGGGTGACCTGAGCGAGGAACTGGACAAGGGCGGCAAGCGCATCACCCGCCGCCTCAACCCGGACCGCGAGTACAGTGGCGCCGACGGCAGCACCCTGACCCTGCACGGCCGTTCGCTGCTGTTCGTGCGCAACGTCGGTCACCTGATGAGCAACCCGGCGATTCTCGACGGCGAAGGTCGCGAGATCCCCGAAGGCATTCTCGACGGGGTGATGACCAGCCTGATCGCCCTGCACGACCTCAAGCGCCAGGGCAATTCGCGCAGCGGCAGCGTCTATATCGTCAAGCCGAAGATGCACGGCCCGCTCGAGGTGGCCTTCGCCGACCAGCTGTTCGGCCGTATCGAAGACCTCCTGGAACTGCCGCGCAACACCCTGAAGATGGGCATCATGGACGAGGAACGGCGCACCAGTGTCAACCTCGAGGCCTGCATTGGCGCCGCCAGCGCGCGGGTGGCCTTCATCAACACCGGCTTCCTCGACCGCACCGGCGACGAGATGCACACGGCCATGGAAGCCGGGCCGATGTTGCGCAAGGGCGACATGAAGAGCACGCCGTGGATTCAGGCCTACGAGCGCAACAACGTGCTGGTCGGTCTCAGCTGCGGCCTGCGCGGTCGCGCGCAGATCGGCAAGGGCATGTGGGCCATGCCGGATCTGATGGCCGCCATGCTCGAACAGAAGATCGCCCACCCCAGGGCCGGCGCCAACACCGCCTGGGTGCCGTCGCCGACCGCCGCCGTGTTGCATGCCTTGCACTACCACCAGGTCGACGTGCAGGCGGTGCAGCGCGAACTGGAAGCCATCGACTTCAACGCCGAGCGCGACCGCCTGCTCGACGACCTGCTGACGGTTCCGGTGGCCCTCGAGCGCAACTGGAGCGAGGCGGATATCCAAGAGGAACTGGACAACAACTGCCAGGGCATCCTCGGTTACGTGGTGCGCTGGGTCGAACAGGGCGTCGGCTGCTCCAAGGTGCCGGACATCCACAACGTCGGCCTGATGGAAGACCGTGCCACCTTGCGCATCTCCAGCCAGCACATCGCCAACTGGCTGCACCACGGCGTGGTCGAGCGGGCGCAGGTCGAAGAGACCCTGCAGCGCATGGCCCGGGTGGTCGATGGGCAGAATGCCGGCGATCCGCTGTACCGGCCGATGGCGAGCAATTATGCCGGTTCGGCGGCGTTCCAGGCCGCCAGTGACCTGGTGTTCAAGGGCCGTGAACAGCCCAGCGGCTATACCGAGCCGTTGCTGCACGCCTGGCGTTTGCGCTTCAAACAGGAGGGGTAACGCCCAGCGACCGAACTTCAGCCCCGTGCGCGCAGGCGTCCGGGGCTTTTGAGCATGAATGCCGCAGGCGCGGTGTTCGCGGGCCTGACAGGCTCCGATGCGTGATACCGGGTCATTCCGGGCAACAGTGGTTCACAACAACTAAAAAGGACCCACCCATGAATCAAACGCTACTGTCCATCCTTGCCTTCGTACCGCTGGTGCTGGCAGGTGTGCTGCTGATCGGCTTTCGCTGGCCGGCCAAGTACGCCATGCCGGTGGTCTTCCTGCTCACCGCCCTGATCGGCCTGACCGCCTGGGACATGTCCTTCAACCGGGTCGTGGCTTCCAGCCTGCAAGGGCTGATACTCACCGCGGCGATCCTCTGGATCATCTTCGGTGCGATCCTGCTGCTCAACACCCTTAAACACTCCGGTGGCATCACTGCGATCCGCCATGGCTTTGCCGGCATCACCCCGGATCGGCGGGTGCAGGCCCTGATCGTCGCCTGGCTGTTCGGCTGCTTTATCGAGGGCGCCTCCGGTTTCGGCACCCCGGCCGCGGTGGCCGCGCCACTGCTGGTCGCGTTGGGCTTTCCGGCTCTGGCGGCGGTGGTTTTGGGGATGATGGTGCAATCCACTCCGGTGTCCTTCGGTGCGGTCGGTACGCCGATTCTGGTGGGTGTGGCTGGCGGCCTGGACAAGGTCGGCATGAGTGAGCAATTGCTCGCCCTGAACAGCAACTGGGAGGTGTTCTTCCACCTGATCTACTCGCGGGTGGCGATTGTCCACGGCCTGATCGGCCTGCTGATGCCGCTGATCATGGTGATGATCATGACCCGCTTCTTCGGCAAGAATAAGTCGTGGAAAGAAGGCCTGGCGGTGGCGCCATTCGCCATCTTCACCGCGCTCTGCTTCTCCGTGCCGTACATGGCCGCCGGAGTGTTCCTCGGTCCGGAGTTCCCGTCGATGATAGGCGCCATGGTCGGTCTGGCCATCGTCGTGCCGGCTGCCAAGGCGGGCTTCCTGCTGCCGAAGCAGACCTGGGACTTCGCCGAGGCGAAAGACTGGCCGTCCGAGTGGATGGGCAAGCTCGAGATGAAGATCGAGGACGTCGCGGGCAAGTCCCCGGTGTCGGTCCCCATGGCCTGGGCCCCTTACCTGTTGCTGGCGATCTTCCTGGTGATGTCGCGGATCTTCCCCGAGCTCAAGGCGGCGCTGATCGCGGTCAGTTTCGGCTGGAAGGACATCCTCGGCGAAACCGGTGTCTCCGGTACTCTGGAGCCGCTGTACCTGCCGGGCGGGATTCTGTGCATGGTGGTGATCGTGACCTGCTTCCTGCACCGCATGCGCTTCAGTGAAGTGAAGGCCGCAGTCAGCGAGTCGAGCCGCACCCTGCTGGGTGCCGGTTTCGTGTTGATCTTCACCATTCCGATGGTGCGTATCCTGATCAACTCCGGGGTCAACGCTTCCGACCTGATGTCGATGCCGGTAGCCATGGCGCAACTGGTGGCCGACAGCGTAGGCGGGGTGTATCCGTTCTTCTCCCCGGCCGTGGGCGCACTGGGCGCCTTTATCGCCGGCTCCAACACCGTGTCCAACCTGATGCTCTCGCAGTTCCAGTTCAACACCGCCGGCCTGCTCGGCGTGTCCGGAGCGATGATGGTGGCGGCGCAGTCGGTCGGGGCGGCCGCGGGCAACATGATTGCGATCCACAACGTGGTGGCCGCCTCGGCCACCGTGGGCCTGCTCGGGCGTGAAGGCATCACCCTGCGCAAGACCATGCTGCCGACCCTGTACTACCTCCTGGCAGCCGGTAGCCTGACCATGATCGCCATGTATGGCATGGCCATCACCGATCCGCTGCTTATCGCCCGCTGATAGTGGCCTGCCGCCGGGCGCAATTGCCCGGTCGGCGGCTTGGCGCCCCCGTCAATTTCCGGTAGCGTGCCTGCATGCACTACCCGAGAGGCACCCGAGGACGTTATGAAGAAGTGGCAATGTGTGGTCTGTGGATTGATTTACGACGAAAGCCAGGGCTGGCCCGACGAAGGCATCGCCGCGGGTACGCCGTGGCAAGACGTACCGCAAGACTGGCTGTGCCCGGACTGCGGCGTGGGCAAACTGGATTTCGAGATGATTGAAATCGGCTGATCACAGCCGATAAACAACGGCGACCCCAGGGTCGCCGTTTTTTATGGGCGTTGCCGGCCGATCCGCCGTTGGCGTGGCTCGGGCTTGGCGTCAGCGGGGCAATTGCGCTAGGGTCGGGGAAATTCCCCGCGTGCGGAGGTCGCCATGCGCAAGTGGCAATGCGTCGTCTGTGGCTTTATCTACGATGAAGCCGCAGGTCTGCCCGAAGAAGGCCTTGCACCGGGTACCCCCTGGGAAGACATCCCCGCGGATTGGCTGTGTCCGGACTGCGGCACCGGCAAGCAGGATTTCGAGATGATCGAGATCAGCTGAGTCGCCAGGTTTTCTGAATAGTTCATGACATGGCCACAGCCCGAGACCGCGGCCCGGTTTTGTCGATCGAGGAAGTGCAGATGAGTGCAGCTGTGGCGACACCCGTAGCTACGCCCGTAGTGATAGTCGGTACCGGCCTGGCCGGCTACAACCTGGCCCGGGAATTTCGCAAGCTGGACGGCGACACGCCGTTGCTGCTGATCAGCGCCGATGACGGGCGTTCCTACTCCAAGCCGATGTTGTCCACCGGCTTCGGCAAGCACAAGGACGCCGATGGCTTGAGCATGGCCGAACCCGGCACCATGGCCGAACAGCTCAAGGCCGAGATTCACACCCACACGCGCATCACCGGCATCGACCCGGGGCAGCGGCGGTTGTGGATCGGCGAGGAGGCGGTGGCCTACCGCGACCTGGTGCTGGCCTGGGGCGCCGAGCCGATCCGGGTGCCGGTTGCGGGCGACGCCCTGGACGCGATCCGGCCGATCAACGACCTGGAAGACTACGCCCGCTTTCGCGCCGCCGCGGCCGGGAAAAAGCGTGTGCTGCTGCTCGGCGCCGGCCTGATCGGCTGCGAGTTCGCCAACGACCTCAGCCTCGGTGGTTATCGGGTCGAGCTGGTGGCGCCCTGCGAGCAGGTCATGCCCGGCCTGCTGCATCCGGCGGCGGCAGCGGCGGTGCAGGCAGGGCTGGAAAGTCTCGGGGCGCGCTTCCACCTCGGCCCGGTGCTGGTCAGCCTCAACCATGCAGGCGAGGGCCTGCAAGGACGCCTATCCGACGGCACGGCGATCGCCTGTGATCTGGTGCTCTCGGCGGTCGGGTTGCGGCCACGCACCGAGTTGGCCGCAGCGGCCGGGCTGCAGGTCAATCGCGGGATCATGGTCGACCGTGAACTGCGCAGTTCCCACGCCAACATCTATGCCTTGGGCGATTGCGCCGAGGTCGATGGCCTCAACCTGCAGTACGTCATGCCGCTGATGCACTGCGCTCGCGCCCTGGCTCAGACCCTGGCTGGCAAACCGACTGCAGTCAGTTACGGGCCGATGCCGGTCACGGTGAAGACCCCGGTGTGCCCCTTGGTGGTTTCGCCGCCGCCGCGCGGTCTGCAGGGCGAGTGGACGGTGGAGGGCAGCGGCAGCGACATCAAGGCGCTGTGTCGCGATGCCGCCGGCAGCCTGCTCGGCTACGCCTTGACCGGTACGGCCGTGCAGGAAAAGCTCGCGCTGAATAAGCAGTTGCCGGCGCTGCTGGCGTGAATGCCAGCCGTTCTGTCGGATACGCCCTGATTTTGTCCGTTTAAACTGTCGGACAAGACTGGCGCAGGTCTTGATCACATGCCATTCTCCCTGTGGTCTGCCGCAGCGCAGAGCTGTTGCGGCGCCTTGGGCGCTGTTCTGGATGAGCAGCACGGACACAACAACAAAAAACCGTCAAAGGGGCATTTATGCGTAAACCGGAACTCGCCGCCGCCATCGCCGAAAAGGCGGATCTGACCAAAGATCAGGCAAATCGTGTACTCAACACCGTACTGGAAGAAATCACCGGTGCACTGAACCGCAAGGACAGTGTGACCCTGGTGGGCTTTGGCACTTTCGTGCAGCGTCACCGCGGTGCTCGCACCGGCAAAAACCCGCAAACCGGCCAGCCGGTCACGATCAAGGCCAGTAACACCGTCGCCTTCAAGCCGGGGAAGTCCCTGAAAGACGCGGTCAACTGAGCCTCGTCAGCCCGGAGCCGGCTGGCTCCGGGTTCTCTCCGCCCACTGTCGAGCCTGCTCAGGCAGTCGACGTTCGACAGTTTCTCCGCTTCTCGCCGGCTTCGATGCCAGGCTGTAGTTCCGGGCAAAAAACACTACAATGCGCCGCCAATTTCCTTCCCCGTCGAGGCCGTGCGCATGAAATTCCGTTTTCTCCTGTGGATGCTGGGGCGCCTGATGGCCAAGGCCAGTCGCGATAACCCGGCGTTCCAGCAGCAACTGGTCGGCCGCGACATGCAGTTCCAGCTGCACACCCTGGACGGCAAGGTTGCTCGTCACTTCATCGTCAAAGACCAGCGCATCACTAGCAAGCGTGGCCCTGCCAGCCAGCCGGCCTTTGCCCTGGGCTTCAAGGATGCCGCCTACGGCTTCGCCACCATGAACGCGAAGAACAAGCAGCTGGCCTTTATGCAGGGCATCCAGAACAAGGACATCCAGATCCAGGGCAACCCGGCACTGGTGATCTGGTTCCAGGGCCTGACCAAGTACCTGATGCCGAAAAAGAAAACCAGCGAGCAACGAGCCGCCTGATCGCCCTCGCAGGTCGGCGTCGCTGGCCTGTGCCGGCTGCATTCGCTAGGCTGGACCAGACGTCACCGTGGATGCCCGCTTATGCGCTTGTCGATGTTTGCCCTGCTCCTCATCAGCAACCTGGCATACGCCACCCCGGCCAAAGTCGAAGCCTTTGCCCCGGTGTTCGAGCTGGTCGGTATTCGCCTGCTCTGTGAACAGAGTGCGCCGTTACTGACGCGTGGCTTGAATGAGCAACAGCAGGCGCAACTGGGCGAAGCCTTCGCCGCCGATGCGCTGTGCCTGGACCTGGCCAAGCAGCTGGCCGGCACGTTCGACCAGGCCGTGCTGCAGCAGATCCAGGGCGTGCTCGACAGCCCCGTGGCCCAGCGCTTCAGCGAGGCGGAACGCTCGGTCGGTGAAGACGGTGGCACGGCGCTGGCCAGCTACCGGGTGCAACTTGGCCAGCGGCCGCCGCGCAAAGAACGTCTGGCATTGGTGCGGCGCCTCGATAGCGCAGCGCACACCACCGCACTGGCCAGCCTGCTGCGTTACGAAGTGGGCAAGACCCAGGCGCTGCTGGCCCTCATGGCGCGTGACGAGACCCTCGACGAGCAAGCGCTGAGCGATCAGACCGCGAGCCAGGCCACAGCGCTACGGGCCTCGAGCGTCGAGGCGGTGGAGTCGTTCATGCTCTATGCCTACCGGCAGATGCCCAGCGCGCAACTGGCCGAATACGCCGCGCTCTATGAGCAGCCGATGGTCAAGCTGCTGCTGGAAAGCAGTTTGCAGGTGTTGCCGCGGCTATTCGCCGAGCGCCGGGCGGCGCTCAGGAAAGCGGCGGCCAAACCTTAGGGGGGGCGCACGGACCGGCGTACGCGCAACCCGCGGACGAGGTGCGCCGCGTAACCCTCCGATATGGTCGTAGCCACGTCCACGGCTCTGCGCTCACACCTGACGCGGAGCGTCACAAACCGTGTCCCCACGCTGGAGCGTGGGGAAAATCAACGCGGTTTCGTGGCCTGGATAAGCGACGTGGCTGTCGAGCGGCGATGGGTATCGCTGCGCTCAAGCCTACGCGGCCCGCCATCCTACAAAGGCGTTGCAACCCCGGGTTTCCAGCGACTTCAATGTGGCGAATGAAACTGGCTGGCCAGTTCGCGTAGCGCGACTTCGGCGGCGAGGACCTTGTTCACCGCCTCCTCGGCCTTCTCGCGGCTCAGATCCAGGGCGTCGAACAGGCTCTGTGGAATCTCGCGTTGCGGGCCGGCACCGATGCCGTGGTTGCGCAGCAGGTTGACCGCCAGGCACACCAGGTTCGGGTAGGCCGCATGAATGCCGGCATACTCGGGGTCGTGCTGGAAGCGCAGGGCAATGGCCAGTTCTTCGGGCATGTCCCAGAAGCGCATCAGCCAGGTGCCGATCTGCTCGCGACTGATGCCCAGCAGATGTTGCTCGATGTAGCTGTGCGACAGGTGAGGATTGACTTCCATGTGCCGGCAGATCAGCGAGAAGTGCGGCGGAAACACATGCGCCAGCACCAGATAGCCGAAGTTGTGCAGCAGCCCGGCGAGGTAGGTCAGCCCTGCTTCCGGGCGCTGGGCGCGGGGCATGGCCCGGGTCAGGCCCTCGATCACGGCGGCGGTGTAGATCGCCTGCTGCCAATAGGGCGTGGCCTGTTGCGGCTGGTCTTTGGGCAGGCTGAGGGTCTTGCCCAAAGCCAGGCCGAGGGCCAGGTTGATCACCAGATCGAAGCCCAGTACGCGGACGATGGCATCTTCCACCGAGCGAATCTTGCCGGGCGCGGCGTAGTAGGGCGATGCCGCCCAACTGACCACCTGGGCGGCCAGCGCCGGGTCGGTTTCAACCACGCCGGTGATGTCGTCTACCGTGGCATCCGGGTCGACCCGCAGCTTGATGATCTTCTGTGCGGTTTCCGCCAGCGGCGGGATCTCGATGGTTTCTTCCAGGCGTTGCTGGATGCGTCGTGCAGTGAAGGCCTGAACCGCCTGGGTAATCTCGGCGCGGTCGTCGTCGGGGCGGTCGAGGTTGGGCCGGATATTGCTCAGCGGTTCGCCGATACGGGCGGCGCTGGCCTTGCTCAGCAGGGTCTTGAAGGTTTCGCTGGCTATTTCCAGGAGGACCCCGGGTTGACCGGATTCGATAAACAGGCTCGGCACGTGCAGCAAGCGCTCATCGTACAGGCAGGGTGAGCTGGTCAACTGTGGCAGGCCGGGCAATACGCCGAGGGCATGCTTGGCGAGCATGCGCTGCAGACGCTCGGGTTTCACCGCCACGAGTTTGCGCCCGGTCAGTTCGGCCAGATGATCCAGGGCAAGCAGTTGATTCTGTGGATAGAGCACCAGCAAGGCACCAATCGCATCATCGAGCAGCACCGCTTGTACGCGTTGCGCGGCGGGTAACCCGCAATGCTCGTGGTGTACCCGATAAGCCAGGCCGAGTTTATCCAGCAGTTGCACGATTACCGGCGGCGGGGTCGCTGCGGTGTCTGGGGCGAGGGCTACATCACTCATAACGGCATCCGGTTCGAGGGGCGCAAGTGCCCGAAGTATAAACAGCAGGTCAATGGGTCAAGGGGTTGAGGCGACGGATGCCCTGTGAACTGGTTCACACTTGTCCGTATTGCTGGCCATGGCGCAACCAGCGCTCGAGCAGCGGGCTGACATGCTGCGGCCAGTGTTCCAGCAGGGCTTGCGCGGCATCGCGCACGGCCGGCAGCAGGTCGGCATCACGCATCAGGTCGGCGACCTTGAACTGCAGCAGGCCGGTTTGCCGGGTGCCGAGCATTTCTCCCGGGCCGCGCAGCTCCAAGTCTTTTTCGGCGATGACGAAACCATCGCAGGTCTCGCGCATGATGCCAAGCCGTTCCCGGCCCAATTGCGACAGGGGCGGGTGGTAGAGCAGTACGCAATGGCTGGCGGCACTGCCGCGGCCGACCCGCCCGCGCAGCTGGTGCAGCTGGGCCAGGCCCAGGCGCTCGGGGTTCTCGATGATCATCAGGCTGGCATTGGGCACGTCGACGCCGACCTCGATCACGGTGGTGGCGACCAGCAATTGCAACTGGCCCTGCTTGAACTGTTCCATCACCGCGGCTTTTTCCGCCGGCTTCATGCGCCCGTGAATCAAGCCGACATTGAGCCCGCCGAGCGCGGCGGCGAGATCAGCGAAGGTGGTCTCGGCGGCCTGGCAGGTCAGCTCCTCGGACTCCTCGATCAGGGTGCAGACCCAGTAGGCCTGGCGACCTTCGTTGCAGGCCGAACGGACCCGTTCGACCACTTCCGGGCGGCGGCTGTCGGCGATCACCAGGGTGTTCACCGGGGTGCGGCCGGGCGGCAGCTCATCGAGGATCGAGGTGTCGAGGTCGGCATAGGCGCTCATCGCCAGGGTGCGCGGGATCGGTGTGGCGGTCATGATCAGCTGGTGCGGGCACATGCGTCCGTCGATGCCTTTCTGGCGCAGGGCCAGGCGCTGTTGCACGCCGAAGCGGTGCTGTTCGTCGATGATCACCAGGGCCAGCCGGGGGAATCGAACCTCGTCCTGAAACAGTGCATGGGTGCCGACCACCATGGCCGCGCCGCCGGCGATCCGCTCCAGCGCCGCTATGCGAGCCTTGCCCTTGAGCTTGCCGGCCAGCCAGGCGACCTCGATGCCGAGTGGCGCCAGCCACTTGCTGAAGTTGAGGAAGTGCTGCTCGGCGAGGATTTCGGTGGGTGCCATCAGGGCGACCTGATAGCCGGCCTCCAGCGCCTGCAGGGCGGCGAAGGCGGCGACCACGGTCTTGCCGGCGCCGACATCGCCCTGGATCAGGCGCAGCATGGGTTCGTCCTGGCTGAGGTCATAGGCGATCTCGGCGCCGACCCGTTGTTGCGCACCGGTGGGGGTAAAACCCAGGTTGGCGAGGTACTGCTGCGGCAGGCGCTTGGCCGGCGGCAGCGCCGGTGCCTGCTGGGCGCGCACGCTTTCGCGCAGGCGTTGCAGGGACAGCTGGTGGGTCAGCAGTTCCTCGAAGGCCAGGCGGTGTTGCGCCCAGTGGCGGCCCTCGGCGAGTTCGGCCTGGTCGGCATCCGGCGGTGGCCGGTGCAGGTAGCGAATCGCCTGGTCCAGAGGACTGAGCTGGTAGTCGCGGGCCAGTTCGCGTGGCAGCCAGTCCGGCAGGCTGTGCGGGCCGAGGCGGGCCAGGGCCTGTTCGCTCAGGCTGCGCAGGCGCTGTTGGGTCAGACCTTCGGTACTCGGGTAGATTGGCGTCAGGGTCTGTTCCACGGCAATCGGCTCGCTGGCCGAGAGCGCACGGTATTCCGGGTGGTAGATCTCCAGGCCGGAAGAGCCGGGGCGCACTTCGCCGTAGCAGCGCACCTGGGTGCCGCGCTTGAGACCTTCCTTCTGCGCCTGGCTGAAGTGGTAGAAGCGCAGGGACAGGCTGCCGCTGCCGTCCTGCAGGCGCACCAGCAGGCTGCGCCGGCGGCCCATGACCACATCGGCGCCGACCACCGTGCCTTCGACCACGGCGTCCTGGCCGGGACGCAGTTCGCCGATCGGTACGATGCGGGTGCGATCCTGGTAACGCAGGGGCAGATGGAACAGCACATCCTGCAGGGTTTCCAGGCCGACCCTGGCGAGTTTCTCGGCCAGGGCGGCGCCGACACCCTTCAGCGCGGTGACGGAAACCGCAGCGAGCTCGGTCATGGGGCGTGCCTTAGGCGGTTTTTGCTTGCGGCTGGGCCACCGAGCACAGGCGGATCGAGTCGGCGAGGATTTCGATGGCTTTCGGCCGCGGGAAACTGGCGCGCCAGGCAATGGCCACGGTGCGGAACGGCGCCGGGGCGCTGAGCGGGCGCACTTCGATGATCCCGGGGGCATAGTGGTGGCTGTCCACCGCCGAGAGCGGTAGGATCGACACGCCAAGGCCGGAGGCGACCATATGGCGGATGGTTTCCAGCGAGCTGGATTCCACGGTGGTGTGCTGGGCGTGTTCTTCGCCGCCCTTGCGCAGGCTCGGGCAGGCCTCCAGTACCTGATCGCGGAAGCAATGGCCTTCGCCGAGCAACAGCAGGCTCTTGTCGTTGAGCAGCTTGGTATCGATGGTCTTCATCGCTGCCCAGGGGTGACCGGCCGGCAGTAGCGCGTAGAAGGGTTCGTCGTAGAGCGGCAGGGTCAGTACGTCGGCTTCCTGGAACGGCAGGGCGATGATGATCGCGTCCAGCTCGCCGGTGCGCAGCTTGTCGCGCAGCACATGGGTGAAGTTCTCTTCGATATACAGCGGCATCTGCGCCGCCACCCGGTGCAACTGCGGAATCAGGTGGGGGAACAGGTAGGGGCCGACGGTATAGATGGCGCCGATCTTCAGCGGCGCGGTCAGCTGGTTCTTGCCGGCCTGGGCCAGCTCGCGGATGCCCTGGGCCTGCTCCAGGACCTTCTGCGCCTGGGTGACGATGCCTTCGCCGACCGGGGTCAGGCGCACCGCGCTCTTGCTGCGCTCGAAGATCAAGACGCCGAGTTCGTCCTCGAGCTTCTTCACCCCCACCGACAGGGTTGGCTGGCTGACATGGCAGCGCTCGGCGGCACGGCCGAAGTGCTGTTCCTGGGCGAGAGTGACGATGTAGCGCAGCTCGGTGAGGGTCATAGTGTTTATCCATTAAGTTGCTGCCAAGCATAGCCTTTGCATTGCAATCAACCAACCGGGCTAGACTGTCTGCCAGCGAATTACTGTGGCTAGTTAATTGAGGGAGGGTTTCATGTCGACTTGCCCAAGTCTGATGATTGCCGGTTGCGGCGATGTCGGTACGCGGCTGGGCCTGCGCCTGGCGACGGCGGGATGGACGGTGTATGGCCTGCGGCGTGCGGTCGAGAAGTTGCCCGCGCAGATCCTGGCGGTTGCCGGGGACCTGCAGGGCGATGGCTGTCCGCCTGGCTGGCCTGCGGGTGGACTGGATTATCTGGTGTACTGCGCGGCGGCGACCGAGCGCGACGAGGCCGGTTATCGCGCCGCCTACGTCGACGGCCTGCGCCGGGTGCTCGGCTGGCTGGCGCAACATGGGCAACGCCCCAAACGCCTGCTGTTCGTCTCCAGCAGCAGTGTCTATGCCCAGCAGGACGGCGAGTGGATCGACGAGGGCTCGCCGGCCGAGGCCGCGAGTTTTTCCGGTCGAGTCATGCGCGAAGCCGAGCAGCTGGCGCTGGCCAGCGGAATTGCCGCCAGCCTGGTGCGCCTGACCGGTATCTACGGACCGGGCCGGGAGTGGCTGCTCAATCAGGTACGCCAGGGCTACAGGGTGGCGAGCGAGCCGCCGCTGTATGGCAATCGGATTCATGTCGACGATGCCGCCGGCTTGCTGGCCAGCCTGCTGCAAGCCGATGCCCGTGGGCTGGAGTTGGCTGACTGTTATATCGGCGTCGACGATGAGCCGGCGCCGCTGCACGAGGTGGTGGCCTGGTTGCGCGGGCAGTTGGGCGTCAGCCATTGGGCCGAGCAGTCGACGGTGCGCCGCTCCGGCAGCAAGCGCTGCAGCAACGCCCGTGCCCGGACCCTGGGCTGGGCGCCCGAGTACCCGAGCTACCGCGAGGGCTATGGCGCGATTCTGGCGGAGCGCTGAGGTGGACGCCAATCGACTGCTGGCGCGTGCCTGGTTGCCGGGGGTGGAATTGTTCCATGCCGATTTTTCCGGGCAGGCGTTTGGTCGGCACAGCCACGATGCTTTCGCCGTCGGCGCTATCCTGCAGGGCGTTGGCGGTTACCAGTGTCGGGGAGCGCGGCATGCCCTGCCTGCCGGGACCCTGTCGCTGATGAATCCGCAAGAGCCGCATACCGGGCATGCCGAGTCCGAGCGCCTGGTGTACCGCATGCTCTATGTCGAAGAGAGCCGTCTGCCGCAATTGCTGGGGCGCAAGCGCCTGCCGCGAGGTTTTGTCGAGTTGAACCCGGCGGATGATGGCGCGGTGGCCCTGGGGCTGGCGCGCCTGGCAACGGCGTTCGAGCAGGCGGACGTTCTGGCGCTGGAGAGCGAGCTGCTGGCGCTGCTGGAGTTGGTGTTCGTGCGCCATGGTGGCTTGCGTGCGGCCCGGGCCGGCCCGCGTGACGGTGGCGTGACCGCTTATCTGCGCGACTACCTGGAAGCGCATTATGCACAGATGGTTAGCCTGGAGCAGTTGGGCAAGGTGTTACAGCGCCATCCACGCCACCTGATCGAGGCGTTTCGCCGGGTCTACGGTGTGCCGCCGCACACCTATCTGTTGCAGCGCCGGGTCCGCGAGGCCAAGCGCCGCCTGCTGAGCGGTGAGGCGGTGGTGGACGTGGCGCTGGACCTGGGCTTTTACGATCAGGCGCATTTCTCCGCAACCTTCAAGCGTTTCACCGGGGTCAGCCCCGGGCGCTTCCGCCACGCGGCCCTCTGAGCGGCGGTGAAAAAACTCCCGCCTACTGCGGCCGCCGCCAAGCGCCTTGTCGCGAGCGCCTGGAGACAGCCTCGTGCCGGTGCTCGATATTTTCACAACCTCTGAGTTTCTTCCAAGACCGACAAGGGCAAGGCTGTTGAAACTGGCGTCTGGTCATGCCGGGAGCCTTTCGATGTTTGCCTTGTTTCTGCTGGTCGCCAGCACCCACTTTGCCGCCCTGTTGTCACCGGGGCCGGACTTCTTTCTGCTGATACGTACGGTCTTGCTCAAGGGGCGGCGACAGGCCGATGGCTGCGCGGCCGGAATTGCTCTGGCCAATCTGTTGAGCATGCTGTTGGTGTTGCTCGCACTCAGTCTGCTGCCGGCCGAGGGCGGTTGGTTGTGGCGTGGACTGCAAGTTGCGGGCGCAGGCTATTTCCTCTGGATCGGCTGGCAGGGGTTGCGCTCGAACCGGCAACTGCAGCTGCCACATGATGCGCGGGTCGACACCCGCGGGACTTGGTTCAAGGGCTTGGGCGAGGGGCTGCTGGCCAGCAGCCTGAACCCCAAGCTGCCGATTTTCTACGCCGGCTTGTTCGGCGTGCTGCGCGAAGCGGCGATGCCCGCCTGGGGGCTGGTCCTGAGCATGCTGTGGATGACCCTGGTGGTGCTGGTCTGGGACCTGGCCCTGGTGCGCTTGCTTGGCCGGGCGCACTGGCGGGCCTGGCTGCAGCGGCGAGTGGGCTGGTTGGATAAGCTGTGCGGGGGGCTGTTGCTGGCGCTCGGCCTGTGGTTGCTGCTGGGGTAGTGGTGTTGCCATCGCCAGGCGCCGGGCGGCACGGCGGAGCCGGGACGGCGTGCCCCGGTCGAGCCGGACGGCGGGGCACGGTGCCCCGCCAGCGGACTTATTCGAGTACCAGGATCGCGTCCATTTCCACCTGGGCGCCCTTCGGCAGTGCCGCTACGCCGATGGCGGCGCGGGCCGGATAGGGTTGCTGGAAGTAACGGCCCATGACTTCGTTGACGGTGGCGAAATGCGCCAGGTCGGTGAGGAAGATGTTCAGCTTGACCACGTCCTTGAACGAGCCTCCAGCCGCTTCCATGACGGCCTTGAGGTTCTCGAAGACCTGCACGGTCTGGGCTTCGAAGCCTTCGACCAGTTCCATGGTCTGCGGGTCCAGCGGGATCTGCCCGGACATGTACAGGGTGTTGCCGGCCTTGATCGCCTGGGAATAGGTACCGATGGCGGCAGGGGCCTTGTCGCTGTTGATAACGCTCTTGCTCATGGGAACTCCTTGATTGAAAAGGCTGTATTGAAAATGCTGCCTCAAGCTACAGGCTTGAGGCCGCAAGTAGAAGCGTTGCGCGGTACTTGGTGGGGGCGGGCAGTCTGCTGCACGTTTGATTCGCTGCAGCTTGCGACTACGCCTTTACCCGCGTGATGCGCATCACGCCCTTGAGCGCGCGCAGCTTCCTGATCACCCGGGCCAGGTGCACGCGGTCATGCACGCTGACCACCAGTTGCACGACGCTGATGCGGCCGTCGCGCTCGTCCATGCTGATCTTCTCGATGTTGCCGTCGGCGGCGTTGACGTTGCCGGCCAGCAGGGCGATCAGGCCGCGCTGGTGTTCCAGTTCGATGCGCAGTTCGACATTGAATTCGCCGACCACGTCCTTGGCCCAGGACAGCTGGATGCACTTTTCCGGATTGTGGCGGATCTCGCCTATATTCCTGCAGCTGTCCAGGTGCACCACCATGCCCTTGCCGGCGGAAATGTGGCCGACGATCGGGTCGCCGGGAATCGGTGTGCAGCACTTCGCGTAGCTCAGCACCAGGCCCTCGGTGCCGCGAATCGCCAGCGGCCCTTCGGTGCTCGGCAGTTGCTCGCCGTCGCTGGCCAGCAGGCGGCGCGCCACCACATAGGCCATGCGGTTACCCAGGCCGATGTCTTCGAGCAGGTCCTCGATCACTTCCTGGCGGTATTCGCCGAGTACCGCTTGTACGCGTTCGGGAACCAGCTTGTCCAGGTGGCTATTGAAGCCGGTCAGGACCTTGTTGAGCAGGCGTTCGCCGAGGCTAATCGACTCGGAGCGGCGTTGCAGCTTGAGGGCGTGGCGAATATGCGTGCGCGCCTTGCCGGTGACCACGAAATTGAGCCAGGCCGGGTTCGGTCGTGCGCCTGGAGCACTGACGATTTCTACGGTCGAACCGCTTTCCAGGGCCTGGGACAAGGGCGCCAGGCGACGGTTGATGCGGCAGGCGATGCAGGTATTGCCGACGTCGGTGTGCACCGCGTAAGCGAAGTCGACTGCAGTCGAACCCTTGGGCAGCTCCATGATCCGGCCCTTGGGCGTGAACACATAGACCTCGTCGGGGAACAGGTCGATCTTTACGCTCTCGATGAACTCCAGCGAGTTGCCGGCGCGCTGCTGCATTTCCAGCACGCCCTTGACCCACTGGCGGGCACGGGCGTGGGTGCCTTTGGGCTGGTCGACTTCGTTGGACTTGTACAGCCAATGCGCGGCGATGCCGTTGTTGGCCATCTCTTCCATCTCGCGGGTGCGGATCTGGATCTCGATGGGCACGCCATGCATGCCGAACAGGGTAGTGTGCAGCGACTGGTAGCCGTTGGCCTTGGGGATCGCGATGTAGTCCTTGAAGCGTCCGGGCAGTGGCTTGTACAGGTTGTGCACGGCGCCGAGCACGCGGTAGCAGGTGTCGACCTTGTCAACCACGATGCGGAAGCCGTAGACGTCCATGATTTCGTTGAACGCCCGACGTTTGCCGCGCATCTTCTGATAAATGCCGTAGAGGTGCTTTTCGCGGCCGAGCACCTCGCCCTCCAGGCCTTCGCGGGTCAGGCAGTGGGTCAGCGACTCTTCGATCTTGTTGACGATTTCCTTGCGGTTGCCACGGGCGCGGCGCACGGCGGCGCGGATGCGTTCGGAACGCATCGGGTGCATGGCCTTGAAGCCCAGGTCCTCGAATTCCACGCGCATGCTGTGCATGCCCAGGCGGTTGGCGATGGGGGCGTAGATTTCCAGGGTTTCCTTGGCGATGCGCCGGCGTTTTTCCCCGGACAGCACTTCCAGGGTGCGCATGTTGTGCAGGCGGTCGGCCAGCTTGACCAGGATCACGCGAATGTCGCGGGCCATGGCCATGGCCATTTTCTGGAAGTTTTCGGCCTGTGCCTCGGCCTTGGTCTCGAAGTTCATCTGGGTCAGTTTGCTGACCCCGTCGACCAGTTCGGCCACGGTCTCGCCGAACTGGGTGTTCAGCGCTTCCTTGGCGATCCCGGTGTCTTCGATCACGTCGTGCAGCATGGCCGCCATCAGGCTCTGATGGTCCATGTGCATGTCGGCAAGGATGTTCGCCACCGCCAGCGGATGGGTGACGTAGGCTTCGCCGCTACGGCGGCGTTGGCCGTCGTGGGCTTGTTCGGCGTAGAAATAGGCGCGACGAACCAGATTGACCTGGTCGTTGTCCAGGTAGCTCGAAAGTCGATCGGCGAAGGCGTCTATGCTCGGCATGGATGATCTCCTTGCCGACCCTTGTGACCCTGCGCCGTACGACTTCGACCAGGCATAGGCTTACAGAGGCTCGGTGGCCTCATCCTCGAAGGCCGCGAACAGCGGCTCTTCTTCGATGATTTCGTCTTGGGCGATGACGTCGTAGCTCATCAGGCCGGCGGCGATTTCACGCAGGGCGACCACGGTTGGCTTGTCATTTTCCCACGCGAGTTTCGGCTCTTTGCCGCCGGTGGCGAGCTGGCGCGAACGCTTGGTGGCGAGCATGACCAGTTCAAAACGGTTCTCAACGTGATCCAGGCAATCTTCGACGGTAACGCGAGCCATGGTCTTCCTCGTAGCGTATGCAAAATAAGGCTGGCCCAGTGGGGCGAGCGGACTGAGTAGTTTAAAAAACAACCAGTAGTAATGGAAGCTTTGTTTTCACCATCTATAAGCTTATGTCATAAGCAGCATCTGCAGAGCCTCTGCTCGAGGCGGCTCTGCGTGCAGCTCAAAGCTTACAGGGTGCGGCTGCCGTTAGGCCAGTAGCTCGCTGAGCAGGCCGCGGTGCCGCTGTTGTTGCGGGCTTTGCAGCAGCTGGTTGGCGCGAAAGATGGCCTTCAGGTCGCTGAGCGCGTGGGCAAAATCGTCATTGATCAGCAGGTAGTCGTATTCGACGTAGTGGCTCATCTCGCTGACTGCCTCGCGCATTCGGTGCTCGATGATCTCGCCGCTGTCCTGGCCGCGATTGGTCAGGCGGTGGCGCAGCGCTTCCTGGGTCGGCGGCAGGATGAAGATGGACCTGGACTGGGGCATCAGGTGGCGCACTTGCTGGGCGCCTTGCCAGTCGATTTCCAGAATCAGGTCGAAGCCCTCGAGGAGCGTCTGCTCGACCCAGGCTTGCGAGGTGCCGTAGAGGTTGCCGAAGACTTCGGCGTGCTCGAGCAACTCGCTGTTGTCGATCATCGCGAGAAACTGCTCGCGGCCGACGAAGTGGTAATTCACCCCCTCCACCTCGCCAGGGCGCATGGCGCGCGTGGTGTGCGAGACCGACACGCGGATCTGTGGCTCGCTGTCGATCAGCGCCTTGACCAGGCTGGTCTTGCCGGCGCCGGATGGGGCGGAAATGATGTAGAGGGTGCCGGTGGTGATGGCCATAAGAGTTTCCCGGGACTGGCTGTTCTTTTTTAGGTCTTAAAAACGTAGCGAGCTGGCGCAGTAGTTTTTACTCGATGTTCTGCACTTGTTCGCGCATCTGTTCAATCAGCACCTTGAGGTTGACCGCGGCCTGGGTGCTGCGGGTGTCGAAGGCCTTGGAGCCGAGGGTGTTGGCTTCGCGGTTGAGTTCCTGCATCAGGAAGTCCAGGCGCCGGCCGGCTGCGCCGCCGCTCTTGAGTACGCGGCGCACTTCACTGACATGGGTGCTCAGGCGGTCCAGTTCTTCGGCGACATCGCTTTTCTGCGCGAGTATCACCAGCTCCTGCTCCAGGCGCTGCGGGTCGAGTTCGACCTGCAGTTCGGCGCTGCGGTCGAGGATTTTCTGCCGTTGCATGGCAAGCATCTGCGGCACCAGTTCGCGCAGGGCGGCGACTTCGCCGTCAATGCTGTCCAGGCGTTCGCTAAGCAGTTTGGCCAGTTCAATGCCTTCGCGCGAGCGGCTTTGTTTCAGCTCTTCCAGCGCTTGCTTGAACAGGCTCATGGCGGCTTTGTTGAGTGCTTGCGGGTCGGCGGCATCGGCGACCAGCACGCCGGGCCAGCTCAGGACTTCCAGGGGGTTGAGTGGCGCCGGATGCTTGATCAGGCTGGCGACGCTTTCTGCGGCGGCGACCAGTTGGGCGGCGCGCTCGCGATCCACTTGCAGTGGCTGGCCGGCGCTGTCTTCGGCGAAACGCAGGGTGCATTCGACTTTGCCGCGCGACAGGCCATTGCGCAGCGCTTCGCGTACTGCGCCTTCGAGGTCGCGGAAGGCATCCGGCAGGCGCAGGTGCGGCTCCAGGTAACGGTGGTTGACCGAGCGTAGCTCCCAGCTCAGGGTGCCATTGGTTCCGGCCTGCTCGGCGCGGGCGAAGGCAGTCATGCTGTGGATCATGGGCGAACCTCGCGGAAAGTCGGTGCTGACGGGCGTGCCCTGCGGGGCGCGCGGAATCATGAAAGTCGTGCGCGGCACGTCCGTTGCCCTCATCCGGCGCTATGAGCCACCTTCGCCCTGAGGGAGAAGGATGCAAGGAGGGTGTCGCTACGCGACTTTCATGGTTAAAGGGCCGAGATTGTAGCGCAGTGCGTCGGTCGCTCCCAATTCGGCATGTCGCTGCTGGCGTACGCCCCCTATAATGGCCCGCAGATTTCTATTCAGAGTAGGTATTCCTTGATGAAACGTCCCAGTGGCCGCAGTGCCGATCAGTTGCGCTCGATCCGTATCACTCGCAACTACACCAGGCATGCCGAAGGCTCGGTACTGGTGGAGTTCGGCGACACCAAGGTGATCTGCACGGTCAGCGTCGAATCGGGTGTGCCGCGCTTCCTCAAGGGCCAGGGCCAGGGCTGGTTGACTGCCGAGTACGGCATGCTGCCGCGCGCCACCGGCGAGCGTAACCAGCGCGAGGCCAGTCGCGGCAAACAGGGCGGGCGCACCCTGGAAATCCAGCGCCTGATCGGTCGCTCGCTGCGCGCCGCGCTGGATATGAGTAAGCTGGGCGAAAATACCCTGTACGTCGACTGCGACGTGATCCAGGCCGATGGCGGTACCCGTACTGCCTCGATCACCGGCGCCATGGTGGCGCTGATCGACGCGCTGAAAGTGATCAAGAAGCGTGGTGGCCTGAAAGGCGGCGATCCGCTCAAGCAGATGATCGCCGCGGTGTCGGTCGGCATGTACCAGGGCGAGCCGGTGCTCGATCTGGATTATCTGGAAGACTCCGCCGCGGAAACTGACCTGAACGTGGTCATGACCAGTGCGGGCGGCTTTATCGAGGTGCAGGGCACTGCCGAAGGCGCGCCATTCCAGCCGGCAGAATTGAACGCCATGCTGGCGCTGGCGCAAAATGGCATAAATGAACTGTTCGAGTTGCAGCTGGCGGCATTGGCCGACTGAAAGGTTGCAGTAACCGGTCGGCCGTTGAGCACTGGAATAAGCGCCGACTGGGCAGAGACGTCCGGTCGGGGTGAAATCGACTATAACGCCACATAGACATATTGGTTTTGCAGCGGCCTGCTAAGGAGGGTAACGATGGACGAAAACATGCAAACCCCGGTGCCGACACCCAGTCAGGAAGCCCGTCAGTGGGCAATGTTCTGTCACTTTGCCGCATTCCTGGGGCTGGCGTTCCCCTTCGGCAATCTGCTCGGCCCGTTGATTATCTGGCAGATCAAGAAGGACCTCGATCCTTTCGTCGACCAGCAAGGCAAGGAAGCATTGAATTTCCAGATCAGCGTGGCTTTGGCCGTGGTGCTGTGCTTCCTGCTGATGGTGCTGGTGATCGGTTTCCCGCTGTTGGTGCTGGTGGGGGTGGGTGCCCTGGTGCTGACCATTATCGCCGGGATCAAGGCCAACGAAGGCCAGGCGTATCGCTACCCCTTCAGCTGGCGCTTGGTGAAGTAAGCCTCGCAGCAGAAACAATAAAGCCGGCGGATGCCGGCTTTATTGTTTCTGCTGGTCGCGTTAGACGCTGAGAATCCAGTCGTAATCGACGATCAGCGGCGCATGCTGGGAGAAGCGTGGCTGGCGCGGCAGGCGCGCCGTGCGCACGCTGCGACGCATGCCGGGAGTGAGCAACTGATAGTCGAAGCGATAGCCCAGATTGAGCAGTTCGGCCTGCTCGCTGTCCGGCCACCAGCTGAACTGGTCGCCTTCGCGGCTGACTTCACGCAGGGCATCGACATAGCCCATGGTGCCGATCACTTCATCCAGCCAGGCCCGTTCCGGCGCCAGGAAGCCCGGTGATTGCTGACAGTCGCGCCAGTTTTTCACGTCGATCTTCTGGTGCGCCACGTGCAGCGAGCCGCAATAGATGTACTCGCGGCGCTTGCGCCGTTGCTTGTCCAGGTAATGGGTGAAGTCGTCCATGAACTTGAACTTCTGATTCAAGCTCTCGTCGCCGTCCTGCCCGGATGGCAGCAGCAGGGTGGCGATACTCACCTTGTCGAAATCGGCCTGCAGGTAGCGCCCGTAGCGATCGGCCATTTCAAAGCCGAGGCCGCTGATTACCGCCTTGGGTTGCAACCGCGAATAC
Source organism: Pseudomonas sp. (assembly GCF_033723075.1). Taxonomy (GTDB): domain Bacteria; phylum Pseudomonadota; class Gammaproteobacteria; order Pseudomonadales; family Pseudomonadaceae; genus Aquipseudomonas. The sequence continues at coordinate 102,224 of NZ_JAWVXU010000016.1, forward strand.
AGTGCCACGCCACCTTGGCTTGGTACTTCTGCATCGCAGGCATAGAGGAAATAGCCATCCAGTTGGAGGGCTTGGTCGTCCAGTTCAAAGGCGGAGGCGCGGGTGTCCTGCAGGCAGATGACGTCGGCATTCTGTGCTTGCAGCCAACTGAGCAAACCGCGCTCGACTGCAGCATGAATACCATTCACGTTCACACTGATGATCCGCATAAATGGCCCCTAAAAACACGTGCGTGTATGATACCCGAGCTCGTCTCCAATAAGCTAAATTCCTAGCTAAATCCGTGCCGTCCGGGACTTTTCATGCAAGCGTACCAGCGCGATTTCATTCGTTTTGCCATTGAGCGCGGCGTTCTGCGCTTCGGTCAGTTCACCCTTAAGTCGGGGCGCATCAGCCCGTATTTCTTCAATGCCGGGCTGTTCGACAGCGGTCTGGCGCTGGCCCGGCTGGGGCGTTTTTACGCCGCTGCGGTGGTCGACAGCGGTATTCCCTTCGATGTGTTGTTCGGCCCGGCTTACAAGGGTATCCCGCTGGCGGCGACCACCGCGGTGGCTCTGGCCGAGCATCATCAGCGCGATGTGCCCTGGTGTTTCAATCGCAAAGAGGCCAAGGATCACGGTGAAGGGGGCAGCCTGGTCGGCGCGCCGCTGGCCGGTAAGGTGCTGATCGTCGACGACGTGATCACCGCCGGTACCGCGATTCGTGAGGTGATGCAGATCATCCAGGCCCAGGGCGCGCAGGCCGCGGGCGTGCTGATTGCGCTGAATCGTCAGGAACGTGGTCAGGGCGAGTTATCGGCGATCCAGGAGGTCGAGCGCGATTTCGGCATGCCGGTGGTCAGCATCGTGTCGCTCGAGCTGGTGCTGGAATACCTGGCAGACGATGCCGAACTCAAGCAGTATCTGCCAGCGGTGCAAGCCTATCGCGCCGAATATGGAATCTAACTCCTCGATCTAGGGTGTTGTCTCGATGCGCAAGCCGGCTCTGCTCCGCTGTTCGCTGTTGTTCGGTTTGCTGCTGCCGATTGTTGCGGGCGCCACCGAGTTGTATCGCTATACCGATCATCAGGGCGTCACCGTGCTCGGTCGTCAGGGCGTGCCGCCGGAGCTCATCGGCAAGGGCTATGAGGTGCTCAATGACCAGGGGCGGGTGATCAAGGTCGTCCCGCCGGCCCCGAGCGCCGAGGAAATGCAGCGTTTACTGGCCGACAAGGCCCGCGCCAACTCCGATGCCCAATTGCTGCGCCTGTACAGCACGCCCGAGGACATCGATCGAGCACGCGATCGCAAGCTGGCCGAGTTGGACGGGTTGATCGGCGTGGCGCGCAGCAATCTGCAATCGGCGCGCACGCAGCAGGGCAACTTGCAGAGCCAGGCGGCGGATCATGAGCGTGCCGGGCGCGCAGTGCCGGAAAATCTGCTGGCGCAGATCGACAACCAGAAAGATGAACAGCTGCGTCAGTACAAGGACATTGCCCGCTACCAGGAAGCGCGCAAACAGGCCCAGGCCAGTTTTGCCGCCGATCGCCAGCGTCTTGCCGAGCTGCTGGGCAAGCGCCGCTAGCAGCCGGTCCGAGCTGGCGATTTTTTGGCTCTTCGCATTATCGCGGGGACGTTGAGCTTGACACCGGACTGGCAAGTTTGTGTGCGGTGCGGAAAATGGCGCGGCATGGCCGATTATCGCGTGTACTGGGCGTTTGGGTTGCGCCCCTCACGGGCGCCACACCTTTCTTGCTTGCCCAAGAAAGGTGTGCCAAAGAAGGGCACCCGGCATTCGGGTTTCGCTGCGCGAAACTCCCCTCGCTCCGGTGCCGCTCCGGGGGCCGGCTTACAAGGGCCATCCTTGGCCCATTAAGCCTCTCGCCGCATCCATGCGGCTCGTCCCCCTACGCAACACCTACGCTCGGCCTGCTGACGGGACCGGGTCGCGAGCTTGCGAGATTTCCGCAGAATCGAGTTCGGCGGCGTCTGTTTTTGCTTTTGTTCTTAAAGCTGCGATCGCACAGACGACGCCCAAGCCCCCTTCAGGAGGCCGAGTGGAATCGCCGCGTAAGGGGTTGAGCGACATGGATGTCGCGAGAGCCACGATGGGCCAGGGATGGCCCTTCGTGGCGTGCCCCTGGAGCGGTGATGGAAAGAGGGAACCCCGGCGCAGCCGGGGCCGGATGGTGGGGTGCCCTTCTCTTTGGTTACTTTCTCTTGGGCAAGCAAGAGAAAGTGACTCGCCCGTAGGGGCGAAACCCATCAGGCCAGACGGCACGGTAATGGATAGAGCCAAGTCATCGGCAACGCACACTTATTTGCCAGTCCGGTGTCAACCGGCACTTTCCCCAAACTATGCGAAGAACCATTTTTTTGCAGCGTCGTAGCCCAATGAAAGAAGCCTGGGCGCAATCCGGGAAACCCTCTCCCGGATTGCGCTGGAGCTAATCCAGGCTACGTCTGCGCGAGCGGATGCGCTCAGTGACGCTTGCGGTTGCAGATCTGGGTGCCGACACCGCTGTCGGTGAAGATTTCCAGCAGCACCGCGTTGGGTACCCGGCCGTCGATGATGTGCGCGCTGGTCACGCCGCCCTGGACCGCCTCGAGGGCGCAGCGGATCTTCGGCAGCATGCCGCCGTAGATGGTGCCATCGGCGATCAGGCCATCGACCTGTTCGGTGGTCAGGCCGGTGAGCACCTCGCCCTGCTTGTCCAGCAGGCCGGCGATATTGGTCAGCAGGATCAGTTTCTCGGCCTTCAACGCCTCGGCTACCTTGCCGGCGACCAGGTCGGCGTTGATGTTGTAGGACTCGCCCTCCGAGCCGACGCCGATCGGCGCGATGACCGGGATGAAGTCACCTCTGACCAGCATGTTGAGCAGGTCGGTATTGACCCCGGTGACTTCGCCGACGTGGCCGATGTCGATGATTTCCGGGGTGGTCATCTCGGGGGTCTGGCGGGTTACCGTGAGCTTCTTGGCGCGGATCAGTTCGGCATCCTTGCCGGTCAGGCCGATGGCGCTGCCGCCGTGGCGGTTGATCAGGTTGACGATGTCCTTGTTGACCTGGCCGCCGAGGACCATTTCCACCACGTCCATGGTCTGCGCGTCGGTCACGCGCATGCCGTCGATGAAGTGGCTCTCGATCGACAGGCGCTTGAGCAGGTCGCCGATCTGCGGGCCGCCGCCATGCACCACCACCGGATTAATGCCGACCGCCTTCATCAGTACGATGTCACGGGCGAAGTTGGTTTTCAGTTCGTCGCTTTCCATGGCGTTGCCACCGTACTTGACCACCAGGGTCTTGCCGACGAAGCGGCGAATGTACGGCAACGCTTCGGACAGAACTTTGGCGACGTTACTGGCAGCATCACGTTCGAGGGTCATGCGGGTCTCCATGGCTAATCTCAATCAAAACGGCAAAGTGATATCGGGTGCAGCGCTGTACAGTTGCGCGCGGAAGACTTCCTTGATGCGCTCGAGTTCGTTCTCGCTGTCGGCTTCGAAGCGCAGCACCAGCATCGGTGTGGTGTTGGAGGCACGTACCAGGCCCCAGCCCTTGGGGTAGTCGACGCGTATGCCGTCCAGGGTGGTGAGGTTGGCCTCGCCCCAGTGGCCGTCGCGCTGCAGGGTGTCGATGATGCTGAATTTGCTCTGTTCGGTAACCTGGATATTGATTTCCGGGGTGGATATATCGCAGGGGAAGGCGGCGAATACCTGTTCGGCGTCGCGCTTGTCCTGGCTGAGGATTTCCAGCAGGCGGGCAGCGCTGTAGACGCCGTCGTCGAAGCCGAACCAGCGTTCCTTGAAGAATATATGCCCGCTCATCTCGCCGGCCAGCAGGGCGCCGGTTTCCTTCATCTTTTTCTTGATCAGCGAGTGGCCGGTTTTCCACATTACCGGGCGGCCGCCGTAGCCGCTGATCAGCGGGGTCAGGCGGCGGGTGCATTTGACGTCGAAGATGATGTCGGCACCGGGATTGCGCGACACCACGTCCTTGGCGAACAGCATCAGCAGGCGATCGGGGTAGATGATGGTGCCTTTGTTGGTCACCACGCCGACCCGATCGCCGTCGCCGTCGAACGCCAGGCCGAGGTCGGCCTGCTCTTCCTTGACCTTGGCGATCAGGTCGACCAGATTCTCCGGCTTGCCCGGGTCCGGGTGGTGGTTGGGGAAGGTGCCGTCGACATCGCAGAACAGTGGAATCACCGTGCAGCCCAGGGCTTCGATCAGCTGTGGAGCGATCACCCCGGCGGCGCCGTTGCCGCAATCGACCACCACTTTCAGTGGTTTGGCCATGGCGATGTCGTCACGGATATGGTTGAAGTAGCGCTCCAGCACATCAACCTGCTCGACTGTACCGACGCCGCTGGCCAGGTCATTGGTGTCGATGCGGGTCTTGAGCGCCTGAATCTGTTCGTTGGCCAGGGTGTCGCCGGCGATGACGATCTTGAAACCATTGTAATCTGGCGGGTTGTGGCTGCCGGTGAGCATCACCGCGGATTTGCCCGCGAGGATATGGCCGGCGTAGTAGACCACCGGGGTTGGCACCATGCCGACATCGCTGACGTTGCAGCCGCAGTCGAGCAGGCCTTGAATCAGTTGCTGGACCAACTCCGGGCCGGACAGGCGGCCATCGCGGCCCACCGCGACGTTCGGCTCGCCTTGCGCCAGGCTCTGTGAGCCGATCGCCCGGCCGACCCAGTAAGCGGTTTCTGCGGTCAGGCTGCTGCCAACCACGCCGCGTATGTCGTAGGCGCGGAAGATGTCGGCGGGTAATTTTGGCGCGATTTGCTGGGTGGTCATAACGGGGGGGTGCTCCAATCCCAGGAGATCCTGGTCTTCGTCGAGAATGTCGATATCGAGGATATCGGTGTCTTGAAACAGCGGATCAATCAGCCCGGCTGTCTGGCCAGGCTCCGCTGCAGGAGAAGCTTGGCCGGCGCTGTCGTGGGTTTCCGCTGGCATGCTGGCGCGGCGCGGTAGGCGGGCCAGGGACTGTGCCAGGCTATCGAGCACCGGCAAGCTCAGGCTGAAAGCTTTGACGGCTTTACCGGCTGAGAGTTCTTTAACCAGTTGGCCAAGTTGCAAGACATCCTGATACAGGCGTCGTTGCTGGCCGCTGTACACCAGGTAGAGACCGAGCAGGGCACCGGCCAGTGCGAGCAGCGTCGCCAGGCCAGGCAAGGTTGCCGAGAAGGCCGCTGCGGTCAGGCGCAGGCCCGGGGTGAAGCCAAGCTGCCAGTTCGGGTTGCCGCTATCGAAGCGCTGTGCATCGCCCTGGGCCTGGCCGCGTTGCGTCAGCACCTGACCGGAGGTATTGCCGAATTGCTGAAGCAGTTGCAGTTGGCCGACGTCGGCCGGTAGCGGCGGCAAATTGGCCAGCAGGCGGTCCAGCTCGACGGCCAGCAGCAGGGTGCCCTGCGCGGGTTGATCATCGCTCTGGCGCAGTGGCGCTGCGCTATAGACCAGCCAGCGTTGGCCGATCTTGTAAGCCTCGACAGCAGGCGTCTGGCCGTTTTCCACGCGGCGCAGCATGTCCAGCGCGGCAAAGTTCATCGGCGCGTCCCGGCCCATATCCTGAACGGCTTCGCCACGGGCATTGAGGTGCGCATCGATCACGCCGTCCCAGTAGCGCAGGTTGCGTTCGGCCGCCCGCAGCTGTTGGCTGTCCCGGCTGTGCACGGCCTGCAGCAGCTCGGGGTTGCGTGCCGCGGCGCGGGTGTCGGCGGCCAGCTGGCGTATTGCCTGTTGCAGCGCGGCGGCCTGGGCGCCGCCCCAGGCCTGGGTGAGTTGCTGTTGTTGCCGTTGTTGCACGTTGTTGAACAGGCCGAACCAGAGCAGCGCGCCGGCCAGAACCAGTCCGCTGATGACAGCCAGCAGGCCTGGAAACAGGGCGCTGGCGGTCTGTTTGCCGGTGCTGGTGGCGTTGGCATCCTTGGCAGTGCGCTTGAAGCGTTTCATCGAACGTCTCCCTGGCGGTTCATCCTGTTGGCGGTTGGTCTTGTTAGGCAGTACGTCTTGTTCGCAGTTCGTCTTGAAAGTGGCACTCAGTGACTGCCGGAATGGCCAAAACCGCCGCTGCCGCGCTGGCTTTCGTCGAACTGCTCGACCAGCTCGAAGTGCGCCTGCACCACCGGCACCAGGATCAGCTGGGCAATGCGCTCGCCGATGGCCATGCTGAAGGCGCTTTGTCCTCGGTTCCAGCAGGACACCATCAGCTCGCCCTGGTAGTCCGAGTCGATCAGACCGACCAGGTTGCCGAGGACGATGCCGTGCTTATGGCCGAGGCCCGAGCGCGGCAGGATCAGCGCCGCCAGGCCGGGGTCGCCGATGTAGATCGACAGGCCGGTGGGGATCAGCACGGTTTGCCCGGGCTCGAGGATCAGTTCCTGCTTGAGCATGGCGCGCAGGTCGAGGCCGGCGGAACCCGGGGTAGCGTACTGCGGCAGGGGGAATTCGCTGCCCAGACGCGGGTCGAGGATTTTGGCTTGTAAGGCGTGCATGTCAGGCTCTGCGGTCGGTGAGTGAGGGTGTCAGGTGCGGTGCAAGCGGTCGGCGATAAAGGCCACCAGTTGACGGGCGATCTTGCCTTTGCTGGTTTGCGCGAAGCTGCTTTGCTGGAGGTCGCGATCGATGATGGTGATGGCGTTTTCCTCACTGTTGAAGCCGATGCTCGGGTTGGCCACGTCGTTGGCGACGATCAGGTCGAGGTTCTTGTCCTGCAGCTTGCGCGAGGCATAGCCCAGCAGGTTCTCGGTCTCGGCTGCGAAGCCGACACTGAACGGTCGGTCGGCGCGCCCTGCCAGCGTGGCGAGGATATCCGGGTTGCGCACCATCTGCAGGAGCAAGCCGTCGCCGCTAGAGGGGTCTTTCTTCAATTTGTGCTGGGCGACCACTTCCGGGCGGTAATCGGCGACAGCGGCTGCGGCGATAAGCAGATCGCAGGGCATGGCTGCTTCGCAGGCGGCGAGCATGTCGCGGGCGCTGACCACGTCGATGCGGCTGACCCGATCCGGGGTCGGCAAGTGCACCGGGCCGCTGATCAGGGTGACCCTGGCACCTGCTTCGGCGGCGGCCTCGGCGAGGGCGAAACCCATCTTGCCGGAACTGTGATTGGTGATGTAACGCACCGGGTCGATGTTTTCCTGGGTTGGCCCCGCGGTGATCAGCACATGCTTGCCAGTCAGAGCCTGGTTCTGGAAACAATCGGCGGCGCATTGCGCCAGGTCGTCGGCTTCGAGCATGCGACCGAGGCCGACATCGCCGCAGGCCTGGCTGCCTGCCGCGGGGCCGAACAGGTGCAGGCCGCGTTCGCTGAGCAGTTGGGCGTTGGCCTGGGTGGCCGGGTCGCGCCACATTGCCTGGTTCATTGCTGGCGCCAGGGCGACCGGGGCATCGGTGGCCAGCACCAGGGTGGTCAGCAGGTCATCGGCGACACCCTGGGCCAGGCGCGCCATCAGGTCGGCGGTGGCCGGGGCGATCAACACCAGATCGGCCCAGCGCGCCAGTTCGATATGGCCCATGGCTGCCTCGGCGGCGGGATCGAGCAGATCCAGGTGCACCGGATGCCCGGACAGGGCCTGCAGGGTCAGCGGCGTGATGAATTCGCGGCCGCCGCGGGTCATGACCACATGCACGTCAGCGCCCAGATCGCGCAGACGGCGAACCAGCTCTGCGCTCTTGTAGGCGGCAATGCCGCCACCCACGCCGAGAACGATGCGTTTTCGATATAGCCGCTGCATAGGCCTGCCTTGTGTTGGGTGGATGTGCGCCGCGGCGGTGACGCCTCCCCAGGCCAGTCGCCGCGCAAAAAGATGGGCTAAGATAGCACAGCAGCCGCAGCGGAAAAGCGGCACCAGGCGCTTGCCAGACCCAGCCCGCAAGGGCTGTTTCAGGTTCGGCAGGCTCAGGGCTCGACATGGAGGTGCTATGAGCATTCGCGATTGGCCCGCGGCGGAACGCCCGCGGGAGAAACTTCTGGCCCAAGGGGCCGCTACCCTGACCGACGCCGAATTGCTGGCGATCTTCCTGCGTACTGGGGTGGCCGGGCAGAGTGCCGTGGATCTGGCGCGCCATCTGCTCGGCGATTTCGGTGGACTGCGCGCGTTGATGCAGGCGGATTTACCGTCTTTCAGCCAGCGTCTGGGGCTGGGCCCGGCCAAGTTCGCCCAGTTGCAGGCGGTGCTGGAGATGGCCCGCCGGCATCTGGCCGAGCAATTGCGCCGCGACTCGGCGCTGGAAAGCCCGCAGGCGGTGCGCGATTACCTCAAGGCGCTGCTGCGCCATGAGCCCCATGAGGTGTTCGGTTGCCTGTTTCTCGATGCCAAGCATCGGGTGCTGGCCTTCGAGGCGCTGTTCCACGGCTCCATCGACAGCGCCAGCGTCTATCCCCGCCAGGTAGTCAAGCGTGCCCTGGCGCACAACGCCGCGGCGCTGATTCTGACCCATAACCATCCCTCGGGCGTGGCCGAGCCGAGTCAGGCGGACCGGGTGCTGACCAAGCGTCTGAAGGAAGCCCTGGAGCTGGTCGATGTGCGGGTGCTCGATCACTTCATCGTCGGCGACGGCGAGCCGCTGTCGATGGCCGAGTACGGTTGGTTGTAGCGGGATAGCCTGCTGGCTCTGCGGGTGAGGCCTTGGCCGCGAAGCCCTGTTCGCGGCTGAAGCGGAGTGTGCCGCCCAGCCGCTTTCACAAAGGCAAGGCTAGGGCGTGATCCGCACCTTGGCGAAATCCTGGCGGCCGAAGGGGCTGACCTGATACCCCTCGACTTCCTTGCGGATCAGGGCGTAGGCGGTCGGGTGGGCCAGGGGCAGCCATAGCGCCTGCTGCTGGATGATCCGCTGCGCGTCCCGATAGATCTGGCTGCGCTGCGCCTGGTCGCTGGTGGTTTTGCCGGCGGCGATCAACTTGTCCAGTTGCGGGTCGCAGTAGCGGGCGAAGTTCAGCCCCGACTCGAGCGAGGCGCAGGCGAATTGCGGGGTGAGGAAGTTGTCCGGGTCGCCATTGTCGCCGGCCCAGCCCATGAACAGCAGGTCGTGTTCGCCGGCCTTGGCGCGGCGGATCAGTTCGCCCCATTCGATCACGCGGATCTCGGCCTGAATGCCGACCTTGCCCAGGTCGGCTTGTAGCAACTGGGCGCCGAGGCTCGGGTTGGGGTTGAGCAGGCTGCCACTGGGGCGGGTCCAGATGGTGGTCTTGAAACCCTCGGCCAGGCCTGCCTCGGCCAGCAGGGCACGGGCCTTGGCCGGGTCGTGGGCATAACCGGGCAGTTCTGCGGCATAGCTCCAGGTATTGGGCGGATAGGGGCCGTTGGCCGCCTCGGCGCTGTTCTCGAATACCGCCTGCAGGTAGCTGGCCTTGTCGAAGGCCAGGTTGATCGCCTGGCGCACCGCGGTTTTATCCAGTGGCGCATGCTGGCTGTTGATGCCGACGAAGGCGGTCATGAAGGCGGCGGTGTGCACGCTCTTCAGCTCGGCATCGGCGGCGCTGGCCTGTACGTCCTGCGGTTTGGGCGAGAGGGCGATATGGCACTCGCCGCGGCGCAGCTTCTGCAGGCGCACATTGGCGTCCGGGGTGATGGCGAACACCAGGCTATCCACCGCTGGTTTGCCGGCAAAGTACTCGGGGTTGGCGTCATAGCGCACCACCGCGTCTTTCTGGAAGCGCTTGAAGACGAAGGGGCCACTGCCGATCGGCTGGCTGTTGAGCCGCTCCGGGGTGCCGGCGGCGAGCAACTGGTCGGCGTACTCGGCGGAATAGATCGAGGCGAAGCCCATGCTCAGGGTGGCGAGGAAGGTGGCGTCGGGGCGGCTCAGGGTGAAGCGCAGGCGGTGTTCGCCGAGTTTGTCGATGCTTTTGATCAGGCTGGGCAGCTGCATCGATTGGGCGTGTGGATAGCCGCCGGGGGCAGTCTTGTGCCAGGGGTGGGTCGGGTCGAGCATGCGCTGGAAGCTGAACAAGACGTCGTCGGCGGTCAGTGGGCGGCTGGGGCTGAAATAGTCGGTTTCGTGGAAGGCGACATCCTCGCGCAGGACAAAGCTGTAGCTCAGGCCATCCTCGCTGACTTGCCAGCTTTGCGCCAGGCTGGGCAGCAATCGGCCGCTGCCTGCGTCGAACTCCACCAGACGGTTCATCAATACATCGGCCGAGGCATTGGTGGTGGTCAGCGAGTTGTATTGCACAACGTCGAAGCCATCCGGGCTGGCTTCGGTACAGACACTGAGCGTGGCTGCCTGAACCAATAGCGGACTCAGCAGGCCGGTCAATAGCAGCGTTTGGGTGGCGAGGCGCATGACAGACTCCTTGATAATGCGGTGCGCGCGCACAAGGCGCGCCGACAAAGGTTTCACCCTAGACCATAACGCGCGGCCGGAACAGCGGACTTGTCGACGAGCGGTAGGCTGGCGCTGCCGCCTGTGCTGCTGGCCCGGCGACCGCTGTTGCGCAGCAGGCGCGTGCGGGTCGAAAGTGCGTTTAATCTTGTTGCACGCTGGGCTTTCTGGTATAAAGCAGCGCTCTTTTGTAGGGGCCCGGTACTTGCGCTTTCAGGTGTAGCCGGTAAGACCCTCGAGAAACGCGGCGCCGAGCGCCAATGATATTGAGTTTATGCGGCCAACCCATGCCGGGTTGGGCATGTGGTTTTAGAGGGCTGAGGCATGTCGAAAGTCTGTCAAGTTACCGGTAAGGGTCCGGTAACCGGGAACAATGTTTCCCACGCACACAACAAAACCCGTCGTCGTTTCCTGCCGAACCTGCAGCATCACCGCTTCTGGGTCGAGTCTGAGAACCGTTTCGTGCGTCTGCGCGTTTCCGCCAAGGGCATGCGTTGCATCGACAAGCGTGGTATTGACGTCGTTCTGTCCGAGCTGCGTGCTCGCGGCGAAAAGGTTTAAGGAGTAAGTCATGCGCGAATTGATCCGTTTGATCTCGAGTGCCGGTACTGGTCATTTCTACACTACCGACAAAAACAAGCGCACCATGCCGGACAAAATCGAAATTAAAAAATTCGATCCGGTTGTGCGTAAGCACGTGATCTACAAGGAAGGCAAGATCAAGTAATTGATCCCCGTTCTTGTCGAAAAAGCCCGCCTCATGGCGGGCTTTTTCATGCCGGCGATTTACCCAGGTTCTTGCCGCCGTCTGCGGCCAATCCGTCGAGCATGCTGGCGGCGGCAGATCGGACGATATACCTGGGGTGCAAGCTTGGCTGTTGTCCGGGCTCGCCGGCAAGTCGCGGCGGCCACCAGTGCCCGCTCATGCCCGGTGTCACCTGTGCGCAGGCGAAAAAAAGCCCGCTCGGCGCGGGCTAAAGGGTGATGCATGAGCTATGGGCGCGTCAGCGCGGCGCTTGCTCGAAGATCACGTAGACCTTGCGGCAGGCTTGCAGCACTTCCCAGGTGCCTTCGAACCCGGCGGGGATGACGAAGCGGTCGCCGGCGCGCACGGTCTTGGCGTTGCCATCCGCATCGCGCAGCACGGACACGCCCTCGAGGATTTCGCAGTATTCGTGTTCGCTGTAACTGACCGTCCACTGACCGACCGCACCTTCCCAGATGCCGGCGTTGAACTGGCCGCACGGGCTGCCGTAATGGTTGCGCACGCTTTGCTCGGGGTCGCCCTTGAGGATTTTTTCCGGTGCCGGGCGGTAGTGTTCGGGGGCGGTGCTGGCTTGGGCGAAGTCGAGGATCTGTTCGATAGTCATGCAGGGGTTCCGGGTCGGGGTGGTTGGTGGGCTGGGCGGATCGAATCGGTGAGTTCTTCACCGGGGTATCAATCTGCGTCTTTTCCACGATCAGCGGCGGCGCCAGCGCCAGGGTATCCAGGCGGGTGCGGGTGCGGGTGCCTTGGCCGGTGGCGGCTGGCCAGTTCGAACGGCAGCGGGTGACCCATCCGAAAAGTCGGGGCGAAGTCCAGCTTGGCGATCTGCCTGCTCTCCGTCTCGGTAATTTCCCGACGACCGTGGCCGCCGTTGCAGCACCAAAGCCCGGCGGTGCCGTCTAATTCCTTGCGGCTGTCGTCGCTGCTGAAATACATGCCGTCGGCGCTGTCCAGCAGGCGTGGTTTGGCCTTGAATTGACGATTGGCGGTGAACGGCATTCAGAAGTCCTCGAGGCTTTTGGTTTTTCTGTTCGATGGAGTCAGGTTGTCGGTTGTCATGCTGGTCGTCCGGACGCGCGCAGATAGGGGCAGGGGAGCGATTTTGCGCAGTCTATGTTTAATAAAACGAACATGACAAGGGGGGTTATCGCGCTTTGTAAAAAATATTGAAAAGGTGCGGCCCTCTGGTTTAGTGTTGCCAGCAGGATTTGGCCTTCGCAGGCCTTGCAGAATTATTGACAGTGCGCGCGCCGAAGCCGCGGCACTTTTTACTGATAGAGGATCCTCGAATGACTAGCTTGACTCGTGCCGACTGGGAACAGCGTGCCGATACCCTGAAGATCGAAGGCCGTGCCTTTATTCATGGCGAATACCGTGCGGCGGTTTCCGGCGCGACCTTCGAGTGCATCAGCCCGGTGGACGGGCGCATGCTGGCAGCGGTCGCCAGTTGCGATCTGGCCGATGCCGAACTGGCGGTGCAGGATGCCCGCAAAACCTTCGATTCCGGCATCTGGTCGCGCCTGGCGCCCGTCGCGCGCAAGGCCGTGATGATCCGTTTCGCCGAGCTGATCGAGCAGCACGGCGAAGAGCTGGCGCTGCTGGAAACCCTCGACATGGGCAAGCCGATCAGCGACGCCCTGGGTATCGACGTCTCCAGTGCGGCCAACTCGATCCGCTGGAGCGGTGAGGCGATCGACAAGATCTACGACGAAGTGGCCGCCACGCCTCATGACCAGCTGGGGCTGGTGACCCGCGAGCCGATCGGCGTGGTCGCGGCCATAGTGCCGTGGAACTTCCCCCTGCTGATGAGCTGCTGGAAGCTCGGTCCGGCCTTGTCCACCGGCAATTCGGTGATCCTCAAGCCCTCGGAAAAGTCGCCGCTGACCGCCATTCGCCTGGGTCAACTGGCCATCGAGGCCGGCATTCCGGCGGGCGTGCTCAATGTGCTGCCGGGTTACGGCCATACCGTCGGCAAGGCTCTGGCCCTGCACATGGACGTCGACACCCTGGTGTTCACCGGCTCGACCAAGATCGCCAAGCAGCTGATGATCTATGCCGGCGAGTCGAACATGAAGCGCGTCTGGCTGGAAGCCGGCGGCAAGAGCCCGAACATCGTCTTTGCCGATGCGCCTGATCTGCAGGCCGCCGCCGAAGCCGCGGCCGGCGCCATCGCCTTCAACCAGGGCGAAGTCTGCACCGCCGGCTCGCGCCTGCTGGTGGAAAATTCGATCAAGGAGCGTTTCGTGCCCATGGTGGTCGAGGCGATCAAGAGCTGGAAGCCGGGCCACCCGCTGGACCCGGACACCAATGTCGGTGCACTGGTCGACGTCACCCAGATGAACAATGTGCTGGGCTACATCCAGGCCGGTCACGACGACGGCGCCAAGTTGGTGGCCGGTGGCAAGCGGGTGATGGAGGAGAGCGGTGGCACCTACGTCGAGCCGACCATCTTCGACGGGGTGAGCAATGCCATGCGCATCGCCCGCGAGGAAATCTTCGGCCCGGTGCTCTCGGTGATCGGCTTCGACTCGGCGGAGGAAGCGGTGCAGATCGCCAATGACACGCCTTATGGTTTGGCTGCGGCGGTATGGACCAGCAACCTGTCCAAGGCCCACCTGACCGCCAAGGCGCTGCGTGCCGGCAGCGTGTGGGTCAACCAGTACGACGGCGGCGACATGACCGCGCCGTTCGGCGGCTTCAAACAGTCCGGCAACGGCCGCGACAAGTCGCTGCACGCCTTCGACAAGTACACCGAGTTGAAGGCCACCTGGATCAAGCTGTAACGTCGATAAGCGACAGGCGGGTAACCGCCTGAAGGTCCGCCCTTCGGGGCCGGTTCTTGATGAGCCACACCTGCGGCCGGGTTTCCTTGGGAAACCCGGCCGTTTTGTTTTGTTCCGGGCCACGACATAAAGGAGTCTGGCAATGCGTTGGGGTACCTATTTCGCGGTCTGTTCGGCGGTCATCAGCATCGGTCTGGCCCTCGGGGTGACCATGCCGTTGGTGTCGCTGCGTCTGGAGAGCTGGGGCTACGACTCCTTCGCCATCGGCGTGATGGCGGCGACTCCGGCGGTGGGTGTCTTGCTCGGCGCGTCCCTGGCGGGGCGGTTGGCGGCGTACTTCGGTACCACTCGGCTGATGCAGTTGTGCCTGCTGGTCGGCGCCCTGTCCGTGGGGCTGCTGGCGCTGATGCAGAGCTATGCGGTGTGGCTGCTGCTGCGCCTGCTGATCGGCGTGGCGCTGACCGTGGTGTTCATCCTCGGCGAAAGCTGGATCAACCAACTGGCCGTGGAGAAATGGCGCGGCCGCCTAGTCGCCCTGTATGGCACCGGCTATGCGTTGAGCCAGCTGTGCGGACCGCTGCTACTCACTGCCCTGGGCACCAGCACCGATCTGGGCTTCTGGGCGGGTGTCGGCCTGCTGATCGGCGGCTCACTGCTCCTGCTGGGGCGCACGGGCGCGCCTCGGGTAGACGGCCACAGCGCTTCGGGGCGTGGCCTGCCGGCGTTCTGCCGCAAGCTGCCGGCCATCGCCTGGGCGGTAATGCTGTTCGCCGGGTTCGAGGCGATGATGCTGACGTTGCTGCCAATCTACGGCCTGCGTCAGGGCTTCACCCAGGAGGTGGCGCTGTTCATGGTCAGCGTGGTGGTGGTCGGCGACGCCGCCCTGCAACTGCCGATCGGCCTGCTGGCGGACCGCATGTCGCGGCGCAGCCTGTTCCGCGGTTGCGGGGTGATTTTGCTGCTGTCCAGTCTGGCGTTGCCGCTGCTGCTGCACACGGCGTTGATCTGGCCGCTGCTGGTGCTGTTCGGCGCCAGCGCCGGCGGGCTGTTCACCCTGTCGCTGATCCTGATCGGCGAGCGCTACCGCGACGATGAGCTGGTGCGCGCCAATGCCCATGTCGCGCAACTCTGGGGCATCGGCTGCCTGGTCGGCCCGCTGGCCACCGGTGCGGCCAGCCAGTGGGTCAGTGGCCATGCGTTGCCGTTGTTGATGGCGCTGGGGGCGGCGGTGTTCGTGGTGCTGGCCTGGCGTGGCCAGGGCGTCGATGACCAGTTTGGTACGGCCGCGCCCGCGCGCGGCGACTAACAGACCGTTGAAAAACTACCTCCGTTGCCTCTCTTGATGAAAGAGAGGGGCGTTAAAAACGGCCTCGCGTGCGAGCCCAGTCCGTTTTGACTCGCTTCGATCGCCCTGCGGGCCAGCCTATGGCTGTTACTCCGCTGCGCTGCGTTTCGGCCATTTTTGTGGGGCCGCCTAGGCATTGTCTTGGCTGCCTCGCCTACATTTTTCAACGGCCTGCTAGTCCAGCTCCGCCAGCAGTTCGGCGACGCTCTCGCCGACCCAGCGGATCGCCTGCTCGATCTCCGCGCTGGGCTTGGCCGCGTAGTTGATGCGCAGGCAGTTGCGGTACTTGCCAGCGGCGGAAAAGATGCTGCCCGGGGCGATCTGCACCTGGTGCGGGCGCAGCATTCGGTTCAGGCGTTGGCTGTCGAAGCCCGGGGCGAGTTCGACCCAGAGCATGAAGCCGCCGCGCGGCTGGCTGACCCGGGTGCCGGGCGGAAAATAACGGCTGACCCAGTCGACCATCTGCTCCAGGCCGCGGGCGTACTGGCTGCGCATGCGCCGCAGGTGCGGCTGGTAGTGGCCGGCCTCGAGGTACTCGGTCAGGGCCAGCTGCGGCAACTGTGCGGTCATCCCGGTGCCGATGTACTTGAGGTGCAGTACCTGCTGCAGGTAGCGGCCCGGGGCGATCCAGCCGATGCGCAGGCCGGGCGCCAGGGTCTTGGAAAAGGAGCTGCAGAACAGCACGCGGCCATCCTCGTCATAGGACTTGATGCTGCGCGGACGCGGGTAGCTGTAGGCCAGTTCGCCGTAGACGTCGTCCTCGATGATCGCCACGTCGTAGCGTTGCGCCAGGGCCAGCAGGGCGCGCTTGTTGGCCTCCGGCATGATGTAGCCGAGCGGATTGTTGCAGTTCGGGGTGAGCTGGATGGCCTTGATCGGCCACTGCTCGAGGGCCAGCTCCAGGGCTTCCAGGCTGATCCCGGTGAGCGGGTCGGTGGGCAGTTCCAGCGCCTTCATGCCGAACCCTTTCAGCGCCTGCATGACCCCGTGAAAGCTCGGCGAGTCCACCGCGACTATGTCGCCGGGTTGGCAGATCGCGCGAATCGCTGCGGATAACGCTTCGTGGCAACCCGTGGTGATAACGATGTCCTGATAGGGAATCTGGCAGCCCGAGTCGAGCATCAGGCGCGACAGCTGCTCGCGCAGGCCCGGATCGCCCTGCAAGCAGCCATAGCTCAGTTCCTTGAGTTGCTGCCGGCGGCTCAGGCGCGACAGGGTGCGCAGCAGCGGCTTCAGGGTCGGGCTGCTGATGTCCGGCATGCCGCGGCCCAGCTGAATCACCTCGCCGCCCGGCGGGACGCTGATCAGCTCGAGCACCTGATCCCATTGCGAGACGTCCACCGGCCGTTGCGCCGCGCGACTGACCATCGGCAGTGCCGGTTTCGCTCGAGTGAGCGGCACGAAATAGCCGGACTTCGGCCGCGGCGTGGCCAGGCCCTGGTCTTCCAGGTGGCGGTAGGCCTGTTGCACCGTGCTCAGGCTGACGCCGTGCTCGAGGCTGAGGGCGCGCACCGAGGGCAGGCGCTCGCCTGGGCGGTACAGGCCTTGCTCGATGCGGGCGCCGAGCTGGTCGGCCAAGTTGACGTAGAGGGTCATTACAGTTGCCCTGATTCTTGAGCGTTAATAAGGCAAGCAATACAGATATCGCATAAATCCATGATTCAGCGGCTTCAAAGCGCCATCTGTGTGTAGTTAATAAGATAATTTTGGATCTGTCATGCCTTTTGTCCGGCGTTCATCATGATCTCCCAGAGTGCTTTCGAGCAGGAGAAAGGTGATGAACGGGCTTGGCGATGCAAGGCTGACAGTGGAGATGAATGAGCCGGTGAGCAGCCGTCCGGCGCCCGCGGCTGGTGAGTCGCGCTGGCTGCTGTTCTGGCGCCGGCTGGGTACCCGCCGGGCGCTGCTCAGGCTGACCGATGCGCAGTTGCGCGATATCGGCCTGACCCGGGTAGAGGCCAACCACGAAGCCTTGCGGCCGTTCTGGACGCTGTGGAGGCCCGGAATCTCAACCCGCAGGCCGGATTAACACTGCAGGTTGTCGCTGCGCTCCGATCGGAACGCCGCCCGACCGCCCTGCGTTCAGCTCGGCCTGAAGGGCATCTCGGCTGCGCCTACAGCAGTTCCTTGAGTCGGTGCCAGAGCATACCCAGGGCCAGCAACGGCGAGCGCAGGTGCTGGCCGCCGGGGAAGGTCATGTGCGGTACCCGGGCGAACAGGTCGAAGCCCTGGCTGGCTTGGCCGGCGATGGCCTCGGCCAGCAGTTTGCCGGCCAGATGGGTGGCGTTGACGCCGTGGCCGGAATAGGCCTGGGCATAGTAGACGTTGGGCTGATCCCTGAGCCGGCCGATCTGTGGCAGGCGGTTGGCGCCGATGCCGATCATCCCGCCCCACTGGTAATCGATTTTCACATTCTGCAAGTGGGGAAAGACGGCCAGCATTTTCGGGCGCATATAGCCGGCGATGTCCGCCGGATCTCGCCCGGAGTAATGGCAGGCGCCGCCGAACAGCAGGCGTCGATCGGCGGACAGGCGGTAGTAGTCGAGGGCCACGCGCTGGTCGCACAGCGCCATGTTCTGCGGAATGATCGCGTGGGCTTGGGCCTCGGACAGCGGCTCGGTGGCGATTACATAGCTGCCGGCCGGCAGCACCTTGCCGCCCAGGTTGCTGTTCAGACCATTCAGGTAGGCGTTGCAGCCGAGTACCAGGTGAGCCGCGCGCACCACGCCCAGGGCGGTGTGTACCCTGACTTCGGCACCGTAGTCGATGCGAGTCACCGCCGAATCTTCGAACAGCTGCACACCCAATGATTGAGCCGCTGCCGCTTCGCCCAAGGCCAGGTTGAGCGGGTGCAGGTGGCCGGAGCCCATGTCGATCAGGCCGCCGACGTAGCGGTCGGAACCCACCACCTCATGCATCTGCTCGGGTTGCAGCAGGCGCATCTCATGCTGGTAGCCGAGACTCTGCAGTTCCGCCTTCTCGGCGGCGAACGCGTCGAGGTGGCTGGGCTTGTTGGCCAGGTCGCAATAGCCCCAGGTCAAGTCGCAGTCGATAGTGAACTGCGCGACCCGGTGGCGGACGATTTCCACGGCTTCCAGGCCCATCAGCTTGAGTTCACGTACACCCTCGGTGCCGATGATCGATTCGAACTGCTCGACGCCATGGCCGACCCCGCGTATCAGCTGGCCGCCGTTGCGCCCGCTGGCGCCCCAGCCGATCTTGTGTGCCTCCAGCAGTGCCACCGAGAAGCCTTTCTGTACCAGTTCGATGGCCGTGTTCAGCCCGGAAAAACCGCCGCCGACGATGCACACGTCGACGCTGAGTTCCCCGCGCAGCGGCGGGTAGGTCAGTTGCCGGTTGACGCTGGCGGCGTAGTAGGAGGCGGCGTGCTGGGCGTTGTGGGTCGGTTGGTGAACGCGGGCGTTCATGTGTGAAATCCTGTTTATTGTGTTTGGAAATTTTTACGCAGGATAAGCGCGGGCTTTGCCTGTCGCCAAGGGGGGATGGCAAAAAACTCGGTTTCCATCGGGATAATCGGTCATTCGGCGGCAACCGATGGCGAGCGGGGTTAAGATGCGCGGAATTCCCACTGGACACTAGCGATGAGTTGTACCGGCCGCAAGATCGATCACCTGCGTTTGCAGATTCCGCGTTTCGACTGCGTGCCCGGTTGCCACGACTGCTGCGGACCGGTCACCGCCTCGTCCGAGGAGATGGCCCGCCTGCCGGTGAAAAGCGACGCCGCCCATGACGCCGCGCTGGCCGAGCTGAACTGTGTGCACCTCGGCCCGCAGGGCTGCGAGGTCTACGAGCAGCGCCCGCTGATCTGTCGTCTGTTCGGCACCAGCAAAAGTCTACCCTGTCCCCATGGCCGAGGGCCGGAAACGCCGATCGAGGCGCAGGTCGAACTGCAGGTGCATCGGCTGATCGCCAGCACCCGCCAGGTGCTGGTGTAGGGCAGCGGTAAGGCATAAGCCCTAAGCTGCAAGCCAGCGCGAACAGCTTGCCGCTTGCGTCACTCCGCAATGGGTAGCGCCAGCGATTCCTTGACCTCTTCCATGACGATATAACTCTTCGATTCACGCACGTGCGGCAGCTTGAGCAGAATGTCACCGAGCAGCTTGCGGTAGCTGGCCATCTCGTTGATCCGTGCCTTGACCAGGTAGTCGAAGTCGCCGGATACCAGGTGGCATTCCAGCACGTGCGGCAGCTTGAGCACGGCGCGGCGAAATTCCTCGAAGGTGTCGCCGGACTTGTAGTCCAGGCTGATCTCGACGAACACCAGCAGGCTGGCCTTGAGGTACTGCGGGTTGAGGCGGGCGTGGTAGCCCATGATGATGCCTTCGCGCTCCAGGCGGCGTACCCGCTCGGTGCAGGGCGTGGTCGACAGGCCGACCCGCTCGCCCAGTTCGGTGAAGGAGATGCGCCCGTCTTCCTGCAGGAAACGCAGGATATTGCGGTCGATCTTATCCAGTTCGCGACGGCTCTGATGCTGGGTACGCATGGGGGATGCCCCTCCGTAGAAGCGGTTTTCGCCAAGTATTCTCGCCAAATATAGTTGTTTATATAGTGAAAAGCACTGGCTGATGCTCCATATACTGCGCACATCAACGCTCAAGACAAAAAACGCCAGCGCATAGTCGCGGCGAGGAGATGACGATGCGGGTTCTGGTGCTTGGTAGTGGTGTGGTAGGTGTGGCCAGTGCGTATTACCTGGCGCGCCAGGGTTTCGAGGTGGTGGTGGTCGACCGTCAGGACGGCCCTGCCATGGAAACCAGTTTCGCCAATGCCGGCCAGGTTTCCCCCGGCTATGCCTCGCCCTGGGCTGCACCGGGCGTGCCGCTGAAAGCCATCAAGTGGCTGCTGCAGAAGCACGCACCGTTGGCGATCAAGGCCACTGCCGATATCGACCAGTACCTGTGGATGGCGCAGATGCTGCGCAATTGCACCGCCAGCCGTTACGCGGTGAACAAGGAGCGCATGGTGCGGCTGTCCGAGTACAGCCGCGATTGCCTCGACGAACTGCGCGCCGAGACCGGCATTGGCTACGAAGGCCGCCGCCTGGGCACCACTCAGTTGTTCCGCACCCAGGCGCAGGTCGACAACGCGGCCAAGGATATCGCCGTGCTGCAGCAGTCCGGGGTGCCCTTCGAGCTGCTCGACCGTGACGGTATCGCCCGGGTCGAGCCGGCCCTGGCCGGGGTCAAGCACAAGCTGGCTGGCGCCCTGCGCCTGCCCAACGACCAGACCGGCGACTGCCAGATGTTCACCGGCAAGCTGGCCGAGATGGCCAGGCAGTTGGGCGTCGAATTCCGCTTCGGCCAGACCATCGAGCGCCTGGATGTTACCGGCGACCGGGTCAATGGCGTGTGGGTCGATGGCAAGCTGGAAACCGCCGATCGCTATGTGCTCGCCCTCGGCAGCTACAGCCCGCAACTGCTCAAGCCGCTGGGCATCCGCGCACCGATCTACCCGCTCAAGGGCTATTCGCTGACCGCGCCTATTACCAATGGCGACATGGCGCCGACCTCGACCATTCTCGATGAGACCTACAAGGTCGCCATCACCCGCTTCGACAATCGTATCCGGGTGGGCGGCATGGCCGAGATCGCCGGCTTCGACCTGAGCCTGAATCCGCGCCGCCGCGCGACCCTGGAGATGGTCGCTGGCGATCTCTACCCGCAAGGTGGCGACTTCAAACAGGCGGAATTCTGGACCGGCCTGCGCCCGGCCACCCCGGACGGCACGCCGATCGTCGGCGCCACCGGTTTGCGCAATCTGTTCCTCAATACCGGCCACGGCACACTGGGCTGGACCATGGCCTGCGGTTCCGGTCGTTTCCTCGCCGATATGATGGCCTCGAAGCGTCCGCAGATCAGTGCCGAGGGCCTGGATATCTTCCGTTACAGCAACTCCAAGGAGTCTTCCAAGCATGTCAGTCCAGCGCCTGCGCACTGAAACCCGTTACAGCGAAATCAACATCCACAACGGCACGGTCTACCTGGCCGGGCAGTTGGCGGATGATTACAGCGGCGACATCGTGCAGCAGACCCGCGAGACCCTGGCCAACATCGATGCGATGCTGGCCGAGGCCGGTAGCGACAAGTCGCGCATCCTCTCGGTGACCATCTATCTCAAGGATATGGCCCGCGACTATGCCGGCCTCAACCAGGTATGGGACGCGTGGGTCGCACCTGGCGCCGCGCCCGGCCGCGCCTGCGTCGAGGCGGCGATGTATACGCCCGAGGTGTTGGTCGAGATGATGGTGGTGGCGGCCGTTTAACAGGTTGTTGAAAGCCCCTCTTGATAAAAGCGAGGGGCGTTAGAAACAGGTTCGGGTGTGAGCCCAGTGCGCTTGATTCGCCCGCTCACCCTAAGGGCCAGTTGTTGGCTGTTACTTCGCTGCGCTGCGTTTCTCGCCTGTTTTTGCGGTCTGTCTCGGCTGTCTCGCCCATGTTTTTCAATGGCCTGTCAAGCCTGTGCCCGCCCGTTTGAGTTGGCTCTTGTCCGGCTGTCCCGCCGGGCTTTTTTAATTTGCAGTCCGCAGCCCGTGCGCCGGGTTGCGCCGAACAACCCTGCTACCCGGCCCACGCCCGATACTCGAGAAGACCATGCGTCCAGCCCGTGCCCTGATCGATCTGCAAGCCCTGCGTCACAACTATCAACTGGCCCGTGAAGTATCCGCTGCCAAGGCGCTCGCGGTGATCAAGGCCGATGCTTACGGGCATGGCGCCGTGCGTTGCGCGCAGGCGCTGCAGGCGCAGGCCGATGGTTTTGCCGTGGCCTGCATCGAAGAGGCGCTGCAGCTGCGCGAAGCCGGCATTCGCGGGCCTATCCTGTTGCTGGAAGGCTTCTTCGAGGCCGACGAGTTGGCGCTGATCGAGCAGCATGATCTGTGGTGCGTGGTGCATGCGCTGTGGCAGCTGGAGGCCATCGAGCGCTCGTCCGTGCGCAAACCGTTGACGGTATGGCTGAAGCTGGACTCGGGCATGCATCGCGTCGGCCTGCATCCGGCCGACTACCAGGTGGCCTATCGCCGTCTGCTGGCCAGCGGCAAGGTGGCAAAAATCGTCCTGATGAGCCACTTCGCCCGTGCCGACGAACTGGATTGCCCGCGCAGCAGCGAGCAACTGGCGGTGTTCGAGCAGGCGCGGCAAGGCCTGGTGGCGGACGTCAGCCTGCGCAATTCACCAGCGGTGCTCGGTTGGCCCCAGCTGGGTTATAAAGAGCGGCCGAGTGACTGGGTGCGCCCCGGCATCATGCTCTACGGCGCCACCCCATTCGAACAGGCGCAGGCCGTGGCCGCCCAGTTGCGGCCGGTCATGACCCTGGAATCGAAGATCATCAGTGTGCGCGAGCTGCCGGTCGACGAACCGGTCGGCTATGGCGCGCGCTTCGTCACCGAGCGGCCGACCCGGGTCGGCGTGGTCGCCATGGGCTATGCCGATGGCTACCCGCGGCATGCGCCGAGCGGCACGCCGGTGGCGATCGATGGCCGGCTCAGCCGGCTGATCGGCCGGGTGTCGATGGATATGCTCTGCGTCGATCTCAGCGACCTGCCGCAAGCCGGCCTCGGCAGTCGGGTCGAGTTGTGGGGCAAGCAGGTCCTCGCCAGCGACGTGGCGGCCTGCGCGGGCAGCATTCCCTATCAGCTTTTTTGCAACCTGCGCCGGGTGCCGCTGCTCTATTCCGAGGGCTGAGAGGGGGTTGGGCAGAATTTGCGATCAGGCTGTTGTAAATACTGAACGCTGTTGCCATGATACGGACACTTTTCCGTATCTTCCCGAGGGGGACTCCAGCATTGGACGTCGGTGTTCGACTGCAATCCATTCGCAAACTCAAGGGCCTGTCCCAGCGTGAGCTCGCCAAGCGGGCCGGCGTCACCAACAGCACCATTTCGATGATCGAGAAGAACAGCGTGAGCCCCTCGATCAGTTCGCTGAAAAAGGTGTTGGCGGGGATTCCCATGTCGTTGGTGGAGTTCTTTTCCCAGGACGCGGAGCCGGACAGCCATACCCAGGTGGTGTACCGCGCGGCCGAGCTCACCGATATCCATAGTGGTGCGATCAGCATGAAGCTGGTGGGCAAGACCTACCCGAATCGTGCCATTACCCTGCTCGACGAGACCTATCCGGCCGGCTCCGATACCGGTGAAGATATGTACACTCACGAAGGCGAGGAAACCGGCCTGCTGGTGGAGGGGCGCCTCGAGCTGACCGTCGGCGACGAGGTGTTCATCCTCGAACCGGGCGACAGCTACTACTTCGAGAGCAGCAAACCGCACCGCTTCCGCAACCCGTTCGACCAACCGGCGCGGCTGGTCAGTGCCACCACGCCGGCGAATTTTTAAACGGCAGCGTGCAGCTCAAACCAATAACCCTGCGACAATCTGGGTTGTTTCAGCCTGGCGGGCTTCCCGTTATACTGTCGCCCGCTCGCGAAACCGTGGCCGCGGGCGTGACTAGCCACGATGAGGGTGTACCGTGAATCTGATTAAGAAAATGCTGGTAGCGCCGGCTGCCGTCTTGGCCCTGTGGGCAGTGACTGCTCAGGCCACGACCGATGAGGCCATCGCCGAACGCCTGAAACCGGTCGGTGAAGTCTGCATCATGGGTGAAGAATGCAAGGGTGTGGGCGCCGTAGCCGTTGTTGCCGGCGGTGGCGCACGGACTGCCGATGACATCGTGGCCAAGCACTGTGGTGCTTGCCATACCGCCGGCGTGCTCGATGCACCGAAGATTGGCGATACCGCTGCCTGGCAGGCCCGTGCGACCAATGGTGTTGACGGCTTGCTGGCGAACGCCATCGCAGGCATCAACTCGATGCCGCCGAAGGGCACCTGTGCCGATTGCTCGGACGACGAACTGCGTGCTGCCATCGAGAAGATGTCCGGCCTGTAAGCGCAGGCGCTCTAAGAAAACCGCCCTCGGGCGGTTTTTTTGTTTTTCCGTGCGGCGTTGGCGTTTCCATTCGCCGCCGCGGGTCCACACTGCTATGCAGATGGCGCCACAGCATTGCGCGCCGCCGATCCCGAGCCAGCCACTCACCCTGCAGGGCATTGGATGCACAAGCGCTGTTCCATCGAGCAAGCAGTCGACCGCGTACTCGCCGAACTCGACGGCCCGATCCGGCTCGGCCTGCCCCTGGGCTTGGGCAAACCCAACCAGTGGGTGAATGCGCTCTATGCGCGGATCAAGCGCTTGCCCGAGCGCCAACTGGTGATCTATACCGCACTGTGCCTGGGCCGCCCGCCGCTCGGCTCGGGATTGTCGCGGCGCTTTCTCGAGCCCTTCGTCGAGCGTGTGTATGGCGATTATCCGGAGCTGGATTTTCTCGCCGACCTGCGTCGCGACCGCTTGCCGGTCAATGTGCGCGTTGAGCAGTTCTTCCTGCAGCCGGGCAGCCTGCTCGACAGCACCACGACCCAGCAGAACTACATCAGCAGCAATTACAGCCACGTCGCCCGCGACCTGAATGACAAGGGCCTGAACCTGATCGCCCAACTGGTCGCCGAGGACTCGCAGCGCCCGGAGCACTTCAGCCTCAGCTGCAACCCGGATATCACCCTGGATCTGCTGCCGCTGCTGGAGCGCCGCCGCGCCGCTGGCGAAACCATTCTGTGTCTGGCCCAGGTGCACCGGGCACTGCCCTATATGGCCGGCGATGCCGAAGTGCCGCGCGCCACCTTCGACCTGCAGTTGCTGGAAGAAGACTGCAGCACGCTGTTTTCCACGCCGAATATGCCGGTGACGCTGCAGGACCATTGCATCGGCCTGCATGCCAGTGCCCTGGTGCGCGACGGCGGCACGCTGCAGATCGGCATTGGCGCCGTGGGTGATGCCTTGACCGCCGCCTTGCTCGCGCGGCAGGCGGATAACGCGGCCTACCGGGCGGTGCTGGACGAACTGCGCTGCACCAGCCATTGGGCCGCCGAGATTGACAAGGACGGCGGTGTGCAGCCCTTTACCGAGGGGCTTTACGGCTGCAGTGAAATGTTCGTCAACGGCCTGCTGGCCCTGGCCGATGCGGGCATCGTACGGCGCCCGGTATACCCCGAGTTGCGTCTGCAGCAGTTGACCAATGGCGGGGCGCTGGATGAGCAGGGTAGGCCGCGCAGCGTGCAGGCCTTGCTCGATGCCGGCCTGGCACCGCAACTGGATGCCACGGCGCTGCGCTGGTTGCAGGCCAGCGGTTTGCTGGCCGACTCCATTCGCTGGGTCGAGGGCTGCCTGCTATTGCCCGAGGGGCAATCGCTTTGCGCCGATCTGCGCGACCCCCACAGCCAGGCTGGTTTGCAGCCTTATTTCGGCGCGGCGCGCGGCGGCGTGGTGGTGCACGGTGGTTTCTTTCTCGGCCCGCAAGCCTTCTATCAGCGCCTGCGCGAGCTGAGCGCGGAGCGCTTGGCCCGCTTCGCCATGACCGGCATTGGCTTCATCAACGAACTGCACGGCGACGCAACGCTCAAGCGCCTGCAACGCCGCGACGCGCGTTTTATCAACACGGCCTTCACCATGACCCTGATGGGCGCTGGAGTTGCCGACCAGTTGGAGGATGGCCGGGTGCTCAGCGGCGTCGGCGGGCAATACAACTTCGTCGTCCAGGGCCATGCGCTGCCCGGGGCGCGCTCTATTCTGCTGCTGCGCAGTTGGCGCGAGGCGGACGGCAAGGTCCGCTCGAACCTGGTCTGGGATTACGGCCATGTGACCATTCCACGGCATCTGCGCGATATGGTGGTGACCGAGTACGGTATCGCCGACCTGCGCGGCAAGACCGATGCCGGGGTTATCGAGGCGCTGCTCAAGATCAGTGATTCGCGCTTCCAGCCCGGGTTGATCGAGCAGGCCCGGCGGGCCGGCAAACTGCCCAAGGATTTCCGCCTCGATGCGCGCTTCACCGGTAACCGCCCCGAGCGCTTGCAGGCTGTGCAGGCTCGGCACCCGGCGCTGTTCGAGAGCTTGCCCCTGGGCAGCGATTTCACTCGGGTCGAGCGCGAGCTGTTACCCGCGCTGAGTTGGCTGAAGAGCCGGGTGAAATTCGCCCATGGCCTCGAGCTGGCCGTGGCGCTGCTACGCGCACCGGCGCCGGCGGCTTACCCCACCCATCTTCAGCGCATGGCCCTGGCGCAGCCGCGGCGCTTGGTCGACAAGCTCTATCGGCGTCTGCTGTTGGCTGCGCTGCGCATAACTGCAGGCGCTAATCGAGAAAGCTGACCCGCCCATCGCTCAGGGAGCTGATGCGCGCCAGAGATTCGACCCGGTAACCCTGGGCATCCAGCTCGGCGCGGCCGCTCTGGAAGGATTTTTCGATCACCACGCCAATCCCGGCGATGCTCGCGCCGGCCTGCTGGATCAGGTCGATCAGCGCCTGGGCGGCATGCCCGTTGGCGAGAAAATCGTCGATCACCAGCACATGATCGCTGGCCGTCAGGTGCTTGGCGGAAATCGCGATGGTGCTTTCGGTCTGCTTGGTGAAGGAAAACACCTTGGAGATATAGAGGTCGTCCTTGAGCGTCAGCGACTGGTATTTGCGCGCGAAGATCACCGGCACGCCCAGCTCCAGGCCGGCCATGATCGCCGGGGCGATGCCCGAGGCCTCGATGGTGACGATCTTGCTGATGCCCTGACCGGCGAAACGCCGGGCGAATTCGTGGCCGATTTGCTGCATCAGGGTCGGATCGATCTGGTGGTTGAGAAAGGCATCGACCTTGAGCACCTGCTCGGACAGCACGATGCCGTCCTGGCGAATCTTCTGTTTCAACGCTTCCACGCGGTTCCCCTCGTTATGAACGTAGCCCGGATGCAATCGGGGACGGTTTCTCCCGGATTGCATCCGGACTACGGAATCGATTTATTTTTTATGGCCTGCCATCCCTGGCGGCCACCCTGCGGGCCGTCGCTGCGCGACGTTAAAAATGACGGCCGGTCATTTATTCAGCATGGCGCGCATGTTGGCCAGCGCCGAGTTACCGGTGGCGGCCTTGACCTCGGGAGGCGCGTCGTCCTGTCCTTCCCAGACCAGGTCTTCGGGCGGCAGTTCGTCGAGGAAACGGCTCGGTGCGCAGTCGATGATCTCGCCGTACTGCTTGCGCTTGGCGGCGAAGGTCATGGTCAGGTTGCGCTTGGCGCGGGTAATGCCGACATAGGCCAGGCGCCGCTCTTCCTCGACGGTATCGGCTTCGATGCTGGAGCGATGCGGGAGGATTTCCTCCTCCACGCCGAGGATATACACCGATGGATATTCCAGGCCCTTGGAGGCGTGCAGGGTCATCATCTGCACGCCTTCGGCGCCTTCCTCTTCCTCCTGCTGACGTTCCAGCATGTCGCGCAGCACCAGCTTGCCGATGGCATCCTCGATGGTCATCTCGCCGTCTTCGTCGCGCTCCAGGGTGTTCTTTAGCGCCTCGACCAGAAACCAGACGTTGCCCATGCGCGCATCGGCGACCTTGTCGTTGGAGGCGTTCTGCCGCAGCCAGTTCTCGTAGTCGATATCCATCACCATGCTGCGGATGGCCGCGATCGGATCGTTCTGCGCGCACTCCTGGCGCACCCGGTCCATCCACTTGGTGAAGCGCGCCAGGCGTTCGGTAAAGCGCGCATCGAGGTGTTCGCCCAGGCCCATCTCGCCGGCGGCAGCGTACATGCTGATCTTGCGACTGGTGGCGTAGTTGCCGAGCTTTTCCAGGGTGGTCGAGCCGATCTCGCGGCGCGGCACGTTGATCACCCGCAGGAAGGCATTGTCGTCGTCCGGGTTGACCAGCAGGCGGAAGTAGCTCATCAGGTCCTTCACCTCCTGGCGGGCGAAGAAGCTGGTGCCGCCACTCAGGCGATAGGGGATCTGGTGGTGCTGCAACTTCAGCTCCATCAGTTTGGCCTGGTAGTTGCCGCGATAGAGGATGGCGTAGTCGCTGTAGGGGCGCTGGGTGCGCAGGTGCTCGGTGAGGATTTCCAGGGCCACCCGCTCGCACTCGGCGTCTTCGTTCTTGCAGCGGATCACGCGGATCTCGTCGCCCATGCCCATCTCGCTCCACAGCTGTTTCTCGAAGGCGTGGGGGTTGTTGGCAATGAGGATGTTGGCGCACTTGAGGATGCGGCTGGTGGAGCGGTAGTTCTGCTCCAGCATCACCACCTTCAGCGAGGGGTAGTCCTCCTTCAGCAGCATCAGGTTTTCCGGACGGGCGCCGCGCCAGGCGTAGATCGACTGGTCGTCGTCGCCGACCACGGTGAACTGGTTGCGCATGCCCACCAGCAGCTTGACCAGCAGGTACTGGCTGGCGTTGGTGTCCTGGTATTCGTCGACCAGCAGATAGCGGATGCGGTTCTGCCATTTTTCCAGGATGTCCGGATGCTCCTGGAACAGCTTCACCGGCATCAGGATCAGGTCGTCGAAGTCCACCGCGTTGTACGCCTTGAGCGTGCGCTGGTAGTGCAGGTAGACGATCGCGGCGGTCTGTTCTTTGGGGTTGCGCGATTCGGCCAGGGCCTGGTCGGGCAGGATCAACTCGTTCTTCCAGCTACCGATGTAGTTCTTGATCTCGTCGGCGCCGTCATCGCCGGAATATTCCTTCTGCATGATGTCGCTGAGCAGCGCCTTGATATCGCCTTCGTCGAAGATCGAGAAGCCCGGCTTGTAGCCCAGCGCCGCGTATTCCTTGCGGATGATGTTCATGCCCAGGTTGTGGAAGGTCGAGACGGTCAGGCCTCGGGCCTCGGGGCCCTTGAGCAGGCTGCCGACCCGCTCCTTCATTTCCCGCGCGGCCTTGTTGGTGAAGGTCATGGCGACGATATGCCGCGCCTGGATACCGCAGTTCTGTACCAGGTGGGCGATCTTGCGCGTGATCACGCTGGTCTTGCCGGAGCCGGCACCGGCGAGCACCAAAAGAGGGCCGCCGACGTAGTTCACGGCTTCCTGCTGCCGGGGGTTCAGTCGGGACATTGGATCAATCACCTGGGAAGTGGGCGCGCATTTTAGCAGGCCCTGAGATTTGTGCCTGAATCCTCTGGCGTTGTGCGATGGAGTACGTACTGGCAGTAAGCCACGCTTGGTTATTTCGTGTAATCCAGTACTCTGCTACCACTTGTCGGTTTTTTGTCTTTACTGCAGGATGCACGAAGCAGCACTCGGATGTGCCTGATTAGACGCCGATTACGGCGCATAAAGGCGGGTTTCCGCCGACCATCTTTAAGGCCTGGGGAGGTTGATTGTCCGCGCTCGACGAACCCTTGCGGTTGGTTCTGCTGGCTGAAACGCCAGAATGGCCCGAGCTATTGCGCGAGCGGCTAGGCGCTTTGGGCAGTATCTTCCCGCTGATTACCGCGCCCACCTGGGCGGCGGCCAGCAGCCTGTTCGATACCCGGATCAATGGCCTGCTGCTGACCACGGAGGCGCGCCGACCCGCGCCCGGGGTCTGTCCTCTGCCGATCATCTTGCTGCTTGAGGAGGAACCTGTCGAAGCGCCTGCAGGGGTCTGCGACTGGCTGGTGCGTGACGGTCTGAGCGTCGATGTGCTGCGCCGCTGCCTGCGCTACGTGCGCGAGCAGGGCCGTCTGCAGGAAACCCTGCAGCGCCTGGCTGAGCAGGATGCGCTGACCGGCATCGCCAATCGACAGGGCTTCCAGACCCTGCTTGCCGCCCGCCTGGCCGAATGCCAGGGCCGCGGCCTGGCCCTCGCTCACCTCGACCTGGACAATTTTCGTCATGCTAACGATGCCCTCGGCCACCAGGCCGGCGATCACCTGATTCGGCAGGTGGTGACGCGACTCAAGGCGCAGCTGCAGGCGGGGGATCAGATCGCCCGCCTGGGTGGTGACGAGTTTGCCCTGCTGCTCGATGTGCGCAGTGACCCGCAGCGTGCACCGCGTCTGGCTGAACGCATTAGCGAAGTCCTGGCTGAGCCCTACTGGGTCGACGGCGAAAGTCTGTTGATCGGTTGCAGCATTGGGCTGGCCTACGCCCGTGCCGATGCTGGCGCCGATCCGTTGATGTGGCATGCGCACATCGCCATGCAGCAGGCCAAGAGCCAGCAAGGCTGCACCTTTCACGTCTTCGACGAGCGGATCAATCGCGGCGCACGCAGCCAGGCCGAGCTGGAAAGTGAGTTGCGCCGAGCCCTGCGGCGCGACGAACTGGAGCTGCATTACCAGCCTCGCCTGTGTTTGCAGACGGGGCGCATTGTCGGCCTGGAAGCGCTGGTGCGCTGGCGCCACCGCGAGCGGGGGCTGCTGGCGCCGAACGAGTTCGTGCCACTGGCCGAGGAAAGCGGGCTGATCGTGCCCCTCGGCTACTGGGTTATTTCCCGCGCCCTGCGCGATATGCAATGGCTGCGCGGCCGCGGTCTGCCGGCGTTGCACATGGCGGTCAACCTGTCGTTCCGCCAGTTTCAGGACAGCCAGTTGTTGGCGACCCTCAGCCGCTTGATCGAAGAGCGCGGCGTCGATGCGCGCTGGCTGGAGTTCGAGTTGACCGAGACCGCCGTGATGCGCCGCAGCGATCAGGTGCAGCAGACCATGCTGGCACTCGGTCGACTGGGCGTGCGCTTTTCCCTGGACGACTTCGGTACGGGGTTCTCCTCCTTCGTCCACCTCAGCAGCCTGCCGATCGCCCTGCTGAAGATCGACAAGAGCTTCGTCGGCGACATGCACGAGCGCCCGGAGAGTCGGCAGTTGGTCCGCGCGATGATCAATCTGGCCCACAACCTCAATCTGCAGGTGGTCGGCGAAGGCGTGGAAAACGCCGAGCAACTGGCCCTGCTGCGCGAGTTCGGCTGCGACCAGGTGCAGGGCTATCTGATCAGCAAGGCGATCCCGCTGAACGATCTGGCGCGCTTCCTGGTGTTCGGCATGCGTCAGCCGCTGTTGGGGTTGCTCAAGCCCTGAACCCGTCTGTGCCGGGCACGCCGGCGGACGCCGTTGCGTAGGGTGCGTTGCGTGCTCAGTTCCAGCCTTGGTGCGAAACGCTCCGGTGCGCGCAGCCTAGGCGGCCCCGCGCGCCCTACGAGAGGCAGGCCTCTCCTTCCAGCTGCGGCGGGCGCAGCAGCCGCGCGGTCTTCCACTCGAAACCCAGGGTCAGGCCGATGGCCGCGCACGCCAGGCCGCTGGCCAGGCCCCACCATACGCCTGGTGCGCCCCAGCCGAGGGGAAAGGCCAGGGTCCAGGCCAGCGGCGCGCCGATCAGCCAGTAGCAGCCGAGGCCGACGAAGAAGGTGGTCTTGGCATCCTTGAGGCCGCGGATTGCGCCCATGGCGATGGTCTGGATGCCATCGAAGAACTCGAACCAGGCGGCAATCGCCAGCAGGGCAATGGCCAGGGCCGTGACCTCGGCATAGGCCGGGTCGAGTCGATCGAGAAACAGGCCTACCACCCACTGGGGCGCCAGCCAGAACAGCGCGGCGAAGCCGAGCATGCAGGCCGCGCCGAGGCCGATACCCAGGCGTCCGGCGCGACGTGCTTGGAGCAGGCGGCCGGCGCCGAAGTGCTGGCCGATACGGAAGGTCACCGCATAGGACAGCCCCACCGGCACCATGAAAGCCACGTACACCGACATGATCGCAATCTGGTGCGCGGCCAGTTGCAGGCTGCCGAGCGCGCCCATGCACAGCGCGGCGAAGGCGAACAGGCCGGCCTCCACCGCATAGGTGCCGCCAATCGGCAGGCCCAGGCGCAGCAGTTCCTTCAGTTCGATCCAGCGCGGACGCAGCATTCCGCACCACAGCGGGTAACCGGCATAGGCGCTGTGGCACAGCACATGCCAGGCCAGCAGCAGGGCCATGACATTCATCACCAGTGCGGTCACCAGGCCGATCCCGGCCAGGCCCAGATGCGGCAGGCCGAACCAGCCCTCGATCAGTGCGTAATTGAGGATCAAGTTGGCCAGTGCACCACCAATGCTGATCGCCATCACCGGGCCGGGGCGACCGATCGCGGCGGTAAAGCCGCGCAGCGCCATGAAGGTCATATAGCCGGGCAGGGCGAATACCAGGGTGGCGAGAAACTGCATGGCGGCAGTGACGTTCACCGACAACTGGCCGACATGCAGCAGCGCCGGCTCAAGGTTCCACAGGGCTACTCCGGCCAGCAACGCCAGGCCCCAGCCCAGCCACAGACCGTTCTGGGTCAGGCGGGTAACCCCGGCGGCATCGCCAGCGCCGTGACGAATCGCCACCAGATTGCCGACAGCTGCGATCACCCCGACACAGAAGATCGACACGAAGGAATAGCTGGCCGCACCCAGGCCGCCACCGGCCAGGGCCGAGGGGCCGAGCAGGCCCATCATCACGGTGTCGGTAAAGACCATGAGGACGTGCGCCAACTGGGCGGCGATCAGCGGGCCGGCCAGGCGCAGGATGGCGCCGAGCTCGTCGCGAAAAGTGTGCGGCATGATGAGTATGGCTCAGTAAGAAGGCTTGCCCGGGTTGTCCGGGCGAGCGGAGAATGTCGCTATTCTCGTGAGTCGGCAGCATTGGCACAAAAGGAAAAAAACCATGTCAGGCATGATTATTACTCATGGATAAAAACCGTCGTCTAGCGCCGCTGTATGCCCTGCGCGCCTTCGAGGCGGCGGCCCGGCACAGCTCCTTCACCCGCGCCGCCGAGGAGTTGGCGATCAGCCAGAGTGCGGTGAGCCACCATGTGCGCACCCTGGAACAGCACTTCGCCTGCCGCCTGTTCGAGCGCCAGGGCCGCAATCTGCAACTGACCGAACCGGCGCGTCTGCTGCTGCCGGGTTTGCGCGACGGCTTCGATGCTTTGGAGCGCGCCTGCACCTCCCTGCGTGCGGACGATGCGGTGCTGCGCCTGAAGGCGCCCTCGACCCTGACCATGCGCTGGCTGCTGGCCCGCTTGTCGCGCTTCCGCCTGCAGAACGCCGACATCGAGGTGCAGCTGACCAGCGCCTGGATGGACGTGGACAAGGTGGATTTCCAGCGCGAGCCGTTCGATTGCGCGGTACTGCTGGGCAACGGCGAGTTTCCGGATGAGTGGGGCAGCACGCTGCTATTCGCCGAATGGCTGATCCCGGTCTGCGCGCCCGAAGCGGCCCAGGACGGTCCCTGGGAACTGGCCAGACTGCAAGGCGCGGAACTGGTGCATCCGACTCCGGATCGCCGCGATTGGCGCCAGTGGCTGCAGGCCATGGGCCTGGCCGAACAGGTGCCGCTCAAGGGCGGCCAGGTGTTCGACACCCTGGAGCTGGGCATGGTCGCCGCCGCCCGCGGTTATGGCGTGTCGATCGGCGACCTGGTGTTGGTCGCCGAAGACGTCGCCCAGGGCCGCCTCGGCCTGCCCTGGCCCTGCGCGGTGCCCAGCGGCTGCAGCTATTACCTGGTCTGGCCCAAGGCCCGGCGCGGCCAGGAGCGTTTCCAGCGGTTGCGCGATTACCTGGTTGCCGAAGTGGCGGCGATGCAGTTGCCGCAGGTGCGGCGCCTGATTTGACCTTTCCCTGGGGGCAGGGAAAGGTCATCTACTCGTTACGTGCTGCGCACGAAGATCGGATGGGCTGAGGCGGAGCGCCACCCGGCCCAGCCTGCAAAGGCGAGGTGCAACAGTTGATGGGCAGATAGCATTGGAAGGGGGCGTTCTGATGAGAGATTCCCTGTCGTCCAGACGCCGCGCTGTCGCGCAGCAAACTGGGGGGCAGCTGCGTCTATCGGCTTGTGGGTGCCTGTAGGCGCGGGGGGCGCCTAGTTCCATGCCCGCGACGCGGTTCGCGGGCGTGGCCCGCTCCTGCATAAAACTTAATACCCAATAAAATCAATAACATAATAGTTATTTGATAAGGGGCAGCGCTCAGCTCTGCGCATGCCCGCGGTACTGCAACGCTTCTGCCAGGTGGCTGCGGGCGATCTGTTCGACCTGCTCGAGATCGGCCAGGGTGCGCGCCACCTTGAGTACCCGGTGCGCCGCGCGCAGGGACAGACCGAGGCGTTCGCAGGCGCTTTCCAGCCAGCCCTGATCGACGGCGTGCAGGCCGCAATGCTGGCGCAGGCCGGGCAGGTCGAGAAAGGCATTGGCCACGCCCTGGCGCAGCACCTGTCGTTGTCGGGCGCGCGCCACCAGGGCGGCGCCGGTGGCCGTGTCGGCGCCTTCGCTGGGCGGCACATGCAGGGCGGTGGCTTCCCGCGCCACCGTGACATGCAGGTCAATGCGGTCGAGCAGGGGCCCGGAGAGCTTGCCGCGGTAGCGCTGGATCTGTTCGGTGCTGCAGCGACAGCGGCCGCTGGGGTCGCCGAGAAAACCGCAGGGACAGGGGTTCATCGCCGCGACCAACTGGAAACGCGCGGGAAAGCGCACCTTGTCGCGGGCCCGGGCGATGACGATCTGCCCGCTTTCCAGGGGCTCGCGCAGCACCTCCAGGACCTTCCGGTCGAATTCCGGCAGTTCATCCAGAAACAGCACGCCCTGGTGGGCCAGGGTAATTTCCCCCGGTTGCGGACGGCTGCCGCCACCGACCAGGGCCGGGCCGGAGGCGCTGTGATGCGGGTTTCTGAAGGGTCGCTGCGGCCAGGCATCCAGCGGGGTGTGGCTGGCCACCGAATGAATCGCTGCGACTTCCAGGGCCTCCTGTTCGTCCAGTGGCGGCAGCAGGCCGGGCAGGCGACTGGCCAGCAGGGTCTTGCCGGTGCCCGGAGGACCGGTCAGCAGCAAGTTGTGCGAGCCGGCCGCGGCCACCAGCAGGGCACGCTTGGCGGCGACCTGGCCCTGCACTTCGGCCAGGTCGGGGTAGGGCTGGGTGCGGCGCAGCAAGCCCTGGGCCTGGTAGGGGGCGATGGGCGTCTGGCCGTTGAGGTGGGCGGCCAGCTCGAGCAAGTGCTCGACTGCGATGACCACCAGTCCGGAGGCCAGGCTGGCTTCTTCGGCGTTGGCTTTCGGCACCACTAAGGTGCGTCCGGCGGCGCGGGCCGCCAGTGCCGCGGGCAATACACCCCGCACTGGGCGCACGGCGCCGGACAAGGCCAGTTCGCCCAGGCACTCGAGCTGCTCCAGGGCAGTGGCCGGCACCTGGCCGCTGGCGGCGAGAATCCCTAAGGCAATTGCCAGGTCGAAGCGCCCACCGTCTTTGGGCAGGTCGGCCGGGGCCAGGTTGAGGGTGATGCGTCGTGGCGGGAAGTCGAAGGCGGAATTGAGGATGGCGCTGCGCACCCGATCCTTGCTTTCCTTGACCGCGGTCTCGGGCAGGCCGACCAGCGCCAGCGACGGCAAGCCATTGGCCAGGTGCGCCTCGACGGTTACGGCGGGCGCTTCGACGCCGACTTGGGCGCGGCTGTGGACTATGGCCAGGGACATCGATCACTCCTTGATCGTCAATCGTCCGAGCGGGTTACTCGGTGGGCGGCGTGGCGTCTTGCGCGGTGCATGCTTCCAGTTTGGCGACCTTGGCTTCCAGTGCTTCCAGGCGGGCGCGGGTGCGGGCGAGCACGGTCATCTGGCTGTCGAACTCTTCCCTGCTGACCAGATCGAGTTTGCTGAAACCGCTCTGCAGCAAGGCTTTGAACTGGGCTTCGAATTCGCTGCGCGGCAGCGGCGTTTCGCCGTTGAACAGGCGCGAGGCGTGGGCACTGAGTGCGTCGAGCAGGGCTTTGGGCGGCAACATGGCAGGGTTCCAGTGACAGACGGGGCAGTGTAGCACGCAGTTGCGCCACGGGCCGGGGCGAGCACTTCTGCACACTTTTTGTGCGCGGCTGGTTGCGTGCGCGCACTGTTATCGTGCGCTGTTCGCCTGCTGTGGCCATGTCGAGAACAGGATTTTCATGGTAACTGTTTGAAAAGGCGTAGCTTTATGCGATCTGGCAAGCTTTCTGCTTAGTCGCTTGTGACGAATGCACCGATGCGGTTCCGGTGCGTTAGGCGAAGCGGGAAGTGTTTCGTCAGGAGCGGTTGGTGAGTATCGCTGTTGTCCCCTGGGGCGAGCGATGCATTACAAAAGCCAGGCACAGCGCTTAGACTTGATCCGGGTTCGTAATTCCTGGGGCAAGTCCACCTTACACGGGAGAAAGATTCATGAAGCTAGTCACTGCCATCATCAAGCCGTTCAAGCTGGACGACGTCCGCGAGTCACTGTCGGAAATCGGCGTGCAGGGCATCACCGTCACCGAGGTCAAAGGCTTCGGTCGGCAAAAGGGTCACACCGAGTTGTACCGCGGCGCCGAATACGTGGTCGATTTTCTACCCAAGGTAAAGATTGACGTGGCCATCGCTGACGACCAGCTGGATCGCGTCATCGAAGCCATCACCAAGGCTGCCAACACCGGCAAGATCGGCGACGGCAAGATTTTCGTCGTCAACCTGGAGCAGGCGATCCGCATCCGTACCGGCGAAACCGATACCGACGCGATCTAACGCGATCTAACAAGTAAGCCTGCGAACCCCACGCCCCAGGAGTAACCCCCAATGACTCTGCGAAAAATCGCAGGGCTAGGAGCCCTTTTGTCTCTCGTTCCTGGCTTTGCCATGGCCGACGAGGCAGCTTTAAATGGCGGCGATACGGCTTGGATGCTGGTCGCGACCGTTCTCGTGCTGTTCATGACCATTCCGGGGCTGGCACTGTTCTACGCTGGCATGGTGCGTTCGAAGAACGTCCTGTCGGTGCTGATGCAGTGTTTCGCCATCACCGGCCTGATCAGCGTGCTCTGGGTTATCTACGGTTACAGCCTGGCCTTTGACACCACCAGCATGGAGCAGGGTGTGGTCAATCTCAACTCCTTCGTCGGCGGCTTTTCCAAAGCCTTCCTCAGCGGTCTGACCCTAGACAGCATGGTGGCCGGCATTCCGGAAAGCGTGTTCGTCACCTTCCAGATGACTTTCGCCATCATCACTCCTGCCCTGATCGTCGGCGCCTTCGCCGAGCGCATGAAGTTCTCTGCGATGCTGATCTTCATGGCGGTCTGGTTCACCCTCGTCTATGCCCCTATCGCCCATATGGTCTGGAGCGGCGACGGTGCGCTGATGTGGGATTGGGGCGTGCTCGACTTCGCCGGCGGCACCGTGGTGCACATCAATGCCGGTATCGCCGGCCTGGTGGCCTGTCTGGTGCTGGGCAAGCGCAAGGGCTTTCCGACTACGGCCATGCCGCCGCATAACCTCGGTTACACCCTGATCGGCGCGAGCATGCTCTGGGTCGGCTGGTTCGGCTTCAACGCCGGCTCGGCCCTGGCGGCCAACGGTACTGCCGGCATGGCCATGCTGGTGACCCAGATCGCCACGGCGACGGCGGCACTGAGCTGGATGTTCGCCGAGTGGCTCACCCACCGCAAACCCAGCGTGCTGGGCATTGCGTCCGGTGCGGTGGCTGGTCTGGTGGCCATCACTCCGGCGTCCGGCACTGCCGGGCCGATGGGGGCGCTGGTCATTGGCCTGGCGTCTGGGGTGATCTGCTTCTTCTGCGCCACCAGCCTGAAACGCAAGTTCGGCTATGACGACTCCCTGGATGTCTTCGGCGTACATGCCGTGGGCGGGATTGTCGGCGCCATTCTCACCGGGGCCTTCGCCGCGCCGGCGTTGGGTGGCTTCGGCACCGTGGAGAACATTCCCGCGCAGCTGTGGGTGCAGTTCGAGGGCGTGGCGTTCACGGTGGTCTACACCGCGGTGGTGACCTTCGTGATTCTGAAAGTGATTGACCTAGTAATGGGCCTGCGTGTCAGCGACGAGGAAGAGACGGTCGGTCTCGATCTCGCCCTGCACAACGAGCGTGGCTACAACCTGTAAGCACACGGAGTGCGCCCGGAGCCAACCCCGGGCGCCTTAACCGAACAGCGCTATAAAAGCGCGCCGGCAAGAGGTGAACCATGGATAACACAGCATTGACTGCACTGCAGTACGGCTTCGATACTTTCTACTTTTTGATTTGCGGTGCTCTGGTGATGTGGATGGCAGCGGGTTTTGCCATGCTCGAGGCCGGCCTGGTACGGGCGAAGAACACCACCGAAATCCTCACCAAGAACATCGCCCTGTATGCGGTGGCCAGCGTCATGTACCTGGTGATCGGCTACCACATCATGTACTCCAGCCCGGAAGGCGGCATCCTGCCGAGCCTGGGCTTCCTGCTCGGCGAAGAGAACAGCGTCGAGTCGGTTCTCGCCGGCGGTGACGACGCGCCCTACTACTCGGCGCGCTCGGACTTCTTCTTCCAGGTGGTGTTCGCCGCGACCTGTATGTCGATCGTCTCCGGTGCCGTGGCCGAACGCATGAAGCTGTGGGCCTTCCTCGCCTTCGCCGTGGTCATGACCGGTTTCATCTACCCGGTACAGGGCTTCTGGAAGTGGGGCTCGGGCTTCCTCAACGAAGCCGGCTTCCTCGATTTCGCCGGTTCCGGCGTGGTCCACATGGCGGGCGCTGCGGCTGCTCTGGCCGGTGTCCTGCTGCTCGGTGCACGTAAAGGCAAGTACGGCGCCAATGGCCAGGTCAACGCCATTCCGGGCGCCAACCTGCCGATCGCCACACTGGGTGCCTTCATCCTGTGGATGGGCTGGTTCGGCTTCAACGGCGGTTCGCAGCTGAAGATGAGCACCATCGAAGACGCCAACGCCGTGGCCCAGGTGTTCGTCAACACCAACATGGGCGCCGCCGGCGGCCTGATCGCCGCGATGATCGTGGCGCGCATCCTGTTCGGCAAGTCCGATCTGACCATGGCGCTCAACGGTGCCCTGGCCGGCCTGGTGGCGATCACCGCCGAACCGCTGACCCCGAGCGCCCTGCAGGCGACCCTGATCGGTGGCGTCGGCGGCGTGCTGGTGGTGTTCTCCATCCTCGGCCTGGACAAGCTCAAGCTCGACGACCCGGTCGGTGCGATTTCCGTGCACGGCGTGGCCGGCATCTGGGGTCTGTTGGCCGTGGTACTGACCAACCCGGA
Source organism: Pseudomonas sp. (assembly GCF_033723075.1). Lineage (GTDB taxonomy): Bacteria > Pseudomonadota > Gammaproteobacteria > Pseudomonadales > Pseudomonadaceae > Aquipseudomonas. Next base: position 141,269 of record NZ_JAWVXU010000016.1, read on the forward strand.
CGCCACTCTGGGTGCCCAGTTGCTCGGTCTGGTCTGTATCTTCGCCTGGGTCTTCATTGCCAGTCTGATCGTCTGGTCGATCATCAAGCTGGTGATCGGCCTGCGCGTCACCGAGGAAGAAGAATACGAGGGCGTGGACATCGCCGAATGCGGTATGGAAGCCTATCCGGAATTCACTAAAAGCTGATTGCCGGTGATTTAAAACAAGGGCGCCTAAAGGCGCCCTTTGTTTTTTCTGGCAGCGCGCTAGAATGCGCGCCGATAAGCACTGTTTGCGGGACTGCGGTGCTTGTCCGGGCCAGCGCGAGAAGCGGCTGGGGGACTTTGCCAGGCAAGGTCATTTGAATTTTTTCCGGCGACGTACGAAAGATTACGTAGCTGGGCTATAACTAACCTGCTTTTCGCAAGTCATGAGGTTGAACATGAGCGACGAAGATCTGGAACAAGACGAGCTCGAAGGGGCTGACGAGGGCGGTGGCGAGGAAATGGCCGCCGCCGATGATGTCGACAGCGGTGACGACGACGGCGACGAAATTGTCAGCACGGGCAAGAGCAAGACCAAGGCCAAGGCGGCGGTCAATGTTGAAGAGCTGCCGAGCATCGAAGCCAAGCAGAAGGACCGCGACGCCCTGGCCCGCGCCATGGAAGAGTATCTGGCGCGCGGCGGCAAGGTGCAGGAGGTCGAGCCCAACGTGGTTTCCGACCCACCGAAGAAGCCCGACAGCAAATACGGAAGTCGACCTATCTGACTGCGCGTTGCACAACGTAGGCGAGGCAATATCAGCGGCGCAGGTCGTTTATCCACGGCCTGTTAAAGCCCGGCCTACACCCAGCTGTGCAGCAGTGCTGGCAATTCGGCCAGGCTGCGGATCTCGCCATCGGCACGCTTGCCGCCTTCCCAGGCGTTGCCCTGCGGGTTGAACCAGATCGCCCGCAGGCCGGCAGCCTGGGCGCCGGCGATGTCGTCGCTGGGGTGGTCGCCGATATGCACGGCGTGCTGCGCGGCAATGCCTGCACGCCTGAGGGCTTCCTGAAACGGCTTGGGGTCGGGTTTGCCGACCCCGAGTTCTTCCGCGCACAGGGCGAACTGGAAATAATCGGCCAGGCCCAGGCGGCGCACGTCGGCATTGCCATTGGTAATCACCCCGAGCTGGAAGCGGTTGGCCAGGATCTCCAGGGTCGGGTGCACCTCGGCGAACAGCTCGACCTGATGGCGGGCGGCGAGAAACACCTGAAAACCACCCTCGGCTAGCGCTACGGCCTCGCCGGGCGCATAGCCCGCGCCGGCCAGGGCATCGTGCAGGATGCGCCGGCGCAGTTCGCTGAGGCGATGCTTGAGTGATGGCTCGTCTTGCAGCAAGCGCGCGCGAATGGTCCACAGGTGCTCGACCGGCACCGCACCCAGGCGTGGCGCGTGCATTGCCAGCCAGTTGCGCAGCGTCGCTTCGGCATCCTGCATCACCGGGGTCACGTCCCACAGGGTATCGTCGAGATCGAAGGTGATCAGTTGAATGCTCATTCGCTACTGCCTTTGCGTTTGGCCCGTGGATGGGCGCGGTCATACACCGTGGCCAGGTGCTGGAAATCCAGGTGGGTGTAGACCTGGGTGGTGGCGATGTCGGCGTGGCCGAGCAGCTCCTGCACCGCGCGCAAGTCCTGTGACGACTCCAGCATATGGCTGGCGAAGGAATGACGCAGCATGTGCGGGTGCAGATTCTGCCCGAGTTCGCGTACTCCGGCCTGGCGCACGCGCAGCTGCACCGCGCGCGGGCCGAGCCGGCGACCCTGCTGGCTGATGAATACCGCAGCATCCGCCGGGTTGGCCAGGGCGCGCAAGGGCAGCCACTGTTCCAGGGCCTGGCGCGCCATGCGCCCGATCGGCAGCTCGCGGGTCTTGTTGCCCTTGCCCAGTACCCGCACCAGGCCGTCGCCCAGGTCCAGGTTGTCGAGGTTGAGGCCGACCAGTTCGGACAGGCGCAGGCCGGAGGAATAGAACAGCTCGAGCATGGCCTGATCGCGGCGGGCGATGAAGTCGTCCCCGACCGCGCCGTCGAGCAGCTGAGCGGTGCGGTCGGCATCCAGGGTTTTCGGCAGGCGCTGCTCGCCTTTCGGCGGCGTCAGGCCGCTGGCCGGATCGTTCTGGCAATGGCCTTCGCGGATCAGGTAGCGGTAGAGGCCGCGTGTGGCCGAAAGCAGGCGGGCCAGGCTGCGGCTGGACTGGCCCTCGAGGTTCAGGCGGGCGATCAGCCGGCGCAGGCGCGGGGTGTCCAGCGCGGCCCATGCCGCGATCTGCTCACGTTCGCAGAAGGCCAGCAGCTTGGTCAGGTCGCGGCTGTAGCCGTCGAGGGTGTGCCGGGAGACCTGGCGCTCGCTGCGCAGGTGCTCGAGGTAGGCGTCCAGATGATCTTGCATGGTTACTCCCCGGGGCCTTGTGGGCGCGGGTGTAGGGTGGGCTGAAGCGGATCGTCGCCCGGCCCACCCTACGTCATTAACGCACCGAGCGTAGCGGCGTGGCGAAGCGCGGCAGCACGCGGGCCAGGACTTCGGCGATATAGCCGAGGAACAGGGTGCCCAAGGAACTCTTGTAGTGCTGCGGATCGACGCTGCCGATCGCCAGTACGCCATGCAGGCCCTGGTAGGACAGTGCGACCACCGCCGCCGAGCCGATCTGCCTGGCTTCGCTTTCGCCGAACAGGAAGTTCAGTTCATGCTCGCGCAACACGCCGCAGATGGTCTTGCCGCCGGCCAGCAGGCCACCGATGGCCTGATGCGCTTCGGCGCTGCTGACCGAGCGACCGACCGCTAGCGGCGTATCGCTGAACAGGATCAGGCTGACGAAAGGCACCTGAAACTTATGGCGCAGGCTGTCTTCCACGGTGCTGACTACCTCTTCGAGGCCGGAGGCATCGAGTAGATCGAGCACCAGGCGTCGGGTCTTGTCGAACAGGCGGTCGTTGTCGCGGGCCACATCCATCAACTGCGATAGGCGGTGGCGCATCTCGATATTGCGCTCGCGTAGCAGTTTCACCTGGCGCTCGACCAGCGAGATGGTGTCGCCGCGCTGGTGCGGGATGCGCAACTCGGGAAGCAATTCGTCATGCTCGACGAAGAATTCCGGATGCCGACGCAGATAGTCGGCAACCGTCGCCGCATCGAGTTCGAGTGGCTTGGGTGAATCCTGTTGGTCGGTCATAGGCGAACCTGTCCTTCGTACACGCGCATCGCGGGTCCGGTCATCATAACGGGCTGTCCCGGGCCTGCCCACTCGATGGACAGCTTGCCGCCGAGCAGCTCGAGTTGTACCGGCGAATCCATCCAGCCCTGGCGGATCGCCGCCACTGCCGCCGCGCAGGCGCCGGTGCCGCAGGCCTGGGTCTCGCCCGCGCCGCGCTCCCAGACGCGCAGCCTGGCATGCTGGCGGTCAACGATTTGCAGGAAACCGACATTCACCCGCTGCGGAAAGCGCGGATGCTGCTCCAGTTTCGGTCCCAGTTCATGCACCGGCGCGCTGTCGACACTGTCGACGCGCAACACGGCATGGGGGTTGCCCATGGATACGGCGGCCAGTTCGACCGTTTGACCGTCGACTTCGACGCGGTAACTCAAGGCTTGCTGTTCGGCCTGGAAGGGGATTTGCGCCGGTTCCAGGCGCGGCGCACCCATGTTCACGCTGATCTGGCCGTCGGGGCGCACGTCCAGTTCGATGATCCCGCCCTTGGTTTCCACGCGGATCTGCTTCTTCATCGTCAGCCGCTTGTCCAGCACGAAGCGGGCGAAGCAGCGCGCGCCATTGCCGCATTGCTCCACTTCCGAGCCGTCGGCGTTGAAGATGCGGTAGCGGAAGTCGACGTCCGGATTGCTCGGCGGTTCGACCAGCAACAGTTGATCGAAACCGACGCCGGTGTGGCGATCGCCCCACTGCTTGGCGTTCTTGGGCTGGATGTGCGCGTGCTGGCTGACCAGGTCGAGGACCATGAAGTCGTTGCCGAGGCCGTGCATCTTGGTAAAGCGCAATAGCATCAGGGTGCCCTTATGGTGCTGGCGGCAGCTGGCTTTCGCCCGCAAAGAGTTCGCTAAGGGTCTCGCGCCGACGCACCTCGAAGGCCTGGTCGCCATCCACCATCACCTCGGCGGCACGGCCGCGGGTGTTGTAGTTGGAACTCATGACGAAGCCGTAGGCCCCCGCCGAACACACGGCCAACAGGTCGCCTTCGGCCAGCGCCAGGTCGCGATCCTTGGCCAGGAAGTCACCGGTCTCGCAGATAGGTCCGACGATGTCGTAGTTGCGCGTCGCGCCCTCGCGCGGCTGCACCGCCGCCACGTCCATCCAGGCCTGGTACAGCGCCGGGCGGATCAGGTCGTTCATCGCCGCATCGACGATGGCGAAATCCTTGTGTTCGGTGTGCTTGAGGTATTCCACGCGGGTCAGCAGCACACCGGCGTTGGCGACGATCGAACGGCCCGGTTCGAACACCAGGGCCAGGTCGCGGCCGGCGATGCGCTGGCGCACCGCCTGGATGTATTCGCCGGCCAGCGGCGGCTGCTCGTCGCGGTACTGCACGCCGAGGCCACCCCCCAGGTCCAGGTGTTTGATGCGGATGCCGCGTTCGGCCAGGCGGTCGATCAGCGCCAGCAGGCGATCGAGGGCATCGAGGAACGGCGGCAGGCTGGTCAGCTGCGAACCGATGTGGCAGTCGACGCCGATCACTTCCAGGTTGGCAAGCTCGGCGGCACGGGCATACACCGCCTCGGCGTCGGCGATGGCAATGCCGAACTTGTTTTCCTTCAGCCCGGTGGAAATATACGGGTGGGTACCCGCATCCACATCCGGGTTGACCCGCAGCGACACCGGCGCCTGCACGCCCAGTTCGGCGGCGACCTGTTGCAGGCGCTCCAGTTCGTCGCTGGATTCGACGTTGAAGCAGTGCACGCCGATCTGCAGCGCACGGCGCATGTCGTCGCGGCTCTTGCCGACGCCGGAGAAGACGATCTTGCCAGGCGTACCACCGGCGGCGAGGACGCGCTCCAGTTCGCCGCGCGAGACGATGTCGAAACCGGCGCCGAGCCGCGCCAGCACGTTCAATACGCCCAGGTTGGAGTTGGCCTTGACGGCGAAGCAGACCAGGTGCGGCATGCCCTGCAAGGCATCGGCATAGGCGTGGTACTGCGCCTCGATGTGCGCCCGCGAGTAGACGTAGGTCGGCGTGCCGAAGCGTTGGGCGATGGCGGACAGGGCCACGCCCTCCGCGAACAGCGTGCCGTCGCGGTAGGTGAAGGCGTTCATGAGCCGTCCTTATTCGGTTTGCGCAGGCGCGGGCTTGCTTTCTTCCGGGAGGAACAGCGGGCCTTTCTGGCCACAGCCGCTAAGCAGAGTGCTGACGGCGACAAGCGCGATAAGGGCAGTAAACAGCCGCTTCATGGTGAAGTCCTTGTAATAAAGCATGATTGCGCCGGAGTATACCGGCCCCCCGGCGCCTTGCCTATGCGCCAGGACTCCCGTCCGACGGGGCTTTGCCCGCGCCTCGGGAGAGGTGCGGATCATGCGCGTCGGGCACGGTATACTGCGTTTCTTCGCGTATCCGACTCGCTATGCTGGTCGTGTGACGCAACCTTTGTGCGCTGTGTTACGCCGGGTTCAGGCGCTCCGGCCGGGCTATCGCGCGCAACCTTGTTCCAGAGCGTCTGGCACTTTTTTGCACCACCTGAATTTTTCGAGGACATCCGCAATGAGTTTGACCGAAGCCCGCTTTCACGATCTGGTCGATACCGTACAGCAAGCGGTGGAAGACATTTTCGATGACAGCGACCTGGACCTCGACCTGGAAAACTCGGCGGGTGTGCTGACCGTGCGTTTCGAGAATGGCACGCAGCTGATCTTCAGTCGTCAGGAACCGATCCGCCAATTGTGGCTGGCGGCCCGTTCCGGCGGTTTCCACTTCGATTTTGACGAGGCCAGCGAGCGCTGGATTTGCGACAGCAGCGATGAGCTGCTGGGTGAAATGCTCGAGCGCATCACCCTGGAGCAATCTGGAGTCAGTCTTGAGTTTGAAGAACTCTGAGTTGCGTCCCGACGCGGCGCCCGAGCGGGTTGTGTCGGTAGTCGCTTCGCCGTGCGTGCGCCAGTGCTGCCTGGACGACGGTGATATGTGCCTGGGATGTGGTCGCTTGCTCAACGAAATTCTCGACTGGGGCAGCGCCGACGATGCGCGTCGGCGGGCTATTTGCCATAGCGCCCAGGCACGCTTGCAGCAGCGTCGAGGCTGACCTGCCGGTCTTGTTTATTTGAACGGCTGTGATACGGTCGACCTGACTTGCGCAAAAACCCCGTCTCTATCAGACGGGGTTTTGCTTTTTATGCATCCCGTTTAAGGAGAGTTGAGCTGACCATGACCAGTGCACCGCCAATTACCATTACCCGTCTCGATTTACAGCGTCTGGAGCGTTTGCTCGACAGCCTGGAGGAATTTGGCCCGGGTGCTGTCGCCCTGCAGGCCGAGCTGGATCGGGCCGACGTGGTTAGCCACGACCAGGTGCCGGCCGGAGTGGTCACCATGAACTCGCGGGTGCATTGCCGCGAAGAAAGCAGCGGCAAGGACTATCACCTGACCCTGGTTTACCCGCAGGACGCCGGTAAAGAAGGCTGCGTGTCGATTCTCGCGCCGGTGGGCAGCGCACTGCTGGGGCTGAGTGTCGGCCAGCACATGGACTGGATAGCTCCCGGTGGCAAGGAGTTGAAACTGACCCTGTTGGCCGTGGAATACCAGCCGGAAGCGGCCGGCGAATACAGTCGCTGAAGCGCTGGCCGGCCCGCTTGCTCAGGCTTTATCCAGTGCCGCATTGAGTGCCGCTTCCAGGCGGGCCTTGTAGCGCAGGTAGTGAATCGTCTGCGCTCGCCCATCGCCAAGCACGGCGGACAGGTCGAGGTCGGTGATGTAGCACGGGTAGCGCTCGCCCTCGCGCCGTTGGGCGAGGATGTGCCGGGCCACGGCGGCGAACAGGTCGCCGGCGTACTCCAGTTCGGAGAATTCACGGTGGTTGCAATACAGGGTCACGTGAGCGCGCTTGCCGTCGACCGGCTCGACAATCGCCTGCACGTCGTAGAAGGGGTGGCTCACCGGTGCTTGCGGTGGCGGACGCAGCTCCACCTGGCGGGCCCGCTGCGGCGCCGCCGGGAGGACTTCGTAATAGAGCACCTCCAGCGCCGTCGACGGTGTCGGGCTGTCCAGCGGCAGCAAGGCATTGCGCCGGTACAGCAGCGATTGCAGGAAGCGCTGCAGCGGCGTCAGCAGGCTTTGTTCGTCGCGAAACGGCACGCTCTGCCGCCACAGCGCGTTGTGTTCGTCGAGCAGGGTCAGTTCGGCCAGGCCGCTGTTTTCGTGGCGACGGTAGAACACCTGGATGCACTCGGGGCGGCCAAGCGGCAGGATCAGGGCCAGGTCGTCGCCTTCCAGGGCATTGCGATCCAGGTGCAGCCGGCTATAGCCAGGTTGCTCCTTGCCGAGGTGCTCGAGCAGCGCCGGCATGCCCGTCAGTGCAGTGTGGCTGACCTGCCCCGGCGTCAGTTCGAGCAGGTGGTAGTGCTGCTTGATTTGCAGCAGGTAGCGGCTGTGCTGCGGCCCCGTGAAGTTGTTCAGACTGTCGCGAAACAGCTCCTCGACCCGCTCGGCGATGGCCGTGGCGCGATTGCGACAGAAGCAGCGCACCCGCAGGTTGGGTTTGTTGCCGCTGGCCGGCAGACTGTTGAGGAAATCGCGCAGGCAGTCGAGCAGTGCATGGGGGCCGTCATAGCGGCTGACCAGTAGTTCGTTCCAGCTGTTCAGGCTGACCTGGTCGATGGTCAGAATCAGGTTCTCGCGCACCCCGGAATAGCCCAGGGCATCGGTCCGTCCAGTGGTCATGTGCACATTCATCTGACTGTGCTGCTTGAGCGGGTCGATGCCGACATTGATCAGCAGCAGCACTTCGCCGGGTACGCTGGCGCGCAGCAGCGCGCTTTCCTCGATCGCGGGCAGCGGCAGCGGCATCGTCTGTTGCAGGCAGGCCAGCAGATTGGACAGTTCGAATTCGCTCAGGTCGCTGTCGCCGGGGTGCAGCGACAACCGCGTGCTGCTGTCGATCACGCCATTGCGGTGGCACCAGGCGAGTAGCTCAACCAGCTCACGGGCGCGCTTGAGCGGGGCGAAATCCGCCCACTCCTGGACGCCGAGGCTGCCGCTGAACAGGGCCCACTGATTTTCGTCGCTGGCCTCGATTCTCGGGCTCTGCACCAGGGTCAGGGTGTCTTCGCCCAGATCCGGGGCGATGCCGGGGTTGATGAATTCGATCTTGCCGGCCTTGCGCTCGAAGGCGGCATACAGGCGCCGGCCGAGTACGCCGAGGTCGCGGCTGTTGAGCGAGCTGCCAGCCTGGGCGTCGCGGGCGAACTGGGAGAGGAAGCGGTAGCTGTAGGTCAATTCGTTGACCAGGGCACGGCGCTCGGCGCTGACCTGGCGCACCTTCCACTGGCTGCGGCTGTCGAGCATCGCCAGTTGCCGGCTGTCCCAGTTCCAGTCGCAGGTCAGGCGCTCGAGCAGCAGGCGTTGCCAGCTTTTGCGCTGGTTGCGTGGCGGTCTGCTGAGTTTCTTGTCGATCTTCAGGTACAGGCAGCGGCGGATCAGCTCCAGGCGCTCGGTTTCGCCGCGCGCGCTCAGGTATTCCTCCAGACGGCGGTAAACCACGATGTAAGGGTCGAGTTCGTCGAGGTCGAGGCGATTGCAGAAGACCGCTTGCTTGAAGCGCAACGACAGGCATTGCACCTGGGGATGTTCGCTGGCGTAGACCTCGGTGAGCAGCAGCTTGAGTACCGACTTGTATGGCGACTCGATGCCCTTATACAGCTGCCACATGCCTGCACCGATGAATTCGCTCGGCGGAATCTGCGCCAGATGGCCGAGGTCGAGTACCTCGTCGGCGCGGATAAAACGCTTGTTCAGCAAGATGCCGATGTAGTCGTGGTAGCGCTGCTCCTCGTACACCGGCACCAGCCACCAGAGCGGGGTGCGCCCGGCCAGCCAGATCGCCGTGCGGTAGAACTCGTCGAGCAACAGGTAGTGCTGAGTGGTGCCGCAGTCGTCCGAGGTCAGCTGCGCCTCGCGGTCGCCGACGGTAAAGCGCGCCGGGTCGATCAGGAAAAAATGCGCTTCGGCGCCCTGGGTCGCAGCCCAGGCCTCCAGTTGCTCGCACTTCTTGCGCAGCTCGGCGATATCCCGGGGGCTGAGGTCGGGCGCGTGACAGACCCACAGGTCCATGTCGCTGTGCTCGGCCTGGGCCACTGTGCCCAGGCTACCCATCAGGAACAGCCCGTGGAGCGGCAGTGCGCTGTTGCCGCGGCGTGCCTTGTAGACGAAGGAACGGGTCAGGCGCTGCGCCTCGGCGAGCAGATCGTCGCCCGGCTCGAAGCCGCTCAGTCCGGCCGGCGTCAGCCCGGACACATAGCCTGGCAGCAAGGGATGATTAACGTGAAACAGCAGTGGCAGCAACTTCAGGACCAGCTGCTGGCGGGTCGACAGTGCCTGCATGGCGCGCTGCAGGCGGCCATCATTGACCTTGAGAAAGCGCGCGCGCAGTTGAGCCAGTACCTTGCGGTCGATACCTTCGTCGATATCCGGGCGAATTTCCTCGGTACGGCTCATGCGCAGGCTCGGCGGGCAATGCGCCACGACGGCCAGTCAGTCGTGGCGAGGTGCGGGTAGGAGTGCCATCTCGCCCACGCCATGGCCCGCTTGCGCGTGCGGCGTGGGCAGTGCCGGCGGGTCAGGCGGTTTCTGTCACATTGAGAATGGTCAACAAGACTTGCGCGTGTTCGGCCGCGTCCAGTCCCAGACTGGTCAGGTAGCCGCCATCTTCCTGGGTGACCAGGCCTTTGGCGTGCAGGCGTTTGGCCGCAGCAATCGCTTGCGGTGCGGCGACATGGTGAACCTTGAGGCCTTCCTGGGTGTTGCCCAGGTTGAACAGGGCGAGAAGATCCAGTTCGGCAACCAGCTCAGGGGTAAAAGACATAAGTGCTCCAGGCTCTGGTAAACAGGGGCCGGGCAGCGCGTGTGCCCGACTGGTTGAGGCCCGCGTGGATGAAGCGAGGCGCGGGTGTGTGCAGTGTAGCGAGACGCGAGGTTGTGCGCAGGACTAAGCGACTAGCGTCAGGAGGTTTCTTTCGGCAACTCCGGCAGGGCGCGCAGGGCCTGCTCGTAAGCCGCGTCATCGAATGGCCGATCTTCGTCGAGCATGGCCCGGACCTCATGGGCCAGCACCATCGCCATCAGATGCAGGATTTCGCCGCGCTCGTAGCCGACCAGGCTCAGCTTGTTCAGGGTGGCCAGGGCGGCAGGCGGCTGCGCGGCCTCGAGCTGATTCTCGATGGCCTGGATCAGCGCTGCTTCGGCAAAGGCTTCGTCTTCGTGCTCGTCGTGTTCGCTCATGCTTGGCTTATCCGTGGACTGAGGGTGCAGTGTGCCAGCGTGACAGCGCCCGCGCCATTCACTGACTTGATACGGCTGGCTGACATGGCCTGTCTGGGGCTATAAATCTAGCTTTCTGTCCGCCGGCCTGGAGCCTGTCAGCATGTTCAAACTATACGGATTTACCGTGAGCAACTACTTCAATATGGTCAAGTTGGCCTTGCTCGAGAAGGGTCTGGAGTTCGAGGTCGTGACCCTCTACGGCAACCAGAGCGACGAATTTCTCAGTATCAGTCCGCGTGGCAAGGTGCCGGTGCTGGGGGTCGAGCAGGGCTTCATCAACGAGACCAGTGCGATCCTCGAGTATCTGGAAGAGTGCACCGAGGGCAAGGCGTTGCTGCCCGGCGAGCCATTCGCCCGCGCCCAGGTGCGCACACTGATGAAGGAAATCGAGCTGTATATCGAGTTACCCGCGCGGATTGGTTACCCGGAGGCATACTTCGGTGCGGAGATTTCATCCGCCTTGAAAAACAAGTGCAAGGCCGAGCTGCTGGCCGGGATCGACACGCTCAAGCG
>NZ_JAWVXU010000017.1:0-97218 GCF_033723075.1 Pseudomonas sp.
GGAGTCGGTGGACCACGCCCACTACCCCGAAGACCTGGTCGCCAAGGGCCGCGACATCGAGTGCCAGACCCTGGCCAAGGCGATCGCCTACCACCTCGAACGGCGGGTGTTCCTCAACGCCAACCGCACCGTGGTGCTGCACGCCTGAATCCTAGGGTGCGTGGCCGCATAGGCTGTGCGCACCGATGATGAAGCGCGATGCCGGTGCGCACGGCGCACCCTACTTGGCGGACAGCCTTGCACGGACTTCGCTGGCGGTGCAGCCGAAGTGCTGGCGAAAGCTGCGGGTGAACTGCGCCTGGTCGCTGAAACCCCAGTGCAGCGCCAGTTCACCAATCGACAGGTGGCAGTGCGGGTCGTGCAGGCGCCGGTTGATGGCTTCCAGGCGCTGCAGGCGGATCCACTCGCCGAGGCTGTACGGGGTGCCGGTGAACAGCTTGTGCAGATAGCGCACCGACAGGCCGCAGGCGGCGGCGACCTGCTGCGGGGTCAGGTCGGACGAGCACAGGTGTTGCTCGACGTAGTGTTCGATGCGCTGCAGGTGCAGGGCGGCCAGGTTCGAGCTTTCGCTGTTGAGCACCCGTTCGTCCTGGCGCAGGGCCATCAGCAGGGTCGACAGGGCCTGTTCCAGCAGCATGTGGCGGGCGGCCTGGTCGCACTCGTCGAAGCGCGCCGCGCACATCGCCAACTGGTCGACGAAGATCCGCCCGAGGCTGCGCTTGGCATCGAAGCAGAAGCGCGTATAGCGCTCGGCGCCGCGTAGCTGGCCATGCAGGGCGCGTTCGGGCAGCTTGAAAACCCAGAGGTCGTTATCGCTGGCGTAGTGGAAACGGTAGGGCGCATCGCCGCGCTCGAAGATGAAACCGCCGGGCTGGCAGTGCAGTTCGCGGCCGTCCTGCTCGAAATGTACTTCGGCGCGACGCGGCACTGTGACCAGGTAGCAGGCTTCGCGGTCGTCGCTGACCTGGGCCTTGCTGCGCGAGTAGCCGAGCTGGCTCGAGCGCAGGCGCGACAAGGTCAGGGAGGTGCTGTTGGTTTCCCAGATTCGCAGGCTGCCGCTGAAACTGGCGTTGGGGGCGAATTCCAGCGACAGCGGGAAATAGGTGCTGCCGATCGCCTCGGCCCAGCGCGGTTGGCGTTCACTGTCGGGCCAATAGCGAGTGGAGAGTTGGTGTGCCATGGCCGGCCCTCGTGTGTTGTTATTGTGAGGACGGCGCCGATCAGTAGAACTGCCGGCGCCGCTGATTTGCCATCATTTGCCAATGCTTACCAAGGGTCAATCGCCGGGTGTCAGCCGGTAGGTGGCCGAGGGCGCCAGGGTGGCCTGCCAGCCTGGAGGCACGACGATGTTGGTGGTCGCTTCCTCGATCACGCAGGGGCCCTGGATGGTCTGCCCAGCCTGCAACCGGTCGCCGTTGTACACCGGGGTGTCCTGCCAGTCGTCCTGGGCGCTGAACAGCATCGGCCGGTGACCGGCCGGGCTGGCCGCGGACGGTTCGGCCGGGATGACCAGCTCCGGCATGGGCGGCCGTTGCAGGCGGGCGATCACCGAGCACTCGAGGTTGACCAGCTCGATCGGGCTGTCCGGTTCGCTGTAGGAAAACAGCGCCTTGTGCCGCTGGTGGAAGGCTTCGCGCAGCGCCGCCAGACTGCTGCGGTCGAGTTGCTCGCAGCTCAGCTCGACGTTGCATTCGTGGATCTGCCCGAGGTAGCGAATCTCCAGGTTGTACTGGCAGTCGACCCGGTTGCCGGTGCTGAAACCGTCGTCGCGCAGGTTGGCCATGCCGCGCTCGCGCAGGTCGTGCAGGGCCAGGTTGAGCTGCTCGAGGTCGACGTGCGCATCATCCAGGCGCATCGGCAGGGTGGTCAGTTGGTCGTAGCGGATGTCCGAGAGGATCTGGCCGAAGGCGCACAAACCGGATGCCACCTTGGGGATCAGCACCACCTTGCTGCCGATTTCCTCGGCCAGGCGCATCACGTGCATGCCCGCCGCGCCACCGGCGCCGATCAGGGCGAAGTCGCGCGGGTCATAGCCGCGCTCCACCGACACCCGGCGGATGCCGCTGACCATGTTCAGGTTGACCAGGGTGATGATGCCGATCGCCGCGCGCTCGACGCTGATGCCCAGCGGTTCGGCGATCTTGCTCCGAATCGCGTTGATCGCGGCCTGGCGGTCGAGGCGGATGCTGCCGCCGAGCAATGCGCCGTCGGCCAGGTAGCCGAGCGCCAGGTTGGCGTCGGTCACGGTTGGCTCGCTGCCGCCCTTGCCGTAGCACACCGGGCCGGGCGTGGCGCCGGCGCTGCGCGGGCCGACCTGGAGCATGCCGAAGTCGTCGAGGTGGGCGATCGAACCGCCGCCGGCGCCGAGGGTTTCCACCTGGATCATCGGCACGCCGATGCGGTAGCGCAGGAAGTCGCTGTCCTTGCTGAAATTGGTGCGCCCGCCCTTGCTCAGGGTGATGTCGAACGAGGTGCCGCCCATGTCGACGGTGATCACGTTGTCGATGCCGAAGGGTTGCGCCACGCACAGACCGGCCTGCGGTGCCGAGGCGGGCCCGGAGTTGATCGCATTGACCGCGCGCTCGCGCATCACGGCACCGGGCGCCAGGCCGCCGTTGGACTGGAAGTAGCGGGTCGGCTGCTGCGCGCCCAGCTCCTCGAACAGCGCGTCGATGCGCTCGATATAGCGGCCCATCACCGGGCTCAGGTAGGCGTTGACCACGGTGGTGGAGGTGCGGGTGTATTCGCGGATCTGCGGGAACACCTCGTGGCCGCTGCAGACGAACACGTCCGGCAGGGCAGCGCGGACCATTTGCATGGCGCGCTGTTCGTGGCTCGGATTGCGCACCGACCAGACGAAGGAGATCGCCACCGCCTGCACCTGTTGCTCGCGGAAGTAGTCGATGGCGGCCAGGATCGCCGCCTCGTCCAGCGGGCTGTACTCGCGGCCGTCGCTGAGCACGCGCCCGCCGATCGGCCGGCGCAGGTGGCGCGGCACCAGCATGTACGCCGGCGGATAGGTGGCGTCGTAGCGGTGGCCGTCTTCCTTGTGGCCGAGGCGGATTTCCAGGCTGTCCTCGTGGCCGTCGGTGCACAGCAGGCCGACCTTGACCCCGGTCTTCTCGATCAGCGCGTTGAGCGCCACCGTGGTGCCGTTGATGCACAGATCGCAGTCGGCAATGATCTCGGCCGGGCTGCGGCCGATGGCATCGGCGATCTGCGCCAGGCCGTTGCGGATCGCCAGGGTGCCGTCATGCGGGGTGGATGGCGCCTTGAACAGCTGCACGTTGCCGTTGCGGTCGGCGAGGATGAAATCGGTGAAGGTGCCGCCGGCGTCGATGCCCAGGCGATATTGTTGCTTAGTCATGCTCTGATCCTCTGCTGTGCTCATTGCGCGGCGCGCTGGGCGCGGGTGGCGGCTTCGTCGAGTTGGCCCTGGCTGTCGATGACCACGCCGTATTCCAGGCGCGCGCCTTCGCGCGAAACCAGGCCATTGCGCACATCGGCCAGTACCGCGGCCAGCGGCCGGCGCAGCGGGTCGCCATAGCCACCGCCGCCCGGGTTGACGTTGATCACCCGTTCGCCCGGCTGGGCGGTCAGCAGGGTGTTCTGGATGTAGTGGGTTTCCTCGCCGTCGGCATGCCGGTGGATCAGGCGGCCGAGCTTGGGCTCGAGCAGCACGTTCTTCGCCCCGGCCGCACCGGCAGTCGGCAGTTGGCGGCCTTCGCCGAAACCGACCACGGTCATGGCGTGTTCGAGCGGTTCGATTTCCAGGCGGGTGCCGGAGCCGCCGCGGAATTCGCCGGCGCCGCCACTATCGGCCATCAGGCTGTAGCGGTGGATCAGGATCGGGTAGGAATACTCCAGCAGCTCGATATCGCCGGACATCAGCGCGCCGAAGCAGCACAGCGGGCCGCAGGCTGGCCAGCCGTCCATGGCCTGGTTGGCGCCGGCGCCGGAGATGATCGAGGCGAGGACCATGGTCACGTATTCGTCGTTGCCGTTGCGCGGGTCGTGGCCGGCGATGTTGATCCCGCTGGCATGCCCCCAGGAGGCGGTCACCCGCTCCGGTGCGGCCTGCTCCAGGGCCAGGCGTACGGCGTCGGCAAGGGTTTCCATCGGCGTGGTGGTGCTGTTGACGTGCGGCGCCGGTTCCTGGGCGTTGCACAGCGTGCCGGGTGGGCCGAGGTCGACACTGATGCAGCGGTACAGGCCTTCGTTATAGGGCGGTGGCACCTGGGCGAACATCATCAGGCCGAGGTAGACGCCGGAGATCGAGTTGCCCTCGTAGGAGTTGATGAAGTAGGGCACCTGGGGCGGGCTCTCGATCAGCACATGGGCTTGGTCGCCACGGATTTCCACCCGCGCGGTGATTGACAGTTCGCCCAGGCCGTGGCCGGAGTCTTCGAGTACCGCGGTACCCGAGTAGCAGCCGTCCGGTACCTCGCGCAGCAGGGCGCGCATGTGGCGGTCGGCCATGTCCTTGAGTTCGCCGATGCAGGCGCGCACCTGCTCGACGCCATAGCGCTCGAGCAGCTCGATCAGGTGACGTTCGCCGACGCTGCAGGCGCCGTACTGGGCATTCAGGTCGCCTTCCTGGTAGGCGCGGGCGCGCATGTTGGTCAGCAGCAGGTTGACTACGTCCTCGCGGCGCTTGCCCTGGGCCCACAGCTTGACCGGTGGGATGCGCAGGCCTTCGGCGTAGATTTCCTTGGCATCCGGGTTGTAGCCGGCCGGCACCGGGCCACCGATGTCGGTGAGGTGGCCCTTGCAGACGGTCCAGAACACCAGTTCGCCCTGGTAGAACACCGGCTTGTACATGCAGCAGTCGAGGATGTGACTGCCCTTGTAGGCCGGGTCGTTGTGATAGATGACGTCGCCCTCGGCGATGTCATCGCCGAAGAAGCCGGCCACGCATTTCATCGCCGGGATCAGCGAGCCGAGGTGGATCGGGATGTCCTGGCCTTGTAGGATCATTTCCGGGAGATGGTCGAAGAGGGCGTTGGAATAGTCGTGGGCGAGGTTGAACACGCTCGAACGACTGGTCTTTTCCAGCGTCAGGGTCATTTCTCGCTGGGCGGTTTCGAGCGCACCGCGCACGACTGCCAGGGTGATCGGATCTACTGTGTTCATGGGTCACCACAAATCTTGTTTTTGTCCGGGTGAGGGCCGTGACGGATGTCTTGCCCACGTCACTAAAGCTACGCGCCGGCCTGGCGCCTGGCTTGTCGCCGGGTGCACCGTTTATTGGCGTGCAGTGCACTGTCCGCGCGGGATCAGGCGGCGGTGCGGGTGGGGTGTTCTCCTGCAAAAGCAGCCTGCCACGTGCCCGGTTCGGGTAGGGTGCGCCGTGCGCACCGCTGACAGCCTGCACGGCGGCGTCACCCCATCCGAGCTGGGTCCAGGTCACAAAAAAGGCCAGCACTAGGCTGGCCAAGACAGGAACGTGAGCATTCGTCCTGTGAGATGTCCTTAGAAGTAGTAACCGATGTTGGTGTACAGCTGGTTCTCCCAGCGGTCGCTGCCGCCGGCGCCCAGGCTCTGGGTGTAGCTACCACCGCCGATATAGGGGTCGTGCTTGCCGTGCAGCCATTCGACGGCGATCCACAGGTCTTTCAGCGAGAAGGAGGTGCCGAGGATCAAGCGCTGGGAATCCTCGAAACTGGACTCGTCCTTGTCGAACAGGCTGTAGTTGCCATAGACCTTGGCCCCGGAGAACCAGCCGAAGGTGCCGGCAATGTCGTAGCTGAGGTCGGCCACGTACAGATCGCCCTTGGCCGCGACGTTGAAAGTGCCGTCGAAACTGCCGAAGCTGACCAGTTCGTCGCTGCCGGGGTTTTCCGGCGTCATCTCCTGGCGGGTGGCCTGCAGTTGCACGCCCCAGGGGCCGTTCTTGCCCAGGTAGTGCACGGCCAGGGCGTTGCGTCGGCCGCTGTCGCCGGTGTCCTGGTTTTCCAGCGACGAGGTCAGCAGCGAGGCGCCGATCTCCGATTGCCAGGCACCGAGCTTGAGGTTGCGCGCCAGGCGTCCGACCAGGATATCGCGCTCGTGGTTGTCGCTGCCATCGACCACATAGTCGTCGGCCGTGGCGACGCTGGTGGCATAGGTCCGGCCGCCGCGGCTGGTGCCCTGGCCCTGGTCGGCGGGGCGTAGGTAGTAGCCGAGCTGGAGGTTCCAGTCACCCTGCTGCTGGATGTATTTGACGCCCAGATCCTGGATGTCTTCGAGGCCGATGACGTTGCCCAGCGACTCGAAGAAGGTGCTGCCGAAGTAAGGCTGCAGGCCAAAGGGGATCTTGTTCAGGCCGACCTGGAGCTGGCGCGACTCGTCGAACTTGTAGCCGATCCAGGCGTATTCGGCGAAGGAGATATCGCCGATCTTGTCGGTGTAGTCGTAGGGATAGGCATCGCCGTAGAAGCGGTACTTGGCCGCGCCTATCCAGCTGTCGGAGTTGTAGCTGGCGGTGAGGAAGGCGGTATCGAAGCTGAGCTTCTCGATGTCGCGGTCGGGGTCGTAGTCGACGCGCGCGCGCACCGCGCCGCCGATATCGAGGTTGTCGTTGATCGCGACCGCGCCGGCCGGCAGGGCGATGACTGCCAGCAGCGGCAGGGCGCCGAGGGCGGGGAGGGTGCGGTGGTTGAACAGGTTCATGGAGCTACTCCTTTGCGTTATCTGTCTTGTTTTTTTGCAGCGCAGCGCCAAGCCGCGGCGGGGTGCCGAGGCTTGCGCTGAATCGGTGAGTTCGCTGCCGCGAGCGGCCAGGGCAAGCCCCGGCAGCTATGGACGAGCGTGGTGTCAGCTGCAGCTGGCGCGGATGAACCAGCTGCGTTTGGCGTTGCCCAGCAGCAGCCAATAGGCGCCGAAGGCGCTGATGAAGGTCACCGGCGCCGAGTAGGACGCCAGCGCCGCACCGTCGACGTTGAGCAGGACGATGCCCAGGCCGGCGGCGAAGAACCAGGCGGTCAGGCCGCAGGGGTTGAACGAGGTGACGCGATCCGGCTGGTACTCCAGCTTGCCGTCGAACAGCTGGTCGTACTTCGGCGAGAAGATGTGGGCCAGGGCGATCGCCACCCAGGCCACTACGAAGATGCTCTGGTAGGCCAGGGCTTGCAGGATGTAGCTGAACACGTTGAGCAGCATCAGGGCGTACACCACCATGCCGACCACCACGGCCCAGACCATGTAAGGCACGCCGGCCAGGCCAAAGCGGCTGAAGAAGGCCTGCATGTTGCTGGCCGCCATGAAGAAGTTGGCGGTGTTGATGCGGGTCTGGCTGACCCAGACGAACAGCAGGCCCCAGATGCCCATCAGCTCGACGATGGCGAGCACCACCGAGACCTCCGAGAGACCACCCTGAGTCGGGATGGTCGCGGCGAGGAAGATGCCGACCAGACCGTTGATCAGGAAGGTGAAGATGTAGAACGGCAGGCCGAAGTTGAAGCTGGCGTGGTAGCCGGCATCTTCCTGGCGGCCGAAGCGGGCATAGTCCCAGGTGTACATCATGAGAATCCAGACGCCCATGAAGTAGGTGAAACAGTCCCACCAGCCATTGCTCACCGGCCCGCTCTCAGGCCCCATTTCCAGCCAGGCGGAGCTGTAGCCGTATTCGCCGACCGCCATTACCACCACGGCGATCAGGCCGAGCAGGTAGAGCGGCAGCAGCACGCCGTTGA
This sequence comes from Pseudomonas sp., assembly GCF_033723075.1. Classification (GTDB taxonomy): domain Bacteria; phylum Pseudomonadota; class Gammaproteobacteria; order Pseudomonadales; family Pseudomonadaceae; genus Aquipseudomonas. Next base: position 7,674 of record NZ_JAWVXU010000017.1, read on the forward strand.
ACTTGTCCAGCCAGGTCTGCACGCTGCCGAACACCAGCGGCACGCTGTACAGCACCACCAGCAGGTAGGCCTGGTTGAGCGTGAGGCCGGACACATAGTTGTGGATGGCGATGGCGATCACCGAGCCTTCGAACACGCTGTAGTAGATCGCGGTGGCGAAGAAGATCAGGGTGGCCAGCGCCGCGCCGGTACGGCCGAACAGCACGCGGGAGAACAGGGCGACCGACAGCCCGGTCTTGATTGCATAACGGGCGATGACGCCGTTGATGGCCGCATAGGTGATAACGGACAACAGCAGGCCGATGATGGCGTTCTGCGTGCCGAAGTTCATCGCCAGGGTGGCGGACACCACCAGCCAGAACATGGCGCTGCAGATGGCCCACCAGGCCATGGTTAGCGAACCTTTGCTCATGCGTTGATTGTCGGGGACCGCCACGAGGGCGCAGTCGGCGCTGTCGCCGTGCTTCTTGATATTTCCGGCCATGACTCTTCTCTTGTTGTTGTGCGAGGGGGTGGAGTCATGATGGTAGGGAGGCGGGCGGATAAAGAATTGCTGCTGGCGGCCCTGTCTTTTGTCATCCAGTGAACTGGCTGTGTCGCCGCCCAGGGTGTGCCGGAAAAACTGTAGGGTGCGCCGTGCGCACCAAGGTGAAAGGAGCAAGTGCGTAACCAGGATGCAATTTGGGAAAGTCTGGTACCTGAATAACCGCTCCCGGATTGCATCCGGGCTACAAAAAATGCTGCTCACCTGGTCAGGTGAGCAGCATCGCGGGTGAAGCCGTGACCAAGGTCAGCTCAGATACCGAGGCACAGGTACTTCAGTTCGAGGTAGTCCTCGATGCCGTACTTGGAGCCCTCGCGGCCCAGGCCGGACGCCTTGACCCCGCCGAACGGCGCCACTTCGGTGGAGATCACCCCGGTGTTGATACCGACCATGCCGTACTCCAGCGCTTCCGCCACGCGGAACACCCGACCCAGGTCACGAGCATAGAAGTAGGAGGCCAGGCCGAACTCGGTGTCGTTGGCCATGGCGATCACCTCGGCCTCGTCCTGGAAGCGGAACAGCGGCGCCAGCGGGCCGAAGGTCTCTTCCTTGGCCACGGCGGCATGCTTCGGCACGTCGACCAGGATGGTTGGCTCGAAGAAGCTGCCGCCGAGGCTGTGCGGCTTGCCGCCGGCCACCAGCCTGGCGCCTTTGCCGAGGGCGTCGGCGATGTGTTCCTGGACCTTGGCCACCGCCTTGGCGTCGATCAGCGGGCCGGTGGTGGTGCCGTGTTCCAGGCCGTTGCCGATCTTCAGCTTGGCCACGGCCGCTATCAGCTTGTCGACGAAGGCATCGTACACACCGTCCTGGATATACAGGCGGTTGGCGCACACGCAGGTCTGGCCGTTGTTGCGGTACTTGGAGATCAGCGCGCCTTCCACGGCGGCATCCAGGTCGGCGTCGTCGAAGACGATGAACGGCGCGTTGCCGCCCAGCTCCAGGGACACCTTCTTGATATCCTGGGCGCATTCGGCCATCAGCTGGCGACCGATTTCGGTGGAGCCGGTGAAGGTCAGCTTGCGCACGATCGGGTTGCCGGTCAGCTCGCTGCCGACTTCGCCGGCGCTGCCGGTGACCACGCTGAACACGCCGGGCGGAATCCCGGCCTTTTCCGCGAGAGCCGCCAGCGCCAGGGCGGAATACGGCGTCTGCGAAGCGGGCTTGAGCACCATGGTGCAGCCGGCGGCCAGGGCCGGACCGGCTTTACGGGTGATCATCGCCGAGGGGAAGTTCCACGGGGTGATGGCCGCGGTGACGCCGATCGGCTGCTTGAGCACGATGATGCGCTTGTCCGGCTGGTGGCCGGGAATGGTGTCGCCATAGATGCGCTTGGCTTCTTCGGCGAACCACTCGAGGAAGGAGGCGGCGTAGGCAATTTCGCCCTTGGCTTCGCTCAGCGGCTTGCCCTGTTCGATGGTCATCAGGCGGCCGAGGTCGTCCTGGTTTTCCATCATCAGCTCGAACCAGCAGCGCAGCTTACTCGCCCGTTCCTTGGCGGTCAGTGCGCTCCAGGCCGGCAGGGCGCGCTCGGCAGCCTCAATGGCGCGACGGGTTTCCGCACGGCCCATCTTCGGTACCGAACCGATGATCTCGCCGCTGGCCGGGTTGTTCACGGCGATGGTCTGGCCACTGTCGGCGTCGAGCCATACCCCGTCGATATAGGCTTGCTGGCGAAACAGGTGGGCGTCTTTCAGTTGCATGGCGGGCTCCGGTTGTCGGTGGCTGCGGTCTATTGTTGTAGTCGCTTCGATAGGCAGGCCTGCGGCCTGCCCGGGTTCAGCGGATCCATTGGCTGGTGTCGTCGAGGGCCTTGGCGAAGCGCTGCAGGATCAGGCCGATCTCCGCTTCGCTGACGATCAGCGGCGGGCAGAAGGCCACGGCATCGCCCATGGCGCGGGTGATCATGCCGTGCTCCTGAGCCCGGGCGGCCATGTGCCGGCCGAGGGTGCCGAGGCTCTGGTACGGCGCCTTGCTGGCGCGATCGCTGACCAGTTCGACCGCGGCGATCAGGCCGCAGCCGCGGATCTCGCCGACCAGCGGGTGGTCGGCAAACTGCTGCAGGCCGCTGTGCAGCAGCTGGCCCATCTGTGCGGCGTGTTCGACCAGGCACTCTTCTTCGATGATCTTGAGGTTTTCCAGGGCCACCGCGGTGGCCACCGGATGGCCGCTGCCGGTGAAGCCGTGGCCGAGGGTGCCGAGGTTCTGGCTCTGGTCGGCGATGCCCTGGAACACCCGGTCGTTGATCAGGATCGCGGCGATCGGCTGGTAGGAGGACGACAGCTGCTTGGACAGCACCATGATGTCCGGCTGGATGCCGAAGGTCTGGCTGCCGAACATCTGCCCGGTCCTGCCGAAGCCGCAGATGACTTCGTCGGCGATCACCAGGATGTCGTGGCGGCGGCAGACCCGCTGGATCTTCTCCCAGTAGGTGCGCGGCGGCACTATCACACCGCCGGCGCCCATCAGTGGTTCGCCGATGAAGGCGGCAATGGTCTCCGGGCCTTCGGCGAGGATCTTCTGTTCCAGTTCGGCGGCCAGGCGGTCGGCGAACTGCTCCTCGCTCTCGCCGGGCTGGGCGCAGCGGTAATGGTGCGGGCAGCCGACATGCAGGAAGCCCGGCAGCGGCAGGTCGAAGCCGCGCTGGTTGCCGGGCAGGCCGGTCAGGCTGGCGCTGGCCACGGTGATGCCGTGGTAGCCGTTGACCCGGCTGATGAACTTCTTCTTGGCCGGTCTGCCAAGGGCGTTGTTCAGGTACCAGACCATCTTGACCACGGTGTCGTTGGCTTCGGAGCCGGAGTTGGTGAAGAACACCTTGCTCATCGGCACCGGCGCCATCTCGATCAGTTTTTCGGCCAGCTCGATGCTCGGCCGGTGCGACTTGTGGCTGAACAGGTGATAGAACGGCAGGCTGCGCAGTTGCTGCTCGGCGGCGGCGATCAGGCGCTGGTTGCTGAAGCCCAGCGCCGCACTCCACAGGCCGGACATGGCCTCGATGTAGCCCTTGCCCTGGTCGTCATACACATAGATGCCTTCGCCGCGTTCGATGATCAACGGGCCGACCTCCTGGTGCAGGCGGGCATTGGTGTAGGGATGCAGTTGGTACTGGATGTCTTTTTCCGGCAACGAGGAAACTGGCTGGTTCATGGCACGCTCTCGAGGTGAGTGGCCAGGCGCGGCTGGCCTGGCGATCAAGTGGTTTGGTTGTTCTTATGAGTGCCCGCGGGCAGGCGCATGAGCCACAGGCTACGTGGCGGAAGGGGCGCCTGGATTGTCGCTGGGTGCAGCGTTTTTTCGCTCCTGGTGTACTGCCGGCCTAGGCGTGTGCCGCCGGTTCTTGCCGGGTCTTGTTGAAACCCGGCAGGGCCAGCAGTTGCGCGTCGACCTGTTCGATGATGTAGGCGCCGATCGGCAGCGCCGAGGTCGCCGCCGGCGACGGGGCGTTGCAGACGTTGACGCTGCGTCGGGTGTTGCGGAACAGGAAGTCCTCGATCAGCTTGCCGTCCCTGGACACCGCCTGGGCGCGCACCCCGGCCGGGTAGGGCTGCAGATCCTTGACGGTGAGGCTGGGGCAGTACTTGCGCACTTGCTGCAGATAGCCGCGCTTGAACAGCGAGTTCTTCATCTCGCTCAGGCCGGGGCGCAGGTTGTCGCGCAGCACCTTGCGGATGCCCGGGTCGCCGAGCATGGCCAGGGTGTCGGCCAGGGAGAAATCGCGCTTGCGGTAGCCCTCGCGCTTGAGTGCCAGCACCGCGTTCGGGCCGACGGTGACGCTGCCGTCGATCATGCGGGTCAGGTGCACGCCGAGGAACGGCATGGACGGATCCGGGATCGGGTAGATCAGGTGGTTGACGATGCGGTTGTGCTGTTCCGGCAGGCGATAGTATTCGCCGCGGAAGGGGCAGATGCTGAAACCCGGATCGAGCCCGAGCAGGCGCACCATGCGGTCGGCCATCAGCCCCGAGCAGGTGATCATCAGGCGGCAGCTGAAGTCGCCGGTCGCGGTCTGCACCAGCATTTCCGTGGGGCGCTCCTGCAGGCCGACGACCTCGCAGGCATAGCGGATTTCGCCGCCGCGCTGCTGGAACTCTCGGGCCATGGCGGCGGTGACCTCGGCATAGTCGACGATGCCGCTGGAGGGCACGAATATGCCGCCGATGCCGCTGATGTTCGGTTCACTCTCACGCAACTCGCCGGCGCTCAGCCAGTGCCGCTCCAGGCCATTGGCCGCGGTGCGTTGCCACAGCGCCTGCATGCGCTGCATTTCCAGTTCATTGGTCGCCACCAGCAGCTTGCCGCAGGCGTCGTAGCGAATGCCCTGCTGATCGCAGAAGGCCTTGGTCGCGCGGTTGCCCTCCAGGCAGAACCTGGATTTCAGGCTGCCCGGCGTGTAATACACGCCGGCGTGGATGACGCCGCTGTTGTGGCCGGTCTGGTGCATGGCCGGCGCCGTTTCCTTCTCCAGCAGCAGCATGCGGCTGTCGGGATAGGCCTGGATCAGCTGCATGGCGGTGGACATGCCGATGATGCCGCCGCCGATGATGATGAAGTCGTACATGCCGTTGCCTGCGATCTTGGGGTGGTTGTCCGAGAGTGCCGGCCTTGCGGCCGGCAGGCTCCCGACAGAACAGCGGGGTGACGGGCGCCGATTCACTGGCGCGGGTTGCGCAGCACCTTGGCGTGGGTGAAGTAGCCGCGCTGGCGCATCAGTTCCCGGCGCAGGCCGGGGTGGGCGGTGAAGCGGTCGCGGCCGTGCAGCCAGAAGTGGTTGTTGATCAGCAGGAAGCTGCCCACCGGCACCGGGACCGACAGCTTGTGCTGGCTGGTTTCCAGCGATTCGCACAGATCGGTCAGCCAGTTGCCTTCCTCGAAGTTGCGTGGCTGCACGAACTGGTCGATGTAGCTGATGATCGGCCGGCCCTGGTTGTCGGTGTCGAACACCGCATGGAACACATCCTTGTCGACCTTCTTGCTCGGCGGCGCGGTCCAGCGCATGTCGCGCCGCGCCAGCGGGTGGCTGTTGAAGGCCTGCAACTGCTCCCAGTCATCCAGGTGCAGCAGCAGGGAATTGCCACCCTCCATGTGCTGCTCGTCGATCTTCATCATCAGCACGTAGTCGGTGTCCTGCTCGACGAAGGTGCCGTCGGTGTGCAGTTCCATCACCCGGTGCGGCTGGCGCAGGTAGCTGTCGGAGTTATCGACGTTCTCCACCACGAAGCGTGCGTAGTACTGGCCGCTCATGGCGTCGTAGTTGGAACGGCCGAACAGGTGGGCCACGGCCGTGGCCAGTTTCACCATGTCGTCGGCCTGCTCCACGCTATCCAGGCCGTGCGGGGTGATCAGCAAGCCACCGCTGTCGCGATCGACCAGGGTGTTGATCAGCAACGGCTGCAGGGTGCCTTCGCACAGTTCGTCGAGCAGCTTGGCCGCGCGGAAACGCAGGAACGACTTGTACTCCAGGGCCTGCACCGGCCATTCGGCCATGGCCGCGAGAAAGGCCTCGACCGTGGAGTGGCTGAAGGTCAGTTGCAGCAGGCGCGGCGAGTACTGGCTCGGGGCGAGGGTGAAACCCTTGAGCTCCTGCGGCAGCGGGACAACTAGATCTTTGACGGGAACAAAGCTGGTCATGGCGATTCTCCTGGGCGGGGAGTGCGGCGGTGTGGACGACGTAATGTCGATTAAGATTGAAAATATCGACATTTTAAAAATGTGTCAATAAAAGTGTGGCATGCGGATGCAAGCAGCTCTTGTCGATTGATTCGGTATGATGGCGGGGTATGCCAAAGGGGCTGTTCAGATGGAAGCACCAGTTTTTCGGGAAAACTTCGCCGTGCGTGGCTATGACGTGCTCAAGCGGGACATCATTCGCGGGCTGTTCAAGCCCGGCGAAAAGCTGCTGATGAGCGGTTTGAAGGAGCGCTACGGGCTGGGCGTCGGACCGTTGCGCGAGGCCTTGTCACAGCTGGTGGCCGAGCGCCTGGTGGTCGCCATCAGCCAGCGCGGCTATCGGGTCGCGCCCATGTCGCTGAGTGAGTTGGCGGACATCTACGACGCCCGCGCCAACCTCGAGGCCATGCTCCTGACCCTGGCGATCGAGCGCGGCGACGACAGCTGGGAAGCGGAAATCCTCGCCCGCGCACACACCCTGGGCAAGGTCGTCGAAGTGCGCAACGCCGAAGAAATGCTCAGCCTCTGGGATGCCCGGCACAAGGCCTTCCACGAGGCCATAGTGGCGGGCTGTGGCTCGCCGCACCTGTTACAGGTGCGTGCGTCGCTGTTCGATCAGGCCGAGCGCTATCGCCACCTCTGGTTGCAGCACACGGTATTTTCCGAACAGGCATTGCAGGCCAAGCGGCATGAGCATGCGGTGCTGGTCGAGGCGATCCTGGCGCGCGATGCTGAACGGGCCAGCCGCATCATGCGCGAGCACCTGCTCGGCCCGGTGCCGATCATCAGCGAACTGATGCAGGCGCAGGGGCTGGCGGGCCAGCAGGCCAGATCGGCATAGCGCACCGCCTAGCGGCAGGCGGCAGAATTTCCCCCTTTCTAGCCTTCCGCTGGCGCCTCTGGCACGAGAGCGGTCTCGCGCCAGCTACCGCCGAGCGCCTGGTGCAGGTTCACTACGCAAGTCGGCGCTCAGGTCGCCAGGTCGTCGAGGCTGTCGGGCAACGCGGTGGTTTGACGGCGACTCGCAGATGGGGCTCCGGCCAGTTCGGCATGTCACTGTATTTCAGCGTACTGCCGCAGCCAGGGTGAGGCGGTGGCCAGGGCCGGGGGGAGTTGTTGCAGTGCGGCCCGGGCCTGCCGGTCGCTGGTAAAGCTGCCATAGACGACCGAGTACCAGGGCGAGCCGCGGTGCTGGCTGCGAAAGTAAGCCGCTGTATCCGTCAGGTCATGGCGCTCGATGTAGTCTTGTACCGCTGCTTCTGAGCTTGCCGCCATCAGCTGGATAGTGAAATTCGTAGCGGGTTGCCCCTGCACCCAGGATTCGCTGTGCAGCCGCGCTTGACCCCTGGGTTGTGCCGCACCCTGGGGATTTCGCGGTGCGGGCCGGATCGGCTGCGACTCTGACAGAGGCTGAATTATCAGATCCATACCGCTGATAAAGGCGCCGTCGCCCGACACGCTCAGTTGGCGGCTGCCCGTCGTGTCCGTCAGGCCCAGACGCTGCAGTTGTTGGGGGGAGATTCTCAACCGGTAATCCCCTGCGACCACCCCGGTGACGATATAGAAGCCGTCCCAGCTGCTGGTTGCCTCGGCCACTGTCTCCTGCTGGTCGTTCAGCAGTTCCAGCTTCAGGTCGCCGATACCGCGCTCGACACCGCTCTCCAGAAGGTAAACCGTGCCGTCGATCTCCGTGGTCATGCGCACCGGAAACTCCAGGCGGGCCACGCCACCCGGGCGTGGCAGCAGGCGCATACCGCCGATCTCCGGCGCCCATTGCGGGTCGATCAGCGTCGCGGTGTCTACCCCGATGTCGACATATTGCCTGACCGGCAAGTGATCGATGTGGGCAATGCCGGCTGCATCCGTGCGGGCCTGATGCCTGCCGCCGTTGACCGTGAAGCCTGCCCCCGGCAGCGGCTCTTCGCCCGGGTCCATCACGCCGTTGTTGTTGTCATCGAGGAACATGCGTACCGACGCCGCGCCGCTGTTGGCCATGGGCCGGGCGTCGAACAGCCAGTCGGAGCGGCGCGGATCCCGGCCCATGGCGATAAAGAATTGAGCGCCGACGACGATCTCGCCGGTGTCCAGATAGCTGGCATTGACGCCCAGCCCGTAGCGGCCCAGGCTTTTGGTAAAGCCAGCGCTGTACTGCGTTTGCGGTGACTCGAAGGCGTGCGCCACGCCCAGGGTCAGGCGGTAGCCGTCTGCCAGGTATTTATCGGCGGAGAGTGCCAGCGTCGAGATATCCCCGCCGGAACCCAGGGTGTAATCGACCTGGCCGCGTAAACCCATATCGCGCACACGGCGGCTGATCTGCAGGCTGCCCAAGGCCTGCTCGACGTCGCCGGAGGCGCGCCAGCTCAGGGTGTTGGTGAGCGCCGTGTGGTAGATGTAGGCGGAAATACGGGCGCTGACATCGGTATCGGTCATGCCGGACTCCCGTTCGTCCCGCGTTGCCGTCAGGGCCACCGGCAGGCGCGAGCGCGACCCTAGCGGCACGGAACTGCTGAGCCGGAGTTCGTCGCGGGTGCGAATGGGGTCGCTATAGTCGAGAAACACCTCGCTGTTGAAATCGTTCAGCTGTGTGCGGCTGGCATCCACCGCCACGCCGCGGATGCGGGTCTGTAAGCCGAGCTCGGCCAGCGAGCCGCCGTCCTGCGCCTGGACAAAGTCACCGCTGATACTCATGGCCTGCCAGAATGTGCGTAGCCCAAAGGTCGAGTACTGTTCGTCCACGCTACCGGCCGGTGCGCGGATGAATCCGGCCGATGCGGACAACGAACGCGTGAGGCCCAGGTCGAACTGGCTAATAGAGCGCGCTTGCCCGTCGTCATCGCGGTGCTCGGTAAGGCTGTACTGGAACTCGCCGGGCTTAACCATGGATTGATCCAGGGAGAAACTCTGCTGTTCCACCCGGGTCTGGCCCAGCGGACCGTTGAAGACCAGGCGGAAGTCATTGCGGCCATAACTCAGCGGCTGGTCTTCGAATCGATAACGACCCTCGGCGTCGGCCCGCTGGAACTCAATCAGGGCATCGTTGTAATAAAGCTCCACGTCCCAGCCCGGCGGTAGATCCCCTTCAAAGGTTTGACGGTCAAAGCTGGTTGGCCGTGTCAGCGGACGATTGCTCAGGCTCACGCCCTCGCCACTGCTACCTCGGCTGATATTTTCTACACTCGGCGTCGAGAGACTACCGAAACTGAAAGAGCGGGCATGCAGTGGGCCCAGCAGGTTGCCGGCGGGGTCGTGGCGGCCGAACGTGGCCCGCACATCGGGGCTCGGCTCCTGTTTGCTGCTGGAGAAATACAACGATGACTCCATGCCCAGCAGGTCGCCGGTGAGAAAGGCCGTGTAGCGCGCGTCGGTCTGGGTGCTTGCATCGTTCTTGCGCAGTTCGGTGGCGAAGGTCTGATCCACAAAAGGCATGCCCAGCAGCCGGTAAGGCTGCTCATGATGCGGATAGCCGGGATCCTGATAACCACTGCCCATGCCCACCTGCTCGCCGAGGTGTTCGCGCTTGAGGCGGGACTGCAAGGGCAGGGGTTCGAGAGCTTGAACGCGCAGGGAGAGGCTGGAATGGTCGATCTCGAGCTCAAGCGGTAGCCAGCGCTCGAGCAGGGATTCGGCCACATACAAATCATCCGGCTCGACCCGCACCAGCGCCGGATCGAACGTCTCGCCGATCCCGGCCCGGGTAACCCTGGCTTCGCCCAGGTTCAGGCTGAACGCGCGGTCTTCGTTGAGGATAAAGCCGCTGGCGGTGCCTTTTGCGGGCTGGGTCTGGATCGCAATGGTCAGCAGCCTGACCAGCTCACCCAAAGGCAGCAGGGTATGCTCGCCGACATCATAGGCGGGGATGGCGCTGGACAGTATCGACTGATCCAGGCGCACCTCGAGCAGCAGGAAAGTCGCCTCCGGGTCATGCTCCTGGGCCAGCAAAGCCCCGCTAAGGACGAGGCCAGCGAGGATCAGCAACAGCGCGACCAGCCGGCGCGTCCAGTGGCCGGCTGCTGCCGACGTCACGTCGGACGGCACGCGTCAGGGAAGCTGGAGAACCGCCTCGGCCAGCAGTGCGCCACCGTCCTCCGCCTGTTCCCGGTAGCTGACCCGCAACGCGCCGTCGGTTAAGCGCTGGTCATTCGGCCGTTGCAGCGCAATGCTCGCTCGCCGCATGAGGTTTGGGCTATAGACCGCAACGCCATTGGCCCGCGCGATGACCTGCTCGGCACCGCGTGCTGGGATCAAGCTGACGGTCAGGTCGCCGTAAACGGACTGGCTGCCGCTGCGCTCCATCTGCAGCGCCAGAGTCGGCGCTTTGCCAGATGGTTGCTGAAGGTCGAGATGGGTCAGCGACACGCTGGCGTCGGTGTTGCCATGACGCACGATCACCGGGATAGAGATGCCGACCAGGGTGGTCAGCTTGATGCCGATCTCATTCTTGGCGGCGGGATCGCGGTCTTCGATGCTGGTGCTGCCGCGGGCTTCGGGTTGTTGCGCGAACAGCAGGTGCGAACGGTACTCGCCGGTCGCCAGGTTGGCAGGCTTGCGTACCATGATCCGCACCGCTTGCCCGGTCCCTGGCTCAAGCGTGACCTGGCGCGGCGAGTAGCGCAGCAGGTCGTCGGCGAATTGTTCGCCGGGCAACGGCGTATCGATCTCGCTGAAGGCGCCCGTTTCGCTCATGCGCCGGTTCACCAGGGAAATGCGATAAGTCGCTCGCTCGCTGCCATTGTTGATCAGTTCAAGCTGGGCCGCGCGCTGGTTGCCGGCAAAGACAATGCGGGTCGGGTACAGCATCAGTTCGGCCCCTGCATGGCTTGCGGGCAGCAAAAACAGCAGGGCGCTCAGGGTGAGACGGTGGAGAAGGTTCTCCGCTCTGGTGTTTCGCGGCGAGGTTTCAGGGGGCATGGCTAAATCCTTTTATGGCTTTGTTCGGCGTACTGGACGGGACTGGGCGCGCTGTTGGTGACGCCGGCGTGCTGCTCGCGATTGCTCAGTTGTAGTCAACGGTCACGTTGAAGCTACCAGAGTATTCCCCGGGAGACTGGCCACTGGCGACATTCAGTGTCCCACCGACCGACAGGCTCTGGGAGCCGCCCGCACTCAGTTGCCCGGCGGCCCCGGAAGGAGAGCTGACAAAGTCATTGATGAGCATATCGCCGCCCGGACCCGACAGCTTCACGAAGTCGTTACCCGGCAGTTGAATCGTATAGGTCGCATTGGCATCGCCGCTAACCGTGAACTGTGCGGCTGCGCCGGCGCTTGAAGGTATCAGCAGCACACTGCCACTGGCGCTGCGCGCGCCGCTGGTGCCGACCGTGACGGAACCGCCAGTGCCGGCCACGAAGCTGCCGAACGACAATTCCTGGTTGTTCTGGATCGCCATCTCCAGCGCCCAGCTGGCGGGCGCCGCCAGGGCGGCGAGGGCAGCGCCGGCCAGGAGTTTCGGCAAATACGGCTTCATCGCGGCGCTCCTGGTTATGGCATCGGTGCGGAGGCGATGTCGCTAGCGCCGGTACTGCCAGTGGCGCTACGCGGAAAAGGGGTTGCCGGACCAGGGCCCGGCTCTATAGGCCAGCGGATGGTTAGTTGTATTCGACCGTTGCCGTCACTATGCCTTCATAGACTCCTACAACCTGAGCCGCGTCCACCGTCAGCACACCACCCAGGTATATGGATTGCGCGCCTGCGGTCAGCGTGCCACTTGTCACTTCGCCACTGATTGCACCGGCGGCGGTAAGCTCACTTATTCTGGTTAACGCCATGGTCTCCGCACCCACTCCGGTCGTGTTGGTCAGCTGGGTAACACCGGACCATGCGATGCTGTAGGTCGAGGTACCCTCGCCGGTAACGTCGAATCTGGCCGCGCTTGGGGTGGCACCGGCGGTCGACAGGATAGTGCCGGATGCCGTCCGGGCACTGCTGGTGGAAACGGTGACAGTGCCGCCAGCGCCGGGGGCGAAGCTGCCGAAGACCAGCTCCACCGGCGTTGTGATCCCAATCGGGGTGATTACGGTGGCGGTCGCCGTGGTTGACGATGCAGCGGCAAAGCCGTTGGATGCCCCGAAAGCGCCAAGGGCGACGACCGAAGCCAGCGCGGCACGGCGAAAGTTATTGCGGGAAAAAATAACTGCGTTCATGTTGAATATCCCCTGTAAGCCCTGTCGCAGGCGTGCTCGCCGTTGACAATCACTTGAGCTGATACCGATCAGGGAGGATCCGATAACACAACGATGTGAGTTGAGTACGGAGAACCCGTACCCGGGAAACCACATGAAATGCCGGCGGTCCCGCTGTCATGGGGTTTTACACCCGTTAGACCGGTGACTTTGCGTCCCCACCTTTCGACGGGTTTGCCTTTGCGTACGGCTTCAACGTAGGCGACGGGGTGTTTTATAGCAAGCAAAGTATTTTTTTATTGTCAATCCCGGAAAGTGCTATATGGGACACAAAATTAGTATTCGCCCGGCCAGCAAAGTGCTGTACCAAAACCTTACGCACGAAAAGCTTACAGATCGCCGAACCGTGGCCGATTAACTTAGTGTGAATCACCACCTTCAACTGCGCGATGAGGTTTGCCATGCTGATGATGAGTTCGCTGACTGACGTAGTCGTTTTCCTAGCCCTGTTACCCGTGTTTGCCGGGCTGGCTCGTTTGGCTTATGGGGGTGAGCAATAAGGCTCACCCCCACAGGTTATTGCAGATGCGCTGCACCGACGCGTTCGCCGCGCGGTGGTCGAACAGCTCGGCATCGAAGCTACCGCCCACCCATTCCAGTGCGGCCCGTCCATCCTCGTCGAGAGGGCGCTGGCTGATTGATTCGAGAAAGCCCTGATAGCCAGGCACGCCGCCGATATCCTCGGGCGGGCAGGCGCGGGCGCCGGCTAGTACCTCGCACCAGGTGCCCTCGACTTCCGCCGGCTCGACTGCTTCCACGGCGATCACGTGCTGCCAGCGATCGCCGAAGTCGTATAGGTAACGCAGTCGGTCAGCCTGTTTGAGCAGGCGCCGCAGCTTGTGCTTGCGATCATCCAGTACGCCAGGTTCAGGAAAGTCGAGGTCGGGCGGCATAAAACGCTGCTCGCCCAGGCTGAATTCATGCAGATGGCAGCTGCTCCAGCCCATGGCCGCCTGGATGAAGTGGTGCAGCTTGCGCAACGTGCAGTCGCCACTGACGCGGATGCGCCGCCAGATCGGCGGATCCAGCTGTAGGGGTTCCAGTTGGATGTGCAGGGTGATGAGCACCGGGTTAGTCGCCATCATTGTTCCTTACTGATAGAGCCATTGCTTTAGGTCATCCAGGTTCGACACCACGATCTGTTGCGCGGTGGCTTTCGCGTGAACCTTGTTGGGATCGATCTGGTAGCGCTGCAGCACGTACTGCACCAGGGCGCCGTGGGTGTCGATCACCAGTTGGCCATCCAGCATGCCGTAGTCGCTCTCGATGATGGCCTGTTGTTCCGGCTTGAGGCGCGAGTCGGCTTCGATGATCACCTGTACGGCGGTATTCCAGCCATCATCGCCGTCGCGGCCGTGCTCGGAGTCGTCTGCCATCAAATCCGGAGTCCCTCGGAAGCGGCTCAGCACGAAGTCCCGATACTCGCGATTGCGCTCACAGTAGGCGCGCACGTGCCAGCGCATGCCGGTGTAGACCAGCGTGTGCGGTGCGATCAGGCGCGTCTCGCCGTTCGGCGTGCTGAAGGACACATAGTCACATTCCAGACGCAGGCCTTCACGGCAGGCTTTCAGCAGTGGCCTGAGGACTTCGGGACGTATTGAACGATCCGGCACCTGCAACACCTCAGTGTGTGCGTAAGCCAGGGCCAGCCCCTCAATATAGTGCGCGCGTTCATGGTTCTGGTTCAGCAGGTGCAGATAGGCGCTGGCGCTGTCATCGATGAACAGCGGGGCGAACTGCGCGTTGGGGACGTAGCCCTTGATTCGCTTGTCGTACACCAGGTTTTCAGGCGCATGTTGATTGATGTAGGTGTTGATGTCCTTGGATGCCTGCTGCCGGCTAATGCCGAAACTCTGCATCAGGTGGCCGGTGGTCAGCCGTCCTTCCCACCAGGCTACCGTCTCTATCAGGCGGTAGCGCAGAGCCAGATCCCAGCGGACAGATTCGATCGATTGTGCGCGTTTCATTGCCCCTCCATCTGCTTGAAAACTTTACCTGTTCAGGTAAACACTCTAGATATGTCTAGCGATGCTACATATCTTGAATTCCGCAAACAAGCCGGATTGATCCCGGTCGGGTGCGCAATTCAGCTCAAGGAGTAGCAACATGGCATTGATCGATTGTGGCGAATGCGGGCGTATGGCGAGTGATCAGGCCGCGGCTTGTCCGCACTGTGGGGCGCCCGTCGCGCCAAGCCCGGTAAGCCCGCAGTTGGCTTACGCTGACCTTGCAGTTGCGCAGCGTTCGGTAGGTTTCTGGCTGGGACTGGGCATCTTTCTGCTGCCGATGATATTTGCCTGGTTGCTGTTGAGGCAGGGGCACAGCACACACAGTCGCTTCATTGGTGTTGCCTGGCTGCTCTTTACCCTCGTCGCTGTTCTTGGGCAACAAGGCAAAGACCTGGCGCCATCCACCGCAGCGCCGAATCAACCGACACAGGTTGTTCAACAGGCGCAGCCACTGCCTGAGTACAGTGCCCAGCAAATAGCGGCTGACTACGAGCGCAACAGCGTTGCTGCCGATCAACGCTACAAGGGCCAGCGCTTCAAGGTCAGCGGCGTGGTGGCCTCGATCAATACCAGTCTGTTCGGCAATCCCTATGTCACGCTACGCGGCGGGGTCAATCAGTTCATGGAGCCGCAGTTCGAGCTAGACAGTGCTCATCGCAACTACGCCGCCGGTCTTCAGCAGGGCATGCGTATCAGCCTGGCCTGCAGAGGGCGTGGCGATGTAGCCAAAACGCCAATGTCAGACGAGTGCGTGCCGGTTAACTGACCCGAACGGCAAAATACATCGGCATTGCTTTACCCATGCCCGGCCAGTGGATAAGGTGACGAGCATCACAGCACTGCAGGCCGCGGTATTCCAGGGACGGCTCTGCGCCTGTACTTACCGCTTGGTAAGCGCCCGTCGCAATGCTTCCCTCGGTTTCCAGCAAGCCAATGTCGCCATCTTCGTTTGAGTATCTGCGTGCCTGCCGTATGTGGGCCGCATGAGGAGTTATGCATGAGTGATCCGGCCCTGTTATCTCAGGCCCTGCTCGCGGCCGTACCTGCTGCCGGCAGTATCGGCAATCAGTCGTTGCTGGAGCGCTTGCGCGGCCAGTTTCCGCAGTTGAGCGAGGATCAGTTCTGGACGGCGCGTGACGCGCTGATCGACGCCGGCGAGCTCGCCAAGGGCCGCGGGCGCGGCGGTGCGGTCAAACGCATCCAGGCCGAGGAGGGCGTCAGCCTGAGCCTGGCGCAGCAGACCCTGAACAAAGCCCGCGAGCGCTTTGAGCCGGCCAGTGTGGCCGAAGCTTCCGGCACTTACCTGGCCGAGGCCGTGGCCGTCGTGCGCAGCCCGGCCAAGCAACAGGCCAGCAGCACCCTGCAAGACCTGGAGAAAACCCTCTGGGCCACCGCCGATAAAATGCGCGCTAACATGGACGCCGCCGAGTACAAGCACATCGTGCTCGGGCTGATCTTCCTCAAGTACATCTCCGACAGCTTCGCCGGCCGGCGTACCGAGCTGGAACGCAAGCTCCGCGACGAGCACGACGACTACTACCTGGGCAGCAATGACCCAGAGCTGATCAATGCCGAGCTGGAAGACCGCGACTACTACAAAGAGGTCAACGTGTTCTGGGTGCCGGCCGTGGCCCGTTGGGAATCCTTGCGCGCCGCCGCCAAACAGGTGGATATCGGCAAACGCATCGACGACGCCCTGAGCGCCATCGAAGCGGAAAACCCGCGGCTGAAGAACATCCTCGACAAACGCTACGCCCGCGCCCAATTGCCCGACGGCAAGCTCGGCGAGCTGGTGGATCTGATTTCCACCATCGGTTTCGGCGCGGACGCCAACAAGGCCCGCGACCTGCTCGGCCAGGTCTACGAATACTTCCTCGGTCAGTTCGCCAGCGCCGAAGGCAAGAAGGGCGGGCAGTTCTACACGCCGGCCAGTATCGTCAAAACCCTGGTGGCGGTGCTCAACCCGCACCACGGCAAGGTCTATGACCCCTGCTGCGGCTCGGGCGGTATGTTCGTGCAGTCCGAGAAGTTCATCGAAGCCCACGGCGGCAAGCTCGGCGATGTGAGCATCTACGGTCAGGAGTCCAACCCCACCACCTGGCGCCTGGCGGCGATGAACCTGGCGATTCGCGGTATCGACTTCAACCTGGGCAAAGAGCCGGCCGACAGCTTTATCCGCAACCAGCACAGCGATCTGCGCGCCGACTTCGTGTTGGCCAATCCGCCGTTCAATATCAGCGACTGGTGGCACGGCAGCCTGGAAGGCGACCCGCGCTGGGTCTACGGCAATCCGCCGCAGGGCAATGCCAATTACGCATGGTTGCAACACATGCTCTACCACCTCAAGCCCAACGGCCGTGCCGGCATCGTGCTGGCCAACGGTTCCATGAGCTCCAGCCAGAACAGCGAAGGCGATATCCGTCGCGCCATGGTCGAGGCCGATGTGGTGGAAGTGATGGTGGCGCTGCCCGGCCAACTGTTCTTTAACACCCAGATTCCCGCCTGCCTGTGGTTCCTCAGCAAAGACAAATCGCTCCCCTCTACCTCTGGGAGAGGTGCCGGGGGTGAGGGGCGCTCGCGCAAAGGCGAAGTGCTGTTTATCGATGCGCGCAAGCTCGGCAGCAACGTCAGCCGCGTACAGATCGAACTGACTGATGCTGATATCGAGCGTATCGCCCAGACCGTCGCCAACTGGCGCGGTGAGCCATTGGATGTGGGCGGTGAGATTGCCGAGTACCAGGATATTGCCGGCTTCTGCCGCAGCGTCAAACTTAGCGAAATCGCCGAGCACGGCCATGTGCTGACCCCGGGGCGCTATGTCGGTGCCGAAGCGGTGGAAGACGACGACGAAGCCTTTGCCGACAAGATGCAGAAACTCACCGCCCAGCTCGGCGAACAAATGACCAAGGGCGCGGAACTCGATCAGTTGATCCGGCAGAAGCTGGGAGGGCTGGGGTATGAGTGCTGAGTGGCAAATTGCGCGCATTGAAGATATTGCTGCAAAGCGACCTAGCGCTATGGCCACAGGCCCCTTCGGCTCAAGTATCAGTGCTAAATACTTTCAAAAAGAAGGTGTCCCGGTAATTCGGGGCTCCAATTTGAGCCCAGACATTCAGACCAAGTTGGATGATTCGGGCTTGGTATTCGTTTCGGATGAAAAGGCACGTGAGTTTGACCGTTGCTTGGTTGGAAAAGGGGACCTTGTTTTTACCTGTTGGGGCACGATCAATCAGGTAGGTTTGATTGACAGAGATGCAGCCTATGAGAGCTACATCATCTCCAATAAACAAATGAAGCTTACTGTGGATGAGCAATACGTAGATCCACGCTTCATCTACTACGTTTTTTCAGGACCTGAAAAGCAAGCAGAGATTATTGACAATGGAATTGGTAGTTCAGTGCCTGGATTCAATCTAGGGCAGTTGCGTAAGCACAAGGTGCTTCTACCCTCCCTGCGCGAGCAAAGGGCTATAGCTGATACGCTCGATCTATTCACCAACCGTATCACCCTGTTACGCGAAACCAACGCCACCCTGGAAGCCATCGCCCAGGCGCTGTTCAAATCCTGGTTCGTTGATTTCGACCCCGTGCGCGCCAAGGCCGAAGGCCGCCAACCGGAAGGCGCTATGCAGGGAAGTACGAGTGCAGCTGAACGCAAGATGCCGAAAGCGGCCCTGGCCCCCGCCACCGCAGCCCTGTTCCCCGATAGCTTTGAAGAGTCCGAACTGGGCTTGGTGCCGAAGGGCTGGAAAGTAATGCCATTCCTTGATGTTTGTGATCTTCAAGGTGGTGCGCAGCCCCCAGCCTCAACGTTTGTTGATGAGCCACGCGATGGGTATGTGCGTCTTTTGCAAATACGAGACTTTTCCACTGATGCTCATAAAACCTACATCCCTGATACTCAAAAGCTAAAAAAAGTAACGGAAGACGATGTTCTTATTGGACGCTATGGTTCTGCTAGTGGTGATAAGGCCAAGGACTCACTCGGGCGAGTATGTCGAGGGTTAAGCGGGTCTTACAATGTGGCTTTGATGAAGTTATGCCCCATCAAGGTTGGTAGAGAGTTTGCGTTTCAACTAGTTAGCGATCCCTCTTTCTATGGTTATTTGCAGGGGGTTAGCTCAAAGGCTGTTCAGTCTGGTTTTTCTAAAGGTGAGCTGGGTCAGTACAAGGTTGCGGTTCCTCCTCGTGAGCTTGTTGAAATTTACGAACAGTTTGGTGGCTCCGTATGGGCACGTGTTAAGTCGAATCGGCAGCAAGCCCAAACCCTCACTCAGCTCCGCGACACCCTCTTGCCCCGCCTGATCTCCGGCCAACTACGCCTGCCGGAAACTGAGGTATTGCTAGAGGAGGCGGTATGACCCTCAGTACCAATGGCAACTTCGCCCGGCTGATCAGCCATCTGCAGGAGCAGGGTGCAGCCGCACACCAGCGCACTCAAGACACGCAGGAATACCACGACTTTCTCGCGGCCTATCCGCTTGAGCGGCTGAACCAACTGACACTGGACGAATACTGCGTCGGCAAGGGTGAAGGCGCGTCGTTCTGCTGGTGGATCGAGCGTGGCTTGGTGCCGGTGCTAGGTCGCTATATGCCGGGAACCGCGAAGGGGCACATCCTGTATTTTCAGGCCGATGGCAGCCTGTACAAGAACCGCCGGTTGGCTGACCTCAGCGATGAGGAGGCACTGCGCTACACCCTGAAGATCCAAAGCACCATTGCGGCTGCAGACCCTGCCGATATGCTGTGGGTGGATGACGACAAGGATATCTACCGCCGCACCGGGGTGGAGCCGCGTGTCACGGTTGCACCGGGTCGCAAGCTGCGTCTGTTGGCCTGCTATCACCCAGCGCACACACTGCCGATTTCCTCCAGCGATCATCTGGGGCACTACCTGCAGGTGCTGGGTTGCCCCGAAGAGCTCATCCCTCCCGCCAATCATCCGGTGGCGCGCATGCTCAAGTTGCGCGAGTACTATCTGCTGGCTAGCGAGTCCGTCCCCGGTCTAAGCCCTTATGGATTCATGCGCGGGCTGTACAGCGATGAGCTTGGGTTCCGGCCGGCCAAGCCCGAGTCCGAGCAGGATGCACAGCCGGGTGAACCGAGCTATTTGCTCACCTGGAACCCTGAGCATGTCAACCTCGGTGGGGACGCCGGGGTGGCGCTAGGTGAGGAGGTGGACTGGAGCTGCCATTCCAAGCAGCCGCAGCCGGGCGATGTGGTCTATCTGGCGCGGCTGGGCCAGGATCCTCGTGGCATCGTTGCGCGAGGGGTGGTGACCCAAGGGGCGCATGATGCACCCGACTGGAAAGATACGAACCAAACGCGCAACTACATACGTTTTCGCATTGATGAGCATCGGCCCGACTGTGCACGCGGGCTGCTGCCGATGCTGCTGCTCAATAAGGCCTTGCCCAGGCAGCGCTGGAATCCGCAGAGTTCCGGTATTGAAATCCCTCCTGCCACCGCCGCTCGTTTGGAGTTGCTCTGGCAGACGGGAGAGGGGCAGCACAGCCTGAAGCAGTACGTGGCTTGGAGCTCGGTGGATCGTAAGGAGTCGCACCCCGGCTGGCTGAAGCGTTATCAAGAGCTTGTCGATCTGGCCAGTGCCTTGCGCGGCGGCCAGGCCCCACTGGATCTGCCGGCGCTAGAGCGCTTGTGGCTGGACCGTGACAACGGGGTGTCGAGCTTGCGGCAGGGGGTCTTTTCGCGCAAAGAGCTGATTGCGCAACAGGCCGCAGTCATGGAAATCACACAAAGCATCATGGCCGCGCCTACGGAGCAGACGCATGCGCAGGTCATGCGGGATTGGCATCTGGCGGTCGAGAACGAGCAGTTCAGCGCCAACCGGCCGGCGATGGTCAATCGCGTGTTTGCCGCATTTGCGCCTGAGCGGTTCACCTCCGTGCTCAAACCCGATGATTGTCAACGACTCTTGCAGGGCTTGCGGGAGCAGTTTCAGCTGCAAGTGCCCAGTGATCGGCAGAGTTGGTGTGGGTTGAACGAGCAGATCATGGCTTGCATGAGCCAGGCCGGGCTGGATACAGATGCCGTGCTGCCAAACAACATTGCCATGTGGCAATTGCTGGAGGCGCTGCAGGGTGTGAAAGGCGAAGAGCCGGACGAGATGTCAGAGGGAGATGCCCTGATGGCCGACAAGAACATTCCGCTGAACCAGATTCTTTTCGGGCCGCCCGGAACGGGCAAGACCTACGCCACTATCGAGGCGGCGCTGGAGATTCTTGATCCAGAGGCATTGCTGGGCGAGCGTGCCGAGCGCAAGGTGCGCTTCGATGAGCTGACGCGCGAGGGGCGTGTACGATTTGTCACCTTCCACCAGAGCTTCAGTTACGAGGACTTTGTCGAAGGTCTTCGAGCAGAGCCCGCTCCTGCGGATGCAGAAGGTGCTTCGTCAGGTGTTCAGTATCGGGTTGAGGCGGGCGTTTTCCTGCGCTTGTGCAGGGAGGCTGTGCGTAATCGTGCTTTCGAGCAGCGAGTCGGCGTGCGCGACGACGCAAAGATCTGGAAGATATCGATTGAGGAGGCCAGCAGCACTGGCCTGACGCGCAAGTACTGTTTCGAGCACGGGGAGGCCCGCATCGGCTGGTCTGGCGTAGGTGATATCCGTAAGGCAAACCTCTCGGACCCATCTCTCAAGCTCGGTACCAATGATCAAAGTTCTCTGGCTAATTTCGGTTTGAATGTTGAGCCAGGCGATGTAGTGGTATGTCTGTCCACAACCCGTGAGATCAGTGCTGTTGGTGTTGTAACAGGTGAGTACGAATACAGTCCGACGGTGCCAGTGGGAGTGCGAAAGGACTACGTTCATCGTCTACCGGTGCATTGGTTGGCTACTGGGCTGAATTTCGATATCACCGGCCTGAATCAGGGCGTCAAGCTTACGCTGAAAACGATGTATGAGCTTTGGCGCATCAGTTGGCCGGCACTGCAAAGCGTATTGCTTCGCGAAGGTATCGCCTTGGCTGGTGAGTTCGTTCAGCCAGAGGAAGCTGCAAATCAGCCTTATGTCCTCATCATCGACGAGATCAACCGCGGCAATGTTTCGCGCATCCTCGGCGAGCTGATCACCCTGATTGAGCCGTCCAAGCGAGCTGGGGCCAAAGAGGCGCTGTCTGTGGTGCTGCCGTACTCCAAGCAGCGCTTCAGCGTACCGGACAATATCTATTTGATTGGTACCATGAACACCGCAGACCGGTCGCTGGCGGGTTTGGACATTGCCTTGCGCCGGCGTTTTGTATTCCACGAGATGCCACCACGGCCTGAGCTGCTGGATGACGTGCAGGTGCAGGGGCTGAACATTGGTCAACTGTTGCGGGTGATGAACCAGCGCATCGAAGTGCTGCTGGATCGCGACCATTGCCTGGGGCATGCCTACTTTATGCCGCTTAACGCTGAGCCGAGCCTGGAGCGCCTAGAGTCGATCTTCCGCAATCAGATTTTGCCGCTGTTGCAGGAGTACTTCTTCGAGGATTGGCAGCGCATTCAATGGGTGCTCAATGACCATCGCAAGCTTGCTGCCAATCGCTTTGTCGAGCAGGACAAGCAAGAGCTCAGCTTGCTGTTCGGTAGCATCAGCGTGCCGGCACAAGGTGCTGTTTGGCGAATCAAGGATTCGGCGTTTAAGCGGATCTCCGCGTATGCGGGTGTGATCGCGGTGAACGCTGAGGCTGAAGCCGAGGCGCCAGCAGAGGCGCTTGAGGAACTGGGCGCTTGAGCGTGCTTGTCACAGTTCGTGAATACGCCAGGCTGACGACGGCTGTCGTCGCGCCCGGCAATCTAGACTGTGCGCAGATTTCCGTAAGCGCCTTCGATTGGCTGTGTGAGCTGAGCGCCAGCTTCTATCGAGGCGGCGCGACCTTGTTGCAGGTGGAAGGGCGGCGCTCGCTGAAATGGGACAGCTATGTCGGCGTGCTGGAAACGCCCTGCGGTACGCGCCTGGAAATTTTGCCCAAGCATTTTGAGCAAGGCGATTGCGTCAAACAGAGCCGGGCATTGCTGCGCAAGCTTATCCAGGCAGCTCTGTCGCTCAAGCCCCGGCAGGTTTCAGTAACAGGCTTGGAGTTGTTCGATGCACCTCTCACCGAGTGGGTCATGGCGCAGTTCCTCAATGAGCTGGATCACCTGGTCAAGCGCGGTATTCGCTTTGACTATCAACGCATCGAGGAAGAGCAGCGCTTCCTGCGCGGCCAGCTCAATGTCGTGGCACAGATGCGCCAGCCGCCTGGGCGGCAGCATCACTTCCAGATTCGCCATGATGTGTTTCTGCCTGACCGGGCCGAGAACCGCTTGCTTAAGTTGGCGTTGGAGCAGGTGGCTAACGCCACTCAGGATGCCGCGAACTGGCGATTGGCTAACGAGTTGCGCTCCATTCTGGCCGAGATACCCGCTAGCCGACAGGTGCAAGCAGACCTTCGAGCCTGGAGCCGTGATCGGCTCATGGCCCACTACCAAGCGATCAAACCGTGGTGTGAGCTAATCCTGAATCAACAAATGCCGATTGCCGTGACGGGTGAGTGGCAGGGCATGAGTCTGCTGTTCCCCATGGAAAAGCTGTTCGAACGCTATGTCGGGGATTGGTTGCGCCGCAATCTGCAAGCGAGTGCCACACTTGCAGCACCTGCAAGAAGTCAGCCTCTCTGCCAGCATATGAACAAGCCAATTTTCCAGCTGGAGCCTGACTTCCTGGTGCGGCAGGGCGATGCATCGTTTGTATTGGATACCAAGTGGAAGCGTTTGGATGAGCTGGACCGCCAGAGCAAATACGGCCTCAGTCAGAGCGATTTCTACCAGTTGTTTGCATACGGTCAGAAGTATCTGGGCGGGAAGGGTGAGATGGTGCTGATCTACCCACGTAGGGCGAAGTTCAAACAGGCTTTACCACTGTTCCAGTTCAGCGATCAATTACGGCTGTGGGTGTTGCCTTTTGATTTGGATGAAGAACGCCTCTATGGCGTGGAGCTCTTGGGATTGCCTCTGAGCAAAGATACCTTGCGTCAGGCAAGTTAAGGGCGTCTGACGTTTTGCCAACTATGAAGAGAGACCTATGAGCGCAGGGATCAGCCAGAAGCTGCAAAGCAGCCGCAAAGAGCTGCTGGATATCGGGCTTCGCAACAACATGCTCAACTTCCGCAAGACAGCCAAAACCCTGGTAGTGGTGGATGAGCTGTCGGAGGAAGTTTTCAATATTCTCTATCGCCAGGAAAAGGCGATGACCTTCGCGCCAATGGCCCGGAAAAAACTGGCGGAAATGGCCAGGTCGGTCAATCCGGATGCGTTTGCGGATGACGAGTCGGCGAGCGATGAACAGCTGCTGCACGAGCTGGACAGCCTGGATTGGTCTAATGCCGCCGCCGATGACGATGCGGATACTGCTACCGGTAAAGCACGCCGCCACCTCGACACTCGGCTACAGACTGCGTTGGATGACGAGCGGCTATTTCTGCAACTGTTGAAAGTACATACCGAGGCCAAGGGTTTTATCGAGGAGCAGGGCGTTAATACCCTGTTTCTGGCCCTGGGTTTTTTGCATTGGTACGAAGCCGACAGCTCGGACATGCTGCGCAAAGCCCCCTTGTTGCTGCTGCCGGTTAGCCTGGAGCGCAGCGGGGCTAAGGACGGTTTCGCACTGAAGTATTCAGGCGATGACCTGGTGGAAAACCTGTCGCTGGTGGCCAAACTCAAAACTGATTTTGGCCTGGATATGTCGGCTTGCAGCTTGACTGCGGTGGCGGAGGCTACCGAAGGCGAAGCCCTGAGTGCGTTCTTTGCCGATGTCGGTGATGTGATCAGCAAGCAAAAGCGCTGGAAGATCGTGCCCAATGAGATGGCCCTGGGGTTCTTCTCGTTTGGCAAATTCTTGATGTTCAAGGACCTCGACCCGAAGAGCTGGCCAGAAGAAAAGCAGCCTGGCGAGCATGGGGTGATGAAGCGTTTGCTGGGTGGCGGTTTTGGCGACCAGCGCAGTGCTTATCCAGAAGAGGTCAACATCGACTCGGTGATCAATCCCGGCGATGTGCGCTTTGTTAAGGATGCCGACAGCAGTCAAACCGAAGCGATTCTGGAAATACGTGCCGGCTCGAATCTGGTGATCCAGGGGCCGCCGGGTACGGGTAAATCCCAGACCATCACCAACGTGATCGCGGAGTTGATTGGCCAGAAGAAGACCGTGCTGTTTGTCGCCGAAAAAATGGCCGCCCTTGAGGTGGTTAAGCGACGCCTGGATGAGTGCCACCTGGGCGACGCGGTGTTTGAGTTGCACAGCCACAAGTCGACCAAACAGTCGGTGCTTAAAGAGCTGGCACGTACGCTTGATCAGGGCCGGCCACTGACCAAGGTAGGCGTGGAAGACCTGGCCAGCTTGAAAGAGCTGCAAGATGGCTTGAACCTTTACTGCGAGGCAGTCAGTTCGCTGGCCGGTGCCAGTGGATTGGTTTTTGTCGAGGTGCTGGGCAGTTACCTGAAGCTGAAGCGCACCAAGCCTGGCTTGCCGGTTTTAGCTTTTGCGCCCATGGCCACCTGGAGCCAT
The DNA here is from genome assembly GCF_033723075.1 of Pseudomonas sp. Classification (GTDB taxonomy): domain Bacteria; phylum Pseudomonadota; class Gammaproteobacteria; order Pseudomonadales; family Pseudomonadaceae; genus Aquipseudomonas. Next base: position 32,616 of record NZ_JAWVXU010000017.1, read on the forward strand.
GCCGAGCAGTTGAGGCGCCGTGAGCTCGTGAAGGAGCTGGTGCTGCATCTCGAGGAGATGGGCCGCCCCGACCAAAGTGTGTTCTGGGGTACGCAGCGCACCTACTTTTCACCTATCGAGCAAAATAGCGCTACCGATGCGTTGCAGCAGGCGAGTGCCCATTTGGCCGCCTTGCAGTCAGCGGCCAGTGCTCTTTCTCAACGATTAATGCTGACCCACCCAGCGACTCTGGCAGATGTAGACGTTATTTGCCGCGCGGCTCGCCGCGCTGCAGAGGCACCGCGCCTGGAAGGGGTGCAGTTGTCTACCGGCGACTGGCAAGTGCGCCGCGATGTCATTCGTGAGTTGCTACAGGCCGGGGAGCAGATGTCGGCCTGTCGTAACCAGCATGACAGTGTGCTGATCGATGCGGCTTGGGAGCAGGATCTGCTGGAGGTTCGCCAGTGTTTACTGGCTTACGGCGATAAGTGGTGGAAGGTGTTCTCCGGGCGTTTCCGTGCAGCGCGTACACGCCTGCAGGGCTTGGCTCGAGAGGCTCTACCGAAAACCAACCCCGAGCTGTTAGCGCTGGTGGATTCGGTATTGACCTACCAACAGGGCAAGAAGATCTACGATCAGCATGAAGCCTTGGGCAGTGCTCTGTTCGGTGCCCAGTGGCAGCGGCAAAAATCTGATTGGGCCGTGCTCGAGCGGTTGAGCAGTTGGGTTATCAAGCTGCATGACGATTTAGGCAATGGTGAAATCCCGCAGGGGATTATTAGCTTCCTGGCCGGCCATGCGGATGCCAGTGGGCTAGGCGATGCTGTCGCTGGCATCGAGAAGCATGTGGTCGGCTTGGACCAGGCACTACGCAGTTCGCTGGATGTCACCGGAATGCAGTCGCAGAAAGACCAAGACAGTATCCGGGCGCTGGGCCTCGAAGCCCTTGGGGCGCGGTTAGCGCAGTGGCTGGATAACCTGACGGCGCTTTACCAAATGTCCCGCTGGAACGTTCTTGCAGGGCAACTGCGCGCTGAACGTCTCGACGAGCTTCTGCAGCTTGCATCGGTCAGCGATGAACCGGCGCTATTGACCGATATTCTCGATCTTTCCTGGTACTCAGGGCTGGTGCAGCGGGTCTATGCCGATAAGCCTGCTTTGCAGCAGTTTGATCGAATCAAGCATGAGCATCAGATCAGTCGTTTCCGCAATCTTGACCTCGCCTCTTTACGCCATGCGCAAACCAGCCTGGCTAAGCAGGTTTGGGAAAGCATGCCGAATATCAATCAGCCGGGCGAGATGGCCATCTTGCGTGGTGAGCTGAACAAGAAGCGGCGGCATATGCCGATTCGCCAGTTGATCGATAAGGCTGGTCGCGCGATTCAGCAGATCAAGCCGGTGTTTATGATGAGCCCGATGTCGATTGCCAACTTCCTGCCGCCGGGCAAGCTGGAGTTCGATGTGGTGGTGTTCGACGAAGCCTCGCAGGTGAAGGCGGTTGATGCGTTTGGCGCGATCATGCGGGGCAAACAGGTCGTAGTGGTCGGCGATACTCGGCAGATGCCACCGACCGACTTTTTCAGCCGTGAAGTTGAAATGGATGATGAAGACAGTGCCACGGGTGATATCGAAAGCATTCTGACCATGTTCAAGGCCGCGGGTAGTCAGGAGCGCTACTTGCGCTGGCACTACCGCAGCCGGCATGAATCATTGATTGCCGTTTCCAACGTCGAGTTTTACGACAGTAAGTTGGTGGTGTTCCCGTCTGCGGGTCAGCATCCACATGCTAAGGGCGTGAGCTTTGACTATCTGCCGACGGCGCTTTTCGATCGGGGCCGTACGCGGACCAACAAAGACGAAGCCAAGGCAGTCGCTCGCGCAGTGATGGAGCACGCCATCCGTACTCCTGAGCTGTCTTTGGGGGTTGCCGCATTCAGCGTGGCGCAGCGGGATTTAATTCAAGTCGAAGTCGAGCTGCTGCGCAGGACAACGCCAGAGGCCGAGGTGTTCTTCACAAGCGAAAGCAGCGAGCCCTTCTTCACTAAAAACCTAGAAAACATCCAGGGTGATGAGCGCGATGTGATCTTTATCAGCGTTGGTTACGGACGGAATGAGTCTGGCCGTATCGCCAAGAACTTTGGCCCGTTGAACTCCAAAGGTGGGCATCGCCGGCTTAATGTTCTGATCACTCGCGCGAAAATGGCCATGCGAGTGTTCTGTAACTTCAGGGGCGATGAGCTTGAGTTGGATGCTGATGCAAGCCACGGCTTGAGGGCACTGCGTAATTTTCTCAAGTTTGCCGAAACCGGCGAGTTAGAGGTGGCAAAGGAGACTGGGAAAGCGGCGGATTCGCCTTTTGAGCTTGAGGTGATCGAAGCGCTGCGTGAGCGCAACTATGTGATTGAGCCGCAGGTGGGTACGGCGGGTTACTTCATCGATATCGCCGTCAAAGACCCAGAGTACCCGGGACGTTATGTGCTGGCGATCGAGTGCGATGGTGCCGCTTACCATAGCTCGCGCTCCGCCCGTGACCGTGACCGTTTGCGTCAGGGCGTGCTTGAAGGGCTTGGTTGGAATTTCCATCGAATCTGGAGCACGGACTGGTTCCGAAACCCGCAGCAGGAAATTACCCGTGCCGTAGCGGCTATTGAGGCTGCACGGCAGAAACTTGCCGAGCAGCGAGACATGGCGGTGCCTGACGTGACCGCGCCTGAGCAAAAGCATGAAATTGTGCGCGGGCAACCGGCCGAGGAAAAACTACCAAGTTCGAGCCGACCCTATATGCAGGCACGGCTGAGCCCGGTGATGGATCCTGGCGTGCAGCTTCATCAGGAGAAGCCCGAGCGATTGATTCGAATGATCAGCACGGTGGTCGAGGTGGAGTCGCCTGTTCACGAGAGTGACATCACGCGTCGCCTTATGGAGGCTTTTGGGGTTGGTCGTGCGGGTTCGAGAATTACCACGGCAGTCGAGGAGGCGATTCGGCTTGGTTGCCGGCAGCAACAGTTTCGTCAGCGTGATGGATTTGTCTATTCCGTTAACGGGCAAGGCGTACAGATTCGAAATCGCGCTCAGCTGGACGCCAGTGAACGCAAGATTGAACTGGTAGCGCCCGAGGAGATGGATCTGGCACTGCTAGAAACGGTCACTCTGGGCTTCTCAATGGCGAGTGAAGACGCCGTTTCTGGAGCGCTGTCTCTGCTTGGCTTCGGCCGGGCAACAGCGAAAATCTCCGGGGTACTTGAGGCTCGTCTGGATAAGCTAACCAGTACAGGGCGTTTGGCGGCCATAGATGGAGTGCTGAGCGCTGTTGCACAACCGGCCTGATAAGCATCGGGATTGAGTGCCATGGGGTACTTTTGAACGTGCGGATGTATCTGTTTGACTTTACCGAGCTAAAGCATGAGCCATTACCAGCCACCGTTAACCCTTACCGCTGCCATGCTGGCCCTGGTTGCCGATATCAGTGAGCTGGTCGGTCGATTGTCGGCTTTGCGCGACACCGCGCTGACGCCGCAACTGCGTCGAGGCAACCGCATTCGCACCATCCAGGCATCGCTGGCCATTGAGAACAACACCCTGAGTCTGGAGCAGGTAACGGCGGTGTTGGACGGCAAGCAGGTGCTGGGCCTGCCGCGCGAGATTCAGGAGGTGCGCAATGCCTTTGCCGCCTATGAGGAGATGCCGGGTTGGCAGTTGTCTGCTCGTGCCGATCTGCTAAAGGCTCATGGGTTGTTGATGCAGGGCCTGATCGACGATGCCGGGCAATTCCGCCAGAGTGGCGTGGGTATTTATCGCGGTGAGCGCTTGTTGCATATGGCGCCACCGGCCAATCGTGTTAGCCCGTTGGTGGATGATCTGCTGGGCTGGTTGGCGCGCACCGATCTGCATCCGCTGATCGCCAGTTGCGTGTTCCATTACGAGTTCGAATTCATTCATCCCTTTGCCGATGGCAACGGGCGGATGGGCCGTTTGTGGCAGACGCTGATTCTGAGCCTGTGGCGGCCGGTGCTGGCTTACTTGCCAGTGGAAACGGTGATTCGTGAGCAGCAAGAGGCGTATTACGCGGCGTTGCAGGTGTCTGATCAGCAGGCTGAAGCGACAGCCTTTGTCGAGTTTATGTTGCATGCACTGAAGCAGGCGTTGGTAGAGGCTGCGTCAGTCAATACCCTTGGCGGTACGGAACAAAGTTCGGAATTAGGTTCGGAAGAAATACCGCTATTGCGCTTGCTCAAATCCAAGCCGCAACTTACGGGTAAGCAGGCTGCCGAGCAGCTGGGCATTTCCCAGCGGGCGGTGGAAAAACAGTTGGCCAAGCTCAAGGCTGCTAGGCGCCTAGAGCGTATTGGGCCGAATAAAGGCGGATATTGGCGGGTATTCGAGTGAGGCTGCTGCATTAGATGTAGCCACTAGCACGTTTGCTTAGGGCGAGGTGAGCGCAGTGCTGCCCGTCATTGAATGAATCAAGGAACGAGTCGGCATGACCGAAGACCAGCTGGAACAAGAAGCACTCGAATGGCTCGCCGAGCTGGGTTACACCCATGTGTACGGCCCCGATATCGCTCACGATGGCGACAGCCCTGAGCGAGAGAGCTATCGCCAGGTGGTGTTGGCGGGGCGGCTGCGGGCGGCGATTGCCAGGCTCAACCCTACGGTGCCGCTGGCCGCGCGTGAGGATGCTCTCAAGCAAGTGCTGGAGCTGGGCGTGCCAGTGCAGTTGTCGGCCAACCGGCTGTTCCATCGCTTGCTGGTCGGCGGGGTGCCGGTGCAGTACCAGAAGGATGGCGAAACCCGTGGCGACTTCGTCCGGCTGATCGATTGGGTGCAGGTCAAGGCCAACGACTGGCTGGCGATCAATCAATTCAGCATCCAGGGGCCCAAGCACACGCGGCGGCCGGACATCATCTTGTTCGTTAACGGCTTGCCGCTGGTGCTGCTGGAGTTGAAGAACCCGGCGGATGTGCATGCCAATATCTGGAAGGCGTTTGACCAGATCCAGACGTACAAGGAGCAGATCCCGGATGTGTTCCAGTACAACCAGATCCTGGTGATCTCTGACGGCAGTGAGGCGCGCATGGGCTCGCTATCGGCCGACGGTGAGCGCTACATGAACTGGCGCACCATCGACGGTCTCAGCATTGATCCGCTGGGGCAGTTCAATGAACTGGAAACCTTGCTGCGTGGGGTGATGGCACCTGCGTTGCTGCTGGATTACCTGCGCTACTTCGTGCTGTTTGAGGACGATGGTCGGCTGGTGAAGAAGATTGCCGGCTACCACCAGTTCCATGCCGTGCGTGCGGCGATTGAGCAGGTGGTAAAAGCCTCCCGTCCAGGCGGTACGCACAAGGGCGGGGTGGTGTGGCATACCCAGGGCAGCGGCAAGAGCATCACCATGACCTGTTTCGCCGCGCGGGTGATGCAGGAAGCGGCGATGGAGAACCCGACCATTGTGGTGATCACCGATCGCAATGACCTGGATGGCCAATTGTTCGGGGTGTTTTCCCTGTCGCAGGATCTGTTGCGCGAGCAGCCGGTGCAGGTGGAGTCCCGTGGCGATTTGCGCAGCAAGCTGGCCAATCGCCCCAGCGGCGGCATCGTGTTCGCCACCATTCAGAAGTTCATGCCGGGAGTGGATGAAGACACCTTTCCGGTGCTCTCCGATCGTTCGAATATCGTGGTGATCGCCGACGAAGCACACCGCACCCAGTATGGCTTCAGTGCCCAGTTGAAGGCCCCAGGTAGGAGCCAGCTTGCTGGCGATCCCAAGAGCGCCACCTTCAACCCGGAATCAGGCGCTTATTTGCACGCCGCCGAAAGCAGCGCGCGCTATCAGGTCGGTTACGCCCAGCATCTACGTGATGCCTTGCCCAATGCCACCTTCGTGGCCTTCACCGGTACGCCGGTATCCAGCGAAGACCGTGATACGCGCTCGGTATTCGGCGAATACATCCACGTCTACGACATGCAGCAGGCCAAGGAAGATGGCGCCACCGTGGCCATCTACTACGAATCGCGGCTGGCCAAGTTGTCGCTCAAGGACAGCGAGCTTTCGCATATCGACGACGAGGTCGATGAGCTGGCCGAAGACGAGGAGGAAGACCAGCAGTCGCGGCTGAAGAGCCGCTGGGCTGCGCTGGAAAAGGTGGTGGGTGCCGAACCGCGGATTCAGAGCGTGGCCAAGGATCTGGTCGAGCACTTTGAAGAGCGCAATCAGGCCCAGTACGGCAAGGCCATGGTGGTGGCCATGAGTCGTGAGATTTGCGTGCACCTGTACAACGAGATCATCACTCAGCGTCCCGATTGGCACGACGAAGACCCAGAGAAGGGCGCGATCAAGGTGGTCATGACCGGCAGCGCCTCGGACAAGGCATTATTGCGTCCGCATATCTACAGCCACCAGGTGAAAAAGCGCCTGGAGAAACGCTTCAAGGACCCGCAAGACCCGCTCAGGCTGGTGATAGTGCGTGACATGTGGCTGACCGGCTTCGATGCGCCCTGTGTACACACCCTGTACGTCGACAAGCCGATGAAGGGCCACAACCTGATGCAGGCCATCGCCCGGGTAAACCGCGTGTTCAAGGACAAGCAGGGCGGCCTGGTGGTGGATTACATCGGCATCGCCAACGAGCTGAAAGCGGCACTCAAGGAGTACACCGCCAGCAAGGGCCGTGGCCGGCCAACGGTGGATGCCCATGAGGCGTATGCGCTGCTGGAAGAAAAGCTCGATGTGCTGCGCAGCCTGCTGCATGGCTTCGACTTCAGCGATTTCCTCACCGGTGGCCACAAGCTGCTGGCCGGCGCCGCCAACCATGTGCTGGGCGAGAAGGATGGCAAGAAGCGCTTCGCCGACAACGCCCTGGCCATGAGCAAGGCCTTCACCCTGTGCTGCACCCTGGATGAAGCCAAGGCAGTGCGCGAGGAAGTGGCGTTCTTCCAGGCGATCAAGGTGATGCTGATCAAGCGTGAAGTCAGCGCGCAGAAGAAGACCGACGAAGAGCGCGAGTTGGCCATCCGCCAGATCATCGGCAATGCTGTGGTATCGGGCGAGGTGGTGGACGTGTTCCAGGCAGTGGGGTTGGACAAACCCAATATCGGCCTGCTGGATGAGGATTTCCTCGCCGAGGTGCGCAACCTGCCAGAGAAGAACCTGGCGGTGGAGCTGCTGGAGCGCTTGCTCGAAGGGGAAATCAAGAGCCGCTTCAGCAGCAACCTGGCGCAAGAGAAGAAGTTCTCCGAGTTGCTCGACAGCGTGATCAAGCGCTACCAGAACCGCTCCATCGAAACCGCCCAGGTGATCGAAGAACTGATCGAAATGGCCAAGAAGTTCGCCGCCGCCAGCAAGCGCGGCGATGCCCTGGGCCTGAACGATGACGAGCTGGCCTTCTATGATGCCCTGGCCAACAACGAGGCCTCGGTGCGTGAGCTGGGCGATGAAACCCTGGCCAAGATCGCCCACGAACTGACCGACAGCCTGCGCAAAAACGTCAGCGTCGACTGGAGCAGCCGCGACAGCGTGCGGGCCAAGCTCAGGCTGCTGGTCAAACGCATTCTGCGCAAATACAAATACCCACCGGATCAACAGGAAGAAGCGGCGCAGCTGGTACTGGATCAGGCCGAAACGCTGTGTGAGGCGTGGATGTAGTGGATGGCCTGAGCAGGGGCGCTGTTTGACGAGCGACGGGTTGAGCGAGCTGATGAGCGTTTTATGCCCCCATATATGCCCCCGTCAACCGAGGGATGCCCTGGGATCAGGTGGAAAAACGTGGGCAACAAAAAAGCCGTAAAGCTTTGATTTCTCTAGGCTTTACGGCTTTTTTGAACCTTCCTGGGAAGGGTATTTGGTGGAGCCGGGGGGATTTGAACCCCCGTCCGCCAGTTCTCCGCTGTTGGTTCTACATGCTTAGCCGTGTCTACTGAGTTAACCCTTGGCCGCCCGACGGGCAGGGTGCTTTGGGCGAGTTGTGTAATTTTTAGCCACTTCGTCCACAACGTACTACGCGGCGATTCTGTTCTATATGACAATCATTTCGGGTTTACAGACATCCCCTAATGATTGCTGGAGCCGAAGCTACCAGAAGTGCGACTAGGCTGCTTACGCAGCTAGTTGAGCACCGTAATTGTCATCATTGGCAATTATGGAGGTTTGCAACAGTTTATTTACGAGTTCTGTTACCAACTCGGCATGCCCCTCGAGTTTTGCTACCGGCGTCGAATCCTAATCGGCCCCAAAGCTGTGTAACTTGAAAGGTTCGACGCTAGTGTACGGCAAAGGTTCCGTAGCGTCGACCGGGCAATCTTCAGGCGGACGCTGAAGGTCATCTGCAGCTATGCTTGCGACTTGAAGTGGGTGCAATGTCTTTGGGAAGAGACCTGAATTATGCCGCGAGTATCGCGTTACCCCGTGCGCCAGTGGATTTGGCGCGCCTTTGTGCAGAGTGCCTTGATTCCGCTGATCCTGGTGGAGTCGGTGTTGATTACCGTGTATTTGCTGAGCAATGCGGCCATTCGCGATGCGCAAGTCGGTCATCTGCAGCAGAGCGCTCTGGCGGATTTGTCCTCGGCTGTGGCGCGCGAGGGCCAGGTGATCGACAGCCGTTTGCGCTCGGTTGAGGCGCAGGTGCGGATTTTTCGCGATGCGGCAAATCATGCGCTGCAAAACACTGACTTCCGGCCTGACGCACTTGAGCTCGCACGGCATGTATCGACTGCCAATGGGGTGTTTTACAGCCGTAGCGACGATGACCGTGCTGCGTCGTTCTACGCCAACAGCACGCCACCGCTGCAGCAGGATCACGCCAAGGCCTTGCGGTTGTCACAAATCGATCCGCTGATGCGCTCGATCCGCGACGCCAACCCGTTGGTCAGCGCGCTCTATTTCAACAGCTGGGACAGCTATAACCGCATTTATCCGTTCTTCATGACGCCCGAGCAGTATCCCCATGACATGGTGATACCCGATTACAACTTCTATTACCTTGCCGACGCTCGGCATAACCCCGAGCGCGACGTGGTGTGGACCGATGTTTATCTCGATCCGGCCGGGCAGGGCTGGATGATGTCAGCAGTGGCGCCGGTGTATCGCGGTGATTTCCTCGAGGGGGTGGTCGGCCTGGATATCACCGTCGGCCAGATGCTCAGCGAAATTGGTGAGCTGGATGTGCCTTGGCAGGGCTATGCCATGTTGGTCAGTCGCGACAACAACATCATGGCGCTGCCGCAGGCCGGCGAGGAGGATTTTGCGCTGAGCGAGTTGACTGAGTATTCCTATGCCGAGGCAGTGCGTCGCGAAGTACTCAAACCGGAGGATTTCAGCCTGAACTCGCGCGCCGACATGCAGCCGCTGTTGCAGGCCATGGCGGTCGGTCAGAGCCATGTGCAGGAGGTGCTGCTCGGGGGGCGCAAGCAGCTGGTGGCCTGGAGCGAGATTCCGCAAACGGGCTGGCGCCTGCTGCTGGTGGTGGATGAGGAAAACATCTTCAGCGAGACCAACCGCCTGGCCGAGCGCTACTTGCAGATCGGCTATTTGTTGATTGTCGGCCTGGCGCTGTTCTACCTGCTGTTTTTTGCCTGGATGTGGCTGCGTTCGCGGCGCTTGAGTGATCAGCTGGCTCAGCCGATTGCCGGTATCGTCGGCATGATGCGCCGGCTAGGTCAGGGCGATTATCACCCCAGTGCGCCGTCCAGCCAGATCGATGAGTTGGTCAGCATGGCCCAGGCCGTGCAACAGACCGGGGAGCAGTTGCAGGCCAGCGAGAGCGAACGCTACGAGACGCAGCGCATTTTGCAGCTGGTGCTGGAAAGTACCACCGAGAGCCTGTGGGAGGTGGATGCGCCAAACATGCTCATCAAGCTCAGTGATCACTTCGTCAAGCGCTTCGGCCTGAGAACCGAGAGCATGAGTTTCAGTGAGTTCAACCTGCGCGTGCACCCCGATGACCTGGAGCGCATCCGTCATCTGCGTCAGCTATTCGCCGTCAGTGGTGAGGATCAGTTCGAGGGGGAGTACCGCTATGCCGATGCCAGTGGTGAATACATCTGGCTGCTCAGCCGCGGCAAGGTGCTCGAACGCGACAGCAATGGCGGCGCCTTGCGCATCGCCGGTACCCATGTCGACATTACCCGGCTCAAGCAGGTGCAGGAGGAGCTGCGCCGAGCCAGCCTGCAAGCGCAGTCTGCCAGCCAGGCCAAGAGCCGTTTTCTATCAAGCATGAGCCATGAACTGCGCACGCCGCTGAATGCCATCTATGGCTTTGCCCAGTTGATCGAGCTGGAGGCGCAAGACAAGCCGGAGGCCCAGCAGGAAGCGGATTATGCCCGCGAGATCGTGAATGCCAGTCGCCATCTGACGGCATTGGTCGATGACATTCTCGATCTGTCGAGCATCGAGAGTCGCCGCCAGCAGTTGCAGTTGCAGGCGGTGGAAGTCGGCGCGTTGCTCAATGGCTGCGCCGAACTGGTACTCCCTGAAGTACAGCAGCGGCGCCTGCAGCTGCAGGTGCTGGCCGAGGTCGACGCTGGTTTGTATGTCCAGGCGGATATGCGTCGTCTGCGTCAGGTGATTCTCAATCTGCTGTCCAACGCGATCAAATACAACAGCCCACAGGGCATGATCAGCTTGGGCTATGAAGTGCGCTCGGACTGCGTACGCTTGTGGGTCGAGGACAGTGGTCCAGGCCTGGCTCGCGAACAGCAGGCCCAGTTGTTCCAGCCATTCCAGCGTCTGGGGCGAGAAAACTCAAGCATTCCTGGTACCGGTATCGGCTTGGTGTTGTGCCGTGAACTGGCCAGTCTGATGGGCGGTGAAATGGGGTTTAGCAGCACGCTCGGCAGTGGTAGTCGTTTCTGGATCGACTTGCCCAGCGCCGCGGCACCCGAGGCGGTCGCTCCGGCTGCACCGCTGGTTGAGGCGGTGCAACCAAAACCTAAAGCCGCAGTGCTGTGCGTCGAGGATCACCCGGCATGTGTGAAGGTGGTGCAGGAAGCGTTGCGTGAGTTCGCCGATGTACGCGGGGTCGGTTCGGTGCAGCGGGCGTTGGCCGAGCTGGAGCGCTGCACGCCGACTCTGCTGTTGCTCGATCTGGATTTGCCCGACGGCGACGGCTTGCAGGTGCTGGATGCCATGCGCAGCGATTCACGCTTGCGTGCGGTACCAGTGTTGGTGATCAGTGCGACAGCCGATGAGGCGGTGTTTAGCGAGGCTCGCCAGCGCGGGGCGCAAGCGTGCCTGGCCAAACCTATCGATCTGGCTCAGGTACGCCGGCTGGCCCTGACCCTGTTGGGTCAGGGCCTCTGATTCGGGCCTATTCGCTGGCCTCGAGCAATTGTAGGGCTTCGCCGAGTACTTTCACGGACTCGCTGTGATTGCCTGCATTGTGCAACTCTTCGCCTTCGGCGCGGAGCTTTTGCACTTGCGCCAGGACGGTCGCGTCTCCGGGGGGATTGCTTTGCAGCATGGCATCTATTTTTGCCATATCGGCAGGGCAGTGCATGGCCCACAGCGAAGTGCTGAGCAGTGCCATGGTGAAAAAAGCGGCTAAACGTCGCATGGAGATGCTCCTTTAGACAGCTGGGACTTTCAGTATAGAAGCATCGTTGGCGGCGTTGAGCCGTTGGTCTGTTTTCCCGCGGGAATAAAAAGCCCCGCAGGGCGGGGCAAGGTGATCAGGGCTTGGCATGGGTCACTCTGTCCACCAGGTAGACCAGCCCGTGGTAGTCGATACCACCGTGCTGGCTCAGGCCGATCTCGCAGGTGCGGCTGGTGCTGATGCCTTCCTCGCAGATCTGCACCGCGTCCTTAAGACCGCGCAGCGAGTGGGCGTTGAGTTGCGGGGTGGTGAAGCCCTTGTCGCCGGCGAAGCCGCAGCAGTGAATGCCTTCCGGAACCACCACCTCGCGGGTGCAGCGACGCACGATATCGATCAATCCCTGGGCTTCGCCCAGGTGCTGGGTGCTGCAGGTGACGTGCACCGCCACGGGCTTGTCCTGGGGATGGAATTGCAGGCGATCGACCAGCTGCTCGCGAATGAATTTCACCGGGTCATGCAGTTTCAGGCGCGGGTCGAGGCCGTCCTGCAGCAGGCGCAGGGTACAGGGGCTGGTGTCGCAGTAGATCGGGTCGAGGCCGCCGCGGCTGGCCTTGAGTAGCGCGTCTATGAGTTGCTGGCGCTTGCTGTCGGCTTGCGCGGGGTAACCCTTGGAGGCGAATGGCTGGCCGCAGCAGAGGTTGTCCAGATTGTCCGGGAACACCACCTGGAAGCCGCCTTTCTCCAGGAGCGCGCGGGTCTTGTCGAGCAGCGGCATCTGCTCGGCATCGCTTGCGGCCGGGCCCATGGCGCGGGATACGCAGGCGGCGAGGTAAACCACCCGCGGGCGCTGATCGTCAGTGGCCACGGGCAGTTGCAGTCGGTGCACCGGTTGCGGCATTGCCGCTGTCCACTGCGGCACGCGACCCCGGCTGGCCTTGCTCAGGGCGGCAGAGGTGCGGCTGAGCAGCGGGGCGCCCATGAGCAGGCGGGCACCGTTGGCCACGTGCAGCAGGACCCGGGTGCCTTGCATGGCGCGCCGGAAATTGTTCGCCAGCCAGTCGGCGCCGCGTTGATTATGGGCATCGCGGGCACGCAGTTTGCGCACCAGATCGCCGGTGTTGATGCCAACCGGGCAGCGCTGGGCGCACAGGCCGGTGGCGGCGCAGGTGTCGATGCCCTGGTACTGGTAGTCGCGCTCCAGGGCGGCGGTGTCGATGCCGGCGCGCTTCTTTGCCTGGATATCGCGCCAGATGACGATGCGCTGGCGCGGGCTGAGGGTCAGCCCCTTGGACGGGCAGACCGGCTCGCAGAAACCGCATTCGATGCACTTGTCGACGATCTCGTCGGCGGCGGGCAACGGCTTGAGGTTTTTCAGGTGAATCTGCGAGTCGTCGCTGAGCACCACATCCGGGTTGAGAATGCCGTGCGGGTCGAGCAGGCGCTTGAGCTGCCACATCAGCTGGTAGGCATCCGCGCCCCATTCCAGCTCGACGAACGGCGCCATATTGCGCCCGGTGCCGTGCTCGGCCTTGAGCGAGCCGCCGAACTCGACCGCCACCAGTTGCGTCACGTCCTGCATGAAGGCTTCGTAGCGGGCCACCTGCAGCGGGTCGTCGAAGCCCTGGGTGAAGACGAAGTGCAGGTTGCCCTCCAGGGCATGGCCGAAAATGATCGCCTCGTCGTAGTGATGCTTGTCGAACAGCGCGAGCAGGCGATTGACCCCTTCGGCGAGCTGTTCGATGGGGAAGGTCACGTCCTCGATGATCACCGTGGTGCCGGTCTGGCGCACTGCGCCGACAGCGGGGAAGGTGTCCTTGCGGATCTTCCACAGCAGGTTGTAGACCGTCGGGTCTTCGCTGAAGTCGACCTGTTTTTCCAGGGCAAACTCGGCAATCGACGCCATGATCAACGCTAGTTGCTCATGCAGCAGGCTCTGGCTGGCGGCGCGCGATTCGATCAGCAGGGCGCAGGCACCATTCGACAGGCTCTTCACCCAGTCCGGCATGCCGGGTTTGCTTTCGACCGAACGCAGGCTGCGCCGATCCAGCAGTTCGACGGCGGACACCGGCTGCAGCTTGAGTACGGTGACCGCGCGGCAGCAACTCTCCACATCGGGGAATACCAGCAGGGCGCTGGCCTTGTGCGGGTGGTCGGGCACCGTGTCGTAGGTCACCGCGCTGATAAAGCCCAGGGTGCCTTCGGAGCCGACCATCAGGTGGCTGAGGATATCCAGCGGCCGGTCGAAGTCGACCAGGGCATTGAGCGACAGGCCGGTGGTGTTCTTCAGCCGGTATTTATGCCGGATTCTGGCGGCCAGCGCGGCATTGGCGCGGGTCTGCCGGCCCAGTTCGGCCAGTTGCCCGAGCAGTTCTGCGTGGCTGGTTTCGAATGCCGCCACACTCAGCGCGTCTTCTGTATCCAGCACCGTGCCGTCGGCCAGCACCAGGCGCATGCCGGCCAGGGTGTGATAGGTATTGTGCGCTGTGCCGCAGCACATGCCGCTGGCATTGTTGGCGACGATGCCGCCGATCTTGCAGGCATTGATCGAGGCCGGGTCGGGGCCAATCTTGCGCTGGAAGGGCGCCAGCACGGCGTTGGCCTGGGCGCCGATCACCCCGGGTTGCAGGCGAATCTGGCGGCCCTGGCCACGGATTTCTCGGCCGTTCCAGTTATCGCCCAGCACGAGCAATACCGAGTCGCTGATCGCCTGGCCGGAAAGGCTGGTGCCGGCGGCGCGGAAAGTCACCGGCACTTGTTCGGCGCTAGCCAGCTTGAGCAGGTCGACCACTTCCAGCTCGGACTCGACCCGAATCACCAGCTGCGGAATCAGCCGGTAGAAGCTGGCGTCGGTGCCGAAGGCCAGGGTCGAGAGGGCATCGTCGAAACGGCGCTCGCAGGGGATCAGGCGCTCGACGGCGGCGAGGAAGGCGACGGGCAGGCTCATGCAGGCTCCGGAAATTGTCGGTTATCTTTTACTGGTAGGACACGGCAAGGGCTAGGCGTCCCCCTGACTCCTACAGTGGCATGGTGCAGGCTCAGCGACCCAGCTCACGTACCAGCGAGTCGGCGCTGATTTCGCTGATCGACTTGGCACCGGTCAATACCATGGCCACGCGCATCTCTTTGTCGATCAGGTCGAGCAGGTTGCTCACGCCCGCGCCGCCGGCGACGGCCAGGGCGTAGATGAAGGCGCGTCCGAGCAGTACCGTGTCCGCCCCAAGGGCGATCATGCGCACCACATCCAGGCCGGTGCGAATGCCCGAGTCGGCGAGGATCGCCAGGTCGCCCTTGACCGCGTCGGCGATGGCCGGCAGCGCCCGTGCACTCGACAGCACGCCGTCGAGCTGGCGGCCGCCGTGGTTGGAGACGACGATACCGTCGGCACCAAAGCTCACCGCGTCCTTTGCGTCCTGCGGATCGAGGATGCCCTTGATCACCATCGGGCCGTCCCAGAATTCGCGGATCCATTCCAGGTCCTTCCACGAGATCGACGGGTCGAAGTTGGCGCCGAGCCAGCCGATGTAGTCAGCTAGGCCGGTGCGGCTGCCGCGGTAGGCGGAGATATTGCCCAGGTCGTGGGGCTTGCCGAGCAAGCCCACGTCCCAGGCCCAGCTCGGATGCGTCATGGCCTGCAGCATCCGCCGCAGCGGTGCATTAGGCCCGCTCATGCCGGAGTGGGCGTCGCGGTAGCGGGCGCCCGGTACCGGCATGTCGACGGTAAACACCAGGGTGGTCACGCCGGCGGCCTTGGCCCGCTCCAGCGCATTCTTCATGAAACCGCGGTCCTTGAGGACGTAGAGCTGGAACCACATCGGCCGGTCGATTGCCGGCGCCACCTCTTCGATCGGGCACACCGACACTGTCGACAGGGTGAAGGGAATGCCCTTGGCTGCGGCGGCCTTGGCTGCCTGCACTTCGCCGCGGCGCGCGTACATGCCGGTCAGGCCGACCGGTGCGAGTGCCACGGGCATCGACAGGGTTTCGTTGAACAGGCGGGTTTCCAGGCTCAACTCGGACATGTTGCGCAGGACCCGCTGACGCAGGGCGATGTCGGCCAGGTCCTCGACGTTGCGCCGCAGCGTGTGTTCGGCGTAGGCGCCGCCGTCGAGGTAGTGGAACAGGAACGGCGGCAGCTTGCGTTGTGCCGCCGCGCGGTAGTCGGTGGAGGCGGAAATGATCATCGGATTCATCCTTTGCCAGGAGCAGGCTGTTCTCGCCCGGGTAGCCGGCCCTCAACTATTGAGGGGCCGGCTACCCGGGTATACGGGAGTCGTGAATGGCTAGCGTCGGTCGGTCAGCCAGCGAGCAGCGGATCGCCGACGCCCAACAGGTAGATCGCGATCAGGGCGATCAGGCCGGTAAAGAGCACGTAGTACAGGGTAGGCCAGATGGTCTTGCGCAGGATGCTGCCTTCGCGGCCGAGCAGGCCGACCGTGGCAGAGGCGGCGACCACGTTGTGGATGGCGACCATATTGCCGGCGGCGGCACCAATTGCCTGTACCGCAACGATCAGTGCGCTGGAAATACCCAGGTTGGTGGCCACGCCGAACTGGAACTGGCTGAACATCATGTTGCTGACGGTGTTGGAACCGGCGATAAAGGCGCCCAGAGCACCGATGCTCGGTGCCAGCAGCGGGTAGATGCCACCGACGCTGTCAGCCACCCAGCGCGCCATCAGGATTGGCATGCTTGCCAGGTCGGCGCCGTTGACCCCCGAGTTGATCAGGATACGCACCATCGGCACGGTAAACAGCAGGACGAAACCGGCGCTGAGCAGCACCCCGGAGGACTCCTTGACCGCCAAACCCAGGTCGCGCAGTTTCATGCGATGGAAGAAGAAGGTGGCGATGACTACCGCAACCAGTATGCCGCCCGGCAAATACAGCGGCATGAAGTTGGCGCTGACCCCGGTTTCACCGAGCAGGTCGGGGAAGTTGACCACCACCGCTTTCAGGGCGGCGCCGACTTCCGGCACGACCCGGCTGATCACCAGCAGGGCGCCGACCAGCACATAGGGCAGCCAGGCGCGCAGGGAACTCATGGGCTTGGCGGTCAGTTGGTCCAGCTTCATTTCGATGGTGCCCAGCCATTCGCTCGGCCACTTGTCCGCCGGGGCGAAGTCCCAGGTGTTTTTCGGCAGCAGAAAGCCCAGGCGCGCGGCGCTGGTGACAATCGCCAGGCCGATCAGGCCGCCGGCCAGCGACGGAAATTCCGGGCCGAGGAACACCCCGGTGAGGGCGTAGGGGATGGTGAAGGCCAGACCGGCGAAAATTGCGAACGGCAGGACTTCGAAGCCGGCTTTCCAGCTCTTTTCGGTACCGAAGAAGCGCGTCAGCATCAGCACCATGATCAACGGCATCACGGTGCCGACGATGGCGTGGATGATCGCCACTTCACTGGTGATCAGCTGCAGGAACTGCGCCCAGGAGGAGCCTTGCTCAACCAGTTGTGCGCCGATAGTGGCCGAATCCAGTCCGGTACTGACCCCGACGATGATCGGCGTGCCTACAGCGCCAAAGGACACTGGCGTGCTCTGCACCAGCATGCCAAGCATGACCGCAGCCATGGCCGGGAAGCCGATGGCCACCAGCAGCGGTGCGGCGATCGCCGCCGGCGTGCCGAAGCCTGAGGCGCCTTCGATAAAGCAGCCGAACAGCCAGGCAATGATGATCGCCTGAATCCGCCTGTCAGGGCTGATGGTGGCGAAGCCGGCGCGGATCGCGGTGATGCCGCCGGAGTGCTTGAGGGTGTTGAGTAGCAGGATGGCGCCGAAGATGATCCACAGCAGGCCCAGGGTAATCAGCAGGCCTTGCAGGGTCGAGGCGAGTACGCGGTTGAAACTCATCTCCCAGGCGAACAGGCCAATGGCGGCGGTGACCAGGTAGACCAGCGGCATGGCGTGCTTGGCCGGCCAGCGCAGGCCGACCAGCAGAATGGCTGCCAGCAGGATCGGTGAAAAAGCGAGTAGGGCAAGAAGACCAGATGACATGTCGGTCTCTCCTTAGCAGCGCGCAATGCGCATGGGTGAATGCGGATGCAGCGGTGCGGCAAGTGGTTTGGCGATGACCGGCATGGGAGACCTCATGAGCTTCTTGGAATTGTTTTAGATTTGGGTAAATTGGTAATACCAATTTACAATGTGGCGCGGCCAGAGTAAAAGTGGATGCTTGCCACTGTCAATTAGCAGGCTTACTACTTTGGTCGAATAACCTTGTCTTGTAAGGGCTTAAGTGCCGCTATAGGCTTGCTCTACAAGTCCCTGAGGAGGGCGTTTCAGGTGGTAAAACCAGTGAGGTTGGGGTTATGGAGGTAGGGCAGGTGCGCCAGCGCCGTTTGTCGGACGATATCGTCGTTCAGCTGGAAACCATGATCCTGGAAGGCACGTTGCGAGCGGGCGAGCGGTTACCTGCCGAACGTGCGCTGGCCGAGCGCTTCGGCGTGTCGCGGCCGTCATTGCGAGAGGCGATTCAGAAACTGGCGGCCAAGGGCCTGCTGGTCAGTCGTCAGGGCGGCGGCAACTATGTCGCCGAATCACTCGGTTCCACCTTCAGCGATCCGTTGTTGCAGCTGTTGGAGAGCAATCCGGAAGCCCAGCGCGATCTGCTGGAGTTTCGCCATACCCTGGAAGGTTCCTGCGCGTTCTATGCGGCGCAGCGCGCCACCGAACTGGATCGCCAGCGCCTGAGTGAGGCCTTTGCCGCGCTGCAGGACTGTTACAGCCGCAGCGGCAAGGTGACCCGCGCCGAAGAGGGCGCGGCCGATGCGAGCTTTCACCTGGCCATCGCCGAAGCCAGTCATAACGCCGTGTTGCTGCACACCATTCGCGGGTTGTTCGATCTGCTCAAGCGCAACGTGGTGACCAATATCGGCGGCATGTACGCCCAGCGTGACGAGACCCGCGACATGCTGATCGAGCAGCATCGGGCGCTTTATCAGGCGATCATGGAGGGCCGCGCCGAGGACGCGCGGCAGTTGTCCAATCGGCATATCGACTATGTGCAGGAAGTGCTCGCCGAAGTGCAGCAGCAGGCGCGGCGAGAAGAAAGGGCGCAGCGCCGCGGGCCAGCGGCAAGTCCCAAGTCATAGGGCGGGTTGGCTGTCTGCAGGATGACGATCTGTCGCGCTTTGGCGGCGTAATCCGCCAGGGCCAGATCGTTATCAGTCGTCCTTGCCCTTGCTGCGCATGGCGCGCTGGACTTCACGGTCGGCGTCACGTTCTTTTTCGGTGTGGCGCTTGTCGAAGTCCTTCTTGCCCTTGGCCAGGGCAATCTCGCATTTGATCAAATGCGCCTTCCAGTAAACCGACAGTGCCACGCAGGTGTAACCCTTCTGCTGCACGGCGCCGAACAGCTTTTCCAGCTCGCGCTTGTTCAGCAGCAGCTTGCGTGTGCGGATCGGGTCGGCAATCACGTGGGTGCTGGCGGTCTTCAGTGGGGTGATGTGGCAGCCCATCAGCCAGGCCTCGTCGTCTTTCAGCAACACATAGCTGTCGACCAACTGAGCCTTGCCGGCGCGCAGGCTTTTCACTTCCCAGCCGGCCAGGACCAGGCCCGCCTCGAATCTGGATTCGACGAAATAGTCGTGCATCGCCTTTTTGTTCTGGGCGATGGTGCCTTGAGGGTGTTTCTTTTGTTTAGCCATAGGGCGCGCATTATAGGGAGTCGTTGGCCTGCTGGCGACAGCCTGATCTTGAGAGAGGAGGGCTAAACCCGGACAATGCGCGTCTTTTTCACATATCTCGGGCGTTTTCATAGTGAGTGACAAGGTTTCGATCCACGGCGCCTGGGCCAGTCGCTGGGTGTTTATCCTGGCGGCAACCGGTTCGGCAGTGGGGCTCGGCAATATCTGGAAGTTTCCCTACATGGCCGGCATGTATGGCGGTGGGGCCTTTGTCATCATGTACCTGCTGTGCATTTTCCTGGTCGGCTTGCCGATCATGCTGGCGGAAACCCTGATCGGGCGCCGCGGCCGGCAGAGTCCGGTGAATGCGCTGGGGGCGCTGGCGCTGGAGTCTGGGGGCTCGCCAAGGTGGTCGTGGGCCGCGCTGATGGGCATGGTCGCCGCGTTGCTGATCCTGTCCTTTTACAGTGTCATCGCCGGCTGGTCGCTGGACTACATCGTCGCCATGGGTGGCGGCCGATTCGAGGGCGTCAGTGCCGATGGGGCGGGGGCTGCGTTCGGTGCGCTGACGGCCGATCCCTGGCGTCTGCTGCTGTGGCACACACTGTTCATGCTGTTGACCGGCTTCGTCATCGCTCGCGGCGTGGTGGCAGGCCTGGAGCGCAGTTTGCGCATCATGATGCCGCTCTTGTTCATTCTGCTGCTGGTGTTGCTGGGTTACAGCATGACCACCGGGCACTTTATGCAGGGATTTCACTTCCTTTTCGATTTTCAGCCCGACAGATTGCTCGATGGCGTGCTGGCTGCGCTGGGGCATGCCTTCTTCACCCTCAGCGTTGGCGTCGGGTCGATCATGGTCTATGGCGCCTATATGCCCAAGCGGGCTTCGATTGGCAGCACGGTGCTGGCCGTTGGCATTCTCGACACCCTGGTGGCCCTGACTGCCGGACTGGCGCTGTTTCCTATCGTGTTTGCCGCCGGCATGCAGCCAGGTGCCGGGCCCGGGCTGATGTTTGTTACCTTGCCGGTGGCCTTTGGCAGCATCGCCTTCGGTCAGGCCATGGGTACGTTGTTTTTCGTTCTGGTGCTGATTGCCGCCTGGAGCTCGTCGATCTCGATGCTGGAACCGGCAGTCGCGTATCTGGTCGAGCGTACCCGGCGCAGCAGGACGTTGGTTACCAGCGTGTTGGTGCTGTTGTGCTGGATGGTGGGCATGGGTACGGTGTTGTCCTTCAATGTTGGCGCCGAGGCCAAGTTCTTCGTCTTTGCTGCCGATGGCTTTCACCTGTTTCAGTGGGGCGCCGAAGGTGGGCGAAATTTCTTTGACAGCATCGACTACCTGACCAGCCGCATTCTATTGCCGGCGGGAGGCCTGGCCTTCGTGCTGTTCGCCGGTTGGGTACTCAAGCGCGAAGTCGTGCGCGAGGAGCTGGCAATCAACAATCCGCTGCTGTTTGGCTTGGTCTATTGGCTGATTCGTGTGGTCGCGCCGCTTGGTGTATTGATCGTATTTGTTGCAGAGTTGGCGAAATGACTGCAGCCATCCTACTGAATGAAGTTACCTGCCTATGAGTACCCATATTCAGCGCTCGGCATTGTTGCCGTACCCGGCGTCAGCCCTGTTCGATCTGGTCAATGACGTGGCGCGCTATCCGGAATTCCTGCCCTGGTGTGCGGCCAGCGAGGTCCTTGATGTCAGTCAAACCCACATGCGCGCCAGTCTGGCAGTGGCCAAGGGTGGGGTTAGTCAGCGCTTCATTACCCGCAATGCGCTGGTCTGGGGGCAGTCGATCGAGTTGCACCTGGAGGAGGGGCCGTTTAACAAGTTGCATGGTCAGTGGGTGTTCAAAGCGCTGGGTGACCAGGCCTGCAAGATCAGTCTGGATCTGACCATCGATTATGCCGGCCCCCTGGTGCGGGCGACCCTGGGGCCGCTGTTCAATCAGGCGGCGAACACGCTGGTGGACGCTTTCTGTCAAAGAGCGAAGCAGCTATATGGATAACAAGATGATCGTGGTCGAGGTGGTCTATGCCTTGGCGGACAAGCAGAAATTACTGCGTCTGAGCGTGCCTTGCGGTACTACGATGCGCCAGGCTGCCGAGCAGTCGGGCATGCAGGCGCATTTTCCCGGCCTGGATCTGGCGAATAGCCCGCTGGGGATCTTCGGCAAGGCGGTTGCCAAGCCGCAAGAACGGGTGCTGGAGGATGGCGAGCGGGTGGAGATTTATCGGCCGCTGATTGCTGACCCGAAAGAGGTGCGCAAGCAGCGTGCGGCCAAGGCGGCGAAAGCCAAGGTCGGCAAAGAGGGCGACTGACGTTAAATCGGCACGCGCATAAAAAAGCCCGGTAATCTCCGGGCTTTTTTGCGCTTGTCTGGTTACTGCGGCGAACTGTCCAGCGGTTCCGGGGTCGGTACCGGCACGCTCTGTACTTCGTCGACTTCGCGTTGGATCTGCTCGAGCAGGGAGCCTGGCGCCGGTGGCTCTTCAGCTTGCGGTTGCGCTGTGGTTTGCGGCGCCACGCTGGAGTCGTCCTGGCCAAGAATGGCCTCGTCGCGACTGACGCCGGGCATGAAGTCGCCTGACAGTCCGGCCAATTGTTCATTGCCGTCGAAGATCACGCTGACGCGCTCTTGCAGGCGTTTACCGCCACCTGGCTGAATGCTGTACAGGTAATCCCAGCGATTGGCGTGGAAGGTGTCGGTCAACAGCGGGTTGCCCATGATAAACCGCACTTGGCTGCGGGTCATTCCGGGGCGCAATTGATCTATCATGTCTTGAGTAACGACATTGCCCTGTTGGACGTCGATTTTATAAACCCCGGGGAAAGAACAGCCGGCGAGTGCGAGGAGTCCCATGAAGGTGAGACTGGTCAGCAGGAGCTTGGTTTTTTGCATCGGAGGGTGACTTCCACTATCTTGGCTGGGCAACGTAAACCCCGATCATACCCGCAATAAAGGAAGCTGCGAAGCCGCTTCCGCGAGAAAGCAGACCATGGTTGAAAATAGCGAACTACGCAAAGCTGGCCTGAAAGTGACCCTGCCGCGGGTCAAGATTCTGCAGATGCTCGATTCCGCCGAGCAACGCCACATGAGTGCAGAGGATGTTTACAAGGCCCTGATGGAAGCGGGCGAAGATGTCGGCCTGGCCACCGTGTACCGCGTACTGACTCAGTTCGAGGCAGCAGGGCTGGTGGTGCGGCATAACTTCGATGGTGGTCATGCCGTGTTCGAGTTGGCCGATGGCGGTCATCACGACCACATGGTCTGTGTCGATTCGGGTGAGGTGATCGAGTTCTTCGATGCTGAAATCGAGAAGCGGCAGAGGGAGATCGTGCTCGAGCACGGCTTCGAGATGGTCGACCACAACCTGGTGCTCTACGTGCGTAAAAAGAAGTAAGCGCACGCGCGTCATGCACAAAGGCGACCCTCGGGTCGCCTTTGTTGTATGAGTAATTCGTCAGGGGTTGTGAAAATATCGAGCGCCGTCGCGAGAGCGTCTTCAGGCGTTCGCGACAAGACGCCTGGCGACGGTCGCGGCAGGCGGGAGTTTTTACCGTCTCCTCAGGCCTGGGCGCTGCCGACCATTTGCCGGGCATGAGCCAGGGATTCTTCGGTCAGGTCGACGCCGCCGAGCATGCGGGCGATTTCCTCGACCCGCTGGTTGCTGTCCAGTTTGCTCACGGCCGTGCGGGTGGCATCGTTGCCGCGCACCTTGTGCACGAACAGGTGCTGATGGCCCTGGGCGGCCACTTGCGGCAGGTGAGTGACGGTTAGCACCTGGCCGCGCTCACCGAGACGGCGCAGCAGTTGCCCGACCACTTCGGCGGTAGGGCCGCCAATGCCGACGTCGACTTCGTCGAACACCAGGGTTGGCACGCGAGAGGTTTGCGCGGTGATTACCTGAATCGCCAGGCTGATGCGTGACAGCTCGCCGCCGGAGGCGACTTTGGCCAGGGTCTTGAGCGGTTGGCCGGGGTTGGCGCTGACCAGGAATTCCAGCTGCTCGAGACCGTTGGGCTGTGGTTCGCTGTTGTTGTTCGCGTTCAGTCTGATGCTGAAGCGCCCTCCCGGCATGCCCAGGTTCTGCATTTCCAGTTCTACCGCTGTACCCAGTTCGCTGGCCGCGCGGTGGCGCAGGGCGCTGAGTTCGCCGGCTTTGTCCTGGTAGTGGCGTTCGAAGGCGGCCAGTTCATCGTTCAGGCGTTCGGCGGCCTGGTCGTCGGCGTTGAGGCTTTCCAGTTCTTCGAACAGCTGCTGTTGCATGGCAATCAGTTCGCCCGGCTGAATCCGGTGCTTGCGTGCCAGGGTATAGATCGCGTCCAGGCGCTCTTCCATCTGCTGCAGGCGCTCGGGGTCGGCGTCGAAATGGTCGAGAAAGCGATTGAGTTCGCCGACGGCTTCTTCTACCTGGATCTGGGCGCTGGCCAGCAGGTTGGTCGCCTCGCTCAAGGCACTTGGCTGACCCTGGAAGGCGCCCAGGCGGTTGAGGCTTCCGGTCAGGGTCGAAAGCACATTGCCGGCGTCATTCTCGCTGCATTGCTCGATCACCAGGCGGCAGGCGCTGAGCAGGCTTTCGGCATTGGTCAGGTTCTTGTGTTCCTGCTCCAGCTGTTCCAGTTCGTTTTCGCCCAGGGCCAGGCTGTCCAGCTCTTCAAGCTGATAGCTGAGTAGCTGATGGCGTGAGCGTTGTTCGTCGCCGAGGCTGGACAGGCGCTGCAGCTCACTGCGGGTCTGTTTCCAGCGCTGTGCCGCGAGTTGCACCTGGCGTGCCAGTTCCTGGCTGCCGGCGTATTCGTCGAGCAGGCGGCGATGGGTGTCGGGCTTGAGCAGGGACTGGTGTTCGTGCTGGCTGTGGATGTCGATCAGCAGCTCGCCGAGGGCCTTGAGGTCGCCCTGGGGGCAGGGTGAGCCATTGATGTAGCCGCGCGAGCGGCCTTCGGCGGTGATCACCCGGCGGAGGATGCACGGGCCGTCGTGGTCCAGATCGCGTTCGGCCAGCCAGGTACGGGCTTCGGGGATGTCACCAAGGTCGAAGCTGGCCAGGATGTCCGCCTTGTCGGCGCCGGGGCGGACCACGCCGCTGTCGGCACGATCGCCAAGGCACAGGCCGAGGGCATCGAGCATGATCGATTTGCCAGCGCCGGTTTCGCCGCTGATAACGCTCATGCCGCTGTCCAGCTCCAGGTCGAGGTGTTCAACGATGGCGTAGTTGTGTACGGACAGGTGCACCAGCATGGCGAGGCCTCTCAGGTCTTTGGTGTGTATATTTATACAGTGTTTGTTTCTCGGCTGACAATCCTTGCGCAGCACTTGAACCTGCAGAATTTGTCCCCATATAGGCGGCAGAGCGCGAGTTTAGGCTTGCGTCGAATTTTTAGAGGAGAAACGCATGGCTGACGAACAGACCCGCGACAACCAGCTGCCAGAGGTTGCCCCTGGTGCCGAAGTGGAGGCGAGCGATCAGTTGGACGCGCGCATTCAGGTGCTGGAGGAAGAGCTGGCTGCCGCTCAGGATCAGGCTCTGCGCATGGCGGCGGACCTGCAGAACGTGCGTCGTCGCGCCGAGCAGGATGTAGAAAAAGCGCACAAATTCGCTCTGGAGAAGTTCGCCAATGACCTGTTGCCGGTTGTCGACAGCCTGGAGCGCGGTCTCGAGCTGTCGAATCCGGATGACGAGGCAATCAAGGCCGTGCGCGAGGGGCTGGAACTGACCCTCAAGCTGTTCCAGGACACCCTCAAGCGCTATCAGCTGGAGGAGATCGACCCGCACGGTGCGCCCTTCAATCCGGAGCACCATCAGGCCATGGCCATGCAGGACAGCACCCATGTAGAGCCGAACAGCGTGCTCAAGGTGTTTCAGAAGGGCTATCTGCTCAACGGTCGCCTGTTGCGTCCGGCGATGGTGGTGGTCAGCAAGGCGCCGGCCGAAGTTCCGCCTTCTATTGATGAGCAGGCTTGAAATTCGGCGATCGGCCCCCATTTATGAGTCAAGCGTTTTAGTGCTACCGCGGCTGTCAGAGCGTAGCGGCGGAAATATCAAAGTTTCGGGAGAATGATGATGGGCAGAATTATCGGTATCGACCTGGGGACCACCAACTCGTGCGTCTCCATTCTGGAAAACGGCAGCGTCAAGGTCATCGAGAACGCTGAGGGTACTCGTACCACGCCGTCGATCGTTGCGTATGCCAACGACGGTGAAATCCTCGTCGGTCAGTCGGCCAAGCGCCAGGCTGTGACCAATCCGCACAACACCCTGTATGCGGTGAAGCGCCTGATCGGTCGTCGTTTCGAAGAAGACGTCGTGCAGAAAGACATTCAGATGGTCCCTTACAAGATCGTCAAGGCTGACAACGGTGACGCCTGGGTCGAAGTGAACGGCCAGAAGATGGCGCCGCCGCAGATCTCGGCTGAAATCCTCAAGAAGATGAAGAAGACCGCCGAAGACTATCTCGGCGAGCCAGTCACCGAAGCGGTGATCACGGTTCCTGCGTACTTCAACGACAGCCAGCGTCAGGCCACCAAGGACGCCGGGCGCATCGCCGGTCTGGACGTCAAGCGCATCATCAACGAGCCGACTGCAGCCGCTCTGGCTTACGGTATGGACAAGGCCAAGGGCGACCACACCGTGATCGTCTATGACCTGGGTGGCGGTACTTTCGACGTCTCGGTGATCGAAATCGCCGAAGTTGATGGTGAGCACCAGTTCGAAGTGTTGGCCACCAACGGCGACACCTTCCTCGGTGGTGAAGACTTCGATATCCGTCTGATCGATTATCTGGTCGACGAATTCAAGAAAGAAAGCGGGATGAACCTCAAGGGTGACCCGCTGGCCATGCAGCGCCTGAAAGAAGCCGCCGAGAAGGCCAAGATCGAGCTGTCCTCGAGCCAGTCGACCGACGTCAACCTGCCGTATATCACTGCAGATGCCACTGGTCCCAAGCACCTCAACGTGAAGATTTCCCGCGCCAAGCTGGAATCGCTGGTTGAAGATCTGGTGCAGCGCACCATCGAGCCGTGCCGCATCGCCTTGAAAGACGCCGGTATCGACGTGGCCAAGATCAACGACGTGATTCTGGTCGGTGGTCAGACCCGCATGCCGCTGGTGCAGAAGCTGGTTACCGATTTCTTCGGCAAGGAAGCACGCAAGGACGTCAACCCGGATGAAGCCGTCGCCATGGGTGCTGCCATCCAGGGCGCGGTACTGGCCGGCGACGTCAAAGACGTGCTGCTGCTCGACGTATCGCCGCTGACCCTGGGTATCGAAACCATGGGTGGGGTGATGACTGCGCTGATCGAGAAGAACACCACGATTCCGACCAAGAAGTCCCAGGTGTTCTCCACTGCCGACGACAACCAGGGGGCGGTGACCATTCACGTGCTGCAGGGCGAGCGTAAGCAGGCCTCGCAGAACAAGTCCCTGGGCAAGTTCGATCTGGCCGAGATTCCGCCAGCACCACGTGGCGTGCCGCAGATCGAAGTGACCTTCGATATCGATGCCAACGGCATTCTGCATGTCGGCGCGAAGGACAAAGCGACGGGTAAGACTCAGTCCATTGTGATCAAGGCCAACTCCGGTCTGTCCGAGGAAGAAATCGAGCAGATGGTGCGTGACGCCGAGGCCAATGCCGAGGAAGACCGCAAGTTCGAAGAGCTGGCCACTGCCCGTAATCAGGGCGATCAGCTGGTGCACGCCTCACGCAAGATGCTCACCGAGGCAGGCGATAAAGCCACCGCGGACGAGAAAGCCGCCATCGAAAAAGCCTTGAGCGAGCTGGAAGTGGCGATCAAGGGTGACGACAAGGAGGCTATCGAAGCCAAGATCAATGCCTTGTCCGAGGCCACCACCCCGTTGGCGCAGAAGATGTATGCCGAGCAGCCGCAACCGGGTGCTGATGCCCAGGGTGCCGATGAGGCTCAAAGCGCTGGCGACGATGTGGTCGACGCGGAGTTTGAAGAGGTCAAGGAAAACAAATAGGCACAAACAGGCGCAAGCTTGTGGCCCGCAGGGATGCGGGAAATGTAGCGGTCTCCCATGGGGCACCGCTGCCTGCCACTCCAGGCGGTTGCAGCCCAGGCTGCGAGCGTCATGATCCGTCGCGCGGGAGCTTGCTCCCGCGTTGGCGCGTCTGGAGGATACGATTTAAGGGTGTTAAGGACTTATGGCTAAACGTGATTATTACGAGGTGCTGGGTGTCGAGCGCGGCGCCAGCGAAGCGGAGCTGAAAAAGGCCTACCGGCGCCTGGCGATGAAGCATCACCCGGACCGCAATCCCGACGACAAAGCGTCGGAAGATATGTTCAAGGATGCCAACGAGGCCTACGAAGTATTGTCCGATGCCGGCAAGCGCGCGGCCTATGACCAGTACGGGCATGCCGGTGTGGATCCGAGCATGGGCGGCGCGGGTGGCGCCGGCTTCGGCGGGGCGAATTTCTCCGATATTTTCGGCGATGTGTTCAGCGATTTCTTCGGTGGCGCGGGCGGTCGTGGCGGCCAGCGTGGCGGCGCCCAGCGTGGCAGCGATTTGCGCTACACCCTGGAGCTGGATCTGGAAGAGGCCGTGCGCGGTACTACGGTCAACATCCGGGTGCCGACCCTGGTCAATTGCAAGATCTGCGAAGGCTCCGGGGCGAAGAAGGGCACCTCTCCCGTAACCTGTACCACCTGCGGCGGTATTGGTCAGGTGCGCATGCAGCAGGGTTTCTTCTCGGTGCAGCAGACCTGTCCGCGTTGCCATGGCAGCGGCAAGATGATTACCGATCCGTGCGGTTCCTGCCATGGTCATGGTCGGGTGGAAGAGCATAAGACCCTCTCGGTGAAGGTTCCGCCTGGTGTCGATACCGGTGATCGCATTCGCCTGTCCGGCGAAGGCGAGGCGGGCGCGATGGGTGGTCCGGCGGGCGATCTCTATGTGGTGGTCAATGTGCGCGAGCACTCGATCTTCCAGCGTGATGGCAAGCATCTGTACTGCGAGGTGCCGATCAGCTTCGCCGATGCGGCGCTGGGCGGCGAGCTGGAAGTGCCGACCCTGGATGGCCGGGTCAAGCTGAAGATTCCAGAAGGCACTCAGACCGGCAAGCTGTTCCGTCTGCGCGGTAAAGGCGTGGCGCCGGTGCGTGGTGGCGGTGCCGGTGACCTGATGTGCCGGGTTGCGGTGGAAACCCCGGTCAGTCTGGATCGGCGTCAGCGCGAACTGCTCGACGAGTTCCGCAAGACGCTGCAGGGCGATACCCGTCATTCGCCGAAGGCCAGTGGCTGGTTCGAGGGTGTGAAGCGCTTCTTCGGCGATGTGTAGGTCAAATAGCTGCAAGCCATAAGCGCCAGGCTGCAAGTCGGTGGTGCTTGGCCTTGCGGCTTTAAGCTTGAGGCTTGGAGCTGATTTTTATGCAACGAATAGCAGTGATGGGCGCCGCTGGGCGCATGGGCAAGACCCTGATCGAGGCCGTGCAGCAGGCTGATGGCGTCAGCCTGACTGCGGCGATCGATCGTGCCGACAGCAGTCTGGTCGGCGCCGATGCCGGCGAACTGGCGGCGCTGGGCAAGATCGGTGTCAGGCTGTCGGGCGCTCTGAGCGAGGTGCTTGATCAGTTCGATGTGCTGATCGATTTCACTCACCCTTCGGTGACCCTGAAAAACCTGGAAATTTGTCGGCAGGCTGGCAAGGCCATGGTGATTGGCACTACCGGCTTCAGTGTCGAGGAAAAACAGCTGTTGGCCGATGCCGGCCGGCAGATCCCCATCGTGTTTGCCGCCAACTTCAGCGTGGGCGTCAACCTGTGCCTGAAATTGCTGGACACCGCGGCCCGGGTGCTGGGCGATGAGGTGGACATCGAGATCATCGAAGCCCACCACCGGCACAAGGTTGATGCGCCATCAGGCACTGCCTTGCGCATGGGGGAAGTGGTGGCCAATGCCCTGGGGCGTGACCTGCAAAAGGTCGCGGTCTACGGTCGTGAAGGCCAGACTGGCGCCCGCGCCCGCGAAACCATAGGGTTTGCCACGGTAAGGGCGGGCGATGTGGTCGGCGATCACACCGTGCTGTTCGCCGCCGATGGCGAGCGGGTGGAAATCACCCATAAAGCCTCAAGCCGTATGACCTTCGCCAAGGGGGCGGTGCGTTCGGCCTCATGGCTGAAAGGGCGCGAGCCTGCGCTGTACGACATGCAGGATGTGCTGGGCCTCAATTGATGCGCTTCGTCGGAAGCGGGTGTTCCGGCTCGGAGTTGGTCGCATCTGGCGGTGGACCAAAAAGGCACTTTCCTGTAGGCTTCCCGCTTTAGTGTGTCCACTAAAAGTTGCGCAGAATGAATCATATAAAAAAGCGGGATGACGGTCGGTACGTCATCCCGCTTTTTTACAATCTGCGTTTGCTTCAAGCTTTGATCTACGGAGGTTTTCTTGAGTAAGCCAGCCCTTAAACCTGCCATCCTGGCCCTTGCTGATGGCAGTATTTTTCGCGGCGAGGCCATCGGTGCCGATGGCCAAACTATTGGAGAGGTGGTTTTCAACACCGCCATGACCGGCTATCAGGAAATCCTTACCGATCCTTCCTATGCCCAGCAAATCGTCACCCTGACCTATCCGCACATCGGCAACACCGGCACCACGCCGCAAGACGCCGAGTCCAATCGGGTCTGGGCCGCCGGTTTGATTATTCGCGATCTGCCGCTGATCGCCAGCAACTGGCGCAGCAAGCAGCCGCTGGATGAGTACCTGAAGGAAAACGGCACGGTTGCCATCGCCGGCATCGATACCCGTCGCCTGACCCGCATCCTCCGTGAGAAGGGTTCGCAGAACGGCTGCATCCTGGTGGGCGACGACGCCACCGAAGAGCAAGCCCTGGAACTGGCGCGCAGCTTCCCCGGCCTCAAGGGCATGGACCTGGCCAAGGTGGTTAGCTGCAGCGAGTCCTACGAGTGGCGCTCCAGCGTGTGGAACCTGCAGGATGACAACCATCCAGAAATTCCAGCCAGCGAGCTGAAGTACCACGTGGTGGCGTATGACTACGGGGTCAAGTGGAACATCCTGCGCATGCTGGTCGAGCGCGGCTGCCGGCTGACCGTGGTGCCGGCGCAGACGCCCGCTGCCGAAGTGCTGGCGCTGAATCCCGATGGCGTATTCCTGTCCAACGGTCCGGGCGACCCCGAGCCTTGCGACTACGCGATCCAGGCGATCAAGGACGTGTTGGAAACCGATATTCCGGTGTTCGGCATCTGCCTTGGCCACCAGCTGCTGGCTCTGGCCTCCGGTGCCAAGACCCTGAAAATGGGCCACGGTCACCATGGTGCCAACCACCCGGTGCAGGATCTGGACAGCGGCGTGGTGATGATCACCAGCCAGAACCACGGTTTCGCCGTGGATGAAGCCAGCCTGCCGAGCAATGTGCGGGCGATTCACAAGTCGTTGTTCGACGGCTCCCTGCAGGGCATCGAGCGTACCGACAAGGACGCCTTCAGCTTCCAGGGTCACCCCGAAGCGAGCCCCGGCCCTGCCGATGTGGCGCCGCTGTTCGACCGTTTTATCGAAGCCATGGCCAAGCGCCGTTAAGCCAGCCGACTGACCCAGGATTCGAGAGAGAGAAAATGCCAAAGCGTACAGACATTAAAAGCATCCTGATTCTCGGTGCTGGCCCGATCGTCATCGGCCAGGCCTGCGAGTTCGACTATTCCGGTGCCCAGGCCTGCAAGGCCCTGAAAGAAGAGGGCTACCGCGTCATTCTGGTGAACTCCAACCCGGCCACCATCATGACCGATCCGGCCATGGCCGATGCCACCTACATCGAACCGATCAAGTGGTCGACCGTGGCCAAGATCATCGAGAAGGAGCGCCCGGACGCCCTGCTGCCGACAATGGGCGGCCAGACCGCGCTGAACTGCGCGCTGGATCTGGAAAAGCACGGCGTGCTGGAGAAGTTCGGTGTGGAAATGATCGGTGCCAATGCCGACACCATCGACAAGGCCGAAGACCGCTCGCGCTTCGACAAGGCGATGAAGGACATCGGTCTGGCCTGCCCGATTTCCGGCATCGCCCATAACATGGAAGAAGCCTACGTCGTCCTCGAGAAAGTCGGCTTCCCCTGCATCATTCGGCCGTCCTTCACCATGGGCGGCACCGGTGGCGGCATCGCCTACAACCGTGAAGAGTTCGAGGAGATCTGCGCCCGCGGTATCGACCTGTCGCCGACCAACGAGCTGCTGATCGACGAGTCCCTGATCGGCTGGAAGGAATACGAGATGGAGGTGGTCCGCGACAAGAAGGACAACTGCATCATCGTCTGCGCCATCGAGAACTTCGATCCGATGGGCGTGCACACCGGCGACTCGATCACCGTGGCCCCGGCGCAAACCCTGACCGACAAGGAATATCAGATCC
The DNA here is from genome assembly GCF_033723075.1 of Pseudomonas sp. Lineage (GTDB taxonomy): Bacteria > Pseudomonadota > Gammaproteobacteria > Pseudomonadales > Pseudomonadaceae > Aquipseudomonas. The sequence goes on from NZ_JAWVXU010000017.1 coordinate 64,112, forward strand.
TGCGTAACGCCTCGCTGGCGGTGCTGCGCGAGATCGGCGTGGAAACCGGCGGCTCCAACGTGCAGTTCGGCATCTGCCCGAACACTGGGCGCATGGTGGTGATCGAGATGAACCCGCGGGTGTCGCGTTCCTCGGCGCTGGCTTCCAAGGCCACCGGCTTCCCGATCGCCAAGATCGCCGCCAAGCTGGCGGTGGGTTACACCCTCGACGAGCTGTCCAACGACATCACCGGCGGTCGCACTCCGGCGTCCTTCGAGCCGGCCATCGACTACGTCGTCACCAAGATCCCGCGTTTCGCCTTCGAGAAATTCCCCAAGGCCGATGCCCGCCTGACCACCCAGATGAAGTCGGTCGGTGAGGTCATGGCCATCGGCCGTACCTTCCAGGAGTCCATGCAGAAAGCCCTGCGCGGCCTGGAAGTCGGGGTTTCCGGCTTCGATCCGATGCTCGATCCGAATGACCCGGATGCTGAAAGCACCCTCAAGCGCGAGCTGACCGTGCCGGGTGCCGACCGCATCTGGTACCTGGCCGACGCCTTCCGTGCCGGCAAGACCGTTGCCGAAGTGTTCGAGCTGACCCGCATCGACGAGTGGTTCCTGGTGCAGATCGAAGATCTGGTCAAGGACGAGGAAAAGATCAAGACCCTGGGTCTGGTCAGCATCGACCGCGACCTGATGTACAAGCTCAAGCGCAAGGGCTTCTCCGATATCCGCCTGGCCAAACTGCTCGGCGTTTCCGAGAAGAGCCTGCGCAGCCACCGTCACAAGCTGAAAGTGCTGCCGGTGTACAAGCGCGTCGACACCTGCGCCGCCGAGTTCGCCAGCGACACCGCCTACATGTATTCGACCTACGAGGAAGAGTGCGAGGCGGCGCCGTCGGGCCGCGACAAGATCATGATCCTCGGTGGCGGGCCGAACCGCATCGGTCAGGGCATCGAGTTCGACTACTGCTGCGTGCACGCTGCATTGGCGCTGCGCGAAGACGGTTACGAGACCATCATGGTCAACTGCAACCCGGAAACCGTCTCCACCGACTACGACACCTCGGACCGCCTGTATTTCGAGCCGGTAACCCTGGAGGACGTGCTGGAAATCGTCCGAGTCGAGCAGCCGAAAGGCGTGATCGTGCAGTACGGTGGGCAGACCCCGCTGAAAATCTGTCGCGCGCTGGAAGAGGCCGGTGTGCCGATCATCGGCACCAGCCCCGAGGCCATCGATCGCGCCGAAGACCGCGAGCGTTTCCAGCAGATGGTTCAGCGTCTGGGCCTGCGCCAGCCGGCCAATGCCACGGCGCGCAGTGAAGATGAGGCCCTGGCGGCGTCCAAGGTCATCGGTTATCCGCTGGTGGTGCGTCCGTCCTATGTGCTGGGCGGCCGGGCGATGGAAATCGTCTACCAGGAAGAAGAGCTCAAGCGCTACATGCGCGAAGCGGTGAAAGTGTCGAATGACAGCCCGGTGCTGCTCGATCACTTCCTCAACTGCGCCATCGAAGTCGATATCGATGCCATTAGCGACGGTGAAACCGTGGTGATCGGTGCGATCATGCAGCATATCGAGCAGGCAGGCGTGCACTCCGGTGACTCGGCCTGTTCGTTGCCGCCGTATTCGCTGCCGGCGCATATTCAGGACGAGATCCGCGACCAGGTCAAGAAAATGGCCCTGGAGCTCGGCGTGATCGGCCTGATGAACGTGCAGATGGCGGTGCAGGGCGAGGACATCTTCGTCATCGAAGTCAACCCGCGCGCCTCGCGCACCGTGCCGTTCGTCTCCAAGTGCATCGGCATCTCCCTGGCGATGCTCGGTGCCCGGGTGATGGCCGGCAAGACCCTGGCCGAAGTCGGTTTCACCGACGAAATCATTCCGAACTTCTACAGCGTCAAGGAAGCCGTATTCCCCTTCTCCAAGTTCCCGGGCGTGGACCCTATCCTCGGCCCGGAAATGAAGTCGACCGGTGAAGTGATGGGCGTCGGCGACACCTTCGGCGAAGCGTTTGCCAAGGCGCAGTTGGGCGCCAGTGAAATCCTGCCCAATAGCGGCTGCGCCTTTATCAGTGTGCGCGATGACGACAAGCCCCTGGTGGCCGAGTTGGCGCGTAATCTGATCGAGCTGGGGTTTGACGTGGTTGCCACCTCGGGTACCGCCAAGGTGGTCGAGGCGGCCGGCTTGCCGGTGCGTCGGGTCAACAAGGTGACCGAGGGGCGTCCTCACGTGGTCGACATGATCAAGAATGACGAAGTCACGCTGATCATCAATACCACCGAAGGTCGTCAGTCGATTGCTGACTCCTATTCCATTCGCCGCAATGCGCTGCAGCATCGAATCTGCTGCACCACCACGCTGGCCGCTGGTGAGGCGATTTGTGAGGCGCTCAAGTTCGGTCCAGAAAAAACGGTGCGCCGTTTGCAGGATCTCCATGCAGGAATCAAGGCATGACTAAATACCCAATGACCGTCCAGGGCGCGCGCGCCCTGGAAGAGGAGCTGGCTCACCTGACCAAGGTGATGCGGCCCAAACTCAGCCAGGACATCGGCACCGCGCGTGAGCTGGGTGACCTCAAGGAAAACGCCGAATACCATGCCGCCCGCGAGCAGCAGGGCATGGTCGAGGCGCGCATCCGTGATATCGAAGGTCGCCTGCAAAACGCAGTGGTCATTGATGTCACCAGCATTGCCCACACCGGCAAGGTGATTTTCGGCACCACCGTGGAGATCGCCAACGTCGAGACCGACGAAAGCGTGACCTATCAGATCGTTGGCGAAGACGAAGCCGATATCCGGCTCGGTAAGCTGTCGGTGGGCTCGCCCATCGCGCGCGCCCTGGTCGGCAAGGAAGAAGGCGATGTGGTGGTGGTCAAGACCCCCAGTGGCGTCGTCGAGTACGAGATTGTCGAGGTTCGCCATATCTAGGCCCGGCAGCCAAAATGCTGGGACAATAAGCTGGCTGCTGGCCCAGACCTTCTGGGTCGGCGGTCTGTGGTTGTTGCATTTTCTGCTGTTGCCGGCGATCGCCAAGCTGGGCTTGGCGCCGTTGCTGGTCGAGGAGATCGCCGGCAGCGTTCGCCCGCTATTGGTGGGTCTGGCAGGGGTTTGTGCGGGGTTGCAGGTTCTGGTGCTGATCCGTGCCGAGCGTTTAGTCAGCCTGTGGCGCGATATGCGCGGGCAACTGCTGTTGACGGTACTGATGATGGCAGCCAGTTACTTTGCCGTGCGCCATTTCTGGCCTGCTGGCGGGCTCTGGCTGATGTTCAGCTACCTGGTGATGGCATTTTGCGGTTTGTTGCTGGTATTGCAGCCGGTACCTGGCAGCGGTAAGCGATAAGCTGCAGGCTTCAAGTAAGGCAAGAAGCGTGCAGCTCGCAGCTATCAGCCGTGATGGCGGTGGACGTTGGACAGGTTTTTATTGGCCTTGGGGTTCTTGCGGTAGATCAGCGCCATTTTGCCGATGACCTGCACCAGGTCGGCATGGCCGGCTTTGCACAGCTCGTTAATGGCCGCAAGGCGACTGTCGCGCTCGACGATGCGCAGTTGCACTTTAATCAGCTCATGGTCGCTCAGGGCGCGCTCCAGTTCGGCCAGAACGCCTTCGGTCAAACCATTGTCAGCCACGATCAATACGGGTTTCAGGTGGTGGCCGATAGATTTGAATTGTTTCTTCTGCTCTTGAGTGAGCGGCATAATCTGATTCCTGCATTTAATCTGGTAAAAAACGGCGATCAGTTTACCCGAGCGCCTTGGTTGCCGCCCAGATATTCATGCTCTGCACAATTCGAGGTATTGCGTGGCCCGTTCCAAGACCAGTCAAGGTTGGCTGAAAGAGCATTTCAACGACCCTTACGTCAAAATGGCGCAAAAGGATGGCTATCGCTCGCGTGCGAGCTACAAGCTGCTGGAGATCCAGGAAAAGGATCGAATCCTGCGGCCGGGTATGACTGTGGTCGACCTGGGAGCTGCGCCAGGTGGCTGGTCGCAGGTGACCAGCCGCTTGATCGGCGACAAGGGCACCCTGATCGCCTCCGATATTCTGGAGATGGACAGCATTCCCGATGTCACCTTCATTCAGGGTGATTTCACCGACGATGCGGTGTTCGCGCAGATCCTCGAGGCGATTGGCGGTAATCCGGTAGACCTTGTGATTTCCGATATGGCCCCCAATATGAGTGGGGTAAGGACTGCCGATCAGGCGCGCACCATGTATCTGTGCGAATTGGCCCTGGATTTGGCCGGGCGCGTGCTGCGTCCGGGAGGCGACTTCCTGATCAAGATTTTCCAGGGCGAAGGTTTCGATCTTTACCACAAGCAGGTGCGCGAAATGTTCGACAAGGTGCAGATGCGCAAGCCTTTGTCCTCGCGTGATCGCTCGCGCGAGCAATACATGCTTGGGCGCAGCTTTCGTGGTGGCTAGATGAATGCAACCTAGGGCTGGCGTGCCAGTCTTATGCAATAGAGTGCTGCGGCTTATGAGCGCCTAAATAAAGGGTTACAGACGGCGTCTGCCAGGAGTGGGCGTTGTGTAGTAAGTTAGATCGGTACATAACTGGTCGTCATGCGAAGTGCGCTTCGGCACGGGGCCTGCTTCAGAGGGTAGCTAATTGAACGACATGGCAAAGAATCTGATCCTGTGGCTGATCATCGCGGCAGTCCTGGTGACGGTGATGAACAATTTCTCCAGTCCGAGCGAGTCCAACAAGCTCAGTTACTCGGAGTTTATCCAGCAGGTTCAAGATGGCGCGGTTCAGCGGGTCACTGTTGATGGTTTCATCATCAGCGGCATGCGTGGCGATGGTTCCTCCTTCGAGACCGTGCGCCCGGCAATCCAGGATAATGGCCTGATCAAGGACCTGATCGACAACAACGTGCAGATAGTCGGCAAGCAGCCGGAGCAGCAGAGCATCTGGACCCAGTTGCTGGTAGCCAGCTTCCCGATCCTGGTGATCATTGCGGTGTTCATGTTCTTCATGCGCCAGATGCAAGGTGGTGCCGGCGGCAAGGGCGGGCCCATGAGCTTTGGCAAGAGCAAGGCGCGCCTGCTCTCGGAGGATCAGGTCAAAACCACCTTTGCTGATGTTGCTGGTTGTGACGAGGCCAAGGAAGAAGTCAGTGAATTGGTCGAGTTCCTGCGTGACCCGGGCAAATTCCAGCGCCTCGGCGGGCGTATTCCGCGCGGCGTGCTGATGGTCGGTTCGCCGGGTACCGGCAAGACCTTGCTGGCCAAGGCGGTTGCCGGTGAAGCGAAAGTGCCGTTCTTCACCATTTCCGGCTCGGATTTCGTCGAGATGTTCGTCGGTGTCGGTGCGTCCCGCGTGCGCGATATGTTCGAGCAGGCGAAGAAGCATGCACCCTGCATCATCTTTATCGACGAAATCGACGCCGTCGGTCGCCATCGTGGCGCCGGCATGGGCGGCGGTCATGACGAACGTGAGCAGACCCTCAACCAGTTGCTGGTGGAGATGGACGGCTTCGAAATGAATGATGGTGTCATCGTCATCGCCGCCACCAACCGTCCAGATGTGCTCGATCCGGCGCTGTTGCGTCCCGGTCGATTCGATCGTCAGGTGGTGGTCAGCCTGCCGGACATTCGTGGCCGCGAGCAGATTCTCAAAGTGCATATGCGCAAGGTGCCGATGGGCGAAGATGTCCAGCCGGCGATGATTGCTCGCGGTACCCCGGGCTTCTCCGGTGCCGATCTGGCCAACCTGGTCAACGAGGCCTCGTTGTTTGCCGCGCGTGCCGGCAAGCGTCTGGTCGAGATGAAAGAGTTCGAGCTGGCCAAGGACAAGATCATGATGGGCGCCGAGCGCAAATCCATGGTCATGTCGGACAAGGAAAAGCTCAATACGGCGTTCCATGAAGCTGGTCATGCCATTGTCGGGCGCCTGGTGCCCGAGCATGATCCGGTCTACAAGGTGTCGATCATCCCCCGCGGTCGTGCCCTGGGTGTGACCATGTTCCTGCCGGAAGAGGATCGCTATAGCCTGAGCAAGCGCGCCCTGACCAGTCAGATCTGCTCGCTGTTCGGTGGCCGTATCGCCGAAGAAATGACCCTGGGCTTCGATGGCGTGACCACTGGTGCCTCGAATGACATCATGCGTGCCACTCAATTGGCGCGCAACATGGTGACCAAGTGGGGCTTGTCCGAGAAGCTTGGTCCGCTGATGTATGCCGAGGAGGAGGGCGAAGTCTTCCTGGGCCGCAGTATGGGCAGCCAGCACACCAATGTATCGGCTGACACGGCCAAGGTGATCGATCAGGAGGTGCGCAGCATCATCGATCAGTGCTATGGCACCGCCAGGCGACTGCTGGAAGAGAACCGCGCTAAACTCGATGCCATGGCTGAGGCCTTGATGAAGTACGAAACCATTGATGCCGAGCAGATCGAAGACATCATGAATGGTCGTGCTCCGCGCGAGCCGAGTGACTGGAACGGTGGCGGTGATGCCGGTATCCCGGTCGCTAGTCTCGATGAAAAGGATCGCCCAGAGAAACCTATCGGCGGTTCTGCTGCCGAGCATTAAGGACCGCGATGTCTGTAGTGCATCCTCCTGACCGGCTGCCTTGTGGCAGCCGGCTTCTTGATTTAACCCGTCCGCAGGTGATGGGTATCTTGAATGTCACCCCCGACTCCTTTTCCGATGGCGGCCGTTTCGGTCAGCGTGATGCAGCCCTGCGTCATGCCGAGGCGATGTGGCGGGCCGGTGCCAGCCTGATCGATGTTGGTGGTGAGTCCACGCGCCCCGGGGCACGTGCGGTGTCACCGGTTGAAGAGCTTGAGCGCGTTGCGCCGGTTGTCGAGGCTATAGCTGCCGAGCTGGATGTGATCATCTCGGTGGATACCTCGACGCCCGCCGTGATGCGTGAGGCTGCGCGCCTCGGGGCCGGCCTGATCAACGATGTGCGTTCGTTGCAGCGTGACGGTGCGCTGGATGCCGCGGCCGATAGCGGTCTGCCGGTATGCCTGATGCATATGCGCGGTGAGCCGACCACCATGCAACAAAGTCCTCAATACGCCGATGTGCTGGTCGAGGTGCGCGACTTTCTGGTCGAGCGCATGGCGGCCTGTACGGCCGCGGGGATTGCGCTCGAACGGCTGATCCTCGACCCTGGCTTTGGCTTCGCCAAGACCCAGGAGCACAATCTGAGGTTGTTCAAACATCTGCACTCGTTGCATGAGTTGGGCCGGCCACTGCTGGTCGGTGTCTCGCGCAAGAGCATGATCGGTAGGGCGCTGGGTCACGAGGTTGGTGGGCGTCTATATGGCAGTCTTGCCCTGGCGGCCTTGGCAATCACCAAGGGCGTACACATCCTGCGGGTGCATGACGTGCCTGAGACGGTTGATGTGGTGCGCATGCTGGCTGCAGTCGAAGCAGCTGAATAAGTAATCAAGGAATCCTGGTTATGGCTAGAAAATATTTTGGTACCGACGGTATTCGTGGGCGTGTTGGTGAGTTTCCCATTACTCCGGATTTCATGCTCAAGCTCGGCTGGGCAGCCGGCATGGCATTTCGCAAGCAGGGCAAGTGTCGAATTCTGATCGGCAAGGACACGCGGATTTCCGGCTACATGTTCGAGTCGGCGCTGGAGGCCGGCTTGTCTGCGGCAGGTGCCGACGTCCTGTTGCTGGGGCCGATGCCGACTCCGGCAATCGCCTATCTGACCCGGACCTTTCATGCCGAGGCCGGGATTGTCATCAGCGCCTCGCACAACCCGCACCACGACAACGGCATCAAGTTTTTCTCGGGGCAGGGCACCAAGCTGCCTGACGAGATCGAGCTGATGATCGAGGAGCTGCTCGATGCGCCGATGACTGTGGTCGAGTCGGGGCAGTTGGGTAAGGTGTCGCGGATCAACGATGCGGCGGGGCGCTATATCGAGTTCTGCAAGAGCAGTGTGCCGAGCAGTACCGATTTCGCCGGGCTGAAGATCGTGGTCGATTGCGCCAACGGAGCGGCCTATAAAGTCGCGCCGAGCGTGTTTCGCGAGCTCGGTGCCGAGATTTCGGTACTCTCGGCTCAGCCTGACGGCCTGAATATCAATGATGACTGTGGCTCGACTCATGTCGAGGCCCTGCAGGCTGCGGTGGTGGCTCAGCAGGCCGATCTGGGTATCGCCTTCGATGGTGATGCGGACCGCGTGCTGATGGTCGATCATACGGGCGCCTTGGTCGATGGCGATGAGCTGCTGTTCATCATTGCGCGTGATTTGCAGGAGCGCGGCAAGCTGCAAGGCGGTGTGGTCGGCACCCTGATGAGCAATCTCGGCCTCGAGCTGGCGCTGGCCGATCTGGGGATTCCCTTTGTTCGCGCCAAGGTTGGTGATCGCTACGTGGTGGCCGAGTTGTTGGCGCGCCACTGGCAGATCGGGGGCGAGAATTCGGGGCATTTGGTGTGCTTTCAGCACACCACGACGGGCGATGCGATCATCGCCGCGCTCCAGGTGTTGCTGGCGCTCAGGCGTCGAGGGCATAGCCTGGCCGAGGCGCGCCAGGGGTTGCGCAAGTGTCCGCAAGTGCTGGTCAACGTGCGTTTTGCCGGCGGTGTCGACCCGCTCGAGCACCCTGCGGTGCAGGATGCCAGCGCGCGGGTGACCGAGAAAATGGCGGGGCGTGGCCGCGTTTTGCTGCGCAAGTCCGGTACCGAACCCTTGGTGCGAGTGATGGTCGAGGGCGACGATGAGGCCCTGGTGCGCGGCTATGCCGATGAATTGGCTAAGGTTGTTGCTGAAGTCTGTGTTTGATCGCTTGCCAGTCCCGGTGCCGTTGGGTAACATCTGCGCCCTCTTTGACCGATGAGGTAAAGCATGCGTCGCCCCTTGGTAGCTGGTAACTGGAAAATGCACGGTACCCGCGCCAGCGTCGCAGAGCTGATCAACGGTTTGCGTCAGCAGGCGCTGCCTGCTGATGTCGAGGTTGCGGTCTTTCCATCCTGTCTACACATCGCTCAGGTTCTGCTGGGTGTGGCAGATGGGACTGTGACGGTCGGCGCGCAGAATTGTGCAGTCGATCCCGGGCAAGGCGCTTTGACCGGTGAGGTCGCAGCTAGCCAGTTGCAGGATGCAGGTTGTACCCAGGTGTTGGTCGGTCATTCAGAGCGGCGTCTGCTGCTTGGTGAGGTCGATGCCGAGGTGGTGCGCAAGTTCGCCGCTGCGCAGTCTTGTGGTTTGACTCCGTTGCTGTGTGTGGGTGAAACCCTCGAGCAGCGTGAGGCGGGCAAGACTCTGGAAGTGGTTGGGGCACAGTTGGCCAGTGTGGTCGACGCGCTGGGTATCGAGGTCTTTGCTCGGGCAGTGGTTGCCTATGAGCCGGTCTGGGCCATTGGTTCGGGTTTGACGGCGTCACCCGAGCAGGCGCAGCAGGTGCATGCCGCTATTCGTGCGCAGTTGGCCGCGCACAGTGCCGAAGTGGCCTGTGCGGTAAGAATTCTATATGGCGGCAGCGTGAAGGCCGCCAATGCAGCCGAGTTGTTCGGTATGCCGGATATCGATGGGGGGCTCGTTGGTGGGGCTTCTCTGAATGCGGATGAGTTCGGTGCGATTTGTCGCGCCGCAGGAAGCTGACAAAATGCTTGAAACAGGCGTAGTGGTTTTTCATCTGCTGGGTGCGATCGGTGTAGTTGCGCTGGTTTTGTTGCAGCAGGGCAAGGGTGCGGATGCAGGTGCGTCTTTTGGTTCCGGTGCTTCAGCTACCGTATTCGGTAGTCAAGGTTCCTCTACCTTTTTGAGTCGTGTTACTGCTATACTCGCCACCGCTTTTTTCTTAACTAGCTTGGGCTTAGCGTTCTTTGCTAAAGAAAAGGCTGATGCGCTGACTCAGGTTGGTTTGCCTGATCCGGCGGTGTTGGAAGTACAGCAGGCCAAGCCCGCTGTTGAAGATGTGCCCGTGCTCGAAGAACAAAAGCCGGCTGGTGAAGCGGTTGATGTGCCTCAGGTTCCAGAGCAGTAACAAGCAGTACGCAATACGTGATTTTGCCGAGGTGGTGGAATTGGTAGACACGCTACCTTGAGGTGGTAGTGGCCATAGGCTGTAGGGGTTCGAGTCCCCTCCTCGGTACCAATTTACAAGCAGGCCCGCAGTATGCGGGCTTTCTTGTTGCTGAAGCGTTGGTTGACCCTTGTGTGGGTTCGGTCGTATACTTCGGCCCCAGCTTTGACGCGGGGTGGAGCAGTCTGGTAGCTCGTCGGGCTCATAACCCGAAGGTCGTTGGTTCAAATCCAGCCCCCGCAACCAGCAGCAGCGGAGCCCCTTTTCAGGGGCTTTTTGCTAGCTGGGAGACAGGTTTGCCGGTCTTTAGAGGCCGGTTGAAGGGATGGGCGTTTCGCCCATTTTTCATTTGCACAGCATGCGCGAGGGGCTCAGGTGTCGAGCAAGCTAGAACAGTTGCAGGCCTTGGTGGCCCCGGTAGTCGAAGCACTCGGCTATGAATGCTGGGGTATCGAGTTCCTGTCGCAAGGGCGGCATTCTTTGCTGCGAATTTATATCGATCATGCCGATGGCGTTCTCATCGAAGATTGCGAGAAGGTCAGTCGGCAGATCAGTGGTGTCCTCGATGTCGAGGATCCGATCAGCGCGGAGTACACCCTGGAGGTGTCTTCGCCCGGTATGGATCGGCCGCTGTTCACGTTGCAGCAGTTCGCCAGTCATGCCGGCGAGCAGGTAAAAATCAAGCTGCGTTCGCCTTTCGAGGGGCGCCGCAACTTTCAAGGTCTCCTCCGCGGCGTGGAGGAGCAGGACGTGGTGGTGCAGGTGGATGACCATGAGTTCCTGTTGCCGATCGACATGATCGACAAGGCCAATATTATCCCCAGGTTTGATTGAGACGCGGATCCCGCGGATCCAATGGATTGCGAAAGGCGAGGCGTACGATGAGCAAAGAAGTACTGCTGGTTGTTGAGTCGGTGTCCAACGAAAAGGGCGTACCGGCAAGCGTGATATTCGAAGCGTTGGAGCTGGCTTTGGCCACTGCCACCAAAAAGCGTTTTGAAGACGAAGTCGAGTTGCGTGTGGAGATCAATCGCCAGACCGGAAACTACGAAACTTTCCGTTGCTGGACAGTGGTTGAAGAAGCCGATTTCGATGACCCTGCGCATCAAGTCACCGTCGATATGCCGCGGGCGGTTGAAGCCAATGCGAAGGTCGGTGATGTGCTCGAGGAAAAGATCGACTCCATCGAGTTCGGTCGCATTGCTGCGCAAACCGCCAAGCAAGTCATCGTGCAGAAGGTTCGCGAGGCCGAGCGTGCTCAGGTGGTCGAAGCCTACCGTGAGCGTTTGGGCGAAATAATTTCCGGCACCGTGAAGAAGGTGACTCGCGATAATGTGATCATCGATCTGGGTAACAATGCCGAGGCGTTGCTGGCCCGCGAGGACATTATTTCGCGCGAGACTTTCCGCGTCGGTGCCCGGGTGCGTGCCCTGCTCAAGGAAATCCGTACCGAGAACCGCGGTCCGCAGTTGATCCTCTCGCGTACCGCGCCGGAAATGCTGATCGAATTGTTCCGCATCGAAGTGCCGGAGATCGCCGAAGAGCTGATCGAAGTCATGGCCGCTGCGCGCGATCCTGGCTCGCGCGCCAAATTGGCCGTGCGCTCCAAAGACAAACGTATCGACCCGCAAGGCGCCTGTATCGGCATGCGTGGGTCACGCGTACAAGCAGTATCCGGCGAGTTGGCTGGCGAACGTGTGGATATCGTGCTGTGGGATGACAATCCCGCGCAGTTTGTGATCAACGCCATGTCGCCAGCGGAAGTTGCCGCAATCATTGTCGATGAGGATGCCCATGCCATGGACATCGCCGTCGGCGAAGACAACCTGGCGCAAGCCATTGGCCGTGGTGGTCAGAACGTTCGTTTGGCCAGTCAATTGACTGGCTGGACGCTGAACGTGATGACCGAAGCAGACATCCAGGCCAAGCAGCAAGCAGAAACCGGCGACATCCTGCAGCATTTCATCGACGAGCTGGAAGTCGACGAAGAGCTGGCCCAGGTGCTGGTCGAAGAAGGCTTCACCAGCCTGGAAGAAATCGCTTATGTGCCGATGGAAGAGATGCTCAGCATCGATGGTTTTGATGAAGAAATCGTCAGCGAGCTACGGTCACGGGCAAAAGATCGCCTGTTGACCAAGGCCATCGCCACAGAAGAAAAACTGGCAGACGCCCACCCGGCCGAAGACCTGCTCTCTCTCGAGGGTATGGACAAAGGCTTGGCGCAGGAACTGGCAGTACGCGGTGTGGTTACCCGCGAAGACCTGGCCGAGCAGTCGATTGATGACCTGCTCGACATCGACGGCATCGACGCAGAGCGTGCCGGCAAGCTGATCATGGCCGCCCGAGCCCATTGGTTCGAGTAAGTTTTACGGCCTGAGGAGAGAAGTGCATGACGCAAGTCACGGTGAAAGAACTGGCCCAAGTGGTCGACACACCGGTAGAGCGCCTGCTGCAGCAGATGCGTGAGGCGGGTTTGCCGCACAGCAGTGCCGAGCAAGTTGTTACCGATAACGAGAAGCAGGCTTTGCTTGCCCATCTCAAAAACAGCCACGGCGTCAAGGTTGAAGAGCCGCGCAAGATTACCTTGCAGCGCAAGACCACCAGTACGTTGCGAGTGGCTGGCAGCAAGACCATCAGTGTGGAAGTGCGCAAGAAGAAAACCTTCGTCAAGCGCAGCCCTGAAGAGATCGAGGCCGAGAAGCAGCGTGAGCTGGCCGAGCAGCGTGCGGTCGCCGATGCGGCGCGTCTGAAGGCCGAAGAAGAGGCCAAGCAGCGCGCGGCGGAGCAAACCCAGCCTGCGGTCACTGGAGTCGCGAGTGACGCGGTCGCAGCTGCGGCACCGGTCGAGGCGCCGATCGAGGCGTCAGCGGTCGCTGCGGCAATTGCAGAACGCAAGAAAGACGAGCAGCGCCGCCCCGACAAACCGCGCAATGAAGATGCCGACCGTCGTGGTGATCGCAAGACCACCCAGCATCGTCCCGCGGTCAAGGAAAAGGCTCCGGCCCCCCGTGTGGCGCCGCGCAGCATCGAAGAAGAAAGGGACAGCCACCGTCGTGGTGGTGGCCGTGGCAAGTCCAAGCTGAAGAAACGCAATCAGCATGGCTTCCAGAGCCCGACTGGTCCGGTCATTCGTGATGTCGCCATTGGCGAGACCATCACCGTCGGTGAGTTGGCTCAGCAGATGTCGGTTAAAGCGGCTGAAGTCATCAAGTTCATGTTCAAGCTGGGCACTCCGGTGACCATCAACCAGGTACTGGATCAGGAAACTGCCCAGTTGATCGCCGAAGAGTTGGGCCACAAGGTCAAGCTGGTCAGCGACAACGCCCTGGAAGACCAGTTGGCCGAGTACCTGAAGTTCGAAGGCGAGACCTTCTCCCGTGCGCCGGTGGTGACCGTAATGGGTCACGTTGACCACGGTAAGACCTCGCTGCTCGACTATATTCGTCGCGCCAAAGTGGCCGCTGGCGAAGCCGGTGGTATCACCCAGCACATCGGTGCCTACCACGTGGAAACCGATCGCGGCATGGTCACCTTCCTCGACACCCCGGGTCACGCGGCGTTTACCGCCATGCGTGCCCGTGGTGCCCAGGCGACCGATATCGTGATTCTGGTGGTTGCAGCGGACGACGGCGTGATGCCGCAGACCATCGAAGCGGTTCAGCATGCCAAGGCCGCCGGGGTTCCGTTGGTCGTTGCAGTGAACAAGATCGACAAGCCGGGTGCCGATCTCGATCGCATTCGTAGCGAGCTCTCTGTTCAGGGTGTGACTTCGGAAGAGTGGGGCGGCGACACGCCGTTCGTGTCGGTCTCGGCGAAAGTCGGTACCGGCGTCGACGACTTGCTCGAAGCCGTATTGCTGCAAGCTGAAGTGCTCGAGCTGAAAGCCACTCCGTCCGCCCCTGGGCGTGGTGTGGTGGTCGAGTCGCGTCTCGATAAGGGCCGCGGCCCGGTTGCCACCGTGCTGGTGCAAGACGGTACCCTGCGCCAAGGCGATATGGTCCTGGTCGGCTCCAACTACGGCCGCATCCGCGCCATGCTCGACGAGAACGGCAAGTCGATCAAGGAAGCTGGCCCGTCGATTCCGGTCGAGATCCTCGGCCTGGACGGTACCCCGGAAGCGGGTGACGAGATGAGCGTGCTGACCGACGAGAAGAAGGCTCGCGAAGTGGCGCTGTTCCGCCAAGGCAAGTTCCGCGAAGTCAAACTGGCCCGTGCGCATGCTGGCAAACTCGAGAACATCTTCGAGAACATGGGTCAGGAAGAGAAGAAGACGCTCAACATCGTCCTCAAATCCGACGTCCGTGGTTCCCTGGAAGCGCTGCAAGGCTCGCTCGGCGGCCTGGGTAACGACGAAGTGCAAGTGCGTGTGGTCGGTGGCGGCGTCGGTGGTATTACCGAATCCGATGCCAACCTGGCGCTGGCCTCCAACGCTGTACTGTTCGGCTTCAACGTGCGTGCCGATGCCGGCGCACGCAAGATCGTCGAGCAGGAAGGTCTGGATATGCGTTACTACAACGTGATCTACGACATCATCGAAGACGTCAAGAAAGCCCTGACCGGCATGCTCGGCAGCGATGTTCGCGAGAACATCCTGGGCATCGCCGAAGTGCGTGATGTGTTCCGTTCGCCGAAGTTCGGCGCGATCGCCGGTTGCATGGTGACCGAGGGTGTCGTGCACCGTAACCGTCCGATCCGCGTACTGCGTGATGACGTGGTGATCTTCGAAGGCGAACTGGAATCCCTGCGCCGCTTCAAGGACGACATGTCCGAGGTGCGTGCCGGCATGGAATGCGGTATCGGCGTGAAGAGCTACAACGACGTCAAGCCTGGCGACAAGATCGAAGTGTACGAAAAAGTCCAAGTGGCTCGCAGCCTGTAACAGGTATGTAGCAGCGAGTTGCAATATGCAGCGCCCGGCCCCGTTTATTCGCGGCCGGGCGTTTGCCGCTTTTAGGTCCGCTGCTTTTGTGGGCATCGTGACGAGTGAAGGTAGTAGAAATGGCCAAAGAATTTAGCCGTGCCCAGCGCATCGGCGACCAGATACAGCGCGAGCTGGCACAGTTGATTCGCATGGAAATCAAGGATCCGCGTCTTGGCGGCCTGGTGACCATCACTGCGGTGGAAGTCAGCCGCGACTCCAGCCATGCCAAGGTGTTTGTCACCGTCATGGGTGGCGAGCCGGAAGAGGGTGTCGATCCTGTGGCGCAGAGCATCAAGGTGCTCAACGATGCCAGCGGCTTCCTGCGCATGCAGTTGGGCAAGGCGATGAAGCTGCGCAGCGTGCCCAACCTGCGGTTCCATTACGACGAAAGCGTCATCCGTGGGGCCCAGTTGTCGGCGTTGATCGAGCGGGCCGTCAGCGAAGACAGCGCCCATGCGAGCGACAAGACTGAGGCCGAGGAGTAAGCGCGTGGCCCAGGTGAAACGTATTCGTCGTCCGGTCGATGGCATCATCCTGCTGGATAAGCCCCGCGGTTTCAGTTCCAACGCCGCATTGCAGAAAGTGCGCTGGTTGCTCAATGCGGAGAAGGCCGGGCATACCGGCAGCCTCGACCCGCTGGCCACCGGCGTATTGCCGTTGTGCTTCGGCGAGGCGACCAAGTTCTCGCAGTACCTGCTGGACGCCGACAAAGGCTATGAAACCCTGATGCAGCTGGGGGTGACCACCACCACCGCCGATGCCGAGGGCGAAGTATTGGAGCGTCGTCCGGTGACCGTTGGTCGCGCGGAGATCGAAGCCCTGCTGCCGCGTTTTCGCGGTGAAATCAGCCAGATACCGCCGATGTACTCGGCGCTCAAGCGTGATGGTCAGCCGTTGTACAAGCTGGCCCGTGCAGGCGAAGTAGTGGAGCGCGAGCCGCGTTCTGTTACTATTGCGCGCTTGGAATTACTCAGCTGCGAGGCGGAGCAGGCGCGCCTGGCGGTCGATTGCACGAAAGGTACCTATATCCGCACTCTGGTCGAAGATATCGGCCAGTTGCTCGGTTGCGGTGCCCATGTTGCGGAGCTACGGAGAACCAAAGCGGGCCCATTCGGGCTGGCGCAGACGGTGAGCCTGGACGCGCTGGAACAGGCCCATGCCGAGGGTGGTCATGAAGCTGTCGATCAGTTTCTACTGCCGGTGGACAGTGGCCTGCTGCACTGGCCGCTGTTGCAGTTCTCCGAGCACAGTTCGTTCTACTGGCTGCAAGGGCAGCCGGTACGCGCGCCGGAAGCGCCGAAGTTCGGCATGGTACGGGTGCAGGATCACAATGGTCGCTTTATCGGTATCGGTGAAGTGAGCGAAGACGGGCGCATCGCGCCGCGTCGCTTGATTCGGTCGGTATGACCGTGGCGTTGGTGGAGAACTTAGCTTCTCGCCAGCGTATCGAGGGTGGCTGTTAATAGGCACGGTCATTCCTCACTTGAAAACACGGGAAGCGATTCCCGGCCTATTGCAACTGTTTCGGCAGTTGCCTAACTGAGAGGAAGCCCACATGGCACTCAGCGTTGAAGATAAAGCCCAGATCGTTAACGACTACAAGCAAGCTGAAGGCGACACCGGTAGCCCGGAAGTGCAAGTTGCACTGTTGTCCGCCAACATCAACAAGCTGCAAGGCCACTTCAAGGCCAACGGTAAAGACCACCACTCGCGTCGTGGCCTGATCCGCATGGTTAACCAGCGTCGCAAGCTGCTGGATTACCTGAAGGGCAAGGATGTCAGTCGTTACAGCGCCCTGATCGGTCGCCTGGGTCTGCGTCGCTAAGCAATGCTTATGCGTAGCTGACTGCCGAAGCTGGAAGTGGGGTGTAGCCCTGCTTCCAGCTTTTGCGTTTCAGTCGTACGCGTTTAGGACAGTGCCGGGTTCGACTCCCGCTACTGCCCACGAATTCTGCAAGAAACCGCTTTCCCCAAAGGCAAAAAAGAGAAGGAAAACACCGTGAACCCGGTAATCAAGAAATTTCAGTTCGGTCAATCGACCATTACCCTCGAGACTGGCCGTATCGCCCGTCAAGCCACTGGTGCAGTACTGGTCAGCGTTGACGACGATGTCAGCGTATTGGTGACCGTGGTCGGCGCCAAGACTGCCGACCCCAGCAAGGGCTTCTTTCCCCTGGCTGTGCACTACCAGGAAAAAACCTACGCTGCTGGCAAGATCCCCGGCGGCTTTTTCAAGCGTGAAGCTCGTCCGTCCGAGAAAGAGACCCTGACCTCGCGCCTGATCGACCGACCGATCCGTCCGCTGTTCCCGGAAGGTTTCCAGAACGAAGTGCAGGTGCTCTGCACCGTGGTTTCCACCAGCAAGAAGACCGATCCGGACATCGCTGCGATGATCGGTACCTCGGCTGCCCTGGCGATCTCCGGCATCCCGTTCGACGGCCCAATCGGTGCTGCACGGGTAGCCTTCCACCCGGAGTCCGGCTACCTGTTGAACCCGACCTATGAGCAGCAGAAAGCATCGAGCCTGGACATGGTCGTGGCCGGTACCGCAGATGCCGTGCTGATGGTCGAGTCGGAAGCCAAAGAGCTGACCGAAGACCAGATGCTGGGCGCCGTGCTGTTCGCCCAGGAAGGTTTCCAGTGCGCGATCCAGGCCATCAAGGAATTGGCTGCCGAAGCCGCCAAACCAACCTGGGACTGGCAGCCGAAGCCGGAAAACACCGCACTGCTGGCGACCATTCGCAGCGAGTTCGGTACCGAGATCTCCAAGGCCTACGCCATCACCGTCAAGCACGAGCGTTATGCTCGTCTAGGCGAGCTGCGTGAGCAGATCGTCGCCAAGCTGTCTGGCGAAGAAGGTCAACCGACTGCCGCCGAGGTCAAGGCAGCCTTCGGCGAAGTCGAATACCGCACCGTGCGCGAGAACATCGTCAACGGTCAGCCGCGTATCGACGGCCGCGACACCCGCACCGTGCGTCCGCTGAACATCGAAGTCGGCGTGCTGCCGAAGACCCATGGTTCGGCACTGTTCACCCGTGGCGAAACCCAGGCCCTGGTGGTTGCCACCCTCGGCACCGCCCGTGACGCCCAGCTGCTCGACACCCTCGAAGGCGAACGCAAAGACCCCTTCATGCTGCACTACAACTTTCCGCCCTATTCGGTTGGTGAGTGTGGTCGCGTAGGTTTCACCGGTCGTCGCGAAATCGGCCACGGTCGCCTGGCGCGCCGCAGCATCTCGGCGATGCTGCCGAGCGCTGACGAGTTTCCGTACACCATTCGCGTGGTATCGGAAATTACCGAGTCCAACGGTTCCAGCTCCATGGCTTCGGTCTGCGGTGCTTCCCTGGCACTGATGGATGCCGGTGTGCCGATGAAGGCGCCGGTTGCCGGTATCGCCATGGGCTTGGTCAAGGACGGCGAGAAGTTCGCCATTCTGACCGACATCCTCGGCGACGAAGATCACCTGGGCGACATGGACTTCAAGGTAGCCGGTACCGCTAAGGGTGTGACCGCGCTGCAGATGGACATCAAGATCAAGGGCATCACCGAAGAAATCATGGAAATCGCTCTGGGCCAGGCCCTGGAAGCGCGCCTGAATATCCTTGGCCAGATGAACCAGATCCTCGCCACGTCGCGTACCGAGCTGTCGGCCAACGCACCGACCATGATCGCGATGAAGATCGATACCGACAAGATTCGCGACGTGATCGGCAAGGGTGGCGCGACCATCCGTGCCATCTGCGAAGAAACCAAGGCCTCGATCGACATCGAAGACGACGGCACCATCAAGATCTTCGGCGAAACCAAGGAAGCGGCAGAGGCTGCGCGCCAGCGCGTCCTCGGCATCACCGCGGAAGCCGAGATCGGCAAGATCTACGTCGGCAAGGTCGAGCGCATCGTCGACTTCGGCGCCTTCGTCAACATCCTGCCGGGCAAGGATGGTCTGGTGCACATCTCGATGCTGAGCGATCAGCGGGTCGAGAAGGTCACCGACATTCTGAAAGAAGGTCAGGAAGTGAAGGTACTGGTACTGGACGTGGACAACCGCGGCCGTATCAAGCTGTCGATCAAAGACGTGGCAGCAGCGGAAGCCTCGGGCGTTTAATCGCCCACGCGCTTCACGCTTATAAAAGAGAGGGTCCCTTGCGGGGCCCTCTCTTTTTTTGTGCGTCGGGAATGGACGCCAGTCGTCGGGGGAAAATGCTTGCTTGCAAGTTGGGTCGCGGCAGAGGTACAGCCTGTGCGAGCTTTAGCGCCGAGCGCGGGTGCAAAAAATCTCGGCAGTTGCGCCTGCTACAAATTCGTAGGGGGCTCGGGCGGTGATCCGTTCGGAGCGCAGCGGCAACTTGCCAGGATAGGTGCCACTTCACACGGTGCGCTGGCTGCTGCGAGTGATGATGGGACCGCCAAAACGTCCGCTGCGGCATTGCGCTCGATATTCTTACAACATCTGCGCTTATTTTTCAGCCCAATACTCGCTCGTTTATCCCGTTCGTCGTCCGCATGGCAATTCCGCGGATCTGTTTGATCTGTATCAATCAGCCTGTCACTTATCACGGTCAACAATCACTCAACCTTAGGGGATTATTGATGGTGAGGTGAATGATTGGTGTTTTGCTTGGTTCGTCCAAGAGTGACGTCATTACCGTTCCTCGCCTGCACAGGCGCTTCGCGGAGGGTTAGCTACGCTGAACCGTGTTGGTACGTTTATTTGAGAGGTTGTGAAAAACTCTCGCCTACTGCGGCCGTCTCCAAACGCCTGCTGCGGTGTTGCGCTACGTAAAAAGTGGGGGGCATTTAGTTCACTAAGCCCCCCCCACTTTTTACGCAACGAACCTTGCCGCGAACCCTTGGAGACGGCCTCGCGACGGCGCTCGATATTTTCACAACCTCTGACTACTGATGGAGAACACAGGACGCAGGGTTACGTCTGCCGCGGCTGTCACTTGCGGCGGAACTGCTTAGCTTGAGCCAAGGAGTCGTTATGTTGGATGCATTAAGGTGTTCACAGAGACGTCTTTTGATAGTTGATCCCTGTGAAGAGTGCATAGAGTTGTTGCCGCGCTTGAGAGTTGAGGGTTGGGAAGTAGAAACCTGTGCTATGGACGGCGCTCGAGAGCGGTTGTATGACGTTGGAGTGATCCGTCTGGATTCGCATCATTTGCAATGCTTGCCGGCATTGAAACAGTTGATACGCCGGAGCGGTGCCGAATGGATAGCAGTACTCAGCCCCGAGCTGTTGAGCAGCAAAGGAATCAGTGATTTTGTCGGTGAATGGTTCTTCGATTTTCATAGTTTGCCCATAGATGTCTCGCGCATGCAGTTTTCATTAGGGCGTGCATTCGGCATGGCGCACTTGCGTCGCAGAGGGGCGGGTAACCCGCAAGCACAGGATAGTGACTTGCTGGTGGGGCATAGCCCCAATATCAAGGCGCTGCGCAAACTCCTGAGCAAGCTGGCTCCAACCGACTCTCCCGTATTGATTTGCGGTGAGAGTGGGACCGGCAAAGAACTCGTAGCAAGAACCTTGCACCGCCAGTCGCGCCGTGCGTCAGCAGCATTCGTCGCAATCAATTGCGGGTCTATCTCGGAGCACCTTATTCAGTCCGAACTATTTGGCCATGAGAAGGGCGCATTCACCGGCGCCCATCAGCGCAAGATCGGCCGTATCGAGTCTGCTCATGGCGGCACCTTGTTTCTCGACGAAATTGGTGACTTACCCTTGGAGATGCAGGCCAACCTGTTGCGTTTCATCCAGGAAATGAGCATAGAGCGGGTTGGTTCCAGCAAGCCGATATCAGTCGATGTGAGAGTGCTTGCGGCTACTCACGTGGATCTTGAAGAGGCTATTCGCCAGGGGCGTTTTCGCGAGGATTTGTATTACCGGCTGAATGTGCTGCAAGTGCACACCACTCCACTGCGCGAGCGCAAGTTGGATATTCCGCTATTTGCCGATCACTTTTCAAAACTCTATGCGAGCGAAATTGGCAAGCGACCGCGATACTTCAGTGAGGCCGCTATCAGCGCGATGATGGATCATGCGTGGCCGGGTAATGTGCGGGAACTGGCTAATCGGGTCAGGCGTGGTCAGGTATTGGCCGAAGGACGACAGATTGAGCCCATCGACATCGGGCTGATGCATGAGGGGCATGCCGAGGCTCGGGGCGGCACCTTGAATGACTACCTGTTTACGGCAGAACGTCAGGCGCTCAATGATGTATTGACCCGCTATTCAAAAAACATGAGCCGTGCAGCGCGCGCCCTGGGTGTTTCCCGGCCGACGTTCTATCGACTCTTACACAAGCACCAGATTTTGCCGAATGACAAAAGAGTTAATGACTTTGCATCTCGTCTCCAGGAGTCGCTCGATGTTGGTCCTCTCTTGATCAATGCGCAGACAAACCATCGAGACAAGGCCAAATACCGAGCCTGAACGGACCTAGAAATAATAGGGAAACTTGATGCTGAATGAAAAGTCCGGCGCATCGGGGGTCAAGCCAATCGAAAGGTTCGGCACTACGGTCAGGTTATTACTGGGTGCGAATGTCATACCGATGTTGAAGTAGGCGGCATTGGCATCGCTTCCCGATACGGTTTGCCAGTTTTGGCCATTAGGTTTGACGCGACTCTTCTGGCTGATCAGTTCGGAAAAGGACATGGACAGACTCGCCCGTTCGTTCAAGGCGAATGCTACACCCAGGCCGAACTGGAACCAGTTCCCCAAGTCGACTTTACCCGGCACCTTGATTCCCCGTTCTGGACTGATGTCGCTGAAGCTTTCCTCCATATTGTAGGTATAGGAAAAATTGCCGAAGACCACGGCCGGATCCATCGTCTTGACCAGCGCAATCCCTGGCGTGATGGACCAGACACCGTTGCCTGTGGGCAGGTCGTCCGGCACGCTGAGGTTGTTGTTGCCTGGCACGGTATCGAGCTTGATGCCGTAGGGTTCGACCCCGGTGGGCGCCTTCACGCGCAGGCTCAACACGGCATCCGGCCGACCAGGGGCCTCATCGAGGAACTTGTAGGACATGCCGAGGCTTACGTCACCGAGACGCGGATCGCCGCTGACCGTTTGTTCGCTGAATTCTGCGGTTGAGCCACCGGCCCCGGCGGACTGATAGGTGGTCTCACGGTAGATCCAGGGCGTATTCACGTCGAGTTGCCAGCGTCGTGCCCAGTTATAGCGACCGGTCAGGTCGAAAGTAAAAGTATCGGCGTTGATCTGGTCTATGCCGAGGTTGCCGAGGAATATTGCATCGAGGGCAAGAAAGCCGTTGAGGAAGATCTGGCGTGAATCATAGTGGCTGTAAGTGAGGCCGGGTTCGAGGCTGAATGTGCCGCTGCCGAAAAAGCCACTGGCTTCCTGGTAGATGTTCTCGACGCTGGCAGGGGGTTCTGAGCTGTCCTTGAGCGCCGTCCCGTATCCGCTGTTCGCCGTAGCGCCACTTGCGGCGACCTGGGCGCCCGCGGCTTGCTGGCCTGCTGGTGCTCGCGAGGGCATTGGGCCTCTGCCCTCGACTTGGCGCAGACGCTGTTCGAGGATTACCAGTGCATTTTGTTGGGCCGCGTAGCGTTCTTTCAGTACTTGCAGTTCCTGGATCAGGGCTTGAACCTGAGGATCCTGGGCCGCATTCGTCGGTGATGATGCAATAGCGATAGCCAATGTTAATGGCATAAGAGCAAATAATGGTCGCATGAATCACTTCCTTGCTTAGGCTCGCAATTCCAGCCTAGTTCAATATCCACTTGGCCGCAGGGTCCTCAGTTGTTCGAGGCAATTGGTCATGTTTACAGTTCGGGGGTTGTCACGCAGTGCAACGCTCAGGGCCGTCAAGTTGCGCACATTGTTCAGCGAACCGCCGATGTTGGCGTGCTGGGCGACGCCACCACCGATCTGCTGGCTGCTATGGCCTTGGCCATTGCTGGCGTGCACTGCGATATTGAGGCCACCATTGCGTGCGCTAATCTGTACGGTTCCGGCACCGTTGCTGAAACCCTGGCTGCCATTCCAGGCTTCCCCGCTGGTGGGTACGGGCTGTTCGGCACCATTGCTGATTTGCACGCTGAGATCATTCAGGCCCGTGTTGTAATCGCCGGCCGTGCGAACGCTTTGCACAATACCCTGGACGCTGCCCAGCCCTGCGCCACCGATGATCTGGCCATTGCCTGCGCTGAGCGAGTTGCCACTGCCAGCCTGGTCGATGCGGGTCACATAGAGGGAGGGTTGGGATTGCGCGCCACTGATATTGAGGGCGACCTGGGCGCCGATGACCTGACCAGTGGCGTCTTGCCAGGAAGACGTCATCACCACGCCGAAACTGATGATGCGATCCGGCAGTACATAACGGCCACGCAACTGATCCAATTCAGGATCGCTCAGTTCGATGGGTTGAAATGGGTTGGCGGCATGCAGCGGCAGGCTGGCGACCAGCAAGCCTGCCGCTAGCCATGTTCTTGTGTTCATATCCCTGTCTCCCATAAGCCTTGCCGCATTTGGGCAGGCTAGAAGAAATCACTCTGAATGAAGCCAAACTCCATCAATTCGGCGTCTTTGACCGGACTGAAACTGTCGATACGATTTTTGGCCGTCAGTGGCTCCGGGGGCGAGAGCAGCGCATTGGCCCGGTTGTAACCAGGGCCGATCAATGCGAAGACGATGCCGTTCCAGCCCTGGCTGAACTCTTCGATGCTCATCTTCTTGTGTCCCAGCACCGGATCGCCGATGTAGACCGAACCCTTGTGGGTGCGTTGCAATACCACGAAGTGCTTGTAGCCGCGGACATCCAGCAGCACGATGCTCGGCACTTTAAGGCTTTCCAGTTTGTTGGCATCGATGCGGTACCCGCGTGCGCGCAAGCCGAGACTTTCCGCATAGCGCTTCATGTCGAGCATGGAGAAGCCCTGCGTGCGAACCACCTGGGCATCGGCCTGCTCCAGCATGCCTTTGATGATCTCTTCTTCTTCCAGATTCCAGCCATAAGCGGCATTGAGCACAGTGGCCAGTGCGGCTGCACCGCAACTGAAGTCGGTTTTCTGCTCGACCAGATTGGCGAAGCGCCGCTCGCGGAAACTTACCACCAGCTTGTAGGCGATCGCCCCATTGGGCAGCGCGGCAAATCGCACTTCAGCTGCCGTGGCAGTAGATGAGGTGGGCACAAGGATTAACGCCATCATGAGAGGCAACAGTGCACGGAGCATATGACCTCCTTTATCAAGACAACGGGGTTCAGGCGAGAACCTGAACCCCGTTGCTCATTGACCTGACATCATTGCGCGATGCAGGCGTTACAACCTGCGGCGATAGCCAGGGTGTTGCTCTGCTGGTTGCCACCACCGGCAGCGATGTTCACGCCCACATTGCCGGAAGCGTTATTCAGCGAGTTGCTCAAGCTGGCATTGTTAACCACCGGGGTTTGCGGGGTTTGCGGTGGGAACCAGCCAAAGCCGCTGGAGACGACTTGCAGGCCATCGTTGACCTCATAGACATCGCCGACGTTGTTGTGGGTATCGTTGCCTGAGGATTCCTGCAGCACATTAACCGACGCTTCGGCAGTGAAGGCCTGTTCTGACGAGGCGATGGCCATGTCGTTTTTCTGCTGGTTGAAGTTGCCAGCTGCTACGTTGATCCCGACACTGCCCTGCACATCGTTACCAGAGTCGACCACGCTGGCATTGTTCTGGGTGCCATAGTTGGTCAGGTAGTTGTCATAGGCTTGTTGCGTTACGCCGATACTGGCATTGGCTTCCAGGCCTTGACCAAAACCAAAGACGAAGAAGGCATCGGCGGTCGCAATGGCGGCGGCGTTTGCCTGCTGGTTATTGTCGCCGGCAGCCACGTTGGCGCCAACATTGCCCGCAGCGCCATTGAGCGAGCCATCAATAGTGGCGGTGTTTTTGGTTTCGTCATTCTGGACATTGTTGCCGTAGTTCATCTGGGTGTCGTTGACGACGGCAGACGCGCCGCTAGTGTTATAGCCGCCGGCAGCATAGGCTCCACCAGAAGCAATCACGGCAGTCAGTGCAAAAGCCAGAGGGCTCAGAATCATTCTAGATTTCATGGGTATTTCTCCTTGCAGATGGGTGTTGGGCGTTGTTACTTGAGGGTCATTCCACAACCCTTATGCTCAGATTATTGGCGGTTGCATTGCCAATTCCGGCACTCTGGTTCAGTTGCACCACACCACGACTACCGGCGAATGCATCGTCGCTTATTGCAACGCTGCGCTCGCCATTCTTGGGTACAGCTATCCCTGAGACGGTAGGACGAGTCACGTTCTGCGAGAGAACGCTGTCGTCCAGGCTTTCCGGCATAGCGCCGAGCGTTATGCGAAAAGCATTGATATGTTGGTTGCCGATACCGGCACTTTGATTGATCCCGATGACCCCGCTGCCCTGGCTGAAGGACGCCCCCTCGATCCGGGCGCGGGTTTGTGCTCCTGCGCCGTTGGCGGGCACAGTCTCAAGAGACTGGCGGATGGTCGATGTCGAGTTGGCACGGTCACCCGCGCTGACGACGCGGCTATTGACCTGCTGATGACTGAGACCTGCGGCCTGGTTGAGGCTGAAGTTGCCATTGAAGCGTTGCCCGCTGTCCTGGATCTGGGCATCCATTTGCGGCAGTGCCTGATCGGCCAGCAACAGAGGACTGGCAAGCAGCAGGCCGATCATCATCAGCTGGCGCATCTCAACGGTCCCCCAGTATCTGCAGGGGGCGCAAACCCTGCTGTACGCTGCGGTTGACCTGTCCAGCCACGCCGCTGGTGGCGCCACCACCGTGAGAAGCGTTGAGTCCCGGTACGGATTGATGGGCCGGCGTGCCCATGAGCGATGAGTTGCCGGTCAAGTGGTTGTGCACAATGCGGTCAGACAACGCCATGCCGGTCGACATATTGGCGAAGTCGGCATCACTCAGTTCATGTGTGCTGGATTGGACTGCAGCCCCGGGATTACTTACTCGCGGGTTTGGATCAGGCATTGTGGGCAGGCGGGTTGCAGAGCGAGGCTGAACATCACGAGAAATAATGATGTCGCCATCCTCTGCTGCAATAACGGTTAATGGTGCAGCAACGACCAGAATTGCCAGCCATGCAAAGGTCGATGTTGAAGTTGGAAGTTTCACAATGTCTTCCCCATTAAAAGTTGCAGCTTGCAAGGGAAAGAGCAGGAGTCGTGCCAGGTGAATAAAGGTCAATAACTTCAATGGCTTGGGTTTTGGTCAAGATCAAGGCATGTTTGGAAGTGTAAGTTCTGTGAGACAGTCGACTGGCTGTCAGTCGCGAATAATGTGGAAGGCGGTCATGCGTGGTTGGGCTTTTGGCGCTTTTGTCGACTGTTACGAATCCCTAACACAATTGCCGCACTCGCTCGCGCCGTGCCGAAGATAATCGAAAGCCAGGGCTATAGCGGTATCAGCATCATATTGGCTGATGTGTAAATTCAGGTCTGTATAGGAGGGAGTTATGTTGGTGATACGCCGCGTAATCCTGGCGCTCGAGCAGGAAAGTGAGCCAGGTGTTTTTGCAAGGTGCTCCCGGTGTTCGGTTTTTGAATCGTGCTATTTGCCCGAGAGAATTGAGCCGAGCATGCAGGTTGCATGCTCGTGTTGCACCTTGTAATAGTGTAAGTATTTGATAGATAAGAGTTTAAATTTAATCCAAGGATTGGCGTATGGCTTGCAAGAGTACTGGAGAGGCTGCAGCTCGAAATGGCTCGCAGTGAGTTTTCAACCTACAGGAGTGGATACCCATGAAGACCCCAGTCAATCAAATGTCCTTTGTCGCCATCGCAGCAGTTCTCAGCCTGTCGCTTGCGGGTAGCGCCTTGGCCGATAGCAGCACTGTCGTGCAACCGACTCTGCTGGCTGCCAATGCCTCCATGGACAAGGCTGAAGAGGCGGTGTCCGATACCTGGATCACCGGTAAGGTGAAGTCGGCATTGGTGGGTGATGCCAGCCTCAGCGGCCTGGATATCAAAGTTGAAACCAACAAGGGTGTGGTCTCCCTTTCCGGGCTGGTTGGCAGTGATGCCGAGCGTGACCTGGCAGTTACCAAGGCCAAGGCAATCAAAGGCGTTGCTGCGGTGTCTGCCGACGGTCTGAAATCTGCCGAGTAGGCCTGAGAGCTTGTGGAAAAACTCTCGCCTACTGCGACCTCCTCCAGACGCCCGCTGCTGACGTTGCGCTGGGCGAACGCCTGGAGACGGTCTCGCTACGGCGCTCGATATTTTCACAACCTCTGACATGAATCTCCGGGCTCGACACATTCGATTCGGGCCTGATGTCGCCACACACGAGGACAACAGCATGAATACCGACGTAATCAAAGGTAAGTGGAAGCAACTCAATGGTCGCATCAAGGAACGTTGGGGCAATCTGACCGACGACGATCTGGACGTGGTCGAGGGCCATAGCGAATACCTGGCCGGCAAGCTGCAGGAACGTTACGGCTGGAGCAAGGAAAAGGCCCAGGACGAGTTGCGTGATTTCAGCAGCAAGCTGTAAGCACCAACGTTGAACAACCAAGCCCCGCGGGTGATGCCCGCGGGGCTTGGTCGTATTCAGTTGCCGCGTTTGCTGTCGATGTCGCGCAGCCGGTTACCTTCGAAGCGCAGAAAATGGTACATGCCGTTGCGTGGGCCGTAGGTCCATTCCTCAATGGGCACTTCGTGGTGAAAACCATAGTCGTCGCGTACTTCACGGTAACCGAGGAAGTCGCGGCTACGGGGTTCGCCGCATTTGCCGAGGACTTCGCTGGCGCTGTCGTCAGTACTGATCAAGGCGCTGCCACAGCGCAAGGTCGCGGCCTCGCTGCTGCCGGCCACTAGCACAAGCAGGGTGGTGACAAGGACTTTCACAGGGCTCAACCGATTGGCCATTGATGTGGCCCAGGCTACCGCGTGGTCAGACGCTTGTCAGTGACCGCGTCGCCTTTCGATGTGTGTCAGGCGGTTGCCCTCGAAGGTCAGGATGGTCAGCATGCCGTTGCTGGGCCCGTAGACCCATTCCTCGATCTTCATTTCGCGCCGCTGGTAAGGCCCGAGGGTGTAACCGGTCAGGTCACGGAAGGCCGGCTCTCCGCATTTCTGCTCCACCTCGAAGCTGCGGTCACCGACACTCACCAACTGACTGCCGCAGCGCAGGGTTTCTGCCTGGACTGCGCTGGCAAAAGCGAGGAGCAGGGTCAGGCAGAGGTGTCTGATCGTCATCATTGGTTGGGCCTTATTCACTATCGAGGTGCAGCGCCGTGGCTACCCGGCCGTCCGCTTGCGCCTGGGCGAGGCCGACATCCAGCAGGTAGATGCGCTCGTCAGCCAGACCGCCACGGTCGACCAGGTAATCCTTGATGCTGGCGGCGCGGGCCTGGGCCAGTCGGCGTTGCAGCATCTGGCTCTTGCCCCAGAGTTGCAAGATGGCGGCGCGCAGATTGGCGGCGCGCTGCTCCTCGTCCAGCTCCTGCCACTCGGCAGGTGGCTGCTGTTTCAGACGGGCGCGGTAGATGCCTTCGAGCAGCGGGCCTTGTTCGTCGAGCGGAACCTCAAGCTGGTTGACCGCGGCGGGCACCGCATCGCCGCGGCGCTGGAGGATCTTGTAATAGGTATTCTGGTACTCGCGCTGCAGGCGCTGCTCGGCCAGTGGCGGGCCGTCACTGCTTGGCGCGCTGATGCCTTCGACTTCCAGGCGCAGCGCCGGGCGCTCCTTGAGGGCGCTGGCGAGCAGGTCCAGGGCAGTTTGCGCGCTGCTGTCGAGTTCGCTGCTGCCCGGGTCGAAGGGCACCGTGCTCAAGTCCATCTCGGCGCCGCCGCTGACCAGCCCGCCGATAAACTTGAACGGGGCTTGGGCCGCGCGCAGGATCAGGTTGCGCAGGGTTTGCCAGACGACCGGCATCACGCTGAATTCGGGGTTGTTGAGGTCGCCCTGCACCGGCAGGCTCAGGGCAATCTTGCCCTCGGTATCCTTGAGCAGGGCAACTGCCAGGCGAATCGGCAAGTCGACTGCACTGGGGCTGTCGACTTTTTCACCGAGCTGCAGCTGTTCGACCACCACGCTGTTTTCGGCATTCAGCTTGCCCTGGCTGATGCGGTAATGCAGGTCCAGATTGAGCCGGCCCTTGCGGATGCGATAACCGGCGAACTTGCCGGAGTAGGGGGTCAGGGTGGTCAGTTCGACCTGTTTGAATTGGGTGATGATATCCAGGCTGTCCAGCGGGTCGAAGGGATTGAGGCTGCCCTTGACGCTGACCGGCGCGTAGCGGTCGATCTTGCCGGCGATATCCACACTGGCCGGTTTCTGCGCGCGGCTGTCGAGAGTGCCGATACGGCCGTTGAGCTGCTGGATGGCCGTGGCAAAGTTGGGCGTCAGGCTGAAATCGGCGAAGTTGGCCGAACCGTCGTCGATGCTTACCTGGCCGATATGGATGCCCAGCGGTTGGCTGGCGGGCGCAGGCGGGGAGGCCTGCTCGGCGGGTTGCGCGCTGGCGGCGGGCGCCGGGGCGCCGGGCTGGGCGATCAGCAGGTCGCTGACGTTGGTGGTCAGGTCTTCGTTGATGATGAAGCGCGCATAGGGCTGGTTCAGTTGCACCTTGTCGATGCTCAGGCTGTCGCCGTGGCGGTAGTTGAGGCCGAGCAGGTCGAGTTGCTGCCAGCGCACGAAGTCGCGTTCCTTGAGGGTGTCGAGGGTATGCAGCTGGTTGACCTGGGCCTTGCCCGTGACGCTGAAGGCCAGCGGTTCGGTGGCGTCCAGGGCGACGTCCAGCTCGCTGTCGAGCAGGCCGCTGCGCAGCTCGATGCGCACCAGGGGGCTGAGGTAGGCCTGGGCCACGCGCAGGTCGATCGCGCGGCTGGTGACTTTCAGGCTGGCGGTGGTCGGGTTCAGTTGCGCCTGCCCCTCGGCGTGCAGGCTGCCCTGTTTGCCCAGGCCGGTGTCGAGTTTGAGGGTGAAGGGCGAGGTGCCCAGGCTGTCGAAATTCTGCAGATCGAGGTCGAGCGGACCCAGCTCAAGGGCGACATCCTGTTCCGGTACGCGGTCGGCCAGGTGCACCCGATAGTCGCGTAGCTGCACATCGCGCAACAGCACTTGCCAGGGTTTGCCCGGCGTCGCCTCGATCTGCTTCTTGCTCTCCTGCTGCGCGCTGCCGGCTGTCGCGGTGGCGAACAGTTTCTGCCAGTCCAGTTGGCCATCGGCCTCGCGGGCGGCCCAGGTTTCAAGCTGTTGGCTGCGGATCTTGCCGACCACCACCTGTTGCTTGAGCAGGTCCAGGCTGGTGTCGCTGATTTCCAGGTTGGCCAGTTTGACCAGCGGCCGGCCATCCGGCGCGTTGATGGCGAAGGGGGCGATCTTGACCTGGGTGTTGTGCAGCAGCAACTGCGTGCTATTGGCCAGGCTCAGGCTGTAGTCGGTGGTCAGGTCGATCGCGCCCTCTTCCAGTACCAGGGGCACGGCATCGCGTACATAGGGCCATAAGGCTTTGAGCTTGCCGTCGCTGATTTTCAGGTTGCCGCTGGAGCTGATAGGCACCAGGCTGATCTGCCCGTTCCAGTCGATCCGCCCACCCCTGGGGCCTGTGGCGACCAGGGTCATCTCGGCACTGTCGTCGGGCAGGGTGCTGAGGTTGTGCAGTTCGAAGCTGAGGTCGTCGTAGACAAACTCGATGGGTTCGCTCGGGCGCAGATCTTCAAAGCGCAGGTTGCCGTCGGCCAGTTTGATATAGGCGATGCGCAGCGGGAAAGGCTCACTGGGCGGCTCCTCGGTGACCGGCTCGGCACGGGGCGGCAGCTTGAACAGCTGGGTCAGATTGAGGGTTCCGTCCTTGGCGAACAGCAGCTGGGTATGTGGTTTATCCAGCTCGACTGTGCTCAGGTGCAGAACGCCGCGCCACAGGCTGTCGAGTTGCAGGTTGGCATGCAGGCGCTCGAAGGCCACTTGTTCCTGGCCGGGCTCGCCGATATGCAAGCCCCAGAAGGTGGCTTCCAGGCTGAAGGGGTTGAGCTGCAAGCGCTCCAGCCTGGCGGGCGCGTTGCTGTATTGGGCGAGTTGCTGGTTGGCGATGCGCAGACCGATGCCCGGCACAATCAGAAACCCGAGCAGGCTGTAGAGGGCAGCGGCAATCAGCAGGGCGCCAGCGGCGCGCTTTATTCCTTTAAGCATAAAAACGTCATCTATCCCGACGAGAAATGCGTTGGAGTATGGCACGCGTTCACAGTTCCAGATGACGAACGTGGTGTGTTTCCTGCGTGGCTTTGCCTTGGCCTAGAACTGCAGGATCAGGGTCTTCAGCGGCGGCTGGCCGTCCAGTGAGGGGAAGTCCGGCGCTGGCGGGAGTACCTGGCACTCGCGCACCGGACGACCCAACTTTTCGGCGCAGCGCAGCACCTGTGCACGCCAGTCGTCGAGGGCGACCTTCGCCAGGTTGTTGCAGCAGATCAGCACGCCGTCTGCGGCGGTGGCGAGAATCGCCGGTTTGAGCAGGCTCTGGTAGTCGCGCAGCAGGTCGACGGTGCCGAAGGCACTCTTGGCCCAGGCGGGCGGGTCGAGCAATACCCGGTCGAACTGGCGCTGCTGCAGGCGCGGGTAGTCGGGCAGCTTGTGCCCGCGTCGTGGGCTGATCGGCAGCCCGGCCAATTGGCGAATCGCCGGGAAATAATCCGACTGGATGAACTGCATGGGCGCAAGTTCGGGATTGAGTGCGGCATTTTCGCGCCCGACCGCCAGGTTGCCTTCGGCAAAGTCCAGGTTGGTCACTTCGCTGGCGCCGCCAGCTGCCGCGCTGAGGCCGACGCCGCAGGTGTAGGCGAACAGGTTGAGCACGGACTTGCCGGCGCTGTGCGCCTTGATCCAGCCACGGGCGTTGCGCAGGTCGAGAAACAGCAGCGGATCCTGTCCGGCATGGCGTGCGCGTACGCGATAGTTGAGGCCCCACTCGTGGCCAAGCAGATCTGCCAGGGCCTCGGGCTGGGCCTGGTAGATCGGATCACTGCGATCGATCCGCGAGTTGCCTTGGGAGCGGTCGTTGTAGACCAGCAACAGCGGCGTATCGAGGACCTGGTTGCACTGCTCGGCCAGTTGCAGCAGCTGGTCATGGCTGAGGCTCTGGTGAAAGCTTTGCACCAACAGCTGCGGGCCGTAGCGGTCGATGGTCAGGCCGCCGGCGCCTTCCTGGCTGCCGTGGAACAGGCGGTAGCAGTCGGTGCCTTGCTGGTGCAGTTCGGCGAGCAATGGTTGACGATGGGTGAGGGCGGCGCGCAGCGCCTGGTCGAGAGAAGGCATGCGCGGCGACTCGGAAAAGGGGGGCGCAGTTTACCAAGAAAAACGCCGGAGCCTGCTATGCCGGCGGTAGGGAGGTTGCAACCCGACGAGACGTGCGGGTTGCAACCTCCCCTACAGGCGGAGCGTTATTTATCCGCGCTCAATCGCCAGGGCTACACCCTGACCACCGCCGATGCACAGGGTGGCCAGGCCCTTCTTGGCATCACGCTTGATCATCTCGTGCAGCAGGGTCACCAGAATCCGGCAGCCGGAACCGCCAATCGGGTGGCCGATGGCGATGGCACCACCGTTGACGTTGACCTTGCGGGCATCCCACTGCAGTTCCTTGCCGACGGCCAGGGCCTGGGCGGCGAAGGCTTCGTTGGCCTCGATCAGGTCCAGTTGCTCGATGCTCCAGCCCGCCTTGGCCAGGCAGCGCTGGGTGGCGGAGACCGGGCCGATGCCCATGATCGCCGGGTCGACGCCGGCATTGGCGTAACTGGCGATGCGTGCCAGCACCGGCAGGCCGAGGGCCTGGGCTTTTTCCGCGCTCATCAACAGCACCGCGGCGGCGCCGTCGTTGAGGCTGGAGGCATTGCCGGCGGTGACGCTGCCGTCCTTCTTGAACGCCGGTTTCAGCTTGCCCAGCGACACTGCGCTGGTGTCGGCACGCGGCTGTTCGTCGGTGGCGAAGCTGAGCGGCTCGCCCTTGCGCTGGGGAATCAGGATCGGGGTGATTTCATCCTTGAAGCGGCCGGCCTCGATGGCGGCGCAGGCCTTGCGCTGCGACTCGGCGGCGAAGGCATCCTGGGCCTCACGGGAAATCCCGTATTTCTCGACCAGGTTTTCGGCGGTGATGCCCATGTGGTAGTCATTGAAGGCGTCCCACAAGCCGTCGCTGATCATGCTGTCGACCAGCTGGGCGTGGCCCATGCGCAGGCCGGTGCGGGCCTTGGGCATGACGTAGGGGGCC
>NZ_JAWVXU010000018.1:0-85483 GCF_033723075.1 Pseudomonas sp.
AGAAGGCGTGTGGACTTACAGCGTCAGCAACGCTGCTGTGCAGTACCTGGGCTTGGGCGACACCAAGATCGAAACCTTTACCGTGCTCAGCGCCGATGGCACTGAACAGGATGTGGTTGTCACCATCACGGGCACCAACGACGTTCCGACAGTCGGTAATCCGCTCACATCTTCCGACTTTGAAGGCAACGGTCTTTACACCCTCAACCTGCTGCTTGGGACGAGCGATGTCGACACCGACGATGTACTGAGCGTCAGTAACGCCACCTACACCGTAGGCGGTGTGGCTACCGGCGATGGTGGCGTCAATGTGCCTGCGGGCTTGAGCCTTGGAGTCAATGGTGTTCTGAGCATCAACCCGAGCGACTCCGCTTTTAACTACCTGGCCCAAGGTCAGAGCCTGGTGATCGTCGTAAGCTACTCAGTGACCGACGGTATTGCCAGCCTAGGCAAAACCGCCAGCATCACCATCAACGGTACTAACGACCAGCCGACGGTGAGTAGTGCAATTACCAGCAGCAAGTTCGAGGGCGATGTGGCTTACGAGCTCGATCTGCTCACCCATGCCAGTGATGTCGATACCATTGACGTACTAAGCATTGGCAGCGTGACCTACAAGGTTGGTGATGGTGTTGCTAGCGGTGCCGCACCAACCGGCTTCAGCTTGGTTGGTTCGACGTTGACGGTGGATCCTGCCAATACTGCTTACGACTACCTTGAATTCAATGAAACCCTCGAGGTACTGGTCAGCTACACGATCAGCGACGGCAAAGGTGGCAGCGTAGCGCAAACCGCAACCATCACCCTGACCGGCACCAACGATGCGCCTAGCGTATCGACAGTCGAGGCGAAAACCATTGCGCCTGCCATTGGCAGCGTGACCATCACTGACCTGAGTGTGGCGGATGCCGACGAGGGTGACGTGCTGACCGTCAACCTGGTGGGCGTCAATGGCACGCTGGATTTGGCTGATGGTTCTGGTGTGAGCTTTACCCAGGGTTCCGAGGCGGCCGGCGAGTCGTTCGTGGTGATGCAGGGCACTCAAGCGCAGATCAACGCTGCGCTCAATGGCCTGCAATATACCGCCGACGGTTCCGGTGTCGACGGCGCGGTCTATCTGGACGTAGTCGATGGCGGCGAGAACGGCGCCAGCGGTGCGTCAAGCTATGTCGACGTGCAGATCGCCGGCGCTGATGCACCTGTGTCCCTGAACTTCGCCAACGGCGAAACCAGCGTGTTTGCCAACTACAACCCGGCCACTATCGTGACCATCAGTGGCGTATCGGCTGCGGACACCACGGTTACCGTAGCGACGGATACGGTCATCTCCGGTATTACCGGGTCTGTCACGCTGGGCGGTTATACCGGCAGCCTGGATGGTGCCTCTGTACAGTTTGCCGACGGCAGCGTGCTGAAGACATCAACGGTGAAAGCCGTGCTGGTGGGTACCATTGGCGCTGACGATCAGCTGATCGGCAGCGGTGACAACGATATCCTGCGTGGCCTTGGTGGCAACGACAAGCTGTACGGCGGTGCGGGCAACGACACCATCTATGGTGGCAGCGGTGCCGACATCATCAAAGGCGGTGCCGGTAACGACGTGCTGTACGGCGGTGACAACTCCGCAGACGATGGCGCTCAAGACCTGTTCGTCTACGACACGGTGGGTGACCAGGGCACTGATATCATCGTTGGCTTCAAGAATGGCCAGGATAAGATCGCTTTCCAGGGCGCCTTGCCGAGCAGCTATTTGGTCTCGAGCATCGGCACTACTGCAGTGGTCACGTTTGGCGACACCACTATCAAGTTACTGGGCATGGCGGGTTTTGTAGACGACAGCGACTTCGTGCTCATCGGCGAGAACGATGTGCTCATCGGCACTCCCGGGAATGATGTGCTCGTCGGTAACGTTGCTGAAAACACCATCTTCGGTCTTGCTGGCGATGACACGATCACTGGCAGGGCTGGCAGCTTCTTGTATGGCGATGCCGGCGACGACGTGTTCAGCTTCGATGAAGGTGCAACTGTTTTGGTGGCATCGGCTGCAGTCGTCAATGGTGGCGAGGGTATCGACACCATTTACGCTTGGAACGGCATTGGCGGCGGTAGCGTGACCTTGTCCGATGCGGCGTTTGCCAATGTGAGCAACATGGAAGTACTGGAAATGTCTTCTGGCGGCACCGCTACCGTGACACTGGGGGGCAATGCTAACGCAGCGTTTGCCGATGGCATCACTGTGACCAATAGCAGCACTGGTGCACTGGTGGTTAACGGTGCAGCAGCGACGATCGCAATTACCGCAATTGGGGGGAATGCCAACGACACGCTGACTGGTGGCGCTGGTAACGATGTGATCACTGGCGGCGCTGGTAACGATGTGATCACTGGCGGCCAGGGTGCTGATCAGCTCTCTGGTGGTGCCGGCTCAGATACATTTATGTATCGCGTATCCGGCGATTCTACCGAGGCGCAAATGGATAGCATCCTTGACTTCGGAGTTGGGTCTGACGTCATTGACCTGCAAGGGCTTGTTCCCGGTCATGCCTATAGCGTGAGCAATGGCGGGAATGGTTTCGCTGACTTCGCTGCTGTGAAGGCTTCGGCTCAATTGGCTCTAGGAGGCGATAATTGGCCATTCGTGGGCGGCAACGGAACGGACACCTGGGTGTTCTTTGATGACGGCCATAACAACAGCTTTGATGCCGGCGATACGGTGATCAGGCTGGTGGGTATCGATGCTAGCACCATCGATTCCGGCAGCTTCAACTGGGGGGGGATGCTCGGCTAGCCTGACTGGAACACACCTCTCAGCGCTACTGGGGGAGTGATTGTCCCGCACTAAACCCTGCCTCTACTTGAGGCGGGGTTTTTTTATGCTGCGCCAGGCATGGCACAATCTTGCGGGTGGAAGTCTCCCAGTAAGCTGACCACACAACGAACCCGTTGGGTTAGCGGTGGGCCACGCCATTCAGGCAAACCAACGGTTGTGGCCACCGCGTGGCCCAACAGGGTCTCGCCAACAATCATCGTCATGGGCAACCGGCTTGCGGTCGCGCTGTTGGGTTACGCCGCGCCCGGTAATCGCGGCGTTGCCAAGGGTGTGGCCTGCGCGGCTAACCCAACCTACGGTTCGAGTGTTCGGCGGTTTTGGCCGCGAATTATCGACACTGGCAATCTGCGAGGTTATTCGGCGCCTTGTGCTGCCGTGCTTGCCATTGGTGCGAGGGCACGCTCAAGGATGGAAATTATTTCTGAATTCATGCTGCGATGGTTGGCCTGTGCCACTTCAGCGAGGCGCTCTCTCATCTGGGCCGGAAGGCGGATGACTAACTTCACGGCCGGTTGGCTGGAGGTATGCGCAGGTTTCATTTTTTGCCTCTTCAAGATTTATGGGGCGCTTGTAACCGTTTACCGGTATCCCTTTGCAGCGCTAACACTAACTCCTTGCTTGGCTTCCGTTATATCTGGCGTCGGAATAATGGCGGATTCTACTGTCTGTAAGCAAAAAGTATAGTGCTTGCTGGCGTCGGGAGCCTGGCCGCGGGCGAGAGAAATCGCTGTGCTTGCATGCGTCGATTAAGACCGCGGGGCAATGTTCGCTGGTTGGTTTTTTGAGCGAAGCAGAGCGCGGTGGTACGGGGAGCGAGTTGCTTGAGTCGGCGTCGGCTGGTTTTTTTATATATTGCGGTTTTTAGGTTTTTAGCGGCTATTTTCCGTTAAAATAAGGATTTTTTGGCTAAGTTATCGGGTCTTCTGTTTCTTCTGCGGTGCCTGTATGCGGCAGTTTTACAGTCAGGCCGTGGGCGGTACTGCGTTCGATTTTGCGCTGGCGGCATCTGTTCAATTGGCGATATTAAGCGCTTCTGTTATCGCGGTTGAGCAGGGGATTTTCGCCGTAACGCGCTCAGGAAAAAATTTGGTTTGCCATCGATAAAGGAGGGGGGGATGCGCACGGGGTGTCGGGATATTGGCATCATTATGACGCCGCCGTGATATCATCCTGGGCCGTTTTTGTTATTGAGTCTGCGAGTCCCGCGCATGAAGCCCCCATCCCCGTCTGACCTAAAAGCAGCCTTGCTTGTGTGCAAGGGTGGCTTTTTCTCTGTTGGCTTTTTCAGTCTTTTCGTCAACTTCCTGATGCTGGTGCCCGCGTTCTACATGTTGCAGGTGTATGACCGGGTGATCGCCACCGGCAGCCATTCGACGCTGCTGATGCTGACCCTGATTCTCACCCTGCTGCTGGTCACCATGGGCGTGCTGGAGTGGGTGCGTTCGCGCATTATGGTGCGCCTCAGTACGCGGTTGGATCTGATCCTGGGGCCGCGCCTGTATGACGCCAGCTTCAAGCAGGCGCTCACCTCGGGTGGCATGCAGGCCTCGGCCCAGCCACTAAGTGACCTCACCGGCTTGCGTCAGTTCATTACCGGCAATGGGCTGTTTGCGTTTTTCGATGCGCCCTGGCTGCCGATCTATCTGGCCGTGATGTTTTTGTTCCACCCCTGGTTTGGTTGGTTTGCCGTGGGTTGTGCGCTGGTGTTGGTGGCCCTTGCCTACCTGAACGAGCGGCTGACCAACGCGGCGTTGCTGGAGGCCAACAAGCAAAACCTGGCCGCCACTGCCTTCACCCAGAAGAACCTGCGCAATGCCGAGGTGGTTGAGTCCATGGGCATGCTGGGAATGTTGCGTGAGCGCTGGCAGGCGATGAACCACCAGGTGTTGTCCCTGCAGGGCGTGGCGAGTGATCGCGGTGGCAGTATTGCGGCGTTTTCCAAGACCTTTCGTTTGTTGGTGCAGTCGCTGATTCTGGGGTTGGGTGCCTACCTGGCTATCGAGCAGGAGATTACGCCGGGGCTGATGATTGCCGGTTCGATTTTGCTCGGTCGGGCGCTGGCGCCGATCGATCAGATGATTGGTGCCTGGAAGGGTTTTTCTGCGGCGCGTGGCCAGTATGCGCGGCTCGATGAGCTGCTTGAGCAGGTTGCCGCCGAGCCTGAGCGCATGTCGTTACCTGCGCCGCGTGGCGAGGTAAGCGCAGAAAACCTGGCGGTGGTGCCGCCTGGGGCGCAAAAGCCGGTGCTGGTAGGGCTGAACTTTCACGTGGCAGCCGGTGACGCGGTGGGCATTATTGGTCCCAGTGCGTCAGGTAAGTCGACCCTCGCCCGTGCGCTGCTGGGTATTTGGCCGGCCGCACAGGGCAAGGTGCGCCTGGACGGTGCCGATGTGTTTGCCTGGAAGCGTGAAGAGCTTGGTCAGCATGTCGGTTACCTGCCGCAGGATGTCGAGCTGTTTGACGGTTCGATCAACGAGAACATTGCCCGCTTTGGCAACGTTGACCCCGTGGCCGTGGTTGAGGCCGCCCGCCTGGCCGGTGTGCATGAGCTGATTCTCAAGTTGCCACAGGGCTATGACACGGTGATCGGTGCAACCGGAGGTGGTCTGTCTGGTGGCCAGCGTCAGCGCATTGGTCTGGCGCGGGCGGTGTATCGGCGGCCGCAGTTGATCGTGTTGGATGAGCCCAACTCGAACCTGGACGATGTGGGTGAGCGGGCACTCTCCGAGGCCATCGTCAAGCTCAAGCAGGCGGGCTGTACGCTGTTTGTGATTACTCATCGCACCAGTGTGCTCAATGCCCTGGACAAGCTGATGGTGCTGCGTGATGGCGCGTTGGCGATGTTCGGCCCGCGCGACAAGGTGTTGGCCGAGTTGAGCAAGGCCCAGCAGTCGGCAGCAGCAGTGCGTGCGTAACCCTTTAAAGGATGGAAATGGACGTGAGTAATTCTTCCCCTGCGGGCCTTGCGCCATCGCTGCCGTTAGCGACAAACGATCTGCCGGTTCGGCGGATCGGCTATGCGGTGTTGTTCGTGACGTTCGGCCTGTTTGGTTCCTGGGCAACCTTTGCCCCGTTGAACAGCGCGGCCCTTGCGTCTGGCGTGGTTACGGTCAAGAGCTATCGAAAAACGGTGCAGCACCTGGAGGGCGGCATCGTCAAGGCCATTTACGTGCGCGATGGCGACCAGGTGGCTGCTGGCGATGTGCTGCTTGAGCTGGACGGTACGCAGACACTGGCGGAGCTGGAGATGGTGCGCAGCCAGCTGATTGCATCGGTTGCGCTGGGCGCGCGGCTGGTCGCGGAGCGCGATGGCCTGGATACGGTTGATTTCCAGCAGGATGCCACCAGCGCCGATCAGCGTGTGCTTGAGGCGCAGCAGAACGAGGCCCAGGTTTTTCAGGCCCGTCGCTCCGCTCGGCTGGGCGAGACCGGCGTGCTGCAAAAGCGTGTGGTGCAGCTCGACGAGCAGATTCGCGGCATTAATGCGGTGATCGCCGGCAAACAGAAGGAGTCGGCTTTTTACGAAGAAGAAGTCGGCGACTTGAGTGCGTTGCTCAAAGAGGGTTTTGTCGACAAGCAGCGCTTGCGTGAGCAGCAGCGCAATGGCGTGCGCCTGCTGTCTGAAATCGCTGAATTACGTTCGTCCATCGCCGGTGCGCGATTGCAGATCGGTGAGACCGAGTTGCAAATCATGCAGCTCAACAAGGATTTCATCGCGGAGGTGGTCACTCAGCAGTCCGAGGTGCAAACCACGATTTTCGATTTGAACGAGCGCTTCGCCGCGGTTGCCGAGCGTGCCCAGCGTATCCGCGTGCGTGCGCCTGAGGCGGGCATGGTGCTGGGCATGCAGGTGCATACGGTGGGCGGGGTGATTGCGCCGGGTACGCCGTTGCTGGATCTGGTGCCGGCCAGCGAGGATCTGGTGGTCGAAGCGCAGATTTCGCCGATAGACATCGACCGGATCGCGCTGGGCAAGTTGGCGGATGTGCGTTTCAGCGCGTTCAACAGTGCGACCACGCCGGTGATCGAGGGGCGTCTGGCGCAGATTTCCGCCGACCGTCTGGTCAATGAGCAAACGGGTGTGCCGTATTACCTGGGCCGCATCGAGCTGACCGATAAGGGGCGCAAAGCCCTGGGTGACTTGACCCTGGTGCCCGGTATGCCAGCCGAAGTGCTGATCAATACTGGCGAGCGTACGTTGTTGAATTACCTGGTGCAGCCGGCGACCAATGCGTTTGCCCGTTCACTGATCGAGGACTGACCCTGTGCGGCATTTTTTCTGTGGTGTGATGCTGCTCGCGAGTGCGCCTTTTTCCGGTGTGATATTCGCCGCTGTTCCCAGCGAGGAACAGGTGGTGGATTTATGGCAGTTGTTTCAAGAGGCCGAGCTGGAGGACCCGCGTGTGCTCGCCGGACGTGCGCGCAGCGAGGGTGGCGCATGGCGTGAGCGCGAGGCCTTTGGCCAGTTGCTGCCGCAATTGAGCGCCAGCAGTACGCTCAATCGAACTGCGCAGGACAATGACACCACCCGGCAGATTTATAACGGTGAGCGCTACGCGCTGACCTTGAGCCAGGTGATTTATGACGCACAAACCTGGCACAACTACCGTCGTTACAGCGAACTGGCAAGGCAGCAGGAAGCGGAGTACGCGATTACTCAAGAAGAGGCGACGCTTGATCTGATCGAGCGCTACTTCACCGCCTTGGCGGCCGAGGATGAGCTGGCTCTGGTGTCTGCTGAGTTGCGCGCCACTGAGCGCAACCTGGCGCGGGTCAATTCGTTGTATGAGCGCCAGCTGGCGATGATTACCGATGTGCTGGAAATTTCGGCACGGGTGGATTCGCTCAAGTCCCGCGAAATTGAAGCGCGCAATACCGTCGAGGTGGGGCGCGAGGCGTTGTCCGAGATGATCGGGCGTGAGATTACCGAGCGCTTGAAACGTGTCGGCGAGCAGGTCGTGTTTCTGCCACCGGAGTATGACCGTGAGTACTGGGTGCAGCAGGCCATGACCGAGAGTCCGGTTTTGCAGGCGCGCAACCGTGCGGTCAGTGCTGCACAGGCAGCCTTGCAGCAAGCGGCAGGTGGGCATAAGCCCAAGGTCAGCTTGAGCCTGAGTGGCCAGCGTAGCGACATCGGTTACGAGAACAGCCAGGCACTGATTACCGATACCTACGTGGTGAGCTTGGGGGTTCAGGTGCCGCTCTACAGCGGTGGTTCGACCCGTGCGCGTGTTTCAGCGGGCGCTTCCGATTTGTTGGTGGCCGAGCAAGAGTTTGAGCAGACCAGGCGCCAGGTCGTTCGGGAAACACGTTCGGCTTTTTATGATACGCAGGCAGGTGTGAGCAAGATTTCCGCCTCCCGCAAGGCCATGGCGTCTTCGGCGAAGGCTCGTGAAGCTGCCGAGCGGGCGTTTGGTTTTGGCGTGATGAACGCAGTGGATGTGCTGAACACCATCAAGGAAGAGTACGCCGCCCGCCGCGCGCTGCTGCAGTCGCAGTATGACTTCATCCTGAGTTCGCTGGTGCTGCGCCGCTGGAGTGGCTCGCTGGTACGTGATGATGTACGCAAGGTCAACGAGTGGCTGGTGGATGTCGCGCCTGCAGATCGCGGCTGAGCGGTGCGTAGGTTGGGTTAGCGGTGAGCCACGCCATTCAGGTAACCCAACGGGTGTGGCCACCGCGTAACCCAACACGGACTCGCCAACAATCATCGCCATGGGCAACCGGCTCGCGATCGCGGTGTTGGGTTACGCTGCGCCCGGCAATCGCGGCGTTGGCAAGGGTGTGGCCTGCGCGGCTAACCCAACCTACGGTCTGCGCTCAACACCAACCTACGGCCCTGAACAGTGCGTAGGTTGGGTTAGCGGTGAGCCACGCCATTCAGGCAAACCACTGATTGTGACCGCCGCGTAACCCAACACAGCCTAGCGGTTTAGCCTGCGCTGTTGTTTTGCTGGATTATGCGGCCGTACAATTTTTCCAGTTGCTCCCAGGCGGCTATGGTCTGCGCGCTTTGTGGGCCGGTCTGCGAGTGGATGACGGCGGTGGCGTGGCGCAGCACTGCAAGGGCTTCATTGAGGCGGTTGGCCTGCATCAGTAGCATGCCCAGGTTGTTGCAGCTTTCCGCCACAAGCATGTGGTTGGCGCCTAGGCGCTTCTCTCTGATGGCCAGGCCTGTGCGTAGTTGCTCTTCTGCATCTTGCTTCATGCCCAGCAGGTTGTAGAGCACGCCCAGTCGGTTGTGGATGTCTGCAACGCCGACTGATTCCTCGCCTTCGAGTTGCTGACGGATGCGTTTTACGCGCAGCAGCAGCGGCTCTACTTCATTGAGTTTGTTTCTCTCCGTGAGCAGTGTTGCCAGGTTGAGCAAGGGCGCGCTGATTTCGAGTGTGTTCGCGGCATTTTTACGTTCATAAATCTCAATTGAACGGCGGAAGTAGGCTTCTGCTTGCGGAGGCTGCCCCTCTTTTTTGCGCACTACCGCGAGGCTGTTGTAGGCCTTGGCTGTGGCTGTTGCACCGGTAGGGTAGAGCAGTTCGAGTATGCTGATTTGCTTTGCAAGCTGGCGGTGGGCCTTGGCCAACTGATTGGTGCGGATGTAAAAGGTGGCGAGTGTTCCATGTATCCTGGCGGCCGCTTCCGAGTTCTTGCCCAGGGCTTTTTGCCGCAGTTGCAGCGTCTGTAGCAATAGCTTTTCGGCATTGCCAGGTTGGTTAAGCCGGACCAGGCTTTCGGCCAGCGGAACTATCGAGCGTGACAGGTTGTGATGGTTCTTGCCGTAGGCGCGGGTTCTGGCTGCGAGGCTGGAGCGGTAGTGCGTTTCGGCTTCGCGGTACTGCTGGTTGAGCATGGACAGTCTGCCGAGGTTGTCATGCGCGCGTGCCAGTGCTTCCAGTTGCGATGATGTGTTGCCAGCGGCGGCTGCCTTTTGCGACGCGAGTGCCTGGTTGCAGATAGGTTTGGCGCCAACCAGATCCCGTTTGTTGAGGATGGTTTCGCAGTCAGAATTGCTTGCTGCCAAGGCCGCGGGGGCCATGAGTGCCGCAATGAGTGGCCAGGCAATTGTGTAGTGGGCGCGCTTGAGCAATTCGAAAGTCCATTTGGGCTGTGGTCGCAGAGGGGCGATATTCACATGGTTGTGACTGGTGATCAATCGAGGTGTGTTGTGTAATGAGGTCGGCCCCTGTAGGCGCTCATCCAACATGCAAACGCATCGCCAAAAAAAAGCCCGCCTGATTTGGCGGGCTTCTGCGTTCTGCGGTTGCTGTTTAGTTGCCGTAAACCGGGAACTTGGCGCAGAGCGCTTTGACCTGCTCGCGGATGCGCGCTTCAACGGCTTCGTCGCCCAGGTTGGCGAGGATCTCGCAGATCCAGCCGGCCAGTTGGCGGCACTCGTCTTCCTTGAAACCGCGGGTGGTCACGGCCGGGGTGCCGATGCGCAGGCCCGAGGTGACAAACGGAGAGCGCGGGTCGTTGGGCACGCTGTTCTTGTTCACTGTGATGAAGGCGCGACCCAGGGCGGCGTCGGCGTCTTTACCGGTGATTTCCTGCTTGATCAGGCTGAGCAGGAACAGGTGGTTCTCGGTGCCGCCGGAAACCACGTCATAGCCGTTGTCGATAAACACGCCGGCCATGCTCTGGGCGTTCTTCACCACCTGCTGCTGGTAGGCCTTGAACTCGGGCAGCAGGGCTTCCTTGAAGCACACCGCCTTGGCCGCGATCACATGCTCCAGCGGGCCGCCCTGGCCGCCCGGGAACACCGCGGAGTTGAACTTCTTCTCCAGGGCTTCGTTGGCGCGGGCCAGGATCAGGCCGCCGCGCGGGCCGCGCAGGGTCTTGTGGGTAGTGGTGGTGACCACGTCGGCGAACGGCACCGGGTTGGGGTACACCCCAGCGGCAACCAGACCGGCCACGTGAGCCATGTCGACAAACAGGTAGGCGCCAACCTTGTCGGCGATGGCGCGGAAACGCGGGAAATCCAGGATCTGCGAATAAGCGGAGAAGCCGGCGATGATCATCTTCGGCTGGTGCTCGACGGCCAGGCGCTCGACTTCGTCGTAGTCGATCAGGCCGGCATCGGTGATGCCGTACTGCACGGCGTTGTACATCTTGCCGGAGAAGCTGACGCTGGCGCCGTGGGTCAGGTGACCGCCGTGGGCCAGGCTCATGCCCAGTACGGTGTCGCCCGGGTTGAGCAGGGCCATGTACACGGCGGCGTTGGCCTGGCTGCCGGAGTGCGGCTGGACGTTGGCGTAATCGGCGCCGAACAGCTGCTTGGCGCGGTCGATGGCCAGTTGCTCGACCACATCGACGTATTCGCAGCCGCCGTAGTAGCGCTTGCCC
This sequence comes from Pseudomonas sp., assembly GCF_033723075.1. Lineage (GTDB taxonomy): Bacteria > Pseudomonadota > Gammaproteobacteria > Pseudomonadales > Pseudomonadaceae > Aquipseudomonas. Next base: position 11,174 of record NZ_JAWVXU010000018.1, read on the forward strand.
GGATAGCCTTCGGCGTACTTGTTGGTCAGCACGCTGCCCTGGGCTTCCATCACCGCCGGGCTGGTGTAGTTTTCCGAGGCGATCAGCTCGATATGTTCTTCCTGGCGCTGGGCTTCTTGCTCCATCGCGGTAAACAGTTCGGCGTCAAAACGAGCAAGATTCAAATCACGGCTGAACATGGCAAATCCCCTGAGAAAATCAGCTGGGCGGTAGAAAGAGGGGGCGAATTCTACCCCATCTCGGCCGGGCAGGGGTATGCGGCGCAGTCATGTGGCGGACAAGTGGGGTTCATGTGCAAGGCAGTCTCGAGCAACCCGCGTTCCGTAGGGGCACTCGCCGCAGGCAGTGCACCATGGTTGCCTGTGGCGGGTTGTCGCTGCGCGCCGAGCGGAACGCCGACCGGCCGCACTACCCGCAGGCAGTGCCCCCTGGTTCGCTATTGTCCCCATTCCCAGCTTAGGCGCGCGTAGAAAACCCAGTCATCCTGGTTTGGCAGGATATCGGCCAAGGCATTTGCATAGGTCATATTCACTGAGAACCCTTCAACACCGCTCCAGCCAAGGCCGACGCCTGCAGCCTTGGGCGTCTGCGTGGGATTTTTTGAAAGCACAGTGCCTATGTCATAGAACACAAAGGGATCAAGCGTTCCACCCAGCGCACTTAGCCCGCTGTAATGGGCTTCGAGACTGGTCTGAATGCCATAGTCGCCGCTGATAAGACCTGGCGCATAACCACGTATCGATGTTGGTCCTCCGACGGAGTAAGCCACGGCCCCAGGAATTGCTTCCTCGTTGGTGTACTGATAATCCATCTGCATCAACCCGTACCAAGCGGATTGATGCGGTCGGTAATAGGCGCTTGCGTCTCCGCTCAGTATTGCAAAACTCTGATCAGTCCCACTAGCTGCCTGGTTCTGCGTGCTTACCCAACCAACCAGTTGCCGACCTGATAATTGCCAGCCCGAGCCCAGCCAAGTGAACTGCGCGCCGGTATTGATTTTGTTGATGTCGTAGTCACTGATGGGCTCTCCAAGTACCGACGTTTTCGACGTCGAATACATAGCCGAGCCCAGCGCGTTGAGCCAGAAATTTCTGGTAGAAATGGCTAGCCAGGAAGCATCCAGCGTCAGGCTGGTTGAGTCGCCCTCAACCGCCAGGTCCTGAAAGTCCCCCGCAGTCACTTCCGACTGGTTGACCGAGAGGCTACCGCCAAGCCGCCACCCGCTAGCCTTGATCGGCGCACTATAGATTGAAGTGAACGCCTGGTTACCTTCCGACACGAGCGTATAGAGCAACCCCCTGTCGCTCCCGGTGAATACACCTTGGCGGCGATAAATTGCGCCCACTTCATTTTCACCGGAACTCTCGTAGCCATAGTTGTCGACAAACAGTTGCACATTATTCTGCAGCGGCTCGTCGACGACCATGACTATGTCGGTAAGACCGAAGTCCTTGCCTGCACGCAGCTCGGCCTGCAGTCGCGCATCGTTGACCCGATTGAACTCGAGAATGTCGCTTTCCAGCACCTTCATATCGACCAGGGTCTTATCTTCGGGAAGCGGCACCCAGCCGCGCACGTAGGGCTCGGGCAGATAGCTATGACCTTCAATAAGCACTTCCCCCAGTTTCCCTTCAACCAGACGGATGATCACAACGCCGCCGGTGACATCCTGCTTGGGCAGCAAAGCAGTCGCCGTATAAATGCCTTTTGCCTGATAGACCGCATTGATCTCTGCGACCATCCGATTCAGGTCGGATAGCCGCGTTTCCTTGCCTAGGTAAGGCAACACAATAGCTTTCAGCTCATCCGCGGTGAGCAACTCGGACTTGGTAAAACGCACGCTGTTGAGGACAAAAGAAGGTCCCGCGTCGGGAGCTTCGACTTCATCATCAGGAGCAACCAACTGCTCATCACGCTGCTGAATCTGCCTGCGTTCTTGCAAGGTCTGCTCACGACGTTGCAGTTCCCTTTCACGGCCCGCCGGGTCGGCAACCGGCGGGAGAGGCAAGGCATACGCATTCGAGATGAGCAGGCTGAGTAAAATGGCTTGTAGCGATAGGCGCCGAAAATTCACGCAATATTCCTAATTGATGGACTACCGTCCGTGATCGGTTGGCTATCTGGAAGAAATTTCCAGAAACTTCTCATCCGCCGGCGGTAAGTCAGCGTCCTCGTTTGAGCTTTGCTCTTCAGTGTTTACGGTACTTGAACCAAAGCTCACGGGGCTCGAATAGTTTGAATAGCTCGAATAGTCAGGCGTCTTGAAGCCGTACTCCAATAGCAGAGGCTCACTGAGCCGTGTCTGCATGATGTACTCCGCGCTCAACCGCTGCAGTGAGAGCTGTTGCAGCTCCTGCGGTATACCCGGCTGATAGAAAAACATCACCAGTGGATCGCGGTAGCGAGTCGGGAGCGCATTGGTACGCAGTTCATAGCCCTGGGTATCCAGCCAGAACTCTGCTCCAGGCGACATCAACTGCCCGCTCACATTCAGCGGGCGTGGGTCAAAGTTGTTCAGACTCAGAGTCAGGCTATCGGTCTGCATGTTTAAGCTTTCCAGCACCAGCGCCTTGTCCAGATTCAAATCGCCATCCACGCTCAACGAGCCCGTCTTTGACTTGTACTTGTCGACATTCAACTTGCCGGTGTTGACTACTCGCACATCGATCTGGTTTGCGCTGACACCCTCAAACCCGCTCAACGACATATAGGTATTGGCAGCCCCTTTGCTATCCACGCTGACATCAGTGGACGGTGCTTCCAGTACCAACGGCCCTCCGCCATTCAAGTCAATCTGACGAATATTCAAGCCCTTTCTGGATGCCAGCTTGCCCTGATTCATGGCGATCAAGTCGCCGTCGATGGCGCCGTCTATCCACAAATATGGATTACCGATCAGTTCGCCAAAGGTCAGGTTGCCATTCACCTTTAACTTGATATTGCCATTGCGCGCCCGCAAGAACGGCGAATAGAGGCCTCGCTCTGCAACAATATTGATATCGCCATTCAAGGTCTCTGCCGACAACCAGGGCATGTCAATTACCAGCGGGTCACCAATGCCGATCACGGCATTTAAGCTGCCCTGAGCATTGGGGCCAGTGGCCCGCAGATGCACGGCAGCGTCTTTGCGGCCGACAATCATGCCGCCACTGTTCAAGCGGATAGCATCAGCGCCATCCCATGCAGTTTGCAATGCTGCCAACTGCATATCGCCTTTGGTGGTGATGCTCATCTGGCCAACCGCGTCGAGACGCGAGGCCGAACCCATTGCCAGCGTGTTCGCATTGATTACCACCGATGCGCCGGCATTTATGTTCGCCTGATCAGCCAGTGCGATCCTGTTGGTTGCGTCGAGCTTGATGAGTTGTGCTGCAGCAATGTCGCCACCGAGAAGCATCTCGTTGCCAGCCTGGAGCGTCAGGGCAGCGCTGCTGTTGAGCGCCGCCACTGCCATGGAGCCAGAGGTGCGGATAGATGTGTCGCTGGCGGACTGCACAAGAGAGCCGCTGCCCATCGCCAGGCTGGCGGCATCCAGATCAACTCTTCCGCCGGATGCAATCGTCGTATTTGCTGCAATGGATACCGCGGCCGCCGCATCAATATCCACATCATCGGCGCTGGTCACCGCGTTGTTGAGTTCCAGGCTACCTGCACTGTTTACTGTCACCCGACCATCAGCTACGACTTTGCCCAGGGCAATATCGCCGGCATTACTGGTCACCAGGATGTCACCTGCACTGTTCAGCTGAGAATCGCGGGCCAGTGCAATCCCGTTGCCTGTCAGTGTTATTGCGCCTGTATTGGAGGTCAGGTTCGCAACGTTTCCGGCTGCAAGGATGCCAGCGCCCGCATTCAGCAGCAGCGAGGTACCCGTCACCGTTGAGTTCGCGTCCAGGCCGGTAGCGGCGAGCATATCAATGGCCTGGGCATTTACCGGGCCATCAAGGGTGATGTGACCCAGCGTCGAGTCGATATCCAGATCGCCGCCAAAGGTCAGCGCTTGCAGGGACATGTCGTCGATAGCCGTCAGGGTGGCACCGCCACTCCCTTGCAACGACGAGCCGCTGTTCATGCTGATGCTCTGCGCATCGGCGATCAGCTCACCCTGGGCATCCACGATGCCCGAGGTACTCAGTGCGCCAGCGGCCAGCAAGCTCAGGTCACCGTTGGTGGCAGACAAGTCGCCCACGCTTAGCGTGCCGGCTGTCGCTTCCAGCCTTGCGCTTGCGGCACTGATTGCCGCTGCAGCCAGTTGAATGGTGGAGGCTGAGATCTCCAGATCGTCAGATACATTAATCTGCGGCGCTCCGCTGGCGCTTAGCGCACCACCCAGATCGAGGCGCAGGCTGGCGGCAGTCAAGCCGCCGGCAAGATCAACAGCGCCGGCTGACTCCAGGTCAAAACGCTGGTCTACCGTCACATCACCCAGGGTGAAGAGTGTGGTATCTAGCACATTCAACCAGGCATTGGCTGCATCCACGGCGAGCGGGTCAGCCCCGGACAACTTCAGATTCAACCGGCTAGCTGCACTGCCCAGATCATTCGAGCCTACATCCAGCGCGATGCCGGAACCCTGCAGGAAGTGGTTGGCGTCGTAGCCGAGGATATCCTGATCATTGGACAACGACAGAATACCGCCGGCAGCCACGGAGCCCACCAGCAAGTTAGCGCCACTGTGGCTCAGGTGCAGGTCACCGGCGGCACCGGCCTGACGCAGAGCACCCGAGAGCTGCACGTTCAGGGCTTGAGCCGCCGAGCCGATATCACCCTGGGTGTTAGCCAGATACAGATCATGGGCCTTGAGATTGGTCACCCCGGCTTGCGCCGCGATTTCACCATCCACGATCAGGCGGATATCGTCAGTGGCCGAGGCCAGTTCACCCAAGATCAGGGATGAGGCCGATTCGATATAGATCGAATCGCGGGCCGCCACATTCAGGGCTGCCGAGGTAGCGACCTTGATCGGGTCAACCTGCTTGACCGTCAGGGTGACCGCGCTATCGGTAAGGACAGTGGAGATGTCTCCCGGCCCTGCCGAAAGCAACGCAGATTTCTGTTCATTGGTGATGGTTGCCGTATTGTCACGCGGCACACTGAACACCACATCGGCCAGGTTCTTGCCAACGCTCCCGTTGCTGGCTTGCAGATGAATATTGGAGGAGACGATGTTGGCCTCACGATCGGTCAACTGCCCCGACGCATCGGCGCTCAATGCCGCAGCAGAGATACTGATATCCAGCTGACTCTGCTTCCAGGTTGAGCCTTCTACCATCTTGGCGTACCAGTTACTGGCGGCATCGATGTCCAGCCGGAAACTGTCGTCATAAGTGCTGGTCAACAGCGCGCCGTAGTCGTAGCCGATCAGCGTGCCTTTCTGCTCCTGCCCAACGGCATCGGCCACATTGGCGTAACTATCCGGCGTTGCCACCTGATCAACGAACCAGGCATCCAGTGCCTGATACTCTGCCTTGACCTTGGCCGTCAGCTGGGCAACGTCCGTAGTGCCATAGCGAATTTTCATGGCATCAAGATAAACAGTATCAATCGCAAAACCACTGTCACTGGCATCAGTCAGGCGCTGCTTGAGCATCCAGTAGGTGTGGTATTTGCTGTTGAACTGATTTTCGTAGGCAGTCACCGCGCGCTCACCGGCAGTACCGTTGAGCAGGTTCAGCGAGTCCCACACCGAGGCCTCATAGGCCAGTTCCTGTTCTGACTTCTGTTGCTGACCAAGGGCATTGGTCAGATTGCCATTGGCCACCCGGATAACCACTGTGTCATTGGCTTCGATGCGCTCAACCTGCAGATCACCGGTAGCCTGGGAAACCACAATGTCGTTGGCGGCGCGTAGGGAAACGGCTCCGGTAGAGGCGATGTTGAGGTAGTTGTAGGTCGTTGGATCACCCAGCGTACTGAGGCTGCCGATGCTGCCCGACAGGCTGGTGAGATCGATGGTGTTGGCCGAAATCAGCGTGTTGCCATCCTTGGCGACAATGTTTTTGTCCACCGTCCCGAGAATGTCGTACTTCGCCGAAAGCTTATCGATGGTCAGTGACGAACCCATGGCGGTGGCGTTGAAACCCAGAGAGCCATTATCGGACTGCAAGGACAGTTCGTTGGTGGTAATCGACAGCGAATTGCTGGCAGTACCGATATCGCCATTGGCCTGAATACGGGTGATGCCAGAGGTTATCGAGGAGGCACTGGATGCCGTGAAGTCGGCATTGGTAAGGATATTGGTGGTACCGCTCGGGTTGTAGATGTTGCCGGTCAACTGAATCGGTGAATGCGAGTCAACACTGATATTGCCTTCCGCCACCCCGGTGAACTGGAAGAGGATCGAATGATCCGCCTTGACGTATGTGTGCGTATCCATGTCCAGCTGCGTGGGGATACGCACATAGGGATCGGCGTCGGTCAGGCCGGTGCCATAGTAGGAACTGTAGCTGAGGCCCCAGCCGAAACCGGCGGTAGACTCGCTGCCGTAGTCATAGGTCTGCTTGAGATACTGTGCTGCAACGCCGCCGGAACAGGCTTCGGGCTTGGCCGCACAAGTGGTGTAGTAGCTGGTTTCGGTGTTCCAGTCAGTGGTGTACACCCAGTCGCCGACTGTGGTCGGGTATTTCGATAGGTAGCCGTCAGCCGGACGGGTGTAGGTTCGACCGACTGTCGCACCTTCGCGGATGTAGAACAACTGCCCGGCCAGCGGGTTGTAAGTCATGCTCGACGTGGTGCCGTTGCCGCCATAGCTGCCCATGTCGACCGACGAGTTGGGGTCAAGATGCGACACCGCCCAGGCATCGGTCTGATACTGGCGGATCTGGTTGCCCGGGTTGTGGATATACCACTGCGACACCGTGTTCGACTTGTTCAGGTCGGTGATGCGAATCACCCCGGTGGCATCCTCACCGGCGCTCAAGGTACCAATGTTCAGCTGGGTGTTGGAATCGTTATTGATGGCGATCTGGCCCAGTCCATCCTTGACGATGATCTTGCCGTCCGCCCCGGTCGAGGAAATAGCCGCGCGAATGGCTACATAACCACCACCACTGACCGGCACATCGTCAATCCCCAGGGTTCCCGAGCCCACGTCATACTTCAGCTTGATTTCCGAGGTGCCGGCTGTTTTGGCTATATCAAAGGTGTAGATGTTGGTCCGGTAATAGGCTGGATCGTAGTCCGGCCGGAAGAAGACCGGTTGATAATCCGGATTGAGCACCCGCAGGGTTTTGGTTTCTCCGGGCGTCAGGCTGAGGGTATCGCCGGCGGCCAAGCCTGCATCCCTGACATACTGCTCGATCTTGGCGTCAAAACCCGTTCCCACGTTGACCGACCAGCTGTTGTCAGTGCCCACCACGATGGCGCCGTTAATGTCCAGGCGCTTGGCGTTGATAATGACCTTCTCGGCAATAATCGAGGTGCCGGTCTCACCCAGCTTGGTTTTAACCTGAGCATAGGTGGCTGTCTGCGACAGCTTGTTCTGGTAGTCCAGGACTGGCCGGAATCTCCATTGAGAGCCGCCACGGGCGCTGTCGTTACTTGAGAAAGAGAAAACGATTGCGTCTGAAGGCGCGTATTCGGTGCTGTCGCTGAAACCCCAGTTGAAGAAGATATTCAGCTCGTCGTAGCCGTAACTCGAACCCTGATAATAGGCGTTCTGCCCCTCCGTGTGCCTTATTGCCCGGCCGCTGAACCAGTTGTTGAATGCAGTTGTTCCGGTAGCAGTAATCTCGGTCGAATACTTGTCGTTGAGATAAAACTGCACGAAGTCGGTAGCGTTCGCCGGTTTCCATTGCTCGGTGAAGTTGATCAGCGCATCGGGGTCGCGACCGTAGGTCTGCTCAAGATTCGGGTTATTCAGCAGCAGGCTGCCGTTGTCCACATTCAGGTTGACTGCATTGGCCTGAATCAGCGCCTGCTGGATCAGGTCCCCTTCGGCCACCGAGATATTCACGCTGGACAGCAGGTTGGTCAAGTTGCCATTGACGATGACGTCAGCACTCTTGAAGTTCGCTCCGGTGGGCGCGTGATTGACGTAAATGCCCGACTGGCTGCCTGCCTGCTCATCGATAAAGGCACTGCCCAGATTGGCGCCGCCGGTAACGAAGACATTGCCCCCGGTCTGGTTGGCTATCTCCAGATTCGCCAGCATCAGGTGGCGGTCGGACAGGTTGTCGATGGTGATATTCGCATTGCCCTTGGCAGTAAAGCTGGGCGTACTGCCACCGGCCATGTTGATCGAGCCAGCGGTGAGACTGATATTGCCGGCAGAAGCCCGCACATCAGCCACCTGGATGGCAAAATTCTCCGTTGGCGACAAGTCATTGACGATGGCTGACAGCAGTACCACCTGGGCCTGCAGGTCGTTGATCTCGTCCGCGTATGGGTTGCTGCCGACGCTGGTGACGTCCGTGCTTTGTGTGCCGGTATTCGTCCCGGTGGTTACGCCATCGCCGTCACCGAGCGTTGTACCATCGGTCACCGCCTCTGTCGTGCTCCAGGCCTGCAGGACCGCGATCTGGGCATTCAGGTCGCTTATATAAGTCTGCAGTTCAGCACGCGAGGAGTACTTGGCTGCCTGTTGCTCCGCAGAGCCGTAGCGATAGAGCTGGCGGGTAATGCCGCCGGCCTGATTGATACTCACCGATTGATAGGCATATTGTCCGGCGGTCACGCTGCCGCTGCCATTGAAGGTCAGGACATTGCTCACCGCCTTGTTGCTGGAACCGAAGGTGTTCTCGGTACTGAACAGCGACAGGTAGGGGTTCTTCTCGACGCCGGTACCTCTGGCGCTCAGAGCGCCCTCGATAGCACCGATCGCAATATGCCCATCACTGCCGATAGCGAAGTTGTCGCCGAACACCACCTTGTTATCGAGAACGATATCGCCTTCTGCCTTGTTGCCGGCCGGGATCGGGATCGCTGTCCAGTTGTAGATATTGCTGCGGGCATCCGCCACCAGCTGGTTCTGATACAGGCCATCGGAGCCACGACCGGCAAACAGGCTGATCTGATCGTAGGCATCAATCACGATGTTGTTGCCCAGCGTCAGCGTATTGTCGACATCAATATGCACATCGGCGATACCGCCTGCCACACCGGCGATTGCCCATACGCTGACATTGGCCTCCGCCGCCGCACTGCCTCGCGAATAGGTACCCAGTCCGACCTTACCCCAGGCATTGCGTAACTGCACACCGTCGCTCAGGGTGACGTTATTGCGCGCGACGACATCGACATCTGACTCCGCTCCGGCGCCCTGCAGCGCACCGCCGACCTCTATCACCGCCTTGTCATAGATAAAGAATTCGGTGCCGGCATCCACCGTAATGCCCTTGCGATAGCCTTGGTACATCCAGGCCAGATCGGAGATCTTCAGCGCCGCGTTCTCACCAATCTCTACTGCTGCCAGCAGATGCTTGATGTTCTGGCGTGACAAGGCCGCCGTGCCGTTGGCCCCACCGCCACCGGCGCCATAAACGCTGGTGGTGTAACTCGAATCCCATGGCGTTTGAATCTGCCGGGCCTGGTTCAATGCGTCGATATCGATATCCAGCGCATTCAGACTGACATTCTTGCCCAGGACCACCTTGACGTTGGTATCGACATCCACATCTGAGACCGCACCCGAACCGCCCACCACGGACACCGTGGTCGAATCAGTGCCGGCAAAGAAGTTGACGGCATTGCTGGCACGCATGATCACCTTGCCGGCGTCAATCGGTACGCTGCGGTAGCCGCTGAACCAGTCATCCACCAACACCGCTGCGGCATAATTGCCGTTGGCGTGATCACCGGCCTCGACCACGGCTTCAGCCGCACTGCCGGACACAAAACCACCTCCACCGGCCGTGGTGAACGCCTGGTTTTCATTCTGGCTGCTGGCATCCAGGATCAGATCGCCTGTGCGCTCAAGCGTGGCATTGGGATCCTTGCCGAACTCGACGCGGGTTGAACTGAAGGATTCCGCCAGACCCACCTGGTAACCGCCGGCAAAGGCACCGACAAAGTAACCATCGGCATCGGCAATCTGTACGCCGGTATGCCGGGCATAGACTTCAAAGTCGGCGTCCGGGATGGTGACGTAGTTGCCAACCCTGGCCACTGACTGCGCATTGTTGCTGGCCCGGGCTTCGGCGCCGGCCACGCCCAGCATCAAGCCGCCGGAAGCGGCGAATGCTGCAGCATGGGCTGCTTCATAGTCGGCATCGGATCCATCGCCAACTTCACTGCGCACGATCACGTCACCGCTGCCGGTGAAGCGTACGCCATCGGCCACGGTCGCATGGGCTTCGGCATCGGTCATGGCATAGGCGAAGGAACCGCCCATCGAGTAGCCGCCGGATACCGTCACCCCATAGGCGCTGGAATACAGCTCCGGCACCACCTGCGCAGACAGACTGAGCAGCCCGCTGCCGGTACCAATGGTGCCAAACAGCGTGGCATTGGCGTGGGAGTTGTCGTGAGCGTCAGTGACCACGCCCTGGATGCCGGCACCAATGCCGCCGGCCAGCGAAAACGCCGTACTCTTGAGCATGCCCGAACTGTTGGCGCTGACGGTCATATTGTCATAGCCGTCGACCAGCTTGCCGGTCTCGCCCAGCCAGGCGTCTACCTGGCTGTCCTTCTTCACGTAACCGTAACTGATGCCAATCGCGGCGCTACCGATGTTCACGTTCAGTGAACCGTCAGTGGCTGAGTCCGGTCGGCCCGGGTCGACATCGCCAATACGCAGTTCCGTGGTATCTGCCGCAGTGACGATCAGGTCACCGGTATCCGAACCGCTGGCCGCAGTAACACCTGCCACTACGCGGTTCTCTGCACGAATATCGACGTAATTGACCACCACGCTGACGCCGCCCAGACCCACCACAACCGACTTGGATTCACCGGCAGCATCTTCGTCAGACACATTCTCGATGGTGGCACCCACCACCACATTGTCCGCCGTCAGGTTGCTGTCGACGGTGGCAATGCTCATGTCATACATGCGGGTAATGCCGATCACCCCGGCAATACCGACTGCCGAAACCTGTGCAGCACCAAGCAGCTGATTGTTATGCAGCAAGGCACGGCTGTTCACATTCAGGGTATCGACGTCGATCATGCCACCGGAGATCCGCGCAGCGGTGACACTCTCACCTGACAACTTCAGTGACTTGCCGGCATCGGTGGCCGTGGTAGTGGCCGGTGCTGCCGTGCGCTCGAGGGTTGCGCCGGAGTCTGCCCCGATGGCGGCAAGGTCGTCAGTGGACAAATGGCTGTTGAATGCGGCCGTATCGGTCGTTAGCACATCGTTTATGACGCTGCGCGAAGCATCGAACTCGTCTTCGGCATTGGTGCCGTCATCGGCAGTGGTATCACCCTGACCAAACAGTGCGACACCGATACTGACTGCGGCACTGGCCACTCCACCCGCACCGGCGATACTGGTCAGATCGGACTCGCGCTGGGAGGTCGCATCAATATCCAGCAGGCCGGCCTTGATATCCGCGCCTACTACTTCGCTATACACCTGACTACGGCCCAGCACGACGTTAGCAACCACGCCAACGCCAACCTTGGCACCTACGCCAATACCAAGGGCAAACTGCCTGGCGTCGAGGATTTCCTGAGCACTAAGGGTAACGTTGGAGGTCGCCGTGAGGCCGTCCTTGCCACGAATCTTGGTAGTGAAGCCGCCGCCGCTGGCCTTGCCAAAAATGCCCGCGCGGGTCTCGCCACGGAACTCGGTGACATCAATCATTGCCGCCCCGCCAAACCCGGAAGAAACACCGGCACCGAAGGCATGGCTATTGACATTTTCCAGCCGCTGCGCCTCCACCGTCAGGTCAGTGACGTTGACCAGCGTGGTACGGGCATCGGTTGCATCACTCAGGTCATTGCCGATCAGCGCCTTGCTGTCACCGCCGACGATATTCACCGCCATCCCGAAACCGATGCCCGCTGTCCCACCGATACCCACGGCACCAGCAGCCACGTTGGCTTCCTGCCGACGATCAGAGGCAACCGTCAGGCCGTTGGCTGTCAGCGTACCGCCGCGCAGCCAGGCTTGGGTATCGCCCAACTGTTCGGTAATCACCACCGAGGCCGCGCCACCCAGACCACTCCCACCCGCAGCCACGCCCGCAGACACTGCCTGGGCAACTTTCGAGCTGTTGGCATCGATGCTGACGGCGTCGGCATGCACTGTACTGCTGTCGATGGTGGCCTTGGCCGCCTTCTTTTGGCTGTTGGTGGAGAAACCACCAACACCCGAACTGCCGCCAGAAATGGCTACGCCCGCCGATACCGCGAGACCGGCCTCATGGGCGCTGGCCCGCACCAGTACATCGGCACCGCTCTGGTTGCTGACACCGGCATTGATCGTGCTGTTCTTTATTTCAGCGGTGGTTGCATTGGACGAGTTGTTGGTCGCCACATTGACGTTGATTGCCAGTGACTTGCCGCCCGCGCCACCCACGGTAATCGCACGTTGCTTGGTGCGGCTGGTGGCGTTCACCGCCAGACCGTCGACGCTTTGCGTGGTCTTGTCCAGATTGAGCAAGGCAAAGCCGGTAGTGAGGGCGTCTCGGTCGACTGGGGCGGCATTGGTATCGTCACCGTCGTCCTCGGCCTGACCCGAGGTCGACAGATCGGGCAGCGTGCCGTAATTGGCCAGTGCACCACCGTCCACGGTCATGCTCGCGCCTTTGCCTTCGGCAATCACGTTGGCACTGTTGACGGACGCGGAGGTGCTGCCGTATTCCAGCGCGGTCGCTATAGCCACCGCCCCGGCACCGCTACCAAGACCGATACCCAGTGCGCCACTGCCAACCAGATTTTCGCTAAACGCATCGGCATTGACCAAGACATTGTTCCAAGTCTTGACGCTGGCGCCCTCTGCGATGCGTGCGCTGACATCACCATCAATGATGCCGGTGCTCACCGAGCCTGCGAATGCGCCCTGCTTGGGTGATGCCGCTACCCCGGCGCTGATGGTCAGCAGCCAGTTGTCGCGTGCGGCATCGACAATCAGGTTTTGCACCTTCAGCGTGGTGCTACCAACCACAAGGTTGTCGCCAAGCACTGCTGCGTTGACATCCGAGTCGACTCTATTGGTCGCCACGGCGATGCCGCCCGCCGAACCGCCACCAGAGCCAGTGCCCATCCAGGCAGTGGAAACACTGTCGGTGAAGTCATAGGCCTGCACGATGACCGTGCCGCCTTCGGTGGCGCTGGCATCAGTGCTGCGATTAGTGCCGGTATCCTTGATCGCCGCTTCGACCAGCTGATCGACATTGTTGACGCCGATCGCGCCGGCAAAGGCCAATCCGGAGCCACCGGTGGCGCCGATGGCAATGGCATTGCCAACCAGCAGGTTGTGATCATTGGAAGCGCCGCTGGTGGCCTTGACCAGCACATTGCCCGAGGTCTGCAACGCCGTATTGGCAATGCGCGCCTTGGTCGAGTGCTCGTCGGTGCCCACCAGATTGAGTGCGACCGCCAGGCCGCCGGCTTGCCCGGTAGCGCCGGGTGTACCGACTGCCACCGCACCGGCGACGTTGACCATGTCCATATCATTGGTCGCCGTGACGGCAACGGTTTCGGCATTGATGCTGCCGCTGTCCGCCCCATCCCAATCGCCGATTTCCGCAACGACGCGGTTGTTCAGCCGGTTGACCGCAACCGAACCCACGCCCGAGTATTTGCCGGTGCTGACGCCGACGCCGATGGCCACGGTATACAGCAGGGAATTGTCGCGGGCGTTGACGGCCACATCGGCCGTGCTGGCCACACCCTGATTGATGTTCACGTCCGCCATGCGCGCGGAGGTATCGCTTTTCACATCGGCGTGGGCGTAGGAAATGCCCAGATTACTCTTGCCGACCTGCACCACACCGGCCACGGCGATGATGCGTTTGCCAGCCGAGCCGTAAGCGTAGGACGACTCGCTGCCATCTTCGGCTGTGAATACATTGGTATTATCAATGGCATCCGCGCCGCTGAAGTCGTAGTCGCTGTTGAGCGTGCTGCTACCAAGACCTGCCAGCAGGGTGTCCAGTTCGCTGTCGTCTTCGCCGCTGGCGTTGACGTGTAACGTCTGCACGCCCTTGATGTCGGTTTTGCTGATCAAGGCCTTGGTATCTGCACCGATCGAACCCACGGCAAAACTGCCAGCGAAGCCCTGCGAGTTTTCCACTCCGCCGTTGTAGCCGCCGCCTGCCGCACCAATACCAATCCGGTTCACTGCACTAGCCGAGACAGTCACGCTGTCAAAATCGGTCAGGGTACTGCGAGCCCCATCAACACCGCTGATGACCGCCTCCACCGCGGAGCCGCTATAGACGTTTTCGTTATGGGCCGTGCTAAGTACATTGTTGGCGTCGGGATTGATCCCCGGCAGCATCGCGCTGGGGTCATTGATCTCGGCAAAGGTAATCGCCAGCCCGCCACCCTTCTTGCCGCCCAGATAAAGCGAACCTCCACCGACACCAATATGGGCGTTGTTGTAGGCAGAGACCTCCAGGCTGTCGTCACTGTCGTTGTTGCTGGTGATCGAGCTGTTATCAATACGCGCCGAGGTGCCGTCGTAGATTTGCGCGCCGGAGATCGACAGTGCGCCGTTGTTGCTGTTCTGGGTGTTCTGCGCCGAGCTGGTGACTGCCAGCGCCAGTGCTACCGCCGTGAGCTCGCCGCCATGCAGCGCCTGCACTTTTACATCGCCGGCATTGGTGATAGTGCTGTTCTGAATATGCGCCAGCGCATCGTTGAAGCTGATCTGGTAAGCAATGGCACCAGCAATGGTGTTCTGATTGGACGGTGAGTCAGCACCCAGTTTGGCCAGGGCCGCGCCACCCGATGCCGAGGCTGAGATCACTTTTTCCAGGGCCTGTACAGTTACATCTACGTCTGCGGCACCCTTGCCACTGATTAACGCATCATCGATCAACGCCTTGGCGTCGAGGTTATTGACCGAGACTGTCAAGCTACCGGCAGCAGCAAGGCCGGTTTTGTTGGGGTCGACCGGTGCATCACCACCCGCCGGAGGATTGTCCTGATCGTTCGCGCCATCACCGGCAGCATTGCCGATCGAGGCGGCACCTGCGCCTGCGACCGCATCGTTATGGCTGTCCGCCGCCTTCTTTCCTAACGTGCTCCACCAGTTTTCGAACTGCTCCGCCTTTCCCGGATCATTATTGGGTTCAGTGACAACGGCGCCTGCCACGGCCAGTGAGCCATTGGTGCCTGCACTGCGTGCCCTGACACGCACTTCGTTAGCCACGATGCCGCGCGGATCCGGCGCGGGCGTTGTCGGCGCGTCGGGGGCAGGCTGCGAACCATTATTGAAGCTGACTTTGGCCTGCTCTCCACTGTTGTCGCCGATGAACGCCTTGGTATCACCCTGGGCTATGTTGATGGCCACAGACAGGCCCATGGCCGATTCGTCTGACTTGTTGAATGCGCCCGACGCGGCCCAGTTGCCAAAGTCGTGATCAGCCAGCACATCGAGCCCCGTCGTATTGACTCTGGCCTGATTGCTCAGCGAAGCGTGGGTAAGCGACTCACTGTTGAGAATCGCCATTACGCCGTTGAATCCCAACCCTTTTCCCGAACCGGAAGAGGGTGTTATCAGGAAATGACGTTCGTCAGTGTGCGCCTGGATGCGCACGTTTCCATCCACCAGCAGCGTAGCCGCACCGATCCCGGCAACAGCGGTAGCTGTCTGCTGGACAAAGCTGATGCTCCCCCCAACGGATTTGCCCTTCTCATTGGTGCCGTTACCGTTTGGCAAGAGTCCAAGGGTGCCCAGGTTGCCGGCCAGGTGAACGCTTTCATTGAGGTTGTAGGCTTGTACATCTACCGAACTGATGAAGTCGAAGCTGTAATCAATGGTTTTGAAGGGAATCGTGGTATCAAAAAGCGTGGGCGCTTCCAGGTTGCCGGCCACCACCCGGCCTGCAGACCAGCCAGCCGTACCGGTGGTGGTGAGTTTGACGTTATCGCCGATCCAGGCCTTGGTATCCAGATCGTTGACGACCACGTTGAGGGAGCCACCGGTAGCAGAGTTGTCTGCTGATGTGCCCGCATTGGCGAAAGACGACAGTATATTGTTCTGCATTCCGCCGATGCCGTTGAACTTGCTCAACACATCAGAGAAAGAGTCCCACTTGTCATAGCTGGAAGAAATGGGCACTTTCTGCCGCGCCAGCACACCGACATTGGCCGCTGAAATTTCCACGTAGTCGCCGATTTCGGCCACGGCATCGCCACTGTTGAGGGCAAAATTCAGGGCTACCGCCAGGCTCTTTTCCGAGGAGCCGGTCTGGTTACTGCCGGTGGTGCGGCTACTCGGCGAAGCAACTGCCGCCTCAGCCGAGGTTCGCCAGGCGCCCTGGTCATCGCCGTGGGCTGCATTGTCGTTGCCACCGGCAATCGAGGCGTTGTCCGTACCCAAATCAATGGCACTGGCCAGCAGCAGATTGCCGGTGGAGTGGATCTTCGGCGCTTCGGCCTGCCCCGCCGTGTTGTTGCCCAGGAAGGTATAGGCCTCGTGATCGGACAGGTTCATGGTAAAGGCCAGCCCTCCCTTGAAGGAGATCTTGCCATCGCCGTCTTTGGGCACCTCTGTACCCGCTGGCTTTTTCGTATCGATGAGGTTGTTCACGCCATTCTGCATGGCCGCGAGGCCCGCAATCGGCTTGGCACCGACGGTACGGAAAAGCGTGTTGCTACCCACAGTGACACCCGACTTGACCTGCTGGTGTACGGTGCGATCCAGGGCAGTGATGCTTACATCGCCGGTCTTCTCTGTGTCGGAGCCCAGTGATGCGCCCATTTCTGCGGTGGCATTGGTATTGAAGTCACCAACCGCGACGGCAATGCCGTACTCGGTATCCTTCAGGCCCATGGCACTGGCCGAGACCGAGTAATAGTTCTGATTCTCTGCTGCCAACACCAAGCTGCTCGCGCCGAGCACAGCACCGCTCTCAATCACGGCTGTCGCATCAACATCCGACTCGCCAACGGCAATGGCTATCACCACCTTGTTGGCATCCGCGGCGATCACATCCAGCGCGCTGGCAGCTATGAAGGCTTCGTTGTGTGCCGTTACCGTCAGATCGCCTTCAGACTGGACAGTTGCACCGCTTTTGATTCGGGTCGTACTGGTGGCATCACTGGTGTTGTATATCGCCGACAGGGATCCCTTACCGCCGGAGGTGTTGATCTGGCTGGCCTGGCTCAGCGCATGGGATTCGGAACCCAGCTTTACATTACCGCTGGCCTGCACATTCGCCGTGCCTTCCACATTGACCGTTGCTTCGGCGTCGGCGGCCATCAGGTAAAAGCCTGCACCCGTGAAGGGGCCGAGCGCCATGATGGTCAAACCCGCAGCCGGATCTTCATAGAAAGACGCTGTCGCGGTGCTCTGCGCCGAGACGGTCACATCATTGGCATGAACCTTACCGGCGAGGGTGACGGACGACTCGGCAAGCGCTACCCCAAAACCAATCTCTTGGGTATTGCTGGCAGTGAGCGTGACATTACCGCGGGTGTTGCTAGTGACCTTGTCGCGGGCATCCAGCACGCCGGTGCTGGTGATCTCAATGCTGTTGGCTTCGATGGTGATTCCGCCATCGGCCAGCAGGTCGCCGGCAATCAGCGCAGTACCAGTGCCAAGGTTGCCGTCCGCCACGATGCGAATGGTGCCGCCGTCCTTGACCAGCGCCGTGGGTGCAGTGTAGTCACCGGTATTCACCGCTGCCGCCGCCACATAACTGGCACCCAGGGCATTGCCGGCGATCAGCTTGCCACCGCTGCCGACATTGACCCGGGCGCCCTGCAGATCAATACCGTCTTGGGCGTTGATCTTGCCATCGATGGTGATCAGCCCGGTAGACGAGACTGCCAGGGTATCGTCGATCGTCTTGGTGCCAGCAATAAGCTCATCGATCTCACCGCTGGTGGGTGTGCGTACGGTCAACTGACCAACGTTGACCACGCCCGACGGGCCGACCAGAAAGCCGTGGGAGCTGGCAAACACCACGTTGCCGCCCAGGCTGCCGTTCTGGTATTTGCTGTTCAGAATGCCGTGAATTTCCGGCCGGCTGTCTTTGACGATATTAACCAGCTTGGCGGCATTGTTCGGCACTGTCAGGTTGACGGTGTTGGCCGAACCGACGACAAAGTGCTTGAACACGTTGACCGGCACGCCACCAACGGTGTTGGCGTTCTGGATGGTCTGCACTGAGCCATTGGTGGTGATACTGGCCGTATTGGCGTCCACCACAATGTTGTGCGCCGGCGCCGACAGCGCCTGCAGCGAGACGCTAGATAGCAAAGTTCCCCACGCCGCGGTTCGCGCCGCCAGCGATCGTGCAAATGGACTGCAATGACCAATAGCCAATGCCAGTGGATGGCGGGGAAACTTCATTTTTCGGCCCAATCTATTAATGATGATGAAACAACGTCATTCGGCAAAGCCGAGGCGGGTACCGTCAGGCGGGTATAGATAGTCATCCAGCTACCGTGAGACGGTTTTTGGATGATCAGGAGCGGGTATTGAGTTGCTCGCTCAAGCGTTGCAAAGCGCCGAGGGAATGCAGGTGGGCATAAGCCCAGGCAAGGTAGCCTTTACGGAACCAGTTGGTGACAACCTCGTCCTCCAGCGCCATAAGCTTGCTTTCATCTATTACAAAGAGCCCATCCAGGCGCAATGGCTTTTTGTCTGCCGTTATCACCTGCAAGATGAAAGGCTTGAATACATCCTGTTCGGTTGCCGCCTGACAGAACTCGCGGGTACGCAGGTGCTCCGCATCGAAGTTGGTCACAAATTCGATGATCTTGCCCAAGGTGTCTGTATAGGTACCGTCATCGGCAAACAGCAGTTCGCCTTCGCCTTCAGCATCTGCCAGCCCGGCATAGTCAGCGTCAAAGCAGACATTCTTGTCGCCGCTCAGCACGAACGGATAACGACGAATGAAGGCTGGCGTATAGTTGCCCAGCCATCGGCCGCTTTCGTCGACTTGCTCGTGCCCTTGATTCTTCAGTGAGAGCAAGACAATCGGAAAAAACGACCCCTCCTGATCCTGGCTGAACAGCACTGGAAGATCGCGACTTGACTCAAAAAACTCGATGGCCAGGAGAGGGACAGAATTCACGTTACTGGTGAAGCCGAAGTCCTTTACCGGAGAAAAGCGCATGGCCTTGTGCGTATCTTTATTCAGGACCGTAGGGCGCTGATAAAACAAAAGTTCAGGCATTGTGGTCTCTCAATTATTGGGCTTCTGATTGCTAGGCCACATCCTTATAGTCGCTAAAAGTACTAAAAGACAGGTAATGATTAATCAGATGGCTAAATATTCCAGAGTTGCGAGAGTAGTCGACACATTACTTTGTATAAATCAAAAGCTGGCGCCAATCCTCAGTCGTCATGTAGAGCATAAGTTGACGCCAATCGTCAGGCGTCACATAAGTCATAAGTTGGCGCCAATTTTCAAGCCCCCGGTCGATTGTGATAGTCCGAATAGAGACTACTCCTGTTGCAGTCGATATCGTATTTCACTCGACCAATAAAGCTGGGCGGCCGAGCTTTTGTAGTTCCCAATCTTCTTGTTCAGGCCGCTTATGGATACCGGTGTATCCAGAATCTCCGGCCACGTGGTTCCTATGTCATGCAGGGAAACGCCTGCCACATTGGTGGCGGCACCCACCAAGTTGTGCACCAGGTCTGTATCGGCATCCTTACCAATGCGCGCTTTTGTCCAGTAGAAATATATATATTCTTTTGTTGGTCTAGTGTGTCTCGTGGGTCGCACTTTCCTTGGTATTAATACCCCTGCCTTATTAGTTGCTCGCTATTGTAGTGGTCAACTAATTCAGGTCGCGACGTTAAGTTTTTTCTCGGATTGAACTGGGGTCAGCTCGCCGTTGAATTGGTGGGGGCGAGTCCAATTGTACCGATACATTAAATAATGGCTGATATCACGCAGGGCTTCTTGGGTAGTTCTGTAACCTAGGGCCGGTACCCATTCGGGGCGATTCTCACGCTGCGGAACACATGCTCCGTCGGCGGTGTCCCCGCAATTTTCCCGGTGACTCATGCTCTGACACATTTGATAACGCCACAGCCGCGGTCGAAATAAACGGCTCGCATACTGCGACCCTTGACCCAGCGACCAATTATATTGAGCAATCCGCGTTTCGTAGTGCGTGGGTTAGCAGTGGAACGATGTATTCAGACAATCCACCGGTCGCTGGCACTGCGTAACCCAACATGGTTTTGGTAATGAATCATTGCTTTGTGCATTACGCTTGCCGGCGCTGTGTTGGGTTACGCGGCGCCCGGTAATCAGGGCGTTAGCAAGTGCGCGGTATGCGCCGCTAACCCAGCCTACGGTCAGACGCCGCTAACCTACGCGGCCCGATCCAGCGGTCTACCTCATGATATTGAGTATCTAGCGGTCCTCCCACACAGTGCGCTACGGCTAGCTGAGCATAAACAGCGCGGCGCCGCTGAACTGGGCGGCGAACTGGTTGGCGGGCATGGGCCGGCCGAGCAGGTAGCCCTGGACTTCGTCGCAATCGTGGGTGCGCAGGAAGTCCAGTTGCGCCTGGGTCTCCACGCCTTCGGCGATTACCGAAAGGTTCAGGCTATGGGCCATGGCGATGATGGCGCGGGCGATCTGCGCGTCCTGTTCGCCTTGCGGCAGGCCGTCGACGAAGCTGCGGTCGATCTTCAGCACGTCGATGGGAAACTGCTTGAGGTAGTTGAGCGACGAGTAGCCGGTGCCGAAGTCGTCGATCGCGATGCACAGGCCAAGACTCTTCAGGTCGTTGAGGGTGCGCAGGGCGCTCGCCACATCCTGCATCAGGATGCTTTCGGTCAGTTCCAGCTCCACGCAGGCTGCGGCGACACCGCTGTCTTCGAGAATCGCGGCGATGCGCTGCGCCAGTGCGCCTTCGGTGAACTGCCGGGCCGACAGGTTGACCGAGATTTTCGGCACGCGGATCTTCGCCGCGTGCCAGCTCTTCAGCTGGCGGCAGGACTCGGCCAGGACCCAGTCGCCGACCTGCACCACCAGGCCAAGCTCTTCCAGCACCGGGATAAAGTCATCCGGTGGCACCAGGCCGCGCACCGGATGCTGCCAGCGCAGCAGGGCTTCGACGCCGGTCAGGCGTTGGCCGTTGCCGGAGAACTGCGGCTGGTAATAAAGGATGAACTCCTGCTGTTCGAGGGCGTGGCGCAGATCACGTTCCAGCTCCAGGCGTTCCAGGGCGCTGGCGTTCATGTCCGCCTGATAGAACTGGAAGTTGTTCTTGCCATGCTCCTTGGCGTGGTACATCGCCGTGTCGGCGTTCTTCATCAACTGGCTGAGTTCGTTGCCATCCTGCGGACTGAGAGCGATGCCGATGCTGGCGGTGACGAAGAATTCGCGACCTTCGAGTACGAACGGCCGGGCCAGGCTGGCGAGGATCTGTTCGGCGACATGGATCGCCCGGTTCAGCGCGCCCTCGCGCGTGACGCACGACTGCAGCAGCAGGGTGAACTCGTCGCCGCCCATGCGCGCCACGGTGTCGTCGCTGTCGACGCAGGCTTCCAGGCGCACGGCGACGTCCTTGAGCATGCGGTCGCCAGCGGCGTGGCCCAGGGAGTCGTTGATCGGCTTGAAGCGGTCGAGATCGAGGAACATCAGCGCCACCCATTCCTGATGCCGTTCACCATGTTGCAGGGCGGTGTGCAGGCGATCCTGGAACAGCGTGCGGTTGGGCAGCAGGGTCAGGGCGTCGTAATAGGCCAGTCGATGGATGCGCTGTTCGCTGGCCTTGCGTTCGCTGATGTCGCTGAAGAAGCACACGTAGCTGACCAGGTCGCCTTCTTCGTCCTGTACGGCGGTGATCCCGACCCAGGCCGGGAAACTTTCGCCGTCGCGGCGCTTGAGCCAGATTTCGCCTTCCCAGCTGCCGCGCTGATTGAGCTGGTTGAGAACGTAGTGCAGGTGACTGGCTTGCTGGCGGTCGGCGGTGAGCATGCCCGGCAGCTGGTCGAGGACCTGGGCCGAGGAGTAACCGCTGACCCGACTGAAGGCCTTGTTGACCTGGACGATGTAGCCGGCCGGGTCGGTGACCAGGATCGCCGCGGTGGAGTGCTCGAATACCGTGGCGGCCATGCGCAGGTCTTTTTCCGAGCGGCGCTGCTGGCTGATGTCGCGGCCCACGCCGAGCAGGCCTTCGAAATGACTGTTCTCATCCCACATCGGTACCAGACGCAACTCGACCGGAATTTTCCGTCCATCGGCGCGCAGGCAGTCGAAGATGAACAGTTGCGGCTGGAACTGCTCGCGCAACTCGATCATGCGTTGGGGGCTGCCGAGCGCGCCGCGAACCCGGGCGAGCAAGATCGACAGGCCGGCCAGTTGCTGCGGGTTGGCGGCCAGGTTGTGGAAGTTGTTGGTCAGGAACCATTGCGGTTGATGGCCGAGCACCGCTTCCACCGAGGGGCTGACGTAGTTGAGGTGCAGACTGTTGTCGGTGGAGAAGATCACATCGCTGGTGCTCTCCGCCAGCAGCCGGTAACGCTGCTCGCTGTTGCGCAGCGATTCGCTGCTTTCGATCTGCTCGGTGATGTCCTTGGCCACCCCGATCAGGCGGCTGACCCGGCCGCGGGTGTCGCGGGCCAGGGCCTGCTCGCGGATGCTGAACCAGCGCCAGCTACCGTTGCGGTGGCGCCAGCGCAGTTGTGACTCGAGCAGGACGCCATCGCCGATCACCTGCTGCAGGTTGCGGATGCGCCAGTAATAGTCGCTGTCGTCCGGGTGCAGGATGTGCTCCCAGAAGCGCTCGCCCATGGTTTTCAGCTCGATCGTGCTGTAACCCAGCTGCAAACCCAGGTGATGGTTGCTGAACAGTACGCGCTTGTTCGGCAGATCATGCACGTAGAGGGTGTCCGGCACCGCGCGCACTACATCCGACCAGAAGCGCTCGCGCTCGATCAGTGACAGCTCGATGCGTTTGCGCGCGGTGATGTCGCTGATGCTCAGGGTTACCGCATTCAGTTCCTGCGCGCTGTCCGGCAGGCGCAGCACCAGCCACAGGTGACGTTCGTGGCCTTGCGGGGTGCTGATCCGGCTCTCCAGCTCGAGCAGGCCGTGGCCTTCGAGCAGGGCGCTGAGCAGCTGCACGCGAAAGCCCTCGGGGCGCAGCGGGCCGCTGTCGATCAGGTGCTGCCAGGCCTGCTCGGCAGAGTCGACGCCGAGCAGATGCAGGGCCACCTGATTGGTCTCGGTGAAGCGCATCAGCTGCAGCAGTTCGCCATGCCGCTGCGGATGGGCGAGCAGCCAGAACCTCAGGCTTGCGCCGTCATGGATTTGTTGCTGGTGCAGGTACTCCGGCAGCGCGGCCAGATCCAGTACGCAGAGTGCAGTACCGGTGCCTTCGAAGATGTCCTGGTAGCGCCGACGAGTTTCCTGCAAGACCTGGGTGGCATGCTGTTGCTCGGTGACGTCGCGCAGCACCCAGACGAAGCCCAGGCGCCTGGCCGGTTCGCCGAGTTCGCTGCGGCTTATATCGAACAGGCGGATCATGCCGTCCTGCCTGATTTCCACCAGGTCGGTGTCAAGGTCGTTGTGTGCGCTGCTGTCGTGCAGCAGCTGCGGATCGAGCTGGGGCAGCAGTTGTAGCAGGTGCCAGTTGTGGGCGTTTTTGCTGCTTAAGCCGAACAACTCCTCGGCCTGGGGGTTGAGGTAGCTCAGTTGGCCATTGCTGTCGGTGACCAGCACGCGTTCCTCGATGGTCCCCAGCGCACTGGCCGCCTGGTGCAGCGAGCGCCGCGAAGCCGCGTTGAGTTCGTGCAGGCTGCGCTGTTCGCGCAGCAGGCGATACAGGGCGAGCAGGGTCAGTACGGAACAGAGCGCGAACAGCAGGAGCTTGCTGGTCAGCCCGGGTAGCAGTTGGGCGCGCGCACTGCGCTCGTCGAACAGGGCACGCAGTTGCCAGTCGCTGCCCTTGAGCGGGGTCAGGAGGATGTTCTGTTGCAGATCGGTAGCGCTGATCGGCGCAGCACTCGAGTCGTCGGTGGCAGAGTCGCCCTGCTGGCTGGCAAGCGTGCGTTGTGCCTGGTGGTCTTCCAGCTGCCAGCCATAGCGACTCTGGTGGTGTTGATACAGCCAGTTGCGCAATGCCTCGGTGGTCAGGCGCAGGACCCAGTAACCGCTCGGGTTGTTGTCCTGGTTCTGCCGCAGCAGCAGGTAGATCAGGTTCTCGTCGCTGGCGCTGGCCGCATAGTGATAAGCCGAGCCGTTGCTGCGCTGGATCAGGCCGGGCAGGTAATGGCCGTCATCCGTCTGGGGTTGGCTGTCCGCCAGGATATCGCCACGCGGGCCAAGCCAGGCCAGGCTGTGCAGGCTGGAAAAGACCCCTTGCAGGCTGCGCAGCAGGTTCTCGTCGAGCTCGCCTGGGCCTGGCGTCGAGGTGTTTTGTTGCAGCATCGCCACGCCGGCCTGGGCCTTCAGCTCCATGCTCAGGCTGAGGTGATTGGCCAGTTGCGCGCTGAATTCATGGTTGAGCTGGCGCTGGCTGTCGAGCAACTGCCGCGACTCCACCTGCAGTTGCCACAGCAGCAACGCCAGTATGCCCAGCACCAGTGCGACCAATGCACCTCTGGTTGAACCACG
The DNA here is from genome assembly GCF_033723075.1 of Pseudomonas sp. Taxonomy (GTDB): domain Bacteria; phylum Pseudomonadota; class Gammaproteobacteria; order Pseudomonadales; family Pseudomonadaceae; genus Aquipseudomonas. Next base: position 35,827 of record NZ_JAWVXU010000018.1, read on the forward strand.
CCAAGGGGGCGTTGACGGTTCGCCTGGAGCATGTGGTAACGATGGGCGGGTGTGGCTTGGCACTTGATGACGATCCTGCAATTACAGCTCGATGAGCGCAGGGCGTACCCATGTCTTCTTCAAACAGGCGCGCGCGCGGGGGGCGCTAGCATGCCATATCCGTGGCGAAGTGCCAGTGTCGCCGACGAGCGTCGTTTGCCCTGTACGGCGCATTCCGGTAGCTTTGCCGCACGCGCGCGGGAGTTGTAGCAGGCGATTTCGACACACCGGATGGCATCTGGTGCAGCCGTTTACCGCCTGGCAGGCGCCGTCACCCATGACCCTGCGCTTGTCATGCGACCCGCTGCCATTTCCCAGTTTTCTGTCTTAGAACCAAGGTTATTCATGGCCCAATACGTCTACACCATGCACCGGCTGAGCAAAGTAGTGCCGCCGAAGCGGGAAATCCTCAAGAACATTTCCCTGTCGTTTTTCCCTGGCGCCAAGATTGGCGTGCTCGGCCTCAATGGTTCGGGCAAATCCACCCTGTTGAAAATCATGGCCGGCCTCGACAGCGAGTTCGACGGCGAAGCCCGGCCGATGCCCGAGCTGAACGTCGGCTACCTGCCCCAGGAACCGCAGCTCGATCCGAACAAGACCGTGCGCGAAGTGGTCGAAGAAGCCGTCAGTGTGATCAAGGACGCCCAGGCGCGCCTCGATCAGGTTTACGCTGCCTACGCCGAGCCGGATGCCGACTTCGACAAGCTGGCCGCCGAACAGGCCAAGCTCGAAGCCATCCTGCAAGCCAGCGACGGCCACAACCTCGAGCGCCAGCTGGAAGTCGCCGCCGATGCCCTGCGCCTGCCGGCCTGGGATGCCAAGGTCGCCGTATTGTCCGGCGGCGAGAAGCGCCGCGTGGCGCTGTGCCGCCTGCTGCTGTCGGCGCCGGACATGCTCCTGCTGGACGAGCCGACCAACCACCTGGACGCCGATTCCGTCGCCTGGCTGGAGCACTTCCTCCACGACTTCCCCGGTACCGTGGTGGCAATCACCCACGACCGGTACTTCCTGGATAACGTCGCCGGCTGGATTCTCGAGCTCGACCGCGGTGCCGGCATTCCCTACGAGGGCAACTACTCCGGCTGGCTGGAAGCCAAGTCCAACCGCCTGGCCCAGGAGTCCAAGCAGCAGTCGGCCCACGAGAAGGCCATGAAAGAGGAGCTGGAGTGGGTGCGCAAAGGCGCCAAGGCCCGCCAGTCGAAATCCAAGGCCCGTCTGCAGCGTTTCGAGGAGCTGCAGTCGCAGGAATTCCAGAAGCGCAGCGAAACCAACGAGATCTATATTCCGGCCGGCCCGCGCCTGGGTGACAAAGTCATCGACTTCGTCAACGTCAGCAAGGGTTATGGCGACCGTGCGCTGATCGACAACCTGTCGTTCAGCATGCCCAAGGGCGCCATAGTCGGGGTGATCGGTGGCAACGGCGCCGGCAAATCGACCCTGTTCCGCATGCTCATGGGCAAGGAACAACCGGATGGCGGCAGCATCGAGATCGGCGACACCGTGCAGCTGGCCTGCGTCGACCAGAGCCGCGACGACCTCGACGGCAGCAAGTCGGTGTTCGAGATGATTTCCAACGGCTCCGACCAGATCCGCATCGGCAACTACGAGATTCCGTCACGCACCTACGTTGGCCGCTTCAACTTCAAGGGCGGCGACCAGCAGAAGTTCGTCAAGGATCTGTCCGGTGGTGAGCGTGGCCGCCTGCACCTGGCCCTGACCCTCAAGGAAGGCGCTAACGTCCTGCTGCTCGACGAACCGTCCAACGACCTCGACGTGGAAACCCTGCGTTCGCTGGAGGAAGCGCTGCTCGACTTCCCCGGCGCGGCCATCGTCATCTCCCACGATCGCTGGTTCCTTGATCGTGTCGCCACCCACATCCTGGCGTACGAGGACGACTCGCACATCGAGTTCTTCGAGGGCAACTACACCGAGTACGAGGCCGACCGCAAGAAACGCCTCGGCGATGCCGCCTCCCAGCCACACCGCGTGCGCCACAAGAAACTGGCGCAGTAAGTGCCACGCTGGTGACATGCAACGGAGCCCTCGGGCTCCGTTTTTTTGTTCGATGGTTGCCACGCGGTGTCGGCTGATCTTGTAGCCCGGCCCCGGCGCGATGCTTTGGCTCAGCCCTTGACGCAGACCACCTGGCGCAGGGTATGCACGACTTCCACCAGGTCGCTCTGGGCCTGCATCACCGCGTCGATGTCCTTGTAGGCCATGGGGATTTCGTCGATCACCGCCTTGTCCTTGCGGCATTCGACATGAGCCGTGGCGCGCACCTGATCCGCGACCGTGAAGCTCCGCTTGGCCTGGGTACGGCTCATGATCCGCCCGGCGCCGTGGCTGCAGGAGTTGAACGCCTGCGAGTTGCCCAGGCCGCGGACGATGAAGCTCTTGGCGCCCATGGAGCCGGGGATGATGCCCAGTTCGCCTTGCCGCGCCGATAACGCGCCCTTGCGGGTGACCAGCACCTCCCGGCCGAAGTGCTGTTCGCGCTGCACGTAGTTGTGGTGGCAATCCACCGCCTCCAGGCTGGCCTCGAAGGGTGTGCCGAGCGCCCGCTGCGCTGCGTCGATCACCGCCCGCATCATCAGCGCGCGGTTCTGCCGGGCGAAGTCCTGGGCCCAGCCGACCGCCTCCACGTAGTCGGCGAAGTGGCAGCTGCCCTCCTCGAAGTAGGCCAGGTCCTTGTTCGGCAGGTTGGCCAGGTGCTGGCGCATGTCGGCCTGGGCCACTTCGATGAACAAGGTGCCGATGGCGTTGCCCACCCCGCGCGAGCCGCTGTGCAGCATGAACCACAGCTGCTCATGCTCGTCCAGGCAGACCTCGATGAAATGGTTGCCGCCGCCCAGGGTGCCCAGGTGAACGCGGTTGTTGGTCTTTTCCAGGCGCGGATACTTGTCGGTGATCGCCTTGAAGCGCCCGGCCAGCGCCTTCCAGGCCTGGTCCGCGGCACCCGGCACGCGCTCCCAGGCGCCCTGGTCGTGCCGGCCAAAGGTCTTGCCATGGGGCACGGCCTGTTCGATGGCGCTGCGCAGGCCGTGCAGGTTGTCCGGCAGGTCGGTGGAGCGCAACGAGGTGCGCACGGCGATCATGCCGCAGCCGATGTCCACGCCCACGGCGGCCGGGATGATGGCGCCGATGGTGGGGATCACGCTGCCGATGGTCGAGCCCTTGCCCAGGTGTACGTCCGGCATCACCGCCAGGTGCTTGAAGATGAACGGCAGTTGCGCCGTCTCGAGCAGTTGCTGGCGGGCCTGGGCTTCGACCGGTACGCCCTGGGTCCAGAGCTTGATCGGCGTGCCATTGGCGGCCTGGAGAATTTGCGGTGAGGTGTGTTTCATGGTGGTTGCGGACCTTGCCCATCTGCGCTGGCGTTGCTGATTCAGCATGCACCCATTCGCCGCACCGGCCAACGGGCGGAGTCTGCTGTGACCAGCGCGGCGCCGGCGCCTGGCACAAGTTTTCGTCGGCGATTATGCAGACTGTCTGGCAGCGTCCACACTTAACAGACCGTTGAACACCTTGTGGGCCGGCTGGCGGCAGTTGCAACGCCTTGCCTTGTGCCCCGCTGGGCGCTGCCGTCCCGCGCGTTGTTTTATCGTTGACCACCGAGGAGTATGTCCATGTCTGCTTTCGATCCCCAAGTGGCACTCGATGCCCTGTTCGCCGAATACAGTGCGCGGGCCAGTGCGATCAGTCGGGACTTGGCCCGCAGTCACTCGCCGGATTTTGCCGAACAGGCCCTGCAGCGGCAAAACGATGAGGTGCTGGAAGCCTTGCTGGCCGAGGCCGAGAAGGGCATGCATCAAGTGGGGATGGCCAAGTTGAGGCTGGCCGAAGGCACCTATGGCGACTGCCTGCGTTGTGGCGAACCGATCGAGCCGGCGCGATTGCAGGTGTTGCCGGCCACCGAGTATTGCCTGGCCTGTGCCGATCGAGTGGCCACGGGTTGAGCGCAGCGGGGTAATGCCGGGCGCGCCCGAGCCATTCAAGGGGAGGGGGATTTCCGCCAGCAGTTGCCTGGCGGCGGATCCAGTCGCGTCGTCACCGGGCTGCAGGACACCGGCCGCACCGGCATGTCGCAGGGCGGAGAGAGCCCGGCGCATGGCGACTTCCTGAAACCGGCTCATGGCTTGGGTTGCTGGGATGACCACGCCAGCCTAGAGCAAGGTGGCATCTTTTCGCTTGCCCGGGATCAACCATACGGCTTGTGGATGGCGGCCGATGCGGCCATGATTTCACCAGCCCCCCGTTCAAGGATTACCAATGCCCGACTCCGTTGCAGCCCATTTGCGGCTGGCACCTGAAGCACTCACCCGTCCGTTCTCGCCCGAGCAGTTCAACTTCACCAACACCGATGACCTGGAACCATTTCGCGGTGTGCTGGGCCAGGAGCGCGCGGTCGAAGCCCTGCAGTTCGGCGTGGCGATGCCGCGTCCCGGTTACAACGTATTCGTCATGGGCGAGCCCGGTACCGGGCGTTTTTCGTTCGTCAAACGCTACCTCAAGGCCGAAGCCAAGCGCCTGGCGACCCCGTCGGATCACGTCTACGTCAATCATTTCGACGAGCCGCGCGAGCCGCGTGCGCTGGAGTTGCCGGCGGGGAGTGCCGGGGCGTTCATCGCCGACATCAACCTGCTGATCGACAACCTGCTGGCGACCTTCCCGGCGGTATTCGAGCACCCGTCCTATCAGCAGAAGAAGAGCGCCATCGATCGCGCCTTCAACAAGCGCTACGACCAGGCGCTCGATGTGATCGAGAAGCTGTCCCTGGAAAAGAACGTGGCGCTGTACCGCGACAGCAGCAATATCGCCTTCACCCCGATGCTCGAGGGCAAGGCGCTGGACGAGGCCGAGTTCGCCCAGTTGCCGGAAGTCGAGCGCGAGCGCTTCCACGTCGACATCTCGACCCTGGAAGAGCGGCTCAACGAAGAGTTGGCCAGCCTGCCGCAGTGGAAGCGCGAGTCGAGCAATCAGCTGCGCCAGCTCAATGAAGAAACCATCACCGTGGCACTGCAGCCGCTGCTGGCGCCGCTATCGGAAAAGTACGCGGAAAACGCCGGTGTTTGCGCCTACCTGCAGGCCGTGCAGGTCAACCTGCTGAAGACCGTGGTCGACCAGTTGGTCGAAGTGGAAAAGGCCGATGCCCAGACCCGCAAGCTGCTCGAGGAGCAGTACTGCCCGAGTCTGGTGGTTGGCCATCACGCTCAGGGCGGCGCGCCCGTGGTGTTCGAGTCGCACCCGACCTACGACAACCTGTTTGGCCGTATCGAATACAACGCCGACCAGGGCGCGCTCTACACCAGTTACCGGCAGCTGCGCCCCGGCGCCTTGCACCGGGCCAACGGCGGCTTCCTGATTCTCGAAGCGGAGAAGATGCTCGGCGAGCCCTTCGTCTGGGATGCGCTCAAGCGCGCCCTGCATTCGCGCCAGCTGAAGATGGAGTCGCCGCTCGGCGACCTCGGCCGTATTGCCACCGTGACCCTCAATCCGCAGGTCATTCCCTTGCAGGTCAAGGTCATCATCATTGGCGCGCGCCAGCTGTATTACGCGTTGCAGGATCATGATCCGGACTTCCAGGAAATGTTCCGCGTGCTGGTCGACTTCGACGAGGACATTCCCCTGGCCAACGAGAGCCTGGAGCAGTTTGCCCAGTTGATGAAGACCCGCACCATGGAGGAAGGCATGGCGCCGCTGACCGCCGCCGCGGTGGCGCGCCTGGCGACTTTCAGCGCCCGCCTGGCCGAGCACCAGGGGCGCCTCTCGGCACGGATCGGCGACCTGTTCCAGCTGGTCAGCGAGGCCGACTTCATCCGCCAGCTGGCCAATGAGGCGGTCACCGATGTCGGCCATATCGAGCGCGCGCTGAAAGCCAAGGCGACCCGTACCGGCCGTGTGTCGGCGCGGATCATCGACGACATGCTGGCGGGAGTCATCCTGATCGACACCGCCGGCGCCGCGGTCGGCAAGTGCAACGGTTTGACCGTACTGGAAGTCGGCGACTCGGCCTTTGGCGTGCCGGCGCGGATTTCCGCCACCGTCTACCCCGGCGGTTCGGGCATCGTCGACATCGAACGCGAGGTCAACCTCGGCCAGCCGATCCACTCCAAGGGCGTGATGATCCTCACCGGCTACCTCGGTAGCCGCTACGCCCAGGAGTTTCCCCTGGAGATTTCCGCGAGCATCGCCCTGGAGCAATCCTATGGCTATGTCGACGGCGACAGCGCCTCGCTGGGTGAGGTGTGCACGCTGATCTCGGCCTTGTCGCGTCGTCCACTCAAGCAGTGTTTCGCCATCACCGGGTCGATCAACCAGTTCGGTGAGGTGCAGGCGGTCGGTGGCGCCAACGAGAAGATCGAAGGCTTCTTCCGCCTGTGCGAGGCCCGCGGCCTGACTGGCGAACAGGGCGCGATCATCCCGCATTCCAACATTGCCACCCTGATGCTCGACGAGCGCGTGCTGCAGGCGGTGCGGGCCGGGAAGTTCCATATCTATGCGGTGCGCCAGGTCGATGAGGCGTTGAGCCTGCTGGTCGGCGAAGATGCCGGCACGCCAAATGCCGAAGGTCAGTTTCCGGCCGGCAGCGTCAATGCGCGGGTGGTCGAGCGGCTGCGCGAGATCGCCGAAATCGGCATGGCCGAGGATGACAAGGAGGTGAAGGCCGAAGTCCTGGTGGCGTTGCCCAAGGAGAAAAAACCACGAGTGAAGAAGCCGGCGCCCGAGAACTTGTGAAAGAACGCCAGCGGCGCTGCGTTTTAGCGGTGGGTATTGGCCCGCTTTGTGGCAGGGGCTTTGGCAGACCGTTGAAAAACTACCTGCGTTGGCAATACTGCGTTAAAAACAGCCTCAAAATGCTCATTTACAACACGTAAACTGCGCTTTTTCGGCCGTTTTTGCCTTGTCTTGCCTGCCTCGCCTACGTTTTTAAACGGCCTGTTAGCCGCGACTGGCCTTGGAAGGTGCTGAAAGCATCGCGGCTGAAGCCCCTTCCACGGTTGCCTGCGCAAGGGCACATGATCCGCTGCGGCATTGCGCTCGAAGTTTACCTATCTGCTGTCCCTGCCTTCCGCCTGCTGCCAGGCCGGTGGCGGGCGCAACCGGTGGATCGGCTGAGGCTTCGGCGCCACCTTGGACTCAGGTGCTGGAGCATTTCATCCACACAGTTATCCACAGATGCCCGAGCTGACTGGCGGCTTCCCTGAGCCGCCTGTGCGGGTGTAGGCTGAAGGCCTGATCACATGAGGGTCGCCGCCATGCCGCGCAGCCTCTGTCTCACCCGTCAATGTCTGGGTCTGATTACCCGTATCGAATGCGTGGTATTGCCACTGGCCGGCGATAAGGGCCTCTGGACATTGATCTGCGCCGCCGGCCTGTCTGGCGCCCAACCTTCTGCCATCAAGGCGCAAGGCCCGTTCTGCGGGCCTGTTGTGGCTGAAGGGGTACTTGCCGGGATTGCCGAAAGCCTGCTGGTTCAGGGCTACGACGAATGCACCGAGTTGCCGATCTGGCGCCTGCATATCCAGGCCGAGTTGCGCCGTTTGAACGGCGACCGTTGCGGCCACCAGGGCTATTTCCAGTTTCAGCCGGATAGCTGAGCACGGTCTGATCGTCTTTTGAGCAGCCTGCAGCAAGGCCGGTCGTAGCTGGTTTGACGGCTTTAATCCCGAGCCTGTCCACAAGGTTATCCACACTTGTTGGGGATAAGCGCACCGCGGCGTTCCTGCTTGCGCCTTTGTCTGTCTTGCGCCTTTGTCTGAAGAGGTGCGCTGGGTATACTCGCCAGCAGCTTCATTGGCCACTTGCGAGACTCCATGGAACGCTTTATCGAGAATACGATGTACGCCTCGCGCTGGTTGCTGGCGCCAATTTACTTCGGGCTGTCGTTGGCGGTGCTAGCGCTGTCGATCAAGTTTTTTCAAGAGGTCTACCACATCCTGCCGGCTATCTTCGCCATGAGCGAAGCGGACTTGATCCTGCGCCTGCTGTCGCTGATCGACATGGCCCTGGTCGGCGGCTTGCTGGTGATGGTGATGCTCTCGGGTTATGAGAACTTCGTGTCGCAGTTGAACATCAACGAGGGCACCGAAAAACTCAGCTGGCTGGGCAAGATGGATTCCGGCTCGCTGAAGATGAAGGTGGCGGCCTCGATAGTGGCGATTTCCTCGATTCATCTGCTCAAGGTGTTCATGGATGCCAAGAACTATGAGGTTGAACACCTCAAGTGGTACGTGATCATCCACCTGACCTTCGTCGGCTCGGCTTTCGCCATGGGGTATCTGGATAAGCTGACCAAATACCAGGCGAACTGAGCGGTTGTGAAAAACTCTCGCCTACGTGTTGGGCGCTTGGAGACAGCGCCGCTACGGCGCTCGATATTTTCACAACCGCTGATGCGTTGCCCAGCCTTGATAAAGCGGATGGGGGAGGCTGCCTTGTGCTTCCCGACTCTTTTGCAGCGGCTATATTCTTATGGAGTCTGTACGAGTCGTTAGCGCGAGGTAGCCTTATGAACCTGCATGACCTTTCCAGTCATGCCCGCGCCGGGCATGTCGATGAGTTGAACCTCATTTCCCTCGAAGGGGGCAACTATTACCTGCTGGAAGCGCGCGTGAGCGGTCAGCCATTCACGCTGGAAGATGGCCACGGCCATATTCTCCATCTGCGCTCGCTGGAGCATGCCCGCGAGGTGCTGCAGCCCTTGCCGCAACTGCCGTCGTTCCACCTGGTGCAGGCGCAAGTGCATGACGAAATGTGCGGCATGCCCGATGAGCCGGGGATAGCGTCGGGGTCGAAGTCATCGCACTGAGAGCTTGTGAAAGAACTCTCGCCTACTGCGGCAACGCTGTTCGCTTAAGCCAGGTGAGCAGCGTTCTTTTGCAGCCCGGATGCAATCCGGGGAAGTCTGGCCCTGAAATACCGCTCCCGGATTGCATCCGGGTTACGCCTTGGGCGCTCGATATTTTCACAACCTCTGACAGCTGGGCCTGTCACCGCTCTGGGCTGGAGGCGGTATGCGCGCGGGGCGTGGCAGCGGTAGGGGGACCGGCGCAGCTGTGCTAGGCTGGTCGCCCTTTTTCAGCCCCAGCGGAGCCTTTACATGTCCGAACTCAATCTTTCCACTGACGAAACCCGCGTCAGCTATGGCATCGGTCGTCAACTTGGCGGTCAGCTGCGCGACAATCCGCCGCCGGGTGTGAGCCTGGAAGCCATCATCGCCGGTGTGGCCGATGCCTTTCTCGGTCAACCGAGCCGCGTCAGCGAGGCCGAGCTGTCGGCCAGCTTCAAGGTGATCCGCGACATCATGCAGGCCGAAGCTCAGGCCAAGGCCGAAGCGGCGGCAGGGGCCGGCCTGGCTTTCCTCGCCGAAAACGCCAAGCGCGACGGCATCACCGTACTGGCCTCCGGCCTGCAATACGAAGTGCTGGCTGCTGGTGAAGGCGCCAAGCCGTCCCACGAAGACACCGTGCGTACCCATTACCACGGCACCCTGATCGACGGCAGCGTGTTCGACAGCTCCTACGAGCGCGGCCAGCCAGCCGAGTTTCCGGTTGGCGGCGTCATCGCCGGCTGGACCGAGGCCCTGCAACTGATGAACGCCGGCAGCAAATGGCGCCTCTATGTGCCGAGCGAGCTGGCTTACGGCGAACAAGGTGTTGGCAGCATCCCGCCGCACAGCGTGCTGGTGTTCGACATCGAGCTGCTGGACGTTCTCTAAACGTTTCTGGCGGTTTCAACTTCGCGGCATGGACCGTCCCCCGCCGCTCCTACGGAGTACCAGCGTGTCTGGTGTAGGAGCGGCGGGGACGCCTAGTCCATGCCCGCGACGTTTCTCTGCCGATGCAGATCACGGGCGCAACGCCCGCGCATAGCAGTAGAGAAACAGGTTGCGCACCAATTCCTTGAGCACCAGTGGCTCGCTGGAATTCAGTTCATGCAAATCCAGGTCGCCCTGATCGCGCAGTTCATCCAGTGCCTGTTCTTCCAGTAATGCGCAGACTTCACCGGTGTCGCGATTGAGAATGCGCAGGTAAGGCTGTGGCCGGTCCAGCCAGGCATCGATCAAGTAGGTCATGACTCATCTCCCTTCAAGTGGTTAGATGAGAATAATTCTTATTACATATATAGCAAGTATTAATTTGCCGAGACGATAAGGAGCATGTGCAGGGTGCGGTTCCGGTCGTGCGCAGCGCCGCAAGAGGGCGCTGGTCTGCCTTGCGTCAGGACTCGGCAGATAGTCAGAACCTGGCTCCATTAAAAGGCTATGTGTGCGCCAGTAAGTGTGAAGGGCTCTGACTTCGTAGGGTGCGCTGTGCGTACCAGCGTCGGCTGCAGATTCTTGGTGCGCACGGCGCACCCTACCCATTGGGCCTCAAGCAACGTCACTTTTCCCCGCGCGCCCTATGCAACACGTAATTGGTGCATCGCCAACAAAAAGCCCGTCACGTGGACGGGCTCCTTTCGCTGCCTGAGGCCCTCAGTGCGTGCGGGCGACGGCGAAGCGGCTCAGTTCGACCAGGGCATCGCGGTATTCGCTGGCGGGCAGGGCGTCCAGGCAGGCGATGGCGCGTTCGGCGTAGTCGCGGGCTTGCTGGGCGGTGTAGTCCAGGGCACCTGCGGCTTCGACGGCATTGCGGATGCTTTCCAGATCCTCGATGCCGCCTTTCTGGATCGCCTGGCGCACCAGGGCGGCCTGTTCGGCAGTGCCTTCGCGCATGGTATAGATCAGCGGCAGGGTCGGCTTGCCCTCGGCCAGGTCGTCGCCGACGTTCTTGCCCAGGGTGGTGGCATCACCGCGGTAGTCGAGCAGGTCGTCGACCAGCTGGAAGGCTACGCCGAGGTTGTCGCCAAAGGTGCGCAGGGCTTCGGTCTGTTCGGCCGAGGCGCCGGCCAGGGCCGCCGCGCTGTGGGTCGAGGCCTCGAACAGCATCGCGGTCTTGCCGCGGATGACTTCCATGTAGGTTGCTTCGCTGGTGCTGGCGTCGCGAATCTTCGACAGTTGCAGCACTTCGCCTTCGGCGATGACCCGGGTGGCGCGGGAGAGGATCTTCATCACCGGCATCGAGCCGAGCTCGACCATCATCTCGAAGGAGCGCGAATAGAGGAAGTCGCCAACCAGCACGCTGGGCGCGTTGCCCCACTGGGCATTGGCCGTGCTGCGACCGCGGCGCATGTCGGACATGTCGACCACGTCGTCGTGCAGCAGGGTGGCGGTATGCAGGAACTCGATGGTGGCGGCGAGCAAGCGCAGGTTGTCGTCCTGCAGGCCCAGGGCCTTGCCGCTGAGCAGTACCAGCAGCGGGCGCAGGCGTTTGCCTCCGGCGGAGATGATGTAGTCGCCGATCTTCCCCACCAGCGGCACGCGCGAGACGAGTTGTTGACGGATGATGCCGTCGACGGCGGTGAAGTCATCCGCCACCACATGGTAGAAAGCCTGGGGTTGCATCAGCGGCACGTGCTCCTCAAAGGTTGCGCGGCATGCTATGGGGCAGGGTAGGGGCTGTCAAGGCAAGTGGTCGAGGGTGTTGCGTCGTGACGGTGGCTTGCGTACAATCGCGCACCCTGAACTTCCCCCTGGGTATTTCCCTGACTTACGCAATTGCACGGGTGTCTTATCCGGCCCCGAGCAGCCATGCCAGCCTCTAACTATTTTTATAAAGCGCTGGGTGAGCAGGATTAACGGAGATTTACCATGTACGCAGTGATTGTTACTGGTGGCAAGCAATACAAGGTCACCGAAGGCGAATTCCTCAAGGTCGAAAAGCTTGAAATCGCCACTGGCGAGGCCATTACTTTCGATCGCGTGTTGTTGATCGGCAACGGCGACGACGTGCAAATCGGCGCTCCAGTTGTTGAAGGTGCCAAGGTTGTGGCCGAGGTCGTTGCACAAGGCCGTCACGACAAGGTCACCATCATCAAGTTCCGCCGTCGTAAGCACCATATGAAGCGTCAGGGCCACCGTCAGTGGTACACCGAGATCAAAATCACCGGTATTCAGGCCTGATTCGTTTCGGTCTAATCCCTCTATAGGAGTATTGAACTCATGGCACACAAAAAAGCTGGCGGTAGTACCCGCAACGGTCGCGATTCAGAAGCCAAACGCCTTGGCGTGAAGATGTATGGCGGCCAGAAAATCATTCCTGGCAACATCATCGTGCGTCAGCGCGGCACCCAGTTCCACGCCGGTTACGGCGTCGGCATGGGTAAGGATCACACTCTCTTCGCGAAAATCGAAGGCGTGATCAAGTTCGAAGTAAAGGGCGCGTTCAACCGCCGTTACGTGAGCGTCGTTGCCGCTTAATCGCGCGACTGCTGGGAAAGCCCCGTCCTTGCGACGGGGCTTTTTTGTTTCTGTATTCTTGGGGTTCTTGCCAAACTGTCCTGGGCATAGCATTCGATTTGAATGCAGGTCAATTTTGCAAGAACCTGGTTTTCTCGTTAGAACCTGTTCAAGGTCTCGCGAGCTGGAGTCCTGCAAGGCAAAAGCAGGCGAGGAAGCGGAGTTTACTGGTGTAAATGAGCATTCCGAGCCTGTTTTTAACGCAGCAGGGCCGATGCGCAGCAGACGTTGAGCCGGTTCTTAGATAACCCGCTTGATTGCGGGAGGCGTACCTATGAAATTCGTCGATGAAGTATCGATTTCTGTAAAGGCCGGTGATGGTGGTAACGGCATGATGAGCTTCCGCCGTGAGAAGTTCATCGAGAACGGTGGTCCCAACGGTGGCGATGGTGGTGATGGCGGCTCGATTTATATCGAGGCTTTTGCCAACCTCAATACCCTGGTGGACTACCGCTATACCCGCCGCTTCCAGGCGCCGAATGGTGACAAGGGTGGTAGCACTGATTGCACGGGAGCCAAGGGTGAGGATCTGATCCTGCCGGTGCCGATTGGTACCACCGTGATCGATGCGGGTACCCAGGAAGTGATTGGTGATCTGGTTCGGGCCGGTCAGCGCCTGCTGGTCGCCCAGGGTGGCTGGCATGGTCTGGGTAACACCCGCTTCAAGTCCAGCACCAACCGGGCTCCGCGGCAGACCACGCCGGGCAAGCCGGGCGATGCGCGCGACCTCAAGCTGGAATTGAAGGTGTTGGCCGATGTCGGGCTGCTCGGTTTGCCGAATGCCGGCAAGAGCACCTTTATCCGTTCGGTGTCCGCGGCCAAGCCAAAAGTCGCCGATTACCCGTTCACCACCCTGATTCCAAACCTGGGTGTGGTCAGTGTCGATCGCTATAAGAGCTTCGTCGTTGCCGACATTCCCGGGCTGATCGAGGGTGCCTCGGATGGTGCCGGTCTGGGCATTCGCTTCCTCAAGCACCTGGCGCGCACCCGTCTGTTGTTGCACCTGGTGGACATGGCGCCACTGGATCTGACCGATCCGGCGGAGTCGGCGGCCACCATCGTCGACGAGCTGACCAAGTTCAGTCCTTCCCTGGCCGAGCGCGAGCGCTGGCTGGTGCTGAACAAGGCCGACCAGATTCTCGACGAAGAGCAGGAGGCGCGTGTCGCCGAAATCGTTGCGCGGATCGACTGGCAGGGTCCGGTGTATGTGATTTCCGCCCTGGCGCGCGAGGGCACCGATCAGCTGTGCTACGACATCATGGATTTCCTCGAGGCTCGCGCCGAACGGATTCAGGAGAATCCCGAGTTTGCCGCCGAGTTGGCCGAGCTGGATACGCGCATCGAGGATGAGGCGCGCGCTCAGTTGCAGAAGCTGGACGACAAGCGCGCGTTGCGCCGTACCGGGGTCAAGGCTGTCGGCGATGTCGAGGAAGATGACAGCTTCTGGGATCAGGAAGATGATGAGGATGGCCCGGAAATCATTTACGTCCGGGATTAAGCAACCTGTTGAACGCCGCTTAATTGCGGCGTTCTTGTCTTGAGCGAGTGATTGGGGGCTGCGAGCGCAGTGGCTTCCGTTCCGTTGGGCGGTTTCTGGCTAAGGTTGGATGATCATGCGTGACAAGGTGACCAGCGCGCGGCGCTGGGTGGTGAAGATCGGCAGTGCGTTGCTCACCGCTGATGGGCGTGGCCTGGATCGTGCGGCCATGGCGGTGTGGGTCAAGCAGATGGTGGCGTTGCGCGAGCAGGGCGTGGAGCTGGTGCTGGTGTCTTCCGGTGCGGTGGCGGCGGGCATGAGTCGCCTCGGCTGGAGCGGGCGGCCGAAGGCCATGCATGAGCTGCAGGCGGCGGCTGCCATTGGTCAGATGGTGCTGATTCAGGCCTGGGAGTCGAGTTTCGGTGAGCATGCGCGGCGCACCGCGCAGATTCTCCTGACCCATGACGACCTGTCGGATCGCAAGCGTTACCTCAATGCGCGCAGTACCTTGCGCACCCTGGTCGACCTGGATGTGATTCCGGTGATCAACGAGAACGATACGGTGGTCACCGACGAGATCCGCTTCGGTGACAACGACACCCTGGCGGCGCTGGTGGCCAATCTGGTCGAGGCCGATCTGCTGGTGATCCTCACCGACCGCGATGGCATGTATAACGCCGATCCGCGGCATAATCCCGATGCCGAGCTGATCCACGAGGCGCGCGCCGACGATCCGGCGCTGGATGCCGTGGCCAGTGGCGTGGGCGGTGCGCTGGGGCGTGGCGGCATGCAGACCAAACTGCGCGCGGCGCGACTGGCGGCCCGCTCCGGTGCTCATACGGTGATTGTCGGTGGCGCCATCGAGCAGGTGCTGGTGCGGCTCAGGGCTGGTGAGCGCCTGGGTACGCTGCTGGCGCCCGAGCGCGGCTTGCTGGCGGCGCGCAAGCAATGGCTGGCCGGGCATCTGCAGACTCGTGGCACCCTGGTGCTGGACGCGGGCGCGGTCAGGGCCCTGGCAACAGGTCGCAAGAGTCTGTTGCCGGTCGGGGTCAAGGCGCTCCAGGGTAGTTTTCGGCGTGGCGAAATGGTGATCTGTGTCGATCCCGATGGGCGTGAAATCGCCCGTGGCCTGGCCAATTACAGTGCGCTCGAGGCGCAAAAGATCATCGGTCAATCGTCGGATGCCATCGAAAGGTTGCTCGGTTACGTCGATGAGCCCGAGTTGATCCATCGAGATAATTTGATTCTGGTCTGAGGATGTAGTGATGCAAATGCTGAAGGGATTGCTGGGAGCGCTGCTGGTGCTGCCGATGTGTGCATCGGCCGAGCAGATAGGTGAGGTGTCCACGGTGTTCAAGTGGATGGGGCCGAACGACAAGATCGTGGTCGAGGCCTTCGATGATCCCAAGGTGGCGGGGGTCACCTGCTACCTGTCGCGTGCCAAGACCGGTGGGGTCAAAGGTGGTCTGGGCCTGGCCGAGGACCGCGCCGAAGCTTCGATTGCCTGTCGCCAGGTCGGGCCGGTCAGTTTCAAGGATGAGCTGGAGGAGGGCGAAGAAGTGTTTCGCGAGCGCACCTCGCTGGTGTTCAAGACCATGCAGGTGGTGCGTTTCTTCGATGAAAAGCGCAACACCCTGGTCTATCTGGTGTACAGCGATCGAGTGATCGAAGGCAGCCCGCAGAATGCGGTGACCGCGATTCCGATCATGCCCTGGCCGGAAAAGCGCTGAGCCTGCTCATGTCTCAATTCGGCGCCGCCTTGGTGGATGCGTGTCGCGCCGATAAGCCATGGTGCGCTGCCTGCGGGTGGGGCAGCCTCGGAGCGCAGCGACAGCCCGCCAGGATTTGTGCCGCGCCGATAAGCTATGGTGCGCTGCCTGCGGGTAGGGCGGCTTCGGAGCGCAGCGACAACCCGCCAGGATTTGTGCCGCGCCGCTGAGCCCATGGTGCACTGCCTGCGGCGAGTGACACCCTACTACGGATTGTGGATTACCCCAGATTCCGCGGCGTACGTGCGTAGGGCGGTCCGGGCGGCGTTCCGATCGGAGCGAAGCGACAGTCCATCAGGGTTTATACCGCGCCGATAAGTCATCGGTTTTGGGTTCGCGCAGGCAATAAAAAACCGACCCTGAGGTCGGTTTTTTAAGAACTAAGCAGTAAAGCCTGAGTCGCTTATTAAGCGGCTGCAGCTTCGCTGAGGGCCTTGATGTGGCCATTCAGGCGGCTTTTATGACGCGCTGCTTTGTTCTTGTGGATGATGCCTTTGTCGGCCATACGGTCGATGATCGGCACAGCCAGGGTGTAAGCGGTTTTTGCTACGTCAAGATCTTTGGCGTCGATAGCCTTGACCACGTTCTTGATGTAGGTACGGACCATGGAGCGCTGGCTGGCGTTATGGCTACGACGCTTCTCAGCCTGTTTTGCGCGTTTTTTGGCAGAAGGTGTATTGGCCACCGTCAAGCTCCTCGAAATCTGGGGGATACAAACAAATAAGGCCGCGAATCATGCCGAGGCCGGCGTTCATTGTCAAGCCTGTTGACTTGATGTTGCTTACTACTCGTCGGCTGCCCGCCTGCTGGTCGTCAGCAGTCGACGCTACACCGCTTGCTCTACCCAGCATCCATGCGGGTCGGTAAACTCGGCGACCTTTTCTAAGGGGTTACATATGTCCGAGCGAACCGGGAAGGGCGGCTTGTTACGTTCCAGCGCGGTGGTCAGTGTAATGACCCTGTTATCGCGTGTGCTGGGCATGATACGCGATATGGTGGTGGCCGCCTATTTCGGTTCGGGTCCGGCGGCCGACGCATTCTTCATCGCCTTCAAGATTCCCAACTTTCTGCGTCGCCTGTTTGCCGAGGGCGCCTTCGCCCAGGCGTTCGTCCCGGTGCTCTCGGAATACCGGACGCAGCGCAGTCTGGCCGAGGTCAAGCAGCTGGTCGACCGCACCGCGGGCTACCTGGGGCTGACGCTGACCGCCCTGACCGCCCTCGGCGTGGTCGGCTCGCCCTACCTGATCATGCTGTTCGCGCCCGGTTTTCACAGTGACCCGGCCAAGCTCGCGCTGGCTGGGGATCTGCTGCAGATCACCTTTCCCTACCTGCTGCTGATCTCGCTGACGGCGTTCTGCGGCGGCATCCTCAACGCCTACGGGCGTTTCGCCGTGCCCTCGTTTACCCCGGTGCTGCTGAATATCAGCATGATCGGGGCGGCAATTTACCTGACGCCTTATTTCGATCAGCCGATCATGGCCCTGGCCTGGGGTGTGCTGATCGCCGGGGTCGCCCAGTTGCTGTTCCAGTTGCCGTTCCTGGCGCGGCTCAAGCTGCTGCCCACGCCCAAAGTGCGGCGCGACGAGGGCGTGCGGCGGATCATGCTGCTGATGGTGCCGGCGCTGTTCGGCGTGTCGGTCAGCCAGATCAACCTGCTGCTCGATACCGTGCTGGCCTCGCTGCTGCAGACCGGCAGCGTGTCCTGGTTGTATTACGCCGACCGCCTGTCCGAGCTGCCCCTGGGTGCGTTCGGTATTGCCATCGGCACGGTGATTCTGCCGAGCCTGTCGCGCCAGCACGCCAGCGACGATCCCAAGGCGTTTTCGGCAACCATAGACTGGGCCTTGCGCATGGTGTTGCTGGTCGGGGTGCCGGCGGCGCTGGCCCTGGCGATCCTCGCCGAGCCGTTGATCGCTACCTTGTTCCACTATGGCGCGATGACCGAGCGTGACGTGCTGCAGTCGGCCGCTGCGCTGCGCGCCTATTCGCTCGGGGTGCTGGCTTTCATGTTGATCAAGGTGCTGGCGCCGGCGTTCTTCGCTCGCCAGGACCTGAAAACCCCGGTGCGCATCGCGATCATCTGCATGGTGGCGAACATGGTGTTCAACCTGATCCTTATCTGGCCACTCCAGCACGTCGGTCTGGCGCTGGCGACCTCGCTGTCGTCGTTGCTCAATACCGTGCTGCTGTTCTGGGGCCTGTACAAGATCGGTGTGTATCGGCCCGCGCCGGGTTGGGGGCTGTACGGCCTGCGCCTGGTCGGCGCCTGCGCGGCCATGGTGGCGCTGGTCTGGTGGTTGAACGTGGCGCCGGCCGAGTGGTTCGTCTGGGGCTGGCAGCAGCGCGTGCTCTGGCTGAGTCTGCTGGTCGGCGGTGGGTTGCTGGCGTTTGTCGGCGCCTTGCTGGCGCTGGGGCTGCGCATGCGCCATCTGCGTCATTGATCCGCGAATGGCCCCGTGTGGCCGGGTTTGAGCGCGGCATTATGCTTGTCTGCCGATCGACCCTACGCCCGAGGGCCGAGCATGGGTATAATCGGCCACTTTATGAGCAAGAAGCGCGTTATGCAGCTGGTTCGAGGCCTACACAACTTGCGGCCCCAGCATCGGGGCTGTGTCGCCACTATTGGCAATTTCGACGGCGTCCATCGTGGCCATCAGGCCATTCTGGCGCGTTTGCGTGAGCGCGCGGCCGAGTTGGCGCTGCCCAGTTGCGTGGTGATTTTCGAGCCGCAGCCGCGTGAATTCTTTGGCCCCGACACGGCGCCGGCGCGCCTGACGCGTTTGCGCGACAAGCTCGCGTTGCTGGCCGCCGAAGGTGTCGATCGGGTGCTGTGCCTGAGCTTCAACCCGCGTTTGCGCGAGCTGAGTGCCGCCGAATTCGTCCACAGGGTGCTGGTCGAAGGCCTGGGCGTGCAGCATCTGGAGGTCGGTGACGACTTCCGCTTCGGCTGCGACCGGGTCGGCGACTTCGCCTTTCTGGAGCAGGCCGGTGAGCGCGAAGGCTTTAGCGTCGAGGCCGCCGCGACGGTCGAGCTGGATGGCAGGCGCGTCAGCAGCACCCGGGTGCGCGAGGCCCTGGCCGCGGGCGACTTCGCCCTGGCCGAACACCTGCTTGGTCGCCCGTTCCAGATCGCCGGGCGTGTGTTGCACGGGCAGAAGCTGGGGCGCCAGCTGGATGCGCCGACCGCCAATGTGCAGCTCAAGCGCAAGCGCGTGCCACTGAGCGGGGTGTACCTGGTCAGCACCGAGGTGGACGGTCAGCCGTGGCCGGGAGTCGCCAATATCGGCGTGCGTCCGAGCGTGGCCGGCGATGGCAGTGCCCACCTCGAAGTGCATTTGCTGGATTTTGCCGGTGATTTGTATGGCCGGCGTTTGACGGTGGCATTCCACCACAAGCTGCGAGAAGAGCAGCGTTTCGCCTCCCTCGAGGCACTGAAGACGGCAATTGCTGCCGATATTGCCGCCGCCCGTGCCCATTGGCAGGGCCAACCGCTTAAATAAAGAGCCTGAGATGACCGACTACAAAGCTACGCTCAACCTGCCTGATACCCAGTTTCCGATGAAGGCCGGCCTGCCGCAGCGCGAGCCGCAGACTCTGCAGCGCTGGAACGAGATGGGCCTGTATCAGAAGCTGCGCGCGCAAGGCGAAGGCCGGCCCAAGTTCGTCCTGCACGACGGCCCGCCCTATGCCAACGGCAGCATTCATATCGGTCATGCGGTCAATAAAATCCTCAAGGACATCATCACCCGTTCCAAGACCCTGGCCGGCTACGACGCCCCCTATGTACCGGGTTGGGACTGTCACGGCCTGCCGATCGAGCACAAGGTCGAGACCACCTTCGGCAAGAACCAGCCCTCGGACCTGACCCGCGAGCGCTGCCGTACTTACGCCGGCGCGCAGATCGAAGGGCAGAAGGCCGACTTCATCCGCCTCGGCGTGCTCGGCGACTGGGACAACCCCTACAAGACCATGGACTTCGCCAACGAAGCCGGCGAGATCCGCGCCCTGGCCGAGATGGTCAAGCACGGCTTCGTGTTCAAGGGCCTGAAGCCGGTCAACTGGTGTTTCGACTGCGGCTCGGCGCTGGCCGAAGCCGAGGTGGAATACCAGGACAAGAAATCCGAGGCCATCGACGTGGCCTTCCCGGTCGAAGATGCCGACAAGCTGGCCGCCGCCTTCGGTCTGGCCAGCTTGGGCAAGCCCACCAGCATCGTGATCTGGACCACCACGCCCTGGACCATCCCGGCCAACCAGGCGCTCAACGTCCACCCCGAATTCAACTACGCCCTGGTCGATACCGGCGACAAGCTGCTGCTGCTGGCCGAAGAGCTGGTCGAGAGCTGCCTGGCGCGCTACGGCCTGCAGGGCGAGGTGATCGCCATCGCCAAGGGCGAGGCGCTGGAGCTGATCCGCTTCCGTCATCCGTTCTATGAACGTTTCGCGCCGCTCTACCTGGCCGACTACGTGGCCCTGGACGCCGGCACCGGCATCGTCCATTCGGCACCGGCCTACGGCGAGGACGACTTCCGTTCCTGCAAGGGCTACGGCATGAGCAACGACGAGATTCTCAGCCCGGTACAGAGCAATGGCGTGTACGTCGAGTCGTTGCCGTTCTTCGGCGGCCAGTTCATCTGGAAGGCCAACCCGGCTATCGTCGCCAAGCTCGACGAAGTCGGTTGCCTGCTCAAGCACGAAGCCATCCAGCACAGCTACATGCACTGCTGGCGGCACAAGACCCCGCTGATCTACCGCGCCACCGCGCAGTGGTTCGTCGGCATGGACACCCAGCCCAACGAGGGCGACACCCTGCGCGAGCGGGCGCTGGCCGCCATCGAACAGACCGCCTTCGTTCCGGCCTGGGGCCAGGCGCGCCTGCACAGCATGATCGCCGGCCGTCCGGACTGGTGCATCTCGCGTCAGCGCAACTGGGGCGTACCGATCCCGTTCTTCCTGCACAAGGAAAGCGGCGAACTGCACCCGCGCACCGCCGAGCTGATGGAAGCCGTGGCCCAGCGCGTCGAACAGGCGGGCATCGAAGCCTGGTTCAAGCTGGATGCCGCCGAGTTGCTCGGTGACGAGGCCGCGCAGTACGACAAGATCAGCGACACCCTGGATGTCTGGTTCGACTCCGGCACCACCCACTGGCATGTGCTGCGCGGCTCCCATCCGCTCGGCCACGCCACTGGCCCGCGCGCCGATCTGTACCTGGAAGGTTCCGATCAGCACCGCGGCTGGTTCCACTCCTCCTTGCTGACCGGCAGCGCCATCGACGGTCACGCGCCCTACAAGGAGCTGCTGACCCACGGTTTCGTGGTCGACGAGAACGGTCGCAAGATGTCCAAATCGCTGGGCAACGTGGTCGCCCCGCAGGAAGTCAACGACAGCCTGGGCGCCGACATCCTGCGCCTGTGGGTGTCGTCCACCGACTACTCCGGCGAGATGGCCGTGTCCAAGGTGATCCTCCAGCGCAGCGCCGATTCCTACCGGCGGATCCGCAACACCGCGCGCTTCCTGCTTGCCAACCTCAGCGGTTTCGACCCGGCGCAGCACGTGCTGCCGGCCGAAGACATGCTCGCCCTGGACCGCTGGGCGGTGGATCGCGCCTTGCTGCTGCAGCGCGAGATCGAGGAAGCCTACGACAGCTATCGCTTCTGGAACGTCTACCAGAAGGTGCACAACTTCTGCGTGCAGGAGTTGGGCGGCTTCTACCTCGACATCATCAAGGACCGCCAGTACACCACCGCCGCCGACAGCGTGGCGCGGCGCTCCTGCCAGACCGCACTGTTCCATATCGCCGAGGCGCTGGTGCGCTGGATCGCGCCGGTGCTGGCGTTCACCGCCGACGAGCTGTGGCAGTACCTGCCGGGCGAGCGCAACGAATCGGTGATGCTCAATGGCTGGTACCAGGGCCTGAGCGAGCTGCCGCAGGATCTCGAGCTGAGCCGCGAGTTCTGGGAGCGGGTCATGGCGGTCAAGGTCGCGGTGAACAAGGAAATGGAAGGGCTGCGCGCGGCCAAGGCCATCGGCGGCAACCTGCAGGCCGAAGTGACCCTGTATGGCGAAGACGGCCTGATCGCCGACCTCGGCAAGCTCGGCAACGAGCTGCGCTTCGTCCTGATCACCTCTACCGCCAGCCTGGCGCCGCTGAGCAGCGCGCCGGCCGATGCCGTGGAGACCGAAGTGGCGGGCCTGAAACTGAAAATCGTCAAATCGGCCCACCCCAAGTGCGCCCGTTGCTGGCACCACCGCGAAGACGTCGGGGTCAACCCGGCGCACCCGGAAATCTGCGGCCGCTGCGTGGACAATATCGAAGGCGCCGGCGAGGTTCGTCACTATGCGTGATGATTTCCTCTCCTCTCCCGCCGGGAGAGGGGCCGGGGCTGAGGGGCTCGGGGCCGCATTCGAACATAAGGTCTGTAGCTCATGAGCGCCCGCTTCGGCAGGTTGCCCTGGCTGTGGCTGAGCCTGCTGGTGTTCGTGATCGATCAGGTCAGCAAGTTCTATTTCGACAACGCACTGACCCTGTACCAGCAGATCGTGGTGATCCCCGATTACTTCAGCTGGACCCTGGCCTACAACACCGGCGCGGCCTTCAGCTTCCTGGCTGGCGAATCGGGCTGGCAGCGCTGGCTGTTCGCCCTGATCGCCATCGTCATCAGCGTCGTGCTGGTGGTCTGGCTCAAGCGCCTTAGACCGGACGAAACCTGGCTGGCCATGGCGCTGGCGCTGGTACTCGGCGGCGCGTTGGGCAACCTGGTCGACCGGGTGATATTCGGCCATGTGGTCGACTTCGTCCTGGTCCACTGGCAACACCGCTGGTACTTCCCGGCCTTCAATGTCGCGGACGCCGCCATCACCCTCGGCGCCATCCTCTTGGCGCTGGATATGTTCAAAAGCCACAAGTCCGGAGAAACCACCCCATGACTGATGTACGTATCGGCCCGGACAGGGAAGTCACCCTGCATTTCGCCCTCAAGCTGGAAAACGGCGACGTGGTCGACAGCACCTTCGACAAGCAGCCCGCCACCTTCAAGGTCGGCGATGGCAACCTGCTGCCGGGTTTCGAGTCGGCGCTGTTCGGCTTCAAGGCTGGCGACAAGCGCACCGTGCAGGTGTTGCCCGAGCATGGCTTCGGCCAGTCCAACCCGCAGAACCTGCAGACCATGCCGCGCAGCCAGTTCAAGGACATGGAGCTCTCCGACGGCCTGCTGGTGATCTTCAACGACGCCGCCAATGCCGAGCTGCCGGGCGTGGTCAAGGCCTTCGACGACAGCCAGGTGACCATCGACTTCAATCACCCGCTGGCTGGCAAGACCCTGAGTTTCGACGTGGAAATCATCGAGGTCAAAGCGCTCTAGCCAGCGACTGTGCTTCTGTGGGCGCGCTTTTAGCCGCGAAGCTCTTCCGGCCGGCGGCCACTGCCGCCCCCCGGTCTTGCCATATTACACTGCCATTTGCACAGTGCCGATGCCGATCAAATCGCCGTAGACACTATGTTTCGGTGCAGTCTGAGGGTTCAACCCGGTCGTAGTGTGGGCCAGGCCCACCCTACGAGTGATCCCGCGTTACACTCTTCATCCTCAAGTCCCCGCGTGCCGAGAGTCACCATGCATATCAAACTCGCCAATCCCCGCGGTTTCTGCGCCGGTGTCGACCGCGCCATCGAAATCGTCAACCGCGCCCTGGACGTCTTCGGCCCGCCGATCTACGTGCGTCATGAAGTGGTGCACAACAAGTTCGTGGTCGAAGACCTGCGCGCACGCGGCGCCATCTTCGTCGAGGAGCTGGATCAGATCCCCGACGACGTCATCGTCATCTTCAGCGCCCACGGTGTGTCCCAGGCCGTGCGCAACGAAGCCGAACGGCGCGGCCTGAAGATCTTCGACGCCACCTGCCCGCTGGTGACCAAGGTGCACATGGAAGTGGTGCGCTACAGCCGCGAGGGTCGCGAATGCATCCTGATCGGCCACGCCGGCCACCCGGAAGTCGAAGGCACCATGGGCCAGTACGACGCCAGCAACGGCGGCGCCATCTACCTGGTGGAAGACGAGGCTGATGTCGAGCGCCTGCAGGTGCGCAACCCCGAGGCCCTGGCCTTCGTCACCCAGACCACCCTGTCGATGGACGACACCAGCAAGGTCATCGACGCCCTGCGCAGCAAATTCCCCCGCATCGGCGGGCCGCGCAAGGACGACATCTGCTACGCCACCCAGAACCGCCAGGACGCGGTCAAGCAACTCGCCGCCGAGTGCGACGTGCTGCTGGTGGTCGGCAGCCCCAACAGCTCCAACTCCAACCGCCTGCGCGAACTGGCCGAGCGCATGGGCACCCCGGCCTACCTGATCGACGGCGCCGAAGACCTCAAGCGCGAGTGGTTCGACGGCGTAGCCGGCATCGGCATCACCGCCGGTGCCTCGGCGCCGGAGGTGCTGGTGCGCGGCGTAGTCAGCCAACTGCAAGCCTGGGGCGCGACAGGGGAGAGTGAGCTGGACGGGCGGCCGGAGAATGTGACGTTCTCGATGCCGAAGGAATTGCGGGTAAGGCAGGTGTGAGCCTGCGCGACAGAAGTAGGGCGGCCCGCCCGGGACGCCGGCCGCTCGGAACACAGCGACAGCCCGCCAAGGTTTGCGCCGCACAGCTGAACCATGGCGCACTGCCTTCGGTGAGTGACGCCCCCTACGGATCGCGGTTGGCTCCTACCTTTGGCGTTTCGTCCGCATGTGGGCCTTGAAGTAGTCGAAGCCAGGACCACAAAATGAAAAACCCTCGGAAGAAAATTTCTCCGAGGGTTTTTCGTTTACAAGACTGCCCTTAACGGATCCGCCCGACCTTCGACTGATCCGGCGTGCAGCTCGCCGGAATCCCCCTTCTTATAATCCGCGACAGCTGCTGTTCCAAACGTCCGCCGTCAGAAAGCCAGGTGCGGTGGCGCCGTTGGTGGCGCCTCTGACCCCGGCGGAGGTCAATGTCAGGGTTCCACGGCCGACCAGTCGGCTGCCTGCGATAGGTGTTGCAGTCAACAGATAGGCCGTGGCTGTCAGGTTCGCGGCGACAATGTTGAACTGCGCATTGCCGTCTACCGGACTTTGGTCATAGCCGCTGCCCGCTAAAACAACACCCACATAGGTGCTGTTCTGTGAGCGGAAGCGCTCCAGCACGTTGGCGGCTCCCACCAGCGAAGCCTTGGCATCTTCGCAAGTGGCACGCCTGACGTAGCCCTGATAGTTGGGGATTGCGATGGCGGCGAGTATGCCGATGATGACGATGACAATCATCAGCTCGATCAGGGTAAAGCCGGTCACGCGCTTTTTCATCATTAGAGCTCATCAATCCAGTAGGTTGGGCCGACGGTGCTGTCGACATCCAGGTCGTCACATTCGGGGCCGTTGCACACGGTCGGTGTCTCTCTTCCATCCGGGAAAAGAATAAGCGGCTTGGGCGGTATGCCTGCGGTCATAAGAATACGATTTCTATCGCCGCGGTCTGGCGAACCTACGATCCACTGCAGAGGGGGGGTGGCATCGAACAGATTGACTGCATAAGCGCGACCGGTACCCTGAACAGCCTTGCACGAGCTATTGGCGGAGTTCGAATTGGGTTCATAGGTATTGAACAATACCTGGCCAGAGAAAGTCGTCGCCTCCGAAAGAACCTTCTCGCCACTGTTTTCCATACGGATATACCAGCCGCCGGTGTTGTTGGCGAATGCGGTAGCAGCAGCTGCCTTCTCGGTGGCACTGCCCTCCTGGACCAGGTTGAGCGTTGCGTCGTACATGGCAGCTTCGGTAAGGATGGTGTGGCTCGCGTTGCTACCGATAATCGGGGTTCTGAACGAATAGAAGCGATCCTCGGCACCGGTATCCAGCGGATGGCCGCGATAGCCCGAGCCGATGTTGACGACCAGCGCTTTGCCGGCGTTCACCGTGAGCAGGGCAACATCGGGTTCGTTGTAGAACCGGCGCAGCTTGGCCTTTTTCTGCATGTCGGTTTCACTGCCAGTGTCGGCAGGTATCACGCTGGCAAACACCCCGTCACCGGTTGTGCCACTGCCGCTGTCGAGGGGACTGACCAGGCTACTGGCAGCGTTGCCATTGTTGATAAAGAAGCGCCAGACTTGGCCGCCCATGTCACCGACGAAGAACTGATCCGCCAGGCCGTCACGGTTGATGTCGATGGCTCGCAGGCTGCTGGGCATGCTGTAAAGCATCTTGCTCAGTTGTTGGTGGGCCTGCGCGGAGGTATTGCTGGCTTCGTTGCTGCCGGACCAGATGAGGGCACCGGTTGTCGCATTGACGATGTAGATGGCGTTGCCGTAGGCGTCTTGGGCGCGTGCGGTGCCGTCCTTGTTCTGGTTGAGGATGGAGACGTCGTCCTGGCTTTCGTCATAGCCGCCGGCAAAAATCAGTACCTGTGTCACGGTGTTGTTGATCTTGATTTTGGTCACTACCGGGGTCGACCAAGTCTGGCCCAGCCGGGCGAAGCCTGGTGTCGACGGGGTGATGAACCAGCGCAGCTTGGGACTGTTGAGGTCGGTTACATCCAGCGAGTAGAGATTGCGTCCGCCCCGGCCCATGGTGGCGTAGGCATAGACGAACTCTCCGCTATTGACACCGCTGGACAAAAGCGCGGGTGGCGATGCGGCAGGATCGCGGCCGCCATAGATGACCCCGTTGCGGTTCAGGTCGTTGACCCAGACCGCCACGGTGTTATCCATGCCATATTTGCGCGGGGCAAGCGTGGTGGAGCGGGCGTTGGCCTTCAGATCCTTGATGTTGGCCAACAGCTCTTGCGGCATGAAGGCCATCTGCTCAACGCCGGTGTTGGTGTTGAACGCATGCACGAAGCCTTCGTTGGTGCCGACAAACGCAGTTTGTTCTTCACTGGCGCATTGGGTCAGGGCTGCGTCGCTGAAGCTGTTGCACTTGTAGGTCACCAGGCGTGGAACCGAGTGCAGCGGGTCGCCCACGGCTTTGCGGGCGCTGCCATCATCGTTGAGTCCGCGGATCCAGTTGATCAGCGCGGTACGCTCACTTGCATCTGAGGCGCCAAGTTTTTCTGCTGTAACGAGGGCGTTGGCATCCTTGATGAGGTAAGCGCTGTCAGTCAGAGTCGCCGGAGTTACCGGTGAGCCGCCTATATATGTGTAGGCCGGGCGACTGGCACTGGAGGGTAACTTGCCGGCTGCGCCGCCGAGCGCAGTATTGTTGCCGTCGGCGGGGGTGGTCCAGAAGCTGCGGGCCGTGGTTTTGAAGAAGCCCGTATTAGGGTCAATGGCACCGACATTGTCGGCATCGAGGATGATGTCGCCGGGCCCGCTATTGAGGGCATAACGCTTCAGGTTGCCTACCCAACGGTTGGTTTCCGACGGCTTGAACAGGGCGAAGTACACCTCGTTCTTATTGCTCTGCCGGTTGAACTGGTTAACCGTGGCGCCCGGACTGACGAATGTGGTGTCGGTGCTCAATACATCCTGGAGGATCTGGCTGAAGGCTGCGCTCAGCTCAGAGGCGTTTTCGGCGGTGTATGCCTTGCCTTTGCCGTTGTTCGCCATGGCAGTAAGGAAGGTTTGTGGCTGGGTATTGGGGGCGAGGGCGCTCAAGGCAAAGCCGATGGTGTGGGTGGTGATGAAGTTATCGCCAGTGGTACTGGATTGGTCGACGTCAGCCATCCAGGTGGCCAGGCTGCGACCGCACTGTTCGTCATAGTCCGACGCATCACTAGAGCAACTGCTGCCGATCAGGCTGCCGATTGAGCTTTGTGCACCATTGCCGTTGGCCTGGCCGTCGGTCAGTACCACCAAATGGGTGGTTTGGCACGCGCTGGTGATGGGGCTGGTGAAGCCGGAGCGGCTACCCCGCAGGTAGCGGGCCGCTTCGTTCATAGTCGGGACTATCGGAGTACCGTTGCCAGTGGTCATGGACTGGACCAGGGCGTTCAGGTGTGTGCGGACAGTGTTGGTGCTGCTGGAGAGCCCCCCATGTGCGAGCTTGATACGCAGTTTGACGGACTGTGCCGGGTTGCTCTCGTAGGCTTGAACCTCAAGGCTGGTATCACTGGACTGCACGGACATGATGCTGACGGCATTGCCGGGCTGCCAACCGCTGCGGTTAACGATGTTTTGCAGGCCACTGCGAAGTTGGGAACCATTGCAGATGACCGGAACGCCAGCGCTCCACTGGCTGATCGAGCAAGTGCTATCCGCTTCATCGTCACGGTTGGTGATATCTGAAGTACTTGCTGTGTATGGAGCAGCACTGTCGCTTCGTTCGAAGCGCACTGTGGTGCTGGTGTTAGGTGTGGTGATCGTGTTGGCAGGCGTCAGAATGACCTGGGTGTCCAGAATGGTCGCCCCCCTGTTGATCGGCATCCCCTCATAACGTGCACCAAAGCGACTGCGATCTACCGGCAGGGTATTCCCTCCGAGGGTCATGCTGCCATCGTTGGCCTGAAAAGCATCGTTTTTGGGGTTGGTGACACTGGCTTCTATGATTGGGTTCAGACAGCCGCCCTCGCCGCCGGTGTAAGTCACTGTCAGGGTCGGTTGCAGGCCGGGGGCGCCGTCGATGCTATGAGCGATGCGCGATCCGGTTTCTCCGGGTTGCAAATTCGGGGTCAGGTAGAACGCCATCGAGTTGTTGCCGCACCAAGAGGAGAGACCAACGACCTCTTGCACCAGTGTGGTTACATCCGGGCCGGCAACCTCTACGGGAGGGTTGTCATTGATCCATTCGGGTGCGGTCCAGTTTACCGTGGCGGTGGTTTTGCCCCGGGTGGTCAAGTTGGACGAGGTGAGTACGTTCGCGTCGCCGGTATTTTCCGCCTTCACGACAAAGGTGACCGGGTCGCTATTGGATGCCGCCGGAGTAAAGCTCAGGACTGCGGACGCGACGGTAGCGCCACGTGGGATGCCGACGTTCTGGAAGCGTAGCGCGCCCATGCGCTCTTCGGTTTGCGTACCTGGAGCCGAGTAGTTGATGACGATACGCGGCATTACATTTGAAACTGCACCTTGGGCATTAAAGGTGTAATCCCTGTTTTGTCGCGCGCGAAACTTGATGATCATGTCGCCGATGGGGTTCGCATCATCGTCCAGCAGGTCTTGTATTGAACTGGTGATATCGAACTGGGCGGTCTGTCCGGATTTCCAGCTGGACGCGCGGGGAGACGAGCTGATGAAGCTTCTAGGGTTGCCAGGGGGATTGAGCAA
Organism: Pseudomonas sp.; assembly: GCF_033723075.1. Classification (GTDB taxonomy): domain Bacteria; phylum Pseudomonadota; class Gammaproteobacteria; order Pseudomonadales; family Pseudomonadaceae; genus Aquipseudomonas. The sequence goes on from NZ_JAWVXU010000018.1 coordinate 64,659, forward strand.
GGAGCTGTCGTTGAGTGCCTCCGGGATCTTGGAGCGTTGAATGTCAATATCAAGCCTGGGGCGGTCGCTATAGTCTTGGTTGTTGGTTGGCGTGAGTTCCAGATACGCACTGGTAATGGTGTAGTTGGCCGGGTGGTTAACTGCAGGGAATAAGAAGAGAGCAGTATTACCGGCGTTTGAATCTCTCAGGTTCAGCGTAGGAAGCGCGGAGTCGTTACTGCACTGGGCGCTAGGCCGACCGGCCACGGGGGTCAGGGCCGAAGGGTTGAGGGCGCAAGCATAGCCAGCGCTGGTTAGATAGAAAGAGCCACTGTTGGGCAAGGCTTTGCTGTTGCTGCCTGGCACCTGAGTCGCGACGGAAAGCGCGCCCATGGTCAGCGAGGCACTGCTGATGTCAGCGTTCTGAACGCTAGGCGCTACGCGCTGGCTGGCATCATCACCGCTGACTTCGATTCTTGGCGTGCTGGCGACAATCTGGGCCGACGTTGGCAGCTCCGTATCAATGTTCGTGACCGGGTAGACCATGCGTGTATCGTCATAAGCGCTACGGCTGTTGAGCACCATGATCCCGGCATTGATGGCCCCAGCGTTGTTGATGATGCTTGCGAAGGACTCCTTGAGTACCTGCATCCGTGATTGTTGGCTGCCCGAAGGGTTGCTGTTGCTATCCAGACGCCAGGCCATGGAACCTGAGTTGTCTAGGACAAACAGCACGTTAGGCCGCACGCTGTCGTCGATGGCTGAACCGCCGAAGAAGATTTCGGTGTCGTCCGCATAGCTGACCGCACTGTGCAGTACCAGGAGGCTGGCGATGGTGCTGAGTGCCAAGCGATGAAACGCTGTGAGGCGCTTGTTCATGATGGAGTCCTCGGGGTACTTCACTGAATGATGCGGTCGCGATAGCCCTGCAGGTGCCGGGCATTGGTATTGCTGTTGGTGATTTGCCCGGCAGTGGTCGCTGCGGGGTCGAGGGTGGCGCTACTGGTGAAGTCATAGATGATGATCTGCGGGGTGCCGCTATTTTCTTCGGCATCCAGACTACTGCCCTCGGCGTAACGCGAGGCCGATTGCATGCGCGCCCTGACAGTCCTTGTTGGATAGTCCAAGGCCAGTACGCTATCCGCTGCCGGGACTATGCCGTTGCGAACCTGGGTGTTCATGGCGGCCAGTGCACTCTCGGAGGCCTGAAAGGCCACGTTGCTTTCCTGGGCATTAGCAGCCATCCGCTCCTGCAAGGTTGAGCTGGTCGAGGCGGTGATGGCCAGAATAGTCAGCAGCAATAGCAGAATCAGGCTGACCGCCAGGACTACGCCGCTCTGCTGTCGAGGGGTTTTCAGCTGCTTCATGGCCGGTTCCTTACGTCTACAACGGTGTTGAACACGCGGCGCAGGCGGCGATCGGCGATGGCCGCGAGTTGCGTATCTGCCCCGATATTGGCGATGGCGAAGGGCTGGTTGTTGGCTTGGTCGGCAACTTCGTCAGGGCTGGACATCACCAGGCTGATCTGCAGACGGCTGACTTGCTGCCGTAGCGGATCGGTCATGTCGCTGGCATCTATCCAGCTCGTCTGGCCTGCGCTCTCGACGCCATAGAGCACTTGGAAATTCTCGACATCGGCAATCATGGCGGCTGCGTTCTTATAGAGGGTTGGCCGATTGCCGTTGGTAGCATCGTTACGAATGTCGTAGGTGTTTTCGACGACCTGCAGAAACTGCGAGCCTGCCCCGCTGGGGATGCCATACAGGCTGGGTGCTGTGCCGTTGTTGGCACCCTGCAGGCTGGTCAGGGTGTACCGATTGGGCATTGCGCCTTGCGTCAGCGGGTCTGGGTTATCGCTGCGGGCCGAGGCGACGCCGGTGAAAATAGCGACGTCGTCGCAGTTGGTTAGGATGAATTCATAACGGTTGCCGGCAACGAAGGAAATGTTGCCGCCACTGATAAAGGTCACCTGGCTCGAACCTATACTGGTGGCGCGCATCAGTGTGGGTGTTGCGTGACGCATTACCAGGCTGTCGCTGGCGGTGCCTGCCCCTTCGTTAAGCTCAACGTTCTGGACGCCCATGGCGTCAAGAGGAAAGGTTCGGCTCGAATTGACTCTGCTTTCTGCCGAAGGTGAGGCGCAGCCTTGGTAGCCTGTTCTGCGCAGATCCTGCTTGAGCATGTCTAGAGCAATGCGGCCATTTTCCTGGAGCCGAGCGAGTGATGAATTAGCCCTATCCGCGCCGTTGGAATTGATGAAGAGCTGCATGATGCCTAGCAGCAGGAAAGAGCTGAGCAGGATCGAGACCATAAGCTCAATGATGGTCAGGCCTCGCTGGTTGTGCGGGGCTGCTTTCAGGTGGGCGCTCATAGGTCTGCCCTCAAAATGAAGGAGCATTGGGGTATCCCATTAATCGGTGCGCAGGCAGTGGAGCTGTCCTCTTGCCAGGAGATGGAAACGGTATAGGCATTGTTACCAACTCGAGTGACTCCGCCAGTGAGACCTGCCTGGCCCAGTTGAGTCTTCCATTCGAGTAAATCCAGGGTGGCGACGTTGTTTGCGCTACAGCCATTGGCCTTGCAGTTGGGGTCTGCTGGCGCGGCATCTGCTGCGGCGATCAGGTAGTTGGACGTCAGCGTGGCGACATCACTGTTCAAGCGCATGCGTTCGATTATGTCGTAGGCGAGCCAGCTGGCCTGGCTGCGCATGGCCGCACTCTGATTGGATTTCATGCTGGTCATCATCAGGCTGGCCATGCCAAGCAGACCGACGGCGAGGATCAGAAGGGCGATCAGCAGCTCGATCATCGTAAAGCCGTTCTGCTTTTTTATCCTTACGGACATACCACGTCTCCCTGTGCGTTGCCCCTGCTGATGCGGCTTTGTCCGGATGTATTCAGCCGGATCTGTCTGGAACTGGGCTCGGCACGATCATCGCAGATGCGCAGCATCGCTCCCCCTACCAGGGTTCCGTCGGTCAGGAAACTAATGGCACCATTGACCCCTCGGATGGTGTTGCCGTTGGTCACCGCTGGCATCACACGGACCAGCTCGGCTGCTGCGGCACTACCGTTGCCGTCGTTGTCTCGAAAGACCATGGCCCCTTGCTCCCAGCTATTGGTATTGCAGGTGGCCTGGTCAGTGCTCCCGCAAATACGGGTAATCACGCGGTTGGTCACCGCTTCGCTGCGAGCCAACTGCATCAAACCGTGCAGTTCATTGACCTGGGTAGAAAGTCGACCGTTCTGCATCATCGAATTGAACCGCGGGATGCCATAACTGGCGATCACTGCGACGATGGCGATGACGATCATCAGTTCGATCAAGGTGAATCCATTGCTGCGCTGGTGCATTGCTATGTTTCCGCGGGAGCCCATGTGAACCCTAAGCTACGGCTACGGAAAACGTATCGGTTGCTGGACAAGCGAGCTGATAGGGCGACGAACTGCAATTTAGCTGCAGCGCGCATCGCCTGGCGCTGCTTGAGTTCTCGCTCGGCCTGTTAAATTGATCACGATTTGCCTGGTGGGGGTGTCTGCATGGCAAAGGGTGAGAGTGCCGTTCAGTGCCCGGGTAGTACCGTCGGCCTCGAACTGCATATAGGGGCGGCTGCGGAAATTTGACCAGTACCAGCTATAGCCTTTCGACAGGGGGAGTTGTTGCAGCAGGGCCTCACCGTTGTCGAGTTGGCCGTTCTTGTTGAGATCATCGAAGATCAGCAACTGGCTTTGCCAGGTCTGTTCAGGGTTGCAGGGGGCGTCGCCGGAGCAGAGTGCGATGGTCTTGCGCCCCATCACTGCCGAGCCGCGGGCATAATGCAGGGCGCCCAGCAGTTGGTTGACGGCTTGCGTCTGCTGGCTGCGTTGCAGGGTTGAGGTCAAGGCGGGTAATGCCGAGGTGAGGATAATGCCGCCAATCGATAGGCAAACCATCAGCTCGACCAATGTTTGGCCGTGCATCCTTTCCATGATTCCAGCTTCCTTGCCAGAGTATTGGGTTAACACTAACGAAGCAGTGTAGAGCGGATTTTTCGAATGCCAAGTTTTGACGAAACAAGTGTGGTGCTGGTTGGGGGCGGAGTCATTGGCTTGTTGAGTGCTTATGGCTTGGCCGCGAATGGAGTGAGGGTGACCTTGCTCGATCGCCAGCAGGTGGGTCAGGAGTCCTCCTGGGCCGGTGGCGGTATCGTCTCGCCGCTCTATCCCTGGCGCTACAGCCCGGCGGTGACGGCGCTGGCGCACTGGTCGCAGGATTTCTACCCGCAGCTGGGTGCGCGCTTGCTGGAGGACACCGGCATCGATCCCGAGGTGTATGTCACCGGTCTGTACTGGCTCGACCAGGAGCAGGCGGCGCCCCTGGCCTGGGCCGCGCGGGAGCAGCGGCCGATGCAGGCGCTGCCGGTCGAGGCGGTGTACCGGGCGGTGCCGGCGTTGGCCAGGGGCTTCTCGCAGGCGCTGCACATGCCGGGCGTGGCCAATGTGCGCAACCCGCGTCTGATCAAGGCCTTGCGCGCGGCGCTGGCGCAGATGCCGAATGTGACCGTGCATGAGCAGTGTGCGGTGACCGGGTTTATCCGCGAAGGCGAGCAGATTTGTGGGGTGCACACCGCGGCAGGCGAAATCCGTGGCGATCGCGTGGTGGTTGCCGCCGGCGCCTGGAGTGGCGAGTTGTTGCGCAGCCTCGGCATCGAGTTGCCGGTCGAGCCGGTGAAGGGGCAGATGATCCTCTACAAGTGCGCCGAGGACTTCCTCACCAGTATCGTGTTGGCCAACGGGCGTTATGCGATTCCGCGGCGCGATGGCCATATCCTGATTGGCAGTACCCTCGAGTATCTGGGGTTCGACAAGACGCCCAGCGAAGAAGCCCTGGCCAGCCTCAAGGCGTCAGCGGTCGGGCTGTTGCCGGCGCTGGCCGATGCCGAGGTGGTGGGCCATTGGGCCGGATTGCGCCCAGGATCACCGAAAGGCCTGCCCTTTATCGGTCCGGTGCCGGGGCATGACGGTCTCTGGTTGAATTGCGGGCATTTCCGCAATGGCCTGGTCCTGGCGCCGGCCTCCTGCCAATTGCTGACCGACCTGCTGCTCGGGCGTGAGCCGATCATCGATCCGGCGCCTTACGCGCCCGAAGGGCGTTTGGGCTGAGCGCTGGTGCCGGCGGTTCTGCAGGCGTTCGGTCCTACGGGCCGCTGCGCTTCACATCGTCATGAGGCGCCGTCCCCCCCTCTCCCCGCAGGGGCGAGGGGACAAAATGCATGCGCCAGGGCTTATGTGTACGGCATTACGCTTCTGCGGACCGGTTTTCAATCGATGCCCAGTTTCTTCAGCCGGTAGCGCATCGAGCGGAAGCTCAGGCCCAGGCGTTGGGCGGCGGCGGTACGGTTCCAGCGGGTTTCTTCGAGGGCTTGCATGATCAGCTTGCGCTCGATGTCTTCCAGGTGGTCTTCCAGGTTGTCGATCTGCGCCAGGCTGGCGTCGCCGTTTTCGCTGGAACCGCAGGCGTCGGCCAGGCGCAGGTCGGCGGCGGTGATCTGGTCGTCTTCGCACAGGGTGTAGGCGCGTTCGAGCATGTTCTCCAGTTCGCGTACGTTGCCGGGGAAGCGATAGCTCTTGAGTTTGTCCAGGGCGTCGGCGGCGAGTCTGACCGGGCTCAGGCCGGGGCCTTCGGCCAGGCGCTTGAGCATCACCGCGGTCAGGTGGGCGATGTCTTCGCGACGCTCGCGCAGCGGTGGCACGCGCAGTTCGATGACGTTCAGGCGGTAGTAGAGATCCTGGCGGAAGCGTCCTGCGGCGACTTCTGCGGCCAGGTCTTTGTGGGTGGCGCAGAGAATGCGCACATCGACCACCAGTTCCTGTTGGCCGCCGACCGCGCGCACGGCTTTCTCCTGAATCGAGCGCAGCAGTTTGACCTGCATCGGCAAGGGCAGGTCGGCGACTTCGTCGAGGAACAGGGTGCCGCCATTGGCCGCCTGGAACAGGCCCTGTTTGTCTTCGATGGCGCCGGTGAAGCTGCCCTTCTTGTGGCCGAAGAATTCGCTTTCCATCAGCTCCGACGGAATCGCGCCGCAGTTCACCGGCACGAACGGTTGTTCGCTGCGCCCGCCCTGTTCGTGGATCAGGCGGGCGACCAGCTCCTTGCCGCTGCCGGATTCGCCGCTGATATACACCGGCGCCTGGCTGCGCGCGAGTTTGAGGATCTGTTTGCGCAGCGCCTTCATCGGCGGCGAGTCACCGAGCAGGCGACTGTCGACCGGCAGCTCTTCGCTGTCCGTCGGGCGCAGGCGCAGGGCGGTGGCCACCAGCTCGCGCAGGCGGCCGAGGTCGACCGGTTTGGTCAGGAAGTCGAATGCGCCGGCTTTCAGCGCATTGATCGCGGTGTCCAGGCTGCCGTAGGCGGTGATCATCGCCACCGGCACCTGGGGATGGCGCTGGAGGATGTGCTGCACCAGATCCAGGCCGGTGCCGTCGGGCAGGCGCATATCGGTCAGGCACAGGTCGAACGGCTCCTTGGCCAGCCATTCGCGCGCTTCCTTGACGTTGCGGGCGCTGCGGGTGTCGAGCTTCATGCGGCCCAGGGTGATTTCCAGGAGTTCGCGGATATCGGGCTCATCGTCGACGATCAGGGCTCTCTGGCGGGTCATGGTCAGCTCAGTTTGCGTGGATGGGCGAAGGTGATGCGAAAGCAGCTGCCGCCGCCTTCGCGAGGTTTGTAGTCGAGTCGGGCCTGGTTGCTTTCGCACAGCTCGCGGGAAATATACAGGCCCAGGCCGGTGCCTTTGGTTTCCGTGGTGAAAAACGGCTCGAAGATGTTCTGCAGTTGCTCGGGCGACACGCCTGGGCCGTCGTCGAGTACTTCCAGCACCGGCAGGTCGCTGCTCTGGTCGCGGAACAGTTTCAACCAGACCTGGCCCTGCGGGTGATTCTGCGCGCTGTAGCGCAGGCCGTTTTGTACCAGATTGGTCAGCACCTGGGTGAGTTGGTGCGGGTCCATGCGGGTTTGCACGGTGCCGCTCTGGGTCTCCAGGTGGAGGGTCTGGCCAGGCGCAGCCGAGCCGCGGAACTCGCTGGCGAAGCGGTGCAGCCAGTATTTCAGGTCCAGCAGTTGCGGCTCGGCCTGGCGTCGGCGCGATAGCTGCAGGACGTTTTCGATCACCAGGTTCATTCGCTGCGAGTGATCCTGAATGATTTGCGCCAGGCGCTGGTCTGGGCCATGCAGGTCTTCCGATTCCTGCAGCAGTTGCGCGGCATGGCTGATTGCGCCGAGCGGGTTGCGGATCTCATGGGCGATGCCGGCGGTCAGGCGGCCGAGGGAGGCGAGCTTGAGCTGCTGGGCCTGCTGGGCAATCTGCGAAATGTCGTCGAGAAACACCAGGGTGTGCCGCTCTTCGCTGCGCTGCAGGGCGATGAAGCTCGGCTGCAGCACCGGGCCATCGGCAAAGGCCTGCAGGCTCGCGGGGCGCAGGGTCGGGTTGTGCTGCCATTGCTGCAGGCGCTTGACCAGCTCCGGGCAGTGCGGGTCGAGAATCTTGCCGGCCAGCGCATCGCGGCCGAGCAGGTGCAGCGCGCCCTGGTTGGCCAGCAGTACCCGATGCAGCTCGTCGAGCACCAGGATGCCGGTGCGCATGCGCTGCAGAATCAGGGAGTTGAGGGTTTCCAGGCTGGCGACATCGGCTGCGCGCTGTTCGGCCAGGCTTTCGCTGGCTTGCAGGCGCCGGGTCAGCCCCTGCAGGAGCAGGGCGGCAGCAAAACACAGGGCGCCGAGCGCACCGGCCTGCACGTATTGGGCGCTGGCTTCCGGACGGCTGAGGCTGAGGTAGAAGGTCAGGTAGATCAGGCCCATGGCGGCGATGGCGGCGATCAGCAGGCCGATGCGTCCGCGCAGCAGGACGTTGGCGATGGCCACTGCCACGATCAGCAGGTTGCCGATCCCGCTGGGTGTGCCGCCGGCCGCATAGAACAGCGCGGACAGCAGGATCACGTCGACCAGGGCCAGGCTGAAGATCTGCGAAAGGTGCTTGGGCCGCTGCACCACCACGGCCACCAGGATATTCAGGATCAGGTAGAACCAGCTGCCATAGCGAAACAGCTCGGCGTGGACCAGGTTCAGCAGCTGGGTATCCATGTCGCTGGAGATCACCAGCACCAGCACCACGCCGATGGTCAGACGATACAGGTGGTAGAGCCGCAGCACGCGGCGGCCCTGGACGCCGCTGAGCGCTAGGGCTTCAGCGTCCACCGGGTTTCGGGCCTTGCTCGAGATGGCCCTGGCTGCAATACCACTGGTCGGCCCTGGTCAGCGCCTCTTCACGGGGCAGGTAAACCCCGCAATGGGCGCAACGCACCATGGGCGCGGGGCTTTGCCGGTCTTGCCCGGAGCGCCGCGCGGGGCGGGTGAAGCGCCGCCAGAGCCAGAAGGCGGCGGCGATAATGGCGATCCAGAACAGCAGGCGGAACAGGCCCATAGCGCTCTCTTCTTGTTGGAAAGGCAGGTTGTTGGAAGGTAGTTTATTGGAAAGCCTGGCAGTTTAGCCAAGGATGTGGCGCCAGCACAGCGGCTATTGCTTGCTGGTTGGCAACAATCACCGGCTCGGCCCCAGCTTGGGTCGGAGATCGTGGATTACCCAGGGTCGGGCGGATTGCTCCAAAACCGTAGGGCGGCTTCGGAGCGCAGCGACAACCCGCCGGGATGTGCACCGTGCCGATGAACCAATGGTGCACTGCCTGCGGCGAGTGACACCCTACGGATTGCTGATTGCACCAGATTCGGCGATACGTCCGGGGGGCGTAAGGAGACCTCGGCGCGAAGCGACAGCCCGCCAGCTTTTTGCGCTCGCGACATGCTTGTCAGGCGGTTAAACCCTATGCTGTGGAGTGAACGATGCAACACCGCGACTGAGCCGCCAGGCTCACTCGAACGTGGGACTTATGTGGTGGAGGCAGTCATGAGCCAAACCCTGAGGGTCGTGATGGCCCAGTTGAATTTGCGCGTTGGCGATGTGCACGGCAACGTCGAGAGCATCATCGAGGCGGCATGCAACGCTCGTGATCAGTGGCTGGCGGATGTCATCGTGTTCCCCGAATTGGCGCTCTGCGGCTATCCGCCGGAGGATTTGCTGCTGCGCTCGAGCATGCAGCGACGCATCGAGCAGGGCTTGCAGCGTCTGCGGGACGAAGTCAGTGGCATCTATCTGGTGGTCGGCTTTCCCTGGCTGGAGGATGAACTGCGCTACAACGCCTGCGCGGTGATCGCCGACGGCCAATTGCTGGCCCGCTACTACAAGCAGAAGTTGCCGAATTACCGGGTGTTCGACGAGAAGCGCTATTTCGAGCCCGGCACCCAGCCCTGCGTGGTCGACATCAAGGGCGTGGCGGTAGCGCTGAGCATCTGCGAGGACATCTGGCTCTCCGAGCCGATGGCCCAGGCTCGTGACGCCGGGGCGCAATTGATGCTGAGCCTGAACGCCTCGCCGTTCCATCTGGACAAGCAGCGCGAGCGCGAGGAAGCACTGGCCGAGCGCGCACGCGAAGGGGCGATGCCGATCGTCTACGTCAACCAGGTTGGCGGTCAGGACGAGCTGGTGTTCGACGGCGGCAGTTGCGTGGTCGATGCCAGTGGCCAGGTCTGTCAGCGCATGGCCGCCTTCACCGAGGGCCTGTACCCGGTCGACCTGATCCTCGATGGCGAGCGAGTCAGCCCGCGGCCGGCCAACTGCGTGCCATTACCGGAGCTGGAGGCCAGTGTGTATCAGGCCCTGGTCGTGGGCGTGCGTGATTATGTGCGCAAGAACGGCTTCAAGGGCGTGCTGCTCGGGCTGTCCGGCGGCATCGACTCGGCTCTGACCCTGGCGGTGGCCGTCGATGCGCTTGGCGCCGAGCGGGTCGAAGCGGTGATGATGCCGTACCGCTACACCGCGCAGATCAGCCTGGAGGACGCCGAGGCAGAAACCCATGCACTGGGCGTGACCTATCGGGTGCTGCCGATCGCGCCCATGGTCGAAGCCTTCATGGGCACCCTGGCGCCGGTGTTCGAGGGCCTGCCGCGCGACGCCACCGAGGAAAACCTGCAGGCGCGCTGCCGTGGCACGCTGCTGATGGCCCTGTCCAACAAGAAGGGCTACCTGGTGCTGACCACCGGCAACAAGAGCGAAATGGCGGTCGGCTACGCCACCCTCTATGGCGACATGGCCGGCGGTTTCGATGTGCTCAAGGATGTGCCCAAGACCCTGGTGTTTCGCCTGTGCGAATACCGCAACAGCCGCGGACCGGTAATCCCGCAGCGGGTCATCGACCGTCCGCCCTCAGCCGAACTGGCGCCGGAGCAGAAGGACGAAGACTCGCTGCCGCCGTACCCGGTGCTCGACGAGATCCTCAAGCTGTACATCGAGTACGACCTGTCGGCCGATGCGATCATTGCCGAGGGTTTCGATGCGGACACGGTCAAGCGCGTGCTGCGCCTGGTCGATCTGAACGAGTACAAGCGCCGCCAGGCCGCAGTCGGCATAAGGGTCACCCAGCGCGGCTTCGGTCGCGATCGGCGCTACCCGATCACCTCGGGGTGGCAGATTGGCGATTGAGGCGTGGGGAGGAAGAGCGGTCCGGGCGGCGATCCAGTCGGGGGGTAATGACAACCCCTCGGGTTTCAGTCAGGTCGCTGTGATACCCATCGACAGAGCCATAAAAAAATGCCGCGCACTTGAGACAAGTGCGCGGCATTGATTCTGAACGTCGCTGGTTAGGCGTTTCAGCTATTCAGTCGAACAGGCCAAAGGTCATGTAGCTGAACCAGGAACGCTTGCGGCCCTGGGTTTCCTGGCTGGGTTCGTCTTCGCTGGTCGATTTCAGCTCGTCGGGAATCTGCTCTTTGGCATCTTCGTACTGGCGGATCACGTCCTGGTTGGCGCGGGTTTCGCCCGGTGGTAGCGGCGTATCGGTTTCGATCAGGCCCAGGGTGGCCTTGGCCAACCAGGAGCGGGAATCGGCTTCTTCTTCACGGGGCACGAACTGGCCATCGACCAGGTTTGGGTGCTCCGGGTAGTTGAGCTTGAGGGTTTCCAGGCTGGTCGCGGCCAGTTCGTCCAGGGTCAGGCGCTGGTAGGCCTCGGTCATCACCGCCAGGCCGTCGCCGACCGATGGGGTTTCCTGGAAGTTTTCCACCACGTAGCGGCCACGGTTGGCAGCAGCGACATAAGCCTGGCGGCTCAGGTAGTAGTGGGCTACATGGATTTCATACGCGGCCAGCAGGTTACGCAGGTAGATCATGCGCTGCTTGGCATCCGGGGCATAACGGCTGTTCGGGTAACGGCTGGTGAGCTGGGCGAACTCGTTATAGGAGTCGCGGGCGGCACCGGGGTCGCGCTTGCTCATGTCCAGCGGCAGGAAACGGGAGAGCAGGCCGCGATCCTGGTCGAAAGAAGCCAGGCCCTTGACGTAATAGGCGTAGTCGACATTCGCATGCTGCGGATGCAAACGGATGAAACGCTCGGCAGCGGACCTTGCGGCTTCCGGTTCGGCATTCTTGTAGTAGGCGTAGATCAGTTCCAGCTGGGCCTGTTCGGCATAGCGGCCGAACGGGTAGCGCGACTCGAGGGCCTTGAGCTTGGTCACCGCACTGGTGTAGCTCTTGTTGTCCAGGTCGCTTTGCGCCTGCTGGTACAACTCGGTCTCGCTCAGGTTCTCGTCGAGTACCTCTTTGGACGAGCAGGCAGCGGTAAGGGCGAGGATGGCGATCAGCAGCAGGTGTCTCACTTGCATGGCGGCTTGCGTCCCTGTGACGGCGGCTGTCTTGAGCAAAGCCGTCCTGTTATGATGAGCGCCCCCGGTGACCCTGGGGCAAAGACGCCGTATTTAACCACAAGCACGTAGCCGAAACCAAAAGTAGGGCCTGTTGATGTTTCATTTTGCCGCCACCCTCGGTGGTTATGCGGCAAATGCAGTCAGGTCGTATCGCGGGGCTTGCCACTGTAGCGATCATTTGGCGGCGTCCACGCCTTGCCTGGCCTGATTGGTCGCGGCAATCGGCGTGCAATGAAACATCAACCGACCCTCAGGTCCCCCACCGTTGCCGAGCATGTCCTCTATTAATAAGCAGACCATTGAACTGAACGCCGAGGTGCCCACTGATATGGGCGGTCAACGCCTCGACCAAGTCGCCGCCCAACTGTTCGCCGAGCACTCGCGTTCGCGCCTGTCTGCCTGGATCAAGGAGGGGCTGCTGACTGTCGATGGTGCCGTGGTTCGCCCGCGCGACATCGTGCATGGCGGGGCGCTGCTGGCGCTGCGCGCCGAGCAGGAGGCCCAGGGCGAGTGGATCGCCCAGGACATCGCGCTGAATATCGTCTTCGAGGACGATCAGATCCTGGTGATCGACAAGCCGGCGGGGCTGGTGGTGCACCCGGCCGCCGGGCATGCCGACGGCACCCTGCTCAACGCCTTGCTGCACCACGTGCCGGACATCGTCAACGTGCCGCGCTGCGGCATCGTCCATCGCCTGGACAAGGACACCACCGGGCTGATGGTGGTGGCCAAGACCATCGAAGCGCAGACCCGCCTGGTCGACCAGCTACAGAAACGCACGGTCAGCCGCATCTACGAGTGCATCGTGATCGGCGTGATCACCGCCGGCGGCAAGATAGACGCGCCGATCGGCCGCAGTTCGGCGCAACGCCAGCGCATGGCGGTCAGTGATGGCGGCAAGCCGGCGGTCAGCCATTACCGGGTGCTGGAGCGCTTTCGCTCGCACACTCATGCGCGGGTCAAGCTGGAAACCGGGCGTACTCACCAGATTCGTGTGCACATGAGCCATGTCGGTTATCCGCTGGTCGGCGACCCGGTCTACGGTGGGCGTTTCCGCATCCCGCCGGCGGCCAGCCTGACCATGGTGCAGAGCCTCAAGGAGTTTCCGCGCCAGGCCCTGCATGCACGCTTCCTCGAACTGGATCACCCGATCAGCGGGCAGCGGATGAAATGGCAGTCGCCGTTGCCGGATGACTTCGTCTGGTTGCTGACGCTGTTGCGTCAGGATCGCGAGGCGTTTATCGGGTGAACGTGAGTGCACACCCGGCCCATGACTGGCTGACACCGGATTGGCCGGCCCGCGCCTGGGTCAGGGCCTGCGTCACGACGCGCAGCGGTGGCATCAGCGCCGCGCCGTTCGACCGATTCAACCTCGGCGAGCATGTCGAGGACGATCCCGCTGCCGTGACCAGGAACCGCCAGCGCCTGATCAGCCTGTTGGGCTGCAAGCCGGCCTGGTTGCATCAGGTGCATGGCGTTGCCGTTGTGCCTGCCGATCCGGGCGAGGTGCTTGAGGCCGACGCCAGCTGGACAGCTACCCCGGGGGTCGCCTGTACCGTGATGACCGCCGATTGCCTGCCGGTGCTGTTTTGCGACCGTGCCGGCAGCCGCGTCGCCGCCGCCCATGCCGGCTGGCGCGGGCTGGCAGGCGGCGTGCTGGAGGCGACCCTGGATGCACTGGCCGTGGCGCCGGAGGAGGTGCTGGTCTGGCTCGGGCCGGCGATTGGCCCGCACGCCTTTGAAGTGGGCGCCGAGGTGCGCGAAGCCTTCATGGCCGTGCACCCTCAGGCCGCCGAAGCCTTCGTCGCCAGCATCAACCCGGGGCGATATATGGCCGATATCTATCGGCTGGCACGTATCCGCCTGGCGGCGCGCGGCGTCACGGCCGTCTATGGTGGCGGTTTCTGCACCTACAGCGACCCGCGTTTCTACTCCTACCGTCGCGCTGCCCGCACCGGTCGCTTCGCGTCGTTGATCTGGCTGGCCAACTGATTCTTTGAATCCGCTGGTTCGCCGGCGCGGCACAAAAGCTGGCGGGCTGTCGCTGTGCTCCGAACGGAACGCCGCCCGGATCGCCCTACAGTTCCCGGGCGTATCGCCGAAACTGGAACAATCCGCGATTCGTAGGGTGTCACTCGCCGAAGGCAGTGCACCGTGGTTCATCGGCGCGACACAAATTCTGGCGGGCTGTCGCTGCGCTCCGAGGCCGCCCTACCTGCAGGCAGTGCACCATGGTTCATCGGCGCGACACAAATCCGGCGGGTTGTCGCGTCGCTCCGAACGGAACACCGCCCGGGCCGCGGCGTTGAAACGTTCATCGGCCGCTGGCTATGACCCAGATCAACGTCGCTGCGCTTGAAACTCGCACAATCGTCCTCATCTAGTCTTCATCTCGGCAGGCTTTCAATACAGGGGTGTCCATCGCGCCGGCCTGCTCTCAAAAGGAAGGATGACGCAATGCGAATCGACCGATTGACCAGCAAGTTGCAACTTGCGCTATCCGACGCCCAGTCCCTGGCCGTCGGCCTCGACCATGCCGCTATCGAACCGCTGCACCTGATGCAGGCGCTGCTCGAGCAGCAGGGCGGCTCGATCAAGCCGCTGCTGATGCAGGTCGGCTTCGACGTAGGCAGCCTGCGCCAGGCACTGAGCAAAGAACTCGATCATCTGGGCAAGATCCAGAACCCGACCGGCGACGTCAACCTGTCCCAGGATCTGGCGCGCCTGCTCAATCAGGCCGACCGCCTGTCGCAGCAGAAGGGCGACCAGTTCATCTCCAGCGAACTGGTGCTGCTTGCCGCGCTGGACGAAGGCACCAAACTGGGCAAGTTGCTGCTCGCCCAGGGCGTGAGCAAGAAAGCCTTGGAAAACGCCATCAGCAACCTGCGCGGCGGCGATGCGGTGAACGACCCGAATGCCGAGGAATCCCGCCAGGCCCTGGATAAATACACCATTGACCTGACCAAGCGTGCCGAAGAGGGCAAGCTGGATCCGGTGATCGGTCGCGACGACGAGATCCGACGCACCATCCAGGTGTTGCAGCGCCGCACCAAGAACAACCCGGTACTGATCGGTGAGCCGGGCGTGGGCAAGACCGCGATCGTCGAAGGCCTGGCCCAGCGCATCGTCAACGGCGAGGTGCCGGATGGCCTGAAGGACAAGCGCGTGCTGTCGCTGGACATGGGTTCGCTGATCGCCGGTGCCAAGTTCCGTGGCGAGTTCGAGGAGCGCCTGAAAGCGGTGCTCAACGAGCTGGGCAAGCAGGAAGGGCGGATCATCCTGTTTATCGACGAAATCCACACCATGGTTGGCGCCGGCAAGGCCGAGGGCTCCATGGACGCCGGCAATATGCTCAAGCCGGCCTTGGCCCGCGGCGAGCTGCATTGTGTCGGCGCCACCACCCTCGACGAGTACCGTCAGTACATCGAGAAGGATGCCGCTCTGGAACGGCGCTTCCAGAAGGTGCTGGTCGATGAGCCGAGCGAGGAAGACACCATCGCCATCCTCCGTGGCCTCAAGGAACGCTATGAGGTGCACCACAAGGTGGCGATCACCGACGGCGCGATCATCGCCGCGGCCAAGCTCAGCCATCGCTACATCACCGATCGCCAGCTGCCGGACAAGGCCATCGACCTGATCGACGAGGCGGCCAGCCGCATCCGCATGGAAATCGACTCCAAGCCGGAAGTGCTCGATCGTCTGGAGCGGCGCCTGATCCAGCTCAAGGTCGAAGCCCAGGCGTTGAAGAAAGAGGACGACGAGGCGGCGATCAAGCGCCTGGAGAAACTCAAGGAAGACATCGCCCGGCTGGAGCGCGAGTACGCCGATCTTGAAGACATCTGGAAGGCGGAAAAGGCCGAGGTGCAAGGCTCGGCGCAGATCCAGGAGAAAATCGAGCAGTCGCGCCAGGAGCTGGAAACGGCGCGGCGCAAGGGTGATCTCAATCGCATGGCCGAGCTGCAGTACGGCATCATTCCGGATCTGGAGCGCAGCCTGCAGATGGTTGACCAGCACGGCAAGACCGAGAACCAGCTGCTGCGCAGCAAGGTCACCGAGGAAGAAATTGCCGAAGTGGTGTCCAAGTGGACCGGTATCCCGGTCTCCAAGATGCTCGAAGGCGAGCGCGACAAGCTGCTGAAGATGGAAGGCCTGCTGCATCAGCGGGTGATCGGCCAGAACGAAGCGGTGGTCGCCGTAGCCAGCGCGGTACGGCGTTCGCGCGCCGGGCTGTCCGATCCGAACCGGCCGAGCGGCTCCTTCCTCTTCCTCGGCCCGACCGGGGTGGGCAAGACCGAGCTGTGCAAGGCCCTGGCCGAGTTCCTCTTCGACACCGAGGAGGCGCTGGTGCGCATCGACATGTCCGAGTTCATGGAGAAACATTCCGTGTCGCGGCTGATCGGTGCTCCACCCGGCTATGTCGGCTACGAGGAGGGCGGTTACCTGACCGAGGCGGTTCGCCGCAAACCCTACTCGGTGATCCTGATGGACGAGGTGGAGAAGGCCCACCCGGACGTATTCAACATCCTTCTGCAGGTCATGGAAGACGGCCGCCTGACCGACAGCCACGGACGCACCGTCGACTTCAAGAACACCGTGATCGTGATGACCTCCAACCTCGGCTCCGCGCAGATCCAGGAGCTGGTCGGTGATCGCGAGGCGCAACGGGCGGCGGTGATGGATGCAGTGAGCACGCACTTCCGCCCTGAATTTATCAACCGTATCGATGAGGTGGTGATCTTCGAGCCGCTGGCTCGCGAGCAGATTGCCGGCATCGCGCTGATCCAGCTGAACCGTTTGCGCCAGCGTCTGGCCGAGCGCGAGCTGAGTCTGGAGTTGAGCGACGAGGCTTTGGACAAGCTGGTCGCCATCGGTTACGACCCGGTCTACGGCGCGCGGCCGCTGAAGCGGGCGATCCAGCGCTGGATCGAAAACCCGCTGGCGCAGTTGATCCTTGCCGGCAAGTTCGGCCCCGGCAGCACCGTGACCGGCACGGTCGAAAACGACGAAATCGTCTTCGTCTAAGCCCGTTGCACTGACTACGCCCCGTCACGGTCAGCGCCGTGACGGGGCGTTTTTTATGCGCTTAGCCTACGCGGCCCGTGCCATCCTACGGATCATTGGATCATCAACATGGTCGGCTGGTGTCGTATCAATCATGAAATGTCGGATCACTGTAGGGTGGGTTAGCGGCGCCAACCTCCGAGCGATCAGGCACCGCCATCGTGGCGCGCCGCGTAACCCACCAGGCGATATCCCTGCGTTGCGCCGATGGTGGGTTACGGCGCAACGGATCTTGCTGGTTCATCGCTATCGGCAGCGTGCGCCTAACCCACCCTACAGGGGATCGCGGTACACGGGTAAGACCGCGATTGACCGACATTTCAAAGTTGTCGTGACACTTGCGCTTTAAAGATGCTTGAGCAGCTCATCCAGCGCCGTGGCCTGGTCTTGTTCCAGGTCGATAATATGAAAGCCCGCCCAGCAGTGTTGGCCGTCAGCGCCGGGGCGGCTCCATAGGCAGTCGGCGTGTAGCTGGATCTCACCGACTCCGTCGATCACTTGCTCGCTGACCAGGCGGCATTCGACCACGGTATTCGCACGGTGCGGCTTGTCGCTGAACAGCATGAAGCCGTCGGCAGAAAGGTCTGCCACACGGCCGAGGCGCTGGCCGGTATGCAGGTCGAAGACTTCCAGCTGCAGCTCGGCGTTATGACGGCTGTGCTGACGACGATCTTCCATGGAGGCTCCTTGTGGGTGGTCTAGTGGGTTTTGCTCGTGCGCCCGGCGACGCGCTGCAGGACACGATAAATGGCGCTGAGGGCACGATCCACCAGCGGGGCGTCGTTTTCAGGTGGAACGATGCGGGCCAGACCCTGTTCCATTTCGGTTGCCAGTTGGGTCAGTGGTTTGATCGCTGCCCGTTGGCCGCTGTGATCGACAAACATGTAATTGCGCGTGGTCGGACTGAACCAGGAGAGCTTGAGCAGGAGGGGTTGATTGTCCATGAGGAATTCGAACCAAGTACCGAACTCGATTTGCATCAGCTCTTTGGCGAATGTTTGCGCGCGTACAGACAGGCCGGATTCGCGCGGCGCCAGAGAGGCGAGCATGGCGTCCTCGCCGAGCATGGCGCCGAGTGTGCTCGGCGCCAATTGCGGGGTGAAGGTGTCGGCGAGCTGCGGCTGCTTGGCTTGTGCCGCGTACTGGCAGGCGACCAGGTCCTGCAACAGGCGGCGAATGCCGTCCTCGTGGTAGCCACCGAGCAGTTGCAGGCCTTTACGCAAATCATCCAGCAGCGTCATGCGTAGCGCTTGCAGTTGCTGGCGGCCGCTTTCATCAAGTGGCGTGCCGCTCCAGGCCAGTTGTTCGGCCACTTCGCAGGCGCGTTGCCACTCGCTGCTGCTCTCGCCATGGCGGAGCAGCACGAACACCAGAACATCGGCCCAGGTCAGTTCGAGGAAGTTGCGGATGATCCCTGGTGTCTGGCGTTGGTTCAGGCTGCGGGCAATCACGTCGAGGGCCTGCTGACGGGCGCCCAGCAGTTTGTCGCGACCCTTGGCGGCTTCCACGGCGCGGTGTTCGCGCAGTTCGACCTTGTGCTTGAGGGTGGCGGTGTATTGGTCAAACTGTTCGAGTAGCGCCTGAAACAGCAATGGAGCGTTGTTGTCCGCGCTGACCACCCGCTCCACCACCCACTGCATCTTGGCCAGCAGGGCGTGTTCGTTGGTTTCGCCACCATAGAGTACGCCCGCCTTGGCCATGCTGTTGAGCAGGCGGCGAGCCGGATGCTGGTGCTGGGTGAACAGCGCCTTGTCTTGCAGCGCCACTTTCAGATAGGGCGTGTGCAGGTGGGAGAGGAGGGTCTTGTAGCTGTCGTTCAGGCAGCTGTCGTCGAGGATGAAGTCGAACAGCATGCCGACCAGGTCGATCACATCGGTTTCCTGATCCGACAGTTTCTGTTGGCCAGGGCGTTGGCTGAAGACTTCCAGTTGTCGCTGCAAATCGGCTTTCAAGCTGTCGACCTGCTGTGGGCGCTGCAGGCGCTGCGCCAGCTCATCGGCAGATTGGCGTTGCATGCGGTTCAGGGCCTCGAGCAGATCGCTGGCGCTGTAAGTACTGGTAGCGTTGCGCGGGGCGTAGCTGGCGATGCTGCGGGTGCCGCCGAGCAGTGGGGCATCAATGTTACGTTGGCGATGTTTGCCGAGCAGGGCGGTCAGGCCCTCTAGCAGCGCCATCGGGTTGCTGGGGGGAGGTCCGTCGAGATCGAGCGGCTGTGCCGGGGCTGAGCTGTGGGTCGCGTGTGCCGAGGGCGGGGCGGTGGCCTGAGGGTCGCCGTCCCCGGGCCGTGCCTCCCCTGCGTCGGGCGTGCTCTCGATCCTGTCGGGGCGCTCTGGATTGGTGGTGCGCTGGGCAGTGTATTTGAAGTTGGGTAGTACGCCCGCGTCCACCAGGCGCTGATTGAGGGCGCTATAGACGGTGTCCAGGCTGAGCATCACGTGCTTGTCGAACAGGCTGTAGAGGATGGCTTTGATCTGCAGTTGCAGTGGGCTGGGGGCCAAGGCCTGGCGAAATGCCAGGGCAATCATCTGCGGGCCGAAGGGGTTGTTCTCCTCACCCAGTTGTTGTCCATTGTTGAGCAGGGCCAGGCGCTGTTCCAGGGCAAACAGCTGTTGCGCGCAGCGTGATTTGACCTGGTTGACCATGCTGGCGATCAGCAGGCTTTCCTCGTACTCCTCGTTCTGTACCAGGGCGAGCTGTTCGGCATCCAGTTCAGCGGCGCTGGGCACAGGTTTGAGCTTGCCATCGAGAAAGTCGGAGAAATTCTGCGAGATTTTCTGGTGGTAGCTTCGCTCGATCTGTGGCCGCTGCTTGCGAATCTCGCGCATGCTGTCGAAAAACAGGTTTTGCACCTGATTGTTCTCGGCTTTTTCCGCGTACTCGAACAAGGTGTCATCGACCTGAGCGAAAACCCCCGTGAGTTGCTCCGCCAATCGGTTCATTACCAGCTTGCGACAGCTTTGCACCAACTCGCCAAAACGAGGCTGAATGCCACGGCTGGCCAAGGTTGGCGCCGGTTTTTGCGTGCTTGGTGGTATGTCCTGGTTGCTCATGGACTTTCCTGATTGAGGCCTTGTGGCTAACACATCCTGCGTGGAGCACACTCAAAGAAGATATAGCAGGCCGTCAGCCACGTGCAAAGCATTGTCATAAAAGCAATTTAAGGGGTTGACAGGCGGCTGCGGAAACGTAAAATGGCGCGCCTCAGACACGGGAAACGGTTCACGCCGAAGCCTAGTAGAAGAGAACTGAAAGCACGAAGTTCCGCGATAGCTCAGTCGGTAGAGCAAATGACTGTTAATCATTGGGTCCCAGGTTCGAGTCCTGGTCGCGGAGCCAATCTTTCAATCGGGGTATAGCGCAGTCCGGTAGCGCGCCTGCTTTGGGAGCAGGATGTCGGGAGTTCGAATCCCCCTACCCCGACCATTTTTGGGTCGTTAGCTCAGTTGGTAGAGCAGTTGGCTTTTAACCAATTGGTCGTAGGTTCGAATCCCACACGACCCACCATTTTCACCTGCAGTTGTTTGCAGCGTTGAATCTTAAGGTTGAGATGAGATGTTCATCGGCAACCATAAAAAAGCGCCCTTCGGGGCGCTTTTTTTATGCGTGCGATTTGTCATGGGCTCCCCGACGATAGCCGGCTTGAAGTGGCGATCTGTTCGAAGGCAGGGCGGTCCGGGCGGCGTTCCGTTAGGTGGTAGGGCGGCCTCGGAGCGCAGCGACAGCCCGCCAGCTTTGTGCCGCGCCGGTGAACCATGGTGCACTGCCTGCGGCGAGTGACACCCTACTGATTGCGGGTTATGTCAGATCGTGCGTTCGGCGACGTTCCGTAGGGCGGCCTCGGAGCGCAGCGACAGCCCGCCAGTTTTTGTGCCGCGCCGGTGAACCAATGGTGCACTGCCTGCGGCGAGTGACACCCTACTGATTGCGGGTTATGTCAGATCGTGCGTTCGGCGACGTTCCGTAGGGCGGCCTCGGAGCGCAGCGACAGCCCGCCAG
>NZ_JAWVXU010000019.1:0-82001 GCF_033723075.1 Pseudomonas sp.
GCCGCGGCTGACGATACCGGTGACCCGCTTGGCGGTCAGCGGCACATAGCGCAGCAGCACGCCGGCGTGGATGGTGAAGTAGTCGACGCCCTGCTCGGCCTGTTCGATCAGGGTGTCGCGGAACAGCTCCCAGGTCAGGTCCTCGGCCACGCCGTTGACCTTCTCCAGCGCCTGGTAGATCGGCACGGTGCCGATCGGCACCGGCGAGTTGCGGATGATCCACTCGCGGGTTTCGTGGATGTGCTTGCCGGTGGACAGGTCCATCACCGTGTCCGAGCCCCAGCGGATGCCCCAGGTCAGCTTGGCCACTTCTTCCTCGATCGAGGAACCCAGCGCCGAGTTGCCGATGTTGCCGTTGATCTTCACCAGGAAGTTGCGGCCGATGATCATCGGCTCCAGCTCGGTGTGGTTGATGTTGGCGGGGATGATGGCGCGACCGCGGGCGATTTCCTCGCGGACGAACTCGGCGGTGATCTGCTTGGGCACACTGGCACCGAAGCTCTGGCCGGCGTGCTGCTGGTCGAGCAGACCGGTGGCGCGGGCCTCCTCCAGCTTGAGGTTCTCGCGGATGGCGACGTATTCCATCTCCGGGGTGATGATGCCCTGGCGCGCGTAGTGCATCTGGCTGACGTTCTTGCCGGCCTTGGCCCGGCGCGGGTTGCGCACATGGGCGAAGCGCATCTTGGTCAGCTCGGGGTTGACCAGGCGCTCCTGGCCGAAGTGCGAGGACAGGCCGTCGAGCAGTTCGGTGTCGCCACGGTCGTCGATCCAGGCCGAACGCACATCGCCCAGGCCCTGGCGCACGTCGATGGTCACGCTCGGGTCGGTGTAGGGGCCGGAGGTGTCGTAGACCAGCACCGGCGCATTGATCTCGCCGCCGAACTCGGTCGGGGTGATGTCCAGGCTGATCTCGCGCATCGGTACGCGGATGTCCGGGCGCGAGCCCTGCACGTAGATCTTCTGCGAACGCGGGAATGGCTGGATCGACTGCTGGTCGACCTGAGCGGAATCACTCAGATTAGCGGTGTTGAGGTTTTTTTCTTGTGTGCTCATCGGCTGGTGCTCTCCTGGGACGAAATGTCGGAGCGAACCTGGGACGGAGAGCGTACGGGGTGCACCGCCAGTGGTGCCGAGAGCACTCGCCGAGGGAGGGGCGAGGCCATCTTGTTCCCTACGCAGGCCTTAACCTGATCAGGTTCAACGGGATCCGGCAGCTGCCAATCTCAGCCCCGCAAATGGGGCACCCCGACAAGAACCCGGCCAGTCTAATCAAGACGCCGCGATAAAACCAACCGGGGAGTCAAAAAAGCATGACCCATGCGTCGGATAGTGACGACGCCATCCCGGCCGGACAGTTTGCCCGAACCGATTGTTGCGCACAGGCAACATAGCTTGTTGCAAACTACACTCGGTGCCGATAAGCATGCCTTGACCCCTCTGGCAGCGCCCCTTAGCCTTGCCGATTACCGCCAAACTCAGGATCTCCCCAATGTTGCGCAGACTCTCCCTGGCGCTTGCTGTGGCCTCCGCTTCCGTTGCAATGGCCTGGGCTGAACAGGCCCCGCTGTCCTCCAGGACGGACCTCGTCACGGTCTATCAGCAAGCCGCCGCCAACAACGCCGACCTGGCGGCCGCCCGCGCCGACTACCAGGCTCGCCGCGAAGTGGTGCCCCAGGCGCGCGCCGGCTTGCTGCCCAACCTCTCGGCCGGCGCCAACCTGAGCGACAGCCGCACCGATGTAGACACCTCGCTCGGCTCGCAGTCCATCTCGCGCAGCGGCACCGTGTACCAGGCCAACCTCAGCCAGCCGCTGTTCCGCGCCGACCGCTGGTTCCAGCTGCAAGCCGCCGAAGCCAGCAGCGAACAGGCCGCACTGGAGCTGTCCGCCATCGAGCAGACCCTGATCCTGCAGAGCGCGGAAACCTACTTCGCCGTGCTGCGCGCCCAGGACACCCTGGCCTCGACCAAGGCCGAAGAAGCCGCGTTCAAGCGCCAGCTCGACCAGGCCAACGAGCGCTTCGACGTCGGCCTGTCGGACAAGACCGACGTACTCGAGGCCCAGGCCGGCTTCGATACCGCACGGGCCAACCGGATCATCGCCAACCGTCAGGTCGAAGACGCCTTCCAGGCCCTGATCACCCTGACCAACCGCGAGCACCCGGCTCTCGAAGGCATCGAACACAGCCTGCCGATCCTCGCCCCTACACCGAACGACGCCAAGGCCTGGGTCGATACCGCCGCCGCGCAGAATCTCAACCTGCAGGCCAGCAATTACGCGGTGAACGCCGCCGAAGAAACGCTGCGCCAGCGCAAGTCCGGGCATGCCCCGACCCTGGACGCGGTGGCCAGCTACCAGAAAGGCGACAACGACAGCCTCGGCTTCAGCAATAGCGGCGCCAGCCCTACGACGTTCAGCGGCGATGTCGAACAGCGCTCGATCGGCCTGCAACTGAATATCCCGCTGTACAGCGGCGGTCTGACCAGTTCGCAGGTGCGTGAAGCCTATCAGCGGGTCAACCAGAGCGAACAACTGCGCGAAAGCCTGCGCCGCCAGGTAGTGCAGGACACTCGCAACCTGCACCGTGCGGTGAACACCGATGTGGAAACCGTGCAGGCGCGCAAGCAATCGATCATCTCCAACCAGAGCGCCCTGGAAGCCACGGAAATCGGCTATCAGGTCGGCACCCGCAACATCGTCGACGTACTCGATGCCCAGCGCCAACTGTACGACTCGGTGCGCACCTACAACTTTGCCCGCTACGACTATATCCTCAACAACCTGCGCCTCAAGCAGGCCGCCGGCACCCTCAGCCCGGCCGACCTGGAAGCCCTCGAGCAGTACCTCAAGTCGGACTACGACCCGGATCGCGACTTCCTGCCTCCCGACCTGGCCAAGGCTGCCGAAGCGCAGTTGCGCGGCAATCTGGATTATTGAGTGGCTCACGTTGAGTCGCTCGGATTGAACCGTCCTGTGCAACGAAGAAGCCCGACGCGAGTCGGGCTTTTTTGTGGGTGCTGCCTGGAGACTCGTGGCGCGCATGGTCCACCCTACCCGGGAGTCACGTTCCATAGCGTAGGGTGCGCCGTGCTCACCACGTCTTTCATGAACGCTGTAACAAGCCCGCCAGCCCCGCCAACAAGCGCGCCAGCGCGCCCTGATTGGCCCGCATCACCGCCAGACCCGACTCGCGCATGGCCTGCGCCTCGGCCGGCTCGCGCCACAGCCGCGCGACCCGTTGCGCCAGGTCGGCGGCATCGTTCACTTCGAGCAGCGCGCCGGCCTCGCGCAACTGCGCGGCGATCTCCAGGAAGTTGAACAGGTGCGGGCCGCTGAGCACCGGCTTGCCCAGCGCGGCCGGCTCCAGCAGGTTGTGCCCGCCATTGCCGACCAGGCTGCCGCCGACGAAGGCCAGATCGGCCAGTGCATAGAGAAACAGCAGCTCGCCCATGGTGTCGCCGAGCAACACCTGGTCACCCGCCAGCAGCGCCTCGCCACTGGAACGTCGGCGCGTGGCCAAGCCTTGGCGCTGGCACAACTCGAATACCGCGGCGAAACGCTCCGGATGCCGCGGGACCAGAATCAGCAAGGCCTCGGGTCGCTGTTCGAGCAACAAGCGGTGCGCCGCCAGAACAATTTCATCCTCGCCGGCATGGGTGCTGGCGGCGATCCACACCGGCCGTGACGTCGCGCCCCACTGCTCGCGCAACTCGCTGGCGCGCGCCAGCAGCGCAGGGTCGATGGTCAGGTCGAACTTGATCGAGCCGGTCACCTCGACGCATTCGGGCCGCGCACCCAGGCTGCGAAAGCGCTCGGCCTCGGCGGCGGTCTGCACCGCAATCAGGCTCAGTTCGGCGAGCATGGGCGCGGTCAGTTTGGCGAAGCGCGCGTAACCACGCGCCGAGCGCTCGGACAACCGCGCATTGGCCAGGGCCACGGGAATACCGCGGCGGACACATTGGTGGATGTGGTTGGGCCACAACTCGGTCTCCATGACCACCGCCAGCCGGGGCTGGGCGCGCTCGAGAAAGCGCGCCGCGGCCCAGGGCAAGTCATAGGGCAGGTAGCAGTGCTGCACGCGCCCGGCATACTCGGGCCCGGCGAACATGGCCTGAATCCGCTCGGAGCCGGTCGGCGTCATGCAGGTAATGGTGATCGGCAACTGCGGATAGCGCGCCAGCAGCTGACGAATCAGCGGCGCGGCGGCAATGCTCTCGCCCACCGACACCGCATGCAGCCAGATGCCACCGGGTTGCAGGGGTGGCAAACCGAGGGCGAAACGTTCGCCGATGCGCTTGGCATACGCCGGTGCGCGCCACGCACGCCAGGCCAGACGCCCGGCGACCAGGGGCAGACCGAGATGCAACAGCAGGGTGTAGAGGGCTCTATTCATGGGCGCGCAGCTTAGCAGAGCGGCCGCCCGCAATCAGCCGATGGCTTGCAAGCGCTCGGCAAAGCAGTCGGCCAGCCACAGCGCGGCCGGCCCCAGGGCTTCATCGCGGCGGCAGACCAACTCGACGACCAGCGGCGGCGGCGTCCAGTCACTGCTGAGTTCCACAAGCTGGCCCTGATAGGTCGGGTACTGCACCACATGGCGCGGCAGCCAGGCCCAGCCCAGATTACGCATCAACAACTCGGCCATGGCATAGAAGCTGTCGGTGCGCCAGACCGATGGGCTGATCTGCTCGCCGCCCGGATAATGACTGTCCTGCGGCGCCATCAGCAACTGGCGATGGCGTGCCAGTTCGCGTCGGTCGACATGCCCTGCCCCGGCCAGCACATGCCCGGCACCGCACACCGTGACCATCTCGATGGTACCCAGGCGCTGACGTTCCAGGGCTTCGGGCATCTGCTCATGGTGGAACAGCAGACCGAGGTCGGCGCGGCGCTCCAGCAGCTTGCGCGCGACATCACCCTGGGCGCCGCTGGCCAGCTGTACCTCCAACAGCGGGAAGGCCTGGGCCAGGGCCTCGAGGCTGTCGAGCACCGGCTGGTAGGGCATGGCCTCGTCCTGGGCCAGGCGCAGGCGCACCTCTTCGCCGCGCACCAACCCCAACGCCCGCCCCTCCAGGCGCTCGCACTGGCGCAGCACCTCGCGCGCTTCTTCCAGCAGCGACGCGCCGGCCGCCGTCAGACGGGGCTGACGACCGCTGCTGCGCTCGAACAACAGCACACCGAGGTCGGTCTCGAGCATGGCAATAGCATTGCTGACTGCCGACTGCGCACGATTCATCTGCCGGGCCACCGCAGAAAACGACTGACCCTCGGCCACGCCGACGAACAGGCGGATTTGCTCCAGGTTCCACTGCATAACCCATCTCCTTACCAGATAGGTAATCACTTTATCCCATCAACTGAACGACTAGAATGGCCAACAGATCAAACAGGAGGCCCACCATGAGCGGCTATCTCTATCTCGCTGTCGCTATCACCGCCGAAGTCATAGCAACCACCTCGATGAAGGCGCTGGATGGCTTCAACAAGCCGCTGCCCCTGCTGTTGGTGGTGGTCGGTTACGCCATCTCCTTTTGGATGCTCAGCCTGGTGGTCAAGACCATTCCGGTCGGGGTTGCCTACGCCGTCTGGGCGGGCCTGGGCATCGTGCTGGTGAGCATTGCCGCGGTGTTTCTCTACCAGCAGCGCCTCGACCTGCCGGCGATGCTCGGCATGGGCCTGATCGTCTGTGGCGTGGTGGTGATTCAATTGTTCTCGCACAGCGTCGGCCATTGAGATAGCCGCGAGCGCCAAGCTGCCGCTTGAGCCTGGAAGCCCGCCACATCCACTTGCCGTTATACTGCGGGCCTGACTTCCAATGAGGCCCTCGCATGTCCCAGGCTCTGAGCACTGACATTCTGATCGTCGGCGGTGGTATCGCCGGCCTCTGGCTGAATGCGCGTTTGCGCCGTCAGGGCTTTGCCACCCTGTTGGTGGAAAACGCCAGCCTGGGCGGCGGACAGAGCGTCAAATCGCAAGGCATCATCCACGGCGGCGCCAAGTACGCCCTGCACGGCGCCCTCACCGGCGCCTCGGAAGCCATTGCCGATATGCCGCGGCGCTGGCGCGAGGCGCTGGCCGGCAGCGGTGAACTGGATCTGAGTGGCGTGCGCCTGCTGTCCGATGCCCACTACCTGTGGTCACCCGGCAGCCTGGCCGGCAATATCACCAGTTTCTTCGCCAGCAAGGCGGTGCGCGGCCGCGTCGACCAGGTCAAGGGCGAGCAACTGCCGCCCGCGCTGCAGCACCCGAAATTCAAGGGCAAGGTCTACCGCCTGGCTGAGCTGGTGCTCGACGTACCCAGCCTGATCGCCCGCCTGGCCGAACTGGCCGGCGACGGTCTGCTGGCCGCCGAGACCATCACGCCCCTGCACGAACAGGGTCAACTGGTCGGCCTGGTCGTCGACGGCCGCGAGATTCGCGCGCAGCGCATCGTGCTCAGCGCCGGCCGCGGCAACGCCGCACTGCTCGCCGCGCTGGGCCTCGCTCAACCCGTGCAGCAACTGCGCCCGCTGCATATGGTGCTGGTCAAGGGGTCGACCCTGAAACCGTTGTATGCCCACTGCCTCGGCGGCGGACCTAAGCCGCGAGTCACCGTCACCACCCATCCGGCGGCCGATGGCGAGTGGGTCTGGTACCTCGGCGGCGACCTGGCCGAAGCCGAAGGCGTGGCCCGCGACGCAGCCGCGCAGATCCAGGTCGCGCAGCGGGAAATCGGTGCCCTGCTGCCCTGGGTCGATCTCTCCAGCGCACGCTGGGCCACCCTGCGTGTCGAGCGCGCCGAACCGGCACAATCCAGCCTGGTCCGCCCGGATAACGCCTTTCTCGCCGAACAAGGCCAACTGCTGGTCGGCTGGCCGACTAAACTGGCATTAGCCCCGGACTTCGCCGACCGCGTACTGGCGGCGCTCGACCGTGACGGCATCCAGCCCGCCGCCAGCCATGCGCCACTCCCGGCCCTGCCCCGTCCGGCCGTAGCGCGCCCAGCCTGGGAGGAACTGTTCTAATGCACGCCCTGCATACCCTGCACAACCTGCACCGACCGTTCGGCGCGACCGAGCTGCTGGTCTCGCCATTGGGTCTCGGCACGGTAAAGATCGGCCGCGACCAGGGAGTGAAATACCCCAACGGCTTCAGCATTCCGGACGACGCGGCGGTCATCGAGTTGCTCGCCCAGGCCCATGACCTGGGGATCAACCTGATCGACACCGCCCCCGCCTACGGCACCAGCGAAAGCCGCCTCGGCCCGCTGCTGCGCGGCCAGCGTCAGCAGTGGGTGATTGTCAGCAAGGTCGGCGAAGAGTTCGACAATGGCCACTCCAGTTTCGACTTCTCCCCCGCCCACACGCGCTTCTCGGTTGAACGCAGCCTCAAGCGCCTGGAAACCGACTTCATCGACCTGGTGCTGGTGCATTCCGACGGCAATGACGTCAGCATCCTGCAAGACAGCGGCGTCTACGAGACCCTTGCCGAGCTCAAGCGCGAAGGCAAAATTCGCGGCTTCGGCCTGTCCGGCAAAACCGTCGAGGGCGGCCTGCTGGCACTCGAACAGGGTGACTGCGCGATGGTCACCTACAACCTCAACGAACAGAGCGAGCTGCCGGTACTGGACTACGCTGAGCAGCACGGCAAAGGCATCCTGGTCAAGAAAGCCCTGGCCAGCGGGCATGCCTGCCTGGCCCCGGGTGAAGACCCGGTGCGGGCCAGCTTTGAGCTGATTTTCGCCCACCCGGCGGTGAGCTGCGCGATCGTCGGCACCATTAATGCGCAACACCTGGCCCATAATGTCGCGACTGCCGCGGCGGTCATTCAGGATATCGCCTGAGCCCCATCAAGCGCTGCGCGCAGTTGCAGGAGCGGCCGGGCGGCGCTCCGCATCAGCCGCGCAAAAGCATCCCTGCGACCATGCCCGGCAGCTCGATTGCAGCCTCACCCTATCCGCCTGACGGGCTGCCCGCCCCCAACCCAAAAGGAGCCGAGATGTCGCGCACACTTAGCCGCAAAGACCCCGGTACCTTCAAGACCCTGCCCTTGTTCGTCGAGGCCAGCGCGGACGGCCTCAGCTACCAGAGCCTGGGCCGGCCACTGAACTTCAGCGAGATGCTTGGACGGCGCTGCGCGGTCGAGGTGAACGACAGCCAACGCTTCGCCGTGGAGTTGGCCAACCTGGGGGTTTCGGTACGCCTGACCCTGACCTGGCAAGGCCGGGACTATTGGATTCTGGTGCGCCAACGGCGCCTGGACCGGGGCGACGTGGTACTCAAGCTGATTTCCGGCTACGTGCCCGCCCACGAACTCAACCTGCCACTGCTCACCGCCATCCAGGAGGTTGCCGAAGAGTGCCTGCTGGAAACCCCCGAAGGCTGGCTGAGCGGCCGCTTCGGCGAAACCTGGCTGCCCTCACCCTATCAAGGCGCCTTGCGCTACCGCGAGACCCTGCACTTTCAACTCAGCCCACTGTCCGGCGCGGCACGCCCGGTGCAGTGCGGCAACCTGACCCTGCTGGAACGGCCACGCGCCTACGTGCACCTGCCCACGGCCTCATTGCAACTGGTCTATGACCTGCGCCTGGTACTGCCCAAGGAGGTCAGGCAACTCAGCCTGTTCCACGTCGACGAACGCCTGGAGGATGGCAAGCTGGTCGCCCGCCTCGACCGCAGCCGCCCGGACCTGTACCTGATACCGTTGCAGCAGGGGCGGCCGACCGCCGAACTGCTGACACTCCACAAAGGCCAGTTGAAAGCCGCCAGCACCCGCGGCCTGTGGCTGGCAGAGAGCTTCGCGGCGCAAGACGGCTGGCTGGTACACGACGAACGCATCCGCTGGAAGGACTGGTTGAGCCAGCAAAGCCTCAGCACCGCACCGCGCCCGGCGAAGCAACCCGCGCCAGCCGCATCACCACCACCGAAGCTGAATGCTGCCCAACTGGGCTGAACAGCATGCCCTCGCCCCGGGCGGGCCGGCGCAATCGATAGACTATTCGGCAGAACCAACGGAACAGCCCAGGCTTCACTGGTACACGCAGCCGTGCGCCTGGGTGATCGCCAACAGACTGGCCCCTGCAGCGCCCTCGCCCGAAGCATGTTTGGGTAGTTTCCGGCGCTTCGGGTAAACTGCCGCATCTTTTGCACCTATAACGATCAGCCTGATGCCGACGACCTTCCACGAGATCCCCCGCGAACGCCCGCTGACGCCGCTGCTCGACCGCGCTAATACGCCGGACGAGCTGCGCCGCCTGGGCGAGGCCGAGCTGGAAACCCTGGCCGACGAACTGCGCCAGTACCTGCTCTACACGGTCGGCCAGACCGGCGGGCATTTCGGCGCTGGCCTCGGCGTGATCGAACTGACCGTCGCCCTACATTACGTCTTCGACACCCCGGACGACCGCCTGGTGTGGGATGTCGGCCACCAGGCCTATCCGCACAAGATCCTCACCGGCCGCCGCGAGAAGATGGGCAGCCTTCGGCAGAAGGACGGCATCGCTGCCTTCCCGCGCCGCTCCGAGAGCGAGTACGACACCTTCGGCGTCGGTCACTCCAGCACCAGCATCAGCGCGGCTCTCGGCATGGCCATCGCCGCGCGCATCCAGGGCAGCAAGCGCAAGGCAGTGGCAGTGATCGGCGACGGCGCGCTGACCGCCGGCATGGCCTTCGAGGCGCTCAATCACGCCTCCGACGTCAGCGCCAACATGCTGGTGATCCTCAACGACAACGACATGTCGATCTCGCAGAATGTCGGCGGCCTGTCCAACTACCTGGCCAAGATCCTCTCCAGCCGCACCTACGCGAGCATGCGCGAGGGCAGCAAGAAGATCCTCTCGCGCCTGCCCGGCGCCTGGGAGATCGCGCGCAAGACCGAAGAACACGCCAAGGGCATGCTGGTCCCCGGCACCCTGTTCGAGGAACTGGGCTGGAACTACATCGGCCCGATCGACGGCCACGACCTGCCGACCCTGCTGGCGACCCTGCGCAATATGCGCGACCTCGACGGCCCGCAGTTTCTCCACGTGATCACCAAGAAGGGCAAGGGCTTCGCCCCGGCCGAAGCCGACCCGATCGGTTACCACGCGATCACCAAGCTGGAGCCGATCAACGCTCCGGCTGCGCCGAAGCAAGCCCGCGGGCCGAAATACTCCAGCGTGTTTGGCCAGTGGCTGTGCGACATGGCCGCCGAGGACCCACGCCTGGTCGGCATCACCCCGGCGATGAAGGAAGGCTCGGACCTGGTGGCCTTCAGCGAACGCTACCCCGAGCGCTATTTCGACGTAGCCATCGCCGAGCAGCACGCGGTGACCCTGGCCGCCGGCATGGCCTGCGACGGCATCAAGCCGGTGGTGGCGATCTACTCGACCTTCTTGCAGCGCGCCTACGACCAGTTGATCCACGACGTCGCCGTGCAGCACCTTGACGTCTTGTTCGCCATCGACCGCGCCGGCCTGGTCGGCGAAGATGGCCCGACCCACGCCGGCAGCTTCGACCTGGCCTACCTGCGCTGCATCCCCGGCATGCTGGTGATGACCCCCAGCGACGAGAACGAACTGCGCCGCATGCTCAGCACCGGCTACCTGTTCGACGGCCCGGCGGCGGTACGCTACCCCCGCGGCAGCGGCCCGAACGCGCCTATCGAGCCGAGTCTGACGCCGCTGGAAATCGGCAAGGGCCTGATCCGCCGCCAGGGTTCGAAGGTCGCCCTGCTGGTGTTCGGCGTGCAACTGGCCGAGGCGCTGAAAGTCGGCGAGAACCTGGACGCCACCGTGGTCGACATGCGCTTCGTCAAACCGCTGGACGAAGCCCTGGTCCGCGAACTGGCCGCCAGCCACGCACTGCTGGTGAGCATCGAAGAAAACAGCGTCATGGGCGGTGCCGGCAGTGCGGTCAGCGAATTCCTCTCCCGCGAAAATATCCTCAAGCCGCTGCTTCACCTCGGCCTGCCGGACTACTACGTCGAGCACGCCAAGCCGAGCCAGATGCTCGCCGAGTGCGGCCTCGACCAGGCCGGCATCGAGGAAGCGGTGCGCCTGCGCCTGGCGCTGCTGGAAGCGACTCACACGTAGGAGCGATTCAACAAGCCTGCTCGGCAACGTCGAGCGGCTTGTGCTTCTACCCGCCGTACCCTATGGTGCGCGGCGTTTTACTTGTCCGAGGTCGCCGACAGCCGCAAGGCCCAGGCGTGAAAAGGGAAGCAGGTGCGTAGCCGTCGACTCGACTGCCGCAATGCCTGCGCTGCCCCCGCAACGGTAACCGACAGCGCCCGGCCAGCACGGCCGGGTGCACGCTTTCTCGATACGCCACTGGGTTCGTCCGGGAAGGCGGGAAAGTGCCAGTCGGCAGCCCGGAGACCTGCCTCGGCGCGATCTGACTGGTGTTGCGGAGGGCATCACCGTCAAGCGCTGGCTATCGCCTCCTTGCCCGGTGCTTGTCCCTGCCCTCCTCGAAAGTGTTCTGTCTTTTGAGGATTTACCGATGAAATTGTCCCGAATTGCCCTGGCCGTGACGCTGCTGCCGCTGGCTGCGCATGCCGATCAGGCCAGCAGTCACGCCGACTCACTCGAATTGCAACCGTTGATCGTGACCTCCGGGCGGCAACTGGAACCACAACGTCAGGCGACGGCCGCGACCAGCGTGTTCACGCGCCAGGATATCGAACGCCTGCAGGTGCGCAGCGTGCCCGAACTGCTGAGCCGCGTGCCCGGGGTATCGATCGTGCAGAACGGCGGCCGCGGCAGCCTGACCAGCGTGTTCCTGCGCGGCGCCAACTCCAATCAGACCCTGGTGCTGGTCGATGGCGTACGCCTCAACGCCGCCGCCAGTGGCCTGGCGCGCCTGGAGTTCCTCAGCCCCGAGCAGATCGAACGGGTCGAAGTGGTGCGCGGACCACGCTCGGCGCTTTATGGCGCCGACGCCATCGGCGGGGTGATCCAGATCTTCACCCGCCGCGGCGAAGCCGGTCTGCAGCCACGCCTGCGCCTGGCCGCGGGCAGCCAGCAGAGTTTCGAACGCAGCCTCGGCCTGTCCGGCGGCGACGCGCAAACCCGCTTCGACCTCGGCGCCAGTCTCGACGAATCCGCGGGTTTCGACCGCTCCAACGATTCCCGCGGCCGCGATGGCGATCATGATGGCCTACGCCGCCAGGCCCTCAACCTGAGCCTGGAACATCGCTTCAATGAGCGCCTGAAAGGCGGTTTCAACCTGCTCGATCAGCACGGCGAGACCGAGTACGACGACCTCTTCAGCTTCGACCCGGGCAACCCCAGCGAGCGCTTCAGCCTTTCCAGCGTCGCCGGTCACCTGGAGGCCCACCTGCTGGATGCCTGGAGCAGCCGCCTGGAACTCGGCCATGTCGAGGACAAGAGCGACAACCGCGATCGCTTCAACGCGTTTAACAACTTCGCCTTCAATACCTACCGCGACTCCGCCAGTTGGCTGAACACCCTGCAACTGGGCGACGCTCATCAGCTACTGCTGGGTGCGGATTGGCACGAGGATCGCCTGACCAGCAGCACCAGCTTCAGCGAAACCGAGCGCTGGAACCAGGCGGCCTTCGCCCAGCATCGCTATCAGGGCGATGGCTTCGCCACCGAACTGGGCCTGCGCCATGACAACAACGAGCAGTTCGGTAGCGAGAACACGCTGAACGCCGCATTGACCCTCAACCTCAGCCAGCAGCTGGATCTGCTGTTCAGCTATGGCGAGGGCTTCCACGCACCGACCTTCAACGATCTGTACTTTCCCACCTCGGCATTCTTTGGCGGCAACCCCGACCTGGATCCGGAACGCTCCAAGACCTACGAGGTGCAATTACGCGGCGAGCATCTGCAGACCATCTGGAGCCTGGCGGCCTACCGTACCGAGGTGAAGGACCTGATCACCGTGGTCAGCGACCCGCTGACCTTCTTCAGTCAGCCGCAAAACGTCAGCAAGGCCCGCCTGCAAGGCGTGGAGTTGAGCCTGGAGCGCGACCTGCTGGGCTGGCAGGCGGTATTGGCCGCCGGCTGGGTCGATCCGCGTGACCGCGACAGCGGCCATACCCTGCCCAGACGCGCCAAACGCAGCCTGAGCCTGGATCTCGACCGTCGGTTCGGCGACTTCGGTGCAGGCCTGACCTGGCAGGCGGTTTCCAGCCGCTACGACAACGCCGCCAATAGCATCGAAGTGGCTGGCTACGGCCTGCTCGGCCTGCGTGGCAGTTGGAAGATGAACGATGAACTGAACTGGCAGCTGAAAGTCGACAACCTGCTGGACAAGGACTACAGCCAGGCCACCTATAGCCGCCCGGACGACGCCTTCTTCAGCAGCGTGACCCGCCATGGCTTCCGCGAGGAGGGCCGCAGCGGGATGCTCGCGCTGACCTGGACACCCACGCTATAACGCAGAGGTAGAACATAGCTGCTTCGTGTGGGAGCGGGGGTCCAGTTACTTGCCCGTGATGCTTATTGCTGGCGCGCGCTATCGCGAGCATGGGCTAGGCGCCCCGCCGCTCCTACGAAATGCCCGAGAACCGTAATCGTGGGAGGGGCTTCAGCGCGCCTTCTCTAGCTGCTGGCACAGGCGCTCGGTGGCTTCCAGCATCTGGAAGCTGGGCCGCTCCAGGCCCTTGTCCGGTACTAGCCAGAGTTGCTCGCGCGCCACCGCGGTCAGGCGCGGCCAGATGCGCCAGGCCTCCAGCTGCGCGCCGCTGCCGCCGAGGATCACCTCGGGATCACGCTGCAGCACCGCCTCCACGCTGACCTGTGGCGCCGGCAGGTCGAGCTCGGCAAACACGTTCTCGCCACCGCACACGCGCAAGGCATCGCTGATGATCTGCCGGCCACCGATGGTGTACAGCGGCACGTCCCATATCTGGTAGAACACCCGCAGCGGCGGCTCACGCCGGTAGCGCGCGCTCAGTTCGGCCAGACGGCGGCTGAAGCGCCGGCGCAGCGCCTGCCCTTGCGCGTGGCGGCCGAGGCGGGTGCCGATGGCGGCGAACTGTTCGGCCAGATGCGCCAGATTGTGCGGCTCGGTGATCAGCAGCGGGATGCCGAAACGCTCCAGCTGCTGGCGCTGGGCGCGGCTGATGCTGTCCGGCCACAACAGGATCAGATCGGGTTGCAGCTCGAGCAGGCTCTCCATTTCCAGTTGGCCGTAGCGCCCCACCGAGGGCAGGTGGGCCAGCGCCGCCGGCCGCTCGCCGCCATCCAGCACGCCGACCAGCAGATCGGCAGCCTCCAGCTCCACGACGATTTCGCTGAGGGAGGGCGCCAGGCTTATCACCCGCTCGACCGCGCTCGCCGGCCAGGCCAGCAACGCGAGCAGACAGGCGCAAAGACGCAGCATCAGCCGAGCTGGCGGGGAATGCGGTAGAGGTAGAACAGGACGACGCTGGACAACGCCAGGAGGATCAGCGGAATCGCCTCCAGCCCGGCGAACACCGCGATGGCGGCAATCCAGGCCGGCAGGCCGGCGCCGAGCAGGGCCAGCCGGCGCCGCGCGGCCAAGGCCAGCCAGGCGGCCGGCTCTGCAGGGCTGTCGAGAGCCTTTCCGGTGGCGATCAATGCGTGCTTGTAGGCATGGAACAGCGGCAGGCTGACGAACATCGATGCCAGGCCGGCGATGAACAGCGGCATGCTCAGCACACCGACCTGTTGATCGGCACCGAATAGCAGATTGAGGACAAACAGCGGCGCCAGAGCCACCGCCAGCTGCGACCACCAGGTCAGTGCCAGGCGACGGCGCACGTCGCTACGGGTCACAGGCTTTCCTCGACCTCGCCCTGATGCAGGCTGCCGAGCATGTGCCCGAGCTTGCCGGCCTTGGTCGCCAGGTACTTCTTGTTGTGCGGGTTATGGTCGATCTGCAGCGGCACGCGCGTGGCCACGTTGATGCCCATATCGCCCAGCGCCTTGACCTTGCGCGGGTTGTTGGTCATCAATTTGAGGGCCTTGATGTGCAGGTGCTCGAGCATCGGCAGGCAGATCGCGTATTCACGCTGATCGGCACCGAAACCGAGGAGTTCGTTGGCCTCCACCGTATCGGCGCCGCCATCCTGCAGCTCATAGGCGCGGATCTTGTTCAGCAGGCCAATGCCACGGCCTTCCTGACGCAGATAGAGCAGGACGCCGCGCCCTTCGGCGGCAATCGCACGCATCGCGGCTTCGAGCTGGAAGCCGCAGTCACAGCGCAGACTGAACAGCGCATCGCCGGTCAGGCACTCGGAATGCAGGCGCCCCAGCACCGGCTCGCCATCGGCGACATCGCCAAAGGTCAGCGCAACATGCTCCTTGCCCGTGGCCGTTTCGAGAAAGCCATGCATGGTAAACACCCCGAACGGGGTAGGCAGCTGGGAGGCGGCGACGAACACGACAGACACCGGATGCTCCTAAATAGATAAGGGCTGGAAATTTGCGAGGGCGCATTGTAACAGCAGCCCCTGCCAGCAGGTCAGCTTGAATTACCGATGATAAGGATCGGCTAAGCCACAACTAGCGGATCGCAGGCCGGACTTATGGTGCATGCCTGCCGTCAGTGCTTGGATTCCAGCACCAGCAGATCCTGCTCCACCCGCCAGCCGACCCGGCTGAGGAAGCTCATGCCGAGCAGCGCTTCGGTGGGCGAGCCACCCTCCAGCACCACCGCTTCGACACCCAGCACCTCCAGAGTGCCGACCTTGACGCTGTTGAGGTTGACCCGCCAGCCACGCACGGTGCCGCTGGCGGTACTGACCTGCAGCGGCCGGCCGACCACCCGATAATCGATGCCCAGGCGGCGAGCGTGACCATCATTGAGGGCGACCGAGGTGGCGCCGGTGTCGACCAGGAACTGCAGCGGATGGCCATTCACCGAACCAGCGGCCCAATAGTGCCCGCCAATGCCCTTGGCTATGCTCAACTGACGCATGCTCGGCTCGGCAAAGCCGTTACTGTATTCGCGACTCAGGGTATAAGCGCGCTCCACGCCATCCACCCGCAGCACGGCGCCGCGGCTGTCGGCACTGACCACAACTACGCCACCGGGGCCAGTCTGGCCGACTTTCACCAGCTTGCGCTGACCGTCGACATTGAGCACCGCGGCGCCGGGAAACAGGCCGACCACCAGCACCCGGGGCGCCGCCCAGCTCAGTCCGCAGGCCAACAGCAGCGCAACGACAACCCACAATTTCAGTCCACCCATCAGGTTCTCACAATCGGTTAATCGAAGGGATAGGGCAGCTGCCGGCGCTCGAACAGCGGGCGCAAACTGCCCTGCTCGACCAGCTGCGTCATGCGTCGATCGAACAACTGGGCCAAGGCCCGGCCACGCGGATTATCGGCAAAGCCCAGATACAGCGGCAAGCGGGTCAACCGGGTGACCCGATAGCGAGCCCGGTCGGCTGCACCCTCGAGCACCTCATCGACCTCGGTCTGAGCATCGATGTAGAAATCCGCATGACCGTAATCGAGCATGGGAAGAATACCGCTGCGGCGCTGAATTTCCCGGTAGTGCTTCAGGTTTGGCAAATAACGCTGATATTCATAGCCACGCATCCACACCAGACGAAACTCGCCAAGCGTTGCCTGACTCGGCACCGGCTGATCGACCGAGCCCAGCGCACTGATCTGATCGACGTCGTAATGCCAGCGCGGGTAGAACACACCCTCGTCCACCTCATTGCGGTAGGAACCGACCCAGGCATCGGCTTCACCGCGCTGCACCAGGCCGATGGAGCGGGTATAGGGCACGCTCTGGATCACCAGCTCGATGCCTTCGGGGCCGAACACCTGACGCAGAACATCCCAGGCCAGACCACTACCGTCGGCATGGGTATGGCCTTGCCAGACCTCGCTGGCCAGGCGGATTTCCTGCGGCGCAGCCGGCTCGGCCAGGGCGCATGAGCAGCCCAGCACGCCCAGCAGTATCGCCAACCAGCATCTCGCCATGATCGATCTCGCTGCGTTTACAGGCCCAACCCACTGGCCAGACCACTGGCCCAGCCCCACACGAGCAACTGCATGGCCAGCCAGGCGAAGACCCCGGCCAGCACATCGTCGAGCATGATACCGACACCGCCATGCACATGCCGGTCGATCCAGCTGATCGGCCAGGGCTTGAGGATGTCGAACAGGCGGAACAGCAGGAAACCCACCAGCAGCCAGCCCCAGCCTTCCGGCACCAGCCACAGGGTGATCCACATGCCGACCATTTCGTCCCAGACGATGCCTTCATGGTCATGCACGCGCAGGTCTTCGGCCACCTTGCCGCACAGCCAGAAGCCGAACAGCATGGTGATGCCAAGCATCAGCCAGTAGCCCCAGTCCGGCAGCATCTGCCACAGCGGTATAAACGGCAGCGCCACCAGCGAGCCCCAGGTGCCCGGTGCTTTGGGCAAGGTGCCCGAGCCGAAGCCGAAGGCGATGAAATGCCACGGATTGCGCCATACCGATGGCGGCACGCTTAGCGGTTCAGTCACCGTCACTCCCAAAATGTTGATAGCCCCGCTCCTGCGGCGTGACGCCTTGACCGTGTTGATCCAGCAGTTGTACGCCCGAGCCGGCTGCGACGCGACCGATCACATGCACCGGCCAGCCCTGGGCCTGCAAGCCGGCGAGATGCTCGGCCGGCAGGGTAAAGGCCAACAGGTAATCGTCGCCACCGCTCAGTGCGCAGTCACGCGCGCCAGCGGCACCGAGCAGGGCCAGCAGCGCCTGCGACAACGGCAGGCGCGCCTGCTCGATCAGTAGCGCCACGCCCGAGGCGACGGCGATATGCCCACAGTCGGCCAGCAGGCCATCGGAGATGTCCAGCGCCGCCGTGGCCTTGCCGCGCAGCGCCACGCCCAAGCCAAGCTGCGGTCGCGGCGACCAATAGCGCGCCAGCAGGGGCTCGGCAATCTCGGCCGGCGCTTGCCGCTGACCGAGCACCAGCGCCAAGGCACCGGCGCCGTCGCCCAGCTCACCGCCCACGCAGAGCAAATCGCCGACCCGGGCGCCGGCCCGGGTCAACGCCAGGCCACGGGGCACCCGGCCGAACACGGTCAGGGTCAGCGTCAGCGGTCCGCGCGAGGTATCGCCGCCGATCAGGCGCACGGCGCAGTCCTGCGCCATGCGATCGAGGCCACGGGCGAAGGCTTGCAGCCAGGCCGGTTCGGCGCCGGGCAGGGTCAAGGCCAGGGTGAAGCCGATGGGGGTCGCGCCCATGGCGGCCAGGTCGCTGACCGACACGCCCAGCGCGCGCTGGGCCAGCAGAAAGGGATCGGCCGCCTCGGGGAAATGCACCCCGGCAACCAGGGTGTCGGTGGAAACCGCCAGCTGTTCGCCAGCCGGCAGCTCCAGTAGCGCGCAGTCGTCGCCGATGCCCAGCGCCACACCTGCGCCGGCCTGTGCGCAGGCCGCCGCGGCGAAGTAACGACGAATCAGCTCGAACTCACCCACGGGCGGCAACGCCTGCCAGGTGCGCCGCGTCACACGCCGCGACCAGGCAGGTCTCGACCCGGCTTGGAGGAGGCAACCCGCAGCAGCCGTTCAAGAGGCTGTCAGCGCCGGTTGGCGCGGACTTCGTCCGCCCGCAGACGTGGCGCCAGCTTGTCCAGCACGCCGTTGACGAATTTGTGTCCGTCGGTGGCGCCGAACACCTTGGCCAACTCGATGCCTTCGTTGATCACCACCCGGTAGGGCACATCGAGGCGGTTCTTCAGCTCGTAGGTGGACAGCCGCAGAATCGACAGTTCGACCGGGTCGATCTCGGCGATCGGACGATCCAGCAGGATCTCGAAGGCACCGTCGATCTCGCTTTTCTGCCGCGGCACGCCGTGCAGGATCTCGTGGAAGTAGGCGCCGTCGACCGTGCTGAAATCGTTATCGACGCGAAACTGCGCCTCGATCTCGTTCAACTGCTGACCAGCCATGTGCCAGGAGTACAGCGCCTGCATGGCCAGGGTGCGCGCCTGACGACGCGCCAGGGTCTTGCCACTCGGCGCTTTCGGGCCCTTGGCTGGCTGCGGCTTTTGCGGGCTACCGTCGTTCTGGCTCACTTGGCCTCCAACTGCGCCAGCAGGCTGACCATTTCCAGGGCGGACAGTGCAGCTTCCGCACCCTTGTTGCCGGCCTTGGTGCCGGAACGTTCGATGGCTTGCTCGATGGAGTCGACAGTCAGCACACCGAAGGCCACCGGTACGCCGAACTCCATGGACACCTGGGCCAGGCCCTTGGTGCATTCGCCGGCGACGTATTCGAAATGCGGCGTGCCGCCACGGATCACCGCGCCGAGGGCGATGATCGCGTCGAACTCGCTACGCTGGGCGATTTTCTGTGCCACCAGGGGGATCTCGAAGGCACCCGGCGCGCGGATGATGGTGATGTCGCTTTCGCTCACACCATGGCGAACCAGGGTGTCAACGGCGCCGCTTACCAGGCTTTCGACAACGAAGCTGTTGAAGCGGCCGACCACCAGGGCGAAGCGGCCCTTGGGGGCGATGAAAGTACCTTCGATGGTCTTCAGGGTCATAAAACAATTCTCATATAGCGTTAAAGAGCCAGGGGGCAGAAAATCTATAGTCCAACGGAACAGCGCCTAGCGAGCGCCGGACAGACAAGGCGGAAACAGGCGAGGCTGCGCAGTTTACTGGAGTAAATGAGCAAGCCGAACCTGTTTGCAACGCAGCATGTCCGAGCGCAGTAGCGCGGCGATCGTTATTCAGCGGGCAGGTATTCTACAACTTCCAGGTCGAAACCGGATATCGCATTGAACTTCATCGGCGAGCTCATCAGGCGCATCTTGCGCACGCCGAGGTCGCGGAGGATCTGCGAGCCGGCACCGACGGTGCTGTAGGTGGTCGGATTGGCCACTTTCGCCTCGCCGCCCAACTGCCGCTCCAGGTGCGCCAGCAAGTCCGGGCCGGTCAGCGGGTTGCCCAGCAGCAGCACCACGCCGCTACCATCCTTGGCGACTTGCGCCATGGCTGCACGCAGGCTCCAGCGGCCGGGCTGGTTGACCATGAACAGGTCGCGCAGCGGGTCCATGTTGTGCACCCGCACCAGGGTCGGCTCATCCGCGCAGATGGTGCCCAGGGTCAGCGCCATGTGCACATCGTTCTCCACCGAATCGCGGTAGGTCACCAGGTTGAACTGGCCCAGCTCGCTGTCGAGCACCTGCTCGCTGACGCGCTCGACGGTGCGCTCATGGATCAGCCGGTAGTGGATCAGGTCGGCGATGGTGCCGATCTTGATGCCGTGCTCGGCGGCGAACTCTTCCAGCTCGGGGCGACGGGACATGGTGCCGTCGTCGTTCATGATCTCGCAGATCACCCCGCTCGGCTCGAAGCCACCCATGCGCGCCAGGTCGCAGGCCGCTTCGGTATGTCCGGCCCGGGCCAGCACACCACCGGGCTGGGCCATCAGCGGAAAGATATGACCGGGACTGACAATATCGTCGGCTACCGCGTTTCTGGCGGCGGCGGCCTGCACGGTGCGCGCGCGGTCGGCGGCGGAGATACCGGTGGTGACCCCGACGGCGGCCTCGATCGAGACGGTGAACTTGGTGCCGAAGCCGGAACCGTTGCGCGGCGCCATCAGCGGCAGCTTGAGCAGTTCGCAGCGCTCGCGGGTCATCGGCATGCAGATCAGGCCGCGGGCGAAACGTGCCATGAAGTTGATGTGCTCGGCCTTGACGCACTCGGAGGCGATGATCAGATCGCCTTCGTTTTCGCGATCCTCGTCATCCATGAGGATGACCATCTTGCCGGCGCGGATGTCTTCGATCAGTTCTTCGATGCTGTTGAGAGCCATGCTGGCGATTCCTTAATTCTTCAGGTAGCCGTGTTCGGCCAGAAAACTTTCCGTCATGCCCGGGGCATTCGGCTCGGCGGCCTTGTCGCCGAGCAGCAAACGCTCCAGGTAACGCGCCAGCAGATCCACTTCCAGGTTGACCTGACTGCCGGGGCGATAGTCGGCCATGATGGTCTCCGCCAGGGTATGCGGCACTATGGTCAGCTCGAATTCGGCGCCATTCACCGCATTGACGGTCAGGCTGGTGCCGTCGACGGTGATCGAGCCCTTGTGGGCGATGTATTTGGCCAGTTCGCGCGGCGCACGGATGGTGAATTGCACGGCGCGGGCGTTATCGGCGCGGGCGATGACTTCACCGACACCGTCGACATGGCCGCTGACCAGATGGCCGCCGAGGCGACTGGATGGCGTCAGGGCCTTTTCCAGGTTGACCGGGCTGCCGGGCTTCAAGTCGATAAAGGCAGTGCGGGCCAGGGTTTCGCGGCTGACATCGGCCCAGAAACCGTCGCCGGGCAGCGCCACCGCGGTCAGGCAGACGCCGTTGACCGCGATGCTGTCGCCCAGCTTGACGTCGCCCAGGTCGAGCTTACCGGTGGCCACATGGACACGCACGTCGCCGCCCCTGGGCGTCAGCGCACGAATGCTGCCAATGGATTCGATTATGCCGGTGAACATGGGTCCTCCGGTACGCGAGTGATGATGTTGAACAGCATGAATGAACTCCTGTTTGGTCAAAACAGGGCAATGCCGATCGATAGGGATTTCACGGGTACGCACAGGGCGCCCGAGGAGGGAATCCCGCTCTCTCTTTATCCGGACTATACCGTCGGCCCCGGAATCACACCGGGTCTGCTGTCCTTGCCCGGGCTGCTTACGCAACCCGGGCAAGCGCTCGCGGGCTAGATGCACTGCATCATTACCGCCGGTGGGGAATCACACCCCGCCCTGAGAACGTTGCGGCCACCAATGGTGGCCGAGACGCGTTTTACCATAATTGCCGCCCGACTGCATCGCCGCGCGACGGCTTGTACTGGCCGATGGCCGATATGCCACAGCGTGCATGCCGGCCTACGACAGGGGGTTGGCCACCCGTAGGAGCGGGCCATGCCCGCGATGCTCTTGTTGCTCGCGAGCATGGGCTGGCCGCCCCCGCCGCGCCTACACCACCCCACCCGCAACCGTCAGCCCTCGCGCTGCGGCACCGCGATGATCCGCCAGTCGTCGCCGACCGCGCGCATCTCGACGATCTTCAGCGCCTGCGCCTCGGCCATGCGTGCCAGCGGCAGTTCGAGCAAGGGCCGCGCGCTGGAGCCGAGAAACTTCGGCGCGACGAACAACTGGTACTCATCGACCAGGCCCTCGCGGGTGAAGGCCCCGGCCAGGCGCGGCCCGGCCTCGACCAGCACTTCGTTGGCGCCACGCCCGGCCAGTTCAGTCAGCAGTTTGTGCAGATCGACATGGCCGCTACTGCCCGGCACGGCCAGCAGTTCGTGACCGGCACCCAGGTAGCGTTCACGCGCCGTAGCGGCCGCGCAGGTCGCCACCAACGTCGCGCCAGCCTGAAAGAAAGGCGCAGCCAGCGGCACCCGCAGGCGTCCGTCGACCAGCACCCGCAAGGGTGGTCGGGTCATGGCCAGCGCCGTCAGCTCGGCATCCAGGCCCAGTTCATCGGGGCGCACGGTCAGGCGGGCGTTGTCCGCCAACACCGTGTCGGCACCGGTCAGTACCACGCTGGCGCGGGCGCGCAAACACTGCACCGCGGCACGGGCAGCCGGTCCGGTAATCCACTGGCTCTCGCCGCTGGCCATGGCGGTGCGACCGTCCAGGCTCATTGCCAACTTGACCCGCACGAAGGGCAAGCCCTGCTCCATGCGCTTGATGAAGCCGGCGTTGAGCATCCGCGCTTCTGCTTCCAGCACACCACTTTGCACTGCAATCCCGGCCTGCATCAGGCGCGCCAGGCCATTGCCGGCGACCTGCGGATTGGGATCCTGCATGGCCACCACCACCCGCGCGACGCCGGCGGCGACCAGCGCATCGGCGCACGGCGGAGTACGGCCATGATGACTGCAGGGCTCCAGGGTCACATAGGCGGTGGCGCCACGCGCCTGCGCGCCGGCCTGGCGCAGCGCATGCACCTCGGCGTGCGGCTCACCCGTGCGCACATGCCAGCCTTCGCCGACGACCTGCCCATCGCGGGCGATGACGCAGCCGACACGCGGGTTCGGGTGAGTCGAATACAGGCCCTTGCGGGCCAGCTCCAGGGCGCGAGCCATGCAGGCATGATCGAAGCCCATCATTGCTCTTTCGCGGGTTCGCGGGACAGCCGGTCGATTTCCTCGCGGAATTCGTTGAGATCCTGGAAGCGTCGGTAGACCGAGGCGAAGCGGATATAGGCGACCTCATCGAGTTTTTGCAACTCGCTCATCACCAGCTCGCCGAGCACCAACGACTTGATCTCGCGCTCGCCGGTGGCGCGCAGCTGGTGCTTGATATGGGCAATCGCCGCCTCCAGACGCTCGATGCTCACCGGGCGTTTCTCCAGGGCGCGCTGCATGCCGGCACGCAGCTTGTCTTCGTCGAACGGCTGGCGACTGCCGTCCTGCTTGATCAGCCGCGGCATCACCAGCTCGGCG
Source organism: Pseudomonas sp. (assembly GCF_033723075.1). GTDB lineage: Bacteria > Pseudomonadota > Gammaproteobacteria > Pseudomonadales > Pseudomonadaceae > Aquipseudomonas. Next base: position 23,366 of record NZ_JAWVXU010000019.1, read on the forward strand.
GTTTCAAAGGTGGTGAAACGCTCTTCGCAAGCCAGGCATTCGCGCCGACGACGCACTTGCCCGCCCTCGGCGACCAGGCGCGAATCGATGACCTTGGTGTCGTTGGCACCGCAGAAGGGACAGTGCATAGGAGGGCAGCCACCTTGAACAGGAAAGCGCCATGGTAGCGCATCCCGCGGGCAAGACAAGCCGAGGACTTTGCGCTATACAGGCGCGCGCCCAGCTACTCTTTCCCGGCACACCGCTTCTTTCAGGCCTACCACTTTGATGAACATTGTCATGCGACTGCTCGCTCCACCCACCCTCGCCGGACTGCTCGCGGCCTGCGCCGGTGCCCCCGCCGTGCCGCCCCAACCCACGACCAAGCCGACACCGGAAGCAAGCATCGCGGCAGCGCCTGCCCCCCTGCCGGCACACCTGCGCGAACTCAGTGGCCGCCTGCTCGGCGTCCCCAGGGATGGCGAAGTCGAACTGGCCCTGCTGCTGGTCGATGCGCGCGGCCTGCCCCAGGGCCTGTTGGGCAATATTCAGCTGACCGGCAACGGCGCGACCCTGCCCTTTCGCCTGCCCTTCAACCCGAAAGCCTTTATTCCTGGGGTCCAGGTCGAGCTGCGCGGCCGGGTCAATCGAGCCGGCCGCCTGATCCTGCGCCTGCCGCCGCAACCGATTCGCCACAGCGACAGCCAGCAACTCGGCGAGTTGCAACTGGTACCCGCGCCATGAATCCACCGGCTCGCTTGCACACGGCACTGCACGAACTGCTCGGCGATGCGCAACTGACCGTCGCCACCCTGCCCGCTACCGAGCTGAAACTCTGGCTGATCGATGCCGCCAATATGGCGCGCGCCTTCAACCCGGAGGAGACCCGGCGCATTCTCGAGGAGCCGCCCTACTGGTGCTTCTGCTGGGCCAGCGGCCTGGTCCTGGCGCGCTGGCTGGCCGAGCACCCGCAGTGGGTGCGCGGCAAGCGCGTACTGGATTTCGGTGCCGGCTCCGGCATCGCGGCAATTGCGGCGGCCAAGGCGGGCGCCCTCGAAGTGGTGGCCTGCGACCTCGACCCGCTAGCCCTCGAGGCCTGCCGGGCCAATGCCGCACTCAACCAGGTGGAACTGGGCTACTCGGCGGACTTCTTCCAGGAAGCCGACCGTTTCGACCTGATCCTGGTCGCCGACGCGCTCTACGACCGCGCCAACCTGCCGCTGCTCGACCAGTTCCTCAGCCGCGGCCGCCAGGCGCTGGTGGCCGATTCGCGAGTGCGCGACTTCCAGCATCCGCTGTACCGGCGCCTTGGCGTGATGGACGCCTGCACCTGGCCGGACCTGGCCGAGCCCGCCGAATTTCGCCAGGTCAGCCTGTATCACGCACAGCGCGACTAAAACACGCCTTGTTTCCGCAAACAGGCGCCCACATTTATAGTGACAGCCATTTTTCGCCCAGCGAGACCGACCATGAGCGACACCTCTTATATTTTTGACGTATCCGGCAGCGCTCAATTCGAGCAGCTGGTGATCGAGAACTCCTTCCACAAACCGGTGCTGGTCGACTTCTGGGCCGAGTGGTGCGCGCCCTGCAAGGCGCTGATGCCACTGCTGGCGCAGATCACCGAGGGCTATCAGGGCGAACTGCTGCTGGCCAAGGTCAACTGCGACCTAGAGCAGGACATAGTCGCGCGCTTCGGCATTCGCAGCCTGCCCACCGTGGTGTTGTTCAAGAACGGCCAGCCGGTCGATGGTTTCTCCGGCGCACAGCCCGAGTCGGCGATCCGCGACCTGCTCAAGCCCCACGTGGCCGAGCCGACACCCGCCACCGCCGACCCCATGGAAGCGGCCCAGGCCCTGTTCGCCGAAGGCCGCATCGGCGATGCCGAAGCCCTGCTCAAGCAGTTGCTCGGCGAAGACAACGAAAACGCCCTGGCGCTGATCCTCTATGCCCGCTGCCTGGCCGAACGCGGCGAGCTGGACGAAGCGCAAAGCGTGCTCGATGCGGTCAAGGGTGACGAACACAAGCAGGCCCTGGCCGGGGCCCGCGCGCAGCTGACCTTCCTCGGTCAGGCGGCGGACCTGCCGGACGTCGCCAGCCTGAAAACCCGCCTGGCGCAGAACGGTGCAGACGATGAGGCCACCTACCAACTGGCGATCCAGCAACTGGCCCGCCAACAATACGAGCCGGCGCTGGAGGCCCTGCTGCAGCTATTCACGCGCAACCGCACCTACGCCGACGGCCTGCCGCACAAGACCCTGTTGCAGGTCTTCGACCTGCTCGGCAACGAAGACCCGCTGGTGACCGCCTACCGGCGCAAGCTGTACCAGGCGATTTACTAGACAGACCTGGGCCTGTCGGGCCTCGCGGCTGAAGCCCCTCCCACGAGCACAGCCAGCCCTGTGGGAGGGGCTGGGCGGCAACTCTGCTTTAGCCGCGACAGGTCAGAGATGGACAACCTGTCGCTGTACGGCCACCCCATCGGTACTTGTCAACCGACCCAGTGATAGATAGGCGCATCCTCAGCGGTTTCCATGCGCACCTGGGCGCAATGGCGCAAGCGCACCAGCAGGCGTTTGGCCGCCGCCTCACTGCCGGCCAAGGCCGCCAGTTGGGCCAGCAGCTGCGGCCCTTCGACCTGCCCGGTCTGGCGCAGCAAGTCCAAGGTGGTCTGCCACAGCGCATCCGCTGCCACGACGGTGGCGACCGCTGCCGGCTCGCTGGTAACGGCAGCAGGCGCAATGTGCTGCGCCAGTTGCGCCCAGTCCTGCGCGTCCAGTTCCACTGTCAGGTCCACCGGCCAATCGCCGACCCGTCCACGGATTCGCACCATCTTGTTGCCCTCGAGTAATCGACAGGCATGCTCCCACGTCAGCCGCAGCCCGCCAAGCGGAGCTGGCCAGATGCATATAAAAGTTGTTATAACGTAACAAGTAAATTGAATCCCGACCGGAGATCACCATGCGTCGCCTGCTGCTTGCCCTGCCTTTTGCCCTGCTGCCCCTGGCCATTGCCCAGGCCAACGAGCACCAACACGCCCATGCGGACGAACACGCCGAACACGGCAGCCTCGACGCCCACGAGCATGGCGCCGCCCGGCTCAATGTGGTGCTCGATGGTCAGGCCCTGGAGCTGCAGCTGGAAAGCCCGGCAATGAACCTGGCGGGTTTCGAACATGCCGCCAACAGCGCCGCCGACAAAGCCAAGGTCGCGGCGGTGCGCAACCAGTTACAAGACCCGCAGGCCTTGTTCGGCCTGAGTGCCGGCGACTGCACGCTGAGCGAAGCGGAGCTGGAAAGCGCATTGTTTGCAGATGATGAGCACGCGCACGATGGACAGCACTCCGATGAAGACGAAAGCGAGCACAGCGAAATCCATGCGCATTATCAGCTCGACTGCAAAAAGCCGAGCGAATTGAAGCAATTGAACCTGGGCGAACTGTTCAAGCGCTTCCCCGCCACCGAGAAAATTCAGGTACAACTGATCGGCCCCAGCGGCCAGCAAGGCGTCGAGTTGACACCCGCCAACGCCTCGCTGAATTTTTAATCGGCCCATTCGCCGTAGCACGGCCGAGGTAACCCGGCCGCTTCATCATGAGTTTCGCGTTGTCATGAGTTCAGCCCTGATCAGCCTGTCCAACCTCGGTTTCGCCTGGCCCGGCCAGGCGCAACTGCTGGACATTCCCAGCTTCACCCTGCAGCGCGGCGAAAGCCTGTTTCTCAAGGGCCCCAGCGGCAGCGGCAAGACCACCCTGCTCGGCCTGCTCGGCGGTGTGCAAACGCCCAATCGCGGCAGCATTCGCCTGCTCGACCAGGAACTGAGCGCACTCTCGGCCAGCGCCCGCGATCGTTTTCGCGTCGACCACACCGGCTATATCTTCCAGCAGTTCAACCTGCTGCCGTTTCTCTCGGTGCGCGAGAACGTCGAGTTGCCCTGCCACTTCTCCAGGCTGCGCGCCAGCCGCGCCATCCAGCGCCACGGCAGCATCGACCAGGCCGCCGCCACCCTGCTCGCCCACCTCGGCCTGAAAGAACCCACACTGCTCGAGCGCCGCGCCGATGAACTGTCCATCGGCCAGCAACAACGGGTCGCCGCGGCCCGCGCCCTGATCGGCCAGCCGGAACTGGTGATCGCCGACGAGCCGACTTCGGCGCTGGACGCCGATGCCCGCGAGGCCTTCCTCCAGCTACTGTTCGCCGAATGCCGCGAGGCCGGCGCCAGCCTGCTGTTCGTCAGTCACGACCAGAGCCTGGCGCGCCTGTTCGACCGCAGCCTGTCGCTGGCCGAACTCAATCGCGCCGCCACCCCGACGGAGGCCTGAAGGTGTACCTATTACGTCTGGCCCTGGCCAGCCTGGGCAACCGCCGCTTCACCGCGCTGCTCACGGTATTCGCCATCGCCCTTTCCGTTTGCCTGTTGCTGGCCGTCGAGCGGGTGCGCACGGAGGCGCGCGCCAGCTTCGCCAATACCATCAGCGGCACCGACCTGATCGTCGGTGCCCGCTCAGGCAGCGTCAATCTGCTGCTGTATTCGGTGTTCCGCATCGGCAACGCGACCAACAACATTCGCTGGGACAGCTTCGAGCGCTTCGCCGAGCACCGCCAGGTCAAGTGGGCGATTCCCATCTCCCTCGGCGACTCGCACCGCGGCTACCGGGTGATGGGCACCAGCCCGGCCTACTTCGAGCACTACCGCTATGCCCGCAGCCAGCCGCTGCAGATCAGCCAGGGCCGCGCCTTTGCCGATGATCCGTTCGAGGTGGTGCTCGGCGCGGAAGTGGCCAAGGCGCTGGACTACCGCCTCGGCGAAGAGTTGGTGCTGGCCCATGGCGTGGCCACCATCAGCCTGCTCAAGCACGACGACAAGCCCTTCCGCGTAGTCGGCATCCTCGAGCGCACCGGCACCCCGGTGGACCGCACCCTGCATATTTCCCTGACCGGGATGGAAGCGCTGCATGTCGACTGGCAGAACGGCATGCCGGCTCGCGGCGCCGGGGTGGTCAGTGCCGAGCAAGCGCGCGCAATGGAACTGCAGCCCAAACAGATCACCGCCTTTCTGTTGGGTCTCAACAGCAAGATCGCCACCTTCAGCCTGCAACGCGAGCTCAACGAGTTCCGTGGCGAGCCACTGCTGGCGATCCTGCCCGGCGTCGCCCTGCAGGAGTTGTGGAGCCTGATGGGGACGGCGGAAAAGGCGCTGTTCGTGGTCTCGCTGTTCGTGGTGTTGACCGGGCTGATCGGCATGCTTACGGCGATTCTCACCAGCCTCAACGAGCGCCGCCGGGAGATGGCGATCCTGCGCTCGGTGGGCGCGCGGCCCTGGCATATTGCCAGCCTGCTGATCCTGGAAGCCTTTGCCCTGGCGTTGGCCGGCGTGCTGCTGGGCCTGTTGCTGCTGTATCTGGGCATCGCCGGGGCGCAGGGTCACGTGCAGGCCAACTACGGTCTGTATCTGCCGCTTGACCTGCCAACGGCCTATGAGTGGACGCTGCTCGGCGCTATCCTGAGCGCCGCCCTCCTGATGGGCTGTGTGCCCGCCTGGCGTGCCTATCGGCAGTCACTGGCCGATGGCCTGTCGATTCGTTTATAACGCCGCGTTCAGGGGGTGTGAAAACGTAGCGAGCAAAGGTTAGGCAAGGCAAAAATAGGCGAGACACGAGCGCAGCGAAGTAACAGCCAACGGCTGGCCCGAAGGGCGAGCGAAACGAGTCAAGCGGAGCTTACTGGCTGTAAATGAGCATTCCGACTGGGCTCGCACCCGAGCCTCTTTTTTACGCCGAATAACCGAGCACAGTAGTTTTCACACGGCCTGTTATGACGCTTTTATCGATACGAGGTAGCACCATGCTCCGCCCCCTGCTCGCTGCTGTGCTTATCGCCCTGGCCGCGCCGTTATCGGCCGCCGAGGTGCGCGAGCTGTCCTGGTCGGACATGGTCCCGGCCGATGCGCCGCCGCAAGTGGTCGAGCCCGCGCCCATCCATGACCTGTCCCAACTCGCCGATGCCCTGTCCGAGTCCGGCCCGGCCGCTGGACAACAATCGCCTGCCGCGCCCGTGGTCAAGGAACTGGACGGTCAGGCGGTCAAGTTGCCCGGCTATATAGTGCCGCTGGATGTGACCGACGAAGGCCGCGTCACCGAGTTCCTGCTGGTGCCCTACTTCGGCGCCTGCATCCATGTACCGCCACCGCCGTCGAACCAGATCGTGCACGTCACCACCGAACTGGGCGTGCTGCTGGACGCACTCTATCAGCCGTTCTGGATCGAGGGCGCCCTGAAGGTCGAACAGAGCAGCAGTGAACTGGCCGATGCCGGCTATCAGATGCAGGCCGACAAGATCTACGCCTACGAACTGCCGGATAGCTAGCGGCGCCGACACTGACCGTAGGGTGTGTCGCCCCGACCGGTAACGATGCGCATGGCGCACCTACGCTGAACCTGCGTATCCCAGGTTCCTGGCCGTAGGGTGTGCCGTGCCGCACCAGCTTGTAATCGGTGCGCGCGGCGCACCCTACGGTTACCCGCAGCGGGCCTCAGCCGGCGCTGGCCAAGCGTTTTTCCCGCTCGAAACTCAGCTCGCTTTCCGCCCAGTTGCGCCAGGCGCGCACCTTGCTGCGCTCGGCACCGGCGCGCTCGGCCTTGGCCAATGCGTCCAGGCCGGCCTGCCAGCGGGCCTGCTCCAGCTCCAGCTGGGCCAGGTTCAGCCAATGCTTGGCACTGCCCGAACGCCCCGCCAGTTCGCGGTAGATGCGCGCCGCCGCAGCGCGCTCGCGGGCCTGCCACCAGAGCAGGGCCAGGCGCTCTTCGCGGGCAGCGGTACGCGCCAGCAGACCCTGATCGAGCAGGCCGCTGAGCAGCTTGGCGCCTTGCCAGGGCTGCTCGGCCGCGCCGGCCAGCAGCACCAGGTTGTCCAGCTCACTTTCATTGAAACGCAGACCCTTGCTGTGCGCGGTGCGCAGGGTGGCCAACGCCTTGTCGTGACTGCCGCTCAGTTGCTGCAGGGCGGCCAGTTGCCGCCAGCCCTGGGCTCGATCGGGCTGACGGCCGAGCAGCCGACGCTGCCAGCGCTCGGCCGCCGGATAGCGTTTGAGGTCGGCATTCACCGCGACGAGAAACTGCAACCAGCTGTCGCCTGCCTGCGGATTGGCCTGCACATAGCGCTCGGCCAGCGGCAGCGCCTTGGCCGGTTGACCCAGCCCCTGGAAGGCCTGCACCAGCATCTGCAGGACCTCTTCAGCGGCCGTCGCCTGCTGCGGCGCCAGCAGGCTGACAACCCGGGCGTAGCGACGTTCGGCCAGGTTGAGCCGGGCCAGGTTGAGTTGCTCGCCGGCCTGCAACTCGGCGTCCAGCTTGCCGCTGCTCAACGCCTTGCCGAGCAGCTCGATGGCCTTGGCGTTCTGCCCTTCGGCCCAGGCCAGGTAGCCGCGACTGCGCCACAGCAAGGCCTGTTCCAGACTGTCCGGCTTGGCCTTGGCCGCATCCAGCGCCCGCCTGGCCGCGGCATAGTCGCCCTGCTGCTGCGCCTCCTGGGCCGCATTCAGGGCACGAAATACGCCCGGCTCGACGCTTTGCCCGGCAGCCTGCACGGCAGCCGCCGTGCACAGAATCCATAACAGCAATAAACGCTGCATCTCAGCGACCTCCCTCAAGACGGAAGTACAGGGTTTTCACCGCTTCGCGGGCCACCGCCAGACCGCTCTCGGTCCGTGGGGCAAAGCGCCAGCGTACGGCGGCGCGGCGCGCTTCGCGCTCGAACACATTCTGCGGGCTGGCTTCGATCACCCGGATATTCTCCACCGCGCCGGCGCGGGTGATGGTAAACGCCAGCTTGACGTGCCCTTCGATACCGCGCTGCAAGGCGTAGCGCGGATAGTCCGGACTGACATCGTTGAGCGGCATCACCTCGCTTTCCGGGCCGCCGGTCTGGCCGGCGGACTCGCTTGGCGCCGGCGCGCTGGGCGCGGCGGCGCCGGCGCTCAGACCACTGAGGCTCGGGGTTGGCGCACTGTTGACGGCGATGCCGCTACTCAGACTCGGCAATTGCAGATCCAGTGCCGGCAGCGTGGCACTCGGCGTGGCGGCTACCGGCGTGGGCGGTGTCGGCGGCTGCGGGGTTTGTGGCTGCGGAGGCTGCGGCGCCTGCTGGCGGGTGCGCGTCGCGGTGTCGCTGGCATTGCCATCGAGGCGCACGAAGCTGGCCACCGTTACCGGCTCATCCGAGGGCTGGCTGCGCGGCGGCGCGACCATGTACAGCATCAAGGCGAACAGCGCCAAGGCCATCAGGCAGGCGCCGAGAAAGGCCAACGGCACACGCATCAAAGCGCTCCCGAAGTGGCGGCCAGGGCGACATCCTGCACCCCGGCCAGACGCGCCTGATCCATCACCTGGACCACCAGGCCGGTACGCGCATCCTGATCGGCCTGCACCACCACCGCGCCGTCCGGCTGGTCGACGCGCATGCGCTCGACATGGGCGCGCACGCTGCGCACGTCGACGACTTTCTTGTCCATCCACACCTGACCATCGGCGGTCACGGCGATGAGGATATTGCCCTTGTCCTGCGGGTTGGCAGTCTCCGCCTGGGGACGCTGCACTTCGACGCCGGACTCCTTGATGAAGGAGCTGGTGACGATAAAGAAGATCAGCATGATGAAAACCACGTCAAGCATCGGCGTCAGGTCGATGCCGGTGTCTTCGTCTTGCTGGTGGTGTCGGCGCATTCGCATTTTTACAGCCTCAGTCGTGACGCAGCTGGTCGGCCAGCCGCTCGAGGGCCCGGCGCGCATCGCGTTCGAGGCGTGCCAGGCTGAACAATCCGGTAATTGCCAGGACCATGCCGGCCATGGTCGGCAGGGTCGCCTGCCAGACGCCGGCGGCCATGCCGCGCGGGTTGCCGGTGCCGTTGATGGCGAGCACGTCGAACACCGCGACCATGCCGCTGACGGTGCCGAGCAAGCCGAGCAGCGGGTACATCGCCACCAGGGTCTTGCTCAGCCGCAGCGGGCCGAGCAGGCGTTGCCGCGCCTGCGCCAGCCAGGCGGCACGCACCGCCCGTTGCCAGCTGCCGTTGTCGTCCTGCAGCACTTGCTGCCAGGCCTTGCGCCGCTCGCGCCCCCACTGCGGGAAGACCCGGCGCACATACCAGAAGCGCTCGAACACCAGGGTCCAGAACACCACGCAGAGTCCGGCCAGTGCCCACATCACCACGCCGCCGGCGCTCATGAAGTCGAGCAGCGCATAGCTGCTGTCGACCAGGCGCAGCCATAAGCCGAGCCAATCAGTCACGACGCGGCGTCCCGGACAGGTGCAGGGCGATCAAGCCGGCACTTTGCTGCTCGAGCAACTGGATCAGGCTCTTGCTGCGACTGGCCAGCAGGCTGTGCAGGAACAGCAGCGGAATCGCCACCACCAGGCCCAGCACCGTGGTGACCAGGGCCTGGGAAATGCCGTCGGCCATCAGCCGCGAATCGCCGCCACCGCCCTGGGTAATGGCCTGGAAGGTGACGATCATGCCGGTCACGGTGCCGAGCAGACCGAGCAGCGGCGCCACCGCGCAGAGCAGCTTGAGCAAGCTCTGGCCTTTCTCCAGCGGCGGGGTTTCCTGCAGGATCGCCTCGTCGAGCTTCAGCTCCAGGGTCTCCAGATCGGACAGCTGCGGCCGCGGCCCCAGCACGCCGATCACCCGGCCCAGCGGATTATCGTCACGCGGCGCGCTGAGATCATGCATCTGCGCGCTCACCCCACGCCCGACCCGTGCCAGATGAAGCATGCGCCAGATAGCCAGAAGCAGACCCACCACGCCCAATGCGACTATCACCCAGCCAACCAGGCCGCCCTGTTGCAGGCGATCCCACAGGGTCGGCTGCCGCTGCAGTTGCGCTAACAACGTGCCACGACTGGGGTCGATGGGCAGGCTGGCGAGCGCTGCGCCACCCTGCAGGTAATCCTCGACCTGGCCCAACCCGGACGGCTGTCGCGGCGGTGCGAGCAACTCGCCGGCATCGGCGTCGTAACGCAAATAGGCGTCCGCGCTATAGGCCGAGAAAGCCCCGATGCGCAGCACCGACTGCTCGCTACGGTTGCCATCGGCGGCCACCACCGGCAATTGCAACTGCTCGACCCGGCCGCTGGCGGTCAGGTCTTCCAGCAGCAGCATCCAATAGCCATCGAGATCCGCGGCGGACGGCAAGGTGCGACTCTCGGCCAGCGCCTTGAGGCGCTGCAAACGCTCGGGATACTGCGCATTGAGCAGGCTGTCCTGCCATTGCCCGGCGACATCGCCGGCGCTCTGGCGAACCACACCGAACAACTCGCCCAGATGACCGACGCGCTGGCCGAGGAGTTTTTCCTGCTCGGCCAGTTCGGCCTCCTGACGGTCGAATTCGGCTTTCAAGCGCTCGGCCTGGGCCTTTTGGGTCTGCAAGGCAGCCCGCGCGCCGGCGAGCAACTGCGCCCGCTCGCCACGCTCGGCGACAAACGCCTGCTCGCGACTGTGCATGGCCGTGACTTCGGCGGCGCGTTCGCTGCGAATGCGCTGCAGCAGTTGATCCGGACTGAGCGGGGCGGCGGCACTGGCAATTGCCGGCAGCAGCGCCAAGGTCAAGATGGCGAGGACACGACGGCTCATTGCTTGGCCTCCTGGGTCAGGGTTTGCACGGGGAGATCGAGCAGGGCCGGAGCCTGTTCCTGACGAGCAATGGCAATGGCCTGATGCAATGGCCGCCGGGCACTGCCATCGAGCGTTTCCCAACTGCGGCTTTGCGGGTTCCACCAGCCACTCTCGTGGCCGTCGAGGGTCTGGTAGTAAAGCATCACCCGGCCGAGACGGAGAAACTCGACGCTGCGTGACGCGGCGCCGTCGACCGGCAGCTCGCCACGCCAGGCCTCGAGAGTGCGGCCGTAGTCGCTCTCGACCTGATAGGCCTCGAGGATACGGCGGTATTTTTCCGCCAGACTGACATCGGCACGCGGCAACAGATCCTGCAACTGCGCCAGGCGCTCGCTGCGCTCATCCGGCAGGAACGGCAGGTCGGCGGCTATGAATTCGCCGAGCACCTCGACCATCCGACGCATCTGTGGTGTCACCGCTTCCTGGGTGCGTTCGATGCCGTCCAGCTGTTCCTGGTACCCCGCCAGCTCCTGACGCTGAGCGACGACCAGCTCTTGCAGTTGCTGGTTATAGCCTTTCAGCGCTTCGGCCTGCTGCAGGGCATTGCGGTACTCACCGAGCATCTCGCGACTGGCATCGTCGAGCTGTTCGATACGCGCCTGGGACGCCTTGGCGTCGGCGGCCAGGCGCTGACTCTCATCCAGCGCGGCATCCAGTGGCGCGGCCAGCAATGGTGTACTGCTTAGCAATAGAGCGGCGGCCAGCAAACGCAGGGGGGGCAGATTCATGCGACGTGAGTCCTCGAGCGACGGGCTTATACAAAAAAGAAACATTATAACCTTTCTAAATCTAAAACTACTTCAAGGCTGGGCGATATTCGACAAACATCGTCCAGTCACTCGATCTACAGCGGGGTTCGCTCAGTCAGGCGCAGCTTGCGTCAAATGTTACTGCTGCTGACAGGCACCTCGATCCAGAGGGAATGGTCGATTGTCTGACGCAGAGCAACCCGATAAAGATAAGCATTATCAACTGCATTAGCATCATCCAGCAACCTCCCTGCCCGACTTGTACGAAATTTCTTGAGCACATCGCCGTCTCACGGAGCGGTGCACGCGACGCACGCCAAGCGCACAAGCAAGAGCACAGCGGGCCAGTGCATGAGGAGGATGGTGACGACTGAGCCGGCCAACACGCCAGCCTGTGCGGCCAAATGCCACAGGTGGCGCATGCCGCGCCCCGCAAGCAACAAACACAAGGCCTGAACCCCATTGACGATGGCCAATACAACGCAATGGCCTGTCGCCACCAGACCAATTCATTGAGCTGGGTCAAAACTCGATTTGCTTAGGCCCCTAACATTGACACCAGCCCAACCAACTGATGACTCGACCGGAGCTCACTATGCGCAAGTCCCTGCTCGCTCTCTCCATCCTGGCCACCGCATTGGCCGCCCCCCTTGCCCAGGCCTATGAGGCAGGCGATATCATCGTTCGCGCCGGTGCTGCCACCGTCGACCCACATGAAGACAGCTCGGCCCTCAAGCTGAACGGCGCCCCCCTCGGTGGTCAAGCGACCGTCGACAGCGATACCCAACTGGGCCTGACCGGTACCTTCATGCTGACCGACAACCTCGGCATCGGCCTTCTGGCGGCCACGCCATTCCAGCACCAGGTGGGCGTCAAGGGCTTGGGTGCACTGGACGGCAAGCTGGCAGACATCAAACACCTGCCGCCGACCCTCAGCCTGCAGTACTTCCCACTGGCAGCGTCGTCGCGGCTGCAGCCCTACGTCGGCGCGGGCTTGAACTACACAACTTTCTTCGATGAAGACCTGACCAGTCAGCGCGAAGGGCAGGGTTTCAGCAACCTGGAGTTGGACGATTCCTGGGGGCTGGCACTGGAAGCCGGTGTCGACTACATGCTGACCGACAACCTGCTGGTCAACGCCACCGTCTGGTACCTGGATATCGACACCACAGCCACCGCCGATCTGGCTGGCGCCGGCCAAGTCAAGGTCGATGTGGATATCGATCCCTGGGTCTACATGGTCGGCCTCGGCTACAAGTTCTAAGCCAAACCGCCCCCATAAAAAAGCCGGCTCTGAGAGCCGGCTTTTTTGTCGATGCAGATCAGCCCTGGGCCAGTAACCTGCGCAAACCTTCACGTATCGGGGTCGCAGGCGGCAGCTGATAGCAATCCAACAAGTGCTGGTTATTTGCCCGCGAATGACGAATATCGCCGGGCCGCGCCGCCTGATACTCAACAGCCGGTAAGCCGCCACACAAACTGCCAATCTCGGCCAACAGCTGGTTCAGGCTGACGGCCTGATTCCAACCGACGTTCACCGCCCCCACGACCACCTGGGGCATGTCCAGCGCCTGGGTCAGCAGCGCCAGCAGATCGCCGATGTAGAAGAAATCGCGGGTCTGCTCACCATCGCCGAACACGCGGATCGGCAAGCCCTGCTGCGCCCGCTGAGTGAAGATGCTGATCACTCCGGAATAGGGCGAGGAAGGGTCCTGGCGCGGGCCAAAAATATTGAAGAAACGGAAAATCGCCGGTTCCAGACCGTGCTGACGGCGATAGAAATCCAGGTAATGCTCACTGGCCAGCTTGTCCGCGGCGTAGGGCGTCAGTGGCGCCTTGGGCGTGTCTTCGCCAATCGCCTGACCTTCGCCATTGTTGCCGTAGACCGCCGCACTCGAGGCGTAGACCACTCGCTTGACCCCATGCAGACGCATGGCCTCGCAGACATTGAGGGTGCCGACGAAGTTGCTCTGGTGCGTGCTCACCGGGTCGTCCACCGAGGCTTGCACCGAGGCCACCGCGGCCAAATGCACCACGGCCGCACAACCAGCCACGGCCTGACCGACCAGGACCGCATCGGCCACATCGCCCTCGAACAACTGCAGGCGCGGGTTGTCCAGCGGCAGGTTGGCGCGCTTGCCCATCGACAGATTGTCCAGCACGCGCACCGCACGGCCTTGGCTCATTAGCGCATCGACCAGGTGCGAACCGATGAAGCCGGCCCCACCGGTAATCAGAATAGGTGCATCAGACATGACGGTAGTAACGATCCAGTAGGCTCGGCAACCCGGAGCGCCAGGCGCGCGGCTTGATACCGAAGGTATGCAGGATTTTCTTGCAGGCCAGCACCGCGTGTTGCGGTTCCTCGGCGGCATCCGGGCGCGCGGCATGGGCCTGCGCCGTGATCTCTTCGAGCAGATTGCTGCGGAAGTTGCGCGCCTCGCTCAACACTGCCTGGCCCAATGCCAGCGAGGTGGTGGCTTCATGGCCGCCATAGTGGAAGGTGCCCCATAGTGGCGTCTGGCAGTCGAGTTGCTTGAGCACGGCGAGGATCACCCGTGCGGCATCGTCGACCGGGGTTGGGTTGCCGCGCCGATCATCGGCGAGAGCGATACTTTCATCGCGCTCGGCACGCGCCAGGAATCGCCCGAGCCGGCCGTCCGGGCTCTCATCCAGTAACCAGCCGAAGCGCAACAACACATGCCGCGGGCACACCGCTCGCACGCTCTGCTCGATCCGCCACAAGGCCTGGCCACGCACGCCCAGAGGCACTGGCTCTTCCTTTTCGCTGTAGGCGGTCACCCGCGAACCATCGAAGACCCGGTAGCTGGACGGCTGCAGAAGACGAATTTCATGATGCTGACAAAGTTCGGCAAGCCGCTCGACCGCCTGTTCCTGGGCAGCAAGACGCGCCTCGCTCACCTCTTCGGCCTGAAACCAGTCGAAGTAGTAAGCAAGGTTGATCAAGGCATCGGGGCGGGTGTCGTCCAGCAGCTGAGTCAGGCTGGCAGTATCCCAGCCGGTTTCCGGCGGGCGCGGCGCGAGGAAACCGATATCCTCCTCGGCGCCGAGACGGATCAGCGCTTGCCCCAGGGCATTGCCGCCGCCCAGCAGCATCAGACGCATACGCATGATAGAACGCGGACTCAGTTAATCAGAACGGGATGTCGTCGTCGAAGCTGTCGAAATCCTGCGCCGGTTTGGCCTGCGGCTGCGGAGCCGGAGCCGGACGCGGCGCCTGCTGCTGTTCGCGCTGCGGTTCACGTTGCGGCGCCTGGCGCTGCTGACCGCCACCGGCGTTGTCCGGACGGCCACCGAGCAGCTGCATGGTGCCCTGCATGTCGACGACGATCTCGGTGGTATAACGCTTGATGCCGTCCTTTTCCCACTCGCGGGTCTGCAGCTTGCCTTCGATATACACCTGCGAACCCTTGCGCAGGTATTCACCGGCGATTTCGGCGACCTTGCCGAACAGCGAGACACGGTGCCACTCGGTCTTCTCGACCTTCTGCCCGGTCTGCTTGTCGGTCCACTGTTCGCTGGTGGCCAGGCTCAGGTTGGTGACTGCGTTGCCGCTGGGCAGATAGCGCGTTTCCGGATCCTGTCCGCAGGTACCGACCAGAATGACTTTGTTAACCCCACGGGCCATAACTTTCTCCTAGAGCTTTCAGCACGTCGCCGGCGCCGCTTCGATCAGGCGCTCGAGGGACATGCGATCCAATTGTTGGGTATCCACTTTGATATAGATGGCGGCTTCTTCACGCACCACCACGGCATCCGCCACTCCGGGCACAGCCTGTAAACGCTCGGCCAATCCCACTTCGTGCAATGCCGCGACTGAAAGCGGCAAGCGCAGGCTGGTGACATAAGGCGGTTCGCGCATAGTAACAGCAAAGCCTAGCCAGAGAAGAGCCATGGCCGCGCAACCGAGGAACACTCCCGACAGGCCGTAATGCTGGTACAGCCAGCCACCGACAATGCCGCCCAGGGCCGCGCCGAGAAACTGACTGGTCGAATACACCCCCATCGCCGTGCCCTTGCCGCCGGCAGGCGCAACCTTGCTGATCAGTGACGGCAGCGACGCCTCGAGCAGGTTGAACGCGGTAAAAAACACCACGGTACCCAGCACCAGGGCGCGCAGGCTGCTGCCGAACAGCCAGAAGTACAGCTCACAGGCCAACAGCACCGCTACCGCACCGAGCAGCACGCGCTTCATGCGCCGCTGCTTTTCGCCATAGATGATGAACGGCAGCATGCCGAAGAAGCCGATCAGCAGCGCGGTCAGGTAGACCCACCAGTGCTCTTCCTTGGGCAGCCCGCCCTGCTCCACCAGCGCCAGCGGCAAGGCGATGAAGCTGGCCATCAGAATCGCGTGCAGGGCCAGGATGCCGAAGTCCAGGCGCAACAGGTCGACATGCTGCAAGGTCGGCAACAACGCCTGCTGGGCGACGCCGGACTCGCGGTGCTGCAGCGGCCCGGCCGCACGCGGCACCACCCCGGCGACGATGACGATGCCAAGCAAAGCCATGGCAGCGGTGGCCATGAACAAACCGGACAAGCCAAAGGCGCGGGTCAGCAACGGGCCGACCACCATGGCCACGGCGAAGGACAGACCGATGCTCATGCCGATCATGGCCATGGCCTTGGTTCGGTGCTGTTCGCGGGTCAGATCGGAGAGCAGCGCCATCACCGCGGCGGAAATCGCCCCGGCGCCCTGCAGCACACGGCCGGCGATCACCCCCCAGATCGAGTCGGCATTGGCGGCCAGCAGGCTGCCGGCGGCGAAAATCAGCAGCCCGGCATAGATCACCGGGCGCCGGCCGATACGGTCGCTGAGCATGCCGAAGGGTATCTGCAGCATTGCCTGGGTCAGGCCGTAGGCGCCGATGGCCAAGCCAATCAATGCCGGAGTACTGCCGCGCAACTCCATGCCGTAGGTCGCCAGTACCGGCAGAACCATGAACATGCCGAGCATGCGGAAGGCAAACACCAGCGCCAGCCCGGCGACCGCACGGGTTTCACCGCCACTCATGCGTTCGCTGTAGGGATCGTGCATGGAAGACGCCTTGTCGAAATAGGCGGCGATTCTAGCAGCACCGCTCGACGCGGCACAGCCGTGACGCTTTGCCGCGCTGCATCACAGGGCCGTATACTCACTGGTTTTCCGCCCGCCATGCGAGGCCGCTGTTTGTGGACAAGATTGTGATCCGGGGTGCCCGCACCCATAACCTGAAAAACATCGACCTGACCCTGCCGCGCGACAAGCTGATCGTGATTACCGGCCTGTCCGGCTCCGGCAAGTCCTCGCTGGCCTTCGACACCCTCTACGCCGAGGGCCAGCGCCGCTACGTCGAGTCGCTGTCGGCCTACGCCCGGCAGTTCCTGTCGATGATGGAAAAACCCGATGTCGACACCATCGAAGGCTTGTCGCCGGCGATCTCCATCGAGCAGAAATCCACCTCGCACAACCCGCGCTCCACCGTCGGCACCATCACCGAGATCTATGACTACCTGCGCCTGCTCTACGCCCGCGCCGGTATTCCACGCTGCCCGGATCACGACCTGCCGCTGGAGGCGCAAACCGTCAGTCAGATGGTCGATCAGGTATTGGCCCTGCCGGAAGGCAGCAAGCTGATGCTGCTGGCGCCGATCGTGCGCGAGCGCAAGGGCGAACACCTGGCCATCTTCGACGAGCTGCGCGCCCAGGGTTTCGTCCGGGTGCGGGTCAACGGCAAGATTTACGAACTGGACGAACTGCCCAAGCTGGATAAGCAGAAGAAGCACAGCATCGATGCCGTAGTCGACCGTTTCAAGGCCCGCGGCGACCTGCAGCAGCGCCTGGCCGAGTCGTTCGAGACCGCGCTCAAGCTGGCCGACGGCCTGGCCCTGGTCGCGCCCATGGAAGGCGAGGAAGGTGAAGAAATCATCTTCTCCGCACGTTTCGCTTGCCCGGTCTGCGGCCACTCGATCAGCGAACTGGAACCCAAGCTGTTCTCCTTCAACAATCCCGCCGGCGCCTGCCCGACCTGCGACGGCCTGGGCGTGAAGCAGTTCTTCGACACCAAGCGCCTGATCAACGGCGAGATGACCCTGGCCGAGGGGGCGATCCGCGGCTGGGACAGGCGCAACGTCTATTACTTCCAGATGCTCGGCTCGCTGGCCGGGCACTACGGTTTCAGCCTGGAAATCCCCTTCGACGACTTGGCCGCCGAGCATCAGAAATGCATTCTGTTCGGCAGCGGCACGCAGAACGTCGACTTCAAGTACCTCAACGACCGTGGCGACATCGTCAAGCGCTCCCACCCGTTCGAAGGCATAGTGCCGAACCTTGACCGCCGCTACCGCGAGACCGAATCGGCCAGCGTGCGCGAAGAACTGGCCAAGTTCCTCAGCACCCAGGCCTGCCAGGACTGCCGCGGCACCCGCCTGCGCCGTGAGGCACGGCACGTCTGGGTTGGCGAGAAGACCCTGCCGGCCGTTACCGGCCTGCCGATCGGCGACGCCACCGAGTATTTCGGCAGCCTGGCACTACCCGGCCGACGCGGCGAGATCGCCGAGAAGATCCTCAAGGAGATCCGCGAACGCCTGCAGTTTCTGGTCAACGTCGGCCTGGATTACCTGACCCTGGATCGCAGCGCCGACACCCTGTCCGGCGGCGAAGCCCAGCGCATCCGCCTGGCCAGCCAGATCGGTGCCGGCCTGGTCGGGGTCATGTACATCCTCGACGAACCCTCGATCGGCCTGCACCAGCGCGACAACGAGCGCCTGCTCGGCACCCTGCGGCATCTGCGCGATATCGGCAACACGGTGATCGTGGTCGAGCACGACGAGGACGCCATTCGCATGGCCGACTACGTGGTCGACATCGGCCCCGGCGCCGGCGTGCACGGCGGCCAGATCGTCGCCCAGGGCACGGCGGCCGAAGTCATGGCCCACCCGGACTCGCTGACCGGAAAATACCTCTCCGGGCGGGTGAAAATCGCCGTACCGGCCAAGCGCACCCCACGGGACAAGAAACTCGCACTGAAGATCAAGGGCGCGCGCGGCAACAACCTGCAAAAGGTCGACCTGGATATTCCGATCGGCCTGCTGACCTGCGTCACCGGCGTGTCCGGCTCGGGCAAGTCGACCCTGATCAACAACACCCTCTACCCACTCAGCGCCACCGCGCTGAACGGCGCCACCACCCTGGAAGCCGCCGCCCACGACAGCATCGACGGCCTGCAGCACCTGGACAAGGTGGTCGACATCGACCAGAGCCCGATCGGCCGCACGCCGCGCTCCAATCCGGCGACCTACACCGGCCTGTTCACTCCGATCCGCGAGCTGTTCGCCGGCGTACCCGAATCGCGCTCGCGCGGTTACGGTCCGGGGCGTTTCAGCTTCAACGTCAAGGGTGGGCGCTGCGAAGCCTGCCAGGGCGACGGCCTGATCAAGGTGGAAATGCACTTTCTGCCGGACATCTACGTACCCTGCGACGTGTGCAAGAGCAAGCGTTACAACCGCGAAACCCTGGAAGTGAAGTACAAGGGCAAGAGCATCCATGAGGTGCTGGAAATGACTATCGAGGAAGCGCGACTGTTCTTCGATGCCGTGCCAGCCCTGGCGCGCAAACTGCAGACCCTGATGGATGTCGGCCTGTCCTATATCAAGCTGGGGCAGAGCGCGACCACCCTGTCCGGCGGTGAGGCGCAGCGGGTCAAACTGTCGCGCGAGCTGAGCAAGCGCGACACCGGCAAGACCCTGTATATCCTCGACGAGCCGACCACCGGCCTGCACTTCGCCGATATCCAGCAACTGCTCGACGTACTCCACCGCCTGCGCGACCACGGCAATACCGTGGTGGTGATCGAGCACAACCTGGACGTGATCAAGACCGCCGACTGGCTGGTCGACCTCGGCCCGGAAGGCGGTTCCAAGGGCGGCCAGATCATCGCCTGCGGCACCCCGGAAGAAGTCGCCGAGATGCCGCAATCGCATACCGGCCATTTCCTCAAACCGCTGCTGGAAAGGGATAGGGCCTGAACGCGGCGACAAGCTTCAAGCTACAAGTCGCAATAAAGAACCAGCGCGCCCCCCCCTGCCCTGGCTTGCGGCTTGCGGCTGACACCTACATCTGAGCCTGCAGGTAGTTCTCCAGGCCCAATTTGTCGATCAGCCCCAGCTGGATCTCCAGCCAGTAGGCATGATCTTCCTCGGTGTCCTTGAGCTGGACCAGGAGGATGTCGCGGGTCTGATAATCCTGGTGCCGTTCACATAGCTCGATGCCCTTGCACAAGGCCGCGCGCACCTGGTATTCCAGAGCCAGATCGAGCCTGAGCATCTCCGGCACCGTCTGGCCGAAGGAAAAAGCCTCCGGCGTCATGTCCGGAATACCTTCGAGGAACAGAATTCGCCTGAGCAACGCATCGGCGTGCTGAGTCTCTTCTTCCATCTCATGGTTGATGCGCTCGTAGAGCTTGCTGAAACCCCAATCCTCATACAGGCGCGAATGCACGAAGTACTGATCGCGCGCCGCCAGTTCGCCCTTGAGCAGCATTTTCAAATAGTCGATGACTTCGATGTGGCCCTGCATGCCTGGAATCCTTGCTGCATCCGTGAAATGGGCGAATGCTCCGCGTCCAGCCCCTTCGGGTCAAGCGAAAAGCACGACGCCGCCACGAGGGAGGCGCCGCCCAGCTGGTTGAACGCAGCCGGAGGAGCGACTTGCGGTGCGCCTCCGGCAACGGGTCAAGCGAGGTCGAAGCGGTCCAGATTCATCACCTTGGTCCAGGCGGCGACGAAGTCCTTGACCAGTTTTTCCTTGCCGTCGGTGCTGGCATAGACCTCGGCGTAAGCACGCAGCACCGAGTTGGAACCGAAGACCAGGTCGTTGCGGGTAGCGCTGTACTTCGCCTGACCGCTATTGCGCGCCACGCCCTCGAACACTTCCCCATCACCATCCACCGCCTTCCACTCGGTACCCATGTCCAGCAGGTTGACGAAGAAGTCGTTGCTCAGCACGCCCACCCTGTCGGTTAACACACCATGCTGGCTGCCGTCATGGTTGGCACCCAGCGCGCGCAGGCCACCAACCAGTGCAGTCAGCTCCGGCGCGCTCAGGGTCAGGAGCTGGGCCTTGTCGACCAGCATGGCCTCGGTCGGCACGCCGAGCTTGCCCTTGCGGTAGTTGCGGAAACCATCGGCGATGGGCTCGAGCGGCTCGAAGGACTCGATGTCGGTCTGATCCTGGCGGGCATCGACCCGCCCAGGCGCGAACGGCACATCCACGCTCACCCCAGCAGCCTTGGCGGCCTGCTCCACACCGACATTGCCGGCCAGCACTATCACGTCGGCCAGCGAAGCCTTGCCAGAGGTCTGCTGTACCTCGACCAGCTTGGCCAGGGCCTTGATGGCGCGCCGATTGACCTCCCAGTCCTTCTGCGGGGCCAGGGCCAGACGCGCACCATTGGCACCGCCACGCTTGTCGCCGCCGCGGAAGGTCGAAGCCGAGGCCCAGGCCACGGAGACCAGATCGCCAACCGGCAGTCCGCAGGCGGCAATCCTGATCTTGAGGTCGGCGATATCGGCCGCGCTCGGGTTATGTGTCGGCGCCGGCAGCGGGTCCTGCCAGATCAGATCCTCTTTCGGCACTTCCGGCCCGAGATAACGCGCCTTCGGCCCCATGTCGCGATGGATCAGCTTGAACCAGGCGCGGGCGAAGGCATCGGCGAAGGCCTGCGGATCGTCGAGAAAGCGCTTGGAGATCTTGCCGAACTCCGGATCGAAGCGCAGGGTCAGGTCGGTGGTGAGCATGGTCGGCTTGTGGAACTTGCCCGGTACATGGGCATCCGGAATGATCTCCGGGGCATCCTTGGCGACCCACTGTTTGGCACCGGCAGGCGACTGGGTCAACTCCCACTCGTACTTGAACAAGTTTTCGAGGAAGTTGTTGCTCCACAATGCCGGCGTCTTGGTCCAGGTGACTTCGATGCCACTGGATATGGTGTCCTTACCGTGGCCACTGCCGAAGTCACTGATCCAGCCCAGGCCCTGGGCCTCGAGCGGCGCAGCCTCGGGCTCAGGCCCCTTGTGCGACTCGGGCGCGGCACCGTGGGCCTTGCCGAAGGAGTGGCCGCCGGCAATCAGGGCGACGGTCTCCTCGTCGTCCATGGCCATACGCCCGAAGGTAGAGCGGATGTCCTTGGCCGCCTCCATGTAGTCGCCGCTGGCATTCGGGCCCTCCGGGTTCACATAGATCAGGCCCATGTGGGTGGCGCCGAACGGCGCCGCCAAGTCGCGGTCACCACTGACGCGCTCAGGGTCCACGCCCAGCCAGGCAATCTCCGCGCCCCAGTTGACATCCATGTCCGGCTCCCACACGTCTTCACGGCCGGCGGCAAAGCCGAAGGTGCGAAAGCCCATGGACTCGAGGGCCACGTTGCCGGCAAGGATAATCAGATCGGCCCAGGAAATCTTCTGGCCGTACTTCTGCTTGATCGGCCACAGCAGGCGGCGCGATTTATCGATATTGACGTTGTCCGGCCAGGAGTTCAGTGGGGCGAAACGCTGCTGGCCGCGACCGCCACCACCGCGACCGTCGGTGATGCGGTAGGTGCCGGCGGCGTGCCAGGCCATACGAATCATCTGCGGCCCGTAATGGCCGAAGTCGGCCGGCCACCAGTCCTGGCTATCGGTCATCAGCCTGACCAGGTCCGCCTTGAGCGCCTTGTAGTCGAGCTTCTTGAATTCTTCGGCGTAGTTGAAGCCGCCGAGCGGGTTGGACTTGTCGGAGTGCTGATTCAGCAGATCCACACGCAACTGGTTCGGCCACCAATCCCTGCTGGTCGTGCCGCCACCCGCGACATGATTGAACGGGCATTTACCTTGGTTCGACATGGTTCTCTCCTTTCTCCTCAGCGGGCCGGTCCCATCGACTGCGGCCGACGATGGAACAAGCCTAGACCCGCTTTGACAGGGGAACCAATTTATGAAGCGCAACAACTCGATAGTTACTTTCTTTCATCACCCGGACAAAGAACGGACCACCAGAGCCCGCTCTATTCCCGCTGGCTCGACTCAAGCGATGAGCACGAAACCGACAAAGGCCAGACCCGCAGCAATCAGGGTATAGGGCAACTGGGTCAAGGCATGGCTGATCAGATTACAACCCGCCCCCTGCGCGGCCAGCACCGTGGAGTCACTGTAGAAACAGGCCTGACTTCCGAAGGCCGAGGCCGAGAGTAGCGCGCCTATGGTCAAGGGAATGTCGGCCTGCAGCGCATGGGCCAGGGGCATGACGATAGGAATGGTCACGGCGAAGATCCCCCAGGACGATCCCGTGGCAAAGGCCAGCACGGCCATGGCCAGAAACACCATGGCCGGCAGCATCTGCGGGCTCATATAAGGCTTGAGCGACTCCACCACATACTGTGGCAGCATCAGCTGATCGCACACTTCCTTGAAAATAAAAGCGGCAATGACGATACCGATGGCCGGCAACATGGTCTTGAAACCATCGACCATCTGATCGAGCATCTCGGACAGCGGCATCAGACGCTGAACCAGATAGAAGGGCACGGTGATCAGCAGCGTCGCCAGCATGCCCATCCACACATCGATATCGAAGTAGACGGTGAAGCCGACCAGCATCAGTAGCGGCAGCAGAAAGTTGCGCAGCTTGCCGCCCTCCTGGTCGGCGCCTTCGAACTCCTCCTCCAGTGCCTTCATCGAATAGCTATGCTCGGGACTGACTTCACCGACATACATGGCGCCGGCCGAGCCATGACGCGCCAACATCTCGGCCTTGCGCATGGGGCCAATAGCCGGGACCACTCCGGCTGCGACCAGGAACACCAGGATCACCGCGAACCAGGCGTAGAGCATGTAGGGAATGGCCTGGATATACACGCTGACTCCCTGCCCAGCTGCAGCGATGTCGTTGCTCTCCAGCAACCCACCAAAAAACACCGCCCAGGTGGAGAGCGGTACCAGCACGCAGATGGGCGCCGCGGTGGAATCCACGACATAGGCGAGCATCTCGCGGGAAATCTTGAAGCGATCGGTCACCCGCTTCATGGTTTCGCCCACGGTCAGCGCATTCAGGTAGTCATCGACGAAAATCACCACACCCAGGGCAACGGTCATCAGCAACGAGGAGCGCCGGCCCTTGGCCAACGTCAGCGCCGCACGCCCAAAGGCCAAGGCGCCACCAGTACGCACCAGGAGCGCGATCAAGGCGCCGAAACTGCCGCACACCAGGATCAACCAACCGATGGTTTCATCCTGCATGACCGCCAGGGAGATTGCGGAAAAATTGTTCAGCGCTTGCGCAGGCGATAGCAGCAACAGACCTGAGACGGCACCCAGAATCAGGGCCAGAATAGGTCGACGCAGGAAGATAGCCAGGGTCAATACGACAGCGGGAGGGATCAGGCTCAGAGCGGTAGGTTCGGACATGATGTGAAACTGTTCTTATAGGGGCCGCACGCGGCAGGTTCGAAGACAGCCAAACCTTACCTGAGCCACCAGCCGCACACAATATCAAACATAGCGTGCGGAATATTATTCATACCGGAAACAAAAAACCGGGCCAAGGCCCGGTTTTTTTCTACAACCTACAACTTACTCGGCAGCTTCTACTGCGCCGCCGACCGGACGGTCAACCAGCTCAACATAAGCCATCGGAGCGTTGTCGCCAGTGCGGAAACCGCACTTGAGGATACGCAGGTAACCGCCCTGACGGGTGGCATAACGCTTGCCCAGGTCGTTGAACAACTTACCGACGATGGCTTTCGAACGCGTACGGTCGAAGGCCAGGCGACGGTTGGCAACACTGTCTTCTTTAGCCAGAGTAATCAGCGGCTCGGCAACGCGACGCAGCTCTTTGGCTTTCGGCAGAGTAGTTTTGATCAGCTCATGCTCAAACAGCGACACCGCCATGTTCTGAAACATGGCCTTACGGTGAGCGCTGGTGCGGCTGAGGTGACGGCCACTTTTACGATGACGCATGGTTCAATTCCTTACCAAACTGACGTTCGGTGATGATGACGATCAGGCAGTCGCCTTATCGTCTTTCTTCAGACTTGCCGGCGGCCAGTTGTCGAGGCGCATACCGAGGGACAGACCGCGAGAAGCCAGAACATCCTTGATTTCGGTCAGGGATTTCTTGCCCAGGTTCGGCGTTTTCAACAATTCCACTTCGGTGCGCTGAATCAGGTCGCCGATGTAGTAAATGTTCTCTGCCTTGAGGCAGTTGGCCGAACGTACGGTCAGTTCCAGGTCATCAACCGGACGCAACAGGATCGGATCGATCTCGTCTTCCTGCTCGATAACCACAGGCTCACTGTCACCCTTGAGGTCGACGAACGCAGCCAACTGCTGTTGCAGAATGGTTGCGGCACGGCGAATTGCCTCTTCAGGATCCAGAGTACCGTTGGTCTCCAGGTCAATAACCAGCTTGTCCAAGTTAGTACGCTGCTCAACACGAGCGTTCTCTACCACGTACGACACACGGCGTACCGGACTGAACGAAGCATCCAGCTGCAAGCGACCAATGCTGCGGCTTTCATCTTCATCACTCTGACGAGCGTCAGCCGGCTCATAGCCGCGACCACGAGCTACGGTGAGCCTCATGTTCAGCGCGCCAGTGGAAGCCATGTTGGCGATCACGTGGTCGCCATTGACGATTTCGACATCATGATCCAGCTGAATATCGGCAGCGGTAACTACACCCGAGCCCTTCTTCGCCAGAGTCAGCGTCACTTCGTCGCGACCGTGCAACTTGATAGCCAAGCCTTTCAGGTTAAGCAGGATTTCAATGACATCTTCCTGAATACCTTCAATGGCGCTGTACTCATGGAGTACACCGTCAATCTCGGCCTCGACTACTGCACAGCCAGGCATTGAGGACAACAGGATGCGGCGCAGCGCGTTGCCCAAGGTGTGGCCAAAGCCACGCTCGAGAGGCTCGAGTGTGATCTTGGCGCGGGTCGGACTGACCACCTGCACATCGATATGGCGGGGGGTCAGGAACTCATTTACCGAAATCTGCATGGATGCACCTATTTTCTAGCCCTTACTTGGAGTAGAGCTCGACAATCAGGCTTTCGTTGATGTCAGCGGACAGATCACTGCGAACCGGTACGGCTTTGAACACGCCGGACTTCTTCTCAATGTCTACTTCTACCCATTCAACGCGGCCACGCTGGGCACACAGCTCAAGAGCCTGAACAATGCGCAGCTGATTCTTCGACTTCTCGCGAACTGCAACCACGTCGCCAGCTTTAACCTGGTAGGACGGCACGTTTACAGTCTTACCGTTAACGCTGATCGCTTTGTGCGAAACCAGCTGACGGGATTCGGCGCGGGTAGCACCATAGCCCATGCGATAAACCACGTTATCCAGTCGGCACTCGAGCAGTTGCAGCAGGTTCTCACCAGTAGCGCCTTTCTTGCCGGCTGCTTCTTTGTAATAACCACTGAATTGACGCTCGAGGACACCGTAGATACGACGAACTTTTTGCTTTTCACGCAGCTGGGTGCCGTAGTCTGACTGACGGCTACGGCGCTGACCGTGAATACCTGGGGCTGCTTCGATGTTGCACTTCGATTCCAGGGCGCGGACGCCACTTTTCAGGAAAAGATCAGTGCCTTCACGACGAGACAGTTTGCATTTGGGACCAATGTAACGAGCCATTTCTCACTGTCTCCTGATTACACGCGACGCTTCTTCGAAGGACGGCATCCGTTGTGCGGGATGGGTGTCACATCGGTGATGCTGGCGATCTTGTAACCGCAGCCGTTCAATGCACGGACAGCGGACTCACGACCCGGACCGGGACCCTTGACGTTGACGTCGAGGTTCTTCAGGCCGTATTCCAGCGCAGCTTGACCAGCACGTTCAGCAGCCACCTGGGCAGCGAACGGGGTGCTTTTACGCGAGCCGCGGAAACCCGAACCACCAGAGGTAGCCCAGGACAAGGCGTTGCCCTGACGGTCAGTAATGGTCACGATTGTGTTGTTGAAAGAAGCGTGGATGTGGGCGATGCCATCAACCACTGTCTTTTTGACTTTCTTACGAGTACGAGCAGCAGGTTTTGCCATGACTAGATTCCTGTCGATGCGCGAATGCGATTACTTGCGGATCGGCTTACGCGGGCCCTTACGGGTACGCGCGTTGGTCTTGGTACGCTGACCGCGAACCGGCAGACCACGACGATGACGCAGGCCGCGGTAGCAACCCAGGTCCATCAAGCGCTTGATTTTCATGTTCACTTCACGACGCAGGTCGCCTTCGGTATTCACCTTGGCTACTTCGCCACGCAGCTGCTCGATCTGCTCGTCAGAGAGATCCTTGATCTTTACTGCCGGATTAACACCGGCAGCCGCACAGATTTTCTGTGCGGTAGTGCGACCAACACCAAAGATGTAGGTCAGCGAGATAACAGTGTGCTTGTTATCCGGAATGTTTACGCCTGCAATACGGGCCATTCAGTGGAACTCCAATTGACAGCTACCTACGCCCCGGAAGCCAAGAAATAAGGCGCGAGATATTAGCGCTGTAGAAACAAATAATCAACCCGGCAGCGCACTAGCTGCCGGGCTTGTAACATTTCAATCACACTCAGCCTTGGCGCTGCTTGTGACGCGGTTCCGCGCTGCAAATAACTCGAACGACACCTTCACGACGAATAATCTTGCAGTTACGGCACAGCTTTTTCACCGATGCACGAACTTTCATCACCAACTCCTCGAACCTTATGGGTACGCTCAGCGCATCATGCCGCTGCCGTAGCCCTTCAGGTTGGCTTTCTTCATCAGGGATTCGTACTGGTGCGAAACGAGGTGCGATTGTACTTGCGACATAAAGTCCATCACAACCACCACCACGATCAGCAACGAGGTCCCGCCAAGATAGAACGGTACGTTGGCCGCCACCACCAGAAACTGGGGCAACAGACACACGGCCGTCATGTACAGAGCACCGAACATGGTCAAACGAGTCAACACGCCATCGATATAGCGCGCCGACTGCTCACCCGGACGGATACCCGGAATAAAGGCACCGGACTTCTTCAGGTTTTCCGCTACGTCTTTCGGATTGAACATCAGCGCCGTATAGAAGAAGCAGAAGAAAACGATCCCTGCACTAAACAGCAAAATGTTCAACGGCTGACCAGGAGCGATAGCCTGTGAAATATCCTGCAGCCAGCCCATACCTTCGGACTGGCCAAACCAGGCACCCAGCGAGGCCGGGAACAACAGAAGGCTGCTGGCGAAAATAGCCGGGATAACCCCCGCCATGTTCACCTTCAACGGCAAGTGGCTGGTCTGCGCAGCAAAAACCTTGCGGCCCTGCTGACGCTTGGCGTAGTGCACCGCAATGCGGCGCTGCCCACGCTCAATGAACACCACGAAACCGATGATCGCTACTGCCAGCAAACCGATGGCGATCAGGGCGAAGATATTGATATCGCCCTGGCGAGCAGACTCGAAAGACTGCCCGATCGCCGACGGCAGACCGGCCACGATGCCTGCAAAAATCAGCATCGAGATACCGTTGCCAACACCACGCTCGGTGATTTGCTCGCCCAGCCACATCATGAACATTGCACCCGCCACAAAGGTGGTGACTGCAACGAAGTGGAAGCCGAAATCGCCCGAAAACGCTACACCCTGACTCGCCAAGCCCACGGACATGCCGATTGCTTGAACGAACGCCAGGACGAGGGTGCCGTAGCGGGTGTATTGGCTGATCTTGCGACGACCAGCCTCACCTTCCTTCTTCAACTGCTCCAGTTGCGGGCTGACAGCGGTCATGAGCTGCATGATGATCGATGCCGAAATGTACGGCATGATCCCCAACGCAAAGATGCTCATGCGCTCCAGCGCGCCACCGGAAAACATGTTGAACAAGCTAAGAATGGTCCCCTCATTCTGTCGAAACAGGTCCGCCAACCGGTCCGGGTTTATGCCAGGAACTGGGATGTGTGCGCCAATCCGGTAGACGATAATCGCCATGAACAGAAAGCGCAGACGAGCCCAGAGCTCGGATAACCCGCCATTGCTGAGCGCTGAGAGAGCACCTTGCTTAGCCATTTATTCCTCGAACTTACCGCCAGCTGCTTCGATAGCCGCACGCGCACCTTTGGTGGCAGCGATACCTTTAAGGGTGACCGCACGAGTAACCTCACCGGACAGCATGACTTTCACACGCCGTACATGTTGGTTAATCAGATTGGCATCCTTCAGAGCTTGCAGAGTAATAACGCCGCCTTCGACCTTGTTCAGCTCGGAGGTACGCACTTCTGCGCGATCCATAGCCTTCAAAGACACGAAACCGAACTTGGGCAAACGACGGTGCAGAGGCTGCTGGCCGCCTTCGAAACCCGGAGCAATGGTGCCACCGGAGCGGGAGGATTGACCCTTGTGGCCACGGCCACCGGTCTTGCCCAAACCACTACCGATACCACGGCCCGGACGGTGCTTCTCGCGGCGGGAACCCGGCGCAGGACTCAAATCGTTCAGGTACATGTATTAACCCTCCACACGGAGAAGGTAGTAAGCCTTGTTAATCATGCCGCGATTTTCCGGAGTATCCAGAACCTCGACGGTGTGATTGATGCGACGCAGGCCGAGACCCTTGACGCAGGCTTTATGATTAGCCAGACGGCCGCTCACGCTCTTGATCAGCGTGACTTTGACGGTATTAGCCATGATTAGAGAATCTCCTCGACGCTCTTGCCACGCTTGGCCGCAACGGAATCAGGCGACTGCATAGCTTTCAAACCCTTGAAAGTGGCATGCACCACGTTCACCTGGTTAGTCGAGCCGTAGCACTTGGCCAGAACGTTCTGCACACCAGCCACTTCCAGCACGGCACGCATGGCGCCGCCGGCGATGATACCGGTACCTTCAGAAGCAGGCTGCATGTACACCTTGGAGGCGCCATGGGCAGACTTCATCGCGTACTGCAGAGTGGTGCCGTTCAGGTCCACCTGGATCATGTTGCGACGAGCAGCTTCCATCGCTTTCTGGATGGCCGCTGGCACTTCACGGGACTTGCCACGGCCGAAACCGACGCGACCCTTACCATCACCCACTACGGTCAACGCAGTGAAAGTGAAGATACGGCCACCCTTTACGGTTTTGGCTACGCGGTTAACCTGTACCAGCTTCTCGATATAGCCTTCGTCGCGCTTTTGGTCGTTATTTGCCATAACTTAGAACTCCAGCCCGCCTTCACGAGCAGCATCAGCCAGCGCCTTGACGCGGCCGTGGTACTTGAAGCCAGAACGGTCGAATGCAACCTGGGTCACACCAGCGGCTTTCGCACGCTCGGCAACCAGTTCGCCAACTTTCTTGGCCGCGTCGACGTTGCCAGTGGCGCCATCACGCAATGCTTTGTCCAAGGTAGAGGCGCTGGCCAGAACCTTGCTGCCGTCGGCCGAAATGACCTGGGCATAGATATGCTGCGAAGAGCGATACACGCAGAGACGCACGGCTTCGAGCTCGTGCATTTTCAGGCGTGCTTTGCGAGCGCGACGCAGTCGAGTAACTTTTTTGTCGGTCATTTGCTAGGCCCTACTTCTTCTTGGCTTCTTTACGACGGACGACTTCGTCAGCGTAACGAACACCTTTGCCCTTATAAGGTTCAGGGCGACGGAAATCACGGATTTCCGCAGCAACCTGACCAACCAGTTGTTTATCGACGCCCTTGATCAGGATTTCGGTCTGGCTAGGGGTTTCAGCAACAACGCCTTCCGGCAGCTCGTAGTCGATCGGGTGGGAGAAGCCCAGAGCCAGAGACAAGACCTGACCTTTGGCTTGCGCCTTGTAACCAACACCTACCAGCTGGAGCTTGCGCTCGAAGCCAGTGCTGACGCCGATCACCATGTTGTTGACCAATGCACGAGTGGTACCGGCCATTGCACGGGTCTGCTGGTCTCCGTTGCGAGCAGCAAAACGCAGCTCACCGGATTCCTGGACCACTTCAACGGACGAATGAATATTCAGCTCTAGAGCACCCTTGGCACCCTTAACCGAAAGCTGCTGACCGGCGAGACTGATCTCTACACCAGCGGGCAACGTGACGGGGTTCTTAGCGACGCGTGACATGCTTATCCCCCCTTAGAACACTGTACAAAGCACTTCGCCGCCGACACCGGCAGCGCGCGCCGCGCGGTCCGTCATCACACCTTTGTTGGTGGAGACGATGGAAACGCCGAGACCGCCACGAACTTTCGGCAGATCTTCAACGGACTTGTACTGGCGAAGGCCTGGACGGCTTACGCGCTTCACTTCTTCGATAACCGGACGGCCTTCGAAGTATTTCAGCTCGATGGACAGCTGCGGCTTGACTTCACCGCTGATCTGATAACCCGCAATATAACCTTCGTCTTTCAAAACTTTGGCTACAGCCACCTTCAACGTGGAAGACGGCATGCTTACGACGGACTTTTCAGCCATCTGGGCATTACGGATACGAGTTAGCATGTCCGCTAACGGGTCCTGCATACTCATGGGCTAGACGCTCCTGATACAAAAAGAATTAGCCTTGCGGCTACAGTCGCTGAGAACTCTGGGCAATTGAACCCACGCTCAGGCGAGCCGAGCATTCTAGAGACTGATCAAAAATGAATCAAGCCCCAAAGGGGCCTGATTCACAGATAAGACAAAGCCGGCACTAGGCCGGCTTCGTTTTTACCAGCTGGCTTTCACCAGACCTGGCACATCACCACGCATTGCAGCTTCACGCAGCTTGATACGCGACAGACCGAACTTGCGATACACGCCGTGCGGACGACCGGTAATGCGGCAGCGATTGCGCAGACGCGAAGCGCTGGCATCACGCGGCTGCTTCTGCAGCGCCACCTGAGCTTCCCAACGCGCTTCCGGACTCGCGTCCAGATCGGCGATGGTAGCTTTCAGCGCGGCACGCTTCTTCGCGTACTTGGCTACCGTTTGCTGACGCTTCAGCTCACGGTTTTTCATGCTCATTTTAGCCATGGTCCAACTCCAATCAGGTGCGGAACGGGAATTTGAAGGCCCGCAGCAAAGCACGCCCCTCATCATCCGTACGCGCAGTGGTAGTCAGGGTAATGTCCAGACCACGCAGGGCATCGATCTTGTCGTAGTCGATTTCCGGGAAGATGATCTGCTCTTTAACGCCCATGCTGTAGTTGCCACGACCATCGAAGGACTTGGCATTCAGGCCGCGGAAGTCACGCACGCGCGGCAGGGAGATAGACAGCAGACGATCCAGGAACTCGTACATGCGATCGCGGCGCAGGGTTACCTTGACGCCAATCGGCCAACCTTCACGCAGCTTGAAACCTGCAATCGACTTACGGGCGTGAGTCACTACGACTTTCTGACCGGTGATCTTTTCCAGGTCGGCTACGGCGTGCTCGATGATTTTCTTGTCACCGATCGCTTCGCCCAAGCCCATGTTCAGGGTGATCTTGGTGATGCGCGGAACTTCCATCACGTTCGCGAGCTTAAGTTCTTCCTTAAGCTTCGGCGCGATTTCTTTCCGGTAAATCTCTTTTAGTCGTGCCATGGTCTTCTACCTAGCAGTGTTCAAGCATCAACCGCTTTTTGGGTCGACTTGAAGACACGAATTTTTTTACCTTCTTCAACTTTGAAACCAACACGGTCAGCCTTGTTGGTTTCACCGTTGAAGATGGCCACGTTGGAAGCGTGCAGAGGCGCTTCTTTTTCGATGATACCGCCCTGAACGCCCGACATCGGGTTCGGCTTGGTATGGCGCTTCACCAGGTTGATCCCACCAACGACCAGTCGGTCGTCAGCGAGAACCTTGAGCACCTTGCCACGCTTACCTTTGTCTTTACCGGCGATCACGATGATCTCGTCGTCACGACGAATCTTTTGCATGTCGGATCTCCTTAGAGCACTTCAGGGGCGAGCGAGACGATCTTCATGAACTTCTCAGAGCGAAGTTCACGAGTCACTGGCCCAAAAATACGGGTGCCGATCGGCTCTTGCTTGTTGTTCAGCAGAACAGCAGCGTTGCCATCGAAGCGAATGATCGAGCCATCAGGGCGACGAACGCCGTGACGAGTGCGGACTACGACAGCAGTCATCACTTGACCCTTCTTCACTTTACCGCGCGGAATTGCTTCCTTGACGGTCACTTTGATGATGTCGCCGATGCCGGCATAGCGGCGATGCGAACCACCCAGCACCTTGATGCACATAACGCGACGAGCACCGCTGTTGTCAGCGACGTCGAGCATGGATTGAGTCTGAATCATATATTTCTCCGACCCCTAGTCCTTAGACTTCCACTGCGCGTTCGATGACTTCAACCAGCGCCCAAGACTTGGTCTTGGCTACGGGACGGGTTTCACGAATGGAAACCTTGTCGCCGATATGGCACTGATTGCTTTCGTCGTGCGCGTGCAGCTTGGTCGAACGCTTGACATATTTACCGTAGATCGGGTGCTTGACGCGACGTTCGATCAATACGGTGATGGTCTTGTCCATCTTGTCGCTGACGACACGGCCGGTCAGCGTACGGACTGTTTTTTCGGCTTCAGCCATGATCACTTACCTGCCTGCTGATTGAGCACAGTCTTCACACGAGCGATATCGCGCTTAACTTGCGAGAGCAGGTGAGACTGCCCCAACTGGCCAGTTGCTTTCTGCATACGCAGATTGAACTGGTCGCGCAGCAGGCCGAGCAGTTGCTCGTTCAGCTGCTGTGCTGATTTTTCACGAAGTTCATTCGCCTTCATCACATCACCGTCCGCTTAACAAAAGTGGTGGCGAGCGGCAGCTTTGCAGCCGCCAGGGCGAAAGCCTCACGCGCCAACTCTTCGGAAACGCCTTCGATTTCATACAGGACTCTGCCTGGCTGAATCTGGGCTACCCAATACTCGACGCTACCCTTCCCTTTACCCATCCGCACTTCGAGAGGCTTCTTGGTAACAGGCTTGTCAGGGAACACGCGAATCCAGATTTTCCCGCCACGCTTAACGTGACGAGTCAGAGCACGACGAGCGGACTCGATCTGACGGGCGGTGAGACGACCGCGGGCAACAGACTTCAGGGCGAACTCGCCGAAGCTGACTTTGCTACCGCGCTGAGCCAGGCCACGGTTGTGGCCGGTCATCTGCTTACGGAACTTCGTACGCTTTGGTTGCAACATTTGGCGTACCCCTTACTTAGCAGCTTTTTTACGAGGCGCAGGTGCCTGCGGTTTCAGTTCTTCCTGGCGACCACCAATTACTTCGCCTTTGAAGATCCAAACCTTGACACCGATCACACCATAAGTGGTGTGCGCTTCGTACGTGGCATAGTCGATATCGGCACGCAGGGTGTGCAACGGCACACGACCTTCGCGATACCATTCGGTACGGGCAATTTCAGCACCACCGAGACGACCGCTCACTTGGATTTTGATGCCCTTGGCACCAATGCGCATGGCGTTCTGTACAGCGCGTTTCATAGCGCGACGGAACATCACACGACGCTCCAGCTGCTGAGCTACGCTCTGCGCAACCAGCATACCGTCGAGCTCCGGCTTGCGGATTTCTTCGATATTGATGTGCACAGGCACACCCATTTGCTTGGTCAGGTCCTGACGCAGCTTCTCAACATCTTCACCTTTCTTGCCGATCACGATACCGGGACGGGCGGTGTGGATGGTGATGCGTGCAGTCTGAGCCGGACGATGGATATCGATACGGCTTACGGACGCGCTTTTTAGTTTGTCTTGGAGGTATTCGCGCACCTTCAGATCAGCGAACAAATAGTCCGCATAAGTCCGACCGTCTGCGTACCAGACGGAGGTGTGCTCCTTGACGATTCCCAGGCGAATGCCAATGGGATGTACTTTCTGACCCATCTGATCGACTCCGTTACTTGTCCGCAACCTTGACAGTGATATGGCAAGACCGCTTGACGATGCGATCAGCGCGGCCTTTGGCACGCGGCATGATTCGCTTCAGCGAACGCCCTTCGTTGACGAAAACGGTGCTGACCTTGAGGTCATCAACATCTGCGCCTTCGTTATGCTCGGCGTTGGCTACAGCCGACTCCAGCACTTTCTTGATGATATCGGCGGCTTTCTTGCTGCTAAAAGCCAACAGATTGAGCGCTTCGCCCACCTTCTTCCCGCGGATCTGGTCGGCGACCAAGCGGGCTTTCTGGGCGGAGATTCGAGCGCCCGACAACTTAGCGGCTACTTCCATTTCCTAACCCCTTAACGCTTGGCTTTCTTGTCAGCCACGTGCCCACGATAGGTACGAGTGCCGGCAAATTCGCCCAGTTTGTGGCCGACCATGTCTTCGTTCACCAGAACGGGAACATGTTGACGACCGTTATGCACAGCAATGGTCAGACCGACCATTTGCGGCAGGATCATGGAACGGCGCGACCAGGTTTTCACCGGCTTGCGATCGTTCTTTTCCACCGCCACTTCGATCTTCTTCAGTAGGTGAAGATCGATAAAAGGACCTTTTTTCAGAGAACGTGGCACTGTCGTATCCCTCTATTTACTTGCGACGACGGACGATCATTTTATCGGTGCGTTTGTTACCACGAGTCTTCGCGCCCTTAGTCGGGAAGCCCCATGGAGACACCGGATGACGACCACCAGAGGTACGACCTTCACCACCACCGTGTGGGTGGTCAACCGGGTTCATGGCAACACCACGAACGGTTGGGCGAACGCCACGCCAGCGTTTGGCACCGGCTTTACCCAGCGAACGCAGGCTGTGCTCGGAGTTCGAGACTTCGCCCAGGGTCGCACGGCACTCGGCCAGCACTTTACGCATTTCACCGGAACGCAACCGCAAGGTCACGTAGACGCCTTCACGAGCGATCAGCTGAGCCGAAGCACCAGCGGAACGAGCGATCTGGGCACCCTTGCCCGGCTTCAATTCGATACCGTGAACAGTGCTACCAACTGGGATGTTGCGCAGTTGCAGACTGTTGCCCGGCTTGATCGGAGCCATGATGCCAGCTACCAGCTGATCGCCAGCACTCACGCCCTTAGGGGCGATGATGTAGCGACGCTCGCCGTCTGCATACATCAGCAACGCGATGTGTGCGGTACGGTTCGGATCGTATTCGATACGCTCGACAGTGGCTGGAATGCCATCTTTGTCGTTGCGACGGAAATCGACCAGACGGTAATGCTGCTTGTGGCCACCACCGATATGACGGGTAGTGATCCGACCATTGTTGTTACGACCGCCAGTCTTCGACTTCTTCTCGAGCAGCGGAGCGTAAGGAGCGCCTTTATGCAGCTCCTGATTGACCACCTTGACCACAAAACGGCGGCCAGCGGAAGTCGGTTTGCATTTAACGATTGCCATGATGCACCCCTTCCTTACTCAGCACTGCTGGCGAAATCGAGATCTTGGCCCGGCTGAAGGGAGATAACTGCCTTCTTCCAGTCGTTACGCTTGCCCAGACCGCGAGCGGTGCGCTTGCTCTTACCGAGAACATTCACGGTATTAACAGCAGCAACATTCACGTTGAACAGGCTTTCGACGGCCTTCTTGATTTCCAGCTTGGTTGCATCGGTTGCAACCTTGAAAACGAACTGGCTTTTCTTATCAGCCAGAAGTGTGGCCTTCTCGGAGACGTGCGGGCCAAGCAGCACTTTAAATACGCGTTCCTGGTTCATCCCAGCAGCTCCTCGAATTTCTTCACGGCAGAAACGGTGACCAGCACCTTTTCGTACGCGATCAGACTGACCGGATCGGAACCCTGCACGTCACGAACATCGACATGCGGCAGGTTGCGGGCAGCCAGGTACAGATTTTCGTCAATAGCATCGGACACGATCAGTACATCGGTCAGACCCATGCCATTCAATTTGTTCAGCAGGTCTTTGGTCTTCGGCGCTTCAACGCTGAAGTCTTCAACCACGACCAAACGATCGGTGCGCACCAGCTCGGCAAGAATCGAACGCAATGCAGCGCGATACATTTTCTTGTTCAGCTTCTGGTCGTGATTCTGCGGACGGGCCGCAAAAGTCACACCACCGCCACGCCAGATCGGACCACGAGTGGTACCGGCACGAGCACGACCGGTGCCCTTCTGACGCCATGGGCGCTTACCGCCACCGGAAACGTCGGAACGGGTTTTCTGCTGCTTGCTGCCCTGACGGCCGCCAGCCATGTAGGCCACGACTGCTTGGTGAACCAGGGTCTCGTTGTAATCGCCACCGAAGGTCGCTTCGGACACTTCGATCGCTTGAGCGCCATTTACATTTAATTGCATGTCAGCTTCCCCTTAACCGCGAGCCTTGGCTGCCGGACGAACAACCAGGTTGCCGCCAGTTGCGCCAGGAACGGCACCCTTGACCAACAGCAGGTTGCGTTCAGCGTCGACGCGCACTACTTCCAGGGACTGCACAGTCACGCGCTCAGCACCCATGTGACCGGACATTTTCTTGCCCTTGAAGACGCGACCCGGAGTCTGGCACTGGCCAATGGAACCCGGAACACGGTGGGACACGGAGTTACCGTGAGTGTTGTCTTGGCCGCGGAAGTTCCAACGCTTGATGGTACCGGCAAAGCCTTTACCCTTGGACTGACCAGTGACATCCACCAGTTGACCAGCTTGGAAAATTTCAGCGTTGATCAGATCGCCAGCCTGGTAGTCGCCTTCTTCAAGGCGGAACTCCCAAACACCACGACCTGCCGCGACATTCGCCTTGGCGAAATGACCGGCTTGCGCCTTGCTGACACGGGAAGCACGACGCTCACCGACAGTGACTTGCACTGCACGATAGCCATCGGATTCTTCGGTTTTAAACTGAGTGACGCGATTCGGCTCGATCTCAATGACCGTAACCGGAATGGAGACACCTTCTTCGGTGAAAATACGGGTCATACCGCACTTACGACCGACTACACCAATAGTCATGTTGTAACCTCATGAGTGTACGGGGCTTTCACCCGCTATGGCCGCCCATTTCAGAGCGTTACACGACTAAAACCCCAAGGTTTTAGCCGAGGCTGATCTGCACTTCCACGCCAGCCGCAAGATCAAGCTTCATCAACGCATCAACGGTTTTATCCGTCGGCTGGACAATGTCCAGAACGCGCTTATGAGTGCGGATTTCGAACTGATCACGCGCGTCTTTGTTGACGTGCGGTGAAGTCAGAACGGTAAACCGCTCTTTGCGGGTAGGCAGAGGAATCGGACCACGCACCTGAGCACCAGTACGTTTCGCGGTTTCCACGATTTCCTGGGTTGATTGATCGATCAGGCGATGGTCAAAAGCCTTCAACCGAATACGGATTTGTTGGTTTTGCATTTTGACCTCAGATTCCAAGCTGCTATTCCCAGCGGGCGCAGTACACCCGCTAAAAGGAGGCGCAATTCTATAGACGGCCCCAACGAGTGTCAACCCAATAAAAAAGCCCCCGCAAGCGAGGGCCCTTTTCAGATCAATCGATTACTCGACGATCTTGGCAACCACGCCGGCACCAACGGTACGGCCGCCTTCGCGAATCGCGAAACGCAGACCGTCTTCCATGGCGATCGACTTGATCAGGGTAACAACCATTTTCACGTTGTCGCCCGGCATTACCATTTCAACGCCTTCCGGCAGCTCGCAGTTACCAGTCACGTCGGTAGTGCGGAAGTAGAACTGCGGACGGTAGCCTTTGAAGAACGGGGTGTGACGACCACCTTCTTCTTTGCTCAGCACGTAGACTTCTGCTTCGAACTTGGTGTGCGGCTTGACGCTACCTGGCTTGGCCAGAACCTGACCACGCTCGACGTCGTCACGCTTGGTGCCACGCAGCAGGATACCGCAGTTCTCGCCAGCACGACCTTCGTCGAGCAGCTTGCGGAACATCTCAACACCAGTACAGATGGTTTTGACGGTAGGACGCAGGCCCACGATCTCGACTTCTTCCTGGATCTTGATGATGCCGCGCTCGATACGACCAGTCACAACGGTGCCGCGACCGGAGATCGAGAACACATCCTCAACCGGCATCAGGAACGGCTTGTCGATAACGCGCACCGGATCCGGAATATAGGTATCCAGAGTCTCGACCAGCTTGCGCACGGCAGTGGTGCCCATCTCGTTGTCGTCCTGGCCATTCAGAGCCATCAACGCGGAACCGATGATGATCGGAGTGTCGTCGCCCGGAAAGTCGTAAGTCGACAGCAGGTCACGAACTTCCATCTCAACCAGTTCCAGCAGCTCGGCGTCATCCACCATGTCAGCCTTGTTCAGGAAGACCACGATGTAAGGAACACCTACCTGACGGGACAGCAGGATGTGCTCGCGAGTCTGCGGCATAGGGCCGTCAGCAGCGGAGCAAACCAGAATCGCGCCATCCATCTGCGCAGCACCAGTGATCATGTTTTTCACATAGTCAGCGTGGCCCGGGCAATCTACGTGAGCGTAGTGACGGATGTTGGAATCGTACTCAACGTGGGAAGTATTGATCGTGATACCACGAGCTTTTTCTTCCGGAGCGCTGTCAATCTGTGCGAAATCACGAATGGCGCCACCGAAAGCCTCGGCACACACCTTGGTCAACGCAGCAGTCAGGGTGGTTTTACCATGGTCGACGTGACCGATAGTGCCAACGTTGACGTGCGGTTTGTTACGTTCGAATTTTTCTTTAGCCACGACAGTGAACCTCTTGCCTAAAGGGCTGAATCAGCCTTGTCTTTTAACGATAGCTTCGACGATATTCGACGGAGCCTCGGAGTATTTGGAGAATTCCATGGAGTAGCTCGCGCGACCCTGGGACATGGAGCGAACGTCGGTCGCATAACCGAACATCTCGCCCAACGGAACTTCAGCGCGGATTACCTTGCCGGAAACCGTATCTTCCATACCCTGGATCAGACCACGACGACGATTCAGGTCACCCATCACGTCACCCATGTAGTCTTCAGGTGTTACCACTTCTACCTTCATGATCGGCTCAAGCACTACAGCACCGCCCTTCTGGGACAGCTGCTTGGTCGCCATGGATGCCGCCACCTTGAACGCCATCTCGTTAGAGTCGACGTCGTGGTAAGAACCATCAAACACTGTAGCCTTCAGGCCGATGAGCGGATAACCGGCAACGACGCCGTTCTTCATCTGCTCTTCAATGCCCTTCTGAATGGCCGGAATGTATTCCTTCGGAATCACACCACCAACCACTTCATTGACGAACTGCAAGCCTTCCTGACCTTCATCGGCAGGAGAGAAACGCACCCAGCAGTGACCGAACTGACCACGACCACCGGACTGACGCACGAACTTGCCTTCGATCTCACAGGTCTTGGTGATCTTCTCACGGTAAGAAACCTGTGGTTTACCGATGTTGGCCTCGACGTTGAACTCGCGGCGCATACGGTCGACCAGGATGTCCAGGTGCAACTCGCCCATGCCGGAGATGATCGTCTGACCAGTCTCTTCATCAGTCTTGACACGGAAAGACGGGTCTTCCTGGGCGAGCTTGCCCAGAGCGATACCCATTTTTTCCTGGTCATCCTTGGTCTTCGGCTCAACGGCAACCGAAATAACCGGCTCCGGAAAGTCCATACGCACCAGAATGATCGGCTTCTCGAGCGAGCACAGGGTGTCACCGGTGGTGACGTCCTTCATGCCGATCAGAGCTGCGATGTCGCCAGCGCGGCACTCTTTGATCTCTTCGCGGGTGTTGGCGTGCATCTGCACCATACGACCAACGCGCTCTTTCTTGCCTTTAACCGAGTTCAGAACGCCGTCACCGGAGCTCAGTACGCCCGAATAAACGCGCGCAAACGTCAGAGTACCCACGAACGGGTCGGTGGCAATCTTGAACGCCAGAGCAGAGAACGGATCGTTATCATCCGCATGACGCTCCATCTCGATGGTTTCGTCGTCAATGTCCGAACCCTTGATCGCCGGAATATCAACCGGAGCAGGCAGGTAATCGATAACGGCGTCGAGAACCAGGGGTACACCCTTGTTCTTGAACGAAGAGCCACAGACAG
Source organism: Pseudomonas sp. (assembly GCF_033723075.1). GTDB lineage: Bacteria > Pseudomonadota > Gammaproteobacteria > Pseudomonadales > Pseudomonadaceae > Aquipseudomonas. Next base: position 63,720 of record NZ_JAWVXU010000019.1, read on the forward strand.
CCAGAACGATCTCACCAGCGATGGTGCGCTGACGCAGACCCGCCTTGATCTCGGCTATGCTCAGCTCCTCACCCTCGAGGTACTTGTTCATAAACTCTTCGGTGGCTTCGGCCGCAGCCTCAACCATATTGCTGCGCCACTCTTCAGCCAATTCCTGCAGTTCTGCCGGAATGGCTTCACGACGAGCAACCAGACCCTTGTCGGCATCGTCCCAGTAAACCGCTTCCATGTTGATCAGATCGATCTGACCCTGGAAGTTGTCTTCGGAACCAATAGCCAACTGGATCGGCACCGGAGTGTGACCCAGACGCTGCTTGATCTGGCCGATCACGCGCAGGAAGTTGGCACCCGCACGGTCCATCTTGTTGACGTAAACAAGACGCGGAACGCCGTACTTGTTGGCCTGACGCCATACGGTTTCCGACTGAGGCTCAACACCCGAGGTACCGCAGAACACCACGACAGCACCGTCGAGCACGCGCAGCGAGCGCTCTACTTCGATGGTGAAGTCAACGTGCCCGGGGGTATCGATGATATTGAAGCGGTGCCGAGGGAACTGCTTGGCAGAACCTTCCCAGAAAGCAGTAGTAGCAGCGGAGGTGATAGTGATACCACGCTCCTGCTCCTGCGCCATCCAGTCCATGGTCGCGGCGCCATCATGCACCTCGCCCATCTTGTGGTTGACGCCCGTGTAGAACAATACCCGCTCCGTGGTCGTGGTCTTGCCGGCATCAACGTGCGCGACAATACCAATGTTACGGTAGCGGTTAATCGGTGTAGTACGAGCCATAAAGCCCTCGCAAATTTAGAAGCGCAAAAATTAGAAGCGGTAGTGCGAGAAGGCCTTGTTGGCTTCAGCCATGCGGTGCACGTCTTCACGCTTCTTAACTGCAGCACCCTTGCCTTCAGCGGCATCCATCAGCTCGCCAGCCAAGCGCAGAGCCATGGACTTCTCGCCACGCTTGCGGGCGAAATCTACCAGCCAACGCATGGCAAGAGCATTACGACGGGACGGACGAACTTCGACCGGAACCTGGTAAGTAGCACCGCCTACACGGCGCGACTTCACTTCGACCAGCGGAGCGATGGCGTCGAGAGCTTTCTCGAAGATTTCCAGGGGATCGCTGTTCTTACGCTCTTTGACCTTGTCCAGGGCGCCATAAACGATACGCTCGGCAACGGCTTTCTTGCCGCTTTCCATCACGTGGTTCATGAACTTGGCCAGGATTTGGCTACCGTATTTTGGATCGTCAAGCACTTCGCGCTTGGCTGCTACACGACGTCTTGGCATTTGATAAGCCCTCAAACGGTCTTCAGGTTAGCCCGGGACTGCCTCATAAAGATGGCGCCCGACCTTACTCTTATCGACTCAGAAAATAGAAAATTGCAATTCAGCTCAAGCAGCCATTACTTCGGACGCTTGGTACCGTACTTCGAACGACCCTGGTTACGACCTTTAACGCCGGAAGTATCCAAGGAACCGCGCACGGTGTGATAACGCACACCTGGCAAGTCTTTTACGCGACCGCCACGGATCAGTACCACGCTGTGCTCTTGCAGGTTGTGGCCTTCACCACCGATATACGAGGAAACCTCGAAACCGTTGGTCAGGCGCACCCGGCAAACTTTACGCAGTGCCGAGTTCGGTTTTTTCGGCGTAGTGGTATACACGCGAGTGCATACGCCACGACGTTGCGGGCAGTTCTGCAGCGCAGGCACGTCGGATTTCTCGACGATACGCTTGCGCGGCTGACGTACCAGCTGGTTGATAGTTGCCATCTACTAGCTCCACTGTTGTCTTTCGACGCTATTTATTTTCAACAAAAGCAATTTGGCAGGGCACATGCCCTGCCAAATTTAGGGGTGCATGAGTCTAATGAGACTCGCGCCCCCCGTCAAGCTGCCGCCCCATCGCCAAGGCAACAGGGCTGCGCACTCAATTACCGCTGGAGTTCAGCGCTTCGGTCAGTGCGGCTTCCACTTCACTGGCGCTGACGCGTAGCGGCTTGTCGGCGTCACGCTTGCGCTTGCGCTCGGCGTGATAGGCCAGACCGGTACCAGCAGGGATCAGACGACCCACTACCACGTTCTCTTTCAGACCGCGCAGGAAGTCGCGCTTGCCGGTAACCGCCGCCTCGGTGAGCACCCGAGTGGTTTCCTGGAACGATGCCGCCGAAATGAACGACTCGGTGGACAACGATGCCTTGGTGATACCCAGCAGCACACGGGTGTACTTGGCGACGAACTTGTCGTCTGCGGCCAGACGCTCGTTCTCGCCCAGTACCGCGGTCAGCTCCATCTGATCACCCTTGATGAAGGTGGAGTCACCCGACTCGGCCACTTCGACCTTGCGCAGCATCTGGCGCAGGATGGTCTCGATGTGCTTATCGTTGATCTTCACACCCTGCAGGCGGTAAACGTCCTGAATCTCGTTGACGATGTACTTGGCCAGGGCGCTGACGCCGAGCAAGCGCAGGATGTCATGCGGATCGCTCGGGCCGTCGGAGATGACCTCACCCTTGTTGACCTGCTCACCTTCGAACACGTTCAGGTGACGCCACTTCGGAATCAGCTCTTCGTACGGATCGCTGCCATCGGTCGGCGTGATGACCAGGCGACGCTTGCCCTTGGTTTCCTTACCGAAGGCGATGGTGCCGCTGATTTCAGCCAGGATCGAGGCCTCTTTCGGGCGACGGGCTTCGAACAGGTCGGCAACGCGCGGCAGACCACCGGTGATGTCGCGAGTCTTCGAGGTTTCCTGGGGGATACGGGCGATAACATCACCCACACCGACCTGAACACCGTTGGCCACACCTACCAGGGCGTTGGCCGGCAGGAAGTACTGCGCCGGCACGTCGGTACCCGGCAGCAGCAGATCCTTGCCATCTTCGCCAACCATCTTCACCGCCGGACGGATATCCTTGCCGGCAGCCGGACGATCCTTCGGATCGAGGACTTCGATGTTGGTCAGACCGGTCAATTCGTCGGTCTGACGCTTGATGGTGATGCCTTCTTCCATGCCCACGTAGGTCACGGTACCTTTCATTTCGGTCACGATCGGGTGGGTGTGCGGGTCCCACTTGGCGACGATTGCGCCAGCATCGACCTTGTCGCCTTCCTTCACGGAGATAACGGCACCGTAAGGCAGCTTGTAACGCTCACGCTCACGACCGAATTCGTCGGCAATTGCCAACTCACCGGAACGCGATACCGCAACCAGGTTGCCGTCCAGACGCTCGACGTGCTTGAGGTTGTGCAGACGAACCGCACCGCCATTCTTCACTTGCACGCTATCGGCAGCGGAAGTCCGGCTGGCCGCACCACCAATGTGGAAGGTACGCATGGTCAGCTGGGTACCCGGTTCACCGATCGACTGGGCAGCGATAACGCCGACCGCTTCACCGATGTTGATCTGGTGACCACGAGCAAGGTCGCGACCGTAGCACTTGGCGCAGATGCCGTAGCGGGTTTCGCAGGTGATCGGCGAACGCACGATCACTTCGTCGATGCTGTTCAGCTCGATGAATTCGACCCACTGCTCGTCGACCAGAGTGCCACCCGGCACCAGGAGTTCGTCGCTGCCAGGCTTGAACACGTCACGGGCGATGACTCGACCCAGTACGCGCTCACCCAGCGGCTCGACCACATCACCGCCTTCGATGTGCGGCGTCATCAGCAGACCGTGCTCGGTGCCGCAATCGATCGCGGTCACCACCAGATCCTGAGCCACGTCGACCAGGCGACGAGTCAGGTAACCAGAGTTCGCGGTCTTCAACGCGGTATCCGCAAGACCCTTACGTGCACCGTGAGTGGAGATGAAGTACTGCAGAACGCTGAGACCTTCGCGGAAGTTCGCGGTGATCGGCGTCTCGATGATCGAGCCGTCCGGCTTGGCCATCAGACCGCGCATACCGGCGAGCTGGCGGATCTGCGCAGCAGAACCCCGCGCACCGGAGTCGGCCATCATGTACATGGAGTTGAAGGACTCCTGCTCGACTTCATTGCCATGACGGTCGATGACCTTCTCTTTCGAGAGGTTGGCCATCATCGCCTTGGACACTTCGTCGTTGGCCTTGGACCAGAGGTCGATCACCTTGTTGTACTTCTCGCCCTGGGTTACCAGGCCGGAGGCGTACTGCGATTCGATCTCCTTCACTTCCTCGGTGGCGGCGTCGATGATCCGCGCCTTCTCATCCGGGATGACGAAGTCGTTCACGCCGATCGACACACCGGAGATGGTCGAGTAGGCGAAACCGGTGTACATCAGCTGGTCGGCGAAGATCACGGTGTCTTTCAGGCCGACCGTGCGGTAGCACTGGTTGATCAGCTTGGAGATCGCCTTCTTCTTCATCGACTGGTTGACCACGTCATACGACAGGCCATCCGGAACCACTTGGAACAACAGCGCGCGGCCGACAGTGGTGTCGACGATGCGGGTGTTCTTGGTGATGGTGCCGTCGCGGTCACGGATGACCTCGTTGATGCGCACCTTGACCTTGGCATGCAGCGAGGCTTCGCCGGCACGGAACACCCGGTCGACTTCCTGCAGGTCAGCGAATACGCGGCCTTCGCCCTTGGCGTTGATCGCTTCGCGGGTCATGTAATACAGACCCAGTACCACGTCCTGCGAAGGAACGATGATTGGCTCACCGTTGGCCGGCGAGAGGATGTTGTTAGTCGACATCATCAGCGCCCGCGCTTCCAGCTGGGCTTCCAGCGTCAGCGGCACGTGCACGGCCATCTGGTCGCCGTCGAAGTCGGCGTTGTATGCGGCGCAGACCAGCGGGTGCAGCTGAATCGCCTTACCTTCGATCAGAACCGGTTCAAACGCCTGGATGCCCAGACGGTGAAGGGTTGGCGCACGGTTGAGCAGCACAGGGTGTTCGCGAATCACTTCAGCGAGAACGTCCCAAACCTCAGGCAGCTCGCGCTCGACCATCTTCTTCGCAGCCTTGATGGTGGTCGCGAGACCACGCATTTCCAGCTTGCCGAAAATGAACGGCTTGAACAGCTCGAGAGCCATCTTCTTCGGCAGACCGCACTGGTGCAGACGCAGAGTCGGGCCCACGGTAATTACCGAACGACCGGAGTAGTCCACGCGCTTACCGAGCAGGTTCTGACGGAAGCGACCTTGCTTACCCTTGATCATGTCAGCCAAGGATTTCAGCGGACGCTTGTTCGAGCCAGTGATGGCGCGACCGCGACGGCCGTTGTCGAGCAGGGCGTCGACCGCTTCCTGCAGCATGCGCTTTTCGTTGCGCACGATGATGTCCGGCGCGGACAGATCGAGCAGGCGCTTGAGGCGGTTGTTACGGTTGATTACGCGGCGATACAGATCGTTGAGATCCGATGTCGCGAAGCGGCCACCGTCGAGCGGAACCAGCGGACGCAGATCTGGCGGCAGAACCGGCAGAACGGTCAACACCATCCACTCAGGCAGGTTGCCCGAGCCGAGGAACGCTTCCATCAGCTTCAGACGCTTGGACAGCTTCTTGATCTTGGTTTCCGAGTTGGTTTGCGGAATTTCTTCGCGCAGACGGCCAATCTCGTGCTCCAGGTCGATCGCGTGCAGCAGTTCGCGAACGGCTTCAGCACCCATGCGGGCATCGAAGTCATCGCCGAACTCTTCGAGGGCTTCGAAGTACTGCTCGTCGTTCAGCAGCTGGCCTTTTTCAAGGGTGGTCATGCCTGGATCGATAACGACATAGCTCTCGAAATAGAGAACGCGCTCGATATCACGCAGGGTCATGTCCATCAGCAAACCGATACGGCTCGGCAGCGACTTCAGGAACCAGATGTGGGCAACCGGCGAAGCCAGTTCGATGTGCGCCATGCGCTCACGACGAACCTTGGCCAGCGCCACTTCAACGCCGCACTTCTCGCAGATCACGCCGCGATGCTTCAAGCGCTTGTACTTACCGCACAGGCACTCGTAATCCTTTACCGGGCCAAAGATCTTGGCGCAGAACAGGCCGTCACGCTCAGGCTTGAACGTACGGTAGTTGATGGTTTCCGGCTTTTTAACTTCACCGAACGACCACGAACGGATCATCTCAGGCGAAGCCAATCCGATACGGATGGCGTCGAACTCTTCGACTTGACCCTGGTTTTTCAGCAAATTCAGTAGGTCTTTCAAGGCCTTTCCTCCTGGCGGAGCAGAGAGCGGGCAATGCAGCCCCGCTCTCGATTCGCGTCACGTGTTATTCGGTTTCCAGATCGATGTCGATACCGAGCGAACGGATCTCTTTGATCAGTACGTTGAAGGACTCGGGCATGCCCGGCTCCATACGGTGATCACCGTCCACGATGTTTTTGTACATCTTGGTACGGCCGTTCACGTCATCCGACTTAACGGTCAGCATTTCCTGCAGGGTGTAGGCGGCGCCGTAGGCTTCCAGTGCCCAGACCTCCATCTCACCGAAGCGCTGACCACCGAACTGCGCCTTACCACCCAGCGGCTGCTGGGTAACCAGGCTGTAGGAACCCGTGGAACGCGCGTGCATCTTGTCGTCCACCAGGTGGTTCAGTTTCAGCATGTACATGTAGCCAACGGTGGTCGGACGCTCGAACTGGTTACCAGTACGGCCGTCGATCAGGCGCATCTGGCCGCTTTCTGGCAGATCCGCCAGCTTGAGCATGGCCTTGATTTCGCTTTCCTTGGCACCGTCGAACACCGGAGTGGCCATCGGTACGCCGCCGCGCAGGTTCTTCGCCAGGTTGAGGATTTCCTGATCGCTCAGTTCATCCAGATTTTCCTGACGGCCGCCGATCTCGTTGTAGATCTGCTGCATGAACTTGCGCAGCTCGGAGACCTTGCGCTGCTCTTCGAGCATGCGGTTGATCTTCTCACCCAGGCCCTTGGCCGCGAGGCCCAGGTGGGTTTCGAGGATCTGCCCGACGTTCATCCGTGACGGTACGCCCAGCGGGTTCAGTACGATGTCGACCGGTGTACCGTGGACGTCGTGCGGCATGTCTTCGACCGGCATGATCACCGAGACCACACCCTTGTTACCGTGGCGACCGGCCATCTTGTCGCCCGGCTGGATGCGGCGACGGATTGCCAGGTAGACCTTGACGATCTTCAGCACGCCCGGCGCCAGGTCATCGCCCTGCTGCAGCTTGCGCTTCTTGTCTTCGAACTTGTCGTCGAGCAGCTGACGGCGGTCGGAAATATAGGCCTGAGCCTTTTCCAACTGCTCGTTCAGCGCATCGTCAGCCATGCGCAGCTTGAACCACTGACCGTGCTCGAGGCCGTCGAGGAACTCGTCGGTGATCTCCGCGCCCTTCTTCAGGCCAGCACCGCCTTCGACCTTCTTGCCGAGCAGAGCTTCACGCAGACGCTCGAAGGTTGCGCCTTCAACGATGCGGAACTCTTCATTGAGGTCCTTGCGGATCTCGTCGAGCTGGCTCTTCTCGATCGACAGGGCACGAGCATCGCGCTCGACACCATCGCGAGTGAAGACCTGCACGTCGATAACAGTACCTTTGGTGCCGGTCGGCACGCGCAGGGAGGTGTCCTTAACGTCGGACGCCTTCTCACCGAAGATCGCACGCAACAGCTTTTCTTCCGGGGTCAGCTGGGTTTCGCCTTTCGGGGTGACCTTGCCGACCAGGATGTCGCCAGCGCCCACTTCGGCACCGACATAAACGATACCGGCTTCATCCAGCTTGTTCAGTGCGGACTCACCGACGTTCGGGATGTCAGAGGTAATTTCCTCAGGCCCGAGCTTGGTGTCACGCGCCACACAGGTCAGTTCCTGAATGTGGATCGTGGTGAAACGGTCTTCCTGGACCACACGCTCCGACAGGAGGATGGAGTCTTCGAAGTTGTAACCGTTCCACGGCATGAACGCGACGCGCATGTTCTGACCCAGCGCCAGTTCACCCATATCGGTGGACGGACCGTCGGCCAGGATGTCGCTGCGCTCGACCTGATCACCCTTGCTCACCAGCGGACGCTGGTTGATGCAGGTGTTCTGGTTGGAGCGGGTGTACTTGGTCAGGTTATAGATGTCGACACCGGCTTCACCAGTTTCAACTTCGTCATTGTTAACCCGAACCACGATACGACTGGCATCGACCGAGTCGATCACCCCACCGCGACGGGCGACCACGCAAACGCCGGAGTCGCGCGCTACGTTGCGCTCCATCCCGGTGCCGACCAGCGGCTTGTCGCAACGCAGGGTCGGTACCGCCTGACGCTGCATGTTCGAACCCATCAACGCGCGGTTGGCGTCGTCGTGCTCGAGGAACGGAATCAGCGAAGCGGCAACCGAAACCACCTGCTTCGGCGAGACGTCCATCAGGGTGACGTCTTCAGGTGCCTTGACGGTGAATTCGTTGAGGTGACGCACGGCCACCAACTCATCGATCAGCTGACCCTTCTCGTTCATCAAGGCCGACGCCTGGGCGATCACGTGATCGGCCTCTTCGATGGCGGACAGGAAGACGATTTCGTCGGTCACCAGGGTGTCGTTCACCACGCGGTACGGGCTCTCGAGGAAGCCGTACTGGTTGGTGCGCGCATAGGCCGCCAGGGAGTTGATCAGACCGATGTTCGGACCTTCCGGCGTTTCGATCGGGCACACACGGCCGTAATGGGTCGGGTGTACGTCACGGACTTCGAAGCCGGCACGCTCACGGGTCAGACCGCCCGGGCCAAGAGCCGAAACACGGCGCTTGTGGGTGATCTCGGAAAGCGGGTTGTTCTGGTCCATGAACTGCGAAAGCTGGCTGGAACCGAAGAACTCTTTCACCGCCGCCGCAACCGGCTTGGCGTTGATCAGATCCTGCGGCATCAGGCCTTCGCTTTCGGCCATCGACAGGCGTTCCTTGACCGCGCGCTCGACACGTACAAGGCCAACGCGGAACTGGTTCTCGGCCATTTCGCCTACGCAGCGAACACGGCGGTTACCCAGGTGGTCGATGTCGTCGACGATGCCCTTGCCGTTACGGATATCGACCAGGGTCTTGAGGACCGCGACGATGTCTTCCTTGCACAGCACGCCCGAACCTTCGATTTCGGTGCGACCGATACGACGGTTGAACTTCATCCGCCCTACGGCAGAGAGGTCGTAACGCTCAGGACTGAAGAACAGGTTGTTGAACAGGGTCTCGGCAGCGTCCTTGGTTGGCGGCTCGCCGGGACGCATCATGCGGTAGATCTCGACCAGCGCTTCCAACTGATTGGTGGTGCTGTCGATCTTCAGGGTATCGGAGATGAACGGACCGCAATCGATATCGTTGGTGTACAGCGTTTCGATACGCACGACCTGAGCCTTGACCACTTTGGCCAGGATCTCGACGTTCAACTCGGTATTGCACTCGGCGATAATTTCGCCGGTTGCCGGGTGGACAATAGCCTTGGCACTGGTGCGCCCGATCAGGTAATCGATCGGCACTTCCAGCTCTTTGGTGCCGGCCTTGTCCAGCTGGTTGATATGGCGCGCGGTAATCCGACGGCCTTGCTCAACGATGATCTTGCCCTTCTCGTCCTTGATGTCGAGAACGGCGATTTCACCACGCAGACGATGCGGCACCAGTTCCAGGTTGAGGGTTTCGCCCTTCACATGGAATACGTTGGTTGCATAGAAGGCGTCGAGCACCTCTTCAGTGCTGTAACCCAACGCGCGCAACAGAACCGAGGCCGGCAACTTGCGGCGACGGTCGATACGCACGAACACGGCATCCTTCGGGTCGAACTCGAAGTCCAGCCAGGAGCCGCGGTAAGGAATGACCCGCGCCGAATACAGCAGCTTGCCCGAGCTGTGGGTCTTGCCACGATCGTGATCGAAGAACACGCCTGGGGAGCGATGCAGCTGGGAGACGATGACGCGCTCGGTACCGTTGATGACGAAGGTACCGTTCTCGGTCATCAGGGGGATTTCCCCCATGTAAACTTCTTGCTCTTTGATGTCCTTGATCGCTTTGTTCGACGATTCTTTGTCGAAAATGATCAAGCGCACCTTTACCCGCAACGGCACGGCGAATGTGACACCGCGCAACACACACTCTTTTACGTCAAATGCCGGATCGCCCAAGCGATAACCAACATACTCCAGAGCCGCATTGCCGGAGTAGCTGATGATCGGGAAAACGGACTTGAAGGCCGCATGCAGGCCGATGTCACGAAACTGGTCCTTGGTCGCTCCCGCCTGCAGGAATTCGCGATACGAATCCAGCTGGATGGCCAGGAGATAAGGCACATCCATGACATCCGGCAACTTGCTAAAGTCCTTGCGGATACGTTTTTTCTCAGTATATGAGTAAGCCATCAGCGTTCCCCAGCTTGGTCACCTGCTTATTTGGCCTCTCCGACGGGAGCTGCCAGAAACTCTTGCAAACCCTTTAGTTTGCGCCACCGCTATACAGGGTGGGTTGTTCCCATTGAGGGCCGACTAGCGAATAGCCGACCGACAACGGAAAAAGGCCGGTGGCAAAAGCCACCAGCCATCAGCCTTACGCGAATCGCTCAGGCTGTAGACGCAAGGTCGTCGCTTACTTGAGCTCGACTTTAGCGCCAGCTTCTTCCAGGACTTTGACTGCAGCTGCAGCTTCGTCCTTCGAAACGCCTTCTTTAACAACGCCAGGAGCGCCATCAACCACTGCCTTGGCTTCTTTCAGACCCAGGCCGGTCAGTTCGCGAACAGCCTTGATCACGTTTACTTTCTTCTCGCCAGCTTCCAGCAGCACGACGTTGAACTCGGTCTGCTCTTCAGCTACAGCAGCAACGGCAGCAGCCGGGCCGGCAGCAGCAGCGGCAGTCACACCGAACTTCTCTTCCATTGCCTTGATCAGTTCAACAACCTGCATCACGGACATGTCGGAAACGGCGTTGATGATGTCTTCGTTGGTCAGAGCCATGACTCTAAATTCCTGTATTGGGGGACAGCCTTCGCGGCCATCAAATTAAACAAATAAGATTGAAAGACGACGCAGCCAGCCTTAGGCCGCTGCAGCTTCTTTCTGGTCACGAACAGCTGCCAGTGTACGAACGAACTTGCTGGTAGCGCCTTGCATCACGCTCATCAGCTGAGAAATCGCTTCGTTGTAAGTCGGCAGAGTTGCCAGTACGTCGATCTGAGTGGCTGCGAGGAACTGACCCTCGAACGCAGCTGCCTTGATCTCGAACTTGTCCTGACCCTTAGCGAAATCCTTGAAAATACGAGCGGCAGCGCCCGGATGTTCATTGGAGAACGCAATCAGGGTCGGGCCTTTGAACACGTCGTTGAGCACGTCGAACTGAGTGCCCTCAACGGCGCGGCGCAGCAGGGTGTTACGCACGACTTTCACGTACACACCAGATGCGCGGGCCTCTTTACGGAGTCCGGTCATTGCAGCTACGGTCACGCCACGGGCATCAGCCACGACAGCGGACAGGGCAGCTTTGGCAGCCTCGTTGACTTCAGCGACGATGGCCTTTTTGTCTTCGAGTTTAATTGCCACGGGTTTACTCCTGGATGTTACCGTTTCGTCCAACCGGGGCTGGACGGCGTTTTGGTGTCTGATTCGGTAAGAATCGGGAGCACCATCTGCGTAGGCTGCCGGAGATTACTCACCGGGTTTAAGGCTTGCGCCACCTACGGTCTTGGATAGCCCCCGCCAGGCAGGGACCCCAATTTTGCAGGCTGACGCAATCTCTTGCGCCAGCCGGATTCATTACACGTCGAGTGAAGCCTGATCGATAACCAGACCAGGACCCATGGTGGTGCTCAGGGTCACGCGCTTGACGTAGATACCTTTCGAAGTCGACGGCTTCAGACGCTTCAGATCGGAGATCAGCGCTTCAACGTTCTGCTTCAGCTTCTCGGCGTCAAAGCCAACCTTGCCCACGGAACCGTGAATGATGCCGTTCTTGTCAGTACGGAAACGAATTTGACCAGCCTTGGCATTCTTAACGGCAGTAGCAACGTCAGGGGTAACGGTGCCGACCTTCGGGTTCGGCATCAGGCCGCGCGGGCCGAGAAGCTGACCCAACTGACCAACCACGCGCATGGCATCCGGGGATGCGATGACCACGTCATAGTTCAGATCGCCGCCCTTCATCTCGGCAGCCAGCTCATCCATACCTACGCGATCAGCGCCGGCTGCCAAAGCAGCTTCAGCGGCCGGGCCCTGGGTGAACACAGCGACCCGTACGCTTTTACCGGAGCCGTTCGGCAGCACGGTGGCGCCACGCACAACCTGGTCGGATTTGCGCGGATCAACGCCGAGGTTTACAGCAACATCAACAGATTCGGAGAACTTGACAGTCGACAGTTCCGACAACAGAGCGGCAGCTTCAGCAAAATTGTAAGCCTTACCTGCTTCAATTTTCTCAGCGATTGCCTTTTGACGCTTAGTCAGCTTAGCCATTACACACCCTCCACGTTGAGGCCCATGCTACGAGCAGAACCGGCGATAGTACGCACGGCCGCATCCATATCAGCGGAAGTCAGATCAGCCTGCTTGGTCTTGGCGATCTCTTCCAGCTGAGCACGAGTCACAGTGCCAACCTTGACGGTGTTCGGACGAGCCGAACCACTGGTCAAGCCAGCAGCCTTCTTCAGCAAAACCGAAGCCGGGGTGCTTTTGGTTTCAAAGGTAAAGCTGCGGTCGCTGTATACAGTGATGATCACTGGCGTCGGCAGACCTGGCTCCATACCCTGGGTCCTGGCGTTAAATGCCTTGCAGAACTCCATGATGTTCACGCCATGCTGACCCAGTGCCGGGCCTACTGGCGGGCTCGGGTTAGCCTGTGCAGCCTTCACTTGCAGCTTGATATAAGCCGTTATTTTCTTAGCCATGAGCTACTCCAATTACGGGTTCTAGCGCCTTACGGCTCCCCGATGATTTACGTATTTATCCCAGTGACGACAAAACCCCGCAGCTTGCGACTGCGGGGTAAGGGATGCTTGTGTCAGTTATGCCTTTTCGACCTGACTGAACTCCAGCTCGACCGGGGTGGAACGACCGAAAATGGTCACTGCCACCTGGATACGGCTTTTTTCATAATTAACTTCTTCGACTACGCCGCTAAAGTCGGCGAACGGCCCGTCAACAACACGAACCATCTCGCCCGGCTCGAACAGTGTTTTCGGCTTGGGCTTGTCGCCACTATCCGCGACACGACGCAGGATGGCCTCAGCTTCCTTATCGGAGATAGCTGCCGGCTTATCGGCAGTACCACCGATAAAGCCCATGACCCGAGGTGTGTCCTTGACCAAATGCCAAGTCCCCTCGTTCATATCCATCTGCACCAGCACATAGCCAGGAAAAAACTTGCGCTCGCTTTTGCGCTTCTGGCCATTGCGCATTTCCACTACTTCTTCAGTAGGAACCAGAATCTCACCGAAGCCATCTTCCATACCGGCGAGCTTTACACGCTCGATCAACGAGCGCATCACATGCTTCTCGTAACCCGAGTAAGCATGCACAACGTACCAACGCTTAGCCACGGGACACCTTTAACCGACTACAAACGAAACAAGCCAACCCAGCAGGGCATCTAATCCCCACAACAGCAGCGCCATAACCAGAACAACAGCCACGACAATCAACGTAGTCTGCGTGGTTTCCTGACGGGTTGGCCAAACGACCTTCCGAATTTCAATGCGCGCTTCTTTTGCCAGCTCGAAAAAAGCCTGCCCTTTCGTCGTTTGCAGCGCTACAACGCCAGCAACGACCGCAAGCACAAGCAGAGCCAGTACACGGTACAGGATCGGCTCAGCAGAGAAGTACTGATTACCAACCACACCCACCACTACCAAAGCGGATACCACAACCCACTTCAGCAGATCAAAGCGCGAATCTTTGGCTTCAGCCTTAACAGTCATTTACGAGGATCCTGTGAGAAGACACGCCAAATTCGTTAGAAAATGGCAGGTCAGGAGGGAATCGAACCCCCAACCTGCGGTTTTGGAGACCGCCGCTCTGCCAATTGAGCTACTGACCTAAAACTAAAATCAGGCCGATCATTATGCCGGCCCGACAGGGACAGATCAACCGATTACTCGATGATCTTGGCAACCACACCCGCACCAACGGTACGGCCGCCTTCACGAATCGCGAAGCGCAAGCCATCTTCCATGGCAATCGGAGCGATCAAGGTAACAACCATTTTCACGTTGTCGCCCGGCATTACCATCTCAACGCCTTCCGGCAGCTCACAGTTACCGGTTACATCGGTAGTGCGGAAATAGAACTGCGGACGATAGCCTTTGAAGAATGGCGTATGACGACCACCCTCCTCCTTGGACAACACGTACACCTCACCCTCGAACTTGGTGTGCGGCTTGATAGTGCCCGGCTTGGCCAGAACCTGGCCACGCTCTACGTCGTCACGCTTGGTGCCGCGCAGCAAAATACCGCAGTTCTCACCAGCACGCCCCTCGTCGAGCAGCTTGCGAAACATCTCAACGCCGGTACAGATGGTCTTGGTGGTATTACGAATACCAACAATCTCCACCTCTTCCTGAATCTTGATGATGCCGCGCTCGATACGACCAGTGACTACGGTGCCACGCCCGGAGATCGAGAACACGTCCTCGATCGGCATCAGGAACGGCTTGTCAATCGCACGCACAGGCTCAGGAATATAGCTATCCAGAGTCTCTACCAGCTTGCGAACAGCCGTGACACCCATTTCGTTATCATCCTGGCCATTCAGCGCCATCAACGCCGAACCGATAATTATCGGGGTATCGTCGCCCGGGAAATCATAGGCCGACAACAGGTCACGAACCTCCATCTCAACCAATTCCAGCAACTCAGCGTCATCTACCATGTCAGCCTTGTTCAGGAAGACCACGATATAAGGAACACCAACCTGACGGGACAGCAGGATGTGCTCGCGAGTCTGCGGCATCGGACCGTCAGCGGCAGAGCAAACCAGAATCGCGCCATCCATCTGCGCAGCACCGGTGATCATGTTCTTCACATAGTCGGCGTGACCAGGGCAATCAACGTGCGCGTAGTGACGGATAGCGGAATCGTATTCAACATGGGAGGTGTTGATGGTAATACCACGCGCCTTTTCTTCCGGAGCATTGTCGATCTGGGAGAAGTCACGCGCAGAGCCACCCCAAGTCTCAGCACAGACCTTGGTCAGCGCTGCAGTCAGAGTAGTCTTGCCGTGGTCGACGTGGCCGATAGTGCCTACGTTGACGTGCGGCTTATTACGTTCAAACTTTTCTTTAGCCATCTCGACTGTCTCCAAACGAAGAATTGAGCAAGTCATATCACCATTAAAACAAAGGCAGATACTTTCATATCTGCCTTTGTTAAATGGAGCTCATGAGCGGACTCGAACCGCTGACCTCACCCTTACCAAGGGTGTGCTCTACCAGCTGAGCTACATGAGCGTTACACATTACGCCAACTACAAACATGGAGCGGGTAGCGGGAATCGAACCCGCATCATCAGCTTGGAAGGCTGAGGTTCTACCACTGAACTATACCCGCGGAGCTTGCAGCTCACGCTAAATCTGGTGGAGGGAGAAGGATTCGAACCTTCGAAGTCGATGACGTCAGATTTACAGTCTGATCCCTTTGGCCACTCGGGAATCCCTCCAAACGAGGCGGCATTCTCTTTAGATGCCACCCTACTGTCAAGCAATTTCTCAGTAAAAACCTGAGGTTAGCTGCATTGACAGCAACTTCGCAGATCTTTCGTTAAAGCCACCCTGCGAAGCGGGCGCCATTCTATTCAATCCCGCGAGAGGTTGCAATGCTTTCGCACGGCATTATTTGATGCTGCAACCCATTGAAGTCTAAAGCCAAACTCTGCAATAGCACATCACTGACCAAAGGGCGGCTTTCAGGGGCGATGCGCACCCAATAGCTTCGATGAGAACGCGGCAGCTCCCTGACATCCGACTCGTAACCCGCATCACGTAGACGCTGCATCACACTCTTTGCAGAGTCCTCGCGAGGAAAGATCCCCAACGATATCCCGTTGCTCAGCTCCCCCTGGGTAATGATGTAGCTGTCGATTTTCCGTGCCTGCAACTCCTTCAACTGCCGAAGCGATGCCTGACGGGAAGCCAGTGGCGGCAGATACACCCAATAGTCAACTTCTGCCGCGGCATCCACTGACTGCACACTCGAGCGAATATCGAGACTGATCAGACGCTGCTCAACAACCGCGGCCGCAGCCTCCGCCTCAAAGCCACCCAGAAAAAGACAGACCGCCCCACCTCCCTCGGTTGCAGCGGGCTCACGCGGGGCGCGCTCATCAGCTTCACTCAACAAATGAATATCGCGCTTGCTGTCCTGAGCAAGCGCTGGCGGGGCAACCTCTTTAGGGCGCAAAGGCGCCTGCTGCTGATGCCATACGTAATAAAATAGATTCAATACAATCAGCAACAAGAACATCCAACGCATGCAAGACCTCAACGCAACGGACAGGCGACTGCCAAGCCGATAAATACCAAATCAGGCACCACCCACGCATCCGGCATCATGTCGACCACCAAAGACGCATCGCCACCTGTCAGAAAGACCTCAAAGTGCCCCCCCCAATAGTCACGAGCCATATCCAGCTGAGTATGCACAAACCCCTGCAGCATCAATGAGCAGCCCCGCTCAACCGCTTCGGCCGTTGAGCGCCCCGGAGCCAAGCTCTGCATAGCCTGCTCGACAAGCTGATCGTCATAACGCGCTCGCCGAGTATGCGTGCGCAATTGATTACGCATCAGCGGCACACCAGGACAAATATAACCACCAAGGTGCTGCCCATCAGCATCAACAAAATCGGAGGTCACTGCAGTACCCAGATCAAGAACCAAACAGGCTTGGCGGGCCTGCAGGTACGCACCAACCAGAGCCAGCCAGCGGTCAAGCCCAAGACGCTCATACTGCTCATAGCCATTACGCACTCCGGCCAACTCAACAGCCGGACGCGCACAAACACACTCTACGGAAAAAGCTCGTTTCAGCGCCTCGATAAGCCGCGCTGTTTCTTCATCCGTACGCACACTCACCAACCGACAAGCGCTTAAGCTGACCGATTGTTCCCGCACGGCCTGAACAAGCTCTTCATCGGTACCAACAACGCCACCACGGCACCCACTCAGGCCGCCTTCTGTGACGACACGCCACTTGATAAAGCTATTTCCACAATCGAGCTCAAGAATCATCATTCAACCTCAAACTGAGCTCTCCACCACTGAAATTTTGCTCTACACCAGCAACACGCAAGCGAAGGGCGCCTGACCGATCAACCCCCAACACCACCCCGCTAACCGGGCGGGCACCCGTGATTAGCGTCACGTTACGCCCCTGCCAAAGATGGTTGTCCTGCCACTCGTCCCTCAGCGCGGGAAACCCACACGCCTGGTGCACCCCCAGATACAGTGCCAACTGGCGATTAAGTTCACATACAAACTCGCTGCGATCCACCAAGCCCCCTAACTCAGCACGCATAGACGTCCATGGCTGATCGATCCCCCCCCTGTCGGCAAGCATGTTCACATTGACTCCAACACCTATAACTACGTGACACACATCAGCCGGATCACCGGACAACTCCAGGAGGATTCCAGCTATCTTGCGGCCCCCGACCAATACGTCGTTAGGCCACTTCAGTCCAGCCTCGCTCACCCCGGCAACACGTAGAGCACGAAGCAAAGCCAAGCCCACGACCAGACTCAACCCTTCTAGCTGACGCATACCACCGTCTACCTGAAGAGCCAGGCTGTAATAAAGGTTCTCACCAAAAGGGCTTACCCAATTGCGCCCCCGACGACCGCGCCCAGAAGTCTGGCGCTCTGCCAGCACGACAAAGGGCGGCACATGACCGCTTGCCAAGCGCCGTAACGCCTCAGCATTAGTCGAATCCACTGAATGCAAAACGCTCAATGGCCAACCCGGACTAGATTGACTGGCGGCGAGCACCCCTTCATCCAAGAGCAGAAGCGGACTCTCCAAACGATAGCCTCGCCCACGAACACTATGAACAGGCAACCCCAACTCCGCCTCCAGGGACTGCAATTTCTTCCATATCGCAGAGCGACTGACACCCAAAGCAGAACCAAGCGCTTCACCCGAATGAAAACACCCATCTTGAAGAAGCCTTAGTAATGGCAACATGCTGATCTCACTGAGCTACAAGGCATGCATGATAACGGCGCACCAACGGGTTGCCTACAGAGCGGACAGGAGCTTTCTCGCGCGCAAAGACAAACCCCCCACCTGCTTACGCAGATGGGGGGTTTGGAATACAAGCTTGACGATGACCTACTCTCACATGGGGAAACCCCACACTACCATCGGCGATGCATCGTTTCACTACTGAGTTCGGGA
>NZ_JAWVXU010000020.1:0-81301 GCF_033723075.1 Pseudomonas sp.
AACCTCAAATTAACCCAATAACAAAGCTACAAAGGTCAACGAAGAACCGAAAAACCACTCAATGTGGTGAGTAGGTTTTCCGCTGATG
The DNA here is from genome assembly GCF_033723075.1 of Pseudomonas sp. Classification (GTDB taxonomy): domain Bacteria; phylum Pseudomonadota; class Gammaproteobacteria; order Pseudomonadales; family Pseudomonadaceae; genus Aquipseudomonas. The sequence goes on from NZ_JAWVXU010000020.1 coordinate 89, forward strand.
GCCGTGCCTGAGTTCAGGCGATCTAGAAAATCCGACTTTTTCAACAGAATCGGTCGGTAGCTGCCCGTCATGAACGACCGGAGCCGACCCGAAGCTGACTAACGTAAAGTTGAGGGGCGCGCCGCTTCTGGCGCGTCCCTCTCGAATGTTAGGCGTCGCTAGCTCGCTGGCCACAGTATCTTCCGAGCCAATAGTTCCGCTGATCTGGCAAAGCCCGCCGGTGGTTCTGAAGTGGAGCCATGGGCGATGTCGTCTCGCGCCTTCTTAAGCTCTTTGAACTGCACTACGTCAGCTTCCGGGAGGTTCGTCCAGGTACAGGCGGCACACCATACGAACCGGTCATAGAGGTTCCGCAACTGATCTGCCTGTGTCCGCAGGAGGCGGACTGTCGATTCTCGCTGTGACGTCGTGGTGCTGGTCAATTTCTTGATGCCTGCTTCATGATCGATTCGTCCGAAGGCTGCGTGTGTCTCCACCTCAAGCGCTAGAAAGAAGTAGAGAAATTTCTTGAGTTGATCGTCTTCTCCAAGGCCGAGAGCGAAGAACCGAGAGGCCTTTGGGTTGAGAGTTGGGGCAAGGCTTGTCACCGCTTCTAGCTTTTGCATCAGTCCCGCGAGCGGCAGGTTGTAGGACGTGTACGCCTCTGCCCGGAGCTCGATGCGAATGTCGCGCACCACTAAGCCAGTGCTTGTACGGCCGGCGGTGGCGCGCGCGACTTTGCGGAGAGCGACGAACTTACCGCCCTCGTTGAGCGTGCAAGTAAGTGCTGAAAGGATTGCGGGCAGGGCTCGCGCTTCCAGTTGAGCAAGTTCCGCGCGTACGGCAGGGAAGCAATCAAAAGTCGTCGTGCTGCCGTCGGCTTCCGCCTTTAGTAGACCATTGCTGCACGTGTGCTCGGCGGTTGGTCCAACTTGAACCAATACGAACGGGCCTTGGCACTTTGTTTCGGCCCTCCACTCCTCTTCGTTCTCTGCGAAGGTGTCGTTGAGTAGGGCCAAGCATCCTTCGTTGACGCCCGGACTAGCGGCCAGCCGGTAGGCGACGCTCGCAACAGTACCTGCGGTAACGTGAGTGGTTCCTGTTGCAAGAGCGATGCCTCTGGCTTCATACACGGTGACACTGGAAAACGCGGCAGCCACGCTCTCGCCCACGGCGAACTCACGGAAGCCCATCACGCGCATTACTTCGTCGGAGAACGTCACGGCCATTGGTATTCCTTGATGAGACGTACGCGATGATGCGCACATTACTGACGAGGCCACAGCATGTCCATGGGCCGCTTCTGGCCGATTCGGGACAGGAAGAAACCGCTTCTTTCAGGCATTCAAGGCATTAGTGAACCAGATGATGCAATCCAGTTCGGCCAGGTTTTTTGCCGGGTATCGTAGCGGGCAGCGCAGGCGCAATTCATTCTTTTCCTAGCTGCGGGTGATGCAGCAATAGCTGAAATATAGTCATCTGCCGCAAGGATGTGAGGCCCCCTGGTCGTGGAGGTGGCCGCGGGTCTTCTTTTTCCGCGCCCCTGCCGCCAGCCATGACTGCCCGAGCGGCCTTTGCCGCCGGGCGCAGAGGACAAACGAGGCGAGGCCATCGGCGTGTCCATGTCACCCGGAAACCGCCCACGCCCACCCGGGTCTAATCTGACAGGTATAGCCTGCAAGAGGGTCTTGCGATGAAGCTGCGCTATCTGTTGTACCTGGGGCTGGTGCTGCCACTGGCCGCCTGCACCCTGCATGTCGATGGGGACCGCGGGTACGCGCCCCCTCCGCACTACGCCCCGCCACCCCAGGTCGAGTGGCGCTGGGATCCCGATCTCGACGTCTATGTGGTGCTCGGCTGGCCGCATCTGTATTACCGGGATCGGGTCTATTATCGCTGGCACGACCATGATGGCTGGTACTGGTCCGACCGCCATGATGGCGGCTGGAACAGGGGGGGCAAGCAGTTGCCACCGGGGCTGAGCAAGAAGTACGGCAAACAGCGGCGTTCCTATGGTGGTGGTGGCTATTAGCCGGCGCTGGAGTGGTTTGCTGACTGCTCTCCCGATAGGCGGCGGTGCATCGCGCCTGCAGAGGTTTGCAGGGGTGCTAGCGTTGACATGTGGGCGGCGGGTGTTGCGCCGGCCCGCGTGGTTCTACTTCCTGCGCGTCGTTTAGCCAGTCATGGAGGTGATCGTCATGGCTCGCACTACATCCATCAGCCATTACCGCAATATCGGCATAGTGGCGCACGTGGATGCCGGCAAGACCACCACCACCGAGCGGATCCTGTTCTACACCGGGGTCAACTACAAGATGGGCGAGGTGCATGATGGCGCCGCGACCATGGACTGGATGGCGCAGGAGCAGGAGCGCGGCATCACCATCACCTCGGCGGCGACCACGGCGTTCTGGACCGGCTCGCGCAAGCAGCTGGACAGCTACCGGATCAATATCATCGACACCCCCGGCCACGTCGACTTCACCATCGAGGTGGAGCGTTCGCTGCGCGTGCTGGACGGCGCGGTGGTGGTGTTCAGTGGCGCCGACGGGGTCGAACCGCAGTCGGAGACGGTCTGGCGCCAGGCCGACAAGTACCGGGTGCCGCGCATCGCGTTCATCAACAAGATGGATCGGGCCGGCGCCGACTTTCTCCGCGTGGTCGCGCAGATCAAGCAGCGCCTGGGCCATACGCCGGTACCGATCCAGTTGCCGATCGGCCAGGAGGAAGAATTCCGCGGGCAGATCGACCTGATCCGCATGAAGGCCATCTACTGGAGCGCCGAGGACCAGGGCATGAACGGCCGCGAGGAGGAGATTCCGGCCGAGCTGCTGGAGCAGGCGCAACACTGGCGCGCCAACCTGATCGAGGTCGCCGCCGAGGCCAGCGAAGAACTGCTCGACAAGTACCTGGAGGGGGGCGAGCTGTCGGAGGACGAGATCAAGAACGGCGTGCGCCTGCGTACCCTGTCCTGCGAGGTGGTGCCGGCGGTGTGCGGCTCGGCGTTCAAGAACAAGGGCGTGCCGCTGATGCTCGATGCGGTGGTCGAGCTGTTGCCGGCGCCCAGCGAGGTCCCCGCGATCCGCGGCACCCACCCGGACCACCCGGAGCGTGAAGACGAGCGTCATGCCGATGACGACGAGCCCTTCGCGGCGCTGGCGTTCAAGATCGCCAGCGACCCCTTCGTCGGTACCCTGACCTTTATTCGGGTGTATTCCGGGGTGCTCAACTCCGGCGATGCGGTGCTCAATTCGGTCAAGGGCAAGAAGGAGCGGGTCGGCCGCATGGTGCAGATGCATGCCAACCACCGCGCCGAGATCAAGGCGGTGTGCGCCGGCGACATCGCCGCGCTGATCGGCATGAAGGACGTCACCACCGGCGATACCCTGTGCGACCTGAACAAACCGATCGTGCTCGAACGCATGGACTTCCCCGAGCCGGTGATCTCTATCGCCGTGGAGCCCAAGACCAAGGCCGACCAGGAGAAGATGGGCGTCGCCCTGGGCCGGCTGGCCCAGGAAGATCCCTCGTTCCGGGTGCGCACCGATGAGGAAACCACCCAGACCATCATCTCCGGCATGGGCGAGCTGCACCTTGACATCATTGTCGACCGCCTGCGCCGCGAGTTCGGCGTCGAGGCCAACACCGGCAAGCCGCAGGTGGCCTATCGCGAGACCATCCGCAATACCTGCGAGATCGAGGGCAAGTTCGTCCGCCAAACCGGCGGGCACGGCCAGTATGGCCACTGCTGGATCCGCTTCGCGCCGGCCGACGAAGGGCAGGAGGGGTTGCAGTTCAGCAACGAGATCGTCGGCGGGGCGATCCCGCGCGAATACATTCCGGCGATCCAGAAGGGCATCGAGGAACAGATGAAGAACGGCGTGCTCGCCGGTTATCCGTTACTCGGCCTCAAGGCGGCGGTGTTCGACGGCTCCACCCATGACGTCGATTCCAGCGAACTGGCCTACAAGGTTGCCGCGTCCATGGCCACCCGGCAGTTGTCGCAGCAGGGCGGGGCAGTGCTGCTGGAGCCGGTGATGCGTCTCGAGGTGGTCACGCCCGAGGAATATATGGGCGACATCATGGGCGACCTCAATCGCCGCCGCGGCCTGATCCACGGCACCGAGGAGGCCGTGACGGGGCGCATCGTGCGCGCCGAAGTGCCGTTGGGCGAGATGTTTGGCTACGCCACCGATGTGCGTTCGATGTCCCAGGGCCGCGCCAGCTTTTCCATGGAGTTCGCCCGCTACGCCGAGGCGCCGGCGCATATTGCCGCGGCCATCCTCAAGAAGTCCGCTTGAAGGCGCCGACGGGCCCTGGCAAGCCAGGTAGCGGGGCAAAAAAAGTCGGGGCAGTCTGTCGATTCGCGCATGAGGCGTTCGACTACTGGGCAGACGCCACGCCACCGGTCGCGTGGCTTTGCCCCTGCGAGGAGATACGACAATGCGTTTTATGGTGATAGTCAAGGCAACCGCAGATTCCGAAGCCGGAGTGATGCCCAGCGAGGAGCTACTGGCGGCCATGGGTCGCTACAACGAAGAACTGGCCGAGGCCGGCGTGATGCTCGCCGGCGAGGGCCTGCATCCAAGCGCCAAGGGCGTGCGGGTGAAATTCTCCGGCGACCAGCGCAGCGTGACCGACGGCCCTTTCAGTGAAACCAAGGAACTGATCGCCGGTTTCTGGATCTTCCAGGTAGCTTCATTGCAAGCGTGCATCGAGTGGGTCAAGCGCTGCCCCAACCCGATGCCAGGCGAGTCGGAGATCGAGATTCGTCAGATATTCGAAGCCGAAGATTTCGGCGCGGAATTCACCCCCGAGTTGCGCGAGCAGGAAGCCCGTATCCGCGCGCGCATCGATTCTGAAGACTGAGAGTTTTTTCGTAACTGCCAAGGAGAGTTCTTATGAAGATCCATGCCTACCTGATGTTCGACGGCCAGTGCGAGGCCGCGTTCAACTTCTACGCCGAGTGCCTGGGTGGCACCCTGGAGATGATGCGTTACGCCGATAGCCCTGAGGATATGGGGGTTTCGGCGGAGTTCCAGCAGCGCATCATGCATGTCTGCCTGACGGTGGGCGACCAGTTGCTGATGGCCTCCGACACCCTGCCGCAGTCTCCGTACGAGGGCATCAAGGGCTGTTCGATCTCGCTGCAGGTGGACAACGTGCCCGAGGCCGAGCGCCTGTACGCCGCGTTGTCTGCCCAGGGCTCGGTGCAGATGGAACTGCAACAGACCTTCTGGGCCACGCTCTTCGCCATGTTCACCGACCGCTTCGGTGTGTCCTGGATGATCAACTGCGCGGTGGACAGCCAGATGGGTTGAGCCCGTTGCGGTTGCCTGGTGCGCACGGCCTAGGCGGCCCCGCGCACCCTACGGATCGAATACCCGTAGGGTGCGCCGTGCGCACCGTGGATAGCCCCATGCCGGCTTTACCGCGCTCGCCTTAGCTGACCAGGGTCAGGGTCGTTTGCGCCTGTTGCTCCGGGGCGGGCTCGGCTACTCCGGCGAGGAATTCATCACCCCAGCGACGGATGTCGTTGTAGCTGACGATGTCGAACAGCTCGCGCAGCCGGGCCTGAGCTTCGGTCTTGGGCATGTTCAGCGCCAGGTAGCAGGTGCTGGCCAGGTCCGCGGTGTCGTGCGGGTTGGTCAGCAGCGCGCCCTTGAGTTCGGCGGCGGCACCGGCAAACTCCGAGAGTACCAGCACACCCGGGCCTTCGAGCAGGCCCTGGACGGCGACGAACTCCTTGGCCACCAGGTTGAGACCGTCGCGCAGCGGGGTGATCCACATCACGTCGGCCATAGCGTACCAGGCCACCACCTGCTCGAAGGGGAAGGCACGGAAGAAGAACTGCACCGGGGTCCAGCCGATGCGGGCGAAGCGGCCGTTGATGCGGCCAACGGCTTGTTCGATCTGCGCTTGCAGTTCGTCGTAGATGGTCATTTCGCTGGCGGCCGGTACGCAGATACTGACCAGGGTGACTTTGCCGAGCAGCTCCGGGTTGTCCTCCAGCAGGCGCTCGAAGGCCTGGAGTTTTTCCAGGATGCCCTTGGTGTAGTCGAGGCGTTCCACCGAGAGGATCAGTTTCAGCCCGCTAAGCTCCTTGCGCAGGTCGGCCATCAGTTCCTGGATCTTCGGTTGGTCCAGGGCGCTGCTGATCCGGCCGATGTCCAGACCGACCGGGTGGGCGCCGAGTTTGACGATCCGGCTGCCGGTGTCTACCGCGGTGGTCATGCGCTCCAGGCCCACGGCGCAGCCATAGGTGATGAAGCGCGGTGCGCAATTCTGCCGGCTGACGGTTTGCAGCGGCGTCACGCCGCGTGCCACGTCGACGAAGTTTTCCACCTGGCGCGGGATATGAAAACCGATGTAGTCGCATTGCAGCAGGCTACCGATGATCTGCCGGCGCCAGGGCAGCACGTTGAACACATCCGCCGAGGGGAAATAGGTGTGGTGGAAGAAGGCGATGCGCAGGTCCGGGCGCAACTCGCGCAGATAGCCGGGAACCATCCACAGGTTGTAGTCATGCAGCCAGACGATGGCGCCTTCGGCGGCTTCCAGGGCGGTGCGTTCGGCGAAGGCGCGGTTGACCTTGAGGAACACCTGCCAGTCGTCTTCGTTAAAGGTGGCGCGCTCCCAGAAGGTGTGCAGGGTCGGCCAGAAGGCCTCCTTGGAGAAGCGCTTGTAGAAGATGTCGACTTCTTCCTTGCTCAGCTTGACCCGCGCGGCCTTGAGCTTGGGATAGCGTTCGGCGTCCACGGTGGTGTGGACGTCGAACGGCTCGTCGCCGTCTTCATGCACCGCCCAGGCGACCCAGGAACCGGGGCGGCCGTCGCCGAAGAAACTCAGCAGGGTCGGGATGATGCCGTTCGGCGAGGTCGGGCGGCGGCGTTGCAGCTTGCCGTCGACCCGATGTTCTTCATAGGGCAGGCGGTGGTAGACCATCACCAGCTCCGATTTGCCGGGTTCGGCGGCGATCCGCCGTTCGGCGGCGATGCCGTGCTCGCCGAGAAAGCCGAAGTGGGCGAACGCCTGGAGAATCCCGCCGCAACCCGCGCGGCTGGCATGCAAGGTGCGCGAGGACTGCTCGGTGGCTTGCAGCAAGCCGGCTTCCGAGTTGCCGACGCAGACACTATTGAAGGTGCCATCGAGCATGCTCAGGTCGTTGAGGGAGTGGCCAGCAGCCAGCACCTGGTCATTGTCCAGCTCCAGCCAGTCAGCCAGGGCTTGCAGGCTGCTGCCCTTGTTGACGCCATGGGGCAGAAAATCCAAGTAGCGGTCGGCGGAATAGAGCAGGTCGCAGCCGAGCGCTTGGGCGGCTGCAAGCAGGGCCGGGTTGGCGGCTTGCTCGGGGGTGCAGAAGTAGGAGCAGCGGCGCATCTGCGGCACGTCCTGGCGCTCCAGGTCGAAGCCTTCGATGGCGCTGGCGACCTGGCTTTCGCCGGGCCAGAGCGCATCGACCTTGCTTTGCAACGACTGGATCGGCTGCAGGGTGTCGCCGTGGGTGAAGCTGGCGCCGACGTCGGAGATGATGTAGTCCGGCTGTGGCAGGGTCGGGTCGGCCAGCAGTGGCAGTACCGACTCCAGGCTGCGGCCGGTGACATAGGCCAGGCGGATTTCCGGGTGGGCGGCGATGGTCTGGTAGAGGCTTAGGCGATCTTCTGGATCGCCGGAGAGAAAGGTTCCATCGAGATCGGTGGCAAGTAACATGCGCAGTCTCCTTATGCAGTTGACGCGCCGACATGGGCCGACGTGCTAAGTGTCGGGCGGACTCGCTTCGCAGCGGTCGCCTCTTCTGTTATGCAGGAGCAGATCGTTCGTTCGGCTCTTGCGCTGATTCGGTTACCACTTCCTCGTCGATGTCGTCCGATGGGGGGGCATCGGGCATCAACTCCAGCACGGTATGGCTGGTGCGGAGCATCGGCATGAAGTGCCCATGCGGCTCGCTGACCAGGTCGCTGACGTGGCGCAAGCGGTAGAAGGTATAAGCGGCGAGCAAACCGAGGGTCGCCGCAAAGTACAGTGGCAACGCCTGGGCACCCAGATGCTGCATGAGCAAGCCTGCCAGCAATGGGCCACATACAGAACCGATACCATTAACCATCAGTAGACTGCTGGAACCGGCGAGAATTTCATCGCTGTGCAACTGGTCGATCAACTGCGCCACGGCAATCGGGTAAATGGCGAAGGCCAAGCCGCCCCAGACGAAGATCGCCGCGAGCAGCAGGCGTCCGGTGGGCAGCACGCTCATCAGCAGGGCCACCACCACCGACAGCGCCACCACCCAGAACAGCACCAGGCGCCGGTCATGCTTGTCGGAGTAAATGCCGATTGGCCACTGCAGCAGGGCGCCGCCGAGAATCGCGCCGCTCATCAACAGACCAACGCCGGTGGCGTCGAAACCGCTGAGGCTGGCATACACCGGCGCCATGCCCCAGAACGCGCCCAGGGCCAGGCCGGACAGGCCGGCGGCGGCAATGGCCAGCGGAGCAATGCCGGCCAGCTGGCGCAGGTTGGTGTGCAGGGTTTCCGGCACGCTGGGCTGCGGCTGTCGGGTCAGGGCGATCGGCATCAGCGCCGCGCTGATCAGCATCGCCGCGAGGACGAACAGCACGAAATCGCTGGGGTCGGCCAGATTGAGCAACTGCTGCGCCGCTGCCAGGGCGCCGAGGTTGACCGCCATGTACATGGCGAACACCTGGCCGCGTTTGTCATTGGGTGCCCGGGCGTTGAGCCAGCTCTCGATCACCATGTACAGGCTGACCAAGGCCAGGCCATAGAGCACGCGCAAACCCAGCCAGACCCACGGGTCGATGATCAGAACGTGGAGCAGTGCGGTGATGGCTGCCAAGGCGGCACAAAAGGCAAACGCGCGGATGTGCCCAACGCGACGAACCAGCGGAATCGCCAGCCAGGTGCCAAGGAGAAAACCGACGAAGTACCCGGACATGATCAGTCCGAGCATCCCGGTGGAGTAGCCTTCGGCGACGCCACGCAGGGTCAGTAGGGTGTTGAGCAGGCCATTGCCGAGGAGGAGTAAAGCAACCCCACCGAGCAATGAGCTGATAGGGGCAATCAGGGACCACATGGCGAACTACCCTAGGGGACTATGGCTCTGATAGCAAGCAGGAATCGCGCCATGATATTTAGAGCGTGTTGTTAATCATTTGATTTATATATGAAAAATAGTCTGATGGACGGTTTCTTGTTTTGCTATTGATAGAGTTCGCACCATTCCGGTGCGCACTCTGCTCGGAAGCTGTGAAAATATCGAGCGCCATCGCGAGATCGTCTCCATGCGTTCGCGGCACGGCGCGCTACGTGAAAAACGGCGGAGTTTAGTGAGCTAAATGACCCTGTTTTTCGCGTGGCGCAATGTCAGTAGCGGGAGCCAGGGAGCGGTCGTCGTAGGCGAGCGTTTTTTCACAGCCTCTCATTGCTGCTCGAGCTGCAGCAGCTCGAGCGCTGGCGGTGAGAGCCCGGCTACCTTGTTGAAGCGTTCGATCATGTCATTCAACTCCTCGCGGTCGCGTCGAATGGCAATATGCCGGTCGGCTGTTTCCACGACACTGCGTGCGTGGGTGATCAGCTCGGCTTGGTGATGGGGGCGAGGGTTTTGAAACATCAGGTTCTTGAACGCTTCTAGCAGGTTGGTCAGTACCTGCGGATCGCTTCTGCCATAGGTGCGTATTGGGCCGAAAATCTGCTGGAGTAGTTGGTCCAGCGATAGTTCGAAGAAAAATACACGGGGGGCTTCGCCCGCCAGCGGCGCGGAGTCCAGGTCGGGCAACTGCAGGCGCTTGGAGAACAGCACGCTGAGCATGTCGATAGCGGTGATTGCGGTGCCTGGGTCGTTGATGCCGGGGCTCAGGGCTTTCACCGCAATTTCGGAAATTTGCTGGCAGCCAAATACATAATGCGCGCTGGCGTATTGCTCGACGAAGAAGTCGAAGCAATCGAGCAGTTGCTGGCACAGTTCGTCGTCAACTTTGCGCTCGAGTTTGAGCAGCGGGTGGCCGGGCATGACGAAAAATCCGCGATGGATCAGTACTGTCATGCGCAGGTCATTGTCTACCAGCAGCCGGTTGAGTGTGTGGGTATTGAGCGTCTTGAAATAACCGCTGCGTTGCGCATTGACTACCACCCACCCCTGGTCTGCCGGCCAGGAAGGCTCCTCGTTGCCATCGAGCAGTTCCACGCGGCTGGTGAGCTTCGCAAGCGTGGTGGCGTAGAGGTTGTTGAGGATGTATTCGACCTGGATCGATTGCGAGATGGAACGGATGAAGTGCACGAACAGACCCAGGCAGGCGATAGCCAGCCCCAGCGTAATCAGCACGCCAAGGCTGGGGGCCTGATGTTGCTCGGTCTGCTCGATGGTGGTGATCAACAGCAGTGCGTAGAGGATGGTTCCGAGGTAAACCCCCAGGGTCTTCTGGTGACTCTTGCTGCTGATCAGGCCTGGGATTACCCGTGGCGATAGGGACGCGGAGGCGTTATTGAGTACCACCATGACCATCGAAAAGCTGAACACCATCAATGACAGGATGCCGCCGACCAGGGTGCCAAGAATCAACCGGGCATTGTCGGGGTTACGCACCAGGCCAAAGTCGAACCGCTGTTTGAGCGCCATCAGCCAGGGCTGGTACTCGATGGCCATGTTCACTATGCACAGCAGCAAGAAACCCACGGCTATCAGCGTGGGAAAGAACGCCATGCTGTGAGTGACGCGGTGGTAGGTGCGAAAGAGCAGGTTGGCGGGGTGGACCACAGGTTTTCTCGTGCTGACCAAGGGGGGGCAAACTATACAACTATAGGCTCCGCTCGCGTGATGCCTACGCCGGCCTGAGTAGCAAGGCAGCGGAACTGGTCAGGATCGTAACTATGTTCGCAGCGAGGAGGCTACCGCAGGGTAACCGCTTCGCCATCATGCCGGCGGCATCGAGCCATTAGCTTGAGCAAACTCGGGCGATTGCCTGTGCCAAGGCATCCAGCCGTTCGCTATCCAGGCCGGCAACGTTGGCCCGGCCGCTGCCGACCATATACACACTGTGTTCCGCACGCAGACGCTGCACCTGTTGGGGCGACAAACCGGTGTAGGAGAACATTCCGCGTTGCTCGGCGATATGCGCAAAGCGCTCGGCCAGGCCATAGGGGCGCAAGGCCTCGACCAGACCCAGGCGCAGGCCGGCGACCCGTTGGCGCATGGCCTCCAGTTCATCGCTCCACAGCTTTCTGAGTTCGCCGTCGTCGAGGATAGTGGCGACCACGGCCGCGCCGTGGGCCGGAGGCGTCGACCACAGGTTGCGGGCGATGGAGGCCAGTTGGCTGCGCACATCCAGCAGTTTTTCCGCCTCGCTGGTGCAGACAATCAGGGCGCCGGTGCGCTCGCGGTAGAGGCCGAAGTTCTTCGAGCAGGAGCTGGTAATCAGCAGTTCGGGCAACTCGCTGGCGAACAGGCGCACGGCCCAGGCATCCTGTTCCAGGCCGGCGCCGAAGCCCTGGTAGGCGAAGTCGATCAGCGGCAGCAGCTCGCGCGCCTTGACCACGTCCAGCACGCGGCGCCAGTCGTCTTGAGTCAGGTCGAAACCGGTGGGGTTATGGCAGCAGGCGTGCAGCAGCACCACGTCGCCCCGGGGCAGGTGGCTGAGTGCGGCGATCATTGCCTCGACGTTGAGCCGGTTGTCGGCACCAACATAGGGGTAATGGCCAACGCGCAGCCCGGCCTCGGCAAAGATGGTTTCATGGATCGGCCAGGTTGGGTCGCTCAACCAGATGCCGCGGCCGGGCAGGCAGTGGTGGATGAAATCGCCAGCCAGGCGCAGGGCGCCGGTGCCGCCGGGGGTCTGGCTGGCGGCCGCGCGCTGCTCGGCGAGCAAGGGGCTGTCGGCGCCGAGTACCAGCCTGGCCAGGTGGCTGCAAAACAAGGCATCGCCGTGGCCGCCGATATAGCTTTTAGTGGTCTCGCTGTCGACCAGGCGCTGCTCAGCCAGCTTGACCGCTCGCGGAATCGGCGTCAGGCCCTGGGCGTCCTTGTACACACCCACGCCAAGATCGAGTTTGGCCGGGTTGCGGTCGCTGCGATAGGCCCCCATCAGGCCGAGAATCGGGTCGCCGGGCACCCTGGCAATCGGGGCGAAATGACTCACTTGCGGCCCTCCGCGGTTTTCGCCACCTCGTCGGTACGTGCGGCCATGATGAAGTCGTTGCGGTGCAGGCCGCCCATCTCATGGCTCCACCAGGTGACGGTGACCTTGCCCCACTCGGTGAGCAGGGCCGGGTGGTGGCCGACTTCCTCGGCGATGGCGCCGACCGCGTTGGTGAAGGCCAGGGCGTGTTTGAAGGTGCGGAACAGGAAAACTTTCTCCAGCTCCATATGGCCGTCACGGGTTTCGATGTTCCAGTCGGGGATCTCGCGGATCAGCTCGGCGAGCTCTTCATCGGATACTTTCGGCGCATCGGCGCTACAGGCTTCGCATTTGGCTTGGGCAAGGCTCATGGGGGTTCTCCAGAACGAGTGAATAGGCGTAGGGCGTACCGGGCGGCGAATCGCTCGCGAAGCAGTACGCCGTTTATTGTTGAATGTAGGTGACTGAGAGGCGGACTGTTCGCTTCGCTCCTGAGTCCGCCCTACACACGGATCAGGCAGCTTTCGGCGGAAACTTCGGTGCGTGCAGGCCCATCTGCATGGCCTGATGGACCATGCCCATGATGTCCTGGTGCGCCAGTTCGAACAGATGCTTGAGTTCCGGCAAGACGTAGTACAGCGGTTGCAGGATGTCGATGCGGTAAGGCGTGCGCATGGCCTCGATCGGGTCGAATGGCAGGTGCTCGGGTTCCCCGGACAGACTGTAGACGGTTTCCTTCGGCGAGGAGAGGATGCCGCCGCCATAGATCCTGCGACCCTGGCTGGTGTCGACCAGGCCGAACTCGATGGTCAGCCAGTACAGGCGGGCCAGGTACACCCGCTCCTCCTTCGTTGCCTTGAGGCCGAGCTTGCCATAGGTGTGGGTGAACTCGGCGAACCAGGGGTTGGTCAGCAACGGACAGTGACCGAAAATCTCGTGAAAGATGTCCGGCTCCTGCAGGTAGTCCAGTTCCTCGGGGCTGCGGATAAAAGTGGCCACCGGGAATTGCTGACTGGCCAGCAGCTCGAAAAAGGTCTGGAACGGGATCAGCGCCGGCACCCGGGCGACGCGCCAGCCGGTAGCACCCTGCAACACCCGATTCACTTCATCGAGTTGGGGAATACGCTCATGGGGCAGGCCGAGTTGCTCGATGCCGTCCAGGTACTCCTGGCAGGCACGTCCGTCGATCACCTTGAGTTGCCGGGTGATCAGGGTATTCCACACCTGATGCTCGGCTTCGCCGTAGTGGATAAAACCGCTTTCATCCGGCTGCCGAGCCACATACTGCGTACTCTTCATCGCTGCCTCCTGCTGGGGCTGTCATTGTTATGTTGGACAATGGATACCCCGGATTGTGAGGTTGCGCAGCGCTGAATGCGGCGATTGGGCAGGCTAAAGGCAGGATTTTCGTAACGAAAAGATTACGTTGGCATCGGTGCGGCCAACTATCGTCTTGCTGCTGGGCTAACCTGTCACATATTCTTGACGAAAAATATGGAGAGGCCGTCGATTTTCGACGCTCTGCTATCAGGAAATATGTTCAGGGCCTGCCATGCGTATCAAGATTCACTGCCAGAACCGGATCGGCATTCTGCGCGACATCCTCAACCTGCTGGTCGACTACGGTATCAACGTCGCCCGTGGCGAAGTCGGTGGCGAGCAGGGCAACGCCATCTACATGCTCTGCCCGAACCTGATCAACCTGCAGTTCCAGGCCCTGCGGCCGAAGCTGGAGGCGATCCCCGGGGTGTTCGGGGTCAAGCGCGTCGGCCTGATGCCCAGCGAGCGCCGCCATCTGGAGTTGAACGCCTTGCTCGGCGCCCTGGACTTTCCGGTGCTGTCGATCGATATGGGCGGCTCTATAGTCGCCGCCAACCGCGCCGCCGCGCAGTTGCTCGGCGTGCGTGTGGACGAGGTGCCGGGCATTCCACTGTCGCGCTACGCCGAGGATTTCGACCTGCCGGAACTGGTGCGTGCCAACAAGTCGCGGATCAATGGCCTGCGGGTCAAGGTCAAGGGCGATGTGTTCCTCGCCGACATCGCCCCGCTGCAGACCGAACACGAAGAGAGCGATGCCCTGGCCGGCGCGGTACTCACCCTGCACCGCGCCGACCGCGTCGGCGAGCGCATCTACCATGTGCGCAAGCAGGAGTTGCGCGGTTTCGACAGCATCTTCCAGAGCTCCAGGGTGATGGCCGCGGTGGTGCGCGAGGCGCGGCGCATGGCGCCGCTGGATGCGCCGCTGTTGATCGAGGGCGAGACCGGCACCGGCAAGGAGCTGCTGGCGCGCGCCTGCCACCTGGCCAGCCCGCGCGGGCAGTCGCCGTTCATGGCGTTGAATTGCGCCGGCTTGCCGGAGTCCATGGCCGAGACCGAGCTGTTCGGCTATGGCCCCGGCGCCTTCGAGGGCGCACGGCCGGAAGGCAAGCTCGGCCTGCTGGAATTGACTGCCGGCGGCACCCTGTTCCTCGATGGCGTCGGCGAGATGAGCCCGCGGTTGCAGGCCAAGCTGCTGCGCTTCCTGCAGGACGGCTGCTTCCGCCGGGTCGGCAGCGACGAGGAGGTTTATCTGGATGTGCGGGTGATCTGCGCCACCCAGGTCGACCTGTCCGAGCTATGCGCCAAGGGCGAATTCCGCCAGGACCTCTACCATCGGCTCAATGTGCTCAGCCTGCATATCCCGCCATTACGCGAATGCCTGGACGGCCTGGCGCCGCTGGTCGATCACTTCCTCGATTCGGCCAGCCGGCAGATCGGCTGCCCGTTGCCGAAGCTGGCGCCCCAGGTGCTGGACAAGCTCGGCCACTATCATTGGCCGGGCAATGTGCGCCAGTTGGAAAACGTGCTGTTCCAGGCGGTGTCGCTGTGCGAGGGCGGTACGGTCAAGCTCGAACACATCCGCCTGCCGGACTACGGCGCACCGCAGCCGCTGGGCGAGTTCTCGCTGGAGGGCGGCCTGGACGACATCCTCGGGCGCTTCGAGAAGGCGGTGCTGGAGCGCCTGTACCACGACCATCCGAGCAGCCGGCAGCTGGGCAAGCGCCTCGGCGTGTCGCACACCACCATCGCCAACAAGCTGCGCCAGCATGGCCTGGGTAAGGAATGAGTGGCGAGCTGAGTGTAGGAGCGGGGGGGCGCCCAGTCCCCCCACGTTCCTACAAGTGAGGGCCGCGACTGGCCTACGACCTTGGTGCAATTGTCGGCGGACGGGGCGAGGGCGAGACTGGCTACGTTCGGATCCTGCGTGATTTGGATGTAAGTGGTTCTCCATTCCGCTTGCGGAATGTTTGGGTAGGCGGCCTCTCGTTAGGTCGCCTTTTTTTCGCCTGCAATCTACCCCGTCGAGCGTTTTGACGGCCGGTCAGCGACCCGATTGCGGTTGCAGCGGTGCCTGGCAGCTGGTCGTGCAACTGCTTTACTGAGAGGTTATGTAAAGACCCGCACCTACTGCGGCCGTCTCCAAGCGCCCGCGACGGTACTCGGTTTTTTCACAGCCGCTGAGGCATGCTTGCAACGCCTTTGCGGGCTGTCAGTGGTGCAAGACCATGGTTGTAGAGCGGTAATACCATGGTCGAATGGCCCTAGTAGGGGTATCTGGTTACAAAATGCCCCATAGAAAAACAACTACCCACCGAGGTCTATCCAATGAGTGCTGCGTCCCTCTATCCCGTGCGCCCAGAGGTGGCGGCTCAGTCGCTTACCGACGAAGCCACCTACAAAGCCATGTACCAGCAGTCGGTGATCAACCCCGACGGCTTCTGGCGTGAGCAGGCCCAACGTCTCGACTGGATCAAGCCGTTCACCAAGGTCAAGCAGACCTCGTTCGACGACCACCACGTCGATATCAAGTGGTTCGCCGACGGTACCCTCAACGTTTCCTACAATTGCCTCGATCGGCACCTGGAGGAGCGTGGCGATCAGCTGGCGATCATCTGGGAAGGCGATGATCCGTCCGAGCACAAGAACATCACCTACCGCGAGCTGCACGAGCAAGTGTGCAAGTTCGCCAATGCCCTGCGCGGCCAGGACGTGCACCGTGGCGACGTAGTGACCATCTACATGCCGATGATTCCGGAAGCGGTAGTGGCGATGCTCGCCTGTGCCCGTATCGGTGCGATCCACTCGGTGGTGTTCGGTGGCTTCTCGCCGGAAGCGCTGGCCGGGCGCATCATCGACTGCCAGTCCAAGGTGGTGATCACCGCCGACGAAGGCCTGCGTGGCGGCAAGCGCACCCCGCTCAAAGCCAACGTCGATGACGCCCTGGCCAACCCGGAAACTGCCAGCGTGCAGAAGATCATCGTGTGCAAGCGCACCGGTGGCGATATCAAGTGGCACCCGCACCGCGACATCTGGTTCGAAGACCTGATGGCGGTCGCCGGTAGCGTCTGCGCACCGAAAGAAATGGGTGCCGAGGAAGCGCTGTTCATCCTCTACACCTCCGGCTCCACCGGCAAGCCCAAGGGCGTGCAGCACACCAGCGCCGGTTATCTGGTGTATGCCGCGCTGACCCATGAGCGGGTATTCGACTACAAACCGGGCGACGTCTACTGGTGCACCGCTGATGTCGGCTGGGTCACCGGTCACAGCTACATCGTCTACGGCCCGCTGGCCAACGGCGCGACCACCTTGCTGTTCGAGGGCGTGCCCAACTACCCGGATATCACCCGCGTCGCCAAGATCGTCGACAAGCACAAGGTCAATATCCTCTATACCGCGCCGACCGCGATTCGCGCGATGATGGCCCAGGGCGATGCAGCCATGCAGGGTGCCGATGGCTCCAGCCTGCGTCTGCTTGGTTCGGTGGGCGAGCCGATCAATCCGGAAGCCTGGAACTGGTACTACAAGGCGGTCGGCCAGGAACGCTGCCCAATCGTCGACACCTGGTGGCAGACCGAAACCGGCGGCATCATGATCAGCCCGCTGCCGGGCGCGACCGCGCTCAAGCCAGGCTCGGCAACCCGTCCGTTCTTCGGCGTGCAGCCGGCGCTGGTGGACAACATGGGCAACCTGCTGGAAGGGGCCGTCGAGGGTAACCTGGTGATCATCGATTCCTGGCCGGGTCAGGCGCGTACCCTGTACGGCGACCACGACCGCTTCGTCGATACCTACTTCAAGACCTTCAAGGGCATGTACTTCACCGGCGACGGTGCCCGCCGTGACGAAGATGGTTACTACTGGATCACCGGCCGGGTCGACGACGTGCTCAACGTTTCCGGTCACCGCATGGGTACCGCCGAAATCGAAAGCGCCATGGTCGCCCACCCGAAAGTGGCGGAAGCCGCAGTGGTCGGTGTGCCGCACGACATCAAGGGGCAGGGCATCTACGTCTACGTCACCCTCAATGGTGGTCAGGAGCCTTCCGAGCAACTGCGTCAGGAATTGAAGAACTGGGTGCGCAAGGAGATCGGTCCGATCGCCTCGCCAGACGTTATCCAGTGGGCTCCCGGTTTGCCGAAGACTCGCTCGGGCAAGATAATGCGCCGCATCCTGCGCAAGATCGCGACCGGCGAATATGATGCGCTCGGCGATATCTCCACGCTGGCCGATCCTGGCGTGGTGCAACACCTCATCGAGACTCATCGCGACATGCAGGTCGCCTAACCGGCACCGGCAAACCGCGCCCCACCTCGGCCACGAACCGAGGTGGGGCGTTGTCGTTTGTGGCTGCCGGAATATCGGTAGGAGCGGGGGCGACGCCCAGTCCCATGTCCGCGAAAACTCTGCAAGACAAAAGCTTCGCGGGCATGGGCTAGGCCCCCCCGCTGCTCCTACGGGTTCAGCGTTGTCACCGAAAGGGTAACGCCGTGCGCGGTTTATGGGGTGCAGGGAAACGCTTTGCGCCGATTTGGTGCGGCTTTGAAAAATACAAATGACCTGAAAGGCCCGTGAATAAAGGGTTTTGCAAAATCAGGCGCAGTAATTGCTTGGCTAATAGGTTGTCTTTCCATTCTGTCCCTGCATATTTGTCGGGGGCTGTCAATACGTCCGCAGTGCCCGTCCGGGTCTTTTGTAATTACTTGTCGCATTGAAGAAATATCGACTTTCGACCTGTCGCTAGAATGCCGCACACCCAGCCGGAACTGCTTGTCTCTGTCTGTTGCCCAGCAAAGACGGCGACGTTCGCTGCAAGTTATCCGTGGCTGGAGGCATGTGTGCTCACAGGGTTACTGCCAGCCGCATCCATTCCCATTCGAAGGAGTCACAAGATGAAGAAGATTGCACTTCTCGGCGCACTGGCGCTATCCGTGCTGGCGCCGCTGGCCATGGCTGATGACAGCAAGCCCCTGCGCATCGGTATCGAAGCGGCTTACCCGCCGTTCGCCTACAAGACTCCTGACGGTAATATCACTGGTTTTGACTACGATATCGGCGTTGCCCTGTGCGAAGAGATGAAGGTCGAGTGCAAATGGATCGAACAGGAGTTCGATGGCCTGATTCCAGCGTTGAAAGTGCGCAAGTTCGATGCGGTGCTGTCGTCCATGTCGATTACCGAAGACCGCAAGAAGTCAGTGGATTTCACTGGCAAGTACTATGCAACGCCGGCCAAGCTGGCGATGAAGGCCGGTAGTGTGATCAACGATCCTTTGGTCGACCTCAAGGGCAAGAAAATCGGCGTGCAGCGCTCTTCGGTTTACGACCGTTATGCCACCGAGGTCTTCGTCCCGGCTGGCGCTGAAGTGGTGCGTTACAGCTCGCAGAACGAAATCTTCCTCGACCTGACCTCCAGTCGCCTGGACGCCACTCTGGCCGATTCGGTGAACATCGACGACGGTTTCCTCAAGACCGACGCCGGCAAGGGTTTCGCTTTCGCAGGGCCGGACTTTACCGATGTGAAGTATTTCGGTGAAGGCCAGGGGATTGCCGTGCGCAAGGGCGATACGGCCCTGGCCGACAAGATCACGGCAGCCATCGCCGCTATTCGGGCCAATGGCAAATACCAGGAAGTGCAGGACAAGTACTTCAGCTTCGACGTCTACGGCGACTGACTGCTGCAGGCAAGTCGTTTATCAGTGAGAGTGGCGCAAACAGGCCGGTAGCGCGCTTGTGCCACTTTTCCGTTGTGCTCCTCGGCGCCGCCCGGCGCCTGTATGAGGTACCAGAGCATGCTTGACGGCTACGGCTCGACCATTCTCGAAGGCGCCTGGCTCACCCTGATGCTGGCTCTGTCATCCGTTACGGTAGCCATCTTCCTCGGCTTGCTCGGTGCGGCGTTCCGTCTGTCGCCGATCAGGTGGTTGGCGATTCTCGGTGAAACCTACGCCACGGTGATTCGCGGCATTCCCGACCTGGTGCTGATTCTGCTGATTTTCTATGGCGGCCAGGACCTGGTGAACCGGGTGGCGCCGCTGCTGGGTTATGACGAATACATCGATATTAATCCGTTTATCGCCGGCGTATTCACCATGGGCTTCATCTTCGGCGCCTACCTGTCGGAGACTTTTCGTGGCGCCTTCATGGCCATCCCCAAAGGCCAGAGCGAGGCGGGCGCCGCTTACGGCATGAGTGGCAGCAAGGTGTTCTTTCGCATCCTGGTGCCGCAGATGATCCGTTTCGCCATTCCGGGCTTCACCAACAACTGGCTGGTGCTGACCAAGGCCACCGCGTTGATTTCGGTGGTGGGGCTGCAGGACATGATGTTCAAGGCGAAAAGCGCGGCCGATGCCACCCGTGAGCCGTTTACCTTTTACCTGGCGGTCGGCGCGCTCTATCTGGTGCTGACCAGCGTGTCCCTGCTGGTGCTGCGCTATGTGGAAAAGCGCTACTCGGTCGGCACCAAAGCCGCCGATCTGTGAGCATGGGAGCGAACGCATGATCTTCGACTACAACGTGATCTGGGAAAACCTGCCGCTGTATTTCAGTGGCGTACTGGTTACCCTGCAGCTTCTCCTTATTTCCCTGGCCTTCGGCCTGGCGCTGGCGATTCCGTTGGGGCTGATGCGGGTGTCCAAGTCGCCGCTGCTGAATTTTCCGGCCTGGCTCTACACCTATGTGATCCGCGGCACGCCGATGCTGGTGCAATTGTTCCTGATCTACTACGGCCTGGCCCAGTTCGAGGCGGTGCGTGAGAGTTTTCTCTGGCCGTATTTTTCCAGCGCGACCTTCTGTGCCTGCCTGGCGTTCGGCATCAACACCAGTGCCTACAGCGCGGAGATCCTCGCCGGCAGCCTCAAGTCGACCCCACATGGCGAGATCGAAGCGGCCAAGGCCATGGGCATGTCGCGGGGCAAGCTGTACCGGCGCATTCTCCTGCCGTCGGCATTGCGCCGGGCACTGCCGCAGTACAGCAACGAAGTGATCATGATGCTGCACACCACCAGCCTGGCGTCGATCGTCACCCTGATCGATATCACCGGCGCGGCACGCACCGTCAGTTCGCAGCATTACCTGCCGTTCGAGGCGTTCATCACCGCCGGGTTGTTCTACCTGTGCCTGACCTTCGTCCTGGTGCGCCTGTTCAAACATGCCGAGCGCCGTTGGCTGGCCTATCTGGCGCCACGCAAGACCTGAGGAGGCGAACATGCAACGGATCGATCATGTGCTGCCCTGGAACTGCCCCGGCACGGAACGGCGGTTAAGTGTATTCCGCTTTGGCAGCGGCCCGTGCAAGGCCTACATCCAGGCATCCCTGCATGCCGATGAGCTGCCGGGCATGCGGGTCGCCGTGGAACTCAAGCGGCGCCTGCACGAACTCGAAGCCCAGGGTCGCCTGAGCGGCGTGATCGAACTGGTGCCGGTCGCCAATCCGATCGGCCTGGGGCAGTTGTTCCAGGCGACCCAGCAGGGGCGTTTCGAGTTCGCCAGCGGCAAGAATTTCAACCGTGACTTCTTCGCCCTGGCCGAGGCCATTGCCCCGGCCCTGCAAGGCTGTCTGGGCGAGGATGGCCCGGCCAATGTGCGCTTGATCCGCTCGGCGATGCTGGCCGCGCTGGGTGTGCTGCCTGCGCCGGCTTCCGAATTGCAGGCCTTGCAGCGCCTGTTGCTCAAGCACGCCAGCGATGCCGATGTGGTGCTGGATCTGCACTGCGACTTCGAGGCGGTGGTGCATCTGTACACCCTGCCGCAGCAATGGGATCAATTGCGTCCACTGGCCGCCCGCCTGCAGGCCGGCGCGGTGCTGGTCACCGAGGATGGTGGGGGCAGTTCATTCGACGAAGCCTGCTCGCTGCCCTGGTTGCACCTGGCCCGGCAATTCCCCGAAGCGGCTATCCCGCTGGCGTGCCTGGCCACCACGGTCGAGCTGGGTGGCATGGCCGATACCGGCAAGGAGCAGGCCGTAGCCAGTGCCGAGAGCATTCTGGCGTTTCTCGCCGAGCAGGGCCTGATTGCCGGCGACTGGCCGGCGGCGCCCGAAGACAGCTGCGAGGCCACGCCTTTCGAGGGCGCCGAATATGCCTGCGCGCCGCATGCCGGAGTGGTGAGTTTTCTGCAGCCGGTGGGGGCGCGAGTCAAGATCGGCGATCCGCTGTTCGAGGTGATCGATCCGCTCAGCGATCGCCACAGCACCGTCTGCGCCTCGACCGATGGTGTGCTCTATGTTCGTGAACGGATGCGCTTTGCCCAGCCGGGTCTGTGGCTGGCCAAGGTCGCCGGTCGTACCCCTATTCGCCAGGGTCGCTTGCTCAGCGACTGATTCAAGAGAGTGGAAACCATGTACAAACTCGAAGTTCAGGATCTGCACAAGCGCTACGGCAGCCACGAAGTGCTCAAGGGCGTGTCCCTGGCGGCCAAGGCTGGCGACGTGATCAGCATCATCGGCTCCAGCGGCTCGGGCAAGAGTACCTTCCTGCGCTGCATCAACCTGCTCGAACAGCCCCACGGCGGCAAGATCCTGCTCAACGGCGAGGAACTCAAGCTGCTGGCCAACAAGGAGGGCGCGCTCAAGGCCGCCGACCCCAAGCAGTTGCAGCGCATGCGCTCGCGCCTGGCCATGGTGTTCCAGCATTTCAACCTGTGGTCGCACATGAGCGCCCTGGAAAACGTCATGGAGGCGCCGGTGCATGTGCTCGGTATCGCCAAGGCCGAAGCCCGGGAAAAAGCCGAGCATTACCTGAACAAGGTTGGCGTGGCTCATCGCAAGGATGCCTACCCGGCGCACATGTCCGGCGGCGAGCAGCAGCGCGTGGCGATCGCCCGGGCCCTGGCCATGGAGCCGGAGGTGATGCTGTTCGACGAACCGACCTCGGCCCTCGACCCCGAACTGGTCGGCGAGGTGCTCAAGGTCATGCAGGATCTGGCTCAGGAAGGCCGCACCATGGTGGTGGTCACTCACGAAATGGGCTTCGCCCGCGAGGTCTCCAACCAGTTGGTATTTCTCCACAAGGGCGTGGTCGAGGAGCGTGGCGACCCGCGCGAAGTGTTGGTCAATCCACAATCGGAACGCCTCCAGCAGTTTCTCTCTGGTAGCCTTAAATAACGCTATGCATCGGTTAGCCGATCGCAGGAGCGGTCCATGGCCGCTAAATTGGCGGCCAGATTGCTATCGCGGGCATGGCCCGCTCCTACGACAGTCGAAACTCTTATCCGTGTGACATGCCCTTAAATGCCTGCCAGAGCCTAAACTGCCCCCATGACTGCCCATCGAATCGGCTTCCTGCTTTGGCCCAACTGCAAGCCCCTGACCCTGGCGTTGGCCGAGGAGGCCTTGCGCGTTGCCCAGCGTGTCCACCCGGACGTGGTCTACGAACTGTCGTTCATCCAGGCCGAGCCCCCGGTCGAAGGTGCCTGGCGCCTGCCGGGTGAAGCCTGGACGGGCAGGCTGGATGGTTTGCACAAGCTTTTCCTGCTCGCCGACGAGCCCCCCGGGCCCATGCCTCTGGCCTTGTCCAGCGCGCTCAAGCAGCTGGTGCGTGCCGGTTGCGTGATCGGCGCGATATCCGCCGGGGTCTATCCCCTGGCGCAACTGGGCCTGCTCGATGGTTACCGCGCCGCCGTGCACTGGCGCTGGCAGGACGATTTCAGCGAGCGCTTCCCCAAGGTCATCGCCACCAGCCACCTGTTCGACTGGGACCGTGATCGCCTCAGCGCCTGTGGCGGGCTGGCCGTGCTCGACCTGCTGCTGGCTTTGTTGGCCCGCGACCATGGCGCCGAGCTGTCGGGCGCGGTGTCGGAAGAACTGGTGGTCGAGCGTATTCGCGAGGGCAGCGAGCGCCAGCGCATTCCGTTGCAGAACCGCTTGGGTTCCAGCCATCCCAAGCTGACCCAGGCGGTGCTGTTGATGGAGGCGAATATCGAAGAGCCGCTGACCACCGACGAAATCGCCCAGCACGTCTGCGTCTCGCGCCGCCAGCTGGAGCGCATCTTCAAGCAGTACCTGAACCGCGTACCCAGCCAGTACTACCTGGAACTGCGCCTGAACAAGGCGCGCCAACTGCTGATGCAGACCAGCAAGTCGATCATCCAGATCGGCCTGTCCTGCGGCTTCTCCTCCGGCCCGCACTTCTCCAGCGCCTACCGCAACTTCTTCGGTGCAACCCCGCGCGAAGACCGCAATCAGCGGCGCAGCAACAGCCCCTTCGAGCTGACCTCGGCGCCGGTCGAGCGCGGCTAGATCCGCCACCTTGGGTTAGGCGTGCCCCGTTGATTGCTTGCAATGCGCCAGCGGCACGCCGTTACCTACAATGGGCATCACGCCGCTGGCGTTCAATGACTCCAGATCAGCCCCACCAGCAGGTAGCTGACCAGGGTCACCAGCACCACGCCGATCAGGTTGAGGGCGAAGCCGGCCTTGATCATCGACTGGATGCGCATATGTCCGGTGCCGAAGACGATGGCGTTGGGCGGCGTCGCCACCGGCATCATGAACGCGCAACTGGCGGCGATGGCGGCGGGAATCGCCAGCAGTTCCGGCGGCATGCCCTGGGCCACGGCCAGGGCGCCGAGCAGCGGCAGGAAGGCTGCGGCGGTGGCGGTGTTGGAGGTTACTTCGGTGAGGAAGATGATCACCAGCACCGTCACGCCGATCATCGCCAGCATCGGCAAGGCGCCGAGCATGCCCAGGCTCTGGGCGATCCATTCGGCCAGACCCGTGCTGCGGATCACTCCGGCCAGGGACAGGCCGCCACCGAACAGCAGCAGTACGCCCCAGGGCAGCTTGACGGCGCTCTCCCAGTTCATCAGGAACACCCGCTGCCTGGCGTCCACCGGGATGATGAACAGCGCCAGGGCGGCGGCGATGGCGATACTGGTGTCGTTGACGCCGGGCACCTGCGCAGCGATCAGCGGCTGGAATACCCAGGCCTGGGCGGTGCAGAGAAATACCAGGGCCACCAGCTTCTCGCCGCGACTGAGGGGGCCGAGCGCCGCCAGTTCTGCGCGGATCAGCTGACCGCTGTCATGGCCGCTCAGCTTGAAACCGCCACGGGTCAGCCACCACCAGATCGCGGCCAGCATCAGCAGCGCTACGGGCAGGCCGATCAGCATCCATTGGCCGAAGCCGATCTGCACGCCGTAGCTGTCATTGAGAAAGGCCGCCAGCAGGGCGTTGGGCGGAGTACCGATCAGGGTGGCGATGCCACCGACACTGGCGGCATAGGCGATGGCCAGGAGCAGGGCGGTGGCGAAGCGTTCGGTTTCTTGGTCGGCGCAGTTGCGTTCGCCGGCCAGCAGGCCGATCACCGACAGGCCGATGGGCAGCATCATGATGGTGGTGGCAGTGTTGCTCACCCACATGCTGAGGAAGGCGGTGGCCAGCATGAAACCGGCGATCTGCCTGCTCGGCTGGCTGCCCATGGTCAGCAGGGTGAGCAGGGCGATGCGCTTGTGCAGGTTCCAGCGCTGCATGGCCAGGCCGAGCACGAAACCGCCAAGGAACAGGTAGATGGTCGGGTTGGCGTAGGGCGCGGTAGCCGCATTCAGGCTGTCGATGCCCAGGGCCGGGATCAGCAGAATCGGCAGCAGGGCTGTGGCGGGGATGGGAATGGCTTCGGTGGACCACCAGGTGGCCATCAGCAGGGTCAAGCCGACGGTGGCCCAGGCGCCAGTGGTCAGCCCGGCTGGCGGCTCACTGAGCAGGCAGACCAATAGCAGCAAGGGGCCGAGCAGCAAGCCGATCCAGGCCGCCTTGGCGGGGCCGGGCATGGGAGGAAGGGCTTCGTCCATGTGCAGTTTCCTCCAGATCCAAAGGCCGGCTTTGATCGCGCAGCCTGCAACCCGTGAGCACTGCGGCAGGCCCCCGGATTGCGTCAGCGTGAGTCGTCAGACAAGTCGGTTGGGCGGCCGAACAGCGGGCTGCCGCAGCGGTTGCAGAAGGCTGCGGCGCTATCATGCCGGTCTTTGTGGCAATGCGAGCAGTCATGTTCGAGTTGGCCATCGGTGCGCATCGCCGTGGCCAGTTCCGCGGTGAATATGCCGGTGGGTACGGCGATGATCGAGTAGCCGGTGATCATCACCAGAGTCGCCATGGCTTGGCCGAGCGCGGTTTTCGGGGTGATGTCGCCAAAGCCGACGGTGGTCAGGGTCACCACCGCCCAGTAGATGCTGATCGGGATACTGGTGAAGCCGTTCGCCGGACCTTCGATCACGTACATCAGGGTGCCAAACACCGTGACCAGGGTGGCGATGCCGACGAAGAACACGATGATCTTCTGCCGGCTGCCGCGCAGCGCGGTGAGCAGGAAGTTGGCCTGGCTGAGATAAGGTGCAAGCTTGAGCACGCGGAATACCCGGAGCATGCGGATCACCCGGATCATCAGCAGGTACTGGGCATCGGCGAACAGCAGGGCGAGGATCGCCGGCAGCACCGCCAGCAGGTCGACCAGGCCGAAGAAGCTGAAGGCATAGCGTAGCGGCTTGGGCGAGCAGTACAGGCGCGTGATGTACTCGATGGCGAACAGGACGGTGAAGCCCCATTCCAGGCCGAGCAGTTGCGCGCCGTACTGGCTGTGAATGCTGTCGATGCTGTCGAGCATCACCACGACCAGGCTGGCCAGAATGGCCAGCAGCAGGTAACGGTCGAAGCGTTGCCCGGCCGGGGTGTCGGTGTGGAAGATGATGATGTACAGGCGCTGACGCCAACTTTGGCTGCTTTCCATGGATAAAACCGGTGGAGTGGGAGCATGCAGCCTAAGCAGCTCGATGGGGCGATGGCAAGGCGAACGTGCCGGTTAGCGTGTCGCCGCCGACCCGGTGAGCATCGCTCTTGGCGAATGCCTGCGTGCGCGCAAACCGGATTCCGGGGCCGTCAAAGGCTTCGGCCGGTCTTGGCGGAGTTGCCCGCCTGTAGGCAGGCAACTGGTGGGCAGGTTAGGACGGCTGGGCCTTGGCTCCGGCGGTATCCGGCGTCTTGGATTCTGCGGTTTGCCCTTGTGGGATTGGCCAGGCCTGTGGGTCGATGTCCAGTTCGGGGAACATTCTTGGGTCGAAACTGGGGCTGACGATGCCAGCAGCACGCTGGCGTTCGTAGTCGCGCATCAGGCGCAGACCTACCTTGAGCAGCAGAACCAGGGCGATAAGGTTGACCAGGGCGAGCAGGGCCATGGTCAGGTCGGCGAAGGCGAACACTGTGTTGAGATCCTGCAGGGCACCCCAGAGGATCAGTGCCAGGGTCAAGAGGCGGAAGCCCGCAACTGCCATGGGGTTGTCCAGGCCCATGAAGCTCAGGCTGTTTTCGCCCAGGTAGTAGTTGTAGACCATCGACGTGAAGCAGAAGCAGAACAATGCCAGGCTGACGAAGGCACGACCCCACTCACCCACATGCTCAGCCATGGCCGCCTGGGTCAGGGCGATACCCCCTAGGCTGCCGCCCGGCTGGTAGGCCTCCGAAAGCAGCACGATCATCGCGGTGCAACTGCACAGCACCAGGGTGTCGATGAACACGCTGAATGCCTGCACGATGCCCTGGTTGACCGGGTGGGGTACTTCGGCCACAGCGGCCACGTTGGGTGCGCTGCCAAGGCCGGCTTCGTTGGAGAACAGGCCGCGCTTGATACCGTGCAGTATGGCCGCGCCGACCCCTCCACCGACGGCCTGTTCCAGGCCGAAAGCACTGTTGAAAATCATCAGCAATGCCTCGGGAATGCGCTCTACATGGCTACCCAATACGTACAGGGTCATGAGCAGATAGCCGAGGGCCATAACCGGCACGAGGATCTCGGTGAACCGGGCGATGCGCTGCAGACCTCCGAAGATGATCGCCGCCAGCAGGCCAGCGATCAGCGCGGCGCAAGCATAAGCGGGCAGACCGAGGGTATCGTTGAGTGAGGTGGCAATGGTGTATGACTGCAGGGCGCTGAAGCCGAAACCGAAGGTCACCAGCAGCAGGATCGAGAAGACCACCGCCAGCCAGCGCGACTTCAAACCGCGCTCGATATAGAAGGCCGGCCCGCCACGATACAGGCCGTTGCTACCGCGAACCTTGAAGGTTTGCGCCAGGGTGCATTCGAAGAAACTGGTGGCCATGCCGAGCAGGCCGATCATCCACATCCAGAAAACCGCCCCCGGGCCACCCAGGGTAATGGCGACGGCGACACCGGCGATGTTGCCGGCACCGACCCGCCCGGCGACGCTCAGGGTCAGGGCCTGAAACGAGCTGATCTGTCCTTTCTGGTGTTTGAAGGCGCTGCGCAGGATGCCGAACATGGCGGCGAAGTGTCTCAGCTGCACGAAACGGGAGCTGCAGGTGAATAGCAAACCGATGGCCACGAGGGTGACGATCAGTACCTTGCCCCAGAGCAAGTCGTTGAGGAGATTAAGCATGGCGAAGGTCTCTGCGATTGGAGTTGGGATTGTCGAGGCAGAACGATTCAGTTTCGGCTGGGCAGGTGCAGGGAACTGCAGGGCGCGGCCGGAGGCGTTGCGCTGGCGGGTTCTCGACGACCTGTCGATTCTTGTTATGAGCGGGCGGCACCCACGAAGGCCTGAAACA
The DNA here is from genome assembly GCF_033723075.1 of Pseudomonas sp. Classification (GTDB taxonomy): domain Bacteria; phylum Pseudomonadota; class Gammaproteobacteria; order Pseudomonadales; family Pseudomonadaceae; genus Aquipseudomonas. The sequence continues at coordinate 28,055 of NZ_JAWVXU010000020.1, forward strand.
GGCGGCTTTCTTCCTGATTGATACGGTATTCGGGGTGCCATTGCAGCCCCAGGGCGAAGCGCCGATCGCGGCGTTCCACGGCCTCGATCAGGCCGTCCTCGGCGCGTGCTGCCGGCAGCAGGTTGTCCGGCAGTTGCCGGGCACCCTGGTGGTGTACCGAGTTGACCCGCAGGCGGCTGCAGCCGAGCAGACGCTGCAACTGGCTGTCCGGGGCGATATCTACCGGGTGCCAGGGGTGGTCGTGGGCCGTCGTCTGCATGTGCTCGAGGGCTCCGGGCATGTCGCTGCCGAGGTCCTGGTAGAGGCTGCCGCCAGAGGCGACCACCAACAGTTGCATCCCGCCGCAGATGCCCAGCACCGGCATGTCCCGGTCCAGAGCACCGCGCAGCAGGGCCATCTCGAAGGCGGTGCGCGTCGCCTTGGTACTCACGCTCTGGTGCTGCGTGCTCTGGCTGTAGAGCTCTGGCGGGATGTCGAACATGCCGCCGCTGACGAGCAGAGCATCGATTCGCTCCAGGTAGTCCTGCACTGCCGAGAGGTCATGTGGCAGGGCGATCGGCAGGCCGCCGGCGGCACTCACCGCCTCGGCGTAATTGACGCGCAGGGCGTACCAGGGATCGAGAGAGTAGCCACCGCCTTGCGGTTCGATATCCAGGGTGATTCCGATCAGGGGTTTGCGCATGGCGGTTCCTTTCATTGAGGGCGGGCGGCGATCACCATCATCTCCACCAGTACGTCGGCTGAGGCGAGGTCGGCCTGGGTCGTGGCACGGGCCGGTGCGCTGCCAGCCGGTAGCCAGCGCCCCCAGGCTTCATTCATGGCGGTGAAATCCCTTTCGATGTCTTTCAGCCAGATCTGGACACTTAACAGGTTGGAGCGATGGCTGCCGGCCTGTTGCAGAAGGCTGTCGATCTTTGCCAGCACCTGTTCGGTCTGGCTGGCGCAACCACCCTGGCGGTCGTCCGGAATCTGGCCGGACAGGTAGATGAGATCGCCGTGGAGTACGGCGCCACTGAGGCGCGTGGTGCTGGCGATACGCTCGATATGCATGGGAAGCTCCTGTCGATTAGCGAGAGTTGCAGTTGGGAAGACTCAAGCCTTCCAGCGAGATCGGGCTTTTGCGCCCGGAAATCAGGGATGAAAGAACCTGGCCACTAGCACAGGCCAGGGTGAAGCCCAGGCTGCCGTGGCCGCTGTTGAGCCAGAGGTTGGTAAACGCGGTGGCACCGAGCAGCGGCGTACCCTGTGGGGTGCAAGGGCGCAGGCCGGCCCAGGCCTCGGCCTGCTGGTAATTGCCGGCACCAGGAAAAGTGCGCTCGCCCAGGCGGCGCAGGGCGCTGAGACGTCGTGCGTTGGGGTGAGCGTCGCTTGCTCCGATATCGACCATGGCGGCGACCCGTAGCTGGTGACCGAGACGGGCGTAGACCACCTTGTGATCAAAGTCGGTAACGCTGACCTCCGGGGCGATGGCATCCTCCGCCAGCGGCAGGGTCAGGCTGTAGCCCTTGAGTGGGTAGATTGGCAGGTGCAGGCCCAGGGTACGGGCCAGGCGGGCACTGTGATTGCCCGCGGCAAGGACGAAGGCATCGGCAGCGATGCATTCTTCACCCAGGCGCAACGCGTGAATTTTCCCAGCGCTATGCTCGAAACCGGTCGCTGGACGGCCGCTGAGGCGGCGATAGCGGCCACTGGCTTGCAGGCGTTGTTCCAGTACCTGGCAGAAGCGCAGGCAATCGGCAACTTCGTCGTCGGCGCTGTAGATGCCGCCGGCCAGTTGCCCGGATATGCCTTCCAGGGCAGGCTCCAGTGCCAAGCATTGGGTCGCATCGAGTAGCTGTTGCCCGGATGCTTCGCTCATTTTGCGTGCGGCCTGGTGCAGGCTGCTGGTATTGCGGTAGACCACCAGCTTGCCATTGCTGCGCCAGGCGAAGCCGTCGAGGCCGTCCTGCGCCCGCCATTGCGCCAGGGTCTGCTGGCTGTGCAGGGCCAGGCGCAGCAGGTGGCCGGTATTGCGCTGGTTGACCGAACTGCGACAGGCCGCGAGAAAGCTCAGGCACCAGCGCCATTGCCGCGGCTCCAGGCGCAGGCGGAATTTCAGTGGCGCGGCGTCGCCCTGCAGCATCCAGGCGAGGGCTTTGAACGGCACCCCGGCATCAGCCAGGGGGGAAACATAGCGATAGCTGAGTTGACCGCCGTTGGCATGGCTGGTTTCCTGAGCGACCTGTGCGTGGTTTTCGCACAGGCTGACCTCATGACCCTCGCGGATCAGCGCATAGGCGGTGGCCAGACCGACGACCCCACCCCCAACTATCGCGACGTGCTTGCTCATTCGTGCCTCCATGACTGCTCAATGGGGCCAGCTTGCCGCCCTTGGCAGCGGAGATCGAATGAACAGATGTAGGGCCGCCATTACCTAAGGTTATGGGGCGAAGCGCTATGCTGTGGCTCGGAGCGCCATAGTTCCGTCTTCGAATCTTCTACCCAGTGATAGGAAATCTTCGTGCGGCTGCGTCATATCGAAATTTTCCAGGCAATTCTGCAGACCGGCTCGGTCACCGGTGCCGCCAAGCTGCTGAATATCACCCAGCCAGCGGCGACCAAGGCGCTGCGTCATGCCGAGGCACAACTCGGCTTTAGCCTGTTCTCCCGGATTCGCGGGCAGTTGCACCCCACCGCGGAGGCGCGCCTGCTGGAGGAGGCCACCGGCAAGGTATTCGACGACCTGCGGGAGGTTCGCCGTCTGGCCGGCAATCTGCGCAGTCATAGCGACCGCCCCTTGCGCATTGTCACCACACCGACCCTGGCGCAGAGCCTGCTGCCGGCGAGCATCGCGCAGTGGCGGCGACGCTACCCGAAGACACCCTGTGCGCTGGCGACCCATCACACCCGGGAGCTGGTCGAGAGCCTGTTGCTGCATGAGGCGGATATCGGCTTCAGTCTGCAGGAGCCCAAGCATCCAGCGCTGCGTAGCGAGACCCTGGCTCAGGGCTGTATGCGGGTGATCGCGGGCCGCGGCCAGTGGAGCGAGGTGCTGTGCGGCAAACCCATGGTCCTGCAGGAGCTGGCGGGCCAGCCGCTGATTGCCCTGGACACTCGCGATGGCCTGGGCAGTCTGTTGAGCAGCCAGCTGGATGAAATGGAGGATGCACCGGTGATTACCACCTACGTGCAGACCTATCAGGTGGCGCGTTCGTTGGTGGAGGCTGGGCTCGGCCTAGCGGTGGTGGATCCCTTCACCGCGCTTGTCCATAGCTCAGCGGCGGTGCAAGTGCGCGAATTGCACCCATGCATCATGGTGACGCTCTATGCCGTCAGTCGGTCCAGCGATGGCAAGCACCCTGCTGCCAGCGCCCTGATCCGGCAGATGGCGGAACAGGCCAGGCAGTTGCTGGCGCGCTGAACACAGTTCAGTATTTGCCCCGTGGGGCGCTCGCCGCCACCGCCCGTTGCCAGCAGTTGCGGCCGGCCTGGATTAGCCAGCAGCTGAGGATAAAGGGCATGGTCAGGGCGGGCAGGCCCAGGGCGCTGAAGCCGGGTTGCAGCAGCAGGGCCAGGGCGATACCGAGGGCCGGCAGCCAGGGCCGCCGATGAACCTGACTGAGGGCGATGGCCGCCAGGGCGGCGTTATAGCCATACAGGCCGGTCAGCGCGCTGTGCTGCGGCAAACCCTGGTACAGCGCCAGCGCCAACCCGCCGGTTGAACCCAACAGCGCCCAGCAGGCCGCGCGCCGGTCGGCCAGCAACAGGCCCAGCAGCAGGCAAACGCCGGCCAATGGCTGGTCGAGAAAGATCACCTGGCCCAAGCCGCGTGCCATGGCGATCAGGCCGGCCCACCAGTCGAGCGGTTGCGCCTGGCCTGGGGTGGCCAGCGTCAACTCAAGCTGCAGGGCGGGTGACAGCCACAACAGCAGCCAGCTCAAAACGACAAAGGGCAAGGTGAAGGCGGGCAGCCACTGGCGCTCGCGCATGCGTTGCATCCAGGGCGCGAGCCATAGGCTGGAAAGCCCGGCGCTGACCATGATCAGCAGCGGCAGCAGCGCTGACCAGGCGAACTGCAGGCTGATCAGCATGCCCAGCAGAATGCCGTTGTAGCCATACAGGCCCAGGGCGATATCTGTCCTGGCATAACCTCGACGCTGCGCCGTCAGGGTGCTGCTAAGGCCGCCGAGCAGGGCTCCGCCAAGCAATTCGGGCGCGCCCATGGCAATGGCCAATAACACCAGCAGACCACAGCCGGGGTGGGCCTGCAGAAAGATCTGGCTAAAGCCATTGAGCAGGGCGCGAAACCCTCGCAGAGCATGACGATTGGGCAGAGGCAGTGGCTGCATGCAGGCTTACCCTGGAATAAAAAGAGGCGTCCATCTGGACGCCTGCAAACTGGCTGGGCCAGCGTGGGATTTGTAGTGCGCAAAGCCGTGTTTGCGCCGGATTGCGCTTAGCGCAGCGTTTCGATACGCAGGCTATTGGTGCTGCCCGGCTGGCCAAAGGGTTCGCCGGCGGTGATCACCAGGGTGTCGCCGCGCCTGGCCATGCCTTGTGCCTGGGCGATTTCCAGGGCGGTGCTGGTGACTTCCTCGACCTGGTGCAGACGCTGGTTGACCACCGAATAGATGCCCCAGGCCACCGTCAGGCGCCGTGCGGTATGTAGATTCGGTGTCAGGCTGAGGATCGGCGCCGTCGGTCGTTCGCGCGAGGCACGCAGGCTGGAGGCGCCGGATTCGCTGTAATTGACCAGCGCGGCCACCGGCAGAATCGAACTGATCCGGCGGATCGCGCAGCTGATCGCGTCCGACGCCGTGGCTTCGGCTTGCGGTCGGCCGACGTCGAGCTGAACCTGGAAGTCCGGGCCGTTTTCCACCTGACGAATGATCTTGCTCATCATCTGTACGGCTTCAAGCGGGTAGTCGCCCGAGGCGGTTTCGGCCGAGAGCATCAGTGCATCGCTGCCTTCGGCCACGGCATTGGCCACGTCGGTGACTTCGGCGCGGGTCGGTGCCGGCGAGAAGCGCATGGATTCGAGCATCTGGGTGGCCACCACCACCGGTTTGCCGAGCTGGCGGCAGGTGCGGATGATGTCCTTCTGGATGCGCGGCACGTTTTCCGCCGGTACTTCCACACCCAGGTCGCCACGGGCGACCATGATTGCGTCGCACAGGCGGGCGATTTCTTCCAGATGGGTCACTGCCGAGGGTTTCTCGATCTTGGCCATCAACAAGGCGCGATCGCCGATCAACTGGCGGGCTTCGATAATGTCTTCGGGGCGCTGGACGAACGACAGCGCCACCCAGTCCACCCCCAGCTCCAGGCCGAAGGCCAGGTCACGACGATCCTTTTCGGTCAGCGGGCTCAGTTGCAGCACCGCTTCGGGTACGTTGACGCCCTTGCGATCCGACAGCTCGCCGCCGGCGATTACTTCGGTGATCACCGCGTCGGCTTGCTTGCTGGTTACCTGCAGGCGCAGGCGGCCGTCGTCGAGCAGCAGGCTCATGCCCGGCTGCAGCGCCTCGATGATTTCCGGGTGGGGCAGGTTGACCCGCCGGGCATCGCCCGGGGTGCTGTCCAGATCCAGACGCAGGGTCTGGCCGCGTTGCAGGTTGACCTTGCCGTCTTTGAAGCGGCCAACTCGCAGCTTTGGCCCTTGCAGGTCCATGAGGATGCCGATTGGCGTGTCCAGCTGGCGCTCCACTTCGCGCACCCAGGCGTAGCGCTGGGCGTGATCGGCGTGCTCGCCGTGGCTGAAGTTGAGGCGGAACAGATTGACCCCGGCCTCGACCAGTTGACGGATATCGTCGCTGCCTGCGACGGCCGGGCCGAGGGTGGCGAGGATTTTGACTTTCTTATCAGGACTCATTGTGGCTGCTCTCGAGAATCAGAATGGCGCGGAAATCGTTGACGTTGGTACGGGTCGGCCCGGTGACGATCAGCGCATCCAGAGCAGCGAAATAGCCGTAGCCGTTGTTGTCATGCAGTTCGTCGCTGGCACTCAGGCCCAACTGGGCGGCGCGGGCATAGCTGTCCGGGGTCATCAGCGCGCCGGCGTTGTCTTCCGAGCCGTCGATGCCATCGGTGTCGCCGGCCAGGGCATAGACCCCGGGCAGGCCCTTGAGGCTGTCGGTCAGGCTCAGGAGGAATTCGGCGTTACGTCCGCCACGGCCGTGTCCGCGCACGGTCACGGTGGTCTCGCCGCCGGAGAGGATCACGCAGGGCGGCTTGATCGGCTGGCCATGCAGCAGCACCTGTTTGGCGATGCCGGCATGCACCTTGGCCACCTCGCGCGATTCGCCCTCCAGGTCGCCGAGGATCAGCACGCCGAGACCGGCTTCGCGCACCTTGGCGGCGGCGGCATCGAGGGACTGCTGGGGGCGGGCGATTAGCTGGAAGTGGCTGCGCGTCAGGCAGGGGTCGCCAGGCTTGACCGTTTCCGAGGCCGGACTCTGCAGCCAGGCGCTGACCTTGTTCGGGATCTCGATGGCGTAGCGGTTGAGGATCGCCAATGCCTGGGCCGAGGTAGTCGGGTCGGCCACGGTCGGGCCGGAGGCGATCACCGTAGCCTCGTCGCCCGGTACGTCGGAAATCGCGTAGGTGTACACGCTGGCCGGCCAGCAGGCCCTGGCCAGGCGGCCGCCCTTGATCGCCGAGAGGTGCTTGCGCACGCAGTTCATCTCGCCGATGGTGGCGCCGGATTTGAGCAATGCCTTGTTGATCGCCTGTTTGTCCTTGAGGCTGATGCCGTCGGCCGGCAGGGCCAGCAGGGAAGAGCCGCCACCGGACAGCAGGAAGATCACCCGGTCGCTTTCCGTCAGGTTGCTGACCAGCTGCAGCACCCGGCGGGCAACCCGTTCGCCGGCATCGTCCGGTACCGGGTGGGCGGCTTCCACCACTTCGATCTTTTTGCAGTTGGCCCCGTGCTCGTAACGAGTCACCACCAGGCCGGAGACCTCGCCCTGCCACTCGCGCTCGATCACCTCGGCCATGGCCGCGGCGGCCTTGCCGGCGCCGATGACGATGACCCGGCCACTGCGGTCGGCGGGCAGGTAGTCGGCCAGCACCTGGCGTGGGTGGGCGGCGTCAATGGCGCTGGCGAACAGCTCGCGCAGCAGGCTTTGCGGATCGATGGACATGGCGATCTCTCTTGTTAGGGTTGGATCAACTCGATTCTAGTGCGCAGCGTCCGTCAGGCAGACGCTGCGCACTAGAATCGACCATCCCGGCAGGCGGGCCGTGACACCTTCTGCCGGGCGGTCGAAAGGGTTCCACGCCGAAGCGTGGGGAGTGGTGCGTGGTGCGTGGTGCGCATGGCGCACCCTACGGGGTATCGCGATCCGTAGGGTGCGCTGTGCGCACCGCGGGTTCATTCACCGCGGATCGAAAAGTTGGCCATGTGCTCCAACCCCTTGATCAGCGCCGAGTGGTCCCAGTTGCTGCCGCCGATGGCCGCACAGGTGCTGAACACCTGCTGGGCGTTGGCGGTGTTGGGGAGGTTGAGGCCCAGCTCGCGGGCACCCGCCAGGGCCAGGTTGAGGTCCTTCTGGTGCAGGCTGATGCGGAAACCCGGATCGAAAGTGCCCTTGATCATGCGCTCGCCGTGCACTTCAAGGATCTTCGAACCGGCGAAGCCACCCATCAGCGCTTCACGCACCTTGGCCGGGTCGGCACCGTTCCTGGCGGCGAACAGCAGGGCCTCGGCCACCGCCTGGATGTTCAGGGCGACGATGATCTGGTTGGCTACCTTGGCGGTCTGGCCATCGCCGTTGCCGCCGACCCGGGTGATGTTCTTGCCCATCGCCTGGAACAGCGGCAGGGCGCGCTCGAAGGTCTGCTCGCAGCCACCGACCATGATGCTCAGGGTCGCAGCCTTGGCGCCGACTTCACCACCGGATACCGGTGCGTCGAGATACTGCGCACCGGTGGCCTTGATCTTCTCGGCGAAGACCTTGGTCGCGGTAGGGGAGATCGAACTCATGTCGATCACCACTTTGCCGGCACCAACACCTGCGGCAACGCCGTCGGCGCGGAACAGCACATCATCGACCTGCGGGGTGTCCGGCACCATGATGATGATGAACTCGGCTTCCTGCGCCACTTCACGCGGGTTGGCCAGGCCGATGCCGTTGTCGCCCAGCAGGTCGGCTGGAGCCTTGTCGAAGTGCTCGGAGAAGAACAGGGTGTGCCCGGCGTTCTGCAGGTTCTGCGCCATGGGTTTACCCATGATGCCGGTACCGATAAATCCGATTTTAGCCATGAGGTTGTCTCCTTAGATGGCGTTATGGATGCTCTTGTGGAAAGGAGCGAGCCAGCCAAGGCCGGCGGCAGTGGTGGTGGCGGGCTTGTATTCACAGCCGATCCAGCCCTGGTAGCCGATACGGTCCAGGTGCTCGAAGAGGAAGCGGTAGTTGATCTCGCCGCTGCCCGGCTCGTGACGGCCCGGGTTGTCGGCCAGCTGTACGTGGTTGATCACGGCCAGGTTGTTCTCGACGGTGCGGGCCAGATCGCCTTCCATGATCTGCATGTGATAGATGTCGTATTGCAGGTACAGGTTGCTGCTGCCGACCTTGTCGCGAATGGCCAGCGCCTGTTTGGTGTTGTTCAAGTAGAAGCCGGGGATATCGCGGGTGTTGATCATTTCCATGACCAGCTTGATACCGGCTTTTTCCAGCTTGCCTGCGGCGTACTTGAGGTTGTCGACCAAGGTCTGCTCGATGTTCGCGCAGTCATAACCCTGCGGACGGATGCCGGACAGGCAGTTGATCTGGCTGTTGCCCAGCACCTTGGCGTAGGCGATGGCCTGATCCACGCCGGCACGGAACTCCTCGGCGCGGTCGGGGTGGCAAGCGATACCGCGCTCGCCCTTGCCCCAGTCGCCGGCCGGCAGGTTGAACAGCACCTGCTCGAGCTTGTTGGCGTCCAGGCGAGCCTTGATTTCTTCGGCGGCAAAATCATAGGGAAACAGGTATTCGACACCACTGAAGCCGGCATCGGCGGCAGCGGCGAAACGGTCCATGAAGTCCACTTCTGTGAACAGCATTGACAGGTTGGCGGCAAAACGGGGCATAAAGCATTCCTCGGTTGCGTAAGGTAGCGTGGGACGTAGGGTGCGCCGTGCGCACCGAAAGGTACGCGGTAGGCACTCTGGTGCGCGCGGCGCACCCTACGGATCAATCCAGCAGCGAGATGGCAGTCGGCGCATCGGCACCGCGCTCGGCGAGGTCTTCGAACTCGTTGACCGCATTGATCTCGACACCCATGGAGATGTTGGTCACCCGCTCCAGGATTATCTCCACCACTACCGGTACGCGGTGCTCTTCCATCAGCGCCTGGGCCTTGGCCAGGGCAGCCTGGATGTCGTTCGGCTCGAATACGCGGATGGCTTTGCAACCCAGGCCTTCCACCACGGCCACATGATCGACGCCGTAACCGTTGATCTCCGGCGCGTTGATGTTCTCGAAGGCCAGCTGCACGCAGTAGTCCATCTCGAAACCGCGCTGCGCCTGACGGATCAGGCCCAGGTAGGAGTTGTTCACCACTACGTGGATATAGGGCAGGTTGAACTGCGCACCCACGGCCAGTTCTTCGATCATGAACTGGAAGTCGTAGTCGCCGGACAGCGCCACCACCTTGCGGGTCGGATCGGCCTTGACCACGCCCAGTGCCGCCGGAATGGTCCAGCCCAGCGGGCCGGCCTGGCCACAGTTGATCCAGTGGCGCGGCTTGTAGACGTGGAGGAACTGCGCGCCGGCGATCTGCGACAGGCCGATGGTGCTGACGTAGCAGGTGTCCTTGCCGAAGAACTCGTTCATCTCCTCATACACGCGCTGCGGCTTGACCGGCACGTTGTCGAAGTGGGTCTTGCGCTGCAGGCTGCGCTTGCGCTCACGGCAGGCTTCGACCCAGGCGCTGCGGTCCTTCAGCTTGCCAGCGGCCTGCCACTCGCGGGCCACTTCGATAAAGGCGTCCAGGGCGCTGCCTGCGTCGGAGACGATGCCCAGGTCCGGGTTGAACACGCGGCCGATCTGGGTCGGTTCGATGTCGACGTGGATGAACTTGCGACCCTGGGTGTACACGTCCACCGAGCCGGTGTGACGGTTGGCCCAGCGGTTGCCGATGCCGAACACCAGGTCGGATTCGAGCAGGGTGGCGTTGCCGTAACGGTGCGAGGTCTGCAGGCCGACCATGCCGACCATCAGCTTGTGGTCGTCGGGAATCGCGCCCCAACCCATCAGGGTTGGCACCACCGGTACGCCGGTCAGTTCGGCGAACTCGACCAGTTTGTCCGCCGCGTCGGCGTTGAAGATGCCGCCGCCAGCGACCAGCAACGGACGCTCGGCTTCATTGAGCATGGCCAGGGCTTTTTCCGCCTGCACGCGATTGGCGGCCGGCTTGGCCAGTGGCAGTGGCTCGTAGGCGTCGATGTCGAATTCGATCTCGGCCATCTGCACGTCGAACGGCAGGTCGATCAGCACCGGGCCGGGCCGGCCGCTGCGCATTTCATAGAAGGCTTTCTGGAAGGCGCGTGGCACTTGGCCCGGCTCCATCACCGTGGTCGCCCACTTGGTCACCGGCTTGACGATGCTGGTGATGTCGACCGCCTGGAAGTCTTCCTTGTGCATGCGTGCACGCGGTGCCTGGCCGGTGATGCACAGGATCGGGATGGAGTCGGCCGATGCCGAGTACAGGCCGGTAACCATGTCGGTGCCGGCGGGGCCGGAGGTGCCGATGCACACGCCGATGTTGCCGGCATTGGTGCGGGTGTAGCCCTCGGCCATGTGCGAGGCGCCTTCGACGTGGCGAGCCAGGATGTGGTCGATGCCGCCGACTTTCTGCAGTGCGGCGTACAGCGGATTGATGGCGGCGCCGGGGATGCCGAACGCAGTGTCAACGCCTTCGCGGCGCATCACCAGTACGGCGGCCTCGATTGCTCTCATTTTGGCCATTGTCTTGTGCCTCTTTTGTTATCAGATTGTATACAAAGATGCTGGCGTTGATTCTATTCATGGCCTGACCTGTTGGTCAACTGCTTTTCTCGTCTGAGCAATTCCCAGATAAAAATCTTTTAAAACGCCCGTTTCAGGCGGGATGCCTGAGCTGGTGCGGAATTTTGAATTGATCAATGTATACAAACAGATGTTCTATTGTATTCGTCTATTGAGTTTTTTGTTTCTGGTGGGATAGTGGTGTCGACCTTTGGATGGCCGCGCCGGTCGTCGCTCCCATTGCGGGGCGCTAGCTGGCCAGGCGTTTCGTACGATTTACCAACCTTGAGGAAGTACCTGCATGAGCACGCTCAATCTGAATATCGCCAGCCGTATCAGCAGCCGCGCCCTGGCGGTCGGCCGGGAAATTTGCGCAGCACCCCTGACCGTGGTGGTGCTGGATGCCGGCGGTCATATGATCAGCCTGCAGCGCGAGGACGGGGCCAGTCTGCTGCGCCCGCAGATCGCCATCGGCAAGGCCTGGGGCGCGCTGGCCCTGGGCAAGGGCTCGCGTCTGATTGCCGCCGACGCGCAGCAGCGTCCGGCTTTTATCGGCGCGGTGAACGCCCTGGCGGAAGGCAAGCTGGTGCCGGCACCAGGTGGCGTGCTGATCCGCGATGAGCGCGGCGAGGTCATCGGCGCCATCGGCATTACGGGCGACACCTCGGATATCGACGAGCAGTGCGCGATCAGCGCCGTGGAGTCGGTTGGGCTTAAGCCGGATGCGGGTATCATCGCTTGATGACGCAGGGTTTGCGGGAGGGGCTTTCGGGGCTGGCATCCTGCTTCGCTCTACTCCTGCATCCATGCAGTCGCAGCCGCGACTGTAACGATTAAGAGTTCGCCGCTAAAGCGCCTCCCGCAGTGTCCGCGGGCAATAAAAAACGGTGAATGCTTGCACAGTATTCAGCGTTTTTTTTGGTGTGCCATCCCTGGCCGTCACCCTTCTGGCCGTTGCTGCGCAACGTTAAAAATGGCTCCCGGCCATTTTTTATTAGCGCCGTTTGCCCAGGGCAGGGCGGATAACTAGGCTTACGCGCGGGTGACTTGCTCGGAGGCGACGGTCTGGATTTCGTCGATTTCACAGCCCTTTATCACCAGACGGATGATGGTCTGGGCGGCGGCTTCGTAGTCGGCGTCATCCAGGCTGGCCTTGCCGGTGACGGTGGCGATCTGCCAGTCGAAGTCGGCATAGGTCTGGGTCGCGGCCCAGATGCTGAACATCAGGTGATGCGGGTCGATCTTGGCCATCAGACCCTGGCCGATCCAGCGCTGGATGCAGGAAATGTTGTGCTGGGCCTGGGCGTTGAGCTGTTCGGCCTGTTCGGCGGACAGATGTGGCGCGCCGTGCATGATCTCGCTGGCGAATACCTTGGAGGCCGAGGGCAGCTCGCGGGAAATGCGGATCTTCGAGCGGATATAGGCCGTCAGCACATCCGCCGGTTTGCCGGGCTGATTGAATGGCGCCGAGGCCTCCAGCAGCGGTTCGATAATGCTCTCCAGCACTTCGCGGTAGAGGTTCTCTTTCGACTTGAAGTAGTAATAGACGTTGGGCTTGGGCACACCGGCCTTGGCGGCGATATCGCTGGTCTTGCTGGCGGCAAACCCCTTGTCGGCGAACTCTTCACTGGCTGCGCGCAGAATCAGCTCTTTGTTGCGCTCGCGAATACTGGTCATAAGCCCCTGTGCTTGCATGTGCCGCCCGGCGCTGGGCGGCGGTCGGGCATGGTAGCACCCGCTCTGCACTTGGCTCAAGCCGGCGCGGGCTGGGCGTTTGGTTAACTTAACTGACCTTGTGGTCAAGTTATTGTGTACAAAAAATTGCTTTTCTGTTTCTATCTACGCACTGCATTTAATTACAAAAATGTCTCGACTCACTGAGTAGAGGAGACTTGCTGTGCATCACGCGCAATTGCTCGACCCTTTCGGTCGGCGCATCACTTACCTGCGATTGTCGGTTACCGACCGCTGCGACTTCCGTTGCACCTACTGCATGAGCGAGGACATGGTCTTCGCCCCGCGTGCGCAGATTCTCAGCCTGGAAGAACTCTACGCCGTGGCCGATGCCTTTATCGGCCTGGGGGTCAAACGCATCCGCGTCACCGGTGGCGAGCCGCTGGTGCGCAAGAACCTGCTCAGCCTGCTGGCTCGCCTGGGTCAGCGCCCGGAGCTGGAAGACCTGGCCATCACCACCAATGGCTCGCAACTGGCCGAGCTGGCGCCGCAGTTGCGCGCAGCCGGAGTCAAGCGCTTGAACATCAGCCTGGATTCCCTGCGCCGCGAGCGTTTTACCGCCTTCACTCGGCGTGATCGGCTCGACCAGGTGCTGGCCGGCATCGAAGCGGCGCGAGCGGCCGGATTCCACAAGATCAAACTCAACTGCGTGGTGCAGCAGGGGCGCAACGACGACGAGGTACTCGATCTGGTCGAGTTCGCCGTGGCCCGCGGCCTGGATATCAGTTTTATCGAAGAGATGCCGCTGGGCAGTGTCTCCAGCCATCAACGCGAACAGACCTTCTGCTCCAGCGACGAGGTGCGCGCGCGCATCGAGCAGCGCTACGCTCTGGTCCGCAGTGGCAAGCAGACCGGCGGCCCGTCGCGCTACTGGCGGGTGCCGGGCACAGGGACGCACGTCGGCTTTATTTCGCCGCACAGCCACAACTTCTGTGGCGATTGCAATCGCGTACGGGTCACTGCCGAGGGCAAGCTGGTGCTCTGTCTGGGGCACGACAACGCGCTGGATCTCAAGGCCTTGATCCGCCGTTATCCGGGGGACAGCCAGCGTCTGCGCGACGCTTTGGTCGGTGCCCTGCGACTCAAACCCGAACGCCATCATTTCGAGCGTGACGAGCAGGTCCAGGTACTGCGGTTCATGAGCGCGACCGGCGGCTGAGTCGCCGCGCTGAATCCCCGGTCGCGGTCTGCCTTTGGCCGATCAAACCGGTGAGACCAAACCAACAATAATCAGGAGGGTTGCCGTGAAGCCCGCTAGTGTCTGCAGTTTGTTCACCTTGCTGTTTTGCACCGCCAGCCAGGCCGAAAGCTATGTCATCGGCGTCGAGAAGATGGCTTTCGCGCCGCATTACAGTGTCGACCAGCAGGGGCAATACCAAGGCTTTGCCCGTGAGTTGTTCGATCTGTTCGCGACGCACAGCGGCGTACAGTTGAGCTACCGGGCGCTGCCGGTGGCGCGCTTGCTACCGGCCCTGCTGCAGGGTGAGGTGGATTTCAAGTACCCGGACAGCGATAGCTGGGCGCAGACCCAAAAGCACGGCAGGGACGTGCACTACAGTCAGGCGGTGGTCGCCTACGTCGATGGCGTGCTGGTCGCGCCGCCGCGTCAGGGGCAAGCGTTAGAGCAGCTCAAGCGTCTGGGCATGGTCAGCGGCTGGACCCCCTGGGGTTACCAGCAGGGTATCGAGGCGGGACAGATCCAGCTGACCTACAGCGACGACCTGCGCAAGATGATCAAGCAGACATTGAAGAAAGACACCGACGGCGCCTACTTCAATGTGGTGGTCGCCACCCATTACCTCGACAACATCCGCGCCCGCCCCGGCGCCCTGGTGTTCGATGCCAAGTTGCCGCATACCCGCGGCAGCTTTCACCTGTCCACGCTCAGGCATCCCGCGCTGCTGCAGCGCTTCGATCGCTTCCTGCTCGAGCGTCAGGCCGAAGTGGCCGCATTGAAGGACAAGTACCGGGTCGAGGCCGATCTGGATTCGGAGTACCTGGGGGTGGAGCAGTGGAAGGTGGATTTCCTCAAGCGGCAAAAAGCCAAGGCGAGCGTCGAGTAGCCAATCGACCCGCGCACGGCTCCGGCTTCAGGTCTTCTATGCTTGCAAGTAAGAAGGCGCGATCCGTCCTCGACAGCAATCGGCCGTTGCGGCCAGAAGCTGTTTCGGCCCCGCTGGTGGTCAAGTTGCGTGTCGGCGGTGGCTACAAAGGCATGACTCGCGGACTCCGACACAGGGTGCACAGGAGGCCTGAAATGAACGATTCCGACTTGCAAGCACAAATAGATGGGGCGAATGCCTACCAGGCACTCTTGGTCCCGGCATTGTTCCAGGAATGGGCGCCCTGGGTGGTCGCCGCCGCCAACCTGCAGCCCGGACAGCGCGTATTGGATGTTGCCTGTGGCACCGGTGTACTCGCCCGGGTGGCGGCTGATTGCGTCGGCAATAGCGGTTCGGTGGCCGGTCTGGATGCCAATCCGGGCATGCTGGCCGTGGCCGCCGAGCTCGCACCCGATATCGACTGGCGGCAGGGCCTGGCGGAGTCGCTGCCGTATCCGGATGAGTCCTTCGACGCGGTTGTCAGCCAGTTCGGCCTGATGTTTTTCAACGATAGGCGACAAGCCCTGCGTGAAATGTTCAGGGTCCTGGTGCCAGGCGGTCGACTGGCCGTTGCCGTCTGGGATTCACTGGAAAATACCCCGGCCTATGCGGCCGAAGTCGCCTTGCTGGGACGGCTCGCTGGGGAGCAGGCGGCGGACGCCCTGCGGGCACCGTTCGTGCTTGGCGACAAGCAGGCGCTGGTGGCGCTGTGCACCAGCGCCGGAATCGACGCGCCAGGCATTGTGAGTCATACGGCTACGGCATGCTTTCCCAGTGTGCGTGCCATGGTCGAGGCGGATCTGCGCGGCTGGTTGCCGGTCATGGGGGTCAACCTCGATGAGCAAGTTATCGCGCGCATCCTGGCTGAAGCGGAGCAGGTGCTGGCACCCTACGTCGGTGCGGACGGCAAGCTGCGGTTCGATTCACCGGCGCACATCGTGCGGGCGCGCAAGCATTAGCGGCGCCGGCGCCAGGGCAAGCCGTCCTCACGGGGAGCGGCCTGATTGTCTGCATGCGTTAGCGCGCCGGGGTTGCCTGCGATGCGCCGCCCGGCGGGTTTAGCTGCGTGAGCCGAGCGCCGCCGAGGCGCCTTTGGCGGCACAGTGCTTGCGCATCAGCAGGTAGTGGAACAGCGCGCCGAGCATGGCGCCGAACAGCCAGGAGTAGCCGGACAGCTCGTTGAGGCCCGGCGTCCACACCGAGGCGACCGAGAACACCGAGGCCACGCCGAAGGCGATCATGGCGTTACGGTTCCAGCCGCCATTGTAGTAGTAGGTCGAGCCGGCTTCGGCGCTGAACAGGTCCTGCAGGTTGAGGTGCTGCCTGCGCACCAGGTAGTAGTCGGCGACGAGAATGCCGTACAGCGGTGCGAGCACCGCGCCCAGGGTGTCGACGAAGGCGGCGATACCGACGTTGCTGATAAAGGACACCCAGAGTGCGCCAATGAAGAAGGCGATGGCCGCGGTGATGAAACCGCCGGTGCGCGCGCTGATATGGGCGGGTGCCAGGTTGGCGATGTCGTAGGCGGGTGGGATGAAGTTGGCGACCAGGTTGATTCCGACCGTGGCGGCGAAGAAGGTCAGCGCCGCGATGATGGTCAGGGTCAGGTTGTCGACCCGGGCGACGATGTCAGTTGGGTTGGTCAGGGTCTCACCGAACACCACTACGGTGCCGGCGGTGATCACCAGGGCGATCAGCGAGAAGATCGCCAGGCTCACCGGCAGGCCGAGAAAGTTGCCGATGGTCATCTGTTTTTCGCTTTTGACGAAGCGGGCAAAGTCACCGTAGTTGATCACCACCGCGGCGAAGTAGGCGACCATGGTGCCGACCACCGCGATAAAAGCGGCGACCGGACCGGCGGCATATTCGCCGGTACCGCGGAAGATCTCGCCCAGCTCACCGAGCAGGCTGGGGCCGGCCTTGTACCAGATCATCAGCATCAGCGCGATCATCACCAGGTAGACCAGCGGGCCGGCCCAGTTGAGGAACTTGGTGATCCAGTCGATACCGCGGATGAACAGGGCGACCTGAAATACGCAGACGATCACATAAGAGAGCCAGCCGATAGCGGTCATGCCCAGAAATGTCGCACTCGAACCGCTGCCGAGCACCGAGTTGAGTAGCAGGGCCACGGCGGTGGAGGCGAAATAGGTCTGCACGCCATACCAGAAGATCGCCACGATACCGCGCACCACGGCGGGGAAGTTGGCCCCGCGCACGCCCATGCTGGCCCGGGCCATGACCGGGAAGGGAATGCCGTACTTGACGCTGGGCCTGCCGGTCAGCTGCACCAGGCCCATGACGATGAAGCCGGCGAGAACGATTCCGGCCAGCACCGCCCAACCGTTCAGGCCATAGGAAATGAACAGGGTGGCGGCGAGGGTATAGCCGAACAGGCTCTGGATGTCGTTGGACCAGACATTGAATATCTCGAACCAGCCCCATTTGCGTTTTCCGGGAGGTAAGGGCGCCAGGTCCTCGTTGTACAGCGAGGTGTCGATTTGCTTGATGCGGAAGTCATCGGTGGACATGGGCGGCTCCTGGTATTTTGTTGTTGGCGCCAATATGGCGCGCATCTGAGGAGATATTGTGTGCACGTTCCGTTCCACATCTTTCGTTCGCTTCCCTAGGGGTGACCGGGATTCGGTGGCTAGCGCTGAGCGAATGAGAGTGGAGTTCTGATGGTTGTACACATAAAAATTTATTTTGGAAATTAGTTTTTACTAAATTGTCCACAAAAAGCTATTTTTATGTGTACTAATAATTGACTTGTTGGTCAGTTTGTGCTGGGCTGTATGTGCTTAAGTTATTGTGTCTGCTGGATTTTCAGATTTATTTGAACGTGCTGAGGCGTCAGTCGTCGAGGCCGCTGTTTTTGCTGCCTGCGGTGGGTATTTTTGTACACAAAAAAAGGGGATCACGCTCAGCGTGATCCCCTTTACTTTCCCGCTGTCGCCTATCCGGCAGCGTTCCAGTGCGTTGCCATCAGAAGTGGTACTTGACCAGGGCCTGCACGGCCGTCTGGTCGAAGCCGTCGGTGGAGCCATCGATGGGCTTGATCCCGTACTTGTTGTGCCACATGTTCAGCTCGGTGCCGACGTAGAGCTTGCGCTGCTTGCCGAACAGGGCCTTGCCGGCATCCCATTTGACCTGGATCGAGGAGCCGACCGAGGTCTGGGTGCCGGCTTCGGCAGACGGTGAGCGCCAGTCGATGTAGCCGTCGACCACGAAGTCCTGTTCGCCGATGGCGAAGGGGTAGGCGCCGGCCACGGTCAGCTGGGTGGCGTAGCCGTTGCTGTCCTGGTCGGCGAAGAACACGTGGTTATTGATCTTGACCCGGTACAGGTTGGTCTTGAGGTAGGCGAAGCCCGGCACATCCCAGTCGAAGCCCAGGCCATACAGGTAGTTCTCGGTACCGGGACCGCCTTCGCCTTTTTCATAGGTGAAGGCGGCCTTGACGTCTTTCAGCGGGCCTGCGGAAAGATCCTGGCCGGTCAACCAGCTGAGGCTGATGCGCGGCGAGAACTCCATGTAGTAGAAGCTGTTCTTGTCGTCTTGCTCGAAGGTGCCGTTGGCGAAGCTGCCGCGGGACTGGACGTTGTCCGCATGGACGTAGTCGAGGAAATAGAACACATCGCCCCAGGCCCAGCCGCTGGCGTGCTCGAAGGTGAAAGTGGTCTGCGAGCGTTGTTCTTCGCCATTGAAGTTGAGGCGCTGGAAGTTGTCGCCATACAGGTAGGACAGGCTGTTGTCTTGCCAGTGCAACATGTCGTCGGCGAAGGCTTGTTGGCCGGCGAGCAGGCCGGCAGAAAGGGCAATGCAGAGAGGCAGGTACTTCGCTTTCATCGGGTTTTCCTTGTTTTTAGAGGGCGCAAGAGTTCTCGCCCCTGCGGCTGACCGCAGGGAGCCAAGGGGAAAAGGTGTTAGTCGGGCCGCTGGTTCAGCTTGGCCGGCCGAGTGGCTCCGGGTTGCGGGCCAGGCTCTCCGGGTGTGGCTCCTGGGCATCCAGGGTCTGCGGGTTTTGCAGCACGTTGTGCAGGTGGGACTCTGGTTCGTAATCGTTCTCTGCCAGTTCCACATGCTCTTCCGGGAGGAAGATGTTCAGCAGGATGGCGCTGAGGGCGCCGATGGTGATCGGCGAGCCGAAGATGTTTTTCAGGGTGTCCGGCATATGCGCCAGCGCTTCCGGTACGGCCGCCACGCCAAGGCCAAGGCCGAGGGAGATGGCCACGATCAACACGTTGCGCCGATGCAGGCCGGCTTCGCTGAGGATTCTGATCCCGGCCACGGCAACGGTACCGAACATGATCAGGGTGGCGCCGCCGAGAACCGGCTTGGGCATCAGTTGCAGGACTGCGCCGATCGCCGGAAACAGGCCGAGCAGGATGAATATCCCGGCGACATAGAAGGCCACGTGGCGGCTGGCGACGCCAGTGAGCTGGATGACCCCGTTGTTCTGGCTGAAGGTGGTCATCGGCAGGCTGTTGAACATCGCCGCCATGGCCGAGTTGCAACCGTCGGCAAGGACCCCGCCCTTGATCCGGCGCAGGTAGAGCGGGCCCTTGACCGGTTGCTTGGAAATGATCGAGTTGGCAGTCAGGTCGCCGGCGGTTTCCAGCGGGGTGATCAGGAAGATCACGGCGATCGGCACGAAGGCCACCCAGTCGAAATTGAAGCCGTATTTGAACGGCACCGGCACGCTGACCAGCGGCACGGCAGCCATGCTGGAGAAGTCCACCCGGCCATTGAACCAGGCGACGGCAAAACCCAGGGCCAGGCCGATGATCACCGCCGACAGGCGCACGGCCTGGGACTTGAAGCGGTTGAGTACGACTATGGTGACCAGCACCAGTGCCGCCAGCCCGAGATGGTGCAGGGCACCGAGGTCGGGTGCACCATAGCCGCCGGCGATGTCGGTCATCGCCACCTTGATCAGCGACAGACCGATCAGGCAGATGATGGTGCCTGTGACCACCGGGGTGACGACCTTGCGCAGTTTTGAGATGACCTGGCTGAAGGCGATCTCGACGAAGGCGGCGCAGAAGCACACACCGAACAGGGTGGCGAGTATTTCCTCCTCGCTGCCGCCGCGCCCCTTCACCAGAAAGCCGGCGCTGAGGATGGCGCTGAGAAAGGCGAAGCTGGTGCCTTGCAGGCACAGCAACCCCGAGCCGAGCGGGCCGATGCGCTTGGCCTGAACGAAGGTGCCGAGGCCGGAAACGAACAGCGCCATGCTTACCAGATAGGGCACATAGGCGCCCAGGCCGAGCACGTTGCCGACGATCAGGGTGGGGGTGATGATGCCGACGAAGCTGGCCAGCACATGTTGCAGGGCGGCGAAGATCGCCGGGGCGAAGGCCGGGCGGTCGTCGAGCTGGTAGATCAGGTCGTTGCTGCCCGCAGACGGAGCTGGGGCGTGCGTGGTGCGAGTCGTGGTCATGTCAGAGCCTGCCAGTTGTTTTTATATGGTCATGGGCTTGCACGAGGCTTCACGGCGCCTCTATCTGATCAGTGTTCGAAGTTGTCCGATCGGTCAGAATGCGCCGACTATAGCAACTTGTTCACAGGGTTAAAAACAATTTATTTTTATATTGTGCACAATGCTGATCGCGGCGGGCAGCAGGTGCCATGGCTGGCAGTGTGTTGCCGCTGAGAATGGCGTATTGCTTACGCCCTACGGGTGGTGTCGCTGTCGCGATTTCGCGCAGGTCGCAGGGCGATCCGGGCGCCGATCCGTTCGGAGCGAAGCGACAGCCCGCCGGATGTGTGCCGCGCCGATTAACCAATGGTGCACTGCCTTCGGCGAGTGACACCCTACGGATCGCGGCTTGCTCGAGATCTGGCGATTCCCTCGGATCGTAGGGCGGCTTCGGAGCGCAGCGACAACCCGCCGGATGTGTGCCGCGCCGATGATCCACGGTGCACTGCCTGCGGCGAGTGACACCTACGGGTCACGGACTGCTCTAGATCGTAGGGCGGTTGTCGCCGCTCAATTGCGCGCTTGCAGGGCGCGGGCGACGTGCTCGGCCAGGCCGCTGCCGGCCTCGCTCATGGTCAGGTAGGTGCGGTCGGCACCGGCCTCCTGGATGCGCTGGGCGATATCTTCGTACATCGCGTGGGCGACGATCAGGCCCTTGAAGCCGCGTTCGCGCAGCTTGTGGGTGGAGATGATCTTGGCTTCCTGGTCGTTCATGGCCAGTATCACCGCCTCGACCGCCGGCATCTCCAGGCTCTGCCAGAACATCTGGTCTTCGGCGTCGGCGAATTGCACGCGGCGTCCGGCCTTGCTGCTCAGTTCAATCACCACCGGGTCGGAGTCCAGGCTCAACAGCCTGAAGCCCTTGTCCTTGAGATGGTCATAGGCGGCGCGGCCGGTGCGGCCCATGCCGATGATCAGGATCTGTGCATCGCCCAGTGAAATCGGTTGTTCGTCGGGGTGACGGATGTCGCGCTCCAGCGGGATCAGACGCTTGGCCAGGCGCTCATACAGCGGGTGGGCGAAGCGGTTCAGTTGCGCGGAGATGACGAAGGACAGGGCCACGCTGATGGCCAGCGGGATTAGCCATTGCGGCAGGACCACGCTGGCCACGATCAGGCCGAACTCACTGTAGTTGGTCAGGCTGACGCTGCTCAGAAAGGCGCTGCGCGCGCGCAGGCGGAACACCAGGAACAGGCCGAAGAACAGCAGGCCCTTGAGCGGCAGCAGCAGCGACATCACCAGGGCAAACGCCAAGGCGTTGGCATCCGGCAGGCCGCCGATGCCGATCTGCAGGAAGAAACCGACCAGGAACACCTCCTTGATGCTCCACAGCGAGTTGGACAGTTCTACGGCGCGCTTGTGCTTGGCCAGCATGGCGCCGAAGGCCAGGGCGCCGAGTTCCGAGCTCAGGCCGAGCGATTCGAAGCCATAGCCACCGACGACCAGGGCCAGCAGCAGGCCCAGCAGTACCATCAGTTCCTCGTGGCCGCTGGCGTCCAGCAGGCGGAACAGCAGTGGCCGCAGCAGGGGCAGGGCGAACACCAACAGCGCCCAGGGTGAAGGCGCATCGCCGTTGGCCAGACTCATCACCAGCAGGGCGATCAGGTCCTGGATGATCAGCACGCCGATCGCCACTCGGCCGTGAAAAGCGCGCAGCTCGCGCTTGCCCTCCAGCACCTTGGCCGCCAACACGGTGCTGGAAAAGGACAGGGCAATAGCCAGCAGCAGCCCTTCCTGCCAGGGCAGGTCGAGGATCAGCAGGATTGCCGGCAGGAAGATCAGGCTGGAGATGGTGAAGTGCAGCAGGCCGCCGCCAATTACTTCGCGCCTGACCAGGTTGCTCAGCTTGAGCTTGAGACCGACGGTAAACAGCAGCAGGAGCACGCCCAGGTGGGCAATATGTTCCAGCGCGGCACTGTCGCGCGGGCCTATTGCGAGGTGCTCGCCGAAGGCGGCCAAGGCGAAGCCGGCGGCCAGGTAGCCAACCAGTGGCGGCAGGCCAACGGCGCGCACTGACAAGCCCATGATGAAGGCGAAGGCGATCCAGGTGGCTTCGATCATGGGCTGTCCTTGTCGGCAGAAGGAAAAAAAGCTGCGCATTGTAACGGGCCGAAGGCACAGGTTGTCTAGCGGCGACGCGTTCGCGCCATGGCAGTATGCCATTCGCAGGCAGCGCTGCTGGTGTGCGCAATACCGTCAAGCTGTGCGGCGCCAAGCCAGGGTGCAAGTTGGGAGGGGCGGTCGCGGATTGCGCCGGGGCCTATTCGGGCTACAAGCAAGGTGCAGTCCTGGTTGCCGGCTGCAGGCAAGGGGCGAGGGCATACGAAAAAATGCCGCTCACTCTGTCCAAGTGAGCGGCATTGCTTGCGCCGGCCGGCGGTGCAGGGCCGGCCGATATCCGGGGGGGGGATTGGAGCCGCCCCGGCTGCAGGGTCTAGTCGAGCTGCGTGCCCTGGGCGATCCAGGCACCGATCAGGTCGCGTTCTTCCTGGGTCATCTGGGTGATGTTACCCAGTGGCATGACCTGTGAAGCGACTGACTGGGCATGGATCTTCGCTGCCTGTGCCTTGATCTGCTGCGGGGTATCGAGCATGAAGCCCAATGGCGCGGCGCTGAACATCGGGCTGCTCGGTTGGGCCGAGTGACACACGCTGCAGCGTTCCTGGATCACCTTGTTGACCTCGGTAAATTTCGCGTCCGCTGCGCCAGGGCCCGCTTCAGGCAGTTCTTCCACTTTGGCGACGGTGACGGTGGGCTGGCTTTCGCTGACGGCAACCGGAGCGGCTTCGGGCGTCGAGCGCACCGGGGCAGTGACGTAGGCCAGGCAGATCATGCCCAGGGCTGCGGCAGGCAGGGTCCAGACGTATTTGCTGCTGTCATGGCGGGTGTTGAAGTAATGTCGCACCAACACCGCCAGCACCGCGATACCGGCCAGGATCAACCAGTTGTATTGGCTGCCGTAGGTGCTCGGGAAGTGGTTGCTGATCATGATGAACAGCACCGGCAGGGTGAAGTAGTTGTTGTGCCGCGAGCGCAGCAAGCCTTTGGCCGGCAGGGTCGGGTCGGGCGTGGTGTTGTCTTCGATCGCCTTAACCAGCGCGCGCTGGGCCGGCATGATGGTGAAGAACACGTTGCCAACCATGATGGTGCCGATGATTGCGCCGACATGGATATAGGCGGCGCGACCGCTGAAGATCAGGCTGAAGCCAAAGGCTGCGGCGATCAACAGCACGAACAGCACCGCACCGAGCAGCGCTGGGCGTTTGCCCAGGGCCGAATCGCAGAGCAAGTGATAGGCCATGTAGCCCGCAATCATCGAGCCGAAGCCGATGGCAATGGCGACGGCCGGTGCCATGTCGCTGCCGGGGGCGATCAGGTACAGGCTCGGATTGAGGTAGTACACCACCAGCATCAGGGCAATCCCCGACAGCCAGGTGGCGTACGCCTCCCATTTGAACCAGTGAAGGTTCTCCGGCATTTTCGGCGGGGCCAGTTTGTATTTTTCCAGGTGGTAGATGCCGCCACCGTGGATCGCCCATAAATCGCCGGACAGGCCGTCGCGCGGGTTGGAGCGGTTGAGGTTGTTTTCCAGCCAGACGAAATAGAAGGATGCGCCGATCCAGGCGATGCCGGTGATCATATGGATCCAGCGAATGCCCAGGTTCAGCCACTCAGTCAAATGTGCTTCCACAATCAGTACCTCTTTCCCGATACCGGCATTCGCCGGCGCCAGGCTTCTCTTATTGGTGGGGGTCGAGGAGCAGTTGCTCTGCCTCGGTAAAGAAATGCTCATCGCAGTTGTTGCCTGAACCACTGCGATCAACCACCAGGAAGTCATCCCGCTTTTCGATCGTCAGCACCGGGTGGTGCCAGACGCCGCGATGGTAATTAATGCCCTGCCTGCCGTTGCTGCGGAAGGCGCGGACCAACTCCGACCGAGGTGCATCGCCAAGTGGCGCG
Organism: Pseudomonas sp.; assembly: GCF_033723075.1. Lineage (GTDB taxonomy): Bacteria > Pseudomonadota > Gammaproteobacteria > Pseudomonadales > Pseudomonadaceae > Aquipseudomonas. The sequence continues at coordinate 52,300 of NZ_JAWVXU010000020.1, forward strand.
ACCAGAATCAGAAAGGGGTGGCCGAGCAGCGGCATGAATGCCTGGCTGCCCAGCGGATGGCGCTCCAGCATGCGCACGGTCAGCGGCATATCCAGGGCCTCTGCACTGAAGATGCTGATGATCGCCGTATCCTCCGGCTGCGCGGTCTCGACCGTGGCCAGTTTGTGATAGCGGCGGGTGGAGCCGTTATTGATCATGAAGAACTCGCTGCCCTCGGTTTCGATAACGTCGCCGAAGGGGGCGAAGGCTTCTTTGCTTAACGGCTCGATGATCAGTTTGCGCATGGTGGTCTTCTGTTCTTTGAATTCGGGAGTGCGGTATTGCTTTTGCTCTTTGTGGGAGGGGTTGGGCGGGATTCTGCTTTAGCCGCGATGCTTTTAAAAACTCGCGGCTAAAGCCCCTCCCACAGAGGTCCCATCAAGACTTACTTGGCGACCTTGCCGAACAGGCGCAGCCGGCTGATACCGCCATCCGGGAACACATTGACCCGCACATGGGTGATCGGCCCGAGCTGGTTGATCTGCTCGGCGAACTCGTGCTCGGCATGCATTTGCAGCTTCTGACTCGGCAGCAGTTCACGCCAGAACAGGCTCTGGGTTTCGACCTGGCTGTCGGTGCCGCCTTTGACGAAGGCGCCCTGGATCGAGCAGCTGTCCGGGTAGTTGCCCTTGAAGTGCAGGGTGTCGACGACGATGCGCTCGATCTCGCCCGGATGGCCGAGGGCGACAATCACCCAGTCGTTGCCCGGGGTGCGGCGCCGTGCGGTTTCCCAGCCGTCGCCCATGTTGATGCCACGGCCGGGGTTGAGGATGTTGCTCATGCGGCCGAAGTGTTCGTCGGAGCAGGCCAGGGCGCGACCGCCGTTCAGCGCGGCGGCCAGGTCGACTTGCTGGTTATCGCCGACATCGCTCCAGTCGCGGAACGGAATGCCGTAGACGCGCAGACGGGCAACGCCACCGTCCGGGTAGATATTGAAGCGCAGGTGGGTGAAAGCCTGGCTGTTGGCGATTTCGTGGTAGTGGTGGCTGTTGCCCTGCAGCTCGACGGCGCCCAGCACTTCGGTCCACTCGGTGGCCTCGCTCGGATCGCCCTCGGCGACGAAGCAGCCTTCCAGGGAGGCGGACGGCGGGAAGTTGCCGGTGAAGAAGCTGGTGTCGATATCCACGCCCTTGATCGAGCCCGCCACGCCCAGGCGAATCACCGCGCTGTCGTAACCTTCGAAGCGTTTGCGCCGCGATTCCCAGCCGTCCATCCACTTGCCGTTATCGTCGAATACGCCTTCCTTCCACACCGCCGGGGTCGGCTGGAACAGGCGGTTGACGTCGGCGAACCAGTCATCAGTGACCGAGATAGCCTTGGTGCCAAGGCGTGCGTCGGCCAGGTTGAGGTATTTCTCGAAGGGTACGGCGTAAGCTTTCATATAGTGTCTGCCTTAACAGTGAGGGCGTTACAGGGCTTGCAAACGGAACAGCGCGATCTTGTTGATCTCGGCCAGGGCGGTCTGAAACTCCTGCTCGGCGGAGTGATGGATGCGTGTTTCGAAGGCCGCGAGGATCTGGTGCCGGTTGCTGCCCTTCACCGCCATGATGAAAGGAAAGCCGAACTTGGCCTTGTAGGCATCGTTGAGTTCGGTGAAACGGGCGAATTCTTCGGCGCTGCATTCATGGATGCCTGCGCCGGATTGTTCCGAGGTGCTGGAGGCGGTTAGCTCGCCACGCACCGCGGCTTTTCCGGCCAAATCCGGGTGGGCATTGATCAGTGCCAGCTGGGCCTCATGGCTGGCGCTGAGCAGTATGTCGGCCATGCGCTGGTGCAGGCCGTCGACCTCGTCGACGCTCTGGTCCAGGCCGAGATCGAAGGCCTTCTCGGCGACCCAGGGCGAGTGCTCGTAGATGTCGGCGAAAACTTTGACGAAATCCTCGCGGCTCAGGCGCGATGGGGTCAGGGTCTGAAAGCGGCTCATTTGCTGTTCTCGCTAAAAGGGTGGGTGGCGTGCCAGTGGCGGGCAATATCGACGCGGCGGGCGCACCAGACTTTGTCGTGGCCTTTGACGTACTCGATAAAGCGCGCCAGGGCGGCGATGCGCGCGGGACGGCCGAGCAGGCGGCAGTGCATGCCGATCGACAGCATCTTCGGCGCACCTGCCACGCCTTCGGCGTAGAGCACGTCGAAGGCGTCCTTCAGGTACTGGTAGAAGTCGTCGCCGGTGTTGAAACCCTGCACCTGGGTGAAGCGCATGTCGTTGGTGTCCAGGGTGTAGGGGATCACCAGATGCGGTCTGGCCGCGCTGCTGGCAGCGTCCCAGTAGGGCAGGTCGTCGTCGTAGGTGTCCGAGTCGTAGAGGAAGCCGCCTTCCTCCCTCACCAGGCGCCGGGTGTTCGGGCCGGTGCGGCCGGTGTACCAGCCCAGCGGGCGCTCGCCGGTGATGTCGGTGAGGATGCGGATGGCTTCGAGCATATGCTCGCGCTCCTCGGCCTCGTCCATATATTGGTAGTCGATCCAGCGGTAGCCGTGGCTGCAGATCTCGTGGCCGGCCGCGGCCATCGCCTTGATCGCCTCGGGGTGACGCTGCGCGGCCATGGCTACGGCGAATATGGTCAAGGGAATCGCGTGCTTATCGAACAACGCCAGCAGGCGCCATACACCGGCACGGCTGCCGTACTCGTACAACGATTCCATGCTCATATTGCGCGCGCCCTGCAGCGGCTGGGCGGAGACCATCTCGGAGAGAAAGGCCTCGGACTCCGGGTCGCCGTGCAGTACGTTGCGTTCGCCGCCTTCCTCGTAGTTGAGCACGAACGACAGGGCGATACGGGCATCGCCCGGCCAGTGCGGATGCGGCGGGTTGTTGGCGTAACCGATCAGGTCGCGTGGGTAGTCAGCGCTCACTGCAGTCTTCCTTCTTGGCTTGTTGCGGTCACTGCGTAGCCCGGGTGACGAGGGACGCGACCGTGATGAGTAATTGTATACAAAATGAATGGCGCTTTGTAAATAGAAAATCAGCTTTATTGCTAAATCAGTTCTTGCCGTTGAATCTGTAGCGATGCTTGGGTCGTGCGCCTGGCGCGCTTCTTGATTCAAGGGGTTTGCCGTCATGGCTGGAGCCGGTTTGGAAGTGTTTTCTGGATTAAATGGAATATATAATTGTGTACAATAAATCAAAAAAGTGTCTTGAGTTGTATGGCGGCGTGCTATGCTCCGCTCAGCTCGAGGCTGCTGGAGCCCGAGTCATCTGCCCAATTCACTAACAGTAGAGGAGGTGTGGTGTCTGCGCGGCAATTGGCCGGCGGTGGATGCCTGATCGCTATGGGACGATTGACCACACATGTTCTGGATGCCGCGCACGGCTGCCCCGGCAGCGCCATCACCGTTGAGTTGTATCGGGTCGAAGGCGAGCAGTTGCATTTGCTCAGCCGTGTGCTGACCAACCATGACGGCCGTTGCGATGCGCCTATTCTGCAGGGCGACGATTACCGCAGCGGTGTCTACCAGTTGCAATTCCATGCGGGCGACTATTACCGGGCCCGCGGTGTGCAGTTGCCCGATCCGGCATTCCTCGATGTGGTGGTGCTGCGCTTCGGCATCGACGCCAGCCAGGAGCACTACCACGTTCCCCTGCTGATTTCCCCATACAGCTATTCCACCTATCGCGGTAGCTGATAGCGAATGCTTGTGACCCTCTGACTCATCCCTCGAGTCCCCGGCCGGCATGGCGCGCGGACTTTTTCTGCGTGCGCCAGGCATGGCGCTGTCCGGGTCGCTGTGGTAGTGGGGCGGGAGACTCGGCGGTGAACGTTATCTTCATGCCCGGCAAGGGGCGTGATAGCCGAGCGGCAAGGGTGTCGCGGTGCGGGTGACTGCTAATCGGCAGGACGCTGAAGGCAGGCTGTTGGCCTGACGAAGACCGGCGGGCGCCCCCTGGCGCGGATAGAGGCGGCATGGCGTGCGCCCCATATGAATCAGGCGCTACCGAAGAAGCTGTGGAGTCGGCTTGGACTGGTCGCTATGTTGGATACGGTCAATCGGCTTGGCCGTGCAACCTGAGCCGCAGTATACGGAACCGTACGTGCGGTGGTGTGAGAGAGGGAGGGCGGAGGCCGTGAGGCCTCCTCCTGCTCGATTGCAATTGGTAGGAGGGCAGCTTACTTGCCGGTCCAGCGCTTGAGCACCAAGGTAGCGTTGGTGCCACCAAAACCGAAGCTGTTACTCATTACGGTGTCAATCTTGGCGTTTTCGACGGTGCTGCGCTGGATCGGCAGATCGGCGATTTCAGGATCGATTTCCTCGATATTGATCGAGCCGGCAATGAAGTTGCCTTCCATCATCAGCATGCAATAGATCGCTTCCTGCACGCCGGCGGCGCCCAGGGAGTGGCCGGTCAGGCTCTTGGTCGAACTGATGGCCGGGGCCTTGGCGCCGAACACTTCACGGACTGCGCGGCTTTCCGCGACGTCGCCGACCGGCGTCGAGGTGCCGTGGGTGTTCAGGTAGTCGATCGGTGTGTCCACCGTAGCCAGGGCTTGCTGCATGCAGCGCACCGCACCTTCGCCGCTCGGTGCGACCATGTCGTAGCCGTCGGAAGTGGCGCCATAACCGACGATTTCCGCGTAGATCTTCGCGCCGCGCTTGAGTGCATGCTCCAGTTCCTCGACTACCACCATGCCGCCGCCACCGGCGATGACGAAACCGTCACGCTTGGCATCGTAGGCCCGCGAGGCTTTTTCCGGAGTGTCGTTGTACTGGGTGGAGAGGGCGCCCATGGCATCGAACAGGAAGCTCTGGGTCCAGTGTTCTTCTTCGCCGCCGCCGGCAAACACCATGTCCTGCTTGCCCATCTGGATCTGCTCCATGGCGCTGCCGATGCAATGAGCACTGGTGGCGCAGGCGGAGGAGATCGAGTAGTTGACGCCCTTGATCTTGAACGGAGTCGCCAGGCAGGCCGATACGGTGCTGCCCATGGTGCGCGGCACACGGTAGGGGCCGACCCGCTTGACGCCCTTCTCGCGCATGATGTCCAGGGCTTCCATCTGGTTGAAGGTCGAAGCACCACCGGAGCCGGCGATCAAGCCGACTCGCGGGCTGGAAACGTCTTCGGCGCTGAGGCCGGAGTCCTTGATGGCCTGTTCCATGGACAGGTAGGCGAACGCTGCCGCATCACCCATGAAGCGATAGACCTTGCGGTCGATCAGTTCTTCCAGTTTCAGGTCAATAGAGCCGGACACCTGGCTGCGCAGGCCCATCTCGGCGTATTCCGGATTGAAACGGATACCTGCCCGGCCAGCGCGAAGGTTGGCGGAGACGGTTTCTTTATCATTGCCCAGGCAAGAAACGATGCCCAGACCGGTAATCACGACGCGACGCATGGGGAGAGTCCTTTAGAAACTGTCGGTAGAAGTGAACAGGCCGACGCGCAAGCCTTCGGCACTGTAGATCTCGCGGCCATCGACACTCACGCTGCCGTCGGCGATGGCCAGAACCAGCGAGCGGGCGATGGTGCGCTTGATATGAATGTTATAGGTAACTTTCTTGGCCGTCGGCAGGACCTGACCAAAGAACTTCACTTCGCCGGAACCCAGGGCGCGACCGCGACCGGGGTTGCCTTGCCAGCCTAAGTGGAAACCAACCAGCTGCCACATGGCATCGAGGCCGAGGCAGCCTGGCATCACCGGGTCGCCTTCGAAATGACAACCGAAGAACCACAGGTCCGGAGTGATATCGAGCTCTGCAACGATCTCGCCCTTGCCATACTTGCCGCCAGTGTCGCTGATATGGGTGATGCGGTCGATCATCAGCATGTTCGGGGCGGGCAGTTGCGCATTACCCGGGCCGAACAGTTCGCCGCGGCTGCAGCGCAACAGGTCTTCCCGGGTGAAGGCGTTTTGTTTGGTCATGCGAGCTCCTCAATATTTCCCATGCGCCAAGGCTGGGTGAATCGTCCTGGCCGGTCACGCCGCTATTGTGCGTCTACCGGTAGCCTAGTCATAGACTGTTGCGTTGTGGTGAAAGTCACAGCACTGCTGAGTACAGCAGTGCTTCGCCCCCATATCTTGCCACAGAGGGGCGCCTTGGTAAGCCTATGCAGGTCAAGCCTGCATTACTTTAGCTGTCTTGGCCACTGGTCGAGGGGCGGGGGGGCAGCCAGCGTAGCAGCACCCGTTGCAGATCGACGCGTTTGAAAGGTTTGGCCAGGTAATCATTCATGCCTGCAGCCAGGCATGTCTCGCGATCGCCCTGCAAGGCATTGGCGGTGAGGGCAATGATCGGTATATCGACCTGGTCGGCGAGGTGACGAATTTGTCGGGTGGCTTCATAGCCATCCATGACCGGCAGGCGGCAATCCATCAGGATGGCGGCAAAGTGCTGGCGCTCGACTCTCTGCACGGCCTGGGCGCCATCGCCGACCAGGCAGACCTGGTAGCCGAGGCTGCGCAACATGGCCTCGATCACGGTCTGGTTGACCGGGTTGTCCTCGACCAGCAGCACCTCCTGACCTTGCCCCTGATGATCTTCTACCGGAACGCTGGGGCTGGTGTGGCGAAGCTGGCGGGAAAAGGGCAGGGGTATTTCCAGGGTGAATACCGAGCCGCGTTGCTCCTGGCTTTCGCCACGCAGGGTGCCGCCCATGCGTTCGGCCAGGGTGCGGGCGATCGGCAAGCCCAGGCCGGTACCGCCGTAGCGCCGGGAGATCGAGGTGTCGGCCTGCTGGAAGGCGTCGAACATGTGTTCAAGGCGTTCGGCCGAGATGCCTATGCCACTGTCGTGCACCGCACAGGTGAGCCACAGCACCTGGTCATCCAGCGCTTGCCAGCGAGTTTGTATCCGAATGCTGCCGTCTTCGGTGAACTTCAGCGCATTGCCGATCAGGTTGACCAGAATCTGCCGAATGCGCGTCGGGTCGCCTTGAACTTCGAGCGACTCCAGGCCGCTCTGGGTGTCCAGTTGCAGCTCCAGACCGCGTTGCTGGGCGCTGTGCTGGAACACCTGCATGCAGGTCTTCACCAGCTCAAGCAGGTTGAAGGGGATGCATTCCAGTTCCAGTGCCCCGCGTTCGATACGCGAGAAGTCGAGAATGTCGTTGATGACTTTCAGCAGGTGTTCGGTGGACTCTGCGGCCAGCGTCGCATATTCCGTCTGCTCCTGGGTCATCTCGGTGGTCTCCAGCAGCTGCAGCATGCCCAGTACGCCATTCATCGGGGTGCGCAGTTCATGACTCATCATGGCCAGGAAGTCGGATTTGGCGCTGTTGGCCTGCTCCGACTCTTCGCGTGCCTTGATCAGCAGCGCTATGGCTTGCTCCTGCTCGAGGCTGGCGCGCTTCAGGCCATTGGCCAGGTTGTTGATGTGCCGGGCCAGGGCGCCCAGTTCGCCATCCTCGGGTTCGGGCAGGGCGGTGTGGTAGTCGCCGCCCTGGATCGCCGTGACCGCTTCGCCCATGGCGCTCAGGGGTTGCGACAGGCGGCGGGCCAGGCGGCGGGCGAGGATAAAGGTCAGGATCAGGGCGAGCAGCGCCAGGACCGCGGCTTTGAGGAGGATTTCCTGTTGCCGGGTGTTGAAGGCGTCATTCGACATGCCGACCACGACACGTCCCAGGTCCTGTTCGGCAGCTTGCTCGAGGCCGGCCGTGGGCGTTTGCAGGAAGTCACTGTCCAGGGCGATTCGCTGCAGGCGAATGGGCGCATGGAAGATTTCCACCTGCGCGTTGCCGTGGTTATCGCTGTTGGGCTGTTCGACATACACCAGGATGTTGTCGGCGTGGTCACGTACTTCGAGAAAGCGCACGTGCGGGGTCTTCAGGGTGGCCTGCAGCAGGGCGTCGAGCACCTCCAGGTTGCCGGAGATGACCCCGTATTCAGTCGCCGGGGCCAGCTGGCTGGCAATCAACTGGCCGGTGTGGTCGAGCTCTTGGCGCAGATCCTGTAAGCGTACGAAGGTGAAGAAACCCGTCAACAGCAGGGTCATCAACAGCGCCGGCCCGACACTGATCAACTGCGTGCGGGTATGGATGTCCCAGTCACGGCCCAGGTTCATAGGTTTTCTCCTTCAGCCACTTGCTGCGCCAGGCTGGCGTCATCGGCCAGTTCTATGGCCAGTGCGCGAGCCACCTGACGGTTGCCGAGTACTTTGAAATAGGCGGGGTAAGCGCTGCGCGGCCAACTCTGCGGTGACTGGTCGAGCAGTTGGTCGAGGCTGTTCAGCCAGTCTTGCTGGTCGCTGTAGACGCTCGCCAGGCTGCCGGCGCGCACGAAGCTGGCGCTGGGGCCGATCATGGCACGCTGTTGGGCGTAGCTGGTCAGCAGCAGGTTTTTTGCGGTGCGTGGGTTGAACAGATCGTCATCGTTGACCCCGAGCAACAGGTCACTGTGCTGCAGCAACGTCAGCAGGGGGCGATTGTCCCGGTTGTCCGGCCAGGCTTGGCCGACGATCTCCAGCCCCAGGGGCGTGGCGGCGTGGCGCAGTTCATCGAGCAGGAACTGGCTGTGCTTGTCGTAGAGCACGCCGATCCGTTGCGCCTGGGGCACGAGCAGGCGTATCAGGCGCAACTGGCGGGCGGGCGCCGGATCGCTCCAGAGCAGGCTGAGATGGGCCGGGCGGCGATTGTCGAGGCGCTCCCGGGCGTGCACCCGGCTGATCCGCAGCATCAGGGTCGGTGGGCCTGCGGAAGTGCTCAGGCGCCAGTCGAGGGCGTGCAGGTCGAGGAGGATCAGCCGGGTGTCGGCGGGGATTTGTTCGGGGCTTGGCAGTTGTGCCAGCGGGAGGAAACGCACCCGATCCTGCGGCCGCCGCTCGGCCAGCGCGGCGCTGAATGCGCGTATGGCCGGGTTGTCATCGGTACCGCTGAGGAGGATATCGGCAGCACGCAACGAGCCGCTGCACAGCAGGCAGCAGAGCAGGAGCCAGTGACGCATCCATGAAGATCGCATGGGGCTCATCCGTGAGGGGGGGGAATCCATCCTAGAATTCTAGCTCCGCGCTGAAATACAGCAGGTGTCGTTGCTGGTAATTATTCGCTTCCCAGGAAAGTGGTTCATCGTCCAGGCGTTGCTGCATGACGGCGGCCAGTTCCAGGGTGCTGTCGACAACACTGAAACGTTTGGCCACGCGCAGATCCAATCGTTCGAAGCGGTATTCATTGAGTTGGTCGGCGCCGTAGTAGAAGAGGGCGCTCGACCAGTTGTGCCCCCAGTCGCGTAACCAGCCCGCAGAGCCGCTGTTGCGTGGCGTAAGGCGGCGATCAATGCGGTGGCTGGCGTCGTAATCGATGTAGGCGTAGCCGAGGCGCAGGCGATCGCGAATGCCCATCTGCCAGTTCAGCTCCGTCTCGGCACCCTTCAGGCGCAGACGATTGCCGTTGGTTGGCATGAATTGGTAAACCTTGAGGGGTTCGCTGATCAGGTTGTCAATTTCGTCATAGAACAATTTGATGTCGAGATGCAGGCCGATATTACTGAAGTGGCCGTTGTAGCCGAGTTCGCGCGAGCGCATGACTTCCTGCTCAAGATTGCCGGGGCCCGCTGCCGTAGCGAAATAGTCGGCCTCGCTTTGACCGGCGAGGGTTGGCTTCAGGTCGCGCACACGGTATCGCCAGTCGGCATGGTTCTCGAACATGTCCGGGGTGCGCACTGCCTCGGAGTAGACGGCTCGCAGGCCGTGGGCCGGGGTGATCAGGTAGTTCAGCGCGAGGCGTGGCGAGAGCGAGGGGCTGGTCGTGCTGGCATCCTCAACCATCGCGCCACCCTGCAACAGCCAATGTTGGTTGATGTGCCATTCGAACTGACTGAACAGGCTCCAGGTGTCCCTGCTGAGCTTGCCGTTGAGGTAGACCTCGGAGTCGGCGCGGTCGTGGCGGTAGCTCAGCCCGCTGACCAGGCGCAGGTTCTCGGAGAGGCTCAGGGTGTCCTGTACTTCAAAGTCGAAGCGGCTTTCGCGGGCATCTTCGTTGATCAGGCCGCAAGAGTGGGTGAGGGTGCGGGTAGTCGGATCGAGTGTGGAATAGGCCTGTTGCAGCACCTGGGTGGCGAGCGTCATCTGTTCAGGCGTGCCTGTCGGCGGGGTGAAATTTCCCGCTTCTAGATGCTGGCTCAGTCGATTGGTGTAGCGTGGTGAGAGTGCCCACAGTTGGCCAAGCTGTGGGCTGAAAGCCAGCTGACCTTCGCAGGCACGCCACTCTCGTAGGCGCTCCCATTGCTGCAGGTTGGTCTGCACGTACAGGCTGTGCTCAGGATTGAAGTCGAGGTTCCAGCGCAGACTGGAAGCGAAGTCACGGGCGCGTACGTCAGAGTCGCGATCCTGCTCCCAGGGTTGCGCTGCGACCGGGAAGATCGGCTCGTAGCGATTGTCGACCTGGTTGGTGCCTTCCTTGAGAGCCAGTTGCCATTCCAGTGACTGGGTCGCGTCGAGCTCCTGGCTGATGCTCAGATTGAGGCGATTGAGGCGTTTGCTGTCGCGAAAGTCGTTGTCCTCGTCCCTTTGGTCAAAGCCGTCATCTTGTAGGCCGGAGAGTGACAGGCGCATGTCACCGTTCTCCCATCCCTGGCCGTGGCTGGCATACCAGTCGTTGATGCCGCGTTGGCCGCGTGTGTGCTTCAGGCGTGTGCCATGGCTGTCGCGCGGGGCGCGGGTGAGGACGTTGATTACGGCCATCAGCGCGTTAGCGCCGTAGCTGACGGTGTTCGGGCCGCGGAATACCTCGATGCGTTCGATGTCTTCGATGGCTACGGGAATGTCGTTCCAGTCGACCTGGGCGAAACCTGCGCGATACACCGAGCGGCCATCCACCAGTACTTGCATGCGCCGGGCCTGGTTGGCGCTGCTCCCGTGGTAGTTGACTGTAGTCAAGTTACCGCTTTGCGGCACCACCAGCATGCCGGGCACCAGACGCAACAACTCCGGGAGACTGCGGGCGCCGCTGGCCTTGATCAAGGCGCTGTCGAGTACCGTGACGCTGCCGGGAACTGCCGCCGGCGACTGCTTCAAGCGCGTAGCGGTCAGTACTTCCGGCATGGATTGACCGTTGTCGAACAGGTCATCGCCCAGCACTTCGCCAGTGGCCAACAATGCCAGCAACGACAGGGGGAGTGAGGCTCGGGGATTTATCGCCACGCAACGGCCTTGTTCGCGTTGAAAGTGCGGCATGTTAACCGAGCCGCGCGGCTTTTTCAGTTGGCGTGCGACGCTTGAGTGCATTTGTGCCAGTGCGCGCAAGGCTTGGGTGCCAGCTAAAAGCTGGTCGCTGTCCCCTCGGTCCGTATAATGCAATCCTGATTGCCATTGCGCATGGCCCAAAACGGATACCTTTATGACTGAACAGCAACCCATAGCCGTGCTTGGCGGCGGCAGCTTTGGTACCGCAATTGCCAACCTGCTGGCGGAGAATGGTCAGCATGTTTTGCATTGGATGCGCGACCCGGACCAGGTCGAGGCGATCCTCGCGACTCGCGAAAACCCGCGCTATCTCAAAGGGGTGAAGATTCACCCTGGTGTCGAGCCGCTCACCGATCTGCCCGCGACCCTGAGTGCCTGCCTGCTGGTGTTTGTCGCCTTGCCTTCCAGCGCCCTGCGTCAGGCGCTGCAGCCGGTGGCCGAGCAGCTCGCCGGCAAGTTGCTGGTCAGCACCACCAAGGGTATCGAGGCGCATGGTTTCAAACTGATGAGTCAGGTTCTCGAAGAGATCGTCCCGCAGGCGCGCATCGGCGTGCTGTCCGGGCCGAACCTGGCCCGGGAAGTCGCCGAGCACGCGCTGACTGCCTCGGTGATCGCCAGTGAGGATGAGGAGCTGTGCCTGCGGGTTCAGGAGGCGCTGCACGGCCGTACCTTCCGCGTCTATGCCAGCGGCGATCGCTTCGGTGTGGAGCTGGGTGGCGCGCTGAAGAATGTCTACGCGATCATGGCCGGGATGGCCTCGGCCATGGGCATGGGTGAGAACACCCGCAGCATGCTGATCACCCGGGCATTGGCGGAGATGACCCGCTTTGCCGTGCAATTGGGGGCCAACCCGATGACCTTCCTCGGTCTGGCCGGGGTCGGCGATCTGATCGTCACCTGTTCGTCAGCGAAAAGCCGTAACTATCAGGTCGGCTTCGCCCTGGGCGAGGGCTTGAGTCTCGAAGACGCGGTGGAGCGTCTGGGCGAGGTGGCGGAAGGGGTCAACACCATCAAGGTGCTCAAGGCCAAGGCCGAGGAATTGCAGATATACATGCCGCTGGTCGCGGGTTTGCATGCCATCCTGTTCGAGGGCCGCACGCTGAACCAGGTGATCGAGGCGCTGATGCTTGCCGAGCCCAAGACCGACGTCGATTTCATTCCTACCACGGGTTTCTGACCCGCTACTTCACAAGGAGATTTTCATGAGCGAAGAGCCTAAAGAACTGGAGCGCGAGTCCATTCTGCTGCGGATTCTCTGGATGGTGGTGTTCGTCATCGTCTGGCAACTGGCCGAGCTGGTGCTCGGCGGCGTGGTCTTGCTGCAGTTGGGCTATCGGCTGTTTTATGGTGCGCCAAGTGCCAGCCTGCTCGGATTTGGTGACAGCCTGAGCCAATACCTGGCGCAGATTGGCCGCTTCGGTACCTTCAACACCGAAGAAAAGCCCTGGCCATTCGCCGACTGGCCGACGCCACAAGTCCCGCAAGGTCAAGCGCCGCATAGCGTGCCACCGGCGCCGCATCCGGTGCGTGACGAAGAGCCGAAGTTGTGAGGCTTGGCCTATGAGGCTGTGGTTACTGCGCCATGGCGAGGCCGAAGCACAGGCGCGCAGCGATGCCGAGCGCGCCTTGACGGCGCGTGGTTGTCAGGAGGTGCGCCAGGCGGCGGTGCAGCTTGAGGGCCGTGCGCTCGGCTCGATCCTGGCCAGCCCCTATGTGCGTGCGCAACAAACCGCTGCGCTGGTTCGCGAAGCCCTGGGCTTCACCGGCGGTATCCATAGCGTGCCCTGGCTGACGCCGGACAGTGACCCGCGCGAAGTCCTCCGCCAGCTCGATCGCTACGGCGATGGCGAGTTGCTGCTGGTGACCCACCAGCCGCTGGTCGGGGCCTTGGCCGGCTTATTGATCCATGGTCACCGCCAGCAGGCAGTGCCCATGCACACCGCCAGCCTGGCCGAACTAGAAGGCGATGTGCTGGCCGCCGGCCTGATGGATTTGCTGGCCCTGGTGCACCCACAGCACGGCTGAGATCGGGCTACACAGCGAAACATTTCTTCACTTGCCGCTCGCCTTTGTGCGTGGATATAGTCCAGCCAAGCAATTGCTTGGTTGGCTCCACAAAAACAACAAAGGAGGAAGCCCTGTGGCCGATGCTATCCGTTTGCCGCTGCAGATGTTTTACCAGCGTGAAGCCCGACACCCGAATAAACGCTATATGGTTCAGCCGTTACCGGGCGGTCAGCTGCAGGAATTGAGTTGGGCCGATGTCGGCGAGCAGGCGCGTCGCAGCGCCAACTGGCTGCGCAGCAGGGAGTTGCCGCAAGGCAGCCGTATCGCGATCATTTCCAAGAACTGCGCGCACTGGATCATTGCCGACCTGGCGATCTGGATGGCCGGCCACGTCTCGGTGCCGCTGTACCCGAACCTGACCGCCGACTCGGTGCGCCAGGTCTTGCAACATTCCGAGGCGGCGCTGGTGTTCATCGGCAAGCTGGATGATTGGCCGGGCATGGCGGCGGGGGTGCCTGCCGATCTGCCGACCATCGGTTTGCCGCTACGCCCGCCAGGGCCGTTCAGCTACCTGTGGGACGAGCTGCAAGCTTGCGCGCCGATTCAGGACGACCCCACCCCGGCGGCCGATCAACTGGCCACCATCATCTATACCTCCGGCACCACCGGCACGCCGAAAGGGGTGATGCATAATTTCAGCAACCTTGGGTTTGCCGCCAGCCATGCCACCGAGTTGTTCGGCGTCGGTGAAGACGATCGGGTCCTGTCCTACCTGCCGCTGTGTCATGTGGCTGAACGCATGTTCGTCGAGCTGGCGTCGATCTATTCGGGGCAGACGGTCTTCTTCGCCGAGAGTCTGGAGACATTCCTCGACGACCTCAAACGGGCCCGGCCGACAGTGATCTTCGGCGTGCCGCGGATCTGGACCAAGTTCCAGATGGGGGTGTACGGCAAGATGTCGGCTGCAAGGCTCGACTTCCTGCTCAAGCTGCCGCTGATCGGGCGTCTGGTTGGCAACAAGGTGCTCGCCGGTCTTGGGTTGGATGCAGTGCGTTATGCCCTGTCTGGCGCCGCGCCCGTGCCTGAAACCTTGCTCAACTGGTACAAGCGCCTGGGGCTCGAAGTACTCGAGGTCTATGGCATGACCGAGAACTGTGGCTATTCCCATGTCGGCCGGCCGGGCAAGTTCAAGCAGGGCTGGATCGGCCAGAACAGCCCCGGTGTGGAGGTGCGCATCGCCGAGGATGGTGAAGTGCAGGTGCGCAGTGGCGCGACCATGCAGGGTTATTACAAGGATCCGCAGAAAACCGCGGAAACCATTACCGCCGACGGCTTCCTGCGTACCGGTGACAAGGGCGAACAGGATGCCGAAGGCAACCTGCGCCTGACCGGACGGATCAAGGAAATCTTCAAGACCAGCAAGGGCAAATATGTCGCCCCGGCGCCGATCGAAAACCGTTTGGCCGTGCATGCGCGCATCGAGCAGGTGTGCGTGGTCGGCGATGGCATGGCTCAGCCGATGGCGCTGTGCGTGCTCTCCGACGTCGGCCGCCAGGAGATCGCCAACGGTAGCCGTGGCGACCTGGAAAACAGCCTCAAGAGCCTGCTCGAACAGGTCAATCTGGCGCTCGACAAGCACGAGCGCTTGCAGCGTCTGGTATTGGTCAAGGACGTCTGGGCGGTGGACAACGGTTTCCTCACGCCGACCCTGAAGATCAAGCGCACGGTGGTCGAAGGCACTTACGGGCCGCACTTCGCCGACTGGGTCGAGCGCCGCGAAACGGTGCTGTGGCACGAGTGACGGGTTGCGGGTGTCGCGTCAACTCTGAAATATCGGACCACTGTAGGTTAGCGGCACCAACCTCCGCGCGATCAGGCACAGCCATCGTGGCGCGCCGCGTAACCCACCACGCGCCTCGTCTCGAGCCGGGGTTGCGGTGCGCCGATGGTGGGCTTACGGCGCAACGGATCTCGCTGGTTCATCGCTATCGGCAGCGTGCGCCTAACCCACAAGGGATCTCGGCACATGGGTAAGGCCGTTAACCGACATTTCAACGTTGTCGTGACCTAGGGGGCAGGGCATGATCTTGTCGGGCTGCACTCCTCTGGCGGCCTGTTAATCTACGCCTGAATCTGTGCCCCCTCGGAGTAACCCATGAATATCGTCAATGCCCGTCTGCGTGGCCGCAGCGGCCTGTTTCGCATCGAGCTGGCGCAGGCGCGTATCGCCGCCATAGTCGCGCAGGCGCAGGAGTTGGCCGCCACGGCAGGCGAGCTGGATGCCGCCGGCAACCTGGTGGTGCCGCCCTTCGTCGAGCCGCATATCCATCTGGATGCGGCCCTCACCGCCGGCGAGCCGAGCTGGAACCTCAGTGGCACCCTGTTCGAGGGCATCGAACGCTGGGCCGAGCGCAAGGCGCTGATCACCCACGAAGACAGCAAGACCCGCGCGCGCAAGGCCATCGACATGCTGGTCGAGCACGGCATCCAGCATGTGCGCAGCCATGTCGACGTCACCGATCCGGGCCTGGGCGCACTCAAGGCATTGCTCGAGGTGCGCGAGGAAACCCGCCATCTGATCGACCTGCAGATCGTCGCGTTCCCCCAGGAAGGCATCGAGTCCTACGCCAATGGCCGCGCGCTGATGGAACAGGCGGTGGCGCTGGGTGCCGACGTGGTCGGCGGCATCCCGCATTTCGAGAACACCCGCGAGCAGGGCGTCAGTTCGATCAGATTCCTTATGGACCTGGCCGAGCGCAGCGGTTGCCTGGTGGATGTGCATTGCGACGAGACCGACGACCCGCACTCGCGCTTTCTCGAGGTGCTCGCCGAAGAGGCGCGCGTGCGTGGCATGGGCGAGCGGGTCACGGCCAGCCACACCACCGCCATGGGCTCATACGACAACGCCTACTGCTCCAAGCTGTTCCGCCTGCTCAAGCAGGCGCAGATCAACTTCGTTTCCTGCCCGACCGAGAGCATCCACCTGCAGGGCCGTTTCGATGCCTACCCTAAGCGCCGCGGGCTGACCCGTGTGGCCGAGCTCGACCGCGCCGGGATAAATGTCTGCTTCGGCCAGGACTCCATCGTTGATCCCTGGTACCCGCTGGGCAACGGCAACATCCTGCGCATCCTCGAGGCCGGGCTGCACATCTGCCACATGCTCGGTTTCGAGGATCTGCAGCGGGCGCTCGATCTGGTCACCGACAACAGCGCGAAAACCCTCAACCTGGGCGAGGGCTACGGCCTCGAAGTGGGGCGCCCGGCCAACCTGCTGATCCTCTCCGCCGCCAGCGACTACGAGATGCTGCGCAGCCAGGGCCACGCGCTGGTATCGATCCGCGCCGGTCAGGTGCTGATGCGCCGCACACCGGCGCAGGTGGTGCGCGCCCCGTAGGATGTATATGGACTTCTCCACATCCGACAAGAGCTCCTTGGCGGGGGGGGGCTTCAGACAGCCGCGAAGCGCTCGTTGAGGTAGGCGATGATCGCCTTGGACTCATACAACCAGGTGCTCTGACCGTTGTCTTCGATGCGCAGACACGGCACCTTGATCTTGCCGCCTTGCTCCAGCAGGGCCTGGCGATGCTGATCGTCGTGCTTGGCGTCGCGCAGGGTGACCGGCACGTTGAGCTTGTGCAGGGCGCGGCGGGTCTTCACGCAGAATGGGCAGGCATGAAACTGGTACAGCGCCAGGCCGCTGGCGGCTTGTGCGACCGCGGCCTGCGCCTCGGGCGCACGCTTGAGCTTGCGCGGGCGGGTGATGAAGTCGAGAAACACGATCAACTGGCCGAGACCGATTCTGAGTGCCTTGATAAGCATTGCGTGACAACCCTGGGTAGAAAATGGCGGGCGCAAAGCTTACCCGAGTTTGCCGGCGCCGGCCTGCGCGTTGGTCGCATGGCAGGAGCTTTTGCGTCAACCAGGACTGTAGGCATAATTGCGTGCATACCCCGCATGACCGAACCACGCTACCCATGACCCCGAGCGCCCAATGAAGCCCGAAGACCTGCAACTGCTGGTGACCCGCGAAATGCCGTTCGGCAAATACAAGGGGCGCTTGATCGCCGACCTGCCTGGCCGCTACCTCAACTGGTTCGCCCGTGAGGGCTTCCCCAAAGGAGAGATTGGCCGTCTGTTGGAGTTGATGCAGGAAATCGATCACAACGGCCTGTCGTCGCTGCTGGATCCCTTGCGCCAGACGCCGCGCAGGTAACAGAAGGGGCGACCCGACCGCTCTGCGGTCACGCCAATCCTGTCCGCGTCGAGCCTGCCCAGAGCTGTTGGCACTGGATAGCAGCGGCAATGGCCAGTAGGGGCTGGCCATTGCCGTCGACTTCAGCGGCGGATTTTGGAGATCTTGGTTCCTTCGATAGTGACACCCGCCATCAACCCTTGCTGATCGAAGATAAATGCATAGGCGTCGTGCTGTAGCGTGGATGTCGACAGATTCTTCGCGACCCCTTCATCGACCACGACGACGGTTGGTCCAACACCGACTTCCCAGCCACTTGTCTTGTCCAGTTGTGCGATGACTTTATCGCTCATCAGGAACACGGCATAGCCGTAGGATTGGGCGCCTATCTGCAGCCCCCAAGAGCCGGATACGGAGTTGTAGTAGTCTTCAACCTCCGTCCCCTTCATCAACACCCCCTCGCCGTAGCTGCCGCCAAATACCAGGCCGGCTTTCACGATGTTCGGAAATACCAGCACTGCCTTGGCCGAGCGCGAGAGTTCCTCGGCCAGTGGCTGGGATTTATAGAGGTTCTGCAGCGCCTGCAGGGAGTCTGTGTTCAAGTCCTCGGCGGTGGCGGCGCTGGCGTAATTCAGAAAGCTTGCCATTACCAGGGCCAAGGTCGCGAGGACGATCGCTGAGAAACGCTTCTGTACGATGTTCATAGTCGTGCTCCGACGGTAACGATAAACAGGAGAGCAAAGCCGATAACGCAGGCCCGCATGTGCGTCGAGTGGCATGGCTGCTTCCTTGTAAGCCGCTCCTGTTTCAGTGTAGCCAGCGCCAATCGTTGGCAACGGCGGCCGAGTCGGAAATTTTGCCTCCTGCGGCTGCTTCGTTTTCTGCTTGCCGCGTTGACTGTTGGCCATCCGGCTTCCTGAACCCAGACTCCGCGCCATGATTGGACAGCCTAGGGCGCACTCGACTACCTTGAGGGTTCATCCTCCAATGGCGAGACTCGATCATGGCCCTGAAGCACGCCGCATCGGGAGAAGTAGTCAATCTGCTGTCTGCCGCAGAGTCGCCTGATTACATCTCTCAGGCAATTGTCAGCGCCCCGCGCATCGAGGTCATGCGACTGGTGTTGCAGGCCGGTAAAGTCATTCCCGGGCACGCCGTGGCCGGCCCGCTCACCCTGCATTGCCTGCAGGGCTGCGTTGACGTGGAGGCCCAGGGCAGATGGCATGAAATGCGTGACAATGAATCGCCCCTAGTTTCGTAGACACCTCCAGGCCTCATAATACGGCCCACTAGGAGGTGCCATGAGCAACCCGCGTTATCCCGAAGAATTCAAAATCGAAGCAGTCAAACAGGTGACCGAACGAGGTCTGCCAGTGGCGGAGGTAGCTGCTCGTTTGGGCATGTCGACCCACAGCCTGTATGCCTGGGTTAAACGCTACAGCAAGCCCCAAGGGCAGCGCGCGCAAGAGGACGATCAGCAAGCTGAGCTGCGTCGTCTTCGTGCCGAACTCAAGCGCGTGACCGAAGAGCGAGACATCCTAAAAAAGGCCGCCGCGTACTTTGCCAAGGAGTGCGGCTGAAGTACGCCTTCATCAACCAGCTATCCGCTGACTATTCGGTTCGCCGCCTGTGCCTGACGCTGAAAGTACATGCCAGTGGTTACTACGCGTGGCTGGCTGAACCGAAGTCGGCACGAGCCAAGGATGATCAACGCCTGCTTGGACTGATCAAGCACGCGTGGCTAGAGAGCGGCGGTGTGTACGGCTACCGCAAAATCCACGACGACCTGCGTGAGCTTGGAGAAGCATGCGGCAAGCATCGTGTTGCTCGACTGATGCGCTTGGAAGGGCTGCGCTCACAGTCAGGGTATCGTCGCCGACCGGGCCGCTATGGTGGTAAGCCTCCAGCGGCTTCACCGAATCATCTGGAGCGCCGATTCAATGTCACCGAACCCAACAAGGTCTGGGTCACGGACATCACCTACATCCGCACCTATGAAGGCTGGTTGTATTTGGCGGTGGTGCTCGATCTGTTCTCGCGGCAGGTAATCGGTTGGTCAATGAAACCGCAGATGACCAGCGACCTGGCTATTGATGCGTTGCTGATGGCAGTTTGGCGGCGTAAGCCAAAGCAGGAAGTGATGATTCACTCAGATCAGGGGAGCCAGTTCAGCAGCGGCGACTGGCAGAGCTTCCTGAAAGCCAACAACTTGCTTGGCAGCATGAGTCGGCGCGGCAATTGCCATGACAACGCAGTAGCGGAAAGCTTTTTCCAGCTGCTGAAGCGGGAACGGATCAGGCGAAAAATCTATAGCACCAGGCAGGACGCACGCGCTGATGTGTTCGACTACATCGAGATGTTTTACAACCCAAAACGCCGACACGGTTTCAACAACCAGCTGTCACCGGTAGAGTTTGAGAAGCGACATTTACTGAGCCTGGAAAGTGTCTAAGAAATCCGGGGCGATTCACAACGATCTGATGTACCTGGCCGAAGAGGCCGAGCATGCCCTGCAGGCCAAGACCGACTCGATCATGCTGGTCACACTCTTTCGCCCGTCCCATGCCTCCTTCAGCAGCTGAATAACCGCGCCGAACCTCCGTTCAGTTGAGCGTCGTACGGGTTCCCTGAACTCTGTCGATAGGCTCCTAAGCAACTATTCACTGATCTGCGTCATCCCCCATTCCAGAGCCGTTGAGTAGCCTTGGTGCAGCGCCCGCATTGCAGCCGGGCGGCACGCTAGGGGCTGAGGGGAAATGAGTTATCTGGTTTGGCAGGACGATCTGAACACGGGCATTCAAGTTATCGATGACCAGCACAAGCGCATCGTCGACATGATCAACTCGCTGCACCAGGCGAAGGCGAGCGGGGGCAGCGGCGGTGAGGTGGGGGAGGTGCTCAACGGTCTGGTGGATTACACCCTGTCGCATTTCGCCTTTGAAGAATCGCTGCTGGAGGAGGCCGGTTACGAGTTCACGCGGCCGCACAAGCGAGTCCATGAGATCTTCATCGGTCGGGTCAAGGACTTCAATCTGCGCTTCCAGGCCGGTGAGGATATCACCGATGAATTGCTCGGTTTGCTCTCGCGCTGGTTGTTCAACCATATCCGCAGCGACGATGCCGGCTATGTGCAGGCGGTCAAGGACAACATGAATAGCCTGGTCAGTAATAAACAGGCTGGCGGCTGGTTTTCGCGATCGATGAAGAAGTTCTTCGCCTGAGGGGCTGTCTCCCCTGGCTGATTGGCCGAGTGTTTCAGCGCAAGGCCAGAGCGACTCACATGGGTGATCGCCTGAGAGGTTGTGAAAATATCGAGCGCCGTCGCGAGGCTGTCTCCAGGCGTTCGCGGCAAGGCGAGCTGCGTGAAAAAGGGGGGAGTTTAGTGCGCTAAATGACCCCGTTTTTCATGTAGCGCAACCTCAGAAGCGGGCGTTTGCAGGCGGCCGTAGCTGTAGTAGGCGAGAGTTTTTTCTCAAGCGCTCAGCAACATCTATCTATCGGGACATCCGCAGTCAGAAAGCGGCACGTTACAACCTTCGCGACAAGATTTTCACACTGCACTTGTCAGACTCCTGGCCGTTGCCTTTTGGCTGGCTGTGGAGTGGTGTCGATGCGATTACCTTTGCGCTATAGGCGTTGGCTACTGTGCTGCCTGGTCCTGCTGGCGCCTGGCTTGGCTTATCCGGCATGGCGGCATTTCTACCCGGTCATGTCTGCCCCCGATTGGCAATATCGCGTCGTCCAGACGGACATTGCCCGCGTCAGCGCCCTGGCTCTAGATACCCAGGGCAGGCTTTATATCAGCCAGGAGTTTGCCAACGGCGAGGGCACAATCCTCAAGCAGAACAGCGACGGCAGTTTGGAAACGGTCTTGCACGGCCTGTCCAAACCCGACGGCTTAGCCTCGTATGGCGATGGTGTGGCGGTCAGCCAGGAGTCGGGCCAGCTATCGCTGCTGCTGTTGCAGGGCGACAAGGTCGAGCCGCTGTTCGCCAGCGACAATGTCGAAGGCATCGCCAGCGACGGTCATTACCTGTACTTCATCGAGGATAAGCAGCGCGGACGCTTGCGGCGTTACGATCCAAGTACGGCGCAGGTTGTCACCTTGCGTGAGGGCTTGGAGGAGGGCGAGGGGGTTACGGTCTGTGCCGACGGCCGGCTGTTCTACACCGAGAAGAAAAAGGGCTGGATCAAACAGTGGCAAGCTTCGGGGGAGGACACGCTGGTGCAGGCCGGCCTCAATCAGCCGGGCTTTTTACTGTGCTCCGCCGACGGCCTGTGGATCAGTGAAGACAGCACCCATATGGCTCGGCTGTTGCTGCTCGATCCTCGCGGGCAGTTGCAGGTGATTTTGCAACATTTGCGTTCCGCACAGACCCTCATCGCCGTGGCACCCGGTCGCTATTTGCTGGCCGAGCAAGGCCGTCAACGCATTCTCGAACTCAAGCATCGACCCCACGGAATCTGAACCTATGGCCTCCACGCCAGCCCTTAATCATCCTTCGTCTGCATCTCGTCTCTCGTGTCCGAGCCTGAAAAGTCACCTGGCCTTCACCCTCTTGAGCGCGCTGGCGCTGCTGCTGATCTATGCATCGCTGCGCGTCGCCTTGCTGGTCTACAACCGCGAGCTGATCGGCATCACGCCGGCGGCTAGCTTCGCCGAGGCTTTCTTCAACGGCCTGCGTTTCGACCTGCGCGTGGTGGTCTATGCCTGCATTCCGTTGCTGCTGTCCTTGCTCAGCGTGCGAGCCATGGCGGCCAGAGGCTTGCAGCGCTTCTGGTTGACCGGATTCGCCAGCATCACGCTGTTTCTCGGTCTGTCCGAACTGGACTTCTACCGAGAGTTTCATCAACGTCTCAATAGCCTGGTGTTCCAGTACTTTCAGGAAGATCCACGGACCGTCTTGAGCATGCTGTGGAACGGCTTCCCGGTCGGGCGCTACCTGCTGGTTTGGGCCGTTGCGACCTGGTTGCTGGACAAGTTGTTCAAGGGCCTGGATCGGCTCAGTCGACCAACGCCCAAGGCGCTATCATCAGCAACCGGCGCACCGGCCTGGCATTGGCGCATCGCTACGTTCTGCGCCTGCCTGCTGGTGGCCGTGATTGCCGCCCGTGGCCACGTCAGTCAGGGCCCGCCGCTGCGCTGGGGCGATGCCTATACCACCGAGTCGATGTTTGCCAACCAGCTCGGCCTGAATGGCACCCTGACCCTGGTATCGGCTGCCCAGGCCAGTTTTTCCTCGCACCGCGACAACGCCTGGCAGTCGACCATGACCGACCAGCAGGCCCTGGACACCGTGCGCAAACTGCTGCTGACGCCGCACGATCAGCTGGTCGATGCCGATACGGCAGCGATCCGGCGTGACTACACCCCGCCAGCCGACGGCACGCTGCCGATTCGCAACGTGGTGGTGATTCTGATGGAAAGCTTTGCCGGCCATTACGTCGGTGCCCTGGGCTATCCGGGCAATATAACGCCGCACTTCGACAAGCTGGCCAAAGAGGGCCTGCTGTTCGACCGCTTCTTCTCCAACGGCACCCATACCCACCAGGGCATGTTTGCCAGCATGGCCTGCTTCCCCAACCTGCCGAGCTTCGAGTACCTGATGCGCACGCCCGAAGGCGCGCACCAGTTTTCCGGTTTGCCGCAACTGCTCGGCGCCCGCGGTTACGATAACCTGTACGTCTATAACGGCAACTTTCAGTGGGACAACCAGTCGGGCTTCTTCAGCAACCAGGGCATGAGCAATTTCATCGGCCGTGAGGACTTCGTCGATCCGGTGTTCATGGACCCGACCTGGGGAGTGTCCGACCAGGACATGTTCGACCGCGGTGCCCACGAATTGGCGAACAATTTCGGCGCCAAGCCGTTCTATGCCTTGCTGCAGACCCTGTCCAACCACACCCCATATGCCTTGCCGACGGACTTGCCGGTTGCCCCGGTGACCGGTCACGGTTCGGCCGATGAACACCTGACCGCCATGCGCTATTCCGACTGGGCGCTCGGTCAGTTCTTCGACCAGGCGCGCAAGGCGCCATATTTCAAGGACACCCTGTTCGTGGTGGTTGGCGATCACGGCTTCGGCAGCTCCGAGCAGCTGACCGAGATGGATCTGTTCCGCTTCAACGTGCCGCTGCTGCTGATCGGTCCGGGTATCCAGGACAAGTTCGGTGCCGTCAGCCACACGGTCGGCACCCAGGTCGATATCGTGCCGACCGTCATGGGGCGTCTGGGCGGCGAGGTGCGTCACCAGTGCTGGGGCCGCGACCTGCTCAATCTGCCGCCAGGCGACCGGGGCATCGGGGTGATCAAACCCTCGGGCGGCGACCAGACCGTGGCCATCGTCACCCCGGAGCGCATCCTGATTCAGCCCAAGGATTTCGCCCCGCGCCTGTATGACTATCGTCTGGGCGCCAAGCCGGAAGCCGAGCGCGTGGAGGGTGATATCGATCCTGAACTGCAGAAGAACCTCGAGGCTTTCCTGCAGACGGCCACCAAGAGCTTGCTGGATAACAGCGCTGGCGTGGTGGATGGCACGCCGCAGCGGCGGTGAGAGCTTGTGAAAAAACTCTCGCCTACTGCGACCGCCCCCCGGCGCCCGCTGCTGGCGTTGCGGTACGCGAACACCAGGAGACGCTCTCGCTACGGCACTCGCTATTTTCACAACCTCTGAGGCGGCGGATGCCAAAAAAGCAGCTGATCGCCCGTGTTCTCGACGAAGCGCTGTCACCCATCTACGTTACGATCTGACTGTATTCAATAAGTCATTGAGACAGAGTGGCGGATCGAGGTTGCTGACACATGTATTACGGAGAAAGATTCAACGCCTGGACCCACCTGGTCGGTGCAGTGCTGGCGTTTGTCGGGGCGCTCTGGTTGCTGGTGCTGGCGAGTCTGGATGGCGAGCCGATGAAGATCGTCAGTGTCGCCATCTACGGCGCCACCTTGCTGCTGCTCTACAGCGTCTCGACGATCTATCACAGCGTGCAGGGGCGGGCGAAGGTGATCATGCGCAAGATCGATCACCTGTCGATCTACCTGCTGATTGCCGGCAGCTACAC
This sequence comes from Pseudomonas sp., assembly GCF_033723075.1. Taxonomy (GTDB): domain Bacteria; phylum Pseudomonadota; class Gammaproteobacteria; order Pseudomonadales; family Pseudomonadaceae; genus Aquipseudomonas. The sequence continues at coordinate 76,703 of NZ_JAWVXU010000020.1, forward strand.
GCCGTTCTGCCTGGTGACCTTGCGCGGCCCCTGGGGCTGGTCGCTGTTCACGGTGGTCTGGGTGCTGGCGCTGATTGGCATGCTGCAAGAGATCAAGCCGCGCTCCGAGGCACGGGTGCTGTCGCTGGTGATCTATGCGCTGATGGGGTGGATCGTCCTGGTGGCGGTCAAACCGCTACTCGCCAGCCTGGGCACTGCGGGCTTCGCCTGGTTGGCGGCGGGCGGAATGTTCTACACGGTAGGGATCATTTTTTTCGTCTACGACAGCCGCTTCCGTCATTGGCACGGCATCTGGCACCTATTCGTCATGGTTGGCAGCTTGCTGCATTTCGTCGCGATCCTGTTCTACGTCCTCTGATTCGGCGCGAGCACCGAGAGTGCTCGCGTATCCCCGTGTCCGACGAAAACGCCGATCGGGGTAGTCAGGCCTTGGCGGCGGGTTTGTCGAAGAGTGCCACGCCTTGATCCAGGCTTTGGTCAACCAACCATTTGCCGTGTGCGATGGATGCACGCTGGGCGCTGTCCAGTTCGGCGAGAAAGGCCTGGTCGAGGGGCAAGGGCAGTCGTCTGGTGGTGCGGCCATCCGGGCTGGTGATATGGCAGCCGCCGGCCCAGGGTGTCGGGATGCCCGGGTGCTCCACGACATCGGCGGTGATGATGTGGTCGCGGTGGGTGCATTGCATCGTGGTCATGAGATCAACCTCTGTGTTTGAAGGCCTCTGGCAGATCTGCACGGCTGAAATCGAATCGGTCAAAGGGCCTGATGGGTGGCATGGATATCCGTGCTGGATATAGGCACTGCGCGTTACTCGTTGCTTTTGCCTACTCCCGATGGTATAGCACATGCCGATTCTCTCAAGCCCTCGGCGGCCGTCCTCGCCTGAACGGCCTTGCGCTACTGGCGTGAGCAGAGCTTCGCTGAAGGTTACGTGGCGCTGATCGTCGAGAATGGCCGCTTTCGCGGTCTGATCACCAAGCGCGACGCACTCGGACTCGGGTGTCGCACCCGGTACAGGGGGAGGTCTTGGCGTAATCAATGGTCGGATTAACCGAGATCCTCTAACAGTCCGTTGAAAAACTACCTGCGTTGGCAATACTGCGTTAAAAACGGCCTCGCGTGCGAGCCCAGTCAAAATGCTCATTTACAGCACGTAAACTCCGCTTTTGATTCGCTACGCTCACCCCTTCGGGGCCAGCCTGCGGCTGTTACTGCGCTGCGGCCGTTTTTGCCTTGTCTTGCCTGCCTGGCCTACGTTTTTCAATGGCCTGTTAATGCCCCTTTAACATGATTTACAGCGAAGTAATTTCACCCGCTGCCACATTTTTCAGGGTCGGGCTGGCTTCAGCGCTATCGAAGGCCAGGCTCAACTGCTGGCTGCGGCCTTCCACCACCGGCCGGTAGTGGGGGTGGGTAAAAACATACAGTTCGTTATGCAACACCGCTTCCAGCAGCCTGTCGGCCACGATATACGTCTCGATACCATTGGTTACCGCTGCTTTGGCCTTGGCCGCGGCCTCCTGGGTGCGGGGGTTCGTCTGCGTATTAAGCGAAGGAACACCACCGTATTCCGCCTGACGGTTACGCTCACTGCAATAAATGCGCGACTTGGCAAACGCCGGGCAGAGCACCGAAACGCCAATGCCGGCCGACTTGAGCTCCCCTTGCCAGCTCTCCGAGAGCGACACCACCGCCGCTTTAGTCGCACAGTAAGGGCCGGCAAAGGCCATACCGAGCGTACCGGCCATCGATGCCACATTGATCACATGGCCGCCTTCACCATGCTCCTTGATCAGGGGCACAAAAACCTGTGCGCCGTAAACCACGCCCATCAGGTTTACATCGATAATCCAGCGCCAGTTTTTTTCCGAAATCCGATCCTGAGGCCCCGCCACCGATACACCGGCATTGTTCACCAGCACATGCACTTTGCCGAAGCGTTCCAGGGTAGCTTTGGCCGCTGCTTCCAGCGCGTCGCGTTTCGCCACATCGCAGACCACGGCGGCCACGCTATGGCCCTCATCTTTCAGCGTTTGCCGTGCCTGTTCGAGCATGGCGGCGTCTATGTCCGCCAGCATCACGTTCATGCCCTGTTGCGCAAAGGTGCGGGCGATGTGAAAACCGATGCCTTCGGCGGCGCCGGTGATGAAAGCGGTTTTTCCAGTAAGAGTTTGCATAAAAATTTTCTACCTTCCTGAATTCCTGGAATAAGTGCAGCCTTTGCAACGATGCACGGGTGTTCTCGCCCAGAGGTTGTGAACATATCGAGCGCAACGCCGCAGTGGAAGTTTGGAGGCGGCCGCAGTAGGCGAGAGTTTTTTCACAAGCACTCTGGTGCTGTCGGTATGCAGCCGCTCGTCAGAGAGCATGGATATCTAGCGCTGGAGAGCGCCGGTCTACCAACAGAATTTGTTGCCCGTATAGGTCGGCATCTTCGCTGTGTATGAGTGGTACAAGACTGCCGGACCTTCACCTGTCGCCGCCCGACCCATGCCCCGGAGTTGACCGCCTATGAAGGCCGCCGCCGCCCGAGCCGCCTGATCCGGGATGCGCTTGCAGTGTTGCGCAGGTGACCGCCAAACCCGGCAACCTGCTGGCGGTCACCGGTTTTGTCACAAGTTGTCTTTTGCTCCTGCAATTCTTCCTGCTTCGCGCTACTCTGCACTCAACAGCTTCGCGCCATTCGCTCTGAATGGCGCATCGTCGACCAGCCCTGTCTTCAGGTCTGGCTTATGGCACATCAAGCAGCTCCTTGCTTGAATCTCGGGCGGCATGGCTACAGGTGTCGCAACACCGTCGCGGTTATGGCGGTTGCAATGGGAAAGCAGTTAATCATTCCATCGCTGAGGAGATCACTTCATGAGCACAGCCTTGCACGATGATGTCAGTAACGGAGTTTTGCGGCGGATGAAAGAAGGTGGTTTCGACTTCACCAGCTTCCATCCCATCGAGTTCTACGCCATTTTCCCGGATGAGGAGCGGGCACGCATGGCGACCAGAAACTTTCGTGGCGAGTCCTTGCATGCCCTGGTGACCGAGCGTGATGACGGCGCCTGGCATCTGCAAGTGAGCAAAGTGATGTATGCGACCTACCACGGTATTGGCGACTTCGAACATGATCTGGAGTCTGTCGTGGCTCCGCTTGGCGGCAAACTGGACGGTTGGGGTGTGACGCAGGAGGTCAAAGGCCTGCAACCTTGATAGCCATGCGCTTTCCGTAATGAGCATCGGCCGGCCCCCGGCTGGTCGATGCGCCAATTTTCTCCCGCTATTGCCCGCTAGACCCGAGCATCCGCTTTGCTGCAGACTTGGCGGCGGAGGCTGTTGATGAGCGATATCCTGATTCTCACCCACATCGATTATTGCCCGCCGGGTCATTTGGCCAAGGTGCTGGATGAGGCGTGCCTGGATTTTCAGACGCTACGGGTCGATCTTGGCGAACTGCAAGGCATCGACCTGGATCGTCCCAAGGCCGTGGCTATCATGGGTGGGCCCATGAGCGTCAACGATCCCTTGCCCTGGCTGGCGACTGAAATAGCGGCGCTGGAGCATTTCATCCGACGCGATATTCCGCTGATCGGCCACTGCCTGGGTGGTCAGTTGCTGGCCAAGGCATTGGGCGCCGAAGTCAGCCGTATGCCATACACCGAGAGCGGTTGGCAGTTGCTCGAACAGGTGCACGGCGCCGCAGCGAGTCCCTGGTTGACCCATGTACCCCAGCAGTTTCCGGTGTTCCAGTGGCACGGCGACACCTTCGGCCTGCCCCATGGCGCCCAGCCATTGTTGCGTAGCCCCTGGTGCGACAATCAGGCGTTCAGCTGGGGGGAGAAGATTCTCGCCCTGCAGGGGCACCCGGAAATGACCGAGGCGCTGGTGCGGCAATGGCTCGGCGACTGGCGGCATCTGCTCGATGAGCGTCAGCCCAGCCAGCAGAGCCAGGCGCAGATGCTCGATGACTTGTCGGGCAAAATTGCTGCCCTCAATCAGGTGGCCGAAGGCTTCTATCGGCATTGGTTGACGCTGGCGTTGGCTTGAGATGCACGGCATTGCCGTATGGCAGTGCGTGATGCCCGGTGATGCGCGCGGGGCTGCTCCAGATTGGTGCGTCGGGGGCTCGTTTCTTTCTTAACCCTATGATTATTAACGGATAAGCCTGATGGCTCGGGCTTTGCAGTGCTCTGGTATGTCCGGGTGACAAGGAGCACGGCATGGTCCGCACCTTTTATGACGAGATGTACCAGGCGAATGGCGAATGCCGTCCGCACTATCAAGCGTTCGCCCGTTGGCTGGCCGAAACGCCCAAGGAGTTGCTGGCCCAGCGCCGCCGCGAAGCGGATCTGTTGTTTCACCGTGCCGGCATCACCTTCACCCTGTATGGCGATGAGCAGGGCACCGAGCGCCTGATTCCCTTCGACACCATTCCGCGCAGCATTCCCGCCAGCGAATGGCGCATCGTCGAGCGCGGCTGCATCCAGCGCGTGCAGGCGCTGAACATGTTCCTCGCCGACCTCTATCACGAGCAGCGCATCATCAAGGCCGGGATCATTCCGGCCGAACAGGTGCTGGCCAACGAGGGCTATCAGATCGCCATGCAGGGCCTG
>NZ_JAWVXU010000021.1:0-80924 GCF_033723075.1 Pseudomonas sp.
CTGCCACCTCGGCGACGTGATCGCGGCGATCGACTACGTGATCCCCACCGTCGAGGTGATCGACTCGCGCTACGAGAACTTCAAGTTCGACCTGATCAGCGTGGTCGCCGACAACGCCTCCTCGACCCGCTTCATCACTGGTGGGCGCATGGCCAGCCTGGAGGAGGTCGATTTGCGCACCCTCGGCGTGGTCATGGAGAAGAACGGCGAAGTGGTGGAACTCGGCGCCGGTGCCGCAGTGCTCGGCCATCCGCTGTCCAGCGTGGCGATGCTGGCCAACCTGCTGGCCGAACGCGGCGAACACATCCCGGCCGGCACCTTCATCATGACCGGCGGCATCACCGCGGCGGTGCCGGTGGCGCCGGGCGACAACATCTGCGTGCGCTACCAGGGCCTCGGCTCGGTGTCCGCGCGCTTTATCTGAACCCCCGCGGCCGGCCTGCACGGTCGGCCGCCCCTATTGTTGGAGGACGAGGCCATGCCCATCGCCCAGTTGTACATCCTCGAAGGTCGCAGCGACGAGCAGAAGGAAACCCTGATCCGCGAAGTCAGCGAGGCCATGTCGCGCTCGCTGGACGCGCCGATCGAACGGGTGCGGGTCATCATCACCGAGATGCCGAAGAACCACTTCGGCATCGGCGGCGTACCGGCGAGCAAGGTCAGGCGCTAGTGGCCTGTGCCGCCGCCTGGCGTTGGCGGCGGACTGCCTTGTGCTCATCCCGGGCACGGCATCGTCGGTGGCGTCGAAATGCCAATCGGCAAGAAATATCGGCGTGGCCTGTAACGCCACGCCGCGACCTCGCTCTAGTTGAATGCCGGCACGCAAAACCTTGCGGCGACCGGCACTCCCAGACTATTCGAGGATTACCCCATGACTACCAAGACTATGGCTACCGGTGCCGCCCTGGCATTTGCCGCCGCTACCCTGTTTGCCGGCCTGACCAGCACCGTTGCTGTGGCCGAAGAGGCCAAGGTGCACTGTTATGGCGTCAACGGCTGCAAGGGCCAGAACGACTGCAAGACCGCCAACAACAGCTGCAAGGGCCAGGGTGCCTGCAAGGGCCAGGGCTTCAAGAGCATGACCCTGGCCGAGTGCAATGCGGCCAAGGGTACTGTCGGCGAGTGACGGCACACGGAGTGGCCGTAAGGCCACTCCGCTCCCGCGGTTGTTCAAGGAGCCTGACATGTCCGCCGAACCATCCAGCCTGGGCTATGGCCTGGGCCTGCGCACTCCCTATTACCAGGCGATTCTCGAGCAGCGACCGGCTGTCGACTGGTTCGAGATCATCTCGGAAAACTACCTGGTCGAGGGCGGCAAGCCGCTCTATTACCTGGACGCCATCGGCGAACACTACCCGCTGGTGATGCATGGCGTGTCGCTGTCGATCGGCGGCCCGCACCAACTGGATCGCGACTACCTGCGCCGGCTCAAGCAGCTGGCGCAGCGGGTCCAGCCGGCGTGGATTTCCGATCACCTGTGCTGGAGCCGTGGCAACGCCCACCAGTTGCACGACCTGTTGCCGCTGCCCTACACCGAGGAAAGCCTGCAGCACGTCGCCGCGCGGGTACGCCAGGTGCAGGACGTGCTTGAACGGCCGCTGGTGCTGGAAAACGTCTCCAGTTACCTGCGCAGCGCCGACGATCAGTTCAGCGAATGGCAGTTCCTCGCCGCGCTCAGCGAACTCAGCGGCTGCGAGCTGCTGCTCGACGTCAACAACGTCTACGTCAGCGCGCGCAACCATGGCTTCGAGCCCTGGGACTTCATCAGCGGCCTGCCCAGGCAGCGGATCCGCCAATTGCACCTGGCCGGGCACAGCGATTACGGCAGCTACCTGATCGACACCCACGATCAGCCGGTCAGCGATCCGGTCTGGCAGCTGTATCAGCGCACCCTGCGCCACCTCGGCCCGGTGGCCACCCTGCTCGAGCGCGACGACCACTACCCGGTGCTGGACGAGCTGCTCGGCGAACTGCAGCAGGCTCGCGCCTATGGTGCCGTGGCTCTGCAGGAGTACCGGCCATGCGCCTGAACGACTGGCAGCGCGAACTCGAGGCCTATCTGCTCGGCGACGACCCGACGGCCAGCCCGGCGTTGCGTGCCAGCCTGCTCGGCAGCCCGGCGCTGGCGGTCGAGCAGGGTCTGGCGATTTACCACAACGCCTACCGCGCGCGCCTGCTGGAGGCTTTGCGCGGCGATTACCCGGCCGTGCACGGCTGGCTCGGCGACGCGGAGTTCGATGCATTGGCCGGCGCCTATATCGCGGCGCACCCCTCGCGGCATTTCAGCCTGCGCTGGCTGGGCGCCGATTTGGCGAACTTCATCGATACCTATCTGGTGCCGGCACAGGCGGCCCCGCTCGGCGAACTGGCGCGGCTGGAGTGGGCGTTCGGCCTGGCCTTCGACGCGGCCGAGGCTGAGCCCCTGACCCTGGAGCAGATGGCCAATCTGGCGGCCGAGGACTGGCCGAACCTGCAGGTGCGCCTGCTGCCCAGCGTGCAATGGCAACTCTGCCGCTACAACAGCCTGGCGCTCTGGCGCGCGAACAAGGCGCAGGATAGCTTCCCCGGCAGCACCGTCCTGGATCAGGCGCAGGTCTGCCTGATCTGGCGGCACGGCCTGATCAGTCATTACCGCAGCCTGGAAGCCGACGAGGCCGCGGCCTTGCACGGCATGGCCGTGGCTGGCTGGAGTTTCGCCGAGCTGTGCGCGCAGCTCGGCGAACGGGGCGACCAGGCGCCGCTGCAGGCCGCCACCTGGCTGCGCCAATGGTTGTGCGACGGCCTGTTGCAGCGGCATGGCGGATAGCCATCGTCTATGGAACCGATAGCCTGACAAGCGAGTCACTTGAACTAGTCTTTCAGTGATTTTTTGCAAGCTGGAGGTTCCCATGCTCGCGTATCTGCCACCGACCCTGCGTGATCTGCAACTGCCGCTGCGGCTACGGCTGTGGGACGGCAAGCAAATCGACCTGGGACCCGAGCCGCGGGTCACCATGGTGGTCAAAGACCCCAGCCTGGTGGCGCAACTGGCTCATCCGAGCCTGTCGGCCCTGGGCGGCGCCTATGTCGAGGGGCGCCTGGAGCTGGAGGGGCCGATCAGTGCGGTGATCGAACTCGGCGATGCCCTGAGTCAGGCGCTGATCGACGATGAGCCGGTTGCGCAGACGCAGCACAGTGCCCACGACAAAGACACCGACGCAGCGGCGATCAGCTACCACTACGACCTGTCCAACGACTTCTACGCACTCTGGCTGGACCGCGAGATGGTCTACTCCTGCGCCTATTTCGAGACCGGCAGCGAAGACCTCGAACAGGCCCAGCAGGCCAAGCTGCGCCACCTGTGCCGCAAGCTGCGCCTGCAACCGGGCGAGCGCCTGCTCGATGTCGGCTGCGGCTGGGGCGGGCTGGCGCGCTTCGCCGCGCGCGAGTTCGGCGTCGAGGTGCATGGCATCACCCTCAGCCAGGCGCAGCTGCAACTGGCCCGGCAACGGGTTGCGGACGCGGGGCTGGCGCCGCAGGTGCAGCTGGAACTGCTGGACTATCGCGACCTGCCGCAGGACGGTCGTTTCGACAAGGTGGTCAGCGTCGGCATGTTCGAGCACGTCGGCCACGCCAACCTGCCGCTGTACTGCCAGCGCCTGTTCGGCGCGGTGAAGAGCGGCGGTCTGGTGATGAACCATGGCATCACCGCGAAACACACCGATGGCCGCCCGGTCGCGCGCGGCGGCGGCGAGTTCATCGGCCGTTACGTGTTCCCCGAAGGCGAACTGCCGCACCTGGCGACCATGACCACCCAGCTCAGCGATGCCGGCCTGGAAGTGGTCGACGTGGAAAATCTGCGTCTGCATTACGCGCGCACCCTGGAACACTGGAGCGCGCGCCTGGAAACGCAACTGGAGCAGGCCGCGCAACTGGTGCCCGAGCAGGCCCTGCGCATCTGGCGCCTGTACCTGGCCGGCTGCGCCTACGGTTTTTCCCGCGGCTGGATGAGCCTGCACCAGATCCTCGCGGTCAAGCCGCACGCCGACGGCAGCCACGACCTGCCCTGGACCCGGGCCGATCTGTATCGCTGAGGCTGATCCACCCTGCAACGCGGTGATGGGTACCGCTGCGCTCAGCCTGCGCGGCCTGCTCCTACAGATACCCACAAACCGATAGACGCAATTGCCTCCAGTTTGCTGCGCGACCGCGCGGCGTCGAAAACGCGGCGACCGCTCCTGCCGGCCTGAAGGGTGGAGATGGGATCGATCGGCAGCGCCGGGTGTCGCTTTGCCTTACCATGCCGGGATTGCCTTGCTGCGAGCCGCGCATGCCCGCTTTCTTCCCGCGTTACCGCGTCATCCTGATCGTGCTGCTGATCCTCCTCGGCCTGCTCGCCAGTATGTGGCTGGCCGGCCGTTATGCCGAGCAGCGTGCCTGGCAGGAGCGCAGCGTCGAGGCGCGTGGCCAGTTGCAACTCTATGCCCAGTCGATTCATACCCTGGTCGAGCGCTTCCGCTCGGTGCCCGAGGTGCTGGCGCTGGACAGCGATATCAAGTCGCTGCTGCATGCGCCGAACGATCGCCTGCTGCGCGAAAAACTCAACCAGCGCCTGGAACAGTTGAATGCCGCCGCCGGCTCCACCGTGCTCTACCTGCTCGACAACCGGGGCGAGACCCTGGTGGCGAGCAACTGGCGCGACTGGAGCAGCTTCGTCGGCAACAACTACGCCTTCCGCCCCTACTTTCAGGATGCCGTGCGCCAGTCTTCCGGGCGCTATTTCGCGGTAGGCGTGACCACCGGGATTCCCGGCTATTTTCTCTCCCACGTGGTGCGCGACGCCGACGGTGCGGTGCTCGGCGTGCTGGTGGTCAAGCTCGAACTGGAGGAATTGCAGCGTGAATGGGCCGGGCAGTCCGGGGTGTTGCTGGTGGCCGACAGCTACTCGGTGGTGATTCTCAGCAGTCGTCCGGCCTGGCGTTTTCTCACCCTGCACGCACTGAGCGAAGAGGCCCGCGGCGAGCTGGTGGAGGTGCGCAAGTATGCCGAGCAGGCGCTGCAACCGCTGGCCAGCGAGCTGCGCCGGCGCATCGGCGAGGACAGCGAGTGGCGCCGGGTCGATGGCCCGGACGGTCGCCGCGACTACCTCTGGCAACGCCTGACGCTGCCCGAGGAAAACTGGACCCTGCACCTGCTGAGCGAGCCGCAGGCGCTGGTCGACAGCGTACGCAGCTACCGCCTGGCGGCCGCCGGGGTGTGGATGACCCTGGCGTTTCTGCTGCTGTTTCTCGCCCAGCGGCGCAAGAACCAGCGTCTGCAGGCGGGCATCCGCGAGCGGCTGGAACGCGAGGTGGCGCTGCGCACCGCCGAGTTGCGCGAGGCCCAGGACGGCCTGGTGCATGCAGCGAAGATGGCCGCCCTGGGGCAGATGTCGGCGGCCATGGCCCATGAGATCAACCAGCCGCTGACCGCCATGCAGATGCAACTGGGCAGCCTGCGCCTGCTGCTCGACAGCGGTCGCCAGGCCGATGTGCACGAAGGCTTGCGCCGCATCGATGGCTTGCTGCAACGCATGGCCGGGCTTACCGGGCACCTGAAGACCTTCGCCCGCAAGAGCCCGGCCGGCCTCAGCGAACGCTTGCGCCTGGGCGATGTGCTGGAACAGGCGTTGCAACTGCTGGCGCCACGTCTGCGCAACGAACAGGTGGAGTTGCGCAGCGAAATAGATGCGAATGTGCAGGTGATGGGCGACGCCATCCGTCTCGAGCAGGTGCTCCTCAACCTCCTGCACAATGCCCTGGACGCCATGGCCGGGGTCGAGTCGCGGGTGCTTGAGGTGACGATCCGCCGCCAGGGCGGGCAGTGCTTGCTGAGCGTGGCGGACAGCGGCGGCGGCATTGCCGATGCAGACCTGGCGCATATCTTCGAGCCCTTCTACACCACCAAACCGGTGGGGCAGGGTCTGGGCCTGGGCCTGGCGGTGTCCTACGGCATCGTTCGTGAACTGGGTGGTAGCCTGGAGGTGAGCAATGGCCCGGAAGGTGCAGTGTTTACCCTCAAGCTGCCGGCAGCGCCGAATCCGTAAGAGGGTTAGCGGCGCGTAGCCGAGCAGGCAAACACAACGTCGCGCCAAGCACCGGGTTGTATGCAAACGGGTGGTTTTGCGGCGCTAATCCCCCCAACAGTGCGGCGGATCGAACAGGAGATGTCATGAGCGGTCAGGTGATAGTGGTCGATGACGAGTCGGCGATTCGCGAGGCGGTGCAGCAGTGGCTGGAGCTGTCCGGCCTGCAGGTGCAGACCTGCGCCAGCGCGGTCCAGGCCCTGGCGCTGATCGACCGGGATTTCCCCGGGGTGGTGATCAGCGATGTGCGCATGCCCGGCACCGATGGTTTGCAACTGCTGGACAAGCTGCTGGAGCTCGATCGCGACCTGCCGGTGATCCTGGTCACCGGCCACGGCGACGTGCCCATGGCCGTGCAGGCCCTGCGTCAGGGCGCCTACGACTTCATCGAGAAGCCCTTCACCCCCGAGCGCCTGCTCGACAGCGTGCGCCGCGCCCTGGACAAGCGCCGGCTGGTCTGCGAGAACCGCCAGCTGCGTCAGCAGTTCGCCCTCAAGGACCATATCGAGGCGCAGCTGCTCGGCGTCTCGCGACCGATGGAAAACCTGCGTCGGCAGATCCTCGAGCTGGCCGGCACCTCGGTGAATATCCTGATTCGCGGCGAAACCGGTAGCGGCAAGGAGCGGGTCGCCCGTTGCCTGCATGATTTCAGCGTGCGCGCCGGCAAACCCTTCGTCGCCCTCAACTGTGCGGCGATCCCCGAACAGCTGTTCGAGAGCGAACTGTTCGGCCACGAAAGCGGTGCCTTCACCGGTGCCCAGGGCAAGCGCATCGGCCGCATCGAACACGCCGACGGCGGCACCCTGTTCCTCGACGAGGTGGAAAGCCTGCCGCTGGCGCAGCAGGTCAAGCTGCTGCGCGTGCTGCAGGAGAAGACCCTGGAACGACTCGGCTCCAATCGCAGCATCCAGGTCGACCTGCGGGTGATCAGTGCGGCCAAGCCGGACCTGCTCGATGAGGTGCGCGCCGGGCGTTTCCGCGAGGATCTGTACTACCGGCTGAATGTCGCCGGCCTGCGCATTCCGCCACTGCGCGAGCGCCGTGAGGACATTCCCCTGCTGTTCGAGCACTTCGCCCGCGAAGCCGCCGAGCGCCACGGCCGGGAAATGCCGCCGCTGTCGCCGGCCGAACTGGCGCGGCTGCTCGGCCATGACTGGCCGGGCAATGTGCGCGAGTTGATCAACGCCGCCGAGCGTCATGCCCTGGGCCTGAGTGCCCCGGTCGACAGCGTGGGCGAGTTGCCGGCGCAATCCCTCGCCGAGCAGATGGAAACCTTCGAGGCGCACTGCCTGCACCGCGCCCTGCAATATTGCCAGGGCAATATCGCCGAGGTCATGGCGCTGTTGCAGCTGCCGCGCCGCACCCTCAACGAGAAGATGCAACGCCACGGCCTGCAGCGCAGCAGCTATCGCCCGGCCGGCAGCGGCGACGAGGACTGAGAGGCTGTGAAAAAATTCCCGCCTACTGCGATCACTTCAAATTCGGCAGTCCGTCCGGGCGGCGATCCGTTAGGAGGTAGGGCGGCTTCGGAGCGCAGCGACAACCCGCCAGCTTTATGCCGCGCCGCTGAACCACGGTGCACTGCCTGCGGCGAGTGACACCCTACGGACCGCAAAAAACGCCTGCTGCTGCGTTGCGCTCGACATTTTCACAGCTTCTGAGGCAAGTCTGCACGGCGGCAATGTAGCCCGAATAAGCCCCGGCGCCATCCGGGAGCGCCTGAACAGACGATGAACTTCCCGGATTGCGCTGCGCTTATCCAGGCTACGGGTTGATGGCGTCGGCGGATTTACGCCTATTGCCGTTCGATAGTAGGCGTTAATTCGCTCATTACCCCTCAAACCATCCAGGCAAAGCCTTCTAGGGTGGGCTTCGCAACCCTTGGCACGGCATCTGCTATAGCTCTGCTACGCCAGACGCGTTGTTTGCGTCGGCGACTAATAAGAAAGACCAGAGGTGAGCCTATGAACTGCCGTACTTCCCCCCCGCGAGCGCGTCTCGCTCAGCTCCGCTATGCCGCCTCTTGCGTGCCAGGCCTCGGCCGGGTGCGGGCATTCGCCACTTTCGTCCATCTGATCGAACTCCAGACCTGCCTTTCCGCTGCGGCGGCTGCGCATCGTCTACAGTAAAAAAACGCTGCATAAAGCCATAACAACGACGGAGATACTCCATGCGATTGACCAAGCGTTTCAGCCTGCTCGCTGCAGCCGCGGCCCTGACGGCCAGCACTGCCGCATTTGCCGCACCGACCTTCATCAACATCCTCACCGGCGGCACCAGCGGGGTCTACTACCCGATCGGTGTGGGCCTGTCGCAGCTCTACAGCACCGGCATCGAAGGTTCGAAGACCTCGGTGCAGGCGACCAAGGCCTCGGTGGAAAACCTCAACCTGCTGCAGAGCGGTCGTGGCGAACTGGCCCTGGCCCTGGGCGATTCGGTGGCCGATGCCTGGAACGGGGTGGAAGACGCCGGCTTCAAGGCGCCGCTGAAAAAGCTCCGTGCCATCGCCGGCACCTACCCGAACTACATCCAGATCGTCGCCAACAAGGAAGCCGGCATCAACACGCTGGCCGACCTCAAAGGCAAGCGCATCTCGGTCGGTGCGCCGAAGTCCGGCACCGAGCTGAATGCTCGGGCGATCTTCGCGGCAGCGGGTCTGAGCTATGAAGACATGGGCAAGGTCGAGTTCCTGCCGTACGCCGAGTCGGTCGAGCTGATCAAGAACCGTCAGCTGGATGCCACCCTGCAATCCTCGGGTCTGGGCATGGCGGCGATCCGTGATCTGGCCGCCACCCTGCCGATCAACTTCGTCGCGGTACCGGCTGAGGTCACCGCCAAGATCGGCAATGCGGCCTATCAGCCAGCCGTGATTCCTGCCGGCACCTACGACGGTCAGGACGTCGACATCGCGACAGTGGCGATCAAGAACATCCTGGTCAGCCATGAAGACGTGTCCGAGGAAGTGGCCTACCAGATGACCAAGCTGATGTTCGACAACCTCGAGCGCCTGGGCAACGCCCATTCCGCGGCCAAGGAAATCAAGCTGGAAAGCGCGGCGAAGAACCTGCCGATTCCACTGCATCCGGGTGCCGAGCGCTTCTACAAGGAAGTCGGCGCACTGTAAAAACACGGGTGGCCCGGGCTTCGCTCGACCCGCCTCGGAAGGATGGTGCGGGCCGCGTAAAGCGATACCCATGGCCACCACTAGATGGGTTACGCCGCTGCGCGGCTAACCCATCCTACCCATGCGCCATCCTGTAGGTAGAGTTGCAAATAAAACCAGCGTGCCGAGCACGGCAGGTTTTGTTGGCGACTCTTGCGCCTTATCGACGTAGTAAAGAGGGCATAAGCTCCATGACTGAACAAAACCACGGCCTTGCGGCAGGTCCGGGCGATTGGCCGAAAGCGCTGTTTTACGTGGCGCTGCTGTTCTCGATCTTCCAGATAACCACGGCGGCCTTTCATCCGGTGTCCAGCCAGATCCTCCGTGCGGTGCACGTCGGCTTTCTGCTGATGGTGGTATTCCTCAGCATTCCGCTGGTCGGCAAGCACAAGCCCTGGCAACCGCTGGCCTGGCTGCTCGGCCTGGCCGGCATGGGCACCGCGGTCTATCAATGGGTGTTCGAGGCGGACCTGATCCAGCGTTCCGGCGACCTGACCAGTGCCGACATGGTGGTCGGCCTGGTGCTGACGGTGCTGGTGTTCGAGGCGGCGCGGCGGGTCATGGGCATCGCCCTGCCGCTGATCTGCGGGCTGTTCCTCGCCTATGGCCTGCTCGGCCAATACCTGCCCGGGGATCTGGCCCACCGCGGCTATGGCCTGGATCAGATCGTCAACCAGCTGGCCTTCGGCACCGAGGGCTTCTACGGCACCCCGACTTACGTGTCGGCCACCTATATCTTCCTGTTCATCCTGTTCGGCTCGTTCCTCGAGCAGGCGGGCATGATCAAGCTGTTCACCGACTTCGCCATGGGCCTGTTCGGCCACAAGCTCGGCGGCCCGGCCAAGGTCTCGGTGGTGTCATCGGCGCTGATGGGCACCATCACCGGTTCCGGTGTGGCCAACGTGGTCACCACCGGCCAGTTCACCATTCCGTTGATGAAGCGCTTCGGTTACAAGTCGGCATTTGCCGGCGGCGTCGAAGCCACCTCGAGCATGGGCAGCCAGATCATGCCGCCGATCATGGGCGCCGTGGCCTTCATCATGGCCGAGACCATCAATGTGCCCTTCATCGAGGTGGCCAAGGCCGCCCTGGTCCCGGCGCTGCTGTACTTCGGTTCGGTGTTCTGGATGGTTCATCTGGAAGCCAAACGGGCCAACCTGAGAGGCTTGCCGAAAGACCAGTGCCCCAATCCCTGGGCGGCGGTGAAGGAGCGCTGGTACCTGCTGATCCCGCTGTTCATCCTCATCTACCTGCTGTTTTCCGGGCGCACGCCGTTGTTCTCCGGGATGGTCGGCCTGGCCCTGACCGCCATCGTCATTCTCGGTTCGGCGATTATCCTGCGGGTGTCTTCCCTGGCCCTGCGCATGGCCTTCTGGATCGCCCTCGGCCTGCTCTGCGCGGCCTTCTTCCAGCTCGGCATCGGCGTGGTGTTCGGCGTGGTCGGACTGCTGGTGGCGATCTGCTGGTTCATCAAGGGCGGCCGTGACACCCTGGTGATCTGCCTGCATGCGCTGGTCGAAGGCGCGCGTCACGCGGTGCCGGTGGGTATTGCCTGCGCCCTGGTCGGGGTGATCATCGGCGTGGTCTCGCTGACCGGGGTGGCGTCGACCTTCGCCGGTTATATCCTGGCCATCGGCCAGGAAAATCTGTTCCTTTCGCTGATCCTCACCATGCTCACCTGCCTGGTGCTGGGCATGGGCATTCCGACCATTCCCAACTACATCATCACCAGCTCGATTGCCGCGCCGGCGCTGCTGGAGCTGGGCGTGCCGCTGATCGTTTCGCACATGTTCGTTTTCTACTTCGGCATCATGGCCGACCTCACCCCACCGGTAGCGTTGGCCTGTTTCGCGGCGGCGCCGATAGCCAAGGAAACCGGGTTGAAGATCAGCATGTGGGCCATACGTATCGCCATCGCCGGTTTCGTCGTCCCCTTCATGGCCGTGTATGAGCCGGCGCTGATGCTGCAAGGCGATAGCTGGCTGGCCACCGTTTATGTGTTGTTCAAGGCGGCCGTGGCCATCGGTATCTGGGGTGCGATCTTCACCGGCTTTCTGCATTGCAAGATGGCCTGGTGGGAGCGGGCGCTGGGCTTCGCTGCCGGTGCCAGCCTGATCCTGGCCACGCCGATGAGCGATGAGATCGGCTTCGCCCTGGCGGCGCTGTTCCTCGCACAGCACTTCTGGCGTGGGCACCGTGCCCAGGCGACGATGGCGTGATCGGATTGTGCATGGGCCTGGCCGGGGTGGTGTGGGCTGAACTGCCGGTGCCGGGGTTTACCCTGGCCTGGCAACACACGATCGAAAAGGTCCGCTGGGAAGAGGATTACCGCGTTACGCCCGAGGGCTTGTTGCTCGGCGAGGCGCGGGTCAAGGGGTCTGGTGCCGGCATGGAAATCCCTGCCGATGCCGAACTGCGTGAGGGCAGCTGGCATTACCAACGCCAGCTAGCGCCCCTGCAACCGCTGCGCTTGGGGCGAACCCCCGAGGCAGGGGATTACCAACTGTGTTTCAACCAGCGTTGTCGCTCGATGAGCGACTGGCTCGGCCCGCCACAAGCGACCCAGCCGGCGTTGGAACTCTGGAGCTGTGAGCTCGGCTCCCCTGGATCCTCCGTGGATCCAGGCCAGGACGACGGTTAAGGCCGCGTCTGCTCCCAAGGCCACAAGCCCTGGTCGTCGTAGAGGAGAACCCCCATTTGGCGCAGGCCTGTGGGGGTTTTGTTCTTATGGCTGGGCTTGGATTTCTGTCGAGTCGGGTAGGGCAGGCTACCGCGCACTCAAGTTCCGAGCATCTGGACACAACCCAGTCCTGGGACAGAGCCTTGCTTATGCATGGGGTTGGTTATCTTGGCCCGCCTGGCCCGCCAGTCCTCGTCCGGGGCTGTTCCCCGATTTTCGTGATTACAGAGCAGGAAACCGATGAGCACCACCACCTATTACCTGGACATGCAGCGCCCCGAGCAGATTCTTGGCAAACCGCTGCCGGGCGACTTGAGCGTGGTCGAATGCCGGCACAAGCAGTTCCAGCTCAACCGCTTTCTCTACCAGCTGGTCGGCGAGCCCTGGGCCTGGACGGACAAGCTGAGCTGGAGCGAGGCGCAGTGGCGCGAGCTGGTCGAGCAGGCCGATCACCGTACCTGGGTGGCCTATCACCAGGGCGCGATCGCCGGTTATTACGAGCTGCTGCGCGATGCCGAGGGCGCGGTGGAGATTCTCTACTTCGGCCTGGCCGCGGCGTTTCTCGGCCGGGGCTTCGGCGGCCCGCTGCTGACTCACGCGCTGCAATCCGCCTGGGCCTGGCCGGGCACCACGCGGGTCTGGGTGCATACCTGCAGCCTCGATCACCCTGGCGCCCTGGCCAATTACCAGGCACGCGGCCTGCAGGTCTACCGCGAAGACGTGACCCCGTAGGGTGCGCTGTGCGCACCGGTTTTTCACCTGGCAGGGTGCGCTCGGTTGAGCCTCGCAGATAGCGTCTTGTCCCTCAGCGGGCAAGTTGCGCCAGCACCTCGTCGGATGATCAAGAACTGCAACAGGATCACCTGACGCGCGCCGGCCAGGGCGGCGAAGATCGCCTCGCCGTCGACCAGGCGCACCCGCTGTTCGTAGGTCGGGCGTCGCGGGCGGTCAGGGCTTCCTCGCCCGAGGGGCGCCAATCCAGGGTGGCCATGGCCTGGTGCATTTCCTGGTCGGCCAGGCGCCGGGCCTTGATAGAGGCGTCGAAACGGCTGCGGCCGAACACCAGGTAGGGGATGACGTTTCTGAAATACTGTGCGGCGTTTTGGGTGCCGCTCGGACGACGCCCCGGCGGTTACCCTTTTCAATTAGAGCGGAGTTGGCCCGGTTATCTGTCAGTGGGCATATCCGTCGTTTGCCTGTTTGGGCATGTCAATCGAAGCAAGGAGAACTGCAGATGGCTAACTATCCACCCGAGGGCACAATCCTGCCGCCGGTCGTTGAGAGCATCCCGGCCCCGAGTGGGGCGAGCAACCTGATCGACACCGACTACGTGATCGGCCAGGACAACATCAAGGGCAAGTATCTCTTCAACCTCGACATTCATGGCAAGGTCTTCACCATTTCCGCGTTGCTAACCGTGCTGTTCGTGGTCTTGACCCTGGCCCTGCAGAGCGAGGTCGAGCCACTGTTCACGGCTGTGCGCAATTGGCTGACCAGCAACCTGGCGTGGTTCTTCCTCGGTTCGGCGAACATCTTCGTGCTGCTCTGCCTGGGCCTGATCGTCTCGCCCCTGGGCAAGGTGCGTCTGGGCGGCAAGGAGGCGACAGCGGATTACACCTACACCGGCTGGTTCGCCATGCTGTTCGCCGCCGGCATGGGCATCGGCCTGATGTTCTACGGGGTGGCCGAACCCATGTCGCACTTCTCCTCGGCCATGGGCGGGGTCAGCGTCGAGAACGGCGTGCGCACCGACTGGGCGCCGCTGGGCGCCGCGGCCGGCGACGCCCAAGCGGCCGCCAGCCTGAGCATGGCCGCCACCATCTTCCACTGGGGTCTGCATCCCTGGGCGATCTACGCCATCGTGGCCCTGGCCCTGGCGCTGTTCTCCTTCAACAAGGGTCTGCCGATGAGCATCCGCTCGATCTTCTATCCGCTGCTAGGCGAGCGGGTGTGGGGTTGGCCGGGCCATGTGATCGACATCCTCGCGGTGCTGGCCACCCTGTTCGGCCTGGCCACTTCGCTCGGGATCGGCGCGCAGCAGGCGGCGGCCGGCATCGAATACCTGTTCGGCATCACGGCCAACAACACCAGCATGGTGCTGTTGGTCACGGGTATCACCGCACTTGCCCTGCTCTCGGTAATGGCCGGCCTGGACAAAGGGGTCAAGCGCCTGTCGGAAATCAACATGGTGCTGGCGGCCATGCTGCTGCTGTTCGTCATCATCGTTGGCCCGACCCTGGCGATCCTCACCGGCTTCTTCAGCAACCTGGGCAGTTACCTGACCCATCTGCCGGCCCTGTCGAACCCGTTCGGCCGTGAAGATGCCAACTTCAGCCAGGGCTGGACCGCCTTCTACTGGGCCTGGTGGATCAGCTGGTCGCCGTTCGTCGGCATGTTCATCGCCCGGGTCAGCCGCGGTCGCACGGTGCGCGAGTTCCTGATCGCCGTCCTGCTGGTGCCGTCAGTAGTGTCGGTATTGTGGATGACCGCCTTCGGCGGCACCGCCCTGGGCCAGCTCTTCAATGATGGCTTCACCGGTGTGCAGGACGCGGCGCTGGAGCTGAAGCTGTTCGCCATGCTCGGCGAACTGCCGCTGACCGAGATCAGCTCCTTTATCGGCATCGTCCTGGTGATCGTGTTCTTCGTCACCTCCTCGGACTCCGGCTCCCTGGTGATCGACACCATCACCGCCGGCGGCAAGGTCAACGCGCCGGTGCCGCAGCGGGCCTTCTGGGCGATTCTGGAAGGGGTGGTAGCCATCGCCCTGTTGCTCGGCGGCGGCCTGGTGGCGCTGCAGGCCATGGCGGTGTCCGCCGGTCTGCCGTTCACCATCGTCCTGCTGGTGGGCTGCATAGCTGTCGTCAAGGGCCTGCTGAGCGAGCCGCGCTGACCTGACTCGTGGCTGCGCCACAAGCACTGGCGTCGAGGTCGGTGCGCGCGGCGCACCCTACCGAGAGGCCGTGTGCCTGCGTAGGGTGCGCTGTGCGCACCGCGTGGCCCGTTGTTCCCGGATTGCGCCAAGGCTTATCTGGGCTACCCGCTCAGCACACTCCGTTGCCGGGTCCGCTTCGCGGCTCAAGCCGCTCGGGGCGCAAAAAAAAATGCCGCTTCTCTGGCAAGGGAGAAGCGGCATTTTTCATGTGAACAGCACTACGCCTTCGGGCGCGCGTTTGTGTGTGCGGGGCTGGGCGGCACTCCGCTTTAGCCTCGATGCTGTCCTAGGCGCTCGCGGCTAAAGCAGTGTGATGTGCAACCACCCGCTCAACTCCACAGATCGCCCACCGCCGTGCTGGCCGGGTAGTGGGTGGCGCTTTGTGCCTGCAGCAATTCCGCCGTGGCCAGGGCATCGGTCAGGGCATGATGGGCCTGGTACAGCGGCAGGCCGTAGCGCAGACGGCTGTCGGCCAGGCGGATCGATACCGCCTGCTGGTCGAGCAACTGACGCAGCCAGCCGAGCCGGCGCTTGCGCGGGTGCAGCCGGGCTTCCAGCTGCATGGTGTCGATCACCGGGAATTGCAGCCCTTCACCGAGCAAATGGCGTACGGCCTGGTCGAGAAAACCGCGTTCGATAGGGCGGTAGTGCACCACCATGATCTTGCCGGCCATGGCCGTCAGCAGCTGTTCGAGCACGGCCTCCAGGCTCGGCGCGCTGTGGATGTCCGAGTGGGTGATGTGGTGGAAGGTGACCGACTGGCTGCTCAGTTCGCCCGCCGGCTTGACCACCCAGTAGTTGGCTTCGCGGCAGCGAATGCGGCGCAGGTTGAAGGGCACCAGACCGAGGCTGACAATCGAATCGCGGCGGCTGTCCAGGCCGGTGGTCTCGACATCCAGGGCCAGCAGCGGCACCTGTTCCAGGGGGGTGACGGCGCTTACCGTGCCGGCCTGGTAGAAGCGTGCCAGACGAGGGTCGCGGGCGGCCTGCGCCAGCTGGGCGAACAGCGCCGGCCAGTCAGGCGGCGCGCCAGTGCTGTGGCGTCTCATAGCGGCAGATTTTGCAGTTGCCCCGGGTAGCGGAAGCGCAGAAATTTCTGCGCGTTGCTCAGCACCTGGAAGGACGACTTGAGGTTCTGCCGGTCGCTGGCAGAGACCTTTTCCGGTTCGATGTAGTTGTCCGGCTCGCGGCCTTCCTGCAGGTCCATGGCCTGATGGCGGATGCGCACGATGGAGAGGAACTCCAGGGCGTAGCGCAGCTGGGTGATGGCTTCCTCGGTGAGCAGCTTGGTGGTGGCAATGGCGTCGAGGCGCTCCAGCGAGTTTTGTGCCTTGGATCCGGCGGCCAGGGCATGCACCCTGATCAGGTCGGTCAGCGGCGCGGTGCCGCGGCCCTTGAGGTTGATGATGTTGTTCTGCTGACCGTCCTTCTCCATCACGAAGGTGCGAAAGAAGCCCAGCGGCGGGGTGCGGTTGAGCGCGTTGCGCGCCAGGCTGGCGAGAAACAGCGGGTTGTGGCTGGCCTTCTGCGCCACCAGGTCCTTGAGGTTCTCGACCAGCTTGGCCTCGCCGTAGGCGCTGTCCAGGTCGAAGAAGATGCAGCTGTTGAGCAGGGTCTGCGGATTGGGTCGCTCGATCCACTCGGTGAAGTAGCCCCGCCAGACCCGTAGCGGCTGGCGCCACTTGGGGTTGCTGGCCATGATCCCGCCCTTGCAGTAGCTGTAGCCACAGGCCGCCAGGCCATCGCTGACGAACTCGGCGAGTTGCAGAAAGTAGTCATCGTGGACCCGCGGATCGAAGCGGTTGTCGAGCACCAGGGCGTTGTCCTGGTCGGTGACGATCAGTTGCTCGTCGCGGGCCATCGAGCCCAGCACCATAAAGCAGTAGGGCACCGGCGGCGGCCCGAGCTTTTCCTCGGCCAGCTCCAGCAGGCGCTGGGTCAGGCTGCGGCCGATGCCGGACATGGCGCTGCCGATCATGTGGGCGGTGGCCTGCTCGTTGACCAGGCGCAGAAAAGTGGCGCGCAGGTCCGGCACCAGGGCCTGCAACTCTGTCACCGACTGCCGGTTGAAGATGCTGTTGACCAGATACAGGCTGCTCTGCGACTCGTACTTGATGATGTCCGCCAGGTTGATCACCCCGATCGGGCGCTGACGGTGCACCACCGGCAGGTGGTGGATGTTGTGCCGGAGCATGCGCAGCATGGCCTCGAACACCGAGTCGTCGGCCTGGATGGAGATCGGGTTGGGCGACATTATCTGCTCGACCGGGGTGTCCAGGCCCAGGCCCTCGGCCAGCACCCGGCTGCGCAGGTCACGATCGGTGGTGATGCCGGCCATCACCTGGCCCTGGCCCTGGCCGGCGTTGCCTGGCGGCGAGCCGAGGATCACCAGGGACGATACGCCGTGCTCGGTCATCACCCGCGCCGCATCCTGCACCGAGGTGCCCAGCGGCACGCTGACGGTGCGCCGGGTGACCAGCTTGCGCACCTCGGTCCTCATCAGTTCGCTGGCATTGCCCTGGGATTCTTCCACCGACTTGAGCCGCGACTGACCTTCGGCCTCGACGAAGTCGGCAAAGGCCTCATGGGCCTCGCACAACTGCTCGAACAGCTGGCCGGGGATGAAATAGATCAGGCTGTCCTCGATCGCCCGTGCCGGCAGGCGGACTTTCTTGCCGCGCAGCAAGCCGAATTGGCCGAACACCTCGCCTTCGGCCAGGCGGTTGTACAGCTCGCCGTTGCGCCGGTAGATCTCCACCGCGCCGCTGCGGATGTAGTGCAAGTCCTGGATGGGCGCCCCGTAGAGGAGGATGTCGCTGCCGGCCTTGAAGTAGCCGACCTCGACCTGTTGGGCGATCTGGTCGAGGACGTCGTTCGGCAGTCCGTCGAAAGGGGCGAAGCGACCCAGATGGTCACGTATTTCGATCAGCTCGACCTGCATGCGGGGGTCCTGGCGGGCGCGTATGGCAGCATTGAAGCATAGGCCCGGTAGTGCGGGCAGTCGCCGCGTTCGGGGCGCGGCTGCGCCGGTCGTTGTCAGGCAGTTGGGTGTCGGTTGCAGGCAAAATGGCCGGGCGCCCGGCGCGTCTGGACGCATACCTGCAGATCCATCGCGAAAACGTGACCCCGCAGGTCGCGCTGTGCGCACCGGGTTTTCATCAACCGCCGACCTGGGTCGCTAACTCAACCTACGCTTGCAGGGTCGATAGCGAACCTATGGAGTCTTGCCATGCGCGTCTCAGTATTGAAAAGTCTGCCCTTGGCCCTGTGTCTGCTGTCCGCGCTGGCCACGGCGCAGGAGCTTCAGCCCGGTCTGTGGGAAATCAGCTCGAGCAATATGCAGGTCGATGGCCAGGCGCTGCCGGACATGCAACAAATGCTCGAGCAGATGAAGAATCTGCCGCCCGAGCAGCGTCAGATGATGGAGCAGATGATGGCCAGGCAGGGTGTGCAGCTGGGTGACCAGGGCGTGCGTATCTGCATGAGCGAGGCGCAGATCAAGGCCCAGGACATTCCCCTGCAAGACCCTAAGTCCGGTTGTAGCCACGAGATCACCGAGCGCAGCGCCAGCCTGTGGAAGTTCCGCTTCAGTTGCCCGGATGGCCAGGGCGAGGGCGAGACGCGCTTTCTCAGCGACAGGGAGTTCACTACCCAGGTGCAGGGCACCTACGGCGGCCAGAGCAGCAGCATGCAGAGCCATGCGCGCTGGATTGCGGCCGATTGCGGCGGCTTGCAACCGCATTGATCCGTGTATGCCATCGATAATGACTGGCAAGCGATAATAAAGCTCAATTGCGTTGACGGGGACGGCAAACTGTTGCGAAAATTCAATCGATAATTATTAGCATTTGCATCGGTGCGATTGGGTAGCCGATGCACGTGTGCTGGTAAGCGCCTCCTGCAAGCAAGGACGACCCTGCAGGGCATTCGATATTCGCATTGGGGAGAGTCCTTGTGTTGTGCAGAAAGACCCGTCTGGCCGTGGCCATCGCCGCCGTTTGTAGTTTCAACCATGCCCTGGCCGCCGACGGCGAGTCCCTGCAACTCGAGGCCCAGACCGTAGTCGGCAGCACCGACAGCACGCCGCCCGACAGCTACAAGGCCGCGCCCAGCAGCGCCGCGACCAGGCTGGAGCTGACGCCACGGCAGACCCCGCAGTCGATCTCCACCATCACCCGCGCGCAGATCGATGACTTCCAGCTCAACAGCATCAACGATGTGCTGAAATTTACCCCCGGCATCACTGTCGAGGAGATCGAGACCGACCGTACCTACTTCACCTCGCGCGGCTTCGACATCACCAACTTCCAGTTCGACGGCGTGGGTATTCCGTTCTCTTCCGGCAACCAGGATGGCGCCATTGATCTCGCTCCTTTCGAGCGTATCGAGGTGCTGCGGGGTGCCAACGGCCTGATGAGTGGCAGCGGCAACCCGTCCGCCACCGTCAACTTCGTGCGCAAGCGGCCGACCCTGGCGCCCCGGGCGCGTGTCGATGTGACTGCCGGCTCCTGGGACAAGCGCCGTATCCAGACCGACGTCTCCGGTGCGTTGACCGACGAGGGCAATCTCCGCGGGCGAGCGGTCTACGCCCACGAGAACAAGAACTCCTACCTCGACCGCTACTCGCGCGAGGTCAATGTGTTCTACGGCGTGCTCGAAGCCGATCTGAGCGCCGACACCCTGTTCTCCATTGGCTACAGCCTGGACAAGAACAACGCCAACAGTCCGTTGTGGGGGGCTTTGCCGCTGTTCGATTCGGTTGGCAAGTCGACCGATCTGTCGCGCTCCACCAGTACTGCTGCTGACTGGTCGTGGTGGAACAATCAGGAGGAGCGCACCTTCACCGAGCTGACGCACAGCTTCGCCAATGGCTGGCAGGCCAAGGGCAGCGTCACCCACGTGAAGAAGAAAAGCGACTCGGAGCTGTTCTACGTCTTCGGGACTCCGGATGCGCTGACCGGGGAAGGGCTCTTCGGCTATCCGTCGCAGTACTCGGCCGACTTCCGCCAGTGGATCGCCGATGCATCGATCGGCGGCCCGTTCAGCCTGGCCGGGCGTGAACACGAACTGGTGCTGGGGGCCAACTGGTACCAGTCCGAGGTGGAAGAGCAGTCGCTCTATATTCCCGGCTTCTCCGTCGCCGTGCCTGCGGATGAGATCTATAACGGTGACTTCCCGAAGCCGACGGCCTGGGGCAGCTCAAATGGCGGCGAGTATGAGGACAAGCAGCAGAGCTTCTACTCGGCGGCGCGTTTCAGTCTGACCGACGAGCTGACCTTTATCGCCGGGGCCCGCGCCATCGAGCTGAAGACCGAAGGCTTCTCCTACGGTCAGGAGCGCAAGCGCAAGGATGACAGCATCCTGCCCTACGCCGGCCTGGTCTATGACCTGACCGAGCAGTACTCGCTCTACGCCAGCTACACCGAAATCTTCAACCCGCAGAAGGAAGAGGGCGCTGGCCTGCAGCGCCTGGACCCGATCGAGGGCGAGAACTACGAGGTGGGCATCAAGGGCGAGCTGCTCGACGGCAAGCTGAACGTGTCAGCGGCGGTGTTCAAGACCAAGCAGTCCAACGTCGCCGAGTCCATCGGCTTCGATCCGGCCAGCGGCAAGCAGCTCTACGACGGTGCCGACTACCTGAGCGAAGGCTACGAGCTGGAAGTGTCCGGTGAGGTGCTGCCGGGTCTGCAGGTCATGGGCGGCTACACCTATGTCGACATTCAGAATGCCGACCATAGCCATGGCCGACCTTACGCGCCGAAGCACATGCTGCGTGCTTCCACCGTCTACCGCATTGCGCACCTGCCGCAGTTGAAGGTGGGCGCCAACCTGAGCTGGCAGGACGATGTCTACCGTGCCGTGACCCTGGCCGATGGTAGTGCCGGGCGGATCGAGCAGGACGACTACGCCCTGGTCGGGCTGATGGCGGCCTACGACATCGACCGGAACTGGAGCGTCTCGGCCAACCTCAACAACCTGACCGACGAGAAGTACCTCTCCAGCCTGTACTGGGAGCAGGGTTTCTACGGCGCCCCGCGCAACGCCAGCATGACGGTCAGCTGGAACTACTAGAACGCCGGCGCGCCGTGGCCCGAGCAGGCTGTCGGCGCGCTGCCACCTCCCCTGACGAGATAGCCCATGCGTGCCTCCCTGGTTGTTCTGCATCGCTGGTTCGGCCTGTTTATCGCCGTGTTCCTGTTCGTCTCCGGCCTGACCGGGGCGGTTATTTCCTGGGATCACGAGGTCGACGAGTGGCTTAACCCGCAGCTGTTCGAGGCCCATAGCGAAGGGCCGGCGCAGTCGCCCGAGGCCCTGGCCGCCCAGCTGGAAGCCCGCGATCCGCGTGTGCAGGTCGGCTTTATGCCGCTGTACACCGAGCCGGGCCACGCCTTTGGTGTCAGTCTCAATCCGCGCGTCGATCCGGCCACCGGCAAGGCTTATGAGCTGGATTTCAACCAGCTGGCTCTCGACCCGGTGACCGGCGAGGAGCAGGGCCGGCGGATGTGGGGCGCGCTGTCGCTGAGCCGCGAGAACCTGATGCCGTTCCTCTACAAGCTGCACTACAGCCTGCACATCCCCGACGGTTTCGGCCTCGAGCTGGGCATTCTGCTGTTCGGCATTGTCGCCATCGTCTGGAGCCTGGACGCCTTCGTCGCCCTCTGGCTGTCATTTCCCAGCTGGCGAGTGTGGCGCAAGTCGTTGGCCTTTCGCTGGCAGCAGGGTGGTTACAAGCTCAACTTCGACCTGCACCGTTCCGGCGGGGTGTGGATCTGGAGCCTGCTGCTGATTCTGGCGGTGACCTCGGTGTCGATGAACCTCAATGTGCAGGTGACCCGGCCGCTGGTCGAGCTGTTCTCGCCGCTGACCCCGAGCCCCTTTGCCAGCCGCACCCCGGTCAGCCTCGATGAGCAGAAGCAACCGGGCATCAGCCGCGCCGAAGCGGTCAGTCTGGCGGCAGCCGAAGCGGCACGCCTGGGCCTGGAGAACCCCGCCGGCGGGGTATTCTATTCGCCGGAGTTCGATGTCTACGGCGTCGGTTTCTACACCGCCCAGAACGACCACGGCGACGGTGGCCTGGGCAATCCCTGGCTGTACCTGGACGGCCAGAGCGGTGCCATCGTGGGCAGCCTGATACCGGGCAGCGGCAGCGCCGGGGATATCTTCATGCAGGCGCAGTTCCCGCTGCACTCCGGGCGCATTCTCGGCCTGCCGGGGCGCATCCTGGTGTCGCTGCTGGGGTTGGCCGTGGCCATGCTGTCGCTGACCGGGGTGGTGATCTGGGTGAGAAAGCGTCGTTCGCGGGTACTCGGTGGGCAGCGCAGTCGGCAGGCGCTGGGCGAGACGCCTGCTGCCTGTTAGAGAATCGGTGAGATCAGCCGTGCCACGCGCATGCCGAGCTGTTGTAGGCGATGCAGGTTGTGGCGGTCGGCGCCTATCAGTTCGCGGCAATTGCGCAGGTCTTCTTCGAGCATCTGTTCGACCTCGGCGGCAAAGTCGGGGTCAAAGGTCAGCAGGGTGATCTCGAAATTCAGGCGGAACGACCGATTGTCCAGGTTGGCGCTGCCGATGGCGACGACACTGCTGTCGATCAGCATGACCTTCTGGTGCAGGAAGCCCGGCTGGTAGCGAAACACCCGGATCCCGGCGCGCAAGGCCTCGAAGGCATACAGGCTGGAGGCGGCGTAGACCACCCGGTGGTCGGGCCGCGCCGGCAGCAGGATGCGCACGTCGACGCCGCGCAGCACGGCCAGGCGCAAGGCGGCGAACAGCGCCTCGTCGGGGATGAAATAGGGGCTGGTGATCCACACCCGCTCGCGGGCGCTGTGGATCGCCTCGACGAACAGCAGCGCGCAGGTTTCCTGCGGGTCGGCCGGGCCGCTGGCGATTACCTGGCAGAGCATGCCGTCGCCCGGGTAGGCCTCGGGCAGCAACAGTGGGGGTAATTGGTGGGTGGCCCAGAACCAGTCTTCGGCGAAGGATTCCTGCAGGCAGGCGACTACCGGTCCGCGCACTTCGACATGGGTGTCGCGCCAGGGCGCCAGGGGCGGCTTGTGGCCGAGGTATTCGTCGCCGACATTGAGTCCGCCGAGAAAGCCACATTCGCCATCGACCACCACGATCTTGCGGTGGTTGCGAAAGTTCAGCTGGAAGCGACTGAGCAGCCCGCCGCCGGTGGCGAAGGCATGGACCCGGATGCCGCCGGTGCGCATTTTCTCGCTGAAGTGGCGCGGCAGGGCGTGGCTGCCGACGCCGTCATAGAGCACGAAAACCTGCACGCCGGCGGCCGCGCGCTCCAGCAGCAGGTCTTGCAGGCGCTGGCCGAGCCGGTCGTCGCGGATGATGAAGAACTGCAGCAGGATCACCTTGCGCGCGTCGGCCAGGGCGGCGAAGAGCGCGGCGAAGGCCGCTTCGCCATCGATCAGCAACTGGATCTGATTGTTCGCCAGGCAGGGCATCCGGCCCAGCTGGGGCAGGGCGCGCAGTTGCTGGTAGGCCGGCGATGCGCTGGCGCTCAGGGCTTCGTCGACCCAGGGCCGCCAGTTCAGCGCGGCCATGGCCTGGTGCATCTGCTTGTCGGCGTGGCGCCGGGCCTTGATATAGGCATCGAAACGGCTGCGGCCGAACACCAGGTAAGGCAGCAGGGTCAGGTAGGGCATGAAGAACAGCGACATTGCCCAGGCCAGAGCGCCCTGGGCGGTGCGCACGGTCAGCACGGCATGCACGGCCGCGAGCATGCCGAGGGCGTGGATCGCGGCGATCAGGTAGGCGAATAGATTGGGGATCGCGAAGTCCAGGGGCATGCTGGTTCCTGTGCGTTGACGCCGGATGGATGGCGAATCTGTTACCCCTGCAGTGTGGCACCAACAGGGCGGCATGCGCCAAGCTCTGAGTCGGAGGATGACGGCATTTGGCCTGCGAATGACGCCCCGTGGCCGGCAGGAGTGGGGTTTGCCTGTTACCCTTACCGGCTAACCGAAAAATTTTTCGGTCGTGATGAGTTGTAAGTTGGGCGTATCCGTCCTTCTTGTGCTTGCCAGCGAGTTAAATGCCTCAAGGAGAACTCCACATGGAAAAACCCCCTTTGCATGACACGACGCCACAGCCAGAAGCGGAAGTCCCGGGTGGCATTCCGGCCCCGAGTGGGGCCGCCAATCTGATCGATACCGACTACGTGGTCGGTCAGGACAACATCAAGGGCAGGTTCCTGTTCAACCTGGATATCCACGGCAAGGTGTTCAGTATTTCCGCGCTGACCATTCTGCTGTTCGTGGTCTTGACCCTGGCCCTGCAGGCCGAGGTCGAACCGATTTTCAGCGCTATTCGCAACTGGCTGACCAGCAACCTGGCCTGGTTCTTTATCGGCGCGGCCAACATCTTCGTGCTGCTCTGCCTGGGGCTGATCGTTTCGCCGCTGGGCAGGGTGCGCCTGGGCGGCAAGGAGGCGACGCCAGACCATAGCTACGCAAGCTGGTTTTCCATGCTGTTCGCCGCCGGCATGGGCATCGGCCTGATGTTCTACGGCGTAGGGGAGCCGATGTCGCATTTGGACTCGGCCATGGGCGGGATCAGCGTCGGCGAAGATGGCCTGCGCACCGACTGGGCGCCGCTGGGCGCGGCCGCCGGTAATGCGCAGGAAGCCGCGAGCCTGGCGATGGCGGCCACCATCTTCCACTGGGGTCTGCATCCCTGGGCGATCTACGCCATCGTGGCGCTGGCACTGGCGTTGTTCTCCTTCAACAAGGGCCTGCCGCTGAGCATCCGCTCGATCTTCTACCCGCTGCTCGGTGAGCGGGTGTGGGGCTGGCCGGGGCATCTGATCGACATCCTCGCGGTGTTCGCCACCCTGTTCGGCCTGGCCACTTCCCTGGGCCTGGGCGCCGAGCAGGCGGCTGCCGGCCTCGATCACCTGTTCGGCATACCCGCCACCGACGTCAGCAAGGTGCTGCTGATTACCGGCATTACCGGGATCGCCCTGCTCTCGGTACTGGCCGGCCTGGACAAGGGGGTCAAGCGCCTGTCGGAAATCAACATGGTGCTGGCCATCCTGTTGCTCGGCTTCATCATGCTGGTCGGGCCGACGCTGGCGATCATCACCGGCTTCTTCAGCAACCTGGGTAGCTACCTGGCCTATCTGCCCGAGCTGTCCAACCCCGTCGGTCGCGAAGACGCCAACTTCAGCCAGGGCTGGACCGCCTTCTACTGGGCCTGGTGGATCAGCTGGTCGCCCTTCGTCGGCATGTTCATCGCCCGGGTCAGCCGTGGCCGCACGGTGCGCGAATTCCTGATCGCCGTCCTGCTGGTGCCGTCGCTGGTGTCGGTGTTGTGGATGACCGCCTTTGGTGGCACCGGCATCGGCCAACTGCTCGGCGACGGCTTCACCGGGGTGCAGGATGCGGCCCTGGAGCTGAAGTTGTTCGTCATGCTCGGCCAGCTGCCGTTGAGCGAGATCAGCTCCTTTATCGGCATCGTGTTGGTGATCGTGTTCTTCGTCACCTCGTCGGACTCCGGCTCGCTGGTGATCGACACCATCACCGCCGGCGGCAAGGTCAATGCACCGGTGCCGCAGCGGGCCTTCTGGGCGATCATGGAAGGTGCGGTGGCCATCGCCCTGCTGCTCGGCGGTGGCCTGGTGGCCCTGCAGGCCATGGCGGTATCCACCGGTTTGCCGTTCACCATCGTGTTGCTGGTGGGCTGCGTGTCGATCGTCAAAGGCTTGATGAGCGAGCCGCGCTGACCGCTGCTGCTCCTGGGTAATGCAAAAACGCGCCTTCGGGCGCGTTTTTTGTGGGCGGTGAGCAAATCCTTGTGAGGGGCTGGGCGGCACACCGCTTTAGCCGCGAGCGCTTAACCAGTGGGGCAAAAGCATCGCGGCTAAAGCCCCTTCCACAAGATGATGCGCAGCAACCCGCCTAACTCCATAACTCACCGACCGGTGTATTCGCCGAGTAGTGGGTGGCGACCTGCGCCTGCAACAGCTCTGCCGTGGCCAGGGCATCGGTCAGGGCGTGGTGCGCCTGGTACAGCGGCAGGCGATAGCGCAGGCGGCTGTCGGCCAGGCGGATGGAGGTCGGCTGGCGGCCGAACAGGCGGTCGAGCCAACCCGGCTGGCGCTGGCTGCGATGTAGCCGGGCCTCCAGTTCCATGGTGTCGATCACCGGGAAGTGCAGCGCCTCGCCCAGATGCTGACGTACCGCCTGGTCGAGAAAGCCGCGTTCGAGCGTGCGGTAATGCACCACCATCACCTTGCCGGCCATGGCCGTCAGCAGTTCGCCGAGAATAGTCGTCAGCCTGGGTGCATCGCGGATGTCGCTGTGGGTGATGTGATGGAAGGTGACCGACTCGCTGCTCAGCTCGGAGACCGGCTTGACCACCCAGTACAGCGCCTGGCCGCAGCGGATGCGCGCCAGGTTGAAGGGCACCAGGCCGAGGCTGACGATCGAGTGGCGGCTGCAATCCAGGCCGGTGGTTTCCACGTCCAGCGCCACCAGCGGCACCTGCTCCAGCGGGGTGTCGGCGGCCACCGCGCCGGCCTGATAGAAGGCGGCCAGGCGCGGGTCCTTGGCCGTTTGCGCGAGCCGGGCGAAGAGGCTCTGCCAATCCGTTGGCACGGCGCGGGCGATTTTTCGCTGGATACCGGGCAGCCTCACGGGGCGCCGCTCGCCGGGTAGCGGAAGCGCAGGAATTTCTGCGCATTGCTGAGCACCTGGAAGGCTTCCTTGAGGTTGTAGCGCTCGCTGGCGGAGACCTTTTCCGGCTCGATGTAGTTGTCCGGCTCGCGGCCGGCCTCGAGATCCATGGCCTGATGGCGAATGCGCACGATGGAGAGGAACTCCAGGGCGTAGCGCAGCTTGCTGATGGCTTCCGGGGGCATCAGCTTGGTGGCGGCGATGGCGTCCAACCGCTCGTTGGAGTTCTGCGCCTTGGAGCCGCAGGCCAGGGCATGCACGCGGATCAGGTCGGTGAGCGGCGCGGTGCCGCGGCCCTTGAGGTTGATGATGTTGTTCTGTTGGCCATCCTTTTCCATCACGAAGGTGCGGAAGAAGCCCAGCGGCGGGGTGCGGTTGAGGGCATTGCGCGCCAGGCTGGCGAGAAACAGCGGGTTCTGACTGGCCTTCTCCGCGAGCAGATCCTTGAGGCTTTCGACCAGCTCGGTTTCGCCATGGACGCTGTCGAGGTCGAAGAAGATGCAGCTGTTGAGCAGGGTCTGCGGGTTGGGGCGCTCGATCCACTGGTTGAAATAGCCCTTCCACACCCGCAACGGCTGGCGCCACTGGGGGTTGGTGGCCATGATCCCGCCCTTGCAGTAGCTGTAGCCGCAGGCCGCCAGGCCGTCGCTGACGAAGGTCGCCAGCTTGAGGAAATACTCATCGTGGACCCGCGGGTCGAAGCGGTTGTCGAGGACCAGGGCGTTGTCCTGGTCGGTGACGATCAATTGCTCGTCGCGGGCCATGGAACCCAGCGCCATGAAGCAGTAGGGTACCGGCGGCGGGCCGAACTGCTGCTCGGCCAGCTCCAGCAGGCGCTGGGTGAAACTGCGGCCGATACCCGACATGGCACTGCCGATCATGTGGGCGCTGGCCTCGTCGGTGACCATGCGCACGAAGGTCGCGCGCAGATCCGGCAGCAATGCCTTGAGTTCGGCCACGGACTGTCTGTTGAAGATGCTGTTGACCAGGTACAGGCTGCTCTGCGATTCGTACCTGATGATGTCCGCCAGGTTGATCACCCCCACCGGCCGCCGTCGGTGCACTACCGGCAGGTGGTGGATGTTGTGCCGCAGCATGCACAGCATGGCTTCGAACACCGAGGCATCGGCCTGCAGGGTGATCGGGTTGGGCGTCATCACCTGGCTGACCGGGGTGTTCGCAGCCAGGCCCTCGGCCAGCACCCGGGAGCGCAGGTCGCGGTCGGTGACGATGCCGACCATCAGCTGGGCGGGCTGTGCGGCCGCCGCCATGTCGCTGGGCTCGGATTCGCCGGCCTGCGGGTCGACGATCACCAGGGAGGACACGCTCTGCTCGGTCATCACCCGGGCGGCCTGTTGCACCGAGGTGTCCAGGGGCACGCTGACCGCTTGCCGGGAGATCAGCCGGCGTACCTTGATCTTCATCAGTTCGCTGGCCTTGCCCTGGCTGTCCACCGCCGACTTCAGGCGCGACTGGCCTTCGGCCTCGACGAAGTCGGCGAAGAAGTCATGGGCCTCGCAGAGCTGCTCGAACAGGCGGCCGGGAATGAAATAGATCAGGCTGTCTTCGATGGCCCGGGCCGGCAGCCGCACCTTGTGCCCGCGCAGCAGGCCGAACTGGCCGAAGATGTCGCCCTCGGTCAGACGGTTGTAGAGGGCGCCGGTGCGCCGGTAGA
The DNA here is from genome assembly GCF_033723075.1 of Pseudomonas sp. GTDB lineage: Bacteria > Pseudomonadota > Gammaproteobacteria > Pseudomonadales > Pseudomonadaceae > Aquipseudomonas. The sequence goes on from NZ_JAWVXU010000021.1 coordinate 28,241, forward strand.
TCTCCACCGCACCGCTGCGCACGTAGTGCAGATCGTGGATTTCCGCGCCGAAGCTGAGGATCTCGCTACCGGCCTTGAAGTAGGCGACCTCCACCTGGCGGGCGATCTCGTCGAGGGTGTCTTCGGGCAGCCCATCGAAGGGGGGGAAGCGCTGCAGGTGGTCGCGGATTTCGATCAGCTCGATCTGCATGCGGTCCTCTTGAGGGTGGGGCAGGCGGGCGGCAGCGTCGGCTGCGCCGGTGCGGGTTCACGCCGATTTTTGGCCTCGCGGGAGCATCCGAAAGGTTCGTCCGAGTCCTGGAAAATGACGGCCGGCGGGCGAACACCGGCAGCATTGTGCCGGATGATCGGCATGCGCTAACCATAACCTGTCCCGAAGCGGGCACGCGACTGTTTCGCTGCCGGGTCCTGACCCCGGCAGCTCGCGGCCATCGGTTCAGCTGTGCTCGAGCGTCAGGTAGACCGCGGTCTGGTTGAGCAGCTGGTAGGCGACTTCGCCGAAGGTGATGGGGCCGGTGAGTCGCGCCGTCTGGCGTCCCTGCAACTGCGAATACAGGTAGTTGAGGATGCAGTTGCAGCCGAACAGGATGGGGCCGCCGTCGCTGGGCATGGCCTGCAGGAAGCGCTCGCTGTAGTCCTCGACCGCGTCGGCGAACCGGTAGTTGACCCCGGCGAACACCGGCGCGTAGAAGGACACCAGGCCCGGCTCGGACTCCAGCGACTGGATGCTGACATTGATCATGGCCCCGCAGTAGTCGGCCACCAGCGGCAGGCGGGTGTCGATGCCGTGCGCGCGGATCAGCTCCAGCAGGCTGCCGCGCACGCCATCGATCAGGCAGTCGCGGGCGGCAAAGCCGGTCTCGTCGAAGCTCAGCGTCGGCCCCGCGCCGGGCGTGAACAGGTTCACCGCATGCACCACGGCCGTCTGGCCGGGCGGCAGGGGGATGTGCAGGACGATGGCCTGGTCGGTGTAACAACGACCGCTGCGGCCGTCGATCACCTGGGCCTGGGCGCTGCCCAGCTGATCCAGGTGCACGCCGGCGACCCAGCCGGCAATCGGCTTGATGTACATGTCGGGGTAGTTGGGGGCCTCGCGCGCATAGTCCTCGAGTACGGCACTGGCGGCCGGCAGAATCACGATGCTGAAGCCATTCTCCGGGGCGTCTTCGAGCATGTGCGGCAGCCGTTCGCGGTCATAGCAGAGGATCTCGCCGGCCTGCCGGCCGAAGGGCTGGACGAACACCCGGTCGAGTCGACAGGTGCCACCCTCGCTCGCCATGAAGTAGGGGGTGGTGCCGCCGATCCAGTTACCCTTGGGCAGCGCCGCCAGGCAGTCGAGGTGGCCGGCGATGGCCAGGGTTTCGCCGCGCTCGATCAAGGCGCTGGCCTGGCGCAGATCCAGCAGTGCGCTTGTCGCTGTGCCGTCGTTCATGGCTGGTCGCCCTCCGTGGCCTGCTGCCGGTCGCTGGTCAGCTGGGCGATCTCGTGTTCCAGATGCTTTTCGTGCTTGATGAAGAAGCGCCGCAGTTCATTGATCCTGAGAATCTGCATATCCGGGTCATGCGCCCTGGCAAACTCCTGGCGGGCGCGGGCCAGCAGCAGTTTGAGGCTCAGCAAGCGGATCTCGAACGGGCAATCCGGCGCCAGCAGGCGCAGCCAGGCCTGGTCGTCGCTGGCGGGAATGCTGCTGGCGGTTTGTCCCGCCGGATCGTCCAGTTGCAGGCGTGCCCGCAGCTCCGTATCCGTCGCGGCCAGCTGGCCGGACTCGATCGCGTGCTTGATCTGCCAGGCGAGGTGAATGTCGATATCCAGCAGGGCGCAGACCTGACGATAGCGCAGGCCGTCCTGCAGGCACTGGATCACCCGCCGGGCCAGGCCATGGGTGAAATCGCTGGCGCTTTTCCCGAGGAAGGCTTGCGGCGGCTGGCCGTCCTGCTCCGGCAGGCTGGCATGGATATAGGTCTTGTAGGCGCCGATATTGGTATGCCGCCAGCGTGAGCGGGGCTGTTCGCCGAGGTAGCGGCCGAACCAGCTCTTGCCGGTGCTCAGGTAGGCATGCACCTCGCGGCTGTGGGTATCGACACGAACCCGGCTGACCTCCCAGGGCTCGTTCACTTCCAGCAGCCAGCGGCACAATTCTGCGTCTTTCACCCGGACCTCCCTGTTGTGGTTTACCAGTCCAGGGACCTTCACATGGGGGCGCGCAGCGAGCCAGGCAACCTTGGCACTAAGTCGTTGCGACTTGCTTGTTGCGACTTGTGCACTAGTACGGGGACAGCTTCCTGGGAGGCTGTTCGAGAATATGAAATTTTGTAGGTTGGGCCGACTGCCATTCTCGGACAGGCGCCTAGTAAAAGCTCACCACCTGCCCCGTGCGATCGAAGGCGATGAAGTTGCCGATGCTGCCGGCTTCGATGGCCCCGACCATCATCTTCAATGGCTGCTCGGCCTCGTCGCTGCTCGGCACCATGCCTGCGCGTCCGGCCAGACCGGCGGCGAACACCAGGTCCCAGGCCACACCGGTGCGGCTGGACTCGGCCAGCAGCCCGGCAAAATCCACCAGTTCGTCCGGCAGCTTGTCGACGCACAGCACCGGCTTGAGCGAGCCGCCCTGGTTCTCGGCGTGGCGCTGGCGTTCCTCTTCGGTTGCATCTTCCGGCAGCTCGGCGGAAACGAACACCAACAGCAAGCGTTGCGGTTCCGGCTGGGCCCTGGAAGCGGCCAGCAGGTCGGCGAATTCGGCAATATCCATGACAGTCCATCCGTACGGCAAAAATGAGCGAAGCGATAGCCCAGACTGCCACGCATGGTCGGCCCTTGACCATATCTCTTAAGGCATAGATGGCGCGTCGCGCAGCCATCCGCTGGCAGGCCGGATGCCTGCGTCCAGACGACCTGTCAGGACTCGTTGCTTTCCCGCAGCTTGGCCAGCAGGGCTTCGCTTCTGATCAGCTGTTCTTCTTCGCTGAGGTGCGGGTTTTCCAGCACGATGTCGATTTGCTCGAGCAATTCGCCTTGCTGGCGGACACGCCGATCCAGCTGTCTGAGGCGGCGGTTACTGCGCCAAGTCCAGTAGGCCAGAGCCGCGACTGCCAGCAGCAGCAGTGCAAGTCCTGTCCAGATCAGATGAGTCATGGCTACTCCGGGCTGGCTGTCGCTCAGCCATTCAGGGGCGCAGTGGCTTGCGCATGGCAAAGCGCTGCAAGGTAACAGCGCCGCGCGCCACCGTCTGTGCCTGTTCCACAGAAAAGCCCTGGCGGGTAAAGAATGGCCGCGCCGTCAGGCTGGCTTCGGTAAAGACCGAAGCCACTCCCAGGCTGCGCAAACAGGCCTCGGCGTCTCGGTAAAGTGCCGTCGCCACCCCTTGACGGGCATACAACGGCGAACTGAACAGCAGCTCGATATGACCGTTGGCAGTGAAGCCGATAAACCCGGTGAGCTGTTCCCGGTGTTCCGCCAGCCTGATCTGCAGCGCCGCCAGGCGCACTTGCCAGGCCTGCAGATCGGCTTCTTCCGGCGCCCAGACCAGACGCTGCGTGGCGTCATAGTGAGCGCTCGCCAAACCATGCACGGAGGTGCTGAACAGGGTGACTACAGCCCGGAGATCGCTGGGGCGGTAATCACGGATGGAAATGTTTGGTTGGTTGGTCATAGGTCATGACTGATGTTGCTGGGGGTGGCTTGGCACGTGCTGTGGCCAGGTCGGATCGGCGGTGTATAGGGGCTGCCGATAGACGTCGCCATTCGGCCGGCATACCAACCCCGCGTACTTGCAAAGATAGCCGATCCAGGCCCAGCCCGGCCCAGGTTTTGCCCTCAGCCCATAACGGGCACATCACCTGTGCCATGCCAGTGCCCTCTGCAACGATCAGGCTAAGCGCTCCCAGAGCGGTTGGTCACCAGCCGAGCAGGTTCTGATGCGCCCCGGGCTGGTTCAGATGGCCGTTGCAGATTCCGCTACGCAGGGTGGATTCAGATAGGCGTCCAGCGAATCATCCATTGCCTCGAGCCACGGCGTATGGTGAGCCGGTGCCTGGGTGCCCGTCATCAGGGAGCGATAGGAGTGATCCCTGAAGGTCAGGATATCGTTGTGCTTATGCTGTTCCCACTGCAGAAAGGTCTGGTTCACACCTTCGATGTCGAAGGTCGGATAGTCGGTCTGTTCGATCAGGGATTTTATGTAATCACCCTGAAACCGGATCATCTGCTCATCGCTTTCAAGTAGCGCTTCACGCCGACTCCAGGCCTGGATGGCGGCCTCCATCACGGGTTTTGCGGGCATGACGATGCGACCCAGAATCACATCCCGCACATACCAGGCCTGGGCATCAAACATATTGAAGGTGTACCACTGGTCTTGCATGCCAAGGTAGAACAGGTTCGGCTGCTCGACCAGGGCCACGCCCTCGTGCAGGCCAAGAGGCCAGAGACGGTTGCTGGTTTTCAGGCGCAGCTCTTCATCCATAAACGGAAAGTGATGCAGATAGCCGGTACAGAGAATAATTGCATCGATTCGCTTTGAACTGCCGTCGACAAAATAGGCGGTATCGCCATCGACCTTGGTCAGCAGGGGCTTTTCTTCCCAGTTATCCGGCCAATCGAAGCCCATGGGCCGGCTGCGATAACTGCTGGTAATGCTCCGTGCACCGTACTTGTAGCATTGCGAACCGATATCCTCGGCGGAATAACTGCTGCCAATCAGCAGAATGTCCTTGTCCTTGAACTCCAGTGCGTCGCGAAAATCATGGGCATGCAGAATGCGACCATTGAAGCCCTCGAACCCCTCGAAAAAGGGCACGCTGGGCGTCGAGAAATGACCAGACGCCACAATCACATGGTCATAAAGTTCACTGCTGGTACTGTCGCTGCCATGATCATGGGCAGTGACCGTGAATTGACGACTTTGTGGACAGTAACTGATTTGCCGAACCGGAGTATTGAAACGGATATATTGACGGACATCGGCTTTCTCGACCCGGCCCTTGATGTAATCCCAGAGTACCGCGCGGGGCGGGTAGGACGCGATGGGCTGGTCAAAGTGTTCATCGAAAGTGTAATCGGCAAACTCTAGGCATTCTTTTGGACCATTGGACCAGAGGTAACGGTACATACTGCCGTGCACCGCTTCACCGTTCTTGTCCAGGCCTGTACGCCACGTGTAATTCCACAAACCGCCCCAGTCTGCCTGTTTTTCATAACAAACCAGTTCGGGGGTTTCAGCGCCTTGTTCCTGGGCGGCCTGAAAGGCGCGAAGTTGTGCAAGGCCGCTGGGGCCGGCACCAATAATGGCTACTCGAATCGTGATAAATTTCTCCCTGGATAAGACGTCTTGTTACCTCTTTGATAAATAACAAGACGTCGGTCTATCAACTAGGCGAGTTAATAGATCAAGAATCATGAGTCGCAAGATTCATGAGGTCGATGTGCGTGAAAATGATGTAAGACCATACAGCAAGTGTGCTGATTTGTCTGTTTGGTGATGTTCTGAGGTGCGCCGAGAGCAGCAGTAGGGCCGCTACAAACGGTTTGCTAAAGCAGCCTAGAGTGCGCTGATAGCTAGGTGTGGCAGGCCTTGGTCAATAATCATGATGGTCGGTCGGGTGCGCTCGGCAGTCGCGCAAGAAGGCGGTCTTAACTAGGGCTATTTCTTGTAAATACCGATGTGACAGGTTGCCGTCTCAGTGTGGCGCGGCCATCCGTCGCGGTTACATAATACCCGGGATGCGGCCAATAGTTGTGTGGTTTGGCCAGGGGGTTCAGCAAGATCGCGATGGGTTCAGGTGTATATTCAGGCGCGCGAACAGATCCGATAGAAACTGATATTGTTTGCTTGGATGAGTGGTGAATTACCCGGCTTGCTTGAGTGTTTAAAGTTAAATGTTTATCGGGTTTTGCTATTTGCATGTTAGCGTGTGCCGCACAGCGCGAAGTGTTCGTGGGAAAAATTAAGAGTGATGCAAGGTTTTTGACATTGGCGTTGCCCGGTGCTTTTTTTGCTGGGTGCGATGTGTCGAGTGCAGTTGAGTTAACTACATTATTCGGCGGCCAATGCGTCTCTCGTTCAACGTTGAAGGAGAAAATAATGATGCATACAAACCTGGCACAAGCGCGAACGCGCTTTACGGCCAGTAGTATTCGCTGGGGATTTACCTGGGCGTTGTGGTGTGCTGTTTTGTGGGGGGCCTGGTATGTGCCCGGATCAGCGGTCTGGTTTGAAGCGCCCTATGTCAACCTGACGTATGAGAGTAATGCGGAGTTTCTGTTGGCGGCAGCAGTGCTGACAACCTTCAACGCAATCGCCGTGCTGTTCTTCCTGTTTATCTGGAACGGTGTGCTTGGCAAGTGGGGGGAATATGGCCGCACCATTCGGCAGATGCGTAACATTTCCAAGTGGTTTTTCATCGGTGCAATTTTCGGTGGCCCCATGGCGATCTTCGGTTCCTATCTGGCCATGGGTTATATCGGAGGCGCCTTCGCCGCCATCGCCGCGCTGATGTACCCGATCATCGGCGCTACCCTGGCGCGCCTCTGGTACCGGGAGAAAATAACCAAACGGGCTGCAATCGGCATTTTCATCATCATGGCCGGCGGTGTGACGGTATATGCGCCGGGCATTATCGGTGAATTGACGGGAACCGGTGACAGTGGCTGGCTGGGCTATCTGGGCGGTGCCATGGCGGCCCTGGGTTGGGGTATTGAGGGGGCCATCGCTGGGCGAGGCCTGGATGTCGCCGACCCCGACGTTGGCATCACCGTACGCTTCTCCGCCGAGGTGCTCTACTGGGTCGCGTTGATCCTGCCGGCCATTTATCTGTTTACCGATCAACCGGTGGTGGAGTTGGTAGTGGCCACGTTCAACTGGGCGGCAATCGGCTGGTTGATGTTGGCCGGGGTCACCTTCGCCTTCTGTTATGTGTCTTGGTACAAATCTTTTCCCCTTATCGGCGTGGGTCGCGGGCAGGCCATTGCGGCGTTGTACGGCCTGTTTGCGGTGATCTTTCTGGCCGCCTTTACCCTGAAGTTTCCCGAGTGGAATTTTCTCGCCGGGCTTGCCCTCTTCGTGATCGGTGGCTTTGTCATGTACACCGAGAGCGACGAGGTGCTGGAAGTGGTGCGTGCCGTGTCCAGGAACAACCCAGAGGAGGTCCGATCATGAAACAGCTGCACATGAAGGGCCGCATCCTGCAGCTGATCAATGACCAGCTGGATGCAGGTCTGTGGGATTGGCAGGTGTCGAACATTCTTGAGCGTGAATACGCTATTTCCGGCTCGTACTGGCGGGGCACCACGCGGGTAACCCTGACCGATCTTTATTCCAGCGGCATTATCGAAAGTGTCGAGGAGCAACTGGATGAGCAGGGCTACTTCGGTCTCGGCAAGGTGCTGTTCAAATTTCGGCTGAGCGATTTCGGGCGTCAGCGCATGCGCGATACCGCGCTGATCTGATCAACCCGCACCGGCTCATCCACCAACTGAAAAGGAAATACCATGTCTGATTTTTGGGGTTACCCGGGGGCCGATATCCTGGCGGTGCTGGTGATCATCGCGCTGAGCGGGTTCGCGCTCTATCAAGCTCGTACGTTCGTCACCAAGATCTGATGCGCCGCTCGCAATGGGCTCCACGGATGCATGGCCTCAACGCCATCAGCAGGGTGTCGAGGTTGTGTTTGAACATGCCCAGGTAGGTGCTGGCCTTGGCATCTTCGGCGCTGAGTTGATGCACCGAGGCGCTGAACAGCTCGACTAACGCCTGCAGATCCTGGGCGTGGTAATCGCGCAAGGTGAAGGCCGAATGGCTGGGCATGGGCTGTAAGGTTCGGCTGAGGTGGATGTCGCTCACAGCCTCAAGCAGATTGTCGCCGTTGTAAGTATGCGAAGGTTTCCCGCAAGGCCGCAAAGGGGGATTTGGGCTGGTAAGCCAATTGTGCACAGGCTTTACGGATGTCGTATTCCTGTTTGACGCCATAGAAGGTGCGCACCTGGCTGCGGGTCAGGTTCGCCGGTTTGCCGGTCCGCCTGGCAAGCAGTTCGGCGCCCCAGGCAAGGCTCAGCAGTAACCATTGTGGCGCGTGCGGTGGCAGCTTGTAGCCAGGAGCAACGGCATTGGCGGCCGCCACTATGTCGCTGAATGAGGAGCTGTGCTGGTTCGCCAGGATATAGCGCTGCCCGGTTTCGCCCCGGTTGGCGGCCGCGATGCAGGCCAGCGCGACGTCGCGCACATCAACGAAATTGAAATGAAAGTTGGGGTCCATGGGCACGGATTTTTTGTAGATGCGCTCGATAAAAGCCATGGTGTCGCTCAGGCGATAGGCGTTGGGGCCGATCATCGCGGCAGGCAGCACCGCCACCATCCACAGACCATGGGCTTTGGCGATTTCCCAGGCCAGTTGCTCGGAGAGTATCTTGGAACGGTAGTAGGGGTTGCTCAGGTCCTGGTTCCAGCTGCCTTCGTCCAAGGCTTGGCCGTTGTGGCCGACGGCGGCGACCGAACTGACGTAGACCACGCGCTTGACGCCGGCCTGCACCGCCGTCTCGAGCACGCTGCGGGTACCTTCGACATTGGCGCGGACTATTTCCGCTTCAGGGTCCGCTGACCAGTGCTTGAACACCGCGGCCACCTGATAGAGCACCTCGACGCCCTCCATTGCCTTGAGCAGTGCGGCCTGGTCCTCGAGCTCGGCGTATACCAATTCGCAATCCAGCCCGGCGAATGGCTGGGTATTGTTCAGGTCACGCACCCCGGCGCGCACCCGCTGGCCTTGCGCCAACAGTGCCCGCAGCAGATTGTTGCCCAGATGGCCGTTGGCCCCGGTTACCAAACATAAAGTGCCCATTGCGATCTCCCTGCACGGCGTTGACTGTTTTGTCGGGAGACAGGCTAAACCTTGCCCCTGGGGGCAGGGTCAAGCTTTCGCTGGTTGAACCTTAATGGGGTGCGAATAGACGATTGATGTCCTGCTTGAGCTGCAGCAGTTGCTGGTCGAGGCGTTGCAAGGCCTGGATTTCGGCCTGTAGTTGCACGCGTTTTTGCTCGATGCCGAGGGTGGCCGTCTCGAGGGGGAAGCGCTGGCTACGCAGTTTTTCTGTAATCAGCGGGAGTATCTCTGTCAGTTTGAAGCCCACGGCCTGGGCCTGGCGGATCATGCGTACCAGCGTCACGTGGTGCTGGTCGTAGCAGCGGTAGCTGCCTTGGCGCAGTGGCGCGGGGAGCAGGCCGATTTTTTCGTAATGGCGGATCGCCTTGGGCGTGCAGGCGGTGAGTTTGGCCAGTTGTCCGATGAACATCAGGTAAGTCCTGAACGACGAGAAGGCCGGCAGGTTACCCGGCAGGCGAGGGCAGGTAAATCGGCGACTGGCGCCGCCTGTGACTCACGGCTTGAGCGCGGCCAGCAGGGTGTCGAGGTTGTGCCTGAACATGCCCAGGTAGCTGCTGGCCGGGCCTTCGCTGGCCAGGGCATCGGAGTAGAGGGTGCCGCCGACCTTGGCACCGCCTTCTGCGGCGATCTGCTGGATCAGCCGCGGGTCGCGGATATTTTCGACGAACACCGCGCGCACGCCGTCGGCGCGGATCTGCCGGATCAGGGCGGCCACTTCGGCGGCCGATGGCTCGTCTTCGGTGGATAGCCCTTGAGGCGCGATGAAATTCAGGCCGTAGGCCTGGCCCAGGTAAGCGAAGGCATCGTGGCTGGTGATGATGCTGCGCTGGGCCTGTGGCAACTGGCCCAGGCCGGCGCGGGCTTCGCCGAGCAGGGCGCGGATCTGGCTGAGGTAAGCCTCGCTGCGGCTGGCGTAATGCGCTGCATTGACCGGATCGGCCTGGCTCAGCGCCTTGGCGATGTTCTGCACATAGATCTCGGCATTAGCCAGGTTCTGCCAGGCATGCGGGTCGGGGACCTTGTCGCCGTCTTCATCGAGCATCAGCGGCAGTACCCCGGCGCTGGCGTCGAGCCGTGTACCGGGAGCATCGCTGCTGGCGATCAGGCGCTGCAGCCAGGGCTCGAAGCCCAGGCCGTTGGCGATGATCAGGTCGGCGTCGAGCACGGCCTTGGCATCCTCGGCGCTCGGCTGGTAGACATGGGCGTCGGCATCGGCACCGACCAGATTGCGCAGTTCGAGCTTATCTCCGGCTATCTGTCGGGTAATGTCGGCCAAAATACTGAAACTGGTGACGACTTTGAGTTTCTCTGCGGCGTTCAGGGGCAGCGACGCGAACAGGACGAACAGGGCGATCAATACACGCATGGAGCGTTCCTCAGGGTGACGGTAAGGGCTGGGCGCGCAGCAGGCCGTTGAGCGGGCCGAACAGCACGGAAAGGGCATAGGCCAGGCCTGCCAGCAACACGATGCAGGGCCCGCTGGGCAGGTTGGCGTAGTAGGACAGCAGCAGGCCGAGCCAGACGCAGGTCGCGCCGGTCAGTGCGGCGAGCAGCAGCAGGCTGGGCAGGTGGCCGCTCCAGAAGCGCGCGGCGGCGGCCGGCAGCATCATCAGGCCGACCACCATCAGTGCGCCTATGGCCTGGAAGCCGATCACCAGATTGAGCACCACCAGGGTCAGGAACAGGCCGTAGGCCAGCGGCCCGAAGCGGCTGACGCTGGCGAGAAACAGCGGGTCGAGGCTGTCCAGCAGCAGCCAGCGGTAGATCAGCGCCAGGCCCGCCAGGCTGCCGAGCGAGACCAGCAGCATGCCGTTGAGCGTGCTTTGATCGACGGCCAATACCGAGCCGAACAGCAGGTGCAGCAGGTCCAGCTGGCGTCCGGCCAGGCCCAGCAGCAGTACGCCGCTGGCCAGGGAAATCGGGTAGATGGCCGCCAGGCTGGCGTCTTCGCGCAGGCCGGTGTGGCGGGTGACCCAGGCGGCCAGACCGGCCATGCCCAGGCCGGCGACCAGACCGCCGAGGGTCAGGGCCGGCAGGCTAAGGCCGAACAGCCAGAAGCCGATGGCGGCGCCGGGCAGGATGCCGTGGGCGATGGCGTCGCCGATCAGGCTCAGGCGGCGCAGGATCAGAAACACCCCCAGCGGCGCGGCGCTCAATGCCAGCACCACGCCGCCGAGCAGGGCGCGGCGCATAAAGGCGAATTCGATGAAGGGTGCCCACAGCAGTTCCATGCTCAGGCCACCTGTTCCAAGGGCGGGCGCTGGCCGATCAGCTGGCGAATCGGCGCGAAGCGGCAACCGTTGCGCGACACCTGCAGGGCGTGGTCCAGGCGCCGGCCAAGGCTGGCGAGGTCATGGCTGACCAGCAGCTGGGTGCGGCCCTCGGCCTGCCAGCGCCGGATATGCTGCCAGAGCAGGGCCTGGCCGTGCTCGTCCAGCGCCGCCTCGGGCTCATCCAGCAGCAACACCTGGGCGTCGGTCAGGCTCAGGCGTGCCAGCAGCGCGCGCTGCAGCTCGCCGCCGGAGAGCGCCTGCAGCGACTGTTGCTGCAGGTCGAGCAGGCCCCAGTCGCTCAGCACCTGCTGCAGACGCGCCTGGCGTTCGCGGCGGTTCAGTGGGCTGCGCCAGAAGCCGGCGCTGACCAGGCTCTGCAGGCTGATCGGGAATTGCCGGTCGAGGGCCTGCTGTTGCACCAGATAGGCCACGCCGCCGAGGCGCGGCACGCCTAGTTCGAGGCGTCCGCGCAGCGGTTGTTGCAGGCCGGCGATCACCTTGAGCAGGCTGCTCTTGCCGCAACCGTTGCTGCCGATCAGCCCGGTCAGGCTGCCGCTGGGCAGTTGCAGATCCAGCGGCGGGGTCAGCGGCTGGCCGCTCGGCCCCCATTGCAGGTGCTGGCAGCGGATCATGCCGGGCTCCAGTTCCAGCTGCTGGCGGCCACGGCATCGTGGGCGTGCAGGCTTTCCGCGTGAACCACGCGCAGGCTGAAGGCGCTCAGCCCGGGCTGCAGCAACAGGGTGCTGTGCAGGCGCCGCGCGGCGTCTTCGCAGAACATCAGGTTCTGCCCGTTGGCCAGGGCGAAGGCCTGCTCGTCGGCGCGCTTGACCGCGGTCTGCACCGCGGTGCCGAGGGCCTGTTCGGCGCGGTCGATCAGCTCGATCAAGGGCAGTTCGTCGGCCTGCGGGCTCAGGCGCACCTGCAGGGTGGCGGTGCTGCGCTGGCTATGCGGCGTGGCCAGAATGCCCTGGGTCGAGCCGAGCCAGGTCAGCAGTTGCTGATGGTCGAGCGGCTGATTGGCGAAGTCTTCGATGAAGCGCTGCTGGATCAGTTGGCGGGCCAGGGCGGCGGAGCAGGGGCAGGTCGAGGAATAGTCGACCTGAACCTGCAGTTCCACGTGGAACCCCCATGAATCCTGGCGTGCGCGCACTTCGAAGGGGTAAGCCTTCCAGCCTGATAGCGGGCTGACCAGGGCCGGTCGGCTGAGCAAAGCCTCGCCGCTCAGGCTGATATGGGCCTGTTGCGACAGGCCTTTATGGCTGTCGAGAAACTCGCCCAGCAGTTGCCGCAACAGCAGCGGGCTGAGGTTGTCAGTCTCCAGGACCTGCAGGGCCAGGTACAGGCGCGACATATGAATGCCGCGCGCGCCGCCGTCATCCAGGCTGACCCCGGCATCGGCACGAGCGTTGATCCGTTGCCCGGCAAACAGCAGCGGCAGGGCGATTTCGCCCATGCCGACCCAGTCCAGGGGTTGTTGGTAGTGAGTCGCTTGGGCGGCGATATCCGGCAGAGTCAGGGCGTTCATCAGAAATCCAGGGTGTGACTGAGGCGATAAATGTTATGTTATAACAATTAAAGCGCCACGCCAGTGAATTCGAACCATGACCTTGACCCTGCTTACCCAAGCCGAGCTGCTCGCCCAGCCGGCCGATGACTATATGAGCGACGCCCAGCAGCAATTCTTCCGCACCTTGCTGCTGAACCAGCGCGGCGAACTGCAGGCGCGCATTGCCGAGGAGTTGGAGGCCCTGCGCGAGCGTGAAACCAGCAGCGACCCGGCCGATATCGGCAGCGCCGAAGAACAGCGGCAGTGGCAGCTGCGCCAGCTTGAGCGGGAAAGGAAACTGCTCGACAAGATCGACCAAGCCCTGGCTCACCTGGCCCGTGGCGAATACGGCTGGTGCCGGGAAACTGGAGAGGCCATCGGTCTCAGGCGCCTGCTGCTGCGGCCCACCGCCAGCCTGTGCGTCGAAGCCAAGGAGCGCCAGGAACAACGGGAAATACACCTGCGCGACCGTGATCAATGATGGAGACCCCTGCGATGACTGAACGACTACCCGTGACCGTGCTATCGGGCTTTCTCGGTGCCGGCAAGAGCACCCTGCTCAACTACATCCTGAAGAACCGCGAGGGCCTCAAGGTCGCGGTGATCGTCAACGACATGAGCGAGATCAATATCGATGGCAGCGAGGTCCAGCGCGATGTCAGCCTCAACCGCGCAGAAGAAAAACTCATCGAGATGAGCAACGGCTGCATCTGCTGCACCCTGCGCGAGGACCTGCTGGAAGAGGTCGGCCGCCTGGCTCGGGACGGTCGCTTCGACTACCTGCTGATCGAGTCCACCGGCATTTCCGAGCCGCTGCCGGTGGCGGAAACCTTCACCTTCCGTGACGAACAGGGCCAGAGCCTGGCCGATCTGGCGCGCCTGGACACCCTGGTCACAGTGGTCGACGGGGTCAACTTCCTCCGCGATTTCCACCAGGCCGAGAGCCTGGCCAGCCGTGGCGAGACCCTCGGCGAAGAGGATGAGCGCTCGATCACCGACCTGCTGATCGAGCAGGTGGAGTTCGCCGACGTGCTGCTGGTGAGCAAGATCGATCTGATCGGCAGCCATGAGCGCGAGGAGCTGATCGCCATTCTGCGCGGCCTCAACACCCACGCCGAGATCCTGCCGATGGCCATGGGCGCGGTGCCGCTGAACAAGATCCTCGATACCGGGCGCTTCGACTTCGAGCGTGCGGCCCAGGCGCCGGGCTGGCTCAAGGAGCTGCGCGGCGAGCACATCCCCGAGACCGAGGAGTACGGCATCGCTTCCAGCGCCTACCGGGCGCGGCGGCCGTTGCACCCCGAGCGTTTCTTCAATTTCATCAACCGCGAATGGAGCAATGGCCGCCTGCTGCGCTCCAAGGGCTTCTTCTGGCTGGCCAGCAAGTATCAGGAAGCCGGTAGCTGGTCCCAGGCCGGCGGCCTGATGCGCCATGGTTTTGCCGGGCGCTGGTGGCGTTTCGTGCCGAAAAGCCAGTGGCCGAGCGATGACGAAGGCCTGCAGGCGATCATGAAGAATTGGCAAGCACAGAGCGGCGACTGCCGCCAGGAGCTGGTGTTCATCGGCCAGAACATCGACTTCGCCCAGCTGACCGCCGAGCTGGATGCCTGCCTGCTGGATGACGCGGAAATGGCCCTGGGCGTGGATGCCTGGCGGGCGCTGCCCGATCCCTTCGGCCCCTGGGTCGAGGAGGAGGCGGCCTGATGCTTGCGCCCATTAATGTGAAAGTCGCGCAGCGACGCCATCCTTATGCCCTTCTCCCTCCGGGAGAAGGTGGTGCGCAGCGCCGGATGAGGGAGGCGGGTATGCCCGCCAGGCAGCCGTTGCAGCAGGTCGCCGGCGGGCAGATCGAGGTGCTCGGCGAGGTGTTGCGTGATGAGGTCAACCTGGCCGTCTGGCAACGTCGATTGCCGCCAGCGATCGGTGCGTTCGCCGAGCAGTTACTGGCCCGGGGTGAGCCGTTGGCAGAGTCCAGGGTGCTGGAGTTGGCGCACTCGGAGAGCCCGGTGGATCTTGGCGACCTGCTCCAGGGCTATGGCGAGTTGCCCGGCCACGCGGCCTTTATCACCGATGTGGCCTGGCTGGTCGCTGCCTTCTCCTGCCTGCTCGACGCCAAGCGCATCGGCCTGCGCCTGCGCGTGCTGGACAGGGCCATGTGCCCGCGCTTTCACGTCGACCATGTGCCGCTGCGCCTGATCACCAGTTATGCCGGGGTCGGCAGCCAGTGGCTGCGCGAGGGCGTGATGGCGCGGCAGCGCCTCGGCGACCCGGCGGCCGAGCCCGTGGATGAGGCCCGGATCGAACGCGCCGCGACCGGCCATGTGCTGCTGGCCAAGGGCGAGAAATGGGTCGGTAACGAGGGCGGCGGGCTGATTCACCGCTCGCCGCAACCGCCAGCAGGCGCGCGGCGCTTGTTGCTGACCCTGGATTGGCTGACCTGATGCCGGGGGTACTGCCGGAGTAAGGTACGACCTGCGCACCGGCGGCCAGCCGAGTTGTTATCGGTGCGCATGGCGCACCCTACCTGGGTGTGGCTAGCGCGCCATCCACACGCCTCGGCTCTGCCGTTCGCAGAACGGCTTGAGGTAGGCGGCGTCGCTGGCCACTCCGTAGTAATGAATGTCCTGCTGGTAGGGCATGCCTCTGACCTGGGCGTTACGACAGACGCCGTAGGCGCCGATCGGGCATTGCTCGACGAAGGCGACTTCGACCTTCTGGCCCTTCAGTTGCGGTTGGCAGAAACCGCTGCGAAACAGGTTCGGCGGGATGCTGCGGTTTTGCTGGCAGACCTTGACGTCCAGGCGTTCGGCCTGACTGTGGATCACGCAGGCCTCGCCCCAGGCCAGCCCGGACAACAGGTACAAGCCGAGCAGTAGAACGGCACGCATCGTTAAAAACCTCGATAAACAGGCAATGGCCAGGTACAGGTGGATTCTGTAGGAGCGCTGGCATGGCCAATAAACAGTCTGCCGACTCTAGCATGCGGCTTTTATTCAGTCTGCGCCCTGCTCGGGGTTCTCTCCCGGCAGGCAAACCCGCACCATAGGGCCATGTTGAAAAATATCCCCACCCACCTAATTGCCGGCCCCCTGGGCGCCGGCAAGACCAGCCTGATCCGCAACCTGCTGGCCCAGCGTCCGGCGGATGAACGCTGGGCGGTGCTGATCAACGAATTCGGCCTGGTCGGTCTGGACGCGGTCCTGCTCGACAGCGACGCCGACGGTGTGGCCATGGGCGAAGTGGCAGGCGGTTGCCTGTGCTGCGTCAACGGCGTGCCCTTTCAGGTCGGTCTGAGCCGGTTGTTGCGCAAGGCCAGGCCGGATCGCCTGCTGATCGAGCCCTCCGGCCTGGGCCACCCCCTGCAATTGCTCGAGCAGCTGGGCGAGCCGCCCTGGGCCGGGGTGCTGGCCGTGCAGCCGGCGGTGCTGGTGCTGGATGCGGCCGCCCTGGCCGCCGGCGCTGGCTTGCCCGACAGCCAGCAAGCCACCTTGAGCAGTGCCGGTCTGCTGCTGCTGAACAAGGCCGAGAACCTGGACGAGGTGACCAGGTCGCGGATCCAGGCGCAACTGCCGGCGCGCCCGCTGCGCTGGACGACCCAAGCGGCTCTGCCCTTGAGCCAACTGCCCGGTTTCGCCGTCCGGGCCGAGCCAGGTACAGGTCTGGACGACCTGCCCAGTGCCGTTGCAGCTGTGCCGCAGATCTGGCGCACGCTTGCCGAACCGATCTGCCAGGTTCAGGCGCAAGCCGAAGGCTGGAGCATCGGTTGGCGCTGGCACCCGAGCCAGCGCTTCGAGCTGATGCGGGTGCAGCAGTGGCTCGGCAGCTTGGCCTGGCGCCGCGCCAAGCTGGTGCTGCAGACCAATGCCGGCTGGCTCTCGGCCAATGCCCTCGACGGTCAGCCATTGCACTGGCAGAACAGCGAGTGGCGCAAGGACTCGCGCCTGGAACTGATCTTCGGCGAGGCACAGGATGTGGTGGCTTTGCAGGCGGGTTTTCAGCAGTGTCGATTGGCCTGAACCAGCAATCTGTGGTGGGCGGTGCACGGCTATTTGTGCGGGCCTGCTAGACTCCGCAGATTTTCCTGATGGATGAAGGACATGCACCTGCTCCCCTGGTCCCACGCCTGCTCCGCCGGGTTCACCCTGCGCGGCTGGCACTCGCCACCTTCGGGCAAGCCGTTGCTGCATTTTCTGCATGGCAACGGTTATTGCGGACGCGTCTACGAGCCGCTGCTGGCCTGCCTGGCTGCGGATTTCGACCTCTGGCTGTGCGATGCCCAGGGCCATGGCGACAGCGATCATGGTGGGCGTTTCCATGGCTGGAACCGCAGCGCCGAGCTGGCGCTGGAGGCGTTCGCCGAAGGCCGCAAACACTTTGCCGAGGTGCCATTGTTTGCCGTTGGCCACAGTTTTGGCGGGGTCTTGAGCAGCCTGATGCTGGCCCAGCAGCCGCAACTGTTTCAACGCGCGGTGCTGCTCGATCCGGTGTTGTTCACTCCGGCGATGATCGGGGTCATGGCGCTCTCCGACGTGGTTGGTCTGAGCCAGCGCAATACCCTGGCGAGCAAGGCACGCAAGCGTCGCCGCGAGTGGCCGGATCGCGTGGCGGCGCATGCCGCGCTGCATGGCCGCGGGATGTTCCGCGGCTGGCACGAGGACGCCTTCTACGCCTATATCAATCATGCCCTGAGGGACACCGAGGAGGGCGTCGAGTTGAAGTGCCGGCCGAGCCGCGAGGCGGAAATCTTCGGCTCCTTTCCCCGGCGTCTGTGGCCGTCGCTGGCCAAGGTGACGACGCCAACCCAGGTGCTCTATGGCCAGCACAGCTACCCCTTCGTCGCCAAGTCGGTGGCACGCTGGTGCGCCAGCAATCCGCACATTCACGCCCAGGTGGTGGATGGCGGGCACTGCTTCATGCAGGAGCAGCCGCGGGATACGGCCGAGCGGGTCAGCAACTTCCTCCTGCAGTGCAGCTGAGATGCCGAGCGCGGCCCATGAGCGTTTCTGGCAAATTTCCCTTGTTCAAGGAGTCGCTATGAACCGGATGTTTTGCCTAGCCTTGCTGCTGTTGAGCAGTCAGGTCACGGCCCTCGATTGGCGGGACAGCCCTGGGGTATCCGCTGAATTCGATCGTGCCGCCATGCAGGGCACCTTTGTGCTTTACGAGATCGGTAGCGGGCAACTGCTCGGGCACAATCGTCCGCGCGCGCAAACCCGCTATATCCCGGCCTCCACCTTCAAGATTGCCAACAGCCTGATTGGCCTGGCCACGGGCGCGGTCAGCAGTGTCGACGAGGTATTCCCGTACGACGGCAAGCCCCGCTTTCTCAAGACCTGGGAGCAGGACATGGGCCTGCGCGAGGCGATCAAGGTCTCCAACCTGCCGGTTTACCAGGAGCTGGCGCGGCGCATCGGTCTGCAGCGCATGCGCAGGCAGGTAGAGGCACTGGGTTACGGCAATGGCCAGGTCGGCAGCGAGGTTGATCAGTTCTGGCTGAAGGGACCCTTGACCATCAGTGCCGTGGAGCAGACCCAGTTTCTGGCGCGCCTGGCCCAGGATCAGTTGCCGTTCCCGCCGGCCATTCAGGGCCAGGTCCGGGAAATCTGCAGGCTGGAGCAAGGCGCCGGTTGGACGTTGTACGGCAAGACTGGCTGGGCCACCGCTCAGGATCCGGGCATCGGCTGGTGGGTTGGCTGGCTGGAGCAGGACGACAAGCTGTACAGCTTCGCGCTGAACATCCCCATGGCCGATTTGCGCGATGCGGGCAAGCGTATCGAGTTGGGCAAAGCCAGCTTGCGGGCGCTGGGCCTGCTTTAACAGGCCGTTGAAAAACTACCTACGTTGCCCCTCTTGATAAAAGAGAGGGGCGTTAAAAATGCTCATTTACAACACGTAAACTCCGCTTTTTCGGCCATTTTTGCCTTGTCTTGGCTGCCTCACCGACATTTTTCAACGGCCTGTTAAGGCTCGGGCTGGTGCCTGTCGGGTTTGCGGTGATCCGAGCGCCATTGCTGCAGTTCGATCACCTGGGGATTTTCCGCCGGTGGCGTCCTGAACGGATGGGGCGCCAGTTCGATGCGTCCGACCTGCGGGCCGAACATGACGATGCTGCCGACATGACGTTGTTCGCCGGTGACGGTGAACTCGAAGCCATACACCCGTGCCAGGCGCTTGCGCCCGCGGGCATCGGCCAAGATGGTGATCTTGCGTAACGCGACGTTGCCGTCGAGCAGTTCGACATCGGCTTTCGCGCAGTGCTGTTTGACCTGCGCCAGGGCCCGCTCGCGCAAGCCGTGGGCGTGCCACAGCCAGGCGCCGGCCGTGGCCAGCAGCATCAGAACGAAAATATTACCGAGGGTCAGCATTGCGGGTTCCAGGCGGGCTTGGTCGGATTGCAGCGTGTCACGACGTGACTCGAGCCATTCTGCCAGTCCCGCTGCGGGCTGTCTTGCCCGAGCGCTCAGCCGTCGTGCTTGAGGTCGCGGTAGCGCTGTTCCAGCTCCTGGCGGATCGCCCGGCGCTGTTGGCCTTGGGTGAAGCGCCGTTGTTCTTCGGAGGTCTGCGGCTGGCGTGCCGGTGCCGCGACTGGTTTGCCCTGGTCGTCGACCGCGACCATGGTGAAGAAGCAGCTGTTGGTGTGGCGCACCGAGCGCTGGCGGATGTTTTCGGTAATCACCTTGATGCCGATCTCCATCGAGCTGCGCCCGGTGTAGTTGACCGAGGCGAGGAAGGTCACCAGTTCGCCGACATGGATCGGCTCGCGGAAGGTCACCTGATCCACCGACAGGGTCACCACGTAGCAGCCGGCGAAGCGGCTGGCGCAGGCGTAAGCCACCTCGTCGAGGTACTTGAGCAGGGTGCCGCCGTGGACATTGCCGGAGAAATTGGCCATATCCGGGGTCATCAATACGGTCATCGTCAGTTGGGCGTTTCCGGCTTCCATGGGGCTCTCTCGCAGTTGAGTTGGGTGGGTCCGGGCGTTACAGCGCCCTGTCTATCAGAACGACTCAGGTGCCAGGAGGTCACGCCAGCGTTTGCGCGCATGCAGGTAGGCGGCGCAGCCATTGTAGCCGAGCGGTTCGCCGACCTGCGCCCGGCGATTGCGCCAGCCCTGACCTGCGGTATGTGAGCCCGGCGCTACTTGCCCGCCGAGAGACCGAAGTCGATCGCCAGGTCGGCGCCGGTGATGGCCTCGGCCTGCGGCTGGCACAGGTACCAGACCAGCTCGGCGATTTCCTCCGGGCGCAGGAAGCGCGCCTCGCGGCCCTGTGGATAGAGGTTCAGCAGTTCGCGTTTGTAGGCGTTTGGGTTGCCCTTGCCATAGCGTTCGGCCTGGTAGTCGAGCATCGGCGTGGCGATGTCGCCGGGCGATACCGCGTTGACCCGCACGCCGTACTCGGCCAGTTCCAGGGCCAGGGTCTTGCTCAGCATCACCAGCGCCGCCTTGCTCGCGCAATAGGCCGCCGAGCCACGGTAGGCTTGGCGCCCGGCATCGCTGGCGATATTGACGATACAGCCGCGGGTTTCCTTGAGGGTCGGGATGGCGGCTTGGCTGATATAGAACGCAGCCTTCAGGTTGACGCCCATGACCAGGTCAAAGTCGTCTTCGCCGAACGTTTCCACAGGCCCCTCGCGCCAGACTCCGGCGGCATTGACCACGGCATCCAGGCGGCCAGTGCTGGCCAGCACTTCAGCCAGCAGCTCGCGGCAGTTACTCGCACTGCGCAGGTCGGCGGTGGCGCTGAAATCCAGCGGCACCGCGGTATTCAGTGCATGCAGGCCGGCCTTGTCGACGTCGGTGGCGGTGACCCGCCAGCGGCTCTGCGAGAAGCGCTTGGCGATGGCGCGGCCGAGGCCGCCAGCAGCGCCGGTGATCAGGATAACGGGAGTGCTCATGGGTGGTTCCTCCAGGGGTGGTGGTCAATCCGGTGTAGGTAAGGGGGTGTTCAGCGTTTTGTGGAAAAACCCTCAGCGGTTGTGAAAATATCGAGCGCAACGCCGGCAGCGAACACCTGGGGGCGGTCGCAGTAGGCGCGAGTTTTTTCACAAGCGCTCACGCCTGAGTCAGGTACCCGCGCCTGTCCTGCTTGCCCACGTCGCCCATGAACTGGCGATGTTCCTCGTGCTTTTTCGCCAGAAATACCTTGAGGAAATCCGCTCCGAGGGCGTCCTTGGCTCCGCTCGACTGTTCCAGGGCGTGCAGGGCGGTGAGCAGCCGCTCGCCGCGGGGCACGCCGTTGGCGTCGATGAGGAACAGCTCGATCAGGCATACATCGGGGGGCAGGGCGAGGAAATCGCGAGCTTCCTGAATGTCGGCAAGCTGCATGGTGGCGTCCTCGATAGGATGGGTCGGGCCGCGCAGGTTCAGCGTAGCGATACCCATGCGGTGATGTGGGGGCGGGTAGCGCAGGCTCAGCCCACAGGTTTTGGGGCGTATGGATCACTCGCGGGCGTCGGGGATGGCCAGCAGCTCGGTCAGGGCCTGGTCGAGCAGATCGATCAGCCGATCCACATCGGCTGCGCAAGTATCGGGGCAGCACAGGCACATGTTGTGGAACGGCGTGATCAGGATACCGCGGTTGATCAGGTACAGGTGCAGGGCCATTTGCAGCTCATCGTGGAAGGCCGCCTCGGCCTCGGCACCGGTCTGCGGCGACACCGCGCAGAACTGGAACTCGCTGCGCGCGCCCAGTTCGGTCACCGACCATTTGAGCTGGTGTTTTGTGATCAGACGGCGCAAGCCATCGGCCAGGCGTTTGGCCAGCGGCAGCATGTGCGCGTAGGCGGCTGCGGTCATGACCTGCTCCAGGTTGGCGCGCATGCAATGCATGGCCAGAGCGTTGGCCGACAGGGTGGTGCCCATGCCGCTATGGCCATGGCCATGGCCGTGGCTGTTCTCGCTGGCGCGGTGCCGCACCTGCTGCATGGCTTCGGCCATGGCGCTGCTGCAACCGAACACCGCGCAGGGCACGCCGCCGGCAATCGGCTTGCCAAGCACGAAGAAGTCCGGTTCGAGGTTCCACAGCCTGGTGCAGCCACCGATATCGCTGGAGATGGTGTGGGTCTCGTCGATGATCAGCAGGCTACCGTATTTCCTGGTCAGCTCGCGGCATTTGGCCATGAAGCCCGGCGCGGGCAGGACCATGCCGATATTGGTCATCGCCGGCTCGCACATCAGTGCGGCGACGTCGCCCTGGGCCAGGGCGGCCTCCAGCGCTTGCACATCGTTGAACGGGATAGAGCGACTGTACTGGGTCAGGTCGTAGGCCTGGCCGATCAGGCCGGAGCGCGGCTGGGTCTGGCCCTTGTGGCAGCGCACCATGACGTCATCCACGGTGCCGTGGTAGCAGCCGTCGAACACCAGCAGCACCTTGCGTTCGGTGATGCCGCGTGCCCAGCGCAGCACACAGCGGTTGGCATCGGTGGCGGTGGCGGTGATCTGCCAGTACGGCAGGCCGAAGCGCGCGGCCAGCAGTTCGCCGGCGACCACGGCGTCCTCGCCGGGCAGCATGCTGGTCAGGCCGTTGTTGGCCTGTTCGGCGATGGCCTTGGCGATCGGGTCCGGCGAGTGACCGAACATGCTGCCGGTGTCGCCGAGGCAGAAGTCGATGTACTCGTGGCCGTCGACATCATGGAAGCGCGCGCCCTTGGCCCGGCTGACGAACAGTGGGCTGGGGGTCGACCAATCGGCCATCCAGTGCATCGGCACGCCGCCGAACAGCGAATGGCGCGCGCGCTCGGCCAGCGCCACGGATTGCGGGTTCTGTTCGATGAAGCGCTGCCGCTCGCGGGCGGTGAAGGTGCTGATGGCAGATTCGGCGATACCGCTGGCAGTCATGCTTGAACACCTCGTTCGATTTTCTGCACATTCTTGTGGTGTGATGAGCATATGTCAACGACTGGCGAATGAAGTGGCGTCTGCTACTATTCGGCGACTTTTTGTGAGCGCAAGGACGGATCGAGATGAGCACTCCTGATTGGCAGGGCCAGGTTGCCCTGGTCAGCGGCGCCGGCAGCGACAGCGGCATCGGCCTGGCCATTGCGCGCCGCCTGGGGCGCGAAGGGGTGCGCATCCTGCTGACCGCCAGCAGTGCACGGATCCAGCAACGCGCCGCCGAGCTGCTGGCTGAAGGTATCGACGCCCGCGCCATGCCTGCCGACCTTACCGATGAAACCCAGGTGCTGGAGTTGGCCAACTGGGCAACGGCGCAGTTCGGCCATGTAGACATCCTGGTCAATAACGCCGGCATGGCCATGCAGGGCAGCCCGGAACCCTTCGCCGAGGTGGCGAGCATGGACCTGGCGACCTGGAACCTGTCGCTGGCGCGCAACCTGACCAGCGCCTTCCTGCTCACCCGTGCCCTGCTGCCGAACATGCAGGCGCGCGGTTACGGGCGCATCGTCAACATCAGCTCGACCACCGGCACCCGCGGCAGCAACCCTGGCGAGGCGGCCTACAGTGCGGCCAAGGCCGGTATGCTCGGTTTGAGCATGGGCCTGGCGCTGGAAGTGGCCAAGCAGGGCATCACCGTCAACAGCGTAGCGCCGGGCTGGATCGCCACCGGTTCGAGCACCGATGAAGAACGCCACGCTGCCAGTTACACACCGCTTGGCCGTGCCGGGCGCCCGGAGGAGATAGCCGGCGCCGTGGCCTTCCTCGCCTCAGCCGAAGCCAGCTACATCACCGGTGAAGTGCTGGTGGTGGACGGTGGCAACTGCCTGATCGAAAACAAGGCTCCCTGAGCGGTTGTGTATCGGTCAGGCGTTGTCGCCGGTGTCATGACTGCGGTCAACTGCGCTTGTCGACTGCACCAGCGCCTTGCCAGGCTCTGCCGGCCGTTGAAAAACTACCTAGGTTGACCCTCTTGATAGAAGAGCGGGGCGTTAAACATGGCCTCGCGTGCGAGCCCATTCCGCTGTTGACTCGCTTTGCTCGCCCTGTGGGCCAGCCTGTGGCCGTTACTCCGCTATGCGACGTTGCGGCCATTTTTGCGGGGCTGACCAGGCCTTGTCTTGGCTGCCGCGACGACATTTTTCAACGGCCTGCCAGCAAGCCACTCAGCCCCCCATCACTTTCCTGATTGCGGAGAAACGCATGCGCTGTTGCCCCCTGAAACCATTGCCGGCGTCGCCAGGCCACGGCCTGGTGCCCGCCGATGGCCGATAACCTGCAGGAGCAACTCTACCAGCGGATCCGCAGCGATTTGCTGGCCGGTCGTTTCCAACCCGGTGAACGCCTGAAAATTCGTGACCTCGCCGTTGTCTGGGGCACCAGCCCGATGCCGGTGCGCGCCGCCTTGCAGCGTCTGGTCGCCGAGGGGGCGCTGGAAGGGGAGCCGCAGCGTTCGGTGCGGGTACCGACAATGACCCGCGAACGCTTCCAGCAGATTATCCAGGTGCGCCTGAACCTGGAGGGCCTGGCCGTCGAACTGGCGGCAGCGCGCCTGGATGGGGCCGAAATCGACCTGTTGCACGGCTGTCTCCTGCGCATGGAGCAGGCGCTGGAGCGGCGCGATGTAGCGGCCTATCTGCAGGACAACAGCCTGTTCCACCTGAGCCTGTACCGTGCCTGCGCCAATCCGATCCTGCTGCGTATGATCGAGTCCCTGCGCCTGCAAATCGGACCATTCTTCAACCGGCTGTTTAGCGACAGCACTCAGTTACTGCACCTCAATGATTTCCATGAGGCGACCTTCAACGCGTTGCAGGCCGGAGACGGCAAAGCGGCGCGCGCGGCGATGGAGAGGGACCTGAGCTATTTCGACGAGTACCTGCTCAACCTGCTGGAGCAGGAGTCGGATGGGCCAGGTTGCTTGCGCAAGTCCCGCAAGGCTCAGCGGTCGTGAACATATCGAGCACCGTCGCGAGGCCTTCTCCAGGCGCCCAATGCGTAGGCCCGATGCTGCTCACCTGGCTCAAGTGAACAGCGTTGCTGCAGTAGGCGAGCGTTTTTTCACAAGCGCTCAGTTTTCCAGCCAGACGTCGCGAACCCAGTGCCACACCGAGTCCCAGGTTTCTTCTTCACTCAGCTCGCCGGTGTCGCCTTCCCAGAGCACCACGGTGCCGTCCTGTTCGACGCAGTAGTAGTTGCCGCGATCCTCGCAGATCGGCACCAGCTCACGGGAGACACCCAGCGACCAGGCCACCGAGGCGACTTCCGGCAGGTAGGTGTGCGACTGCGGGTCGGTGGCCGTGACAGGCTCCAGGCGGCCGTAGACCACATCGCTGACCTTGAGCAGAAACTCGCGCAGTTCGAACGGCAGGTTGATCAGAATCTGCTCTTCGATTTCCACCAGCAGTTCCTCTTCCGGCAGTTCCAGGGCGACTGGTACCGGTTCGTTCATTTCACGCAGTTGTTCGATGACTTCTTCCACGGTGTGGACTCCAGCAGCAGGACAGAATGACGGGGTAGCAACGGCGAGCCTCGGGCCATAAGGCGCCACGACTCTCCCGCGTAGGGGTTTTACTCTGCCCGGCCTGGCCGAACAAGAGGGGGGGCTCGCGGGAAACACAAAACCCGGGACAGGCCCGGGTTTCGCGTGAAACGTGAGCGCCTGTCAGCCGTTCTGGCGGATACCGGCCACCAGCCACGGCCGGTTGTCACCGGCTTCGCGCTCCAGGCGCCAGCTTTCGCTGAAGGCTTCGCCCTGGTCGAAACGCGAGGTCTTGGCCACGCCGGTGAAGGTCAGGGTGGCGACGGTCTTGTCGCTCAGGTCGTCGACGCCATCCAGCTGCACCTCGAGGTTGTCGACGTAGGTGGACTGGAAGCCCTCGCCGAGGTCGGCGCGTTCGCGCTTGAGGAATTCGAGCAGCTGCGGGGTGACGAACTCGGCGATCTTGTCCATTTCGTCGGCGTCCCAGTGCTGCTGCAGGCTGAGGAAGTGCTCGCGCCCGGCGCTGACGAAGCTTTGCTCGTTGAACCAGGCGGGGGCATTGATCACCGGCTTGATCGCGGCGGCGCCAGCGCCACCGAAGATCGAGGCGGGTGCAGCCTGAGCGGGCATGTCGCGTTGCATGGGCGCGTCATTGGCGGTTAGCGGGCCGGCCTGCTTGCGCCGGGAGGCGAGGAAGCGGAACAGCAGGAAGGCGATCAGGCCGAAGATCAGCATGTCCATGATCTGCAGGCCTTCGAAGCCGTCACCCATGAACATCGAGGCGAGCAGGCCGCCAGCGGCCAGGCCGGCCAATGGGCCGAGCCAGCGCGAGGCGCCGCTGGCCGCTGCCGGCTGACGACCGGCGGTCGGCGCGCTGGCGGTTTGCTGGGCCGGCGCCTGGCGGGTCTGGTGGCTAGGCGCGGAGCCGATGGATTTGGCGCCGCCAAAACGCTTGGCTTCGGCATCGAAACTCATGGTAAGGCCCAGACTCAGGCACATGGCCAGGGCAATGCTGAGGAAACGCTGCATGTTTAGCTGTCTCTTGGTGGTTGGAACTACGCGCGGCATCTTGCCCGCCAGTGGCGTGCAAGGCTAGCCATAGAATGTTTCGAACTTTTGCTTTTTACCCGAGCCGCTACTGGCGCAACAACATCAGCAGAGGCCCGCAGCGCAGTTGCCGGCGCAGGAAGGCGCGGAACTCGGCGGAGTCTTCCTCGGGGTGGCGCAGCCAGTGGATAAAGCTGCGCAGGTAGGCGCCGGTCAGCAGGCTTTCTTCGACGATACGCTGCAGGTGTTGGGATTCCCGCCGGGCGCCCTCGCGCCACCACTGCACGGTGCGGCTGATGCGCAGCAGGCCGAGGATCTGCAGGTGGATATGCCCGGGCTCGAGCTTGTACAGCAGCATCTGCCCGGTCACCGAGCGATGTGCGGCCAGGCTGTCGAGCCAGGCGACCAGTAATTCTTCCAGGCGCTTGCTCGGCGCCAGAGCGCTTAGATCGGCGGCGCTGCTGCGCGCCAGCATGGCGCGGTCGGCGCGGTCGAACCAGGCGTCGACCAGTTGGTCCTTTTCCCGGTAATGGGTGGCGATGGCGTCCAGGCCAGCGTCGAGATGGGCGGCCACATCGAACAGGTGCAGACGCTCCCAGCCGCAGACATCGGCCAGTTGCAGGGCAGCATCGAGGATCTGCGCTGCAGTGATTTTCGGTTGTTTCATCGGTTCACCTCGCCAAGCAGTATGGGCCGAGGGGAGCGCGAGGCGGGGTGGAGACGACCAACGGAAGGCGAAGCTCCGGTTGGTCGTAGATCCTATGTCTATTGTAAGGCCTGCAACCTCGTAGGGTGGATGACGCTTCACCCATCCACCGATTGCGCTGGTGGATGAAAAAGGCGTCATCCACCCTACGGGGGCTTAGCGCCAGTTATACAGCTCTTTCTCGGACAGCTTGTGCATCTGGCTGGCCTGGGCCTGGAAGGCTTTCATCGAGGCCCAGATGCGCCCGTTCAGCTCGCTCTGCGCGGCCAGTTCGCCAAGCACCACTTCGGATTCGCGCTGCATGGCGTCGAGTACTTCGTCGGGGAAGCGCTTGAGCAGGGTGCCCTGCTGCTTGAGTTCGTCCAGGGCCAGGGCGTTGTGGTAGACGTAGTCATCCAGCATGTCCTGGCTGGCGGCGCGGGCGGCTTCCGTGAGGATCGCCTGCAGGTCGGCCGGCAGGCTGTCGAGGGCCTTCTGGTTGATTAGCAGTTCGAGCACCGCCTGCGGCTCCTGCCAGCCTGGGTAGTAGTAGAACTTGGCCGCCTTGTGCAAACCGAAGGCCAGGTCGTTGTAGGGGCTGACCCAGTCGGTCGCATCGATGGCGTTGGTCTGCAGGGCGGTGAACACCTCGCCGCCGGGCAGGTTGACGGTGGTGGCGCCGAGCTTGCTCAGCACCTCGCCACCAAGGCCGGGCATGCGGATCTTCAGGCCCTTGAGGTCATCCAGGGAGTTGATTTCCTTGTTGTACCAGCCGCCCATCTGCATGCCGGTATTGCCCACCACCACCGGCTTCACCCCGTGCGGGGCATAGGCCTCGTCCCACAACGCCTGACCGCCACCCTTGCTCAGCCAGGCATTCATTTCGCTGGTGGACAGGCCGAAGGGCACGGCGGTGAAGAACTGCGCGGCCGGCACCTTGCCCTTCCAGTAATAGGCGGCGCCGTGGCCCAGCTCGGCGGTGCCGCGCGAGACCGCATCGAACACCTCCAGCGGCGGCACCAGTTCGCCACCGGCGTAGACCTTGATGGTCAGGCGCCCGGCGCTCATGGTCGCGACTCGCTCGGCCAGGCGTTCGGCGGCGGTGCCCAGGCCCGGGTAGTTCTTCGGCCAGGCGGTGACCATCTTCCACTGGAAGCTCTGCACCGGCTCGGCCGCGGCCTGCTCGCTGCCGGCTTTTTCGTCCTTGCAGCCGGCCAGGCCGATAACGGCGAACAGGGCCACGGCAGCGGTGAAGAGGTTGCGGCGATTCATCGGGGCGTCCTTGTTGTTTTGGGTTAATCCCGTAGCCCGGATTGCTTCCGGGCTACGGTCTGTTCACTCGGTAGTTACAGCGCGTTCAGCTTGGCGTAGCTGAGCATCAGCCATTTGCTGCCTTCGCTTTCGAAATTCACCTGCACCCGTGCCTGGGCGCCGGAGCCCTCGAAGTTGAGGATGGTGCCTTCGCCGAACAGCGCATGCTGCACCCGCTGGCCGAGGCTGAACGCGGTGTCCGGCACGGCGCTGCCGGCGAACATGCTGCTGCCGCTCATGCCGCGATTGTTCGAGGTGAAGGGCCGGCTGACGCTATTGGACAGGCGTACTTCCTGGATCAGCTGCGGCGGAATCTCGCGGACGAAGCGCGATACCTTGTTGTAGGTCTCGCTGCCGTACAGGCGGCGGGTCTCGGCGTAGGTGATCACCAGTTTCTGCATGGCGCGGGTGATGCCGACATAGGCCAGGCGGCGTTCCTCTTCCAGACGGCCGGGCTCTTCCAGGCTCATCTTGTGCGGGAACAGGCCTTCCTCCACGCCCACCAGGAACACCTGGGGAAACTCCAGGCCCTTGGCGCTGTGCAGGGTCATCAGTTGCACGCTGTCTTCGTTTTCCGCGGCCTGGGTGTCGCCGGCCTCCAGCGAGGCATGGCCGAGGAAGGCCTGCAACGGGGTCAGTTCGTCGTCCTCGTCGTTGTCGAAGGTGCGCGCGGCGCTGACCAGTTCCTCGAGGTTCTCGATGCGCGCCTGGGCTTTCTCGCCTTTCTCGGCCTTGTGGTAGGCGATCAGCCCGCTCTGTTCGATGACCGTCTGGGTCATCAGGTGCAGCGGCATGTCCAGCACCTTGGCCGCGAGGTTCTCGATCAGCTCGATAAACCCGGCCAGGGCGCCCGAGGCGCGGCCGGGCAGGGCCTTGCTGGCGACCATCAGGCGAATCGCCTCCCACATCGACACATCATGCTCGCGGGCGTAGGCGCGGATGGTTTCGACGCTCTTCTCGCCGATGCCGCGGGCCGGCACATTGACTACCCGCTCCAGCGCCGCATCGTTGCCGCGGCCGTCGAGCAGGCGCAGATAGGCCATGGCGTTCTTGATCTCGGCGCGCTCGAAGAAGCGCTGGCCACCATAGATGCGGTAGGGGATCTTCTCGCGCAGCAGGGCTTCTTCGAGCACCCGCGATTGGGCGTTGGAGCGGTAGAGGATGGCGATCTCGCTGCGCTTGAGGCCGTCCTTGCGCAGGGCATCCTCGATCGTCTCGACCACGTAGCGGGCTTCATCGTGTTCGTTGAAGGCGGCGTACAGGTCGATCGGCTCGCCGTCGCCGTCTTCGGTCCAGAGCTCCTTGCCCAGACGCCCCTGGTTATTGGCGATCAGCGCGTTGGCGGCCTTGAGGATGCCGGCGCTGGAGCGGTAGTTCTGCTCCAGACGGATGGTTTCGGCGTCCGGGAAGTCGCGGCTGTACTGGTGGATATTCTCGATCTTGGCCCCGCGCCAGCCGTAGATCGACTGATCGTCATCGCCGACCACCATCAGGCTCTCGCCGCCCTGGGCCAGCAGGCGCAACCAGGCGTACTGCACGGCGTTGGTGTCCTGGAACTCGTCCACCAGAACATGCCGGAAGCGTCGCTGGTAATGCTCGAGCAGGCCCGGCTTGTCGCGCCACAGGTCCAGCGCCCGCAGCAGCAACTCGGAGAAGTCGATCACCCCGGCGCGGGCGCAGGCCGCTTCATAGGCCTCGTAGATCTTCAGCATGGTGGCAAGGAACAGGTCGCCGCTGGCCTGGGTATGCTGCGGACGCAGGCCTTCGTCCTTCTGCCCGTTGATGAACCACTGCGCCTGCTTGGCCGGCCAGCGCTGCTCGTCCAGGCCCAGCTCGCGGATCACCCGCTTGACCAGGCGCTGCTGGTCGTCGGAGTCGAGGATCTGGAAGTTTTCCGCCAGACCGGCTTCCTGCCAGTGCGCCCGCAACAGGCGGTGGGCCAGGCCGTGGAAAGTGCCGACCCACAGGCCGGCCGGATTGACGCCGAGCATCTGTTCGATGCGCGCGCGCATCTCGGCGGCGGCCTTGTTGGTGAAGGTCACCGACAGGACGCTGTGCGGCGAGGCGTTTTCGATCTGGATCAGCCAGGCGATACGGTGCACCAGCACCCGGGTCTTGCCGGAGCCGGCGCCGGCCAGCACCAGTTGCCGGCCCAGGCGGGCGGCTACGGCCTGGCGTTGGGCATCGTTGAGGGAGGCGATCAGAAGTTCGGGGTCGTTTTGCATCGCGGCATTCTAGGGGGCGGCGGCGGCGAGGGCAAACCGGGCGCGCGGCACATAGTCGCACGGCTGCCAGTGGACGAACGGCAGGTCACCTTGCCGGCTGGATGTTGTAGCTCATGTCGATCCTGCAAAGTTGCCTGTCGGCTCGGTAAATTTGCACAGATGATTGTTGGGCGAAGCGTCTAGCTCGGGTATGCTCCGCCGACCTAGGCACCCATTACAAGAAAATAGCCTATGACTCAAACCGCTAGCGCCGCTGCCGAGCTAACCCTGGACAGTACCCGCGAGATTCGTCAGCAGTTCGCCACGGATATCGCCATCGAACGTACCCGCCTGCTGTATCAGGGCTCGTGGGTGCCGACCCTATTCATGCTGCTCAATGGCGTGGCCTGCGCCTATTTGCTCTGGACGCCCCAGAGCCGTGTGATGCTCTCCGGCTGGCTGATCTGGCTGGTGCTGCTCGCCGTTCTGCGCCTGCTTCAGGTCAGAGCTTTCAATGCTGCACTGCCGAGCCGCCAGGTGCAGGCGCATTGGCGGCGCAATTTCCTGTTTGGCGCCGGCGCCTCTGGCCTGACCCTGGCCTTCGCCGCCATCGCCCTGGTGCCGGCCGATGTGTTCTACCAGCAGGCCCTGGTCTACGGCCTGATCGCCGCGGCGATTCTGTCCGCCAGCGTGGCCTATGCCGTCAGCCTCTCGGCGTTCCTGACCTTCGCCTTGCCCTGCCTGCTGCCGTCGGTGGCCTACCTGCTGCTCAGCGAGCATAGCCTGCAGCGTGGTTGGGGCATGCTTGGCGGCATCCTGCTGGCAACCCTGTTGGTGGTGGCCTGGCAGGTCAACCGCCTGCTGCAGCGCAGCCTGTTGCAGCGTTTCCAGAACCAGGCGCTGATCGGCCGCCTGGAGCATGCCCGGCAGCAGGCCGAGACGCTCAATGGCGAACTGGCCCGCGAAGTCGAGCAGCGCCGCTGGGCCGAAGGCGAGCTGCGCACCGCCCATGACCAGCTGGAAATGCGCGTGGCCGAGCGCACCCTGGAGCTGGACGATGCCACCCACGCCCTGAGCAAGAGCGAGGCGCGTCTGGCCCTGGCCCTGGAAGCCAGCGAGCTGGGGCTGTGGGACTGGAACCTGCAGAACGATGAAGTGCATCACTCGCAGCTCAAGGAAATCTTCGGCCTCGAGCCCGAGATGGTGCAGGCCATGCTGCGCGACCTCAAGCCGCGGCTGCACCCGGACGACCTGCCGTTGCTGCGCCGCAGCCTGGTCGAGCACATGAAGGGCCGCAGCGACGGTTATCAGATCGAATACCGGGTCAAGCACGCCGATGGCCACTGGGTCTGGGTCGAGGATCGCGGCCGTGCGGTGGAGCGCGATGCCCAGGGCCGGGTGCTGCGCATGCTCGGTACGCGGCGCACCATCACCGCGCGCAAACAGCAGGAAGAGCAGCAGCGCCTGGCCGCCACGGTGTTCGAGGCCGCCAGCGAAGGCATCGTCATTCTCGATCCGGATTACCGCCTGCTGGCGGTCAACCAGGCGTTCAGCCAGGTCACCGGCTATCGCCAGGAAGATGTGCTGGGCAAGAGTGTCGCCAGCCTGATCAGCAGCCGCGACACCCGCCACCAGTACCAGATGATCCGCCTGGAGCTGGAGCGCGGCGACCGCTGGCAGGGCGAATTGATCGAGACCCGCAAGAACGGCGAACTCTACCCGCAATTGTTGCAGCTCAACGTGGTGCGCGATTCGCGCGGGCTGGTGAGCCATATAGTCGGCTTCTTCGCCGACCTGTCGTCGCGGCGCGAGGCCGAGGAGCGTTTGCGCTACCTGTCGCACTACGACGAACTGACCGGCCTGGCCAACCGCAGCCTGTTCAAGAACCGCCTGCATGAGGCCAGCCAGCGCTCGCGGCAGAGCGGGCGCAGTATGGCCCTGCTGCACGTCGATCTGGATCGTTTCAAGTGGCTCAACGACAGCCTCGGCCATGAAGTGGCCGACCAATTACTGCGGCAGATGAGCCGCCGCCTGAGTCAGGCAATGCCCGAGGCCGACACCATTGCGCGCTTGTCCGGCGACGAGTTCGCCGTGCTGCTCGATTCCTACGGCAGCCTCTCGACCCTGGCGCGCATGGCCAGCCGCCTGCTGGCCAAGTTGCGTCTGCCGATGACCGTCGGCGGCCAGGAACTGGTGGTCAGCGCCTCCCTGGGCATCAGCCTGCTGCCGGACAACGCGCGGGAAATCTCGACCCTGGTCAGCCAGGCCGATATGGCCATGCAGCATGCCAAGCACCTGGGCGGCAACACCTTCCAGTTCTACACCGACAACCTGCAGGCCTGCACCCTGGAGCGCCTGCAACTGGAGACCCAGTTGCGCAAGGCGATCGACGAGCACCAGCTGGAGGTGTTCTATCAGCCCAAGCTGTGCCTGGCCGATGACAGCCTCAACGCCGCCGAGGCGCTGGTGCGCTGGCGCCATCCGGAGCGGGGGCTGGTGCCGCCGGGGGACTTCATCGGCCTGGCCGAGGAAACCGGGCTGATCGCGCCGATCGGCGAATTCGTCCTGCGCCGCGCCTGTCAGCAGGCGCGCGACTGGCAGCTGCAGGGCCTGGCGCAGATCCGGGTGTCGGTGAACCTGTCGGTGCATCAGTTGCGCCAGGGCAAGCTGACCAGCCTGGTGCGCCAGGTGCTCGACGAAACCGGCCTGGCGCCGCAGTTCCTCGAACTCGAATTGACCGAGAGCCAGTTGCTCGACAACGTCGAAAGTGTCATCACCACCTTCCAGCAGTTGCGCGATCTGGGGGTGAAACTGGCGATCGACGACTTCGGCACCGGTTACTCATCGCTCAGCTACCTCAAGCGCTTCCCGGTGGACTACGTGAAGATCGACCAGACCTTCATCCGTGACCTGGCGCTCGGTGGCGAGGATGCGGCCATTACCCGCGCGATCATCGTCATGGCCCACAGCCTGGAGTTGAAGGTAGTCGCCGAGGGCGTGGAAACCCAGGCGCAGATGGATTTCCTCAAGGCCCACCAGTGCGACGAGATTCAGGGCTACCTGATCAGCAAGCCGGTGCCGGCGGAGCAATTCGCCCAGTTGCTGCGTGAGCAGACCGACGCCCGCTGAGGTGATGCAGCCTCACCTCGGCGGGACTTGCCGGCCCTGTGCCTGCCGGCATCAATCGATGCTACCGCTTGCCGTGGTCCAACTGACGCTGGTGGCGTAACCGGGGTCGTCCGGGTCAGGCCGCGGCGATCACATCGCCATAATTCTCCGGCTCGATCAGCGCCCGGTGCAGTGTGGCCACGGCGGCAGCGTAGTCGTCCTCGTTGACCACGCACTGCATTCCCACCTGGCGGATCGACTGGTGCACCGCCTGGATGCTGATGCCCGCTTCTGCCAGCGCCGCCATCGTCTTGGCGAGGATGCCCTTGACCTTCAGGTCCGAGCCGATCGCCGAGACGATGGCGACGTTGTGCACGGTCACCTCGGCGGCCGGGTAGCGTTCCTCGATCAGCCGGGCGGCGCGGTTGATCAGCTTGCGCGAACCCGAGGCGTAATAGGTGATGCTGTTGGCGTCGGAGTCCTTGTTGACCACGTACAGCTTGAGCTGCTTGAGCAGCTTGGTGATCTCCATGTCGTAGCCGACGTCGCCGAGCATGTCCTGGTCGAACACCTCCAGGCCGAAGACGTCCTTGCGCCCGGCGATGATCTCCACGCAGGGCCGCTCGCTGCGATAGCTCTGGCTGATCAGGGTGCCGGTATGCTCGGGTTCGAAGGCGTTCTTGATCCGTAGTTCGATGCCGGCGCGGCGCAGGGTCTTGGCCGCACGCGGGTGGATCGCTTCCATGCCGAGGTTGGACAGCTGGTCGGCGACGTCATAGTTGGTACGGCCGATGGTCACCACCCGGCTTTCGCCGACCAGCTTGGGGTCGGCGCTGCTGAGGTGGAACTCCTTGTGGATGATTGCCTCGCGGGCGCCGGTGGCGGCGGCGATCTGGGCGAAGGTGATCTCGCTGTAGCCGCGGTCGAAGGTGTTCATCAACCCTTCGCTGCAATGGGTATAGCCGGTGGCGACGGCCAGCTCGCAGCTCAGGTCGACCTCTGCGAAGCAGCTGCGGATCATCGCCTCAAAGGGCAGTGGCGCATCCAGGTGCCAGCCGGTGAGGTCGACCAGCTTGGCGTTGACCCCGCGCTGCTTGAGCGCCAGCACGGTGTTGAAGGCGCTGTGCGCTTCACCCAGCGAGGCGAGCATCTCGCGCACCTTCATCAGGTGTTCGGTGAGCTGGAAGTGGCCATAGGCGCACAGCCGCTGCAGGCTGCGCATGCACTCGCTGACATCGTCGATGCGCGCGCCGATGAACTGGTTGGCCGCCTGGCGCTCGAATTCGCCGGGGAACAGCGCGGCGTTCTTCGCCAGCATCTGCAGACGCACCGCTTCCAGCGCCTCGAGCCAGGCCTCCTCGTTGTGGGCATCGGCGAAGCGCTGGTAGACGCCGGGTTCGCCGGTTTTCTTGTGTTCCAACAGCAGGTTGGTCATGCCGCTGAAGGCCGAGACGACGAAGACCCGCTGATACAGTTGGTCGTCCCGTCGTGAGCCGATAAGGATGTTGTCGAGCATTTCCTCGAAGCGGCTCATGGAGGTGCCGCCGATTTTTTCTACGGTATGCATGAGAGTCCGGTCGTGGTGAGTTCGGCAGGTGGCCGACATGCGGCCACCCAGGAATAGAGCAGGCCCGCTGTTGCGGTTGCGGGCCTGTCTGTGTGTCAGAGGTATTCTTGCGGCTGAATATCCAGCGCGGAAAAATCCTCGCGCTCGGCGACGAAGGCCGGGCGTGGCGTCTGGGCGCAGAAGGGTGCCTGTACGGCGTTGTCCACCTGGTTGTAGACATAGAACAGGTTGCTGCGCGCGCTGGGGCTGATGTTGCTGTTGGAGCCGTGGAGGATGTTGCTGTCGAACAACACCACGCTGCCCGCCGGGCCGAGGGCCGTGTCGATGCCGTAGCGGCTGGCCATCTCGCTCAGGCTGTGGTCGTCAGGCACGCCAAACTGCTGCTTGCGCAGGGAGTCCTGATAGTGATTCTCCGGCGTCGCGCCGACGCAGCGCACGTAGTGCTTGTGCGAACCTGGGATCAGCAGCAGCGGGCCGTTGTACGGCTCGTTGTCGGTGAGCAGGATCGAGCAGCTCAGCGCGCGCATGCGCGGCATGCCGTCCTCGACGTGCCAGGTCTCGAAATCCGAGTGCCAGTAGAACTCCTTGCCGGTGAAGCCCGGCTTGAAGTTCATCCGTGACTGGTGCACATACAGCTCGCCGCCGAGCAGAAAGCGCGCGATGCCGGCGATCCGCTCGTCGCGGGCGACCCGGGCGAACAGCGGGTTGTCCTGGTGGACGGCGAACACCGAGCGCACCGCGCCGCTTTCCGGTTCGCTGATGGTCTTGCCGGAGTCCGCTACCGCCGGGTCATGGCGTACGCGGTCGAGCTCCTGGCGCAACACCGCCACCTCGTCGGCGCTGAACACGCCATGCAGCACCAGGTAGCCGTCGCGCTCGTAGCGCTCGATCTGTTGCGCACTGATCGGCGCATTTTCCAGGTCGTTACGGTAGACCACCGGGTCCAGGCGGTCTTGCCAGCTCGGTTGATCCTGCTGGCGCGAGGGGTATAGGTCGGTTCGTTCAGGGATCACGCGGAATTTCTCCTTTCGGCCGGGCCGATCAGGCGACGGTTTCTGCCTCCAGCGGGTAGACACCGCTTTCGTCATGCACTTCTTTGCCATTGAGCGGCGGATTGAATACGCAGGCCATCTTCATTTCCGTGGTGCCGCGCAGCAGGTGCTCGTCATTCTTGTCGAGGATGTACAGGGTGCCGGGGGCGATCGGGTAGATCTTGCCGTCAGCAATGGTCTCGATCTCGCCTTCACCGCTGATGCAGAACACCGACTCCAGATGGTTCTGGTACCAGATGTGGGTCTCGGTATTGGCGTAGATGGTGGTGATGTGAAAGGAGAAGCCCATGTTGTCGTCCTTGAGCAGCATGCGTGTGCTGTCCCAGGTTTCGCTGACGATCTTGCGGTTGGACTGCTCGCAGTCGGCCAGGGTGCGTACGATCATGTTGGAACTCCTCAGGAAGCCTGGTTAGCGGCTTGTTCAGACATCACGGCCGCAAAGGCCGCGTCGAGAATGGTCATGGCCTTGTCGATCTGCGCTTCGCTGATAATCAGCGGGCAGAGGCACTTGACCACTTCGCTGTGGGCGCCGCTGGTCTCGATCACCAGGCCGTGCTCGAAGGCGTGGCGGCAGATGGCGGCGGCGCTGTCGCCATCCGGGCAACTGATGCCGATCATCATGCCGCGGCCCTTGATGAACAACGAATCCGGGCCGTAGCGGCGGACGATCTTGTTCATCCCGTCGGCGATGCGCTTGCCCTTGGCCTGCACGCTCTTGGCGAACTGGTCGTCGCGCCAGAAGTGCTCGAGGGCGGCGGTAGCGGTGACGAAGGCGTGGTTGTTACCGCGGAAGGTGCCGTTGTGCTCGCCCGGCTTCCATTGATCCAGCTCCTTGCGCAGCAGCACCATGGCGAACGGCAGGCCGTAGCCGCTGAGCGACTTGGACAGGGTGATCATGTCCGGCTTGATGCCCATTGCCTCGAAGCTGAAGAAGCTGCCGGTGCGGCCGCAACCGGCCTGGATATCGTCGACGATCAGCAGCATGCCGTGCTTGCGGCAGAGCTTCTCGAGCTTGCGCACCCATTCGGCGGAGGCGGCATTCAGCCCACCCTCGCCCTGCACCACTTCGACGATGACCGCGGCCGGCTTGTCGATGCCGCTGCTCGGGTCGCCGAGCAGCTTGTCCATCATGCCGATGGTGTTGACCTTGTCGCCGAAATAGTTGGCGTAGGGCATGCGGCTGACATCGGTCAGCGGCACACCGGCGGCGCCGCGATGGTGCTGGTTGCCGGTGGCGGCCAGGGCGCCGATGCTGCAGCCGTGGAAGCCGTTGGTGAAACTGATGACGTTGCTGCGCCCGGTGACCTTGCGCGCCAGTTTCAGTGCGGCTTCCACCGCGTTGGTGCCGGTCGGCCCGGTGAACTGCATGACGTAATCGTGCATGCCGCGCGGCTTGAGGATCAGCCGGCTGAAGGTCTCGAGGAAACGCTCCTTGGCATCGGAATACATGTCCAGGCCGTGGGTGATGCCGTCGTTGCCGATGTAGTCGAGCAGCGCCTGCTTGAGCACCGGGTGGTTATGCCCGTAGTTGAGCGTGCCGGCACCACCGAGGAAGTCGATGTAGTGCTTGCCGTCGCGGGTAATCAGTTCCGCTCCGCGCGCCTGGTCGAATACCACTGGAAATGAGCGGCAATAGCTCCTGACGGACGATTCATTCTGTTCGAAGAGTTTCATGCGGTCTCCTTAGAAGAGGCTTTTTGCAAGCCGGAGGCGTTGAACGGGCCGGCGCGATAGAGCACTTCGTCCTCGTGCTGACCGGCAAAATGCGCGGCGCGGGAGAACAGGGTGCGGGTCTCGTAGTCGACGCCCAGGCGGGCAAAGGCCCGCTTGAACAACGCCTGGGAGGCGCCGTTGTCCGGCGAAATGGTGGTTTCCAGAAAGCGTACGCCCTGGGCAGTGACCCGTTCGGTCAGCTCCAGCAGCATGCGCAGGGCCAAACCCTGCCCGCGTAGCGAGGCATCCACCGCGACCTGCCAGACGAATAGCGTGTCTGGACGCGAGGGTGGACGGTAGCCGGAGATGAATCCCACCAGTTGACCGTCGGAATTTTCGGCGGCGATGGCGGTATCGGCAAAATCGGTGCACTGCAGCAGGTTGCAGTATGCCGAATTGGTGTCCAGGGGTTGGCAGCGGGCTACCAATTGATGCAACGGATATCCGTCGCCGTCGGTTGGGCGACGGAGCGTGACGGGGGCAAAACTCAAACCAGAATCCTTGAGGTTGTGCGAATCCCTATTAGGTTAAACATATATCGGAAGTTTTCTCAACCCGCGATGCCGATAGTCAAGATGACGATTCGATGAATGATTTTCTCGAACAAGGTTAATTCAAGCCCGAATAACTCGCGGATTGCCAGCGCCGGGGCGGCGGATAACCAGGCGCGATAATCGGCTATTGATCGCGCGATTTGGCCGGTCTATCCATCGGCTGGCGCAGTAGTTGCTTGATGGCACCGAGCAAGTCAGCGCAAAGCAGTCCGTGCGATCCTCTGCAGGCCGCTGAATACAAGGGTTTGTGCGGTGTTCAGAGTTTCCTGGATTGCCTGCGGAAGTGGGCCTTATATTGGCCGATATGCCGCGCATATTCGTTGGGATATGCAGGTGAATATGGCGGGCCTGAACTTTC
The DNA here is from genome assembly GCF_033723075.1 of Pseudomonas sp. Classification (GTDB taxonomy): domain Bacteria; phylum Pseudomonadota; class Gammaproteobacteria; order Pseudomonadales; family Pseudomonadaceae; genus Aquipseudomonas. The sequence continues at coordinate 66,909 of NZ_JAWVXU010000021.1, forward strand.
TGGATGGTCAGTAAAATACGTGGGTGACGAAGGCCATATATGTAGCGAAGCAGGGCTTGGTTGCGTGACGCGGGGGCTGTCGGATCGAGTCCAATGATTATTGGATATATAAACTTCGTTTGCGAAGCCGTTCGCAGCTATATCGAGCAGGCGCTCGAAGTGTTGGTAGCCGCTCTATCCCGCATATATCGCCAGATCGGTAGAGTTGCCCGCCGTACGCGCGAGCCGGGCTCGAGTCATGGCGGCCTGAGAAATGTGCTTTGGAACTAGCAAAATGCTGCTTTTGTACAAGAGCCGGTGCTAATCCTTACAAAATATACTGTCTTTGCCGAGCCATTTTGAGGGAACACCCAATGAAAACGATCTTGCTAGCGTCTTTAGCGTTAAGCAGTGCACTGGCGGTTGTGCCGTCCGTTCAGGCCGCTGAGAAGGCCATGGAGGCCGCCGGGCGTCAGTTGTTTACGCACCACTGCACGGCGTGCCATTCGCTGGATACCAGCGAGAACGCCTTCGGCCCCAGCCTGTTCGGTGTGGTGGGTCGCCCGGCGGCTTCCGTGCCCCGGTTTGCCTACTCGAAAGCCATGCAGGCCTCGGGGATCACCTGGAGCGAAGACAACCTGCGCGAGTGGATTACCGATAACGAGGCGTTGGTTCCAGGCACGCGCATGCGTCACGTCTCCATTAGCGATCCTGCCGAACAGGATTACCTGATCAGCTTCCTGCGTTCGTTGAAGTAAGCCGTAGCCCCCCGTCAGACCCCTCCGGGCGGCGTACCGTCAGGTCGCCGCCGGCGGTTCACGCCATCCACTTGCGGCCCGCCCGCTCCAGCAGCAGGTTGGCCTGCTCCGGCCCGCTGCTGCCGGCCGGGTAGGGTCGCGGGCTCTGGTGGTGCTGCCGCCAGCCATTGATGATCGGGTCGATCCAGTTCCAGGCCGCTTCCACTTCGTCGCGGCGCATGAACAGTGTCGAGTCGCCTTCGATCACGTCCAGCAGCAGGCGTTCGTAGGCGTCCCAGCGGCGTTTCTGGTGAAACGCCTGGGCCAGGTTGAGGTCCAGTTCCACCGGTTCCAGGCGCATGCCCTTGCCGGGGTGCTTGGCCATCAGTTGCAGGCTGATGCACTCTTCCGGCTGCAGGCGGATCAGCAGGCGATTGGCCTCGCCGTCGCCGAACAGCTGATGCGGCACCGGCTTGAACTGGATCAGAATCTCGGAGGTCTTGCGGGCCAGGCGTTTGCCGGTGCGCAGGTAGAAGGGCACGCCGGCCCAGCGCCAGTTCTCGATTTCCACCTGAAGGGCGACGAAGGTTTCGGTATCGCTGTCGTTGTCGACATTCTTCTCGAAGTAGTAGGCCGGCACTTCCTGCCCGCCGATCTTGCCGGCGCTGTACTGGCCGCGCACGGTCTTGTCGCGTACGTCGAGGCCGGAGATGGGCTTCAGCGCCTCGAGCACCTTGACCTTCTCGTTGCGCACCGCTTCGGCATCGAAGCGCACCGGTGCCTCCATGGCCACCAGGCAAAGCAGCTGCAGCAGGTGGTTCTGGATCATGTCGCGCATGGCGCCGGCGTTGTCGTAGTAGGCACCACGATTCTCCACGCCGAGGGTCTCGCACACGCTGATCTGCACGTGGTCGATATGCCCGGCCCGCCACACCGGCTCGAACAGGGCATTGGCGAAGCGCAGTGCCATCAGGTTCTGCACGGTTTCCTTGCCCAGGTAGTGATCGATGCGAAATACCCGTGACTCGTCGAACACAGCACCGATCGCCGCGTTGATCGCCTGCGCCGACGGCAGCGAGTCGCCGATCGGTTTCTCCAGCACGATGCGTGCGTGAGGTCCGGCCAGGCCGGCGATCTTCAGGTGCGAGGCGATGTCTTCGAACAGGTCGGGCGCGGTGGCCAGGTAGTAGACCCGCACGCGCTCGCCGGCGGCGCCCAGGTGCTTGCCCAGGCGGCCGAAATCGGCGCTCTGGCTGGCGTCCATGGCGAAATAGTCGAGACGCGCGGCAAAGCTCTGCCAGGTCTCGTTGTCGAAGTCGGCGCGCGCCACCTGGGCGCGACAGCGGCGTTCGGCGAGGGCCTGGTAGGCCGCGCGGCTGTGCTGGCTGCGCGCCAGGGCGAAGATGCGCATGTCGGCGTGCAGTCGGCCGACGCGGTGCAGGTGGTAGAGCGCTGGCAGCAGCTTGTGCAGGGCCAGATCGCCCGTACCGCCAAAGACCAGCATGTCGCAGGGAATGCTCAAAGCGGGAACTCCGACTCGGTTTAGCCGTGCGGGGGCGTTGGCCATGTAGTATAACTACAAAGTCACTACACCCCGGCGTGTCCCGATCATAACCGAGTCGTCCCTCGGATGAGGGGGGCACGGCCTATTCGTCATCTTTCAGCCTGAGCCCATGCCCGTGAATTTGTTGCAGCACATCGCCCAGTCGCGTCATCTGTTACGCAAGTCGGAACTCAAGGTGGCCGACCACGTGCTGCTCGATCCGGCTGCGGTGATGCACAGCTCCATGGCCGACCTGGCGCACAGCGTCGGCATCAGCGAACCGACCATCGTGCGCTTCTGTCGCGCCATCGGCTGCAGCGGCTTCCAGGACCTCAAGTTGAAGCTGGCGCAGAGTCTGGCCGCCGGCGCCAGCTTCGGCCAGTTCGCCATCCATGAAGACGACTCGGTCGCCGACTTCAGTCTGAAGATCTTCGACACCACCCTGCACACCCTGATCGAGGTCCGCGAGCACCTCGACCCGCAGGCCTTGCAGCGCGCCATCGCCGCCTGCGCCCAGGCTCAGCGCGTGGAATTCTACGGCTTCGGCGCCTCCGGTGCGGTGGCGGCGGATGCCCAGCACAAGTTCTTCCGTCTGCTGCTGACTGCCGCCGCCTATTCCGATCCGCATATGCAGGCGATGTCGGCGGTGACCCTCAAGCCCACCGATGTGGCCATCTGCATCTCCCAGTCCGGGCGCTCCAAGGACCTGCTGATCACCGCCAATCTGGTGCGTGAGGCCGGCGCGACCCTGATTACCCTGTGCCCCAGTCAGACCCCGCTGGCCGATCTGGCCACGGTCAATCTGGCCATCGACGTGCAGGAGGACACCGAGATCTACACCCCGCTGACCTCGCGCATCGCCCACCTGGTGGTGATCGACGTCCTGGCCATGGGCGTAGCCATGGCCCGCGGGCCGACCCTGGTCAACCACCTGAAGAGCGTCAAGCGCAGCTTGCGCAGCCTGCGCCTGTCGCCCAAGTCGGTGAAGCTGCACGAGGACTAGCAGGCGCCAGCTCCGGTCATCTGCCCCGGATTGCGCCTGGGCCCGTTCCATCAATTTAGGCGGGCCACGGGCCGCACAGCTTAGTGACTGTTCTCGCGCTCCAGCGTGGGAATACAGCCTGTGACGCTGCGCGTCACGGTCTATGGACGCAGAGCGTCCAGTGCAGCGTGCCCGCGCGGACGGTTCGACGCCTCGACGTGGGCACGATCAGTCCCTGCTGTCAGCGTCTATTCATCCATTTACCGTCAAAGCGTCACATCCCGGGCCGATCCTGTACCTCCCGTTGTTCAGCCTGGGAGACTTGAGATGCCTCGTTATTCGGATGAAGCGCAGTCACACGCCAACAATGATGTAAAGAACCGTCGCAAGCTGCTCGATCAGCGGCGCATGGAGTACCGCCGCGCCATCGAAAGCTACGCCGAGCGGCGTCAGTTGCAACAGCAACTGGCCGATTACCCGGAACTGGTCGCCGCTAACTATCTGGCCGCCGTTCAGGCGCCGACTCGGCGAAGCGCTCAGCCAGGGCGTTGATCTGGCTGCGCTGATCGCGCACGAAGGCGAAAAACGCTTGGGCCACCGGTGACAGGTATTTGCCGCGCGGGTGCACCAGGCACCAGCTGCGCAGCAAGGGCAGCTCCGCCACCGGCAATTCGCACAGTGCGCCGCAGGCCAGTTCGCGGCGCACTGCGTGGCGTGGCAGCAGGGCCAGGCCGAGGCCGGCGAGGACCCCTTCGAGCTGACTCTCGGTCGAGCCGAGCTCCAGGGTCTGGGCGAAGTGCGCGCGCTTCTGGTGGCAATATTCCTCGCCGGCCTGGCGGGTGCCCGAGCCGCGTTCACGCACCAGCAGTGGCCAGGCGGTGAGGTCCTGCAGGCACAGTGGCCCCCGGTCGCACAGCGGGTGCGTCGCTGGCGCTACCGCGACGATCGGGTTATTGAGAAACGGCAGAAACTCGAGGTTCAGATCCGTCGGCACCTGCGACATGATCAGCAAGTCATCGCGATTGGCGCTTAGGCGCTTGAGTGCCTGGCTGTGGTTGGTGACCACCAGCTGCAAACTGACTTCCGGGTATTGGCGACGAAAAGCGGCGAACAGCAGTGGCGTGAAGTACTTCGCGCTGGATTCGACGGCCAGGCTCAGCTGTCCTTGCAGCGAGCCTTGCAGGTCACCCAGTTGCATGTCCAGGCTTTCCAGACGGCCGAAAATATCCGCGCTGGCCCGCTGCAGGGCGTCGGCGGCGTCGGTTGGGTAGAGCTTCTTGCCGATGTAATCGAACAGCGGTTGCCCGAGCAGTTCTTCCAGCTGGCGGATTTGCAGGCTGACTGCTGGCTGGGTCAGCGCCATGTCTTCGGCGGCGCGGCTGTAGGAGCGCTGCTGGCACACCGCACGGAATATCTGAAGTTGGCGCAGGGTGATGCGCATCAATGATTTGCGCACGGGATACCTCGTTCGGTCGGATGGTCTTGCGGCAGGTCGCTCTGCTGAGTGTATAAGTTATGACTTATAGCTAATCAAATAATTATTGATTTTGGTTATCCAACGCCCGGGCGTAGGGTGAACGGGTGGTCGCCACTAACGACCACCTGTCTGTCCACTGGGTCGAGGAAGCACGCGTGATCAAGAAAATCCTGATTGCCAACCGCGGCGAGATTGCCGTCCGCATCGTGCGCGCTTGCGCCGAGATGGGCGTTCGCTCGGTGGCCGTGTATGCCGAAGCCGACCGCCATGCCCTGCATGTGAAGCGCGCCGACGAGTCCCATTGCATCGGCGACGAGCCGCTGGCTGGTTACCTGAACCCGCGCAAGCTGGTCAACCTGGCGGTGGAAACCGGTTGTGATGCGCTGCATCCGGGTTACGGCTTCCTTTCGGAGAACGCCGAACTGGCGGACATCTGCGCCGAGCGCGGGATCAAGTTCATTGGTCCCTCCGCCGAAGTGATCCGCCGCATGGGCGACAAGACCGAGGCGCGGCGCAGCATGATCAAGGCCGGCGTGCCGGTTACCCCCGGCACCGAGGGCAACGTCGCCGACATCGCCGAGGCCCTGCGCGAGGCCGAGCGCATCGGTTATCCGGTGATGCTCAAGGCCACCTCCGGTGGCGGTGGCCGCGGTATTCGCCGCTGCAACTCGCGTGAAGAGCTGGAGCAGGCGTTTCCGCGAGTGATCTCCGAGGCGACCAAGGCCTTCGGCTCGGCGGAAGTCTTCCTCGAGAAGTGCATCGTCAACCCCAAGCACATCGAGGCGCAGATTCTCGGTGACAGCTTCGGCAGCGTGGTGCACCTGTTCGAGCGCGACTGCTCGATCCAGCGGCGCAACCAGAAGCTCATCGAGATCGCTCCCAGCCCGCAGCTCACCCCCGAACAGCGTGCCTACATCGGCGACCTGGCGGTGCGCGCGGCACAGGCGGTGGGCTACGAGAATGCCGGTACCGTGGAGTTCCTCCTGGCCGAGGGCGAGGTGTACTTCATGGAGATGAACACCCGGGTGCAGGTGGAGCACACCATCACCGAGGAAATCACCGGCATCGACATCGTCCGCGAGCAGATCCGCATCGCTTCCGGCCTGCCGCTGTCGGTCAAGCAGGAGGACATCATCCACCGCGGTTTCGCCCTGCAGTTCCGCATCAACGCCGAGGATCCGAAGAACAACTTCCTGCCCAGCTTCGGCAAGATCACCCGCTACTACGCCCCCGGCGGGCCAGGTGTGCGCACCGACACGGCGATCTACACCGGCTACACCATTCCGCCGTATTACGACTCCATGTGCCTGAAGCTGATCGTCTGGGCGCTGACCTGGGAAGAGGCGCTGGACCGCGGCCTGCGCGCGCTCGACGACATGCGTGTGCAAGGGGTGAAGACCACCGCCGCCTATTACCAGGAAATCCTGCGTAACCCGGAGTTCCGCAGCGGCCAGTTCAACACCAGTTTCGTTGACGCCCATCCGGAGCTGACCGAGTACTCGATCAAGCTCAACCCATCGCACCTGGCCCTGGCGATTGCCACGGCTATCGCCGCCCACGCCGGCCTGTAAGGGGAATCCAGTCATGTCCAAGCCTTTTAATGCCCAAAGCATCTTAGTTACCGACACCATCCTGCGTGATGCCCACCAGTCGCTGATCGCCACGCGCATGCGCACCGAAGACATGCTGCCGATCTGCCCCAAGCTGGATCAGGTCGGCTACTGGTCGCTGGAAGTCTGGGGCGGCGCCACCTTCGACGCCTGCGTGCGCTTCCTCAAGGAAGACCCGTGGCAGCGTCTGCGCCAGCTCAAGGCCGCGCTGCCCAATACCCGCCTGCAGATGCTCCTGCGCGGGCAGAACCTGCTCGGCTACCGCCACTACAGCGACGACGTGGTGCGCGCCTTTGTCGCCAAGGCGGCGGTCAACGGCATCGACGTGTTCCGCATCTTCGACGCGATGAACGATGTGCGTAACCTGCGCGTGGCCATCGAGGCGGTCAAGGCCGCCGGCAAGCACGCCCAGGGCACCATCGCCTACACCACCAGCCCGGTGCACACGGTCAAGGCTTTCGTTGAACAAGCCAAGCAGATGGAAGCCATGGGCTGCGACTCGGTGGCGATCAAGGACATGGCCGGCCTGCTGACCCCCTATGCCACCGGCGAGCTGGTCAAGGCACTCAAGGCCGAGCAGGGGCTGCCGATCTTCATCCACTGCCACGATACCGCCGGCCTGGCCTCGATGTGCCAGATGAAGGCGATCGAGAACGGCGCCAGCCATATCGACACCGCCATTTCCAGCTTCGCCTGGGGCACCAGCCATGCCGGCACCGAGTCGATGGTCGCGGCCCTGCGCGGCAGCGAGTACGACACCGGCCTGAACCTGGAACTGCTGCAGGAAATCGGTCTGTACTTCTATGCCGTGCGCAAGAAATACCACCAGTTCGAGAGCGAGTTCACCGCCGTCGATACCCGCGTACAGGTCAACCAGGTACCGGGCGGGATGATGTCCAACCTGGCCAACCAGCTCAAGGAGCAGGGCGCCCTGCACCGTATCAATGACGTGTTCGCCGAGATTCCGCGGGTGCGCGCAGACCTCGGTTTCCCGCCGCTGGTGACGCCGACCTCGCAGATCGTCGGCACCCAGGCGGTGTTCAACGTGCTCGCCGGCGAGCGTTACAAGACCATCACCAACGAGGTCAAACTCTACCTGCAAGGCCGCTACGGCAAGGCACCGGGCAAGATCGACGAGCAACTGCGCAAGCAGGCGATCGGCAGCGAGGAGGTGATCGAGGGGCGCCCGGCCGACCTGATCAAGCCGGAAATGGCCAAGTTGCGCGAGGAAATCAGCCTGCTGGCCAAGTCTGAAGAGGATGTGCTGACCTACGCCATGTTCCCCGATATCGGACGCAAGTTCCTCGAGGAGCGTGCCGACGGCACCCTCAAGCCGGAAGTGCTGCTGCCGATTCCCGAAGCCGGTGCCGTGGCATCGGCCGGGGGCGAGGGCGTACCGACCGAGTTCATCATCGACGTGCACGGCGAGAGCTACCGCGTCGATATCACCGGGGTCGGCGTGAAGACCGACGGCAAGCGCCACTTCTACCTGTCCCTCGACGGCATGCCGGAAGAGGTGGTGTTCGAGCCGCTCAATCAGTTCGTCGCCGCTAGCGGCAACAAGCGCAAGCAGGCCAGCGCAGCGGGCGACGTCAGCACCAGCATGCCGGGTAATATCGTCGAGGTGCTGGTGCAGGAAGGCGACGTGGTCAAGACCGGCCAGGCCGTGCTGATCACCGAAGCGATGAAGATGGAAACCGAAGTCCAGGCGCCCATCGCCGGGACGGTCAAGGTGGTGCATGTGGCCAAGGGCGACCGGGTCAATCCGGGTGAAGTGCTGATCGAAATCGAAGGTTAACCTCGGAGCTCCGGCTGGTTGAACAGGCATTCGATCAGGTTTGCCGGGGCTTCTTTTTTATTCCGCAGTCGGGCGCTGCCCCCTGCATTTTCCCAGGGAGCCGTGCGGCTCCCTGCTTTTCCGGTTATGTCCCGACTGCGGTGTTCTCGGCGTCTGCATGGGCATCGGGGATGCAGCAAAGCACCGGGATTCAGCACGGCTCGGTGTCGGGACATGACCTTTTTATCGGCCAGGCGGGAATGCTGCCAGCAAGGTGTTGCGGGCAGGTAATCGGAGGTAGGCGCGGTGGGGCTTGACCCGGTGGTACTGTTTTTTATCTTCGGCCTCTGTGCCGGCCTGCTGAAAAGCGAGCTGAAGCTGCCGCCGGCGCTCTATGAAACCCTGTCGATCGTCCTGCTGCTGGCCATCGGTCTGCACGGGGGGGTGGAGCTGGCGGAGCAGGCCAGCCTGCAGTTGCTTGGCCAGGCCGTGCTGGTGCTGGGGCTGGGTGTGGTGCTGCCGGTGCTGGCCTTCGGCGTGCTGCGCGGCCTGGGCTTCGACCGGGTCAATGCGGCGGCAGTGGCGGCGCATTACGGCTCGGTGAGCGCCGGCACCTTCGCTGTCGTCGTGGCGTTCATGCTGGCCCGCGGTATCGAATTCGAGAGCTACATGCCGCTGTTCGTGGCGATCCTGGAGATTCCTGCGATCCTGGTCGGCATTCTCCTGGCCAAGGGTCTGGCGCGCGACACCGACTGGCGCGAGCTGGGCCGGGAGATCTTCCTCGGCAAGAGCATCATGCTGCTGCTCGGCGGCCTGATCATCGGCGCGGTGGCCGGCAAGGAGGCGATCAAGCCCCTGGAGCCGCTGTATACCAGCATGTTCAAGCCGGTGCTGGCGTTCTTCCTGCTGGAGATGGGCCTGATCGCCTCCGGTCAGCTCGGCGCGCTCAGGCAGTTCGGTCTGCGCCTGCTTGGCTTTGCCCTGCTGATGCCTTTGCTCGGCGCGCTGATCGGCGCCTTGCTGGCGCGCCTGATGGGCCTCTCGCTGGGCGGCACCGCCGTGCTTGCGACCCTGGCGGCCAGCGCCTCCTATATCGCCGTGCCGGCAGCCATGCGCCTGGCGGTGCCCGAGGCCAACCCGTCGTTGTCGCTGACCGCCTCACTGGGGATCAGCTTCCCCTTCAATATCCTGATCGGCATTCCGCTGTACCTGGCACTGGCCGAACAACTGATCGCCTGGGGACTCTGAGATGAGCGCACACACCCGCACCCTGCTCACCGTGATCTGCGAAGCCGCACTGGAGAAAAAACTGCTGGTCGACCTGGAAGCGCTCGGCGCGCCCGGCTGGACCATCTCCGACGCCCGCGGTCGCGGCGGCCATGGCGTGCGCAGCGCCGGCTGGGATACCGAGGGCAATATCCGGGTGGAAATCATCTGCACCCGGGAGATCGCCGAACGCCTCGCCACTCACCTGCAGGAGCAGTACTACGCCAACTTCGCCATGGTCTGCTACCTGGCCCAGGTGGAGGTGCTGCGCCCGGAGAAGTTCTGAGCGGCGGTGAAAAAACTCTCGCCTACTGCGACCGTCCCCAGGAGTCCGTTGCTGACGTTGCGCTACGCCGCGAATAGCTGGAGACGCTCTCGCGACGGTGCTCGATATCTTCACAACCGCTGCGCGATCGCTTCCCCGGATTGCGCCAGGGCTTATCCAGGCTACGAGAGCTGTGTGGGTGGATGACGCAGACCTTGCACCTGAGCACAGAATCTACGGTTCGGCGGTAGCCTGGATAAGCGCAGCGCAATCCGGGGCGGGGTGATCGGGTGTGATTTGCACCAGCTGACAGGCGTCTACCAGCCATCGTCCGGGGTTTGCTCGGGCACTGCTGTGAGTCGGAACATGCAAGCGCTGTTGAATGAAATCCTCGACGAAGTCCGCCCGCTGATCGGCCAGGGCAAGGTGGCCGATTACATCCCGGCGCTGGCCGATGTGTCGGGCAATCAGCTGGGCATCGCGGTGTACAGCAACGAGGGCGAGTTGTTCTGTGCCGGCGATGCGCATACGGCGTTTTCCGTGCAGAGCATCTCCAAGGTGTTCGGCCTGGTGCAGGCCATCGGTCACTCCGGCGAGGACATCTGGCAGCGCCTGGGTCACGAGCCGTCAGGGCAGCCGTTCAACTCCCTGGTGCAGCTGGAGTTCGAGCGCGGCCGACCGCGCAACCCGTTCATCAACGCCGGCGCCCTGGTGATCTGCGACATCAACCAGTCGCGCTTCGCCGCGCCGGTGGTGTCCATGCGCGATTTCGTCCGGCGTCTGGCCGGCAACCCGCTGGTGGCGGTGGATAACCGGGTCGCCGATTCGGAATACCAGCACCGTGCGCGCAACGCGGCGGCGGCCTACCTGATGCAGTCGTTCGGCAATTTCCATAACGATGTGGAAGCGGTGCTGCGCAGCTACTTCAGCTACTGCGCGCTGCGCATGAGCTGCGTCGACCTGGCCCGCGCCTTCTGTTTCCTGGCCAACGATGGTTTCTGCCTGCACAGCGGCGCGCAGATACTCACGTCGCGGCAGACCAAGCAGGTCAACGCGATCATGGCGACCAGCGGCCTGTATGACGAAGCCGGCAACTTTGCCTACCGGGTCGGCCTGCCGGGCAAGAGCGGGGTCGGCGGCGGCATAGTCGCGGTGGTTCCCGGGCAGTTCAGCGTCTGCGTGTGGTCGCCGGAACTGAATGCGGCAGGCAATTCCCTGGCCGGGATCAAGGCGCTGGAGTTGCTCAGCGAGCGCATCGGCTGGTCGGTGTTCTGAGCGGTTGTGAAAAAATTTCCGCCTACTGCGGCTGCTTATGCGAACGCCTCTGCGAACGCCTCCAAACACCCGCTGTGGCGTTGCGCTACGAACGCCTGGAGGCTGCCCCGCGACGGCGCTCGATATTTTCACTGCCTCTGAGCCGCCAGGCTATGGTCGAATGAGCCGGCGGCAGTTGCGCCGCTCTTTCCGTCGAAAGTGACCCGGAGTGCTTATGTCGATGCCTGAATACCACATGTTCGCCAGCGCGCCCGCGCCGGTCGCACCCTTTTCCCATGCCTGCGAAGTCGATGGCTGGGTGTTTATCACCGGCCAATTGCCGATTGATCCGGGCAACGAATCCGCGCCACTGCCGGAGGGCATCGAGGCGCAGGCGCACAAGACCTTCGACAACCTGCTGGCGGTGCTCCGGGGGCTGGGTCTGGGACTGGACAATGTGGTCTCTGCGCGGGCTTTTCTGACCGATTTTCATGGTGACTACGAGCGCTTCAATGCGGTGTATGCCGGCTATTTTCCCGAGGGCAAGCGCCCGGCGCGCACCTGCATCGGCACCACCGGCCTGGCCCGTCATGCATTGGTGGAAATCGACTTTATCGCCCGGCGGCCGGCGGCTTGAGCCCCGCCAGGCGGGCGTTTTATCGCCACCGGTCAGAGTAGCTTGCGGAACTGCACGAAGCCCGAGCGTTCGGCGACCCGCTCGTACAGCAGCATGGCGCGGCTGTTGGTTTCGTGGGTCAGCCAGTACACCCGCGCGCAGTCGGCCAGGCGGGCCTGGGTGTAGACGTGTTCGATCAGCTGGCGGCCGACTCCGCTGCTGCGCAGGTCCTTGGCGATGAACAGGTCCTGCAGGTAGCAGTAGTCGCCAGTGGTCCAGGTCGAACGGTGGTAGATCCAGTGCACCAGGCCGATGGCCTGGCCTTCGTGCCAGGCCAGGGCGGCCTGCATCGGTTCGGCCGGGTCGAGAAAGCGCTGCCAGGTGACGTCGCTGGTGGTGGCGGGGATCTCGGTCATGTAGAAGCGCTGATAGCCCTGCCACAGGGGTAGCCAGGCCGCATGGTCGGCGGCGCTGACGGGACGGATCTCGGTGGGAATGCGAACGGCCATCGGGCGACCTCCTGTAGGTGCGATTGATCATCCTGAAACGGTTGCGCCCTGACCGCAAGCTGTAGGCGCCAGCTTGTGCCCCACATGGGTGTGGGAAATGCAGTAAACCGCAGGCGACTCGATGGGTGGAGGCGGTAGGGAAAACGCCGGGGGCGTTTTCGAGAACGGCTACTGCCTGGCGATCCTGGCGGGTCGGAGATCTTGGCCAGGGATCGCCTGCCAGGCGTTCCCGTGGCTCCTGCAAGTCCGACTAGTCGGCGCGCTCGCCGCACAGGTCCAGGGCGAACCAGCGCTCTACCTCGGCCTGGTCCAGGCCAGCGCCGAGCAGGGCGAACAGTTTGCCCAGGGCGGCTTCGCGGGTCATGCCGCCGGCCGAGACCAGGCCGGCGCTGGCCAGCTTGCTTCCCGCCGCATAGACGCCAAACTCGACATGGCCATGGGCACACTGGCTGATTGCCGCCAGCACCACGCCACGCTCATGGGCTGCCTTGAGCGCGGCGAGCAGTTCGGCATCGTCAGAGGGGCCGGTGCCGCTGCCGTAGCACTCCAGCAGCAGGCCGCGTACGCCGCTGTCGAGCAGGGCGCTGACGTGCGCGGCCTGGATCCCCGGATAGAACGGCAGCACGGCGAGGTTCACCGGCTGGCGCGGCTGACGGTAATCGAGACTGGCGGGGATGCGCTCGGCGTGCGGGCTCTGGCGCTGGCGCGGCAGTTCGGCGAAGGCACCGAAGGTGGCGCTGCCGAGCTTGCTGACCCGCGCGCCGTGCATCAGCTTGCCGTCGAAGTACAGCTGTACGCCGGGCGCAAGGCCCTGCTGCAGGGCCTGCATGGCGCCGAACAGATTGCTCCAGGCATCGCTGCCGGCAACGCCGGCCGGCTGCATCGAGCCGGTCAGCAGCACCGGCACCGCCAGGCCAAGCAGCAGAAAACTCAGGGCCGCGGCACTGTAGGCCAGGGTGTCGGTACCGTGCAGCACCAGCACGGCGTCGCAGCCGTCCTGCTCTGTGCCTGCGCGGATCGCCGCGACCATCGCCAGCCAGTTGGTCTGGCTCATGTTGGCGCTGTCGATCGGCGGCAGCAGTTCGCGGAAGATCCAGACGGGCAGTTGCCGCTGCTGTTCCTGCGCTTGCTGGGCGCGCAGCCGCGCCTCGAAGCCGGAGGCGGGCGCCAGGCCGTCGGCGCTCATCTGCATGCCGATGGTGCCGCCGGTGTAGAGCACCAGGAGTTTTGTTATTGCCATGACGGCTCTCCTCAGATAAAAAAACAGGGGGCCATGGCCCCCTGTGTATCACGTCGTTAGCGGCTCAGCGCTGGTGCACGCTGTGGCCGATCTCGGCGCTCAGGGTGTGCGGCGCTGTCGACGGCTTGGCGGGCCAGGCTGCCGGATCGAGATCCAGATCGGCGAAGGCTTTCGGGTCGAAGACCGGCGACTCTACACCCGCCTTGATCTGGTTGTCGTAGTCGCGCATCAGACGCAGGCCGACCTTGAACAGCAGGGCCAGGGCGATCAGGTTGGCGATGGCCAGCAGGCCCATGGTCACGTCGGCGAAGGCGAACACCGTGCCCAGGTCCTGCAGCGAACCCCAGAGTACCAGGCCGATCACCAGCACGCGGTAGGCCTGCACCAGCCAGCGCTTTTCGCTGAAGAAGCCCAGGGCGTTTTCGCCGAGGTAGTAGTTGTAGATCAGGGTGGTGAAGACGAACAGCAGCAGGGCGATACTGATGAATACCCGGCCCCACTCGCCGACCACGCTGGCCATGGCGGTCTGGGTCAGGATCACGCCGGACACTTCCATGCCCGGCTGGTAGACGCCGGAGAGCAGGATGATCAGCGCGGTGCAGCTGCACAGGATCATGGTGTCGATGAACACGCTGAGCGATTGCACGATGCCCTGGGCGACCGGGTGCTTGACCTCGGCCACGGCGGCGACGTTGGGCGCGCTGCCCAGGCCGGCTTCGTTGGAGAACAGGCCGCGCTTGACGCCCATGATGATGGCCGCA
>NZ_JAWVXU010000022.1:0-69390 GCF_033723075.1 Pseudomonas sp.
CAACGTCGACACCGGCCGCGGTTTCGAGGGCAAGGAGTGGGAGCGCGACCTGGACGTCGGCTACGTGGTGCAGAGCGGTTCGCTCAAGGGCCTGGGGGTGAAGGTGCGCAACGTCACCGCGCGTTCCAACTACCGCAGCGATGTCGACGAGAACCGCCTGATTTTCAATTACACCTGGAGCCTGCTCTGACAGTGAGTGGGCAGCGAGCGGTCGGCTTCGGTGCCGGCGGCTCGACAGAAAATGCCAATCGAACAACCTTTGCCTTGCACGCTGCGCCGCAGAGCGCAGCCGGAGATAACCATGCACAACAATAACAAGATGCCTTGCCCAACCCGTTTCAGCGCTAGCGCCCTGGCGTTGGCCCTCAGCGTTTCGATGAGCAGCCTGGCCCTGGCGGCCGAGCCGGTGAAGATTGGTTTGCTGCTGCCCTACACCGGCACCTACGCCGCCCTCGGCGAGGCCATCACCAATGGCATGAAGCTGGCCATCGAGCAGCGCGGTGGCCTGCTCGGCGGCCGTGCGGTGGAATATGTCAGCGTCGACAGCGAAGCCAACCCCGGCAAGGCCGTGCCGAACATGCAGAAGCTGATCGCCGGCTCCCAGGTTGACGTGGTGGTCGGGCCGGTGCACTCCGGGGTCGGCATGGGCGCGGTCAAGGTCGCCCGCGAGACCGGCGTGCCGCTGATCATCCCCAATGCCGGCTTCAACGCGGCGACCGGACCGCTGTGCGCCGAGAACATCTTCCGCACCTCCTTCACTTCCTGGCAGACCGCCTACCCGATGGGCCAGGTGGCGGCGGACAAGGGTTACAAGAACATCGTCACCGTGGCCTGGCGCTACGGCTTCGGCATCGAATCGGTGGAGGGCTTCAAGGAAGGCTTCGAGAAGGCTGGCGGCACCGTCAGCAAGGAAATCTACGTGCCGTTCCCGGACGTGGAGTTCCAGTCGCAACTGACCGAGATCGCCGCGCTCAAGCCCGATGCGGTGTTCGTCTTTTTCGCCGGCGGCGGCGCGGCCAAGTTCGTCCAGGATTACGCCGCGGCCGGCCTGCAGGGCAAGATCCCGCTGCTCGGCTCGGGCTTTCTCAGCGAAGGCACCCTGGCCGCGCAAGGCTCGGCCGCGACCGGCCTGCTGACCACCCTGCACTATGCCGACAGCCTGGAGACTCCGCAGAACAGCAAGTTCCGCGCGGACTACCGGGCGAAATTCGGCAAGGAGGCCGACATCTATGCGGTGCAGGGCTACGACAGCGGCCTGCTGCTGGCCCAGTCGCTGGCCACGGTCAATGGCAATACCCAGGACCGCGCCGCCTGGAATGCGGCCATGGCCGACGCCAGGATCGACAGCCCACGCGGCGCATGGAGTTTCTCCAAGGCGCATAACCCGGTGCAGAACATCTACCTGCGCGAGGTGCGTGACGGCGCCAATGTGGTGGTCAGCACGGCTGCCGCCGCCCTGGGCGATCCCGCGCCAGGCTGCAAGCTCTAGCTCGCACTGTTATCCCCGCGCCCTGGCCGTCAGCGGCTGGCCGGTGGGGCGGGTTGGCTGCATCGAGTTCGCCTGCCGAAGTCTGGATCCCGCGTTGTTGCACTTGGTCATAGCCGGCTATGACCCGTCGCAACGCCTTGTCCAGTACCTCGCTTGCGTCGCCCGAGGCCGTTGACCCGCCCGACCGTCCAGTCGTGGCCAGGGGGCGGGCCTGCCTGATTTCTGACCTTGGTATGCCCGATGGAACTTTCCACCATTCTCATCCAGACCCTCAATGGTCTGCAGTACGGGTTGCTGCTGTTTCTGATCGCCAGCGGCCTGACCCTGATCTTCGGCATCATGCACATCATCAACCTGGCCCACGGCGCGCTCTATATGGTCGGCGCCTACCTGATGTACTGGGTGAGCGGGCTGGTCGACAACTTCTTCCTCGCCATCCTGCTGGCGGTGCCCTTGGCGGCGCTGCTGGGGGTGCTGATCGAGCGCTTCCTGATCCAGGCGCTGTACCGGCGCGAGCACCTCGACCAGGTGCTGATGACCTTCGGCCTGATCATGGTGATCGACTCGCTGCGCAGCATCGTCTGGGGCAACGACGTGCACAGCGTGGCCATCCCCGAACTGCTCAGCGGCTCGATCCAGCTGACCGAGACCCTCGACTACCCGGTGTACCGCCTGTTCATCTCCGCGGTGTGCGCGGCGATCGCCCTGGCCATGTACCTGATCCTGCAACGCAGCCGCCTGGGCATGATCATTCGCGGCGGCTCGAGCAACCGCGAGATGGTCCAGGGCCTGGGCATCGATATCCGGGTGATCTACACCCTGGTGTTCGCCGCCGGTGCGGCGCTGACCGCCTTCGCCGGGATGATCGCCGCGCCGGTGTCCTCGGTGTATCCGGGCATGGGCAATCAGATTCTGATCATCGCCTTCGTGGTGGTGGTCATCGGCGGCCTGGGCTCGATTCGCGGGGCCTTTCTCGGCGCCTTGCTGGTGGGCCTGACCGCCACCTGGGGCGCGGTGCTGGTGCCGCAATACGCCGGCATGGCCGTGTATGTGCTGATGGCCGTGGTGCTGTTGTTCAAGCCGCGCGGGCTGTTCGCCTAATTACTATTTCGGGGACTTTCTTATGCATGCATTACCTCGCCCGATCCAGCTGCTGCTCGCGCTGCTGTTGCTGCTGATGGCCGCTTACCCCTTGTTCGGCGCAACGCTCGCCGGTGAAAAGCACGACTTCTTCCTCCAGCAACTGACCAGCATCATGATCCTGGCCATTGTCGCCTTGGGCCTCGACCTGCTGGTCGGCGTCAGCGGCATGGTCAGCCTGGCCTCGGCGGCTTTCTTCGGCATGGCCGGTTATGCCCTGGTGCTGTTCGCCCCCGAATACGCGGCGCTGAGCATCTGGGTCGCCTTGCCGTTGTGCCTGGGCGTCAGCGCCCTGGCCGCGCTATTGATGGGGGTACTGATCATCCGCACCTCGGGGATCTTCTTCATCATGGTGACCATCGCCTTTTCGCAGATGCTCTATTACCTGTTCCACGATGCCTCCTTCGCCGGCGGTTCGGACGGCGCCTACCTGTTCATGAAGCCCGAGGTGGCCATCGCCGGGGTGCAACTGCTCGATCTGGACAACCGCACCACCCTGTTCTATGTGGTGCTGGCTTCGCTGGCGCTGTTGTTCGTCCTGCTGCGCACCTTCCTGCGCGCGCCCTTTGGCCGGGTGTTGCTGGGCATCAAGGAGAACGAACAACGGGTCCGCGCCATGGGCTACAACCCGCTGTTCTACAAGCTGGCGGCCTTCGTCATCGCCGGCACCATCGCCGGTTACGCCGGCATGCTCTCGGCTACCCAGTACGGCTTCGTCAGCCCCGGCCAACTGAGCTGGCAGATGTCGGCGCATATCCTGGTGATGGTGATTCTCGGCGGCATGGGCACCCTGTTCGGGCCGATTCTCGGCGCCTTCGCCTTCGAGGGCCTGCATCACTGGTTCGCCAGCCTGACCCCGCACTGGGAGCTGCCGATGGGCGTGGTGGTGATCGCCATGGTGCTGTTGCTGCCGCGCGGGATCGCCGGCCTGTTGCTGCAACTGGCGCAGCGCAAATCGAGCAAGACCACGAAAGCGCCGCTGGCCGGCACGATCAAACAGGAGGCCGAACAATGAGCGCCTTGATTCTGGAAACCCGCGGCCTGAGCAAGCACTTCGGCGGGCTGCGCGCCGTCAGCGATATCAGCCTGCAGGTCGCGCCCCGTGAGATCCACGCCATCATCGGCCCCAACGGCGCGGGCAAGAGCACCATGGTCAATCTGCTCTCCGGCCATCTGCGCCCCAGCAGCGGCCAGGTGATCTTCAATGGTCAGGACATCACCGGCCTGGCGCCGAACAAGGTCTCGCACCTGGGGGTGGGGCGCAGCTTTCAGCGCACCAATATCTTCCCCAGCTTCAGTTGCCTGGAAAACTGCATGCTCGCCGCGCAGTCGCGGATGAAGAACTCCTTCCGCTTCTTCCGTCGCAGCGACAGCTACCCGCTGGTGCGTGAGCGCGCCGAGCAAGCCCTGCAGGCCTGCGGCCTGAGCAGCAAGGGCCACAGCACCGCCAGTTCCATGAGCTATGGCGAGCAGCGCCAACTGGAGATCGGCATGGTGCTGGCCACCGAGCCGAGCTTTCTGTTGCTGGATGAACCCATGGCTGGCATGGGCAAGGAAGAGTCGAGCCGGGTCGTCGAGTTGCTCGCCGAGTTGTCGCGCGACTACTCGCTGGTGCTGGTCGAGCACGACATGGACGCGGTGTTCAGCATCGCCAAGACCCTGACCGTGATGGTCAACGGGCAGATGCTGGCCAGCGGTCCGCTGGAGCAGGTGCGTAACGACCCTGCGGTGCAGGAAGCCTATCTGGGCGACGGCGAGGAGCAATTCTGATGAGCACGACAACGACGGCAACCCCGCTGGTCGAGGTGCGCGGCCTGCACACCTTCTACGGCAACAGCCATGTGCTGCATGGCGTCGACCTGCACATTGCGCCGGGGGAAACCCTGGCCCTGCTCGGGCGCAACGGCGTGGGCAAGAGCACCACCATCCGCTCGCTGCTCGGCCTGACCCCGCCGCGCAGTGGCGAGGTGCGGATCCGGGGCGAGAACCTCACCGGCAGCGCCGCGCACCAGGTGATCCGCCGCGGCATCGGCTATGTACCGGAAGGCCGCGGCATGTTCCCCAACCTGACGGTGCGCGAAAGCCTGGTGATGGCCGCGCGCCCGGGGGTGGATGGTCGCCGCGACTGGGATCTTGAGCGAGTGCTGGCGACCTTCCCGCGCCTGGCCGAGCGCTTCGGCCACCTCACCGGCAACCTTTCCGGCGGCGAGCAGCAGATGGTCGCCATCGGCCGCGCGCTGCTGACCAACCCCGAGCTGATGATCCTCGACGAAGCCACCGAAGGCCTGGCGCCGCTGATCCGCAAGGAAATCTGGGACGTGATCCGCCTGATCAAGGCCAGCGGCATCGCCACCCTGGTGGTCGACAAGAACGTCAATGTGCTGCTCGACCTCACCGACCGCAGCATGATCATGGTCAAGGGCCGGGTGCTGTATGACGGTCCCAGCCAGGAGCTGAAGGGCCAGCCGCAGATCCTGCAGACCCATATCGGTCTGTAGTTTCCGGCCCAGGCGCCCGGCTCGGGCTATGCCGGGCATCACAAGAGTGTCGACGCCTCGTAGGAGCGGCCCATGGCCGCGAAATTGTCATCGCGGGCAGGGCACTAGGCGTTCTCCCGCTCCTGCAGCGCGGCGTCGTAGGCGAGGCAGTATTTCCTGCAAAAGTGCCTTCCCAATGCAACGCATAACGGGGGAGTGGGCTTATTTGGGTTGACGAAAGAAGGGAGCATCCATGAAGCGCGATCAAACAATGGGCCGCAGCACCTGGCAAAACAACCTGGCCAGCGTGCTGCTGGCCGGCAACCTGCTGGGGGCTGTGGCCCTGGTCTTTTGGGCCAGTGGCAGCTGGGAGTCCGGCGTGGCAGCAGGCATGGTCATCACCGGGCTGTTGGCCGGCTTCTTCTACCTGAACCAGCCGCCGCAGATCATCGAACGGCTGGTGCAGGATTGCGACTGGTCGCAGCCACCGGCACGCCTGGAGGCGCCGGTGCAGGCCCCCGTCAGCCTGCCGCCCGAGGCGGTGTTCGATCCTGCGCTGCGCCAGCATCAGGGCGAGCTGCTGCGCGCCATCGAGCAGAGCCAGACCGATATGCACTTCGCCACTCAGCTGGCCCAGCAGTCTGGCGAGAAGGTGTCGTCGAGCGCCGAGAGCATCCAGGCCACCCGTCAGTCGATCAGCGAGCTGGCCGATTACCTGCGCCGTACCGGCGAGGTGTTCAACACCCTGGGCGAGCAGTCGCGGCGCATCGGCGCGATTGTCGGCAGCATTCAGGACATCGCCCGGCAGACCAACCTGCTGGCATTGAACGCGGCCATCGAAGCGGCGCGGGCCGGCGAGCACGGCCGCGGCTTTGCCGTGGTGGCCGACGAGGTGCGCAGCCTGGCGGTGCGTGCCAACGACTCCAGCGAGCAGATCATGCAGATCGCCAAGGGCCTGAAAAGCGCCGCCGATGAAGCCACAAGCGGCCTGAGTCAGGTCGATCAGTCGGCCCACAGCGGTCTGAAGACGTCGGCCGCCGCCCACGAGGCCATGGATGCGCTGCGCGTCGGGGCGCGCGAGCGTATGGAGATCGTCGGCCGGGTCATGCAGGGCCTGCAGCGTCAGCGTGAACTGGCCGAAGGGCTGGGGTGTCTGCTCGACCGAGTCGAATAAAGCTCTGTTCGATTATCGAACAGTAAGTCGATTATCGGATTGTTTGCTCATGCCACTGGGCCTACTGTTGACTCACCCGCCACCCTGACCCGGTGGCACTGTCCAACCAGTGAGAGCAGCACCGATGGCCGAACTCATTTCCCTTGCCGAAGCCGTACAGCGCTTCGTCAACGACGGCGACAGCGTCGCCCTCGAAGGCTTCACCCACCTGATCCCGACCGCGGCGTCCCACGAGATCATCCGCCAGAACAAGCGCGAGCTGACCCTGGTGCGCATGACCCCGGACCTGGTCTATGACCTGCTGATCGGCGCCGGTTGCGCGAAGAAACTGGTGTTCTCCTGGGGCGGCAACCCCGGCGTCGGTTCTCTGCATCGCCTGCGCGATGCGGTGGAGAAGGGCTGGCCCAGGCCGCTGGAGATCGAGGAACACAGCCACGCCGACATGGCCAACGCCTACGTCGCCGGCGCCTCGGGCCTGCCGTTCGCGGTGCTGCGCGCCTACGCCGGTTCCGACCTGCCCAAGGTCAACCCGCTGATCAAGACCGTGACCTGCCCGTTCACCGGCGAAGTGCTGGCGGCGGTGCCGTCGGTGCGTCCGGACGTCACCGTGATCCACGCGCAGAAGGCCGACCGCAAGGGCAACGTGCTGCTCTGGGGCATCCTCGGCGTGCAGAAGGAAGCGGCCCTGGCGGCCAAGCGCTGCATCGTCACCGTGGAAGAGATCGTCGACGACCTGCAGGCGCCGATGAACGCCTGCGTACTGCCGAGCTGGGCCCTGACCGCCGTCTGCCACGTGCCCGGCGGCGCCCATCCGTCCTATGCCCTCGGCTACTCCGAGCGGGATAACCGTTTCTACCAGGCCTGGGACCCGATCGCCCGCGACCGCGAGGCCTTCAGCGCCTGGATCGACACATACATTCGCGGCACCGCCGATTTCGCCGCTTTCCAGGAAAAACTGCGCCAGGACAAACTGGCCGCGCAGCAGGAGGCCAACTGATGAGCGCCTACAGCACCAATGAAATGATGACCGTGGCCGCCGCCCGCCGCCTGCGCAATGGCGCGGTGTGCTTCGTCGGTATCGGCCTGCCGTCCAAGGCCGCCAACCTGGCGCGCCTGACCTCCTCGCCGGACGTGGTGCTGATTTACGAATCCGGCCCGATCGGCGCCAAGCCCAGCGTGCTGCCGCTGTCCATCGGTGACGGCGAACTGGCCGAGACCGCCGACACCGTGGTGCCGACCGGGGAGATCTTCCGCTACTGGCTGCAGGGCGGGCGCATCGACGTCGGCTTCCTCGGCGCCGCCCAGGTCGACAAGTTCGGCAACATCAACACCACCGTGATCGGCGACTACCACCAGCCGAAGGTGCGCCTGCCCGGCGCCGGTGGCGCGCCGGAAATCGCCGGCAGCGCCAAGTCGGTGCTGATCATCCTCAAGCAGTCGCACCGCACCTTCGTCGACAAACTGGCCTTTATCACCTCGGTCGGCTTTGGCGAGGGCGGCGATCACCGCAAGCGCCTGGGCCTGCCGGGTGCCGGTCCGGTCGGCATCATCACCGACCTGTGCATCATGGAGCCGGAAGCCGGCAGCAACGAATTCATCGTCACCACCCTGCATCCGGGCGTGACCCGCGAGCAGGTAATCGAGGCCACCGGCTGGCAGATCCGCTTTGCCGATAACCTCAGCGTCAACGCCGCGCCGACCGAGCGGGAACTGACCGCCCTGCGTGCCCTGGAAGCCCGCACCGCCGCGGCCCATGGCCAGACCGGGGGTGAGGAATGAGCCGCGAAGTCTTTATCTGCGACGCCGTGCGCACCCCGATCGGCCGCTTCGGCGGCGGCCTAGCCCCGGTGCGTGCCGACGACCTGGCCGCCGTGCCGCTCAAGGCGCTGATCGAGCGCAACCCGCAACTCGACCTGAGCCAGGTCGACGAAGTGTTTATGGGCTGCGCCAACCAGGCCGGCGAAGACAACCGCAACGTCGCGCGCATGGCTCTGCTGCTGGCGGGCCTGCCGGACAGCGTGCCGGGGGTGACCCTGAATCGCCTCTGCGCCTCGGGTATGGACGCGGTCGGCAGCGCCTTTCGCGCCATCGCCAGCGGCGAGATGGAGCTGGCCATCGCCGGCGGCGTCGAGTCGATGTCGCGCGCGCCCTATGTGATGGGCAAGGCCGACAGCGCCTACGGGCGCAACCAGAAAATCGAGGACACCACCATCGGCTGGCGCTTTATCAACCCGTTGATGAAGGCCGAATATGGCGTGGATGCCATGCCGCAGACCGCCGACAACGTCGCCGATGATTTCAATATCAGTCGCGCCGATCAGGACGCCTTCGCCCTGCGTAGCCAGCAGCGCGCGGCCGCCGCCCAGCAGGCCGGCTTCTTTGCCGAAGAGATCGTCCCGGTAGTGATCAAGGGCAAGAAGGGCGACAGCGTCATCGACCAGGACGAGCACCTGCGCCCGGACACCACCCTGGAAACCCTGGGCAAACTCAAGCCGGTCAATGGCTACGGCAAGACCGTCACCGCCGGCAACGCCTCGGGGGTCAATGACGGCGCCGCGGCGTTGATCCTGGCCTCCGCCGAGGCGGTGCGCAAACACGGTCTGACGCCACGCGCGCGGGTGCTGGGCATGGCCAGCGCCGGCGTGGCCCCACGGATCATGGGCTATGGCCCGGTGCCGGCGGTGCGCAAGCTGCTGCAGCGTCTGGATCTGCAGATCAGCGACTTCGAGGTGATCGAACTCAACGAAGCCTTCGCCGCGCAGGGCCTGGCGGTGACCCGCGACCTCGGCCTGGCCGACGACGCAGCCCAGGTCAACCCCAACGGCGGCGCCATCGCTCTCGGTCATCCGCTGGGCATGAGCGGCGCGCGCCTGGTCCTGACCGCCTTGCACCAGCTGGAGAAATCCGCCGGCAAGCGCGGCCTGGCGACCATGTGCGTCGGCGTCGGCCAGGGGCTGGCGCTGGCGATCGAGCGGGTCTGAGTCCTGCGGCGCGCCCTGATCCGTAGGGTGCGCCGTGCGCACCGCAGGCTAACCTCGTTGTATCGACCCTAGCTGGCCTTCACTATTGCATGTAGGTGCCCATGGCAGCGGGCTTTGCCGCTGGGGCGCAGGCGTCCTGGCCGCACATCGAGTCCCATTTTTTAAAGGAGTTTTCCGTGCCCGTTGTCCACCTCGCCGCTGGCGACCTGAATTACCAACTCGAAGGCCCGGCCGATGCGCCGGTGCTGCTGCTGAGCAACTCCCTGGGCACCGACCTGGGCATGTGGGACGCGCAGATGCCGGCCTCTACCGAGCATTTCCGGGTGCTGCGCTACGACACCCGCGGCCACGGCCAGTCGCAGGTCAGTGCGGGCTTCTACAGCATCGAGCAACTGGGCCGCGACGTGCTGGCCCTGCTCGATCACCTGGATATTGCCAAGGCGAATTTCTGTGGTCTGTCCATGGGCGGCCTGATCGGCCAGTGGTTGGGCATCAATGCCGGCGAGCGCCTGGACAAGCTGGTGCTGTGCAACACCGCGGCCAAGATTGCCAACGACGAGGTGTGGAACAGCCGCATCGACATGGTGTTGCAAGGCGGCCAGCAGGCCATGAGCGACCTGCGCGATGCGTCCATTGCGCGCTGGTTCACCCCCGCGTTCGCTGCGACCCAGCCTGCGCAGGCCAGTCGCATCACCGCGATGCTGGCGGCCACCTCGGCCCAGGGCTACGCCGGCAATTGCGCAGCCGTGCGCGATGCCGATTTCCGCGAGCAACTGGCTGCCATCGAGCTGCCGACGCTGATCGTCTGCGGCGCTGCCGACCCGGTCACCACCCCGGCCGATGGCCGCTTCCTGCAGCAGCACATCGCTGGCGCGCAGCTGCTCGAGCTGCCTGCCGCGCACCTGTCCAATGTCGAAGCCGGCGCGGCATTCACCCGGGCGGTAGTGGATTTCCTTCGGCAGTGACTGCCTGGGCGCATCCTGCGCTTCGCCTGCGGCCTGCGCTGGGTGTTCGCTGCACATAGCCGGGCAACGCCTGTGGGCGTATTTGCAAAGTCTTTTAAGATCAAACTATTATGAAAATCCTGCGGCTCTAGAGGCCGCAGGATTTTCTTTGTTGCAGCGCGCTTTTCTCCCCGTATACCTGTCCAATCTGCTCTCGCGTAGTCAATCTGGCGGGTATACTCGAACCCCCGTTGATCGACCTGTACAGGGCCTGATGACATGACGCAGATTTCCGAACGCCTCCTGGTCCAGGCTCATCTGGACGCCAAGCAGCCCAAGCCGCTGACGCCCGAGCAGGAGGCCTTCTACCGCGCCGAGATTGCCGCCGAGCTGAAAAAGCAGAACGCGGTGCTGGTTGCCCACTATTACTGCGACCCGGTCTTGCAGGCGCTGGCCGAAGAGACCGGCGGTTGCGTGTCCGACTCACTGGAAATGGCCCGCTTCGGCAATCAGCACTCGGCGCAGACCGTGCTGGTCGCCGGGGTCAAGTTCATGGGCGAGACGGCGAAGATTCTCAATCCGGAAAAACGCGTGCTGATGCCGACCCTGGAAGCGACCTGTTCGCTGGATCTGGGCTGCCCGGTGGAGGAGTTCGCCGCGTTCTGCGACCAGCACCCGCAGCGCACCGTGGTGGTCTATGCCAATACCTCGGCGGCGGTGAAGGCGCGCGCCGACTGGGTGGTGACCTCCAGTTGCGCGGTGGAGATCGTCGAGCACCTGATGGACAACGGCGAAAGCATCATCTGGGCGCCGGACCAGCACCTGGGGCGTTACATCCAGAACAAGACCGGTGCCGACATGCTGCTGTGGGACGGTGCCTGCATCGTCCACGAGGAATTCAAGGCCAAGCAGCTCGAGGACATGAAGGCCCTGTATCCGGACGCCGCGGTGCTGGTGCATCCGGAGTCGCCGACGGCGGTGATCGACCTGGCCGATGCGGTCGGCTCGACCAGCCAGCTGATCGCGGCGGCCCAGCGCCTGCCGAACAAGACCTTTATCGTCGCCACTGACCGCGGCATCTTCTACAAGATGCAGCAGCTGTGCCCGGACAAGGAATTCATCGAGGCGCCGACCGCCGGTAACGGCGCCGCCTGCCGCAGCTGCGCGCACTGCCCGTGGATGGCGATGAACACCCTGCAGCGCACCCTGCAGAGCCTGCGTGAAGGCAGCAACGAGATTTTCGTCGACCCCGCGCTGATCCCCAAGGCAATCAAGCCGCTCAAGCGCATGCTGGATTTCACCCAGGCGGCGCGGCTCAAACTGTCGGGCAACGCCTAAACGGCACCGGCTAAAGCCGCAGGGCAGGGGCCGGCCGCAATGGGGGCGGCTTCAGGCCCCGAGCGGTCGCCCGAACCCGCCATGGAACGCCGGGTGTTCCCTGATGGTGCTGGCGCATATCAGGGCTACGGAAATCGAACATCCTGCAAACTTAGCGCAGCATCTGCTCGATGATGCGCTGGTCTTCCAGCAGCTCGCGCTGCCGCGCGTCGATACGTGAGGCGAGTTGGAAGTTGTTGGTCGAGCGGCGTTTGGCGAAGTCGAGTTGCTCGATGGCCTGATCGTAGTCGCCGACCAGGGCGAAGAACTCCGCGCGCGCCTGGTGCAGGCCGATGGTGTTGCCGTTGAGGCCACGCACTTCGGCGATCTGGTACCAGATATCCGGATCTTTGCTGCGCCTCTTCAGCAACTCCTCGAGGGCGCTCTCGGCATCCTGGGGGCGGCCCTGCTTCATCAGCAGGTTGATGCGGGCCTGGTTCAGCGGGTAATTGTTCGGAAAATTGTGCATGAGCCGTTCGATGCGGCTCTGCGCTTGCGCCAGGCGACTGGCGGCGATGTCCAGTTCGACCTGGGCCAGGTTGTAGGTGATGTCCTCGGGTGCCGCCTGCAGCAGCGGTTGCAGGCTCTCGCGGGCCTGCTGGTGCTGGCCGCGCTTGATCTGCGCCAGGGCCAGGCCGTAGCGGGCGGCTTCCAGCTTGGGCTGCTCGTCGAGCATGGCGCGAAAACGCTTGGCTGCCAGGCCTGGGGTGTCCTCGTAGATCAGTTGCACGCGGGCGCGCATCAGCTGATAGCGCACGCTGTCGGTCACGCCGCCGGCCTTGGCTTGTTCGGCGCGGTTGCGGGTGTCGGCGATGCGCGATTCGGAAACCGGGTGGGTCAGGAGAAATTCCGGCGGCTTGCGGTCGTAGCGATATTGGCGCATCAGGCGCTCGAACATGCTCGGCATGGCGCGGGGGTCGTAGCCGGCTTTCTCCAGATTGATCAGGCCGATGCGATCCGCCTCCTGCTCGTTCTGCCGGGAGAAGCGCCGCTGCTCCTGGATGGCCGCCGCCTGGGTCGAGGCAATGGCGGCAATGCCGACATCGCCGGCACCGGCTGCCGCGGCAACGATCCCGGCGAGCATGGCGGCCATCATCGGCAGTTGCATGCGCTGCTGGGCTTCCAGGCCGCGGGCAAAGTGGCGTTGCGACAGGTGGGCGAGTTCGTGGGTCATTACCGAGGCGTATTCGGCCTCGGTCTGGGCGTGGAGGAACAGACCGCCGTTGACCCCGATGATCCCGCCGGGTGCGGCGAAGGCGTTGATTTGCGGGCTGTCGAGCAGGACGAATTCCAGGCGCCGATCCTGCAACTCGCTGGTTTCGCCCAGGCGATAGACACTGCTCTCGACGAAATCCTTGAGCTGAGGGTCCGACAGTTGGCTGATCTGACCACGCAGCAGGCTCAACCAGGCGCGGCCCAGTTGATGTTCTTGCTGTGGCGAGACAATCGAGGAGCTGGCGTCGCCGAGTGACGGTAGATCGCTGGCCAGGCCGGGCTGGGCGGCCAGGCAGGCAAGCGTCAACAGGATGGGGCGCAGAACATTCATGCACAGAGCTCTTGGCGAACAAAGTCGCTACTGTAGCCGGGCAAGCGTTCACCTGGCCAGGGTTGCTCGGTCTTGGGTATCCTTGGCGCTGTTTAGGAGGGCTCGAATGAACGATGTACAGGAATGGAGCGGTGCCTGCGATGCCGAGCTGGATGCCAGTGGTCTAAATTGCCCGCTGCCGCTGCTCAAGGCCAAGCTGGAGTTGAATCGTCTGACAAGCGGGGCGGTGCTCAAGGTCATCGCGACGGATGCCGGTTCGCAGCGGGATTTTCGTGCCTTCGCCAAGCTCGCAGGCCATCGCTTGTTGCGTGAAGAGGAAGAGGCGGGTGTTTACCGCTATTGGTTGCGTAAAGCCTGATACGCGTCCTGCGTGGGCTGTTTCGATCTAAGGAATGTTGATGATTAAGGTGTTGCGCAACTGGATGCACCGCTATTTTTCCGATGAGCAAGCGGTGGTCCTGGCGGTGCTGTTGGTGCTCGGTTTCGCCACCGTCCTGACGCTCGGCGGCATGCTGGCGCCGGTGCTGACCGGGCTGGTGCTGGCGTTTCTGATGCAGGGGCTGGTCAATGCCCTGGAGCGTTTGCGCCTGCCGCCGATACTGGCGGTGTCGCTGGTGTTCCTGCTGTTCATGAGTGCACTGGCTTTGTTCCTGCTGGTACTGATGCCGCTGCTCTGGCGCCAGTTGAGCACGCTGTTCAACGAGCTGCCACGCATGCTCGGTGAGTGGCAGGCACTGTTCCTGCTGTTGCCGGAGCGTTACCCGAACCTGATCAGCGATGCCCAGGTGTTGCAGTTGACCGAGGCGATCAGCGGCGAGGCCGGCAAGTTCGGCCAGTGGGCGCTATCGTTCTCGCTATCCAGTCTGCCGCTGCTGGTCAGTATCATGATCTACCTGGTGCTGGTGCCGATTCTGGTGTTTTTCTTCCTCAAGGATCGTGAGGTGATCGGTGCCTGGTTTCGCGGCTATCTGCCGAGCGAGCGCACCCTGATCACCCAGGTGGCCCAGGAGATGAACCAGCAGATTGCCAACTACATTCGTGGCAAGTTCATCGAGATCATCATCTGCGGCGTGGTCACTTACATCGCCTTCGCCGCGCTGGGGCTCAACTATGCGGCGCTGCTGGCGTTGCTGGTGGGACTGTCGGTGGTGGTGCCCTATATCGGCGCGGTGGTGGTGACCGTGCCGGTGGCGCTGATCGGCCTGTTCCAGTGGGGCTTCGGCGATCAGTTTCTCTACCTGATGGTGGTCTATGGAGTGATCCAGGCGCTGGACGGTAATGTGCTGGTGCCGCTGCTGTTCTCCGAGGCGGTCAACCTGCACCCGGTGGCGATCATCTGCGCGGTCTTGCTGTTCGGTGGCTTGTGGGGCTTCTGGGGGGTGTTCTTCGCCATCCCCCTGGCTACCCTGTTCAAGGCCGTGCTCAACGCCTGGCCGCGCAGGGAGCTGGCGTTGCAGGGCGAATGAGGACAAGTCGCCTGGTTGCTGGTTTGCAGTCGGGTGATAACAGGGTCAGGCCCAAACGAAAAAGGCCGCTTGCGGGAATTCCCGGCAAGCGGCCTTTTTTGTCGGTACGGCTTCAGGCGTTGTGCAGTGCCTGTGCCGCGGCCAGCACGGTCTCGACATGCCCCGGCACCTTCACCCCGCGCCATTCCTGGCGCAGCACGCCGTGCGTGTCGAGCAGGAAGGTGCTGCGGTCAACACCCAGGTATTCCTTGCCGTAGAGCTTCTTCAGCTTGATCACGTCGAACAGCTGGCAGAGCGCCTCATCCTTGTCCGAGATCAGCTCGAAGGGGAACGCCTGTTTGCACTTGAAGTTCTCGTGGGACTTGAGGCTGTCCCGCGATACGCCGAACACCAGGGTGTTGGCGGCCTGGAAGGCCGGGTAGTGATCGCGAAAGCCCTGGCCTTCGGTGGTGCAGCCCGGGGTGCTGTCTTTCGGATAGAAGTAGATCACCAGCTGCCGGCCCTGCAGGGCCGACAGCTGAACCTGCTGGCCGCTGGTGGCCTGGGCCTGGAAATCGGCAACCGGGGTGTCGAGTGCTACGGCCATGGGACGTTCCTTACGGGTTCTGTGGGCGCCAGGGTTCGATCAGGGCGTCCAGGTTCAAGGCATCGGAGAAGTCGAGGAACTGATCGCGCAGCCAGCTGATCTGCGTGCCCGCCGGCAGCGTCACGGTCAGGGTCGCGTTGAGCATGGTGCCGCCGGTCTGCGGAGCCAGGTAGGTATCGCAGGTCAGGCTTTCCAGTTCGACGTTGTGGTCGATGAAGAACTGGCACAGCTCATTGAGGATGTCCGGACGGTAAGCCGAGCTGACGTATGCCACGTACGGCAGGGCCTGGGGGCGATTTTCCGCCGCCGCGCTGCGCGTCACGTTGACCGTAAAGCTGTGCTTCTTGGCCAGGGCCGGCAGGCTCGACTCCAGACGCGCCAGGGCGTCCCAGCTGCCGGAGACCTGCAGCACCAGGGCACTGAACTCGCCGTGACGGCTCAGGCGGGTACTGATGACGGCGCAGCGATTTTCATTGCTGGTGCGGCACAGCACATTGGTCAGCTCCATGGCGTTGGGGCCGAGTGCGCTGATGACGAGGAATTGTTCGCGAACTGGGGGGGTGGACATGCAGCATTCCTAGAGCGATGAACGCTCGGCCCACAATGAGTACCGAGCAAAGCCGGAAGGGTAGCGAAAAGCGTCGCTCAGGGGAATGCTCGTCTGAAAGGAATGCCGGGGCGCTCGCACAGTCACGGCGCTTGCCGATCGGCCTTTTCCTTCGCTTGTACAAGGTGGGTGGCGCCAGTACCATTACCGCTCTCTTTTTCCGGCAGGAGTGGTTGCATGATTGCGGGCAGTATGGTGGCACTGGTTACGCCCATGGATGCACAAGGTGGTCTCGATTGGGACAGCCTGAGCAAACTGGTGGATTTCCACCTGCAAGAGGGCACCAACGCCATCGTCGCGGTCGGGACCACCGGCGAGTCGGCCACGTTGGAGGTGTCCGAACACATCGAAGTGATCCGACGGGTGGTCGATCAGGTCGCCGGACGTATTCCGGTGATCGCCGGCACGGGGGGCAACTCCACGCGCGAATCGGTTGAGCTGACGCGCGCCGCCAAGGATGTGGGCGCCGATGCCTGTCTGTTGGTCACGCCTTATTACAACAAACCGACCCAGGAAGGCCTGTATCTGCACTTCCGGCATATCGCCGAAGCCGTGGCCATCCCGCAGATTCTCTACAATGTGCCTGGTCGCACCGTCTGCGACATGCTGCCGGAAACGGTCGAGCGTCTGTCGAAGATCGCCAACATCATCGGGATCAAGGAAGCCACCGGCGACCTGCAGCGCGGCCAGGAAGTCCTGGATCGGGTGAGCAAGGATTTCTTGGTGTATTCCGGCGATGACGCCACCGCCGTCGAGCTGATGCTGATGGGCGGCAAGGGCAATATCTCGGTGACCGCCAACGTCGCGCCGCGCGCCATGAGCGAGCTGTGTGCCGCTGCCATGGCCGGCGACGCCGTTACCGCACGGGCGATCAATGATCGTCTGATGCCGCTGCACAAGGCCTTGTTTATTGAATCCAGCCCGATTCCGGTGAAATTCGCCCTGCATGAAATGGGCATGATACCGGACGGTATCCGCTTGCCGCTGACCTGGCTCAGCCCGCGTTGTCATGAACCGCTGCGTCAGGCCCTGCGCCAGACCGGCGTATTGGTTTAATTGAGGAAATACTACGCATGAAGCGACTGGGCGGACTCTCCGCGCTTGCTCTGATCATCTCCAGTACCGGCGGTTGTGGCTGGATCTATGGTGAAGATGGCTATTTTCGCGATCGCGGCAGCGATTACCTCAACGCTCGGCAAACGGCCCCCATGCAGTTGCCGGCGAACGTCGTGGCCAAGCGCCTCGATCCGTTGTTGCCGGTGCCGCAGCAGGTTGCCAGCAGCTCGGTCGAGGGTGAATACGAAGTCCCGCGTCCGCAGGCGCTAGCCGTGCGTGCCGATGCCAGCGAGTTCAGCCTGCAGAAAAGCGGAGAGTCGCGTTGGCTGGTCGCCCAGCGCGTGCCGGCCGAAGTCTGGCCGATTGCCCGTCAATTCTTCGACGACAACGGTTTTCGCATTGTCGACGAACGTCCGCAAACGGGTGAGTTCAGCACTGACTGGCAGCGTTTCGACGCGTTGCCCGCGTCCGTGGCGCGTAGCGTGTCGGGCGTGGCGGCGGACACCGAGACCCGCATGCGGGTGCGTGTCGAGCCAGGCGTGCAACGCAACACCAGCGAGATATTCGTGGTCAGTGCCGAGCGTGCTGCTGGCAGCACAGCCGACGTCGCCTTCACCACGCGTAGCGCCAACTCCAGCCTGGATGCCGCGGTGCTTGACGAAATGCTCGTGAGCATGACGCGCAGTGCCGAGCAGGGCGGTTCCGTATCGCTGCTGGCCGCCCGCGACTTCGATGCGCCGAGGCGGGTCAGCCTGTCGGAAGACGGTAACGGCAACCCGGTATTGAACCTCGGTGCCGATTTCGACCGTGCCTGGTCCGGCGTCGGCCGCTCCCTGGAGATGGCCGATGTGCGCATCGACGACCTCAACCGCAGCCTGGGTGTGTACTACATCAACCTCGCCGAAGGGGCGCAGAAGAAAGACGAAGAGCCGGGCTTCTTTTCTGGCCTGTTCGGTGGCGAGCCGGACAAGGAAGAAATCGATGCGCGTGCCGAGCGTTACCAGGTACGCCTGACACCGGTGGGTGACAGCGTCCAGGTCACCGTGGAAAAAGACCTGAATACTGTGGCTCCGGCCGACGTGGCACGTCGCATTCTCGACCTGATCCAGGAAAACCTCGGCTAATAGGCTGCATGCACAGCTGTGATACCAATAGGCGAAACCCGGTGGGTTTCGCCTGTTTCGTTTGCTAAAGGCGGAAATCCCGATATGACCACTCCTGCGACCCTGAGCCTGAAGAGAATCTACTCGGGCAAAGTCCGCGACCTCTACGAAATCGACGACAAGCGCATGCTGATGGTCGCCACCGACCGTCTCTCGGCCTTCGACGTGATCCTCGCCGAGCCGATTCCAGACAAGGGCAAGATCCTTACCGCGATTTCCAACTTCTGGTTCGCCAAGCTGGCCGGGTTGGTGCCCAACCACTTCACCGGCGACCAGGTCGAAGACGTGGTGCCGGCTGCCGAGTTGCCACTGGTGGAAGGCCGCGCCGTGGTCGCCAAGCGCCTCAAGCCGGTCGCCGTGGAAGCCATCGTGCGCGGCTACATCGCCGGTTCCGGCTGGAAGGAATACCAGAACAGCGGCACCGTCTGCGGCATCCAGCTGCCAGTCGGGTTGCAGGAAGCCTCCAAGCTGCCGCAGCCGATCTTCACCCCCTCGACCAAGGCTGCCGTTGGCGACCACGACGAGAACATCTCCTTCGAGCAGTGCGAAGCCATCATCGGTGCCGAACTGGCCGCCCAGGTGCGTGATACTGCCATCGCCCTGTACAGCGCCGCCGTCGAGTACGCCGCCACCCGTGGCATCATCATCGCCGACACCAAGTTCGAGTTCGGTCTGGACGAAAACGGCACCCTGACCCTGATGGACGAAGTGCTGACCCCGGACTCCAGCCGCTTCTGGCCAGCCGACAGCTATGTCGAAGGCAAGAACCCGCCGAGCTTCGACAAGCAATTTGTGCGCGACTGGCTGGAATCCACCGGCTGGAACAAGGAGCCACCGGCCCCCGCCGTGCCGGCCGAGGTCGCGCAGAAGACCGCCGACAAATACCGCGAAGCGCTGACCCGCCTGATCGACCGCTGAGCGGCACAGCAGAGGCGCTCCGGCGCCTCTTCTTGTTGCTGGGCGCCGCACAACGGCTGAGGTAGGCGTGGGGGCGACGCCTGGTCCCATGCCGGCGAAGCCTTTGCCGTGGCCCCATGCTCGCTCAAGCCGACTCAGCTGGCGCAGTGGGCCCGAACAGCAGCCGGGGTTGGGCGCCGCCTTTTCATCCGGGCAAGCCGTTTCAGCGCAGCCTGCCAGGCCGCGGCAGAACGCACCGACACGGCCCACCAGCGCAAGCATCTGAATGCATGCGAAAAAATCTACCGATTGGGTTTCGCCAAACGCGCTTGTGCTGCTATGATGCGCGCCGCCACGGGAAGATGCCGGAGTGGCCGAACGGGACGGATTCGAAATCCGTTGTGTTAGCGATAGCACCTAGGGTTCAAATCCCTATCTTCCCGCCATACATGTAAACGCTAAGCCCCTGATTTCTATAACGACTTCAGGGGCTTTTGCGTTTCTGGTGTGCTGGTTAGGACAAAATTAGGGCAAAAACTGCGTACTGCAGGCCGCTTCATTCCGGTCTAGGCCTCCCTAAACCCCATTATCTGCGAAACCATTTTTGCCATGCTCTTAGTGTCCGTTGGAATCCAGCGCCCGTAGTGTTTCTTGACCATCGTCGTGTCAGTGTGCCCAAGTTGTCGTGCAACCCATTCGCCCCACTTTCAAAATCAGCGGAGGCTGAAGTCAGCCAGAAATGCATGGCTACTTCAGAGGATCCCTAGTTGTTTTTATCCCGAAAATCTCGAACTGTGTCCAAGAAGGACTTGAGTATCGGTGACTGGTCATCAGCTCGATAAATGCAATTCAAGTCAACGCCAGAGTTCTCTGGAAGATCACTTATAGGCCGATAAACTACGCCGGGGAGAGCAAGCACGGTGGCAGATTCCGGGACCAGGCATACGCCGAAATTACTTGCTACCAGGGCCACACCGGTCACCGTATCGCCAACCTCTTGGGCAATCTGTGGAGTGAAACCCTTCTGATGACACATGTTCATTACCTTGTCGACAAAGCTCGGGCGTGGCCCGGAGGGAAATACGATAAGAGGATGATCAGCCAGCACTCGAAATGGAATTGTCGTCTCGCGTGCTAGTGCGTGATCCTCATTGACCGCAAGCAGAAGTTTTTCTGTGGTTACGATCTCATTGGCAATGTCGTTTAAAGGTGCGATGAACCTGTTGAAGCCCGCATCGATTCGCCGCTGCCGCAAGGCTTCGATTTGGGCCTCTTTGTTCATGTTGTGAAGGACAACTTTCACATCTGGAAAGGCGCTGCGAAAAATCAGTAGAAGTTTGGGAATCGTGTCGAGAATCCCTGAGCCGAAGATTGCAATATCTAGCCTGCCAAGTTTTCCCTGGCCCGCCCTTTGAGTGCGCTCTGTTGCTTGCTCAACCACTGAGCGGATGTTGCGCGCCTCCTCAAGTAGCAGTTCGCCCGCCGGCGTCAGTTCCATCCCGCGGGGCGTGCGGGTGAAAAGCTGCACGCCCAGATCCTCTTCCAGTTGCTGAATCTGCCGTGTCAGGGGCGGCTGGGAAATATGCAGGCGTATAGCGGCGCGGCCGATATTTTTTTCCTCTGCGACGGCGATGAAATAGCGCAAGTGACGTAGTTCCATGGTACTGCCCTGGTCTGAGTGAGGGTTGGGGCGTTTTAAGCGCTCGGCTGGTTGCGCTTCAGGATAATTCCCTTGTTCCCTCGGCGATCCTCCATTGCTTTCTGCGACCTCGCGGGAGTCTTAAAGGCGTGCTAATCATAACCAATGTTCATACCTTAAAGGTATTGATTCGTTGATTTTATGGTATTGGACGGTAATCCTCGACGGTAATAGTCTTGATTTTGACGGCACTACCCCATGGAGCGAGCTGCGCGTTTCTGATGGTTTGTGACCCCAACACAAAAATAACAAGCTGAGGATCTCGACATGGTGCCTAGAGCCAGTCTGCCAAAATTTCGACTAAAGATGATGTTTCTCGCCATTGCAGGGGTCTGTGCTGGAGTAAGCGCCACCAGTCAAGCTCTTGCCTTCCAAATTGATTCCGGCAACCCTGACCTGCGCATGTCGTGGGACAACACCGTCAAGTACAGCGCGGCGTGGCGGGTGGGAGACATCAAAAGTCGTGTGGCGGATAACTCCATTGGGGTACAGGCCAATACCAACGACGGTGATCAGAACTTCGACAAGGGGCTGATCTCCAATCGCCTTGACCTGCTTTCCGAGTTCGGTCTGCGCTACAAGCGCAAGTATGGTCTACGCCTGAGCGGCGCGGCTTGGTACGACGATGTCTATAACAAATCGAACGACAATCCAGGAGCTTTCGGTGGCGCCTTGGTCAACTCGCGTTCGGTGGATTATGACAAATTTACCGATGACACCGAGAAGCTGCACGGGCGCAAGGCCGAGCTGTTGGATGCGTTCGTGTATGGCAGTTTTGCCCCTGGCGACATGGGCCTAAACCTCAAGGCCGGGCGCTTTACTCAGCTGTATGGTGAAAGTCTGTTCTTCGGTAGCAATGGTATTGCGGGCGCACAAACTTCGCTCGATCTGATCAAGGCACTGTCGGTACCGAGCTCCCAGTTCAAGGAAATCTTGCGCCCCATTGGTCAGGTTTCTGGGCAGTTGCAGATCAACTCGAATGTATCGGTCGGGGCTTATTACCAGCTTGAATGGCGCAAGAGCCGTTTGCCGGGTGCCGGCAGCTACTTCAGCTTTGCCGACTTTGTTGATGAGGGTGGTGAGGGGCTGATCACTCCGTTTGGTCTTGCCACGCGTGGCGATGATATCGATGCCAAAGACTCGGGGCAGGGCGGCGTGCAGATGAGGATCACTTCCGGCGACTACGAATTCGGTGTCTATGCCGCGCAGTTCCACGACAAGATGCCGCAGTTCTATCTGTACCCGGATATCGGCGTCTACGAGCAGGTGTATGCCGAAGATATCCGTACTGTAGGTTTCAGTGTCAGTACCCTAGTGGGTGAAACCAACGTGGCTGCCGAGATGTCGTTCCGCGACAACATGCCTCTCGTGGCCTCCGGCAACACCGTGATTCTGCCCGCAAGCCTGGGCGCGGATGGCGATAATAACGCCGCCTTCCCCGTTGGCCGTACCCTGCACCTGAACTTGTCGGCCATTTCCGTATTCAGTGAAAATTCGATCTGGGATGCGGCATCGTTTATCGGTGAGTTTGCCTTCAACCGTCGCCTAAGTGTCACCGATAACCGCGATCAACTGGATCCGCTGGCAACTCGCGATGCCGGCGCGTTGCAATTCATCTTTACCCCCGAGTACTTTCAGGTCATGCCGGGTGTCGATCTCCAGGTTCCGATTGGGCTGGGTTACGGACTATTCGGACGGTCATCAGTTAACGGTGTGCTGTTCCCTTCCGAGAACGGCGGCAACGTCAGTGTCGGTGTCAAGGCTGAATACCAGAAGACCGTACAAGCCAGTCTGAATTTCACCCACTATTACGGTTCAGATGGCTCGGTGATCAACTACGACACTGCTGCTCCAGAACTTTCCTACAAGAACTTCCACGGTGACCGCGATTTCATTTCGCTGTCGATCCAGCGCACGTTCTGATTGGTATCTACCGGGTTTGAGGATAATAACAATGCGTAAGAAAACAGCGATTTATATAGCCCTTACAGCGCTTCTGGTGGGTGCCAATGGCGCGCAGGCAGCAGTCACAGTCGAGCAGGCTGAAGCCCTGAAAAGCACCTTGACCCCGCTGGGTGGTGAGCGAGCAGGTAATGCTGACGGCAGTATCCCGGAGTGGAAGCCTGACCTGACAGTTAATGCCTCAAGTGAGATGGTGGGCGATATTCCGGCCACGGTATTTGCCGGTGAAAAGCCGGTGTTGCAAGTTACCGCAGCAAACATGGCTGAGCATGCTCAGCGCCTGTCTGAGGGCACCCGGGCACTACTCAACAAGTTCCCCAGCTTCCGTATAGATGTGTACCCGACGCACCGTACCGGAATGGCGTCGCAAAAGGTATATGACAACACCCTGCGCAATGCGACCGAGTGTAAAACAACAGAAGGTGGCTTTTCGCTGTCCGGTTGTTACGGCGGCATACCTTTCCCGATGCCGCAGAACGGTACGGAAGCTATCTGGAACCACTTGTTGCGGGTGGAAAATCCGGGAATGGAGGTCGACCGCTTCAAGAACGTCATTCTTACCGCTGATGGTAACCGGGTGATTGCCACTGAAAATGAAATGGCCATGCAGTATCCCTACTATTACGCAGATGGTTCGGCCGACACCTGGAGTGGTGAATACTTCCTGATGCGCTTCGCCACTATCGCTCCGCCATTCAAGGCGGGAGAGTCGCTGGTGTTCCGCGATAGCATCGATGTCAGCCAGTCACGTCAAGCTTGGCAGTATCTGGTTGGCCAGCGTCGTGTGCGCCGCGCACCGACCGTGGCTTATGACACGCCGGACTTTGTAGCCTCGGGTGCCAACTACTTCGACGAAGTAATGGGTCTGATGGGGCATATCGACCGCTTTGACTGGAAACTGGTCGGCAAGCGTGAAATGTACGTGCCTTATAACGACAACGAGATAGTCACCGCGTCGGTGGATGAGGCCTACGGCGAGCATCACTTGAACCCGGATAAGATGCGTTGGGAGCTGCATCGCGTTTGGGAAGTGGAAGCTACCGTGGCAAGTGGAAAACGCCATGCAGTGCCAAAACGTACTTACTACCTGGATGAAGATTCCTGGGTGATCCTGCTGATGGACGGCTACGACAGTGAAGGTAAGCTGTGGCGTACTACCCAAACTACGCCGTTTGTTCTGCCGCAGGTACCTATGCTGTCGGTGAAGCCGGCTCACATCTTCAACCTGCAGGCCAATACCATGAGTACAACCGTGTCGCTCAACGATGCCAAGTACAGAATATTGGTCAAGCCGCACCCCGAGACTTACTTCACAGGTGACGCTGTAGCGGCCGAAGGCGTGCGCTAAGTACCTCTGTTTGTCCAGAGTTTCGGCATCTGACTGCTGTCAGGTTGCCGGATCCCTTTCCATGACTCGCCCGCACCGCAGGCGCCGTGCATGACGGTGTACTGATGCCGCGAGTCGGATTCGAGTAAGCACAATGTACGCGCTAAATCTGCTCCGCTGGCGCACGGCCATTGCCGCTGCCCTGATTTCAATTGCCTGCTTGTCAGGCCCTTCCAATGCCGCAGGCGGTGCGACGGTTCCCGACTTGCTCGATCTACCCGCGCGGGAAAGTGCGCGGGCGCAACACGGTCTGCTACTGGCCGTTGTACGTGCCGGCGAGCGGCTGGTCGCGGTTGGTGAGCGCGGTGCTGTGATGTTGTCCGACGACGACGGGCGTTCCTGGAACCAGGCCAAAAGTGTACCGGTCAGCGTGGCGCTGACCGACGTGCACTTCGTCTCCGCCAGCAATGGCTGGGCGGTGGGCCACAGTGGCGTGGTGCTGCACAGCGCCGATGGCGGTGAAACCTGGCAGCTCCAGCTCGACGGCAACCAGGCCGCCGTGGTGATTCGCGACGACGCCCGGCGTCGCGCCGAGGCCAGCGAGGAGGGCGCTGCCGCGGCGCTGCGTAGCGCCGAATACCTGGTCAGCGACGGCCCGGACAAGCCGTTCCTCGGTGTGCGTTTCCGTGACGAGCTGCGCGGCTACGTAGTCGGCGCGTACGGCATAGCCCTGTACACCGACGATGGCGGCAGGAGCTGGCAGTCGCTGGTCGGGCGGATTCCAAACCCGCGCGGCAAGCATCTCTACCAGGTGCAGATCAAGGACCGCGACCTGCTGATCGCTGGCGAGCAGGGTGCACTGTTCCGTTCCACCGATGGCGGTGCCCGCTTCAGCGAGATTGCCACCCCCTACAGCGGCACCTTCTTCGGCGCCCTCGACTTGCGCGGCGATGCACTGCTGGCCTTCGGCCTGCGCGGCAACGCCTGGCGCAGCGCGGATGCCGGCGCCAGCTGGCAGCGCGTCGAGCTGGGCCAGCCGGTGACCGTCAGCGCCGGCCACCGGCTGCGCGATGGCTCGGTGTTGCTCGCCGACGAAAGCGGCCGCCTGCTGCGCAGCACCGACGGCGGCCAAAACTTCATCGCCCTGGCGGTACAGCCGGGTACAGGCCTGACCGGTATCGCCGAGTCGGCCGACGGCGCCCTGATCATTTCCAGCGCGCACGGGCTGACCCGCGTCGAGCCGGATGCCATTGTTGCGGGAGTCAAATGATGAGCCACGTCCAGTCCTTTGGCCACGAAACGGTGATCCGTGACGTACAGGCGTTCGACCGCCGCTCCGGTTCGCTGCTCGAGCGGCTACTGTTCAATAATCGCCCTTTGGTGTTGCTGCTGTGTCTGATCACCACCCTGATTCTGGGTTACCAGGCGCTCGGACTATCGCTCAATGCGGCGTTCGACAAGATGATTCCCACCAGCCATCCGTACATCACCAACTTCCTCGACAACCGCAATCAACTGGCTGGCGGCGGTAACAGCCTACGCATCGCCGTGGCGGCGAAGGAGGGCAGCATATTCGACGCCGAGTACCTGGACACCGTGCGCCAGCTCAGCGACGAGTTGTTCCTGCTGCCTGGTGTCGACCGGCCATACATGAAGTCACTGTGGGCACCGGCGGTACGCTGGACCGGCGTCACAGAGGAAGGCCTGGACGGCGGCCCGGTGATCCCGGATGACTACGACGGCTCGCCGCAGAGCCTTGAACAGGTACGCATCAACGTCGAGCGTTCCGGCGAGATCGGCCAACTGGTGGCGGAGAATTACCGATCCAGCATCGTGCTGGTGCCGCTGCAGGAGCGCATCGCCGAGACTGGCGAGCGCATCGACTATCACTCGCTCTCCCAGCGCATCGAACAGCTGCGTGCCAAGTACGAGTCGGAGCGGATCACCATCCACGTCACCGGCTTCGCCAAGGTGGTTGGCGACCTGATCGAAGGCCTGCAACAGGTGCTGATGTTCTTCGCTGCCGCCATCGCCATCTGCACCACGCTGCTGTACTGGTACACCCGCTGCCTGCGCAGCACTCTGCTGGTAATGATGTGTTCGCTGATTGCCGTGGTGTGGCTGTTCGGCCTGCTTCCGACATTGGGTTATGAACTCGACCCATACTCTATTCTGGTGCCTTTTGTAGTCTTCGCCATCGGCATGAGCCATGGCGCGCAGAAGATGAACGGCATCATGCAGGCCATCGGTCGCGGCACCCACAAGCTGGTGGCAGCGCGCTACACCTTCCGCCGCCTGTTTCTGACGGGGATGATCGCGCTAATTACTGATGCCATCGGCTTCGCCGTGCTGATGGTAATCGACATCCCGGTGATCCAGGACCTGGCAGTCACCGCCAGCATCGGCGTGGCGATGCTGATATTCACCAATTTGATCGTGTTGCCGATCCTGCTCTCCTATATCGGAGTCAGCGCCACCGCCGCCGAGCGCAGCCAGCGTAACGAGCGCCTGGAAACCAGTGATGCCGAGCACAAGCGCCATCCGTTCTGGTCGCTCCTCGATCTGTTTACCCAGCGCAAGTGGGCCAGCATCGCTCTGCTGGCCGGCGCTGGCCTGGCCGTACTCGGCCTGACCGTGGGTTCCCAGCTGCGTGTCGGCGATACCGACCCGGGAGCGCCGGAACTGCGCGCCGATTCTCGCTACAACCTCGACAATGCCTTCATGGGCGCCAACTACGCGGCCAGCAGCGATGTGTTCATCGTCATGGTCAAAACCCCGCAGTACGCCTGTGCCCACTACAGCACGTTGCGTGCAGTAGATGCCTTGGAGCGAGAGCTGCAGCAGCTGCCGGGCGTGGAGGGCACCAGCTCGCTGGCTGGGCTGGCCAAGGTGGCCAACGCGGGGATGAACGAGGGCAGCCTCAAGTGGTTCGAGATGCCGCGCTCGCAGGAAATGCTCAACGCGATCGTTACCCGCGCGCCGCGGGAAATGTTCAACCAGAACTGCGACCTGCTGACCGTCTACGCCTACCTCAAGGATCACAAGGCCGACACCCTTACCAGCGTGGCTAAGACTGTCGAGGCCTTCGACGCGAAGTACGGCAGCGAGGAGATCCGTTTCCTCAACGCCGCGGGCAATGCCGGTATTGAGGCCGCGACCAACATCGTGGTCGAGAAGGCCAACCAGCAGATGCTGGTGCTGGTCTACGCCGCGGTGATCATCCTCGCGTTCATCACCTTCCGCTCCTGGAAGGCGGTGGTCTGCGCCGTGGTGCCGCTGATGATCACCTCGCTGCTCTGCCAGGCGCTGATGGTCTGGCTGAATATCGGGGTCAAGGTCGCCACCTTGCCGGTTATCGCCCTCGGCGTCGGTATCGGCGTGGACTACGCCCTGTACGTGCTGACCGTGACCCTGGCGCGCATGAAGGATGGGGTGTCACTGTCCGAGGCCTATTACAAGGCCCTGATATCAACCGGAAAGGTGGTAGTGCTGACCGGCATCACTCTAGGGCTGGCCGTGGCCACCTGGGCCTGGTCGCCGATCAAATTTCAAGCCGATATGGGCATTTTGTTGGCCTTCATGTTTGTCTGGAACATGCTCGGTGCACTGATCCTCTTGCCCGCGCTCGCGCACTTTCTGTTTCGCCCGCAACCGGTGGTTGCGCGGGGCTGAGCTAAGCCATCGATAAAGTCAGGTCGCACGCACTGGGCGGCCTGGTGGACGCAAAGCGGGTGAAAAGGACGGAATGACGATGCTCAGTGAATTGAAGCTGCATCCGCGGGATTTGCTCGCGCTACTGTTGCTCGCAGCTGCCGGTATCTTCTGCGGTCTGGATGCCCTCGGTCTGCGCTGGCTCTGGCTGGCCTCAATGGTTGCACTGGCACTGTGGCTACTCTGCGGAGTCAGCCAGCGTGAGCGAGCGGTCGTGGCGGCCGTGGAGCAAACCCGCGCCCTGCTCGATGATCTGGTGCCCGTGGCCGGCGGCGCCATTGGCTCAATCGAGCGCCTGCAGGCGGTGTTGCACGACAAGGTGGTAGCGGTCAAACGCATGAGTTCCCTGGCCTGTAACCTGACAGTGGCTACAGGAACGCTGGTGTCAGGGTTTACCTACGCGGTGGCCACTGCGGATCGCCAGTCGGCGATGGCTCGCAACTCCATGGCTGAAGTCGAGGCCATGGCCGAGCGTGCACGGATTACCTCAAGTGAAGCCCTGGCGTTGGCAGATGCCAGTATCAGCGCGCGCGATCAGGTCAGCGCCGGTGGTGAGCAGGTGCAGCAGGTCGCCAGTGATATGGTGGATCTCTCGGTGGTAGTGGCCTCGGTGGCCGAAGAGTTCGACAGCGTGCGACAGCAAGTGGCACGTATCGGTGAGATCGTTGCGATCATCCGGGGCATTGCCGGGCAGACCAATCTGCTGGCTCTGAATGCTGCCATTGAGGCTGCGCGCGCTGGCGATCAAGGGCGCGGTTTCAGCGTGGTCGCCGATGAGGTGCGCAAGCTGGCCGAAAGCACCGGCAGCGCCACCCTCAGTGTTGGAGACATTATTTCCCTGATCGGTCAGGGCATTGATCGCCTTGATCAGCGCTTGGCACACACCCGCCAAGGTGCGGCGGATGGTGTGGCGCGCGCGACCCAGGCCTCGGCGGTGTTGAACGGCATTGCCACGACGTCGCACAGCACGCTGCATTCAGTGCAGGAGATTGCCGCGCGGGCCAGTAGCGAGACGCAAAATGCCAGCAAAGTGCTAGAGGACTCCAGCGTGGTGGCCCATCTTGCCGGGGAGCTGGATAGCAAGGTCAACGACTGCAATGCCGGTTTGCGCGCCTTGATGCTGGGGCTGGTAGACCTGAAAAGTCTGGCCAGCCAGATCGATGTCAGTCGCGATGGGGTGGCTTCCATGCTGGAAGTTATTGAAGAAACTCGGGCCCACAACATCATGGTGTTAAACGCCCGTGCCACGGAGCAGATGCTGCCGCACATTCAGCGCATCCATGCCCTTGACCGTGAGATCGATCGGCTGCTGGGGCATGCCCAGAGCGATGCCGATGCGCTGGACGAGGTGCGTAAAGCCCATTTGTCCCGTCTGCGTCATGCGCTGGACGCATATAGGAACATTCGTGACGATTTGCTCAGTGCAGCCCAGGGCGGTAGGCTTGAGCAGGTGCGTGAGCGCGCGGCGCCGCTGGTTCGCGAGGCCTACCATCATGTCAAGGAAGCATGTGTCGCGCTGACTGCATAGACTAAAGCTCATGTAGCAAAGGCTTCAAATTGCTCATACAACAATAAATGCTAGCGACTCGGCTGGGCCCGATGAGCCCGCCGTTCGACGGGCTCATATTTAGCCAGGCTTTAGGAATCTCAATGGCAGAGCAACCCTTGGTCGAACGCTTCAATTTGCGTTCAAGACTGCGCTTCAATATCGAGAGCGGGCAAATCTGGCTCGACGAGAACCGCATGCTGCTGATGCACGCCAAGGCTTTCG
Organism: Pseudomonas sp.; assembly: GCF_033723075.1. Classification (GTDB taxonomy): domain Bacteria; phylum Pseudomonadota; class Gammaproteobacteria; order Pseudomonadales; family Pseudomonadaceae; genus Aquipseudomonas. The sequence continues at coordinate 29,374 of NZ_JAWVXU010000022.1, forward strand.
GCGCTTTGCGCCAAGAACTGTTTGAGTCTCTTGGGCCCAAGCGTGCCAAGGGGCTGCTGTTTCGCATGGGTTTTGCGGCCGGCCAGCATGATGCTGATCTCGCGCAGAAACTCTACGGCGAGGGTGACATCTACGACGTGTTCAAGATCGGACCAGAGCTGCACGCGTTCGAGGGCTTGGTGCGTTCTACTATTATCGAAGCAAAAATAGACTGGGAAAAAGGCAGTTTTTTTGGCACCGTAAACTGCGACAATTCTTGGGAAGCGGAGTCCCATCTGCAGTTGTTCGGCGTCAGCGATGAGACGGCCTGTTGGAACTTGGCAGGTTATGCCTCGGGTTATGTCACCCGCTTCTTCAAGCGCGTCATCATCTTTCGTGAAACCCAGTGCGTGTGTTGTGGTGCGTCCAGTTGCATGCTGGAAGGGCGGCCACTCGAGGCCTGGGACGATAAAGCCTTCCTTGAGTATTGTCTGCCGCCCGAAGATAAGGAAACCTCTTTCGAGCAGTTGCAAGATGAGTTATGGCAGTTGCGCGGGCGTCAACGTGAACAGCGTCCGCCGGGCAAGCTGGTGGGCAGCTCGCCGGCTTTCAGCGCCGCCTTCAGTCTGCTCAGTAAGGCCGCCAACAGCCCTATAACAGTGTTGCTGCTCGGCGAAACCGGTGTCGGCAAGGAAGTGTTTGCCCAGTGGCTGCACGAAAATAGCGATCGTGCCGACAAGCCTTTCGTCGCCGTCAATTGCGCAGCGATTCCCAACGATCTGATCGAGTCAGAACTGTTCGGCGTGCAAAAGGGTGCCTACACCGGGGCGCAGACTTCACGCCCCGGCAGGTTCGAGCGTGCCGATGGGGGCACGCTGTTTCTGGATGAGCTGGGCGAGCTATCATCTGCGGCCCAGGTCAAGCTGTTGCGCGTCTTGCAAACTGGCGAAGTCGAGCGTCTGGGCGATGACAAGTTGCGTAAGGTCAATGTGCGCCTGGTGGCGGCGACTAACGTCAATTTGCAGCAGGCGATTGCCGAAGGTCGTTTTCGCGCCGACCTCTACTACCGCCTGGCCACCTACCCATTGGAAATTCCGCCGTTGCGCAAGCGCAAGTCGGATATTCCGGTGCTGGCCTCGGTATTGACCGAAAAATACGCACCGCTGTACCACAAGACTATCCAAGGCATCAGCGATTTGGCCATGCAGGGCCTGATGGCCTATGACTGGCCGGGTAACGTCCGCGAACTGGAAAACCTGGTGGAACGCGCAGTGTTGCTGGTGCCGTCCGGCGGGCAAATTGAAGTGGAACACTTGTTCCCCGGGGTGGCCCCGGTAACTGCTCTCGGGGCAGTGATCGACCGCGAGGGCAGAGTGGGCAACGCCGATGAGGCGAAGAAAGATCGGCTTTACGAAACCTTGCTGGAAGACGGTTTCGACCTGCAGGTCCACGAGGCGCGCCTGTTGCAGCTCGCCGTGGCGCGGGCGCATGGCAATCTTACCCATGCTGCGCGCCTGCTCGGCATCACTCGCCGGCAGTTGGCGTACCGCGTCAAGCAGACCCAGGGGGCGGACGAAGCGCCGCCGCATGACGCGTGACAAAAACGTAGAGTACCGATCCTTTGGGCTCGCAGCCAATGCGCCATTCTGATTCGATCCGTGTATAGGCTTGTGGAATGGTTGATTGCTGCACCGCTTAATTCAAAGTGCATCGCTCGACGCATTTTTTCTACCCATTTAACCCGTATTTCTCGCCATTGGTTTGCGCGCAGGCGCTCTGTGCTGCTCGTTATGACGTTTTGTCGATGGCCAGCCTTACGTTTTTGTAAGGCTGGCAGGGGCGATGGACAGAAGCGTCATGCGAGCGGTCGGGTTCTGAGGGCTATTAATTTATATAAAATCAACTAATTCAATGGTTTATCGCTGTTGGCATCATCTCTGCATTGTTAGGTTGAGGCTACAAACCCGGCTTGTCGCCAGCCCACTAGGGCCTGCGTAGAGCCAACCTCATCCAGCCAATAATGGAGACAACAAATGGCGATGACAGGTGTATTGCGTCCAGGGCATGCCCAGGTACGCGTGTTGAACCTTGAAGAAGGCATCCATTTTTACCGCAACGTTCTGGGTCTGGTGGAAACCGGGCGCGACGACCAGGGCCGGGTGTATTTCAAATGCTGGGACGAGCGCGATCACAACTGCTATGTGATCCGTGAGGCGGATACCGCCGGCATCGACTTCTTTGGTTTCAAGGTGCTGGACAAGGCTACCCTGGAAAAACTCGACGCCGACCTGCAGGCCTACGGTCTGGTCACTACCCGTATTCCTGCCGGCGAGATGCTGGAAACCGGCGAGCGGGTGCGCTTCGAGTTACCGTCAGGCCATCTGATCGAGCTGTATGCAGAGAAAACTTGCATCGGTAACGGTATTCCCACGGTCAACCCGGCACCGTGGAATGCCCAGCGCGAGCATGGCATCGCCCCTGTACAGCTGGACCACTGCCTGCTGTACGGCCCGAATATCGCCGAAGTACAGAAAATCTTCACCGAAGTCCTGGGCTTCTACCTGGTCGAGCGTGTGCTCAGCCCGGAGGGTGACAGTGACGTCGGCATCTGGTTGTCGTGCTCGCACAAGGTTCACGACATCGCCTTCGTCGAATACCCGGAGAAGGGCAAGTTTCACCACTGCTCGTTCCTGCTCGAGTCCTGGGAGCAGGTGTTGCGCGCCGGCGACATCATGTCGATGAACGAAGTGAACGTGGATATCGGCCCTACCCGCCACGGCGTGACCCGCGGCTGCACCATCTACGCATGGGATCCATCTGGTAACCGTTTTGAAACCTTCATGGGCGGCTACCACCCTTATCCGGACTACGAACCGCTGACTTGGACTTATGACAACTTTGCCCAGGGCCTCGACTACCCGCAGCGCAAGCTGCACGAAACCTTCCTGACTGTAGTGACCTGAGGGGGCTCCCATGAGTTTGCCTGATGAGTCACTGGACATGCAGCCGGCCGATCTGGATACGGATAAGCGTTTTGTGCGGGTCACCGGCAGCCGTGGCAGCAACTTTGTCGAGTTCGACTTCGCCATCGGCGAACCCGAGTTGTTTGTCGAGATGATCCTGACACACGAAGCCTTCTCCGAGTTCTGTAGCGCCAACCAGGCTGAGCTGATGCCCGCACTGCCTGAGGTAGGCGACGAGGATGAGGCGGCGCAATGGAACTGGCGCCTGGCGGATGCCACACAGGTTCGTTTCAAAAACTAATCGAATTGGGCGCTTCATCCTAGGTGAGGCGCCGGTGGGAGATATACATGCACATCGATCTTCGTACGGTCAGCATCCAGCCCTTGCGGCAGACGTTTGACCATTTGGCTCGTCGTTTTGGTGACAAACCGTCCTCGCGCTATCAGGAAGGCAGCTATGACATCCAACCGGTGGAAAACTTGCACTACCGACCGACCTGGGACCCGGATCAGGCGCTCTACGACGCCAGCATTACCAAGATCGTGATGAATGACTGGTATGCCCTGAAAGATCCGCGCCAGTTCTACTACAGCACCTACACCCTGGCCCGTGCCCGTCAGCAGGAAAACACGGAAGCCAACTTCAGCTTCGTCGAAACCCGTGGCTTGGCCGACATGCTGCCGGATGACCTGCGCCGCCGCGCGCTCGATCTGCTGGTGCCGCTGCGCCATGCCGCCTGGGGCGCCAACCTGAACAATACCTTTATCTGTAGCTATGGCTACGGCACGGTGTTTACCCAGCCGTGCATGTACCACGCAATGGATAACCTGGGCACCGCCCAATACCTGTCGCGCATCGGTCTGCTGCTCGGCGGCACCGAAGCACTGGAGGACGGCAAGGCCGCCTGGATGGACGGTGATGCCTGGCAGGGACTGCGTCGCTACACCGAGGATTGCCTGGTGGTACGCGATCCGTTCGAGCTGTTTGTAGCGCAGAACGTGGCCTTGGACGGCCTGCTGTATCCACTGGTGTATGAGCGCATTGTCGATGACCAGTTCGCGGCCAATGGTGGCTCGGTGGTAGCCATGCTGTCGCAGTTCATGAGCGACTGGTTCGATGAAACCCGCAAGTGGGTCGATGCAGTGATGAAGGTCGCTGCTGCCGAGTCCGAGCAAAATCGCGAGCAATTGCAGGTCTGGACCACCGCTTGGCGTGATCGCGCCGCAGCCGCTTTGCTGCCAGTGATCGAACAGGTATTTGCCGGGCAGGCGGATGACGTGATGGGCGAACAATTGGCAGCCTTCAAGGCCCGCCTCGATAAAACCGGCGTCGTGGTCTGAGAGGTTTCTATGTCAACTGTATTTATTGCGCTGCAAACCAATGAAGAAACTCGCCCGATTATTGAGGCGATTGAAATGGATAACCCCGAGGCGGTAGTCAATCGTGAACCGGCAATGGTCAAGATCAATGCGCCTGGCCGTCTGGTCATTCGCCGAGAAACCATTGAAGAACAACTGGGCCGCAGTTTCGACATGCAAGAGCTGAATATCAATCTGATTACGCTCTCCGGCAATGTCGTTGAAGACGAAGACTCCTTGACCCTGACCTGGGGCAACTAAGCGAGGCTATTTGGCATGGACATGAAAACCGCTAACAAAAAGATGAACGCGAAAGACAAGTACCGCCTGCTGACGCGTGACCTGTCTTGGGAACCGTCGTATCGCACCGAAGAAGAAATCTTTCCCTACGTCGCCTACGAAGGGCTGAAGATCCATGACTGGAATAAGTGGGAAGATCCTTTCCGCTTGACCATGGATGTCTACTGGAAATATCAGGCAGAAAAGGAGCGCAAGTTCTACGCCATCATCGATGCCCACGCGCAGAACAACGGCCACCTGAATATCACCGATGCGCGCTATCTGTCGGCGCTGAAGATCTTCCTGCAGGCCATCAGCCCCGCTGAGTATGCCGCGCACAAAGGCTTTGCCCGTGCCGGCCGCGAGTTCCGTGGGGTCGGTACGCAAGTGGCCTGCCAGATGCAGGCGATCGATGAGCTTCGCCATGCGCAGACGCAGATCCATGCGCTGTCCAACTACAACAAGTTCTACAACGGCTTCCATGCCTTTGCCGATCAGCGCGACCGCATCTGGTACACCTCGGTAGCCCGTTCGTTCTTTGACGATGCGATGTCTGCCGGCCCGTTCGAGTTCATGATCGCCATCGGTTTTTCGTTCGAGTACGTGCTGACCAACCTGCTGTTTGTGCCGTTCATGTCCGGCGCGGCTTACAACGGCGACATGGCCACCGTTACCTTTGGCTTCTCGGCGCAGTCGGATGAAGCACGGCACATGACGCTCGGTCTGGAATGCATCAAGTTCATGCTTGAGCAGGATCCGGACAACCTGCCGATTGTTCAGGGCTGGGTCGACAAGTGGTTCTGGCGTGGCTTCCGGGTGCTGGGTCTGGTCAGCACCATGATGGATTACATGCTGCCCAAGCGCGTCATGTCATGGCGCGAGGCGTGGGAAATCTATGGTGCCGAGAACGGTGGTGCGCTGTTCAAGGATCTGGCGCGCTACGGTATTCGTCCGCCGAAGGGCTGGGAGGACGCCGAAGCAGGCATCGACCATATGTCGCATCAGTTCATGCTGGGTCTTTACCAATGGAGCTTTGGTACCTCGTTCCATGCATGGATTCCCTCGGATGAGGACTTGCAATGGCTGTCAGCCAAGTACCCCACGACATTCGACAAGTACTACCGCCCGCGTTGGGAGCACATCAAGAAGCTTGAAGCGGCGGGTACGCCGTTCAAGAACTACGGCCTGGCCAAGTTGTGCCAGTGCTGTCAGTTGCCGACGGTATTTACCGAGCCGGACGACCCGACCCTGATTTGCCATCGTGAAGTGGAATACAAAGGCGACAAGTATCACTTCTGCTCTGATCACTGCATGAGCATCTTCGATAACGAGCCTGAGAAATATATCCAGGCTTGGCTACCAATGCCGGCGCTGTTCCAGGAACCGACCAATGGCGACCTGGGCGCCTGGATGGATTGGGTGTCGCTGAAAGATGGCCAGGACAACGGGGACTTTTCCGACTCCCAGGACCGCCGCAATTTCGAGATGTGGCGCGGGATGGCAACGTCCAACCAGTAAGACTCTGACGGGCGAGGTCGTTGGTAGCAGCGGCCAAGCCCCGACACAATAACAAGGAGAACACCATGCCTGTAGTCGCCCTTAAAGAGTATGTAGGCGTTGCCCGTGATCGCGTTGAGAACTTCAACGGCAAGCAACTGGTTTACGCCAGTTGGGATCACCACCTGCTGTTTGCTGCGCCGTTCCTGCTGTGCCTGGCGCCGCTGGCCACCTTTGCCGAGTTGCTTGAAACGGCCCTCAAACCGCTGCTGCAAGCAGATCCGGATGCCGCCGCGATCGACTGGCAGGAAGTTCAGTGGCTCAAGGGCAACCAGCCCTGGGTACCGAACTTCGAAGCCAGTCTGGTAGCCAATGGCATCAGCCATAAAGACCAGTTGCGCTTCAAAACGCCTGGCCTCAACACCATATGTGCGGTTAGCTGAGGGGCGGGCCATGAGTTACGAACTGACGATTGAACCGCTGGGTCAGACCATCGAGATTGAAGAAGGCCAGACAATTCTCGACGCTGCCCTGCGGGCTGGCATCTATTTGCCCCACGCCTGCTGCCACGGCCTGTGCGCGACCTGCAAGATTCAGGTTGTGGATGGCGAGATCGAACAGGGCGAGGCCTCCAGCTTTGCCCTGATGGATTTTGAGCGGGAAGAGAAGAAGTGCCTGGCCTGCTGCGCCACTGCCGAGAGCGATCTGGTGATCGAGGCGGAAATCGACGAAGACCCGGATGCCGAGAACCTGCCGGTACGTGATTTCGCCGGTACCGTCAGTCGCATTGACACGCTGACGCCGACGATCAAGGGCGTCTGGATCAAACTCGACGATGCAGCAGGTATGCGCTTCCAGGCCGGCCAGTACATCAACCTGCAGTTGCCTGACGGCATTGGCAGTCGCGCCTTTTCGATTGCCAGCGCCCCTGCGTCGAGCGGCGAAATCGAGTTGAACATTCGCGTCGTGCCCGGCGGACGCGGTACCGGTTATGTACACGAACAGCTGCAGGTCGGTGAGCGCCTCGACATTACCGGGCCCTATGGCCGCTTCTTCGTGAAGAAATCGGCGCATGTGCCGGTGATTTTTATGGGGGGGGGCTCGGGGCTATCCAGTCCACGATCGATGATTCTGGATCTGCTGGCGGAAGGCTTTGAACTGCCTATCACGCTGATCTATGGTCAGCGTAACCGTGATGAGCTGTATTACCACGACGATTTCCTCGCCATGGCCCGGCAGCATCCGAACTTCAATTACGTGCCTGCGCTCTCCCATGAGCCGGAAGGCTCGGACTGGCAAGGCTTGCGCGGCTTTGTGCATGACGCGGCCAAGGTGCACTTCGATAACGACTTTAGGGGACATAAGGCCTATCTGTGCGGACCGCCGCTGATGATCGATTCCTGTATCAGCACTCTGATGCAGGGGCGCTTGTTTGAACGCGACATTTATACCGAGAAGTTCATCTCGGCAGCCGATGCCCAGCAGGTTCGCAGTCCATTGTTCAAAGCAATCTGAACGCACCTGTCAGCGCCCCTGTGAATAAGCGGGGCGCTGCTTTCGCCTGACTTCGTTGCGTCATTATTAATACCTTAAAGGTATCTTGTTCGGCCAAATAAAGTATTAGCCGGTATTGATTGGCTTTTCTAGACTTGTTGTCAGGGGCTAATACCGGCTGGCCTGGGCAGGCGCAGCGGGTAGTCACATAGAACAACAACCCGGAGTTCCCATGCGCCAGATTGAAAATTTCATCGCCGGTGAGTTTGTCGCTGCCGCCAGTGGCAAGCGTTTCGACAAGCGTTCGCCGGTGGATAACAGCATCATCTGCTCGGTGAGCGAGGCCGGTCGCAGCGAGGTCGATGCCGCCGTCAGTGCCGCGCGTAATGCGCTGCAGGGCGAGTGGGGCGGCCTCACCACCGATCAGCGCATCGAGCTGCTCTACGGCGTGGCCAACGAAATCACCCGTCGCTTCGACGACTTTGTCGAGGCCGAAATGTCAGACACCGGCCAGCCTGAGCATGTAATGAAGCATGTGTTCATCCCGCGCGGCGCGGCCAACTTCAAAGTGTTTGCCGACGTGATCAAGAACGTCGCCAGCGAATCCTTCCAGATGGACACCCCTGATGGCCGTGGTGCCCTCAATTACTCGATTCGTCGTCCCAAGGGGGTGGTCGGTGTGATCTGCCCGTGGAATGCGCCTTTCATGCTGATGACGTGGAAGGTCGGACCGGCCCTGGCCTGCGGCAATACCGTGGTGGTCAAGCCGTCCGAGGAGTCGCCGCAAACGGCGGCTCTGCTGGGCGAAGTGATGAACGCGGTGGGCATCCCCAAGGGCGTGTACAACGTGGTGCACGGCTTTGGTCCCAACTCCGCTGGCGAGTTCGTCACCCAGCATCCGCGGGTCGATGCGATCACCTTTACCGGCGAGACCCGCACCGGCGCAGCCATCATGAAAGCCGCGTCCGAAGGCATGCGTGACGTGTCGTTCGAGCTGGGCGGCAAGAACGCCGGAATCGTATTTGCCGATGCCGACTTCGATGCGGCGGTGGAGAGTTTCTCGCGCTCGGTCTTCCTCAACTCCGGCCAGGTGTGCCTGGGCACTGAGCGAGTGTATGTCGAACGACCGATTTTCGAACGTTTCGTGCAGGCGCTGAAGGTCAAGGCGGAGGCGGTCAAATACGGTCGTCCCGATGATCATCACGCCAACTACGGCCCGCTGATCAGCCAGGAGCACAAGCAGAAAGTACTGTCCTACTACCGCAAGGCAGTGGAAGAGGGCGCCACCCTGGTGACCGGTGGCGGTGTGCCGGACATGCCCGCGGATCTGGCCGAGGGCGCCTGGGTACAGCCGACCATCTGGACCGGCCTGTCGGAAACGGCCGCCGTGGTGCAAGAAGAAATCTTCGGTCCGTGCTGCCACATCTCGCCATTCGATAGCGAAGACGAAGTGGTGCACAAGGCCAACGCCACCGATTACGGCCTGTCGACCACCATCTGGACGACTGATCTGGCCCGCGCCCATCGCATGGCGTCGCGCATCGACGTCGGCATCACCTGGATCAACAGCTGGTTCCTGCGTGATCTGCGCACCCCGTTTGGCGGCTCCAAGCAGTCCGGCATCGGTCGCGAAGGCGGCGTGCATTCGCTGGAGTTCTACACCGAAACCCGAAATATCTGCGTGAAACTCTGAGGCCATTATGGACAAGCAAAAAATTGAGCAGTACGGCGACGAGCTTTACCAGGCTTTCGTTTCGTGCCGCGCCGTGGCGCCACTGCTCACCCGTGAGCCGGATATCACCATCGAGGATGCCTACCGCATCCAGGAATGCTTTGTCGCGCGTCGCTTGGCGGCTGGAGAAACCATCGTCGGCAAGAAGATCGGTGCCACCAGCAAGCCGGTGCAGGACTTTCTCGGCGTCTATCAGCCTGACTTCGGCATGCTCACCTCGGCCATGGTGTTTCAGGAGGGCGACACCATCGACCTTGGCCAGTTGATTCAGCCGAAAGCCGAAGCCGAGCTGGCCTTTGTCTTGAAGCACGACCTCAAGGGCCCCGGCATTACTGCCATGGACGTGATCCGGGCAACCGATTACGTGATGCCGTGCTTCGAGATTGTCGACTCACGCATTACCGACTGGCAGATCAAGATCCAGGACACCGTGGCGGACAACGCCTCCTGCGGTGTGTTCGTGCTGGGCAAGACCAAGGGCGACCCACGCAAGCTGGATATCACCCTGGCGGGCATGGTGCTGGAGAAGAACGGCGAGTTGTTCTCCACCGGGGTGGGCGCCGCCGTGCAGGGTTCCCCGGCGAATGCCGTGGCCTGGCTGGCCAATACGTTGGGTGTCCTGGGCATTCCGTTCAAGGCTGGAGAAGTGATTCTCTCCGGTTCGCAGTCTTCACTGGTTCCGGTGCAGGGCGGCGATGAGTTGGTCTGTACCGTCGGCGGTCTTGGTAGCTGCCGCGTCAAGTTTTCCGGGAGGAGCGCAGCATGAGCAGCAACCTGACACTGTCACGCGAGGACATCGTGCGCTTGTGCGAGCGCGTTGAAGGGGCGCAGACCCGCGCCTGCGCCATCCCCAAACTGACCAATGAATATCCGCAGATGACCATCGCCGATGGCTACGCAGTGCAGAACGAACTGCGCCGGCGCTTCGTCGCCCAGGGCCACAAACAGGTCGGCTGGAAAGCCGGACTGACCTCCAAGGCCAAGATGCAGCAGATGGGCGTCAGCGTACCCTCGATTGGTTTTCTCACCGATCGCATGGCCCGTCCGGAAAACTCGGCCATATCCACCTCCGACCTGGTGCACCCGCGGGTTGAGTGCGAAGTGGCTTTCGTCATGAAGAGTGATCTGCAGGGGCCGGGCTGCACCGCCGCTGACGTCCTGGTGGCGACCGACTACGTGCTGCCGGCGGTGGAAATCATCGACTCGCGGTTTTCCGGCTTCAAATTCGATCTGGCCAGCGTGATTGCCGACAACGGCTCTTCCGCGAGGTTCGTCGGCGGTGGCCGGGCCCGTTATGCCGAGGATCTGGATCTCAAAACCCTCGGTGTGGTGATGGAGAAAAATGGCGAGATCGTCGCCATGGGGGCCTCGGCGGCCGTCATGGGCCATCCGGCCGAAGCCATTGCCATGTTGGTGAATATCCTGGCCGAGATGGGCGAGATATTGCCGGCCGGCAGCTTCGTGATGAGCGGCGGTATCACCGAGGCCATTGCGGTGAAACCAGGTGACAGCATTGTGGCGCGCTTCCAGGAACTGGGCAGCGTATCGATGCGCTTCGTTGAATAACAACAAGAGCCGAGGAGGCAGTAATGCCAATCATTGAAATGCACATGGCCGAAGGCCGTACTTCCGAGCAGAAGAGCCGCGTGGCGGCAGCGGTCACCGAGGCTGTTTGTAACAGTCTGGAATGCCCTGCAGAAACAGTACGCATCCTCATCACCGAACACGGTCACGATGAGTTTTACGTCGCCGGCATAAACATGGCACAGCGCGCCGCGAAGCAGAAGGCACAAGTCCAATGAAAAAGATCAGATGCGCACTCATCGGCTCCGGCAACATCGGCACCGACCTGATCTACAAGATCCTCCGCAGCCCGGTGCTTGAGCCGGTGTGGATGGTCGGTATCGACCCCGAGTCCGAAGGGCTGCTGCGGGCCCGCGAAATGGGCTTGAAAACCACCCATGAGGGCGTCGACGGCCTGTTGCCGCACGTCCTCGACGACGGCATCCAGATCGCGTTCGATGCCACCAGCGCCTATGTGCATGCTGAGAACAGCCGCAAGCTCAACGCCCTGGGCGTGTTGATGATCGACCTGACCCCGGCGGCCATCGGTCCGCTGTGCGTGCCTCCGGTTAACCTGCGTGAACACGCAGAGAAGCTGGAGATGAACGTCAACATGATCTCCTGTGCCGGCCAGGCCACCATCCCGGTGGTCAATGCCGTCTCGCGCATTCAGAGTGTCGCCTACGCCGAGATCGTCGCCAGCCTGGCATCCAAGTCGATCGGCCCTGGCACCCGCGCCAACCTGGATGAGTTCACCAACACCACCTCGCGCGCCATCGAGAAAATCGGCGGGGCACGCAAAGGCAAGGCGCTGGCCATCATCAACCCGGCCGAGCCGCCGATGATGATGCGTAACACCATCTATTGCCTGACCGATGACGAGCCGGATCGGGTGCGTATCACCGAGTCGATTCTGCAGATGATCACTGAGGTGCAGAAATACGTGCCGGGCTATCGCCTGGTTAACGGGCCGGTTTTCGATGGCAAGAAAGTTTCGGTGTTTATGGAAGTGGCAGGCCTGGGTGACTACCTGCCGACCTATGCCGGCAACCTGGACATCATGACCGCGGCCGCCACCCGCACCGCAGAAATGTTTGCCGAGGAAATTCTCGCCGGCACGATTCAGCTTAAAGCCCCGGAGGTCGCGTAATGAGCCAGTCCACCAGTTCAAGCCTCAAGGGCCGCAAAGTAATCCTGCATGACATGTGCCTGCGTGACGGCATGCACGCCAAGCGTGAGCAGATCAGTGTCGAGCAGATGGTCAAGGTCGCCACCGCTCTGGATGACGCCGGTGTGCCTTACATTCAGGTTACCCATGGTGGTGGTCTGGGTGGCAACTCGTTGCAGCACGGTTTTGCCCCGCATAGCAACGAGGAATACATCAGCGCCGTAGCACCGAAGATGAGGCAGGCCAAGGTTTCGGTACTGCTGATTCCGGGGCTCGGCACCATGCAGGAGCTGCACTCGGCATTCGACTGCGGCGCCCGCAGCGTGCACGTAGCCACTCACTGTACCGAGGCGGACACCTCACCCCAGCATATTGCCTATGCTCGCAAGCTAGGCATGGATACCTCCGGTTTCCTGATGATGGCGCACCTCAACGATGCCGCCGGTATCGCCAAACAAGGAAAGCTGATGGAGTCCTACGGCGCGCAGACGGTGTATGTCACCGACTCGGCCGGCTACATGCTGCCTGAGGATGTAAAAGCCCGTATTGGTGCCTTGCGTGATGTACTCAATCCCGAGACCGAGATCGGCTTCCACGGCCACCACAACCTGGGCATGGGCGTGGCCAACTCGATTGCCGCGATCGAGGCGGGCGCCAGTCGCATCGATGGTTCGGTCGCGGGACTGGGCGCCGGTGCCGGCAATACCCCACTGGAAGTCTTCGCTGCCGTGTGTGAACGCATGGGCATCGAAACCGGCACCGACCTGTTCAAACTGATGGACGTGGCCGAAGACATCATCGTGCCAATGATGGAGCACATGGTGCGGGTTGACCGTGAGTCGCTGACACTTGGATATGCCGGCGTTTACTCCACTTTCCTGCTGCATGCCAAGCGCGCGAGCCTGCAATTTGGTGTTCCCGCTCGCGATATCCTGGTCGAACTGGGGCGCAAGAAAATGATCGGTGGCCAGGAAGACATGATTCAAGACACCGCCCTGACTATGGCCAAGGAACGCGGAATCCTGCTGCCCGGCTGAACGTCCCTGGGGGCATGTGCTGCATGCCCATCACTCGAAGCGGAGGGTGGTTGATGAGCACGCACAATGAGTTGGCCGTGGTTGTTGGTGCAACTGGCGCCTTTGGCCGACAGATTGTTGCCCGTCTGTGTGCCAGTGGCGTGGATGTCGTAGCCGTCGCGCGCAGCATGACGGCACTCAGTGAGCTGGCCAGTTTGCATCCCGGTCTGATTCCCTGCGTCGCCGACATCGCCAGTGATGACTCGGTTGCGCAGATTCGGAATGCACTGGATAGGCCGGTACGGATGATTGTCCATGGCCCCGGCGTGGCGGTAGTCGGCGGCATTCTCGATGCGCCCACTGCAGCTCTGGTGGATGCAGTGAATATCAAGGTCGGCGGCTTGTTGCGACTGACCCGGGCGGTGGATGAGCTTCTGGTGAAAGGCTCGCGGCTGGTCGCGATCGGCGGCCACTACGGCTTTGAGCCAACGGCCTATGCCGCATCTGCAGGAATTGCCAATGCGGCGCTGGTCAATGCCGTACGTCAGCTCAGTTTGGCCTATGGCGCGCGCGGGGTGACCGCACACCTGATTGCTCCGGGGCCGGCGGACACCGAACGCTTGCACCGCGTGGCTACCGACCGTGGTCGGCAGCGTGGCGTCAGTGCAGTGACGGTGTTGCAGGAGATGTGTGCGGAGTCCTCAATCGGTGCATTCACCACACCTGCGCAAGTGGCCTGGGCGGTGAGCCTGTTGCTGGCGCCAGAGGCCGATGCAATGACGGGCTCTACCTTGATGCTGGACTCCGGTCGGCGTCGTGGTTTGCCGTGAGTGTATCCAAGTCGAGCTGTCAGGTAATAAAACCAAGAAATTTTGCGAGATCGCCAATATGCCAGTCGTGAACTTCCACCTTATGGAAGGCCATTGCTCTGCCGAGCAAAAAGTTCGGTTGCTCAAGGCCGCTTCGCAGCTTTACAGCAAGGTGTTGCGCTCCCCCATGGAGCGAGTACGGGCATTTATCACGCTGCATGCGGCGGATGAGTTCGCCGTGGCCGGCGACACTGCCAACGCCAACGGTCTGCATGCGCCGTACTTTGACTTCATCGTGCTGGAAGGGCGTCCGCTGGACGAACGTCAGCAGCTGATGGCCGGGTTCACCACGTTGCTGGTCGACATCCTGGCGGTTGATCGCAGTTTCGTGCGCGGCCGATGCATCCGCGTAGAACCGCAGGACTGGTCCATCGGAGGGCTTGGTGCCGATGTACTACGCGAGCAGGAGATCAGTGCTCGTGCCGCCAGGCTTGGAGCCGCCGGATGAAAACCAAGGAACTGTATTGCGATGAAATAGCCACCCTGAACTGGGTGGGTGCTTCGCTTGCTGTTGAGTCGGCACTAAGCCGCGCCGAGCGACTGGGGGCCAAGGTCAATGCGGCGGTCGTCGATCGCCACGGTAATACCTTGGCCTATTTGCGCATGAGCGGAGCCTTTCTACATTCCGAGGGGCTGGCAATCGACAAGGCCTATACCGCCGCCAGTTTTGGCTTTGCAACCAAGGAGTGGATGGACAAGATCGGTGACGATGAGCGATTGCGCATTGGTATCACCAGCCGTCCGCGTCTGGTGGTGCTTGGTGGAGGTGTTCCCATCATGGTTGACGGCATCTGTATCGGCGGTATTGGCGTCTCGGGTGGTACCGAAGCACAAGATGAGATTTGTGCCAATGCCGCTTTAGAAGCCTTGGGACTTTCGCCAACAGTCACTTCCACTAAGTGAGAGCGAGCCATGAAACATCAGGTCTTAATCGAAGATACCGGGGAGTACTATTCCTGCGATGAGCGGGAGTCTGTTCTGGATGGCATGGCTCGTCTTGGCCGTCGTGGCATTCCAGTAGGCTGCCGTGGAGGCGGGTGTGGAGTTTGTAAGGTGCAAGTTATTGAGGGCTTTTTTGAGGCAAAGGCGATGAGCCGGGCGCATGTCAGTGTGGAAGAGCTGGCTGCCGGCACGGTGTTAGCTTGTCGTGTAATGCCGCACAGCGACTTATGCGTACAGGTTATTGGCAAGATGAAAAAGGCAGTTTGTAAGAGCCACGAAGGGCTGCTGGGGACTCACGATTCTTCAAATAAAAGCTGTGACGATTGAGCTTTTTTGGCGTGGTCGCCAGAACGAGGGATTTAAGAAGTTAGGCGGCGGCAAAAACTGAGTGCAACACCTGACCTTTCCGGTACGGTGCTGCCCCTATGTCTTATTCCGAACTCAGCGTTGAAGAGCGCGCCACCATTCAACTCGGTCATGCCCAAGCCTTCAGCCTGCGTAGGATTGCCTGCTTGATCAACCGATCCCCTTCGACCATCAGCCGGGAGCTGCGCCGCAATCGAGACGCCTGCGGCGGCTACTCGGCCCGTGTGGCCCAGCAGCAGATGCAGGCCCGCCGCCAGGTTTGTCGACCAATGCGAAAGCTGTTGCCGGGTAGCGAGCGCTTCGAGTTGGTGGCCCATATGCTGCGTGAGCGTTTGTCTCCCGAGCAGATTGCCGGCAAGCTGCGCAGCATGAACATTCCCAGCCTCCGAGATGCCTACGTCTGCCGCGAGACGATCTATAACGCGATCTATGCCTTGCCGGTCGGCGAACTGCGTAAGGAGCTGATCATCTGCCTGCGGCAAAGCAAGACGACGCGCAGACCGCGCTCTGGCGGCGTGGATCGGCGCGGCCAGATCCCTGAGATGGTTAGCATTCATGTGCGCCCGCCGGAGATCGAAGACCGGCTGATGCCGGGGCATTGGGAAGGCGACCTGATCAAGGGTAAGGCCAACGCCTCGTCTGTAGGCACGTTGGTGGAGCGCACCAGTGGCTACCTGATGCTGGTGAAGATGAATGATGCGACGGCAACCATCAGCGATGGAGGGCTTCAGTTCGGCGCTCAATGGCATGCCGCTGTCGATGCGCAAGAGCGTGACCTACGACTAGGGCCGAGAGATGGCGCGGCATGCTGAAATCACCCAGCAGACCGGCGTGGCAATTTACTTCTGCGACCCGCACAGCCCCTGGCAGCGCGGCAGCAACGAAAACATCAACGGTCTGATCCGTCAGTACCTGCCCAAGGGCACGGACTTGTCGGGACACAGCCAAGAACAGTTAAATGCCATTGTCTTGCAACTGAATATGCGCCCCCGTAAGCGCTTCGATTTCAAATGTCCGATCGAAATGATGGGTGACGTGATGCAAAAGGCCATGGCTATGCGGCACGATGCACCCACTTCAATTCAATAACCGTGTTGCACTCAGCTCCTGCAACCGCCCTTGGTTTACTTCAAATCCCTATCTTCCCGCCATACTTGTAAACGCTAAGCCCCTGATTTCTATAACGACTTCAGGGGCTTTTGTGTTTCTGGTGTGCTGGTTAGGACAAAATCAGGGCAAAAACTGCGTACTGCAGGCCGCTTCATTCCGGTCTAGGCCTCCCTAAACCCCATCATCTGCGAAACCATTTTTGCCATGCTCTTAGTGTCCGTTGGAATCCAGCGCCCGTAGTGTTTCTTGACCATCGTCGTGTCAGTGTGCCCAAGTTGTCGTGCCACCCATTCGATTTGAACGTAGCTTGAGAGCGCCTGGCTGGCGAATGTATGCCGGCACTGATTGGCTCCACGATGCCTTACTCCTGCCTTCTTCAAGTGTGCAGTGAACCACTTGCTGACGGTTTTCCCGTTCCAGACTGCGCCTCCGACGGAGTTTCGAAAAAGCAGATGTAGCACTTCTTTCTTCTTGGTTATGTTGTCGCGTTGGGTTATGAGCAGTTCTTCAGGTTCCGTCTTGGTCTGCGCGTTGACTATCATCTTTAGCAGTTCAAGCGCGGGATCAATCAACTCCACAATTCGTGTTCGCGAACGCTCCTTCGGTACCTTGTATTCCCCAACAACCAGCGCTCTGCGAACATGGATCACGCCCGCTTCTAGGTTCAGATCCTCAGCGGCGAGCGCGACTAGCTCTGACAGCGATAATCCAACCCAGCAATTGAACAGGATCATCCGAACATCCGTAATTCGCTTAGGATCGGCACTCTCTATAAGTGCCATCTCATCACGGGTAAAGGGATCGGCGTGTTCGCTTTCGTCGTCAGCTTCGATGTTGGAGATACGATCAAGTGGATTAGATTTCAGGAGCCCATCACTAAAGGCGTGTGCCCACACGCCACGCACAACCGTGAAAATATCATTCACTGTTTTCGGTGATAGGCCGCTCTTCAGTAGGTGGGCCTGGAATAGCTCTAGATCACTTTTGTTAATGTCCACGATCCGGCGTTTACCAAACCTGGCATCAACGTGTTTCGACTTGCTGGCATAGTTGATGACGGTGCTGGGGGCTTTCCTTGCGCGCATTATCTCCATCCAGCGAACGATGCCTTGAGCCACCGTTCTTTTAATGTCAGGTCCGCCTACACCACTGAATATTGCTGCGCGCGGTGACATTGGGAAATGCATTGCATAGTCAAAACGACCCTCTTTTATTTCAATAATAATCGTACGACGCTTATTCTCGGCGTAGGCAATGCTGGCTTTGTTGATCTTGGCGATGCCGCTTATGGGTTCGCGGCAGCGTTGGCCGTTGAGCATGAACGATATCCGCAACTGGTTACCGTTCAGCTCAATTCCCTTCGGAAGTTTTTCCGTCACCGCGGGCCTTCCTGCATCCACTCCTCAATGGCTTTGCGGCTGAATACGATGCGGCGAGCTGGATCCCAGCGCCACTGGTTGCCCTCGAGCCAAATTCCATTAGCACGATATTTCCGTGCCGCCTCGGTTGTGATTCCGAATACAGGTTGCAGAAGGTCTTGGCGAAACCACTAACCGGTAACAATTTGTACAAGCGGTTTCTCGATTTTATCCATGATGGCATCCTGAGTTCATTAGCGGGTGGTGCCTATATGCTGAATATTTTTTTGCGTGGTGTATGGCCTATCTATACCCAAAATGGGGTCAGATACAAAACTGCCGTTAGCTCGCCAGCGAGGTATGGGCGGGGGGGTTATTAAGCTCAAAGGCCCGCTGGCCGCCCCCGGCATGTTCGCTGACTATTTTTTCTTTTCCGATAGCTGTGTTGGTCGTGATGGCTACCGGCGGAGCGCACTACCTGCGCAAATCCAGAGACACTGGTCATCTATCGTTCCAATTTTTTTGCGGCGAATATTTCACCTGCGCTGGTTAGCGATAGGTCCGATAGAGATTTGCATTGCAATGGTTGCAGGCATGTACCCGGCGCTGATCATTACGCGCCTCTAAACCGAACTGGCGGATGCTGCGAGAGCCGCAGTAACAGCAAGCGCTGCCATTTCGGCTGTTGCGACTGAGTGGGTTCCGTTGATTGTATTTGTCGACAACAGGTAGCCCTAGCCAGCCGCGATGAATGCGGTCGCGCTTCTGCTGTTTAAGCTTCACAGACCAATACATCAAGCCAAGGCCTAGAATGATGAGCGCAGCGATCAGTTTCATATCGTTCTCCCCTATGGTTTTATGAGTGGTCGCGAGCTTGGAGGGCGGATTGCTCTGCGCGTACAGCGTTGTCCTGATCCTGCCACTGCTTCTGGATGCGCTGACTGGCTGTTGCTTGTGCCGGGAGCAGGGGGCGATAGCCATTGGCAATAGCAGTGAGTGCAGTTTCCTGTCCGGCCTGAGCCAAGTAGTGCGTTGGGGCCGTCAGGAATTTTGAGAGCAAAATAGCGAGCAGTTCCGCGATGTGTGCTTTGAAGTAAACATCTGCCCAAGCATCGAGATGTGCTGGTTGGATGGCGTCGAGTTGAAGTGAATTTTGATATTTCATTGACTGGCTCCGTCTGGGTTACGGATTCCAGTTTCCTTTGCTTTCGAAAAGTGCAAGCCCAGTTGCTGGAGCACTTCCGAGGCGCTCTGCATATTGTCTATCTGGCCTTATAGAAATAAGGCTTGAGCGGTGGCGAGAGGCCACCGCTGCGAGTGCAAGCCAGAGGTAAATTGTCCGGCGAGCGCTTATGGTTCGATAAACAGGTATTGCTTACCTTGGTTCATGATCGACCGCGGTGCGACACCTGCCAGGCCAGGGCTGTAGATATAGAGCCACGCAGGAAGTTGCTCGGACATTTTCAGCGTCATTTGCACATCCTCTGCCTTGGCATGCCCACCCCAGGCACCGATGAAGATCGGTCCATATACCTTGCGCTTGGTTTTCATGAAGGGTGGTGCATCGACCAGGTTTGGGGTGTGATCCGCTACCAAGTCGAATAATTGCACGTAGGCGTGCACTGGGCTGCCTTCTCCATAGGGCTGGCCCAGTATGTAGCGCACTTTGTTCCCAAGTAGCTTCTGCCGTTCTTCCTCATTTCGTGCGTGCACGTTGGCACTGGCTTCAATAAATGCCTTTGAGCTGATGTTGACGGCCTCATCCGCAGTGGCAGCTACGTCTTCTGGAACCCAGGCCACAAACTGGATGTTTGCCGAGATGCTGCGTGGCGTGAAGCCGCTCAGCAGGAGCATCGTAGGGTCGCCAGAGGCCATCAGCTGGGCAGCACCCGCCACGGTATTGTCGAGATTTCTGCCATCGCCTGCGCCATTCCGGCGAGCCATCATTTCGGTGTATTTGGCTTTCGGTATGTCTGCTGCGGGAACACTCATGGCATCAGCAATCATCAGCGCCTCTGAAGGTATGCCTGTTCGGGGCATAAGGCCGCATCCGGACATAAGCAGGGCAAGGGTGGTCAAAACGGCTATTCGCAGCATTTGTTTTTCCTTACGGCTGGTATTTCGTTGGATTCTTCCGAATGATTCAGTGAGGTCTGGGCGCCTAGACATGGAGTACCGGCCAAAAAACAGCCGCCGTCAGCAAGCAGCCAGCTGCCCAGATTGCCAGCGGCATTCGTAGCAGTGCTGTGGTTTGGTATAGCGGAATACAGATGAGATTTTGCTTGTAGCCCTTGTAGATGAAGCGAGCCCATAGCAGTGGAGCCGATTGAAAAACCAACAGCAGACCGACTCGCCAGCATGCCATTTCGATCAACTGGCTGGAGTTATCGTTGGGTCTGATTTCCAGGTAGGCCACCCTTACCGTCACTATTAAAGCTGCAGCCAGAACTAACAGGCTACAAGAGAGCAGGTGCCTCCAGATCGCCGTGCCTATTCTTTCGGGTGTCATGATGCTCATTGAGTATCTCCGTTGAAGGGGATATTCAGGTGAACATGACTTTACGTTTATGCAACACCCCAAGGGCCAAGCCCTTGGGTATCTGAAGGCACCGGTCATGAGTCAGTGAAATGAGCGGTCTGGTCACCGAAACCTGCACCACATTGCGAAACTGCCGCTCAGAAGAACATTCCCGCAGAAGGTCGCGAAACTGCCACTCAGAAGAAATACTGACGCGGCGGTCTTTGAGAAGTGCATGACTGGGCGCATCGAGCATTGCTCGAGCACTTTCCAGGTGTCGGAGGTGGACACCCTGCGTGAAAAAAACACCTGCTGTTCAAGGCGGACGCTGGTGTGTTGGCTGGTGTTTCAGTGGCGGTTGAGGCGGGCGACGAACTTTATATTGGCGCATACACCGGTGACCATTTATTGCGGTTGCAAGATTAGCTGGCGGTTCGGTAAAGCCTCAATGGCGGCGCAGGTATCCTGCGCCTAGCGATTGATGGCGTATTTGGCCACCCGATTCTCAACAGTGATGCCCATGCAGTAGCAGTTGCAGACGTCCTACAGGCCGCCGCTGATCACGCTGTGGCCAGTTTGGCGTGGCCTATGAGTAGACCGGTACGGGCGCCTGGCATGACGTAGGGCGCAAGACTCATGTTCTCCATGCCGCCGGCAATGATCACCTCGGCATCGCCGCAGCGAATCGCCTGGGCACCCAGGTGCAGGGCCTTGAGGCCCGAGCGGCAGACCTTGTTCAGGGGCAGCGCCGGTACCGCATGGGGGCGGCCCGCGAGGATCGCCGCCTGGCGTGCCGGGTTCTGCCCGCTGCCTGCGGTCAGCACTTGGCCGAGGATCACTTCGTCGACCTCGGCGCCGTTCAGACCGGTTTGCTCCAGCAGGCGGCGGATCACCGCAGCGCCCAATTCGGGGGCCGGAATACTTGCCAGCGCACCCTGGAAGTTGCCGACGGCGGTGCGGGTGGCGGCGACGATGACGACTTCTTGCATGAGAACTCCTCGCGTGTGGGCATTTCCTGAGGTTCAGGAAGTCAGTCGAATAAGATTCGCAGTGGGGTGGATGCGGCAACCCACCATGCGCAATGCCAGTTGCGAATACTTGATTACGATATCGTCGGCACTCAGGGGGCCGTCGGCCTTGTACCAGGAACAGGCGTGGGTCAGGGTGTTGAACAGGATGTGGGCGAGTAGCTTTGGCTCGTCGCAATCGAACAGTCCTTCACCGATACCCTGTTCGAGGATGACCTGTATCTCGCGAAGATAAGCGCGGCGTGCTTGTCTGACGATCTGCAGATCTTCGCTGTCCAGACTGCGCAGTTCCATGTTGCCAAGCACACCTTGTTCTTTCCTGAGCAGGTGGTAGCGCACGTGGAAATCTACGAAGGCCTGTAGTGTCATGTCGGCCCTGGAATGCATGGGTTTGGATTGTCGCCATGCGTGCAAGAGTTCTTCGAGGTAGCCGAGTACCAGGCTGGCCAACAACTCCTTTTTGCCTTGGTAGTAGAGATACAGGGTGCCCGGATTCACTCCGGCCTGGGTAGCCAGCTGGCGCAGGCTCATCGATTCGTAGCCGATCTTCGAGATCAGTTGAACCGCCGCTTCGCGGATGGCCTGTTCAGTCTGCGGGGTATCTCTGATGGTGCTCTTTGGCATGCTGCTCAAGCCAGTGTTGACGGGCTTGCTTCCCGCTCATGGAAGCCGTGAAAGGAGGCGAAGTTGGCGACCTGTTCGCGTGGCGTTTCCATCCTGTTTTCCGGGGCCTCGCGGTCTTCGTGACCGAGGGCGATGCCGCATACCAGGATGTCGTGGTCGGCGAGCGGTACGTGCCGCCGAACGATCTGGTGGTACCAGGCGAATGCCGCCTGAGCGCAGGTATGCAGGCCTTGGCCGCGGGCGGCTAGCATAATGTTCTGGATGAACATGCCAAGATCCATGAAGCTGCCGGTGTTGAGCCTGCGATCGAGACTGATCAGCACGCCAACCGGGGCGTCGAAGAATTGGTAGTTGCGCAGCATCTGCTGATTGCGAGCGGGCAGGTCGTCGCGTTCGATGCCAAGCGCTTCATACAGATCGAAACCGACTGCTCGGCGTCGTCCCTGGTAGGGCTCGAACCAGTTGTCCGGGTAGTAGTGGTACTCGGCGCTATGCTGTTCGGCCTGGGTTGTCGCGGCGGTGTGGAGGTCGGCGCACAACGCCTGCTTGGCTTGGCCGCTCACTACATGAACATGCCAGGGCTGGACGTTGTTGCCGCTGGGGGCCCGCGCGGCCACTTGCAAAATGTGCTCGACCACGTGGCGGGGAATGCTCAGGGGCAGGAAACGGCGAACCGATTTGCGTGAGCGGATGGCGGCATCTACATGCATGGGCAGAATTCTCTATGTCATGCGGGGGAGCGGGTCGCAGGACCCGCTCCCGGTGGTTTATCGGCGGATTACCAAAATTTGAAGGTATAGCCGACTATCAGGCGATTCTCGTCGATGTCGGTGGTGTGGCTGCCGCGGTAGGCGACGTTGCGCCAGCGCAGGCTGACGTCCTTCAGCGGGCCGCTCTGGATGACATAGCCCAGGTCGAGGTCGCGTTCCCATTCTTTGGCGTTGGCCCCGCCGATCGTGAAGTTGTCGCCGCGGACATAGCGGGTCATCAGGGTCAGGCCGGGAATGCCGGCCGCGGCGAAGTTGTAGTCGTAGCGCAGTTGCCAGGAGTCTTCCTTGGCGCGGAGGAAGTGGTGGTAAGTCACGGTGTTCAGTGCCCAGGGATCGGTGCCGCCGCCGATGAAGGGTTGGCCGGTCTTGCCACTCTGGTCCTGATAGGCGAAGCCCAGCGCATGGCCCTGATAGGCGAGGGTGAGCATGGCACCGAGGTTGCGGTTGTCGACCGTGGTGTTGCCTTCCTTGTCGCTGTCAAAGTAGCGGATATCCGATTTCAGGGTCAGGCCTTCGGTCAGCGGCAGGCTTTGGATCAGGTTGCCGTAGTGCTGGTTGTAGTTGTCTTCCAATTCAGCATAGAAATAAGTGCCGGTCAGGTTGGGCAGCGGGGTGTAGCTGGCGCCAGCGTAGTTGAAGCGGTCGCTGGCCGCGCCACCGCCAGCCAGTCCGCCACCCTCGGCGAAGGCAACCATTTTCATGTCTTCGTAGTTTGTCGAGTCGCGCAGGCGGGTGCCGCTGAATTGGCCTGCGGTCAAGGTCAGCTTGTCAACATCCTTGGACACCAGTTGCGCACCCTCGAAGGTTTGTGGCAGCAGGCGGGTGTCGTTACGAAAGGCGATCGGCAAGGTCGGCGCATGGGTGCCGACGGTCAGCAGGCTGTCTGCGAACCTTGCCTTGGCGGTCAGACCGAGGAAACTGAACTCGTCGGAGACTTCGCCATCCTTCTGCACTTGCAGGGCTCCTGTGCCGCTGGTGCCTTGGCCCGAGTCCAGTTTGACGCCGAGCAGGCCGAGCGCGTCGACGCCAAAGCCGAGCGTGCCTTCGGTAAAGCCCGAGTTGTAACGCAGCATGAAGCCCTGTCCCCAGTCTTCGGCCTTGTGCTTGCCGCCGACGTTATCGCGGAAGTCACGGTTCATATAGAAATTGCGAGTTTCCAGGGTGAGTTGGCTGTCCTCGACGAATTCGCCGTGGGCGATCACTGGCAATAGGCAGCCGCTCAGGAGTAGCAGGCGTGGGGTCGTGCGGTTGTGGTGGTGAGGAAGAAGCATGTTGTTTACCTGTAGTTGTTTTTGTTGAGAGGTTCACAAAGGGTTCTGGTACCGCGAATGGCCGTGGCTTGTGGGGCGCGTGACGGCAGTTGCAAGGCACGTTGAAAGCCTAATTTTTTCGACCATAAATATCAATATGATGACATAAAATTGTTGTTGCTCGGCGCGAAAGCAAGGCACCTAATTTTCTCAACATGATGAATTTAAACAATAAAAAACTTTTCATATTTTTTGTGAGTTATATTTTTAGGTAAATAGCTTTTCTTATTTTTGGCGGGCACGAAAATCCGGCTCCCCGTCGCCGGGGAACCGAAAGGGGCCGCTCAGTTGCTGGGAGTTGCCGAGGTGGATGTGATCAACGCAGGTTGCGTTGCACGAATTTCTGCAGATAGCCGACGATGCCGGCGCGAAACAGCAGCACGCAAAGCACGAAGATGCTACCGAGGATCACGCTCATCCAACTGCCCAGCACGCTGCCGCCGAGGGCGTGGTGCAGCCAGACCACCAGGCTGGAACCGAGTACTGGGCCGAGCAGAGTGCCGACACCGCCGAGCAGGGTCATCAGGATCACCTCGCCGGACATGTGCCAGTGTGCGTCGGTGAGGCTGGCGAACTGGAACACCACGGTCTTGGTCGAGCCGGCCAATCCCGCCAGCCCGGCGGAGATGACGAAGGCCAGCAGCTTGTAGGCGTTGACGTTGTAGCCGAGCGACAGCGCGCGCGCTTCGTTCTCGCGGATGGCGCGCAGGATCTGGCCGAACGGCGAGTTGACCGTGCGCTGGATCAGCAGGTAGCCGAACAGGAACACCGCCAGCACGAAGTAGTACATGACCAGATCGCTTTTCAGGTCGAACAGTCCCAGCAACTGGCCGCGAGGGACGCCGTGCAGGCCATTTTCGCCACCGGTGAAGGGCGCTTGCAGGTAGATGAAGAAGGTCATCTGCGCCAGCGCCAGGGTGATCATGGCGAAATAGATGCCCTGACGGCGAATCGCCAGCACGCCGAACAGCAAGCCGAGCAGGGTGGCGGCGAAGGTGCCGCCGAGGATGCCCAGCTCTGGCGTCAGGCCGCTGTAACGGGTCAGCAGCCAGCCGGTGATATAGCCGCCGGTGCCGAGAAACGCGGCATGCCCGAACGACAGCAGGCCGACATAGCCCAGCAGCAGGTTGAAGGCGCAGGCGAACAGGGCGAAGCACAGCAGTTTCATCAGGAAGATCGGGTAGGCAACGAAGGGCGCGACCAGGGCGATGGTCAGCAGTGCCAGGCCCAGGTACAGCTGCTTGCGTTGCCGCGAGCGTTGCAGGGCATCTTGGAAGTGGGTCGTGGTCATGGTCATGCCTCTTTGCCGAACAGGCCGTTGGGTTTGATCAGCAATACCAGCACCATCACCAGGAAGATCACCGTGGTCGCCGCTTGCGGGTAGAACACCTTGGTCAGTCCTTCGATCAGGCCCATGGCCAGTCCGGTGACTACCGCGCCGACGATCGAGCCCATGCCGCCGATCACCACCACGGCGAACACCACGATCAGCAGATTGGCACCCATGCCTGGCGAGACGCTGTACAGCGGCGCGGCCAGTACCCCGGCGAAGGCCGCCAAGGCCACGCCGAAGCCGTAGGTCACGGTGATCAGGAAGGGAATGTTGATGCCGAACGCCTGCATCAGTTGCGGGTTCTCGGTGCCAGCGCGCAGGTAGGCGCCGAGGCGGGTCTTCTCGATGATCAGCCAGGCGGCGAGGCAGACGCTCAGGGCCGCGACTATGACCCAGGCGCGGTAGGTCGGCAGGTACATAAAGCCGAGGTTCAGTGCGCCGCGCAGCGCCTCCGGGGTCGGGTAGGCGTTGCCCGAGCTGCCGTACAGGTTGGTGAACAGGCCCTGGATGATCAGGGCCAGGCCGAAGGTCAGCAACAGGCTGTAGAGGTGGCTTTCGCCGGCGATGGGACGCAGCAGGAAGCGTTCCAGGGCGCAGCCGAAAAGCCCCACTAGGATCGGCACCAGTAGCAGCGCGGTCCAGTAGTCGATGCCGAAGTGACGCAACAGCAACAGGGCTAGGAAGGCGCCGAGCATGTACTGCGCGCCATGGGCGAAGTTGATCACCTTGAGCAGGCCGAAGATGATCGCCAGGCCCAGGCTGAGCAGGGCGTAGAAGGCGCCGTTGATCAGGCCGAGCATCAGCTGGCCGAGCAGCGCGGCCGCCGGAATATCGAAGAATGTCAGGTTCATACTGTGCTCCATCCCGTGGCTAGCCGGGATGCCCAGTGGCATCCGAGCTCGCTCAAGCGGTTGTCAGGACTTATTGACCAGCTTGCATTTGCTTTCCGAGAGCGGTCGGAAGGCTTCTTCACCGGGGATAGTGCGAACGATCTTGTACAGGTCCCACTCGCCGGTGGATTCAGCGGGCGTCTTCACCTGGGCCAGGTACATGTCGTAGACCATGCGACCGTCCTCGCGGATGTAGCCGTTCTTGGTGAACATGTCGTTCACCGGGGTCGCGATCATCTGCTTGCGCACCGCCTGCGCCTCGTCGCTGCCGACCGCCTTGACCGCTTCTAGGTAGTGGCGGGTGCTGGAGTAGATGCCGGCCTGGACCATGGTCGGCATGCGCTGGGTGCGTTGGTGGAAGCGCTGCGCCCAGGTGCGGCTCTCCTCGTTCTGGTCCCAGTACCAGCCGGTGGTCAGTTGCAGGCCTTGGGTGGCTTCCAGGCCGAGGGCGTGCACGTCGTTAATGAACACCATCAGGCCGGCCAGGTTTTGCCCCGAGTCGGTCAGGCCGAACTGCTTGGCGGTGGTGATGGCGTTGACCGTGTCGGACGCCGCGTTAGCTAGGCCGATGGTGTTGGCCCCGGAGCTTTGAGCCTGCAGGATGTACGACGAGAAGTCGCTGGATGCCAGCGGGTGACGGGTCTTGCCGACCACTTTGCCGCCGGCCTCGGTGACGGTGCGCTCGACGTCGGCTTCCATGGCATGACCGAAGGCATAGTCGGCGGCGAGGATAAACCACTTGTCGCCGCCCTCTTTAACGATGGCCTTGGCGGTACCGTTGGCCATGGCGTAAGTGTCGTACACCCAATGAATATGGTTGGCGGTGCAGTATTCATTGGTGATTGCAGAAGACGCGGAAATCGATACCAGGCCGAGCTTGTTGTTTTCTTCCAGGATGCGCGTGACGGCGATGGTCACCGCCGAGGACACCAGGCCCGCAACCATGTCGACGTTGCGCCGGTCAATCCACTCGCGGGTGGTGTTGGCGCCGACATCCGGGCTGTTGCGATCGTCGGCGCTGATCACCACGATCTTGTTGCCGTTGATCGCCCCGCCGAAGTCTTCGATGGCCATGTTCAGCGCTTCCAGGCCGCCGGGGCCACCGAGGTCGCGGTAGGCGCCGGACATGTCGGCCAGGTAGCCGATGCGGATTTCCTTGTCGCTGATCTCGGCGCTGGCACTGCCTGCGGCGATCAGAGTCAGGGCTGCGATCAATGGTTTTATTGTTGTTTTACACATATGACTCTCGCTCTCTTGGATTTTCAGGCGCAAAGGGGCTCTCTGGCCTGGGGGTAAACAAGCCGGTTACTGGTTTTTTTGTGCTGCCGGTGTGGCGCTATACGCCCAGCTGTCGGTGCAACAGATCCATCTGCCCGGGCAGTTCGGCGGCGCTGATTTCCTCGATGATCTGGCCGTGCTCGATCAGGTAGTGGCGGTCGGCCAGGGGCGCGGCGAAGCGGAAGTTCTGTTCGACCAGAATGATCGTCAGGTTCTTCTCCTTGAGCTTGAGCAGCACCTCGGCGAGCTTCTGCACTATCACCGGGGCCAAGCCTTCGGTGATCTCGTCGAGCAGCAGCAGGTTGGCGCCGGTGCGCAGGATGCGCGCCATGGCCAGCATCTGCTGCTCGCCGCCGGACAGGCGGGTGCCCTGGCTGCGGCGGCGCTCGTAGAGGTTGGGGAACATTTCGTAGATCTCGTCGAGGCTCATGCCGCCGCTGCGCACGGTCGGCGGCAGTAGCAGGTTTTCCTCGACATCCAGGCTGGCGAAGATGCCGCGCTCTTCCGGGCAGTAGCCGGCACCCAGGCGCGGGATGCGAAAGGGCGGCAGGCCGATGGTCTCCTTGCCGTTGATCATGATCGAGCCGGTACGCCGACCGACCATGCCCATGATCGACTTGAGAATGGTGCTGCGCCCGGAGCCGTTGCGGCCGAGCAGGGTCACCAGTTCGCCGCGATGCACCTTCATGTCGACGCCGTGGAGGATGTGCGATTCGCCGTAGAAGGCGTGCAGGTCGGACAGGCGCAGCTGTTCCGGTGCCGGCGTATGCAAGTCAGACATGCTCGACCTCCTTGCCCATATAGGCCTCGCGTACCAGCGGGTTGGCCGACACCGTGGCGTAGTCGCCTTCGGCCAGGACGCTGCCGCGCGCCAGCACGGTGATGCGGTCGCACAGGCTGCTGACCACGTGCAGGTTGTGTTCGACCATCAGCACGGTGCGGCCGACGGCGGCCTTGCGGATCAATTCGACCACCCGCTCGACGTCCTCGTGGCCCATGCCCTGGGTCGGCTCGTCGAGCAGCATCACCTTGGGATCCAGGGCGAGGGTGGTGGCCAGTTCCAGTGCGCGCTTGCGCCCGTAGGGCAGTTCGACGGTCTTGCGCGCGGCGAAGTCCTGCAGGTCGACCGCTTCCAGCAGCTGCATGACGCGCTGGTTGAGGTGATCAAGCGAGCTGGCCGCTTTCCAGAAATGGAAGGAGGTGCCGAGCTGGCGTTGCAGGGCCACGCGCACATTTTCCAGCACGCTCATCTGGCCGAATACCGCTGAGATCTGGAAGGAACGCACCAGCCCCAGCCGGGCGATCCGGTTGGGCGGCAGCTTGCCGATCACCTGTCCCTGATACAGCACCTCGCCACGGGTGGCCGGCAGGAAGTGGGTCAACAGGTTGAAAACCGTGGATTTACCGGCGCCATTGGGGCCGATCAGGGCATGGATATGCCCTTCTTGTACCTGAAGATCGACCGAGTCGACGGCGGTGAAGCCATTGAACTCCTTGGTCAATCCCCGTGTTTCGAGGATGACATTGCTCATCGGTATGCTCTTCCTGCCAGGTGTTAGTTGTTTTTATCTAACCGGCGCCCATGCCACATGACATGGGGTAAAACCCTTACCGCTGGGAGCGGAGGCAGGAAGGGAAGATGCGTCGAGCTCGCTATTCTTCCGGCCTGTCCGGCTGCCCGTTGCCAAGGGACACCTTGGCCAAATCGACATGCAGCTTGGTGAGAAAGTGCAGCAGGCTGACGCTGTCGTCGAAACTGAAGCCCTTCAACCCCTGCTGGTAGAACTCATAAATCCTGTCCTGTAACGATTCCCAAAAAGCCTTGCCGGTGTCCGTCAGTTGCACCAGGCGCGCGCGGCCATCGTCGGGATGGGGGATGCGCACCACATGGTTGTCGCGCTCCATACGCTTGAGTACGCCATCCAGGCTCTGCCGGCTGACCACCAGGTACTCGGTCAGCTCATTGAACGAGATGCCCTGTTCGTATCCGCTGCGGGACAGGGCACCGAGTACCGCCCATTGCACGGTGCTGATACCCATCTCGTTCTGTACCTGCCGCTGCAGGGTGTTTCCCGTCTGAAACAGTCTGAAGAACAGGCGGTTGGGTATTCCCTTGGTTTCGTTGTTGGTCATTGCTATTCCTTGTTGATCCGGTAGGCCGCTCGAGGTTATGACAACACCCTGCCTGCCGGAGTAAACAAGGCGTCACTTGGGAACGAATTCCCGGGCGATGATGTTTTTCATGATCTGTGCGGTGCCGTCGCCGATTTGCAGGCCAAGCACATCGCGCAGGCGCTGGGAGAATGGCAGGTCCTCGCCGTAGCCGGTATGGCCGTGGGCCAACAGGCACTGCTTGACCACATCGAACGCGAGCTTCGGTCCCCACCATTTATTCATCGCCGCCTCGGCATTGTGTGGCAACTTGTTGTCCTTTAGCCACAGCGCGTAGTAGCACTGCAGGCGGGCGGCGTGTACATAGGTCTGCAATTCGGCCAGCGGATGGGTCAGGCCCTGGAAGGCCGAGAGGTTCTGGCCGAAGGCCTGACGCTCGGTCAGCCACTGCCAGGTTTCGTCCAGCGACTGCTGGGCTATCGCCAGGCACTGCAGGCCGATCAGTGCACGGCTGTAGTCGAAGCCCTGCATCACTTGTTTGAAGCCTTTTCCCTCATCACCCAGACGATGGCTTACGGGTACTTCCACGTTGTCGAAGAAGATCGAACCGCGGCCGATTGCGCGCTGGCCGGCGTCTTCGAAACGGGTGGTGCTGATGCCTGGCAACGTCATCGGTACCAGGAAGGCACTGATGCCGTTGGCTCGCGACTCCTGGGTGCCGGTGCGGGCAAAGACCACGGCCACGTCGGCCTGGTCGGCCATGGAGATCGAGGTCTTCTCGCCGTTCAGCGCATAGACGTCTCCTTTGCGTTCGGCCTTCAGGCGCAGGCTGGCCGCGTCGGAACCACCGCTGGGCTCGGTCAGGGCGATGCAGACGATTTTCTGCCCGGCGGTGATTGCGCTCAGCCACTCTGTGGCCAGCTCCGGCGAGGCGTGCTGGGCGATGATCTGGCCGTTGAGCGAAGCCAGCAACGGGATATAGCCGACGTTGAAGTCACCCTTGGAGATTTCTTCGATGATGATGCCGGCGGTGACGCAGTCCAGGCCGCTGCCACCGAATTCTTCCGCGAGTTCGCCACCGAGCAGACCCATTTCGCCCATCTGCTGGATCACCGAGCGTTCGATGTTGCCGTCGCGATCGCGTTTGCGATAACCCGGCGCAAGTACATCGGCACTGAAGCGCGCAACGCTGTCACGAATGGCGTTCTGTTGTTCATTGAATGCAAAATTCATGTTTCTCTCCAAGCCTGGGCTGGGGCGCGCCGACAGCGTGGGCTGCCGACAACGGGATCACTTGTAGAACTTGCGGAAGTCCGGCTTGCGTTTTTCCTTGAACGCAGCGGTGCCTTCCTTAGCTTCGTCGGTGTCGTAGTACAGGCTCAGGGCCTGCATGCCGAGGCCGCCGATGCCGGCGATGTTCTCGCTGTCGGCATTGAACGAACGCTTGGCGATGGACAGGGCGGTCGGACTCTTCTCGAGGATCTCGTCGCACCACTTCTGCACTTCGGCATCCAGCTCTTCGTGGGGGACCACGGAGTTGACCAGGCCCCAGTCCAGTGCCTGCTGGGCGGTGTACTTGCGGCACATGTACCAGATCTCGCGGGCGCGCTTCTCGCCGATCACGCGCGACAGGTAGGCGGTGCCGAAGCCTGGGTCGACCGAACCGACCTTCGGGCCGACCTGGCCGAAGATGGCCTTGTCGGAGGCGATGCTCAGGTCGCAGACCACGTGCAGCACGTGGCCGCCACCGATGGCGAAACCGTTGACGCGGGCGATCACCGGCTTGGGTACCGCACGGATCAGGCTCTGCAGTTCCTCGACCGGCAGGCCGATGATGCCGCGACCGTCGTACTGGCCGGCATGGGCACCCTGATCACCGCCGGTACAGAACGCTTTGTCGCCGGCGCCGGTGAACACGATGACGCCGACTTGCTTGTTCCAGCCGGCGCGGTTGAAGGCGTCCAGCAGCTCCATGCAGGTCTGGCCGCGAAAGGCGTTGTAGCGATCCGGGCGGTTGATGGTGATGGTGGCGACACCATCGACTTCGGTGTACAGAATGTCTTCGTAGTTCATCGAGGTTCTCCTGGTTAGCCGGCCATGGTCAGGCCGCCGGACACGGAAATAACCTGTCCGGTGATGAAGTTGGCGTCGTCGCTGGCGAGCAGGGCGATGATCCCTGGGTAGTCTTCCGGCTGGCCGAGGCGGCGCATCGGTACCGCGTTCTTGAAGGCTTCCAGGAGTTTTTCCGGGTTGCTCGAAGTGTCCGCCACGCTTTTCAGCAGGGCGGTGTCGGTCGGGCCGGGGCAGACCACGTTGACGCTGACGTTCTTGGTCGCCAGTTCGCGGGCCAGGGTTTTCGACAGGCCGACCAGGCCGGCCTTGCAGGCGGCGTACACGGCTTCGCCGGAAGAGCCGACGCGGGCGGCGTCGGAGGCGACGTTGATCACCTTGCCACCACCGGCGGCGAGGATCTTCGGCAGCACCACGTGGTGCATGTTCAGGGCGCCGGTCAGGTTGATCGAGATCAGCTGTTGCCACATGGCCGGTTCGGTCTTGAGGAAGGGCATGAAGCGGTCGAAGCCGGCGTTGTTGACCAGTACGGTCGGCACGCCGAGGTCGTTTTCGATGGCCGCCACGGTTTCGACGATGGCGGCGTAGTCGGTGATGTCGGCGGCATAAGCCTTGGCCTTGCCACCGGCTTCGCTGATCAGGTCGACGGTGGTTTGCGCAGCATTGGCGTCACGGTCGAGCACGGCTACCAGGCTGCCTTCTTCAGCGAAACGCAGGCTGACCGCGCGGCCGATGCCGCCGCCGCCGCCGGTGATGATTACGGTTTTTCCAGTTAGACCTTTCATACAGCAGTCCTCTGATCGTGTTGGTGTGGTAAGGGGTGAAGGTGTCGCTTAGCGTTTGTTGCCATTCAGGCGGATGCTTTGGGCCTGTTCGCGCAGCTTGAATTTCTGGATCTTCCCGGACGGGGTGCGCGGCAGGGCGGGCAGCACTTCCAGGTATTCCGGCAGGTAGTTCTTGGTCAGGCGCTGCTCCAGCAGGAAGGCCACCAAATCTTCCAGGGTCAGGCTGGAATGGCCCTCGTGCAGGGTCACGTAGGCGCAGACGCGCTCGCCGAGACGATCATCCGGGCAACCGACCAGTGCGACCGCAGAGATTGCCGGGTGCTTGTAGAGCAGGTTCTCGATCTCCACCACCGGCACGTTCTCGCCACCGCGGATGACCACATCCTTGGTGCGCCCGGTGATGCGGATATAGCCCTGCTCATCCATGCGCGCCAGGTCGCCGGTGGCGAACCAGCCGTGGTCATCCACGCCGTACAGTTCGGGGCGCTTGAGGTAGCCGACGAACAGGCTGGCACCGCGCACCATCAGGTTGCCCTCGGTGCCGTTGGCCACGATCTGGCCGTGATCGTCGATTACCTGCACCTCCATATAAGGAAGCGCCACACCGTCGGTATGGATGGCGCGGTCGGCGGCGTCCTCGGGACGGGTCATGGTCACCGCGCCGTTCTCGGTCATGCCCCAGGCGGAGATGATCTGTGCACTCACCGCGCTGCCGGCTTTCTCCACCAGGGCTTCGGGAATGGGTGCGCCGGCGGCGACGAAGATGCGCAGCGAGGCGAGTGCGTCGCGATGGCTTGGCGCGACCTCGATCAGGTCGGCGAGGAAGGGCGTGGAGGCCATGGTGAAGGTCGGCTTTTCCGCCGCCGCGACCTTGACCGCATACAGCGGGTCCCAGGTGTCCTGCAATACAGCGGTGGTCTGCAGGTAGATCGGCATCATCAGGCCATAGAGGAAGCCGGTCTGGTGCGCCATTGGCGAGGCCATGAAAATGATGTCGTCGCTGTTCAGGTGCAGGCGCTCGGCATAGGGGCGCACGTTGCTGAACAGGGTGTTGGAGGTGTGCAGTACGCCTTTCGGCTCGCCGGTGGTGCCGGAGGTGTAGAGCAACTGAACCACATCGTCGCCGTTCAGGCGGCGTTCGGCGAACAGCGCGCGGGTGTCGATACGCTCTTCCCAGGGCTGCTCCAGCAGCACCTGCTCGAAGCAGTTGGCGCTGTCGTCGCCGCCAATCACCAGTACATGCTCAAGGTTGGGCAGTTCACTGCGCATTCCTTGCACCATTGCCGCGTAATTGAAGCCGCGGAAGCTGTGCGGGATCACCAGCACGCGGCTCTGGGCGTGGCCGAGCATGAAGGTCAGCTCACGCTCGCGGAAGATCGGCATCAGTGGGTTGAGGATGGCGCCGATGCGCACACAGGCCAGGTGCAGGGCGGTCATCTGCCACCAGTTGGGCAGTTGGCATGACACTACATCTGCTTTTTCCACGCCGAGACTTGCGAGGCCTGCTGCCATGCGAGTGACGATCCGGTCGAGTTCGCGGTAGCTCAGTGTGGTGCGTTGATCTTCACTCACCCGGTAGGCAATCAGTGCGGCCGAGTCAGGGCTGCTGGATACGGTCTGGTCGAGATGATCTGTAATGATCATGTCATTCCAGGCGCCAAGCTCGACCATGGCCGAGCGGCGTTGCGCATGCATGTTTGTGCTTATTGTCATGATTTGCACCACTTTCACTAGGTATTTTTTGTTTTGGTCGGCGATGGACTGACCTTTCCGATGGAATGAAGATACGCCTTCGATTTTTATTATGTCAACATGTTGTCTTTATTTTTTTCTGTGGATAGACTCGCTAGCAAGTGCCCGGGCCGTGCAGTCGATCGACAGACCGCACGGCCGGGTTCCGGCGGACAACGACCGATGCGCTCCGCCACCGTCAGATAAGCAGCAGTGGGGAATGTCATGGCCTACAACAACATCCTGATCGAACGGCATGAGAGCGTCGGCCTTGTCCGGCTCAACCGACCGGCGGTGCATAACGCGTTGAATGGCGCTTTGATGAGCGAACTGGGCGATGCGTTGCGTGGCTTCGAGCGCGATAGCGGCATCCGCGCCATGGTGATCACCGGCAACGACAAGGCATTCGCCGCCGGTGCCGATATCGCCGAGTTGCAGTTCAAGGGCTTCTCCGATGTCTACCTGGAAGACTTCGTGACCGCCAACTGGGAGGAGGTGACCCGCTGCCGCAAGCCGGTGATTGCCGCGGTGGCCGGGCTGGCGCTGGGCGGTGGCTGCGAGCTGGCGATGATGTGCGACCTCGTGATTGCCGCCGACAACGCCCGCTTCGGTCAGCCGGAGGTGAAGGTCGGTACCTTGCCGGGTGCCGGCGGCACCCAGCGCCTGACCCGCGCGGTGGGCAAGGCCAAGGCAATGGATCTGTGCCTGACCGGGCGCTTGATGGACGCGCAGGAAGCTGAGCGCAGCGGCTTGGTCAGCCGCGTGGTGCCGGCGGCCAGCCTGCTCGACGAGGCGCTGCAGGTGGCCAGGCAGATCGCCGGCTATTCGGCCATGGCAGTGAAGCTGAACAAGGAGGCCGTCGACCGCGCCTTTGAAACCACCCTGGCCGAGGGCGTGCATTTCGAGCGTCGCCTGCTGCATGCCAGCTTCGCCAGCGAAGACCAGAAGGAAGGTATGCAGGCTTTCGTGCAGAAACGCCAGCCGCTATGGAAACACCGCTGACCTCTGTCGGTCGGCGATCCCTGGCTCTTTTCCTTCAGAGCAGAGCCACAGCAGCGCGACAACAATAAAACGCAGGCGCAAGCGCTTGTAGGAGCTGTCAGATGTCTTCTCCCGTACAACTGTCCCGTGAAGGGGCCGTGGCGGTTATCCGCGTCAACAACCCCCCGGTCAATGCCTTGGGCCAGGCCGTGCGTGCCGGCCTGCTGGAGGCCTTCGCCGCTGCCGAGGCAGATGCCCGGATCAAGGTCGTGGTGCTGTTCTGCGCCGGCACTACTTTTATCGCCGGGGCCGATATCCGCGAATTCGGCAAGCCGCCGCAAGCGCCGTTCCTGGCGGACGTGACCCAGGCCATCGAGAATTTCAGCAAGCCTTCGCTGGCGGTGATCCACGGTTCGGCGCTCGGCGGCGGACTGGAGGTCGCGCTGGCCTGTCACTATCGCATTGCCCGACGCGATGCCCGCCTGGGCCTGCCCGAGGTCAAGCTCGGTTTGTTGCCGGGGGCCGGCGGCACCCAGCGTCTGCCGCGAGTGGCTGGGGTGGCCTTGGCACTGGAGATGATCGTCGGCGGTGAGCCGGTTACGGCCGCCGAGGCCGAGCGCACAGGCATTGTCGACCAGTTGTTCGATGGTGACTTGCTGGCCGCAGGTCTGGCATTCGCCGAGCAACTGCTGGCCCAGGGCGCAGGCCCACGACGCAGCGGCGAAGCTGCTGCCTGTTTGACCTGCGGGGTGGATAACGCGGCCCTGCTGGAAGCCAAGCGCTGCGAAGTCCAGCGTTCGCTGCCCGGGCTGTTCTCGCCCCTGCGCTGCATCGCGGCAATTGAAGCGGCAACCGTATTGCCGTTGGCGGAAGGGCTCAAGCGCGAACGCAAACTGTTTCAGGAGTGCTTGCAATCGCCACAGCGCCTGGCGCTGGTGCACAAGTTTTTCGCCGAGCGGCAGGCAGGCAAGATCAAAGGCTTGGATACCACCGTCGAAACCCGCCCGATCAGCTCGGTAGCGGTGATCGGCGGCGGCACCATGGGCGTTGGCATCGCCCTGAGTCTGGCCAGTGCCGGGCTGCCGGTGAAGCTGCTGGAGCTCGACGCGGACAAGCTGGCCACGGCCCTGCAACGGGCCGCCACTACTCTGGACAAGAGTGTGCGGCGCGGCAGCCTGAGCGAGCAGGCCATGCAGCAGCGCCTGGCGCTGATCGAGGGCGTGACCGATTATGCCGCGCTGGCCGAGGTGGATCTGGCCATCGAGGCGGTATTCGAGGATATCGCCGCCAAGCAGACGGTCTTCGAGGCGCTGGGCCGGGCGTGCAAGCCCGGCGCTATCCTGGCCAGCAATACGTCATCTCTCGACCTCGACCGTATTGCCGCCTTCACCCGCCGCCCGCAGGATGTGGTCGGCCTGCATTTCTTCAGCCCGGCCAACGTCATGCGCCTGCTGGAAGTGGTGCGCGGCGCGCAGACCAGCGCTACGGTGCTGGCTAGCGCCATGCAACTGGGCAAGCGCCTGAAGAAGATCGCCGTGGTGGTCGGAGTCTGCGATGGCTTCGTCGGCAACCGCATGGCCCTGCACTACATCCGCGAGGCCGAGCTGCTGGTGGAAGAGGGGGCCAGCGTGCAACAGGTGGACGCCGTTCTGCGCGAGTTCGGCATGGCCATGGGGCCGTTCGCCATGCTCGATATGTCCGGGCTGGATATCTGGCAGCACATGCGCCAACGCCAGCGCGCCACGCTGAGCGCCGGGCAACGCCTGCCGAACCTGCTCGACCGCCTGTGTGCGGCCGGGCGCTTCGGACAGAAGAGCGGTGCCGGCTTCTACCTGTATCCGGATGGTACGCGCACGCCGCAACCTGATCCCGAACTCGACGAGCTGTTCTCGCGCCCGCAGTCGGACATCGATCCGCACAGCCTGCTGCAACGCCCGCTGTATGCGCTGATCAACGAAGGCGCGCGGATTCTCGAAGAGGGCATCGCCCAGCGCGCCAGCGATATCGACGTGATCTTCCTCACCGGTTACGGCTTCCCGGCCCATCGTGGCGGGCCGATGTTTTATGCCGACCAGATCGGCCTGGACAGGGTGCTGCACGGCATCCGCGAGTACCACCGGTGCTTCGGTGCCAACTGGCAACCGGCCCCCTTGCTCGAGCGCCTGGTCGCTGCGGGCAAGACCTTTGCCGAGTGGGATCAGCAAGGCTGAACCGGCCGCAGTCGGCCGGTTTTCACACCTATCGAGGAACCTGTAATGGACATCAATTACACCCCTGCCGAACTCGAATTCCGCGAGGAGGTGCGTGCCTTCGTCCGCACTGCGCTGCCGGATGACATCGCCGCCAAGGTGCGCCTGGGCAAGCACCTGAGCAAGGACGACCACCTGCGCTGGCAGCGCATCTTGGCCAAGCGTGGCTGGTATGCCGCCAACTGGCCGGTGGAGCATGGCGGTACCGGCTGGAGCGTGGTGCAGAAGCACATCTTCGAAGAAGAATGTGCGACCTTCGGCGCGCCCCGGCTGATCTCCTTCGGCGTCAATATGGTCGCCCCGGTGATCATCAAGTTCGGCACCCAGGCGCAGAAGGATCACTACCTGCCGCGCATCCTCTCCGGTGAGGACTGGTGGTGCCAGGGCTACTCCGAACCAGGTGCCGGCTCCGACCTGGCCAGCCTGAAGACCCGTGCGGTGCGCGACGGCGATGACTACATCGTCAACGGCCAGAAGACCTGGACCACCCTCGGCCAGCACGCCAACATGATTTTCTGTCTGGTACGCACCGATCCCGAGGCCCAGCAGCAGCGCGGCATCTCCTTCCTGCTGATCGACATGGCCAGCCCCGGCATCACGGTGCGGCCGATCATCACCCTGGATGGCGATCACGAAGTCAACGAGGTGTTCTTCGACAACGTGCGCGTGCCGGTGGAGAACCGGGTGTTCGAGGAAAACAAGGGCTGGACCTGCGCCAAGTACCTGCTCACCCACGAGCGCACCGGTCAGGCTGGCATCGCCCAGTCCAAGGCGGCCCTGGCCCACCTCAAGCGGGTCGCGGCAAGCGAGCTGCGGGGCGGCCGTCCGTTGCTCGACGATCCGCTGTTCCGCGTCCAGGTGGCCGAGGTGGAAATCCAGTTGCTGGCCATCGAGATGAGCACCCTGCGCATCCTCGCCGCCGCCCAGGCCGGCGGGGTGCCGGGTGCGGAAAGCTCGATCCTGAAGATCAAGGGCTCGGAAATTCGCCAAGCCATCAGCCACCTGCTGCGCAAGTCGCTCGGTGCCCATGCGCTGCCGTTTGTCGAGCAAGAGCTGGACTTCGACTACGCCGGCGAGCTGTTGCATACCGACTACAGTGCCGCCCCTGCCGGCCAGTATTTCAACCTGCGCAAGCTGTCGATCTACGGCGGCTCCAACGAAATCCAGAAGAACATCATCGCCAAGATGATTCTCGAACTCTAAGGGAGGCCCGAGCATGGACTTCACACTCAGCGAAGAGCAGCAGATGCTGCAAGACACCGTGGTCCGTCTGGCTCGCGACAGCTATAGCTTCGAACAACGCGAGCAGTTCTACCGCAGCGAGTTAGGTTTCAGTCAGGCGTTCTGGCAACAGCTCGGCGAACTGGGCCTGTGCTCGGTACCGATCGCCGAGGCCCATGGCGGCTACGGCGGCAGCGGCGTGGACAACCTGCTGATCATGACCGAGCTGGGCCGCAACCTGTGCCTGGAGCCATTCCTGCATTCGCAGATCCATGCCGCCGGCCTGCTGCAGCAACTGGGTAACGACCAGCAGCGCGAGTCGTTGTTACCCCAGGTGGCCAGTGGCGAATTGCAACTAGCGGTGGCCCTGGAGGAAAGCCAGAGTCACTACCAGTTGCACGACGTGCAGGCCCGCGCCGAAGCCGTGGACGGCGGCTGGCAACTGTCCGGGCACAAGGTGGTGGTGATCGGCGGGCACAGCGCCGGACTGATTCTAATGTCGGCACGTACAGCGGGCAGCCCGCTGGACGAGCAGGGCATCAGCCTGTTTCTGCTTGATCCAGCCAGTGCTGGCGTGACCCGTCACGACTACCCCTGCATCGATGGCCCGCGTGCCTGCGATCTGCAGCTGGACGACGTATTCGTCACCGCTGACAGCCTGCTCGGCGAGCCGGGCAACGCCCTGGCGGCGCTGCGCTATCAGCAGGGGCGTGCCATCGCGGGTCAGTGCGCCGAGGCGGTGGGGGGCATGGAAGAAGCCTTCCGCCTAACCCTCGACTACCTGAAAACGCGCAAGCAGTTCGGTGCGCCGATCGGCAAGTTCCAGGTCCTGCAGCACCGCATGGCCGATATGCGTGGCGAACTGGAACTGGCCACCTCCATGGCCATTCTCGCCGCCTGTGTGGCGGATGAGGCCAATAGCGAGGAGCGTACTCAGCGCCTGGCCGCAGCCAAGTTCATCGTCGTGCGCGCCGCGCGTTTTATCGCCGAGCAGGCCATCCAGCTGCATGGCGGAATCGGTATGACCTGGGAATACAACCTGGCCCACCACGCCAAGCGTCTGGTCATGCTCAGCCACCAGCTGGGTGACGACGACCATCATCTGCAGGCCTACGCCGAACTGCTGAAAAGCGCCTGACTCATCAAGAGGACTGTTTCATGAAAGTACTAGTCGCGATCAAACGAGTGGTCGACTACAACGTCAAGGTTCGCGTCAAGGCGGACAACTCCGGCGTTGATCTTGCCAACGTCAAGATGTCGATGAATCCCTTCTGCGAAATTGCCGTGGAAGAAGCGGTACGCCTGAAAGAAAAGGGCGTGGCGAGCGAAATCGTCGTGGTGTCGATTGGTCCGACTGCCGCTCAAGAGCAGCTGCGTACCGCTCTGGCGTTGGGTGCTGATCGCGCCATTCTGGTCGAGTCG
>NZ_JAWVXU010000023.1:0-61251 GCF_033723075.1 Pseudomonas sp.
GGCCGCGTAAGCCGTCAGGGTCATGGCATTGGGGTGATAGGGCAGGTTTTCTTCGAGCAGCAACATGTCGCGCTGCCAGTCGAAGGCAATCGGCAAACGTCCGTCCAGCTGCAAGGTGCCGCTGCTGTGCAGTGCTTCAATGCGCGGCGCAATGTTCGCCGGATCGATCTGATCCGGCCAGTCGCCCATCAGGCCCATGATCACCGCGGTGTCGCTGCCGTGACCGATGCCGGTGGCCGACAACGAGCCATACAGGCGCACTTCCACACGCTGCACGCGCTCAAGCTGATGACGCTCGCGCAGCGCGCCAGTAAACAGCGCGGCAGCGCGCATCGGGCCGACGGTATGCGAGCTGGAAGGCCCGATACCGATCTTGAACAAGTCGAAAACACTGATAGCCACAATTAATCTCCTGCACGCATTCCAGCTGTGCGGCCATCATCGGGATTTGCGCAGACCGCAGAAGTCCCACACCGACGCGTTCGTGTCCAAAGCCGTCAGATCGGCAATCGAGGGGCCGAATGGAAACCGCCGCCTCGCCTGCACAGCAGCGCACGGGATGCGGTTCGGCGCGGCGATACGTGGCGCCACCTGTGCCGCACCGTTGGACGGCGGATCGCCGGATCGCCGGTAAGCTGACTCCTGCATTCCCCCACGACCAAATGCGACACCAGCGTTCTGTCAGCGACCTGACGCATAGGCAGCGACCAAGTCCCGGCGCAATGATCCGACGCCCATGCGCCGGCCAGCAGCCGTTCGTCTCGCCAGGTTCATGGCCTGCGACCCCGAGGGGGGATCCGTCACCCGCTATTGGATAAGCCGATGAAATTACCCCAGAACTGCCTGCTGGCACTGGCCCTGAGCAGCCCGCTGCTGGCCCACGCCGCTGACCCCGCCACCTGCGACCGGGTGCGCCTGGCCGACGTCGGCTGGACCGACCTGATCACCACCAACGCCGTGACCCGCCTGGTGCTCAACGACCTGGGCTACCGCTCCCAGGTCAAGCGCCTGTCGGTGCCGGAGACCTTCAAGGCGCTGCACGACAACGAGATCGACGTGTTCCTCGACACCTGGCTACCCAGTTCGGAGAAGGACATCCGCCCCTACCTGGACGACGGCTCGGTGGAGCTGCTGACGGTCAATCTGGAGGGCGCCAAGTACACCCTGGCGGTCAATCAGGCCGCACACGAAGCCGGCCTCAAGGACTTTCGCGACATTGCCAAATTCCGCCAGCAACTGGGCGACAAGATCTACGGCATCGAACCGGGCAACAGCGGCAACCAGCTGATCCAGCAGATGATCGACAAGAACATCTTCGACCTCGGCGGATTCGAACTGGTGGAGTCCAGCGAGTCGAACATGATCTTGCATGTCAAACGCGCCGATCATCTGAATAAATGGGCGGTGTTCCTCGGCTGGGAACCGCACCCCATGAACAACCAGCTGAACATGCGCTACCTGACTGGCGGCGATGACTACTTTGGCCCCAACCTGGGTGGCGCCACCGTCTATACCACGGTGCGCAAGGGTTTTGCGACGCAATGCCCGAACCTCGGCCGGCTATTCAAGAATATCCGCTTCAGCCTGCAGATGGAGAATGACCTGATGGAGGCGATCCTCAACCAGAACACCACCCCCAGGCGCGAAGCCAAGGCCTGGTTGCAGGCCCATCCGCAGGTACACGCGCAATGGCTCGAAGGCGTCACCCGACGCGACGGCAGCCTGGCGGATTTGCCATCAGACAACAAAAAAATGCCCTGAATTTCATTTTTTTTCATTCTCCCACAGCCCCCGGCATACGGCGGCTACACTCATGTCAATAGCTGAAAACCACGGATGGCGCGGGCTTCAGCCTTGGCCAGGGGCTAAATAACTCTGTTAAGGTTTTATAGGCCAGCGCCATGTCGTCGCCCAATACGTCGGCGTCGCAAACCGACAATTGCCGCGATTCGAAGGCTATATCTTTGAGTCAGCCGATTACGTCGCTGCCAACTCCCGAGGGAGATGGCAGACCGGAGCCCACCGCTCCGGACCGAATAACAGAACAGCGCTGGCACCACACTTGGGCGCCAGCCCAA
Source organism: Pseudomonas sp. (assembly GCF_033723075.1). Lineage (GTDB taxonomy): Bacteria > Pseudomonadota > Gammaproteobacteria > Pseudomonadales > Pseudomonadaceae > Aquipseudomonas. The sequence goes on from NZ_JAWVXU010000023.1 coordinate 2,079, forward strand.
CAAGAAAATTTCGGATGTACGCGCATCTCGGTTCGAGATGTGAACTCCCAAGGATTGGGCTTCTCAACGCTGCCAGAGGATTTGGAAAGCAGTTTGCAGTACGGCAATACAAGGTTCACTCAGCAACTGACTCTAGCAATGCCCATGACCCCTGCGGGTCCGGGCCTGTGTTATGGACTGTGCCTGAGCGCCCTGCCAGCCGCCCGGCAAAAGGCCTTCCAGCACTCGAAACCACGCCCACACCCACAGGCAAGAACAGTCGGCATCACCTGACGAACGCCCCGATGGCGCGCGACAGGTTCCATGTAGCTGATCTGGATGTCTACTGAAGGGGAAACACCCATCATGCAGTCTGGAAAAATCGTCGTCAAAAACCTCTACAAGGTTTTCGGCAACAAACCGCAAGAAGCCATCGCCCAGAGCAAGCAAGGCTGGAGCAAGGAAAAAGTCCTCGCCGAAACCGGCGCGGTGATTGGTGTTAGCGATGTGTCGTTCAGTGTCGAAGAAGGCGAAATTTTCGTCCTCATGGGCCTTTCCGGTTCCGGCAAATCTACCCTGATTCGTTTGATCAACCGACTGATTGAGCCTTCCGGCGGCGATGTGTTCATCGACGGCCATAACGTCGCCAAGATGTCCAACGCGGAACTCATCAGCCTGCGTCGCCGCGACATGAGCATGGTGTTCCAGTCCTTCGCCCTGATGCCTTCACGCACCGTGCTGGACAATGCGGCCTTCGGCCTGGAAGTGGCAGGGGTAAGCCGCAAGGAGCGGGAACAGCGCGCCATGGAGGTCCTCAAGGAGGTGGGGCTGGAGACTTTCGCCCAGATGCACCCCCACGAACTCTCCGGCGGCATGCAACAGCGCGTCGGCTTGGCCCGCGCCCTGGCCGTCGATCCCTCGATGATGATCATGGACGAGGCGTTTTCCGCCCTCGACCCGCTCAAGCGCCGCGAAATGCAGGACTTGCTGCTCGAGCTGCAGAAAGTACACCGCCGCACCATCATCTTCGTCTCCCACGACATCGAGGAGGCCATGCGTATCGGCAACCGTATCGCCATCATGGAAGGCGGCAAGCTGGTACAGGTCGGCACACCGCAAGAGCTGGTCGACAACCCGGCCAATGATTATGTGCGCAACTTCTTCGACACCGTCGACACCAACCGCTACCTCACTGCCGGCCAGCTCATGGCGAATAGCGTGCCGATCTTCGTGCACAACGGCGTTGCTCCGGACGCCCAGGTCGTCTCGCAAAAGCTTCAGGAGCTGGACAAGCATTACGCCTTCATTGTCGATGAGAACAACCGTTTTTATGGATCCATCAGCCTGGAGAAGATCGCCCTGCTGGTTGAAGGTGGTCAGTCATGCAAACTCGACCAAAGCGTGGTGAAGCAGATCACCCCGGTGCCGGAAGACATGCCGCTGGATAAAGTGATCGAGCGCCTGGTGGACAACGAAGGTCCGATCCCGGTTGTCGGTGGCAACGGCCAATACTCTGGCGCCATTAGCAAGGGTCGCCTGCTGACCCGCATGCAGGGAGAATGACATGAGTGAGAAAAAACTCGACCTGGGCAGCTGGGTCAACGACGGCGTGCAGCACCTGCTGGACAACTACAGCGACGGTTTCGACAGCATCGGCGGCGTGGTCAGCTCGTTTTCCGAAGGCATCGAGGCCATCCTCATGCTGCCGCCGGCGTGGCTGCTGATCGCCATCTTCGTCGGCCTCGGCCTCTGGCGCATCGGCGCCCGGTTTGCCGCCTTTACCGCCGTCTCCTTCATCCTGATTGTCCTCACCGGCTTCTGGGAGCAGACCGTGGTGACCCTCGGCCTGACCTTCTCCGCGACGCTGATCAGCCTCTTGCTGGGTATCCCCCTGGGCATCTGGGCGGCCAAGAGCGAGCGGGTGGCGACCACCATCCGCCCCATTCTCGACTTCATGCAGACCATGCCGGCGTTCGTCTACCTGATTCCGGCGGCCATGCTGTTCGGCCTGGGCCGGGTGCCGGGGATCATCGCCACGGTGATTTTCGCCATGCCGCCGGCGGTGCGCCTGACCAACCTGGGTATCCGCCAGGTCAACAAGGAAATCATCGAGGCCGGTCAGTCCTTCGGCTGCAGCAAGACCCAGCTGCTACTCAAGGTGCAACTGCCTAGCGCCATGCCGTCGATCATGGCCGGGGTCAACCAGACCATCATGATGGCCCTGTCGATGGTGATCATTGCCTCGATGGTCGGCGCCGGCGGCCTGGGTAACGACGTGCTGGCGAGCATCCAGCGTCTGGATATCGGTCTAGGCTTCGAGAGCGGCATGGCCGTGGTACTGCTGGCGATCATCCTCGACCGCATTACCGAAAGCTTCGGCACCAAGCAAAGCGAGAAACGCGCCACCCTGATCAGCTGGGTGAGTGCGAAATTGCAGCGCCAGTAAGACTTTCACCTTATCCGTTCACAGAGGGAGCCATAAATGAGCAAGTTGAAAACCATTGCTGGAGTTGGCCTGCTGTCCTGCGCGCTGCTGCAAAGCGCCTGGGCCCAAGAGCCGGAAAGCTGCAAACAGGTGCGCTTCGCCGAGATCGGCTGGGCCGACATCGCCGCCACCACCGGCGTGGCCATGACCCTGAGCGAAGGCCTGGGCTACCAGACCCGCAAGATCATGGCCTCGGTGCCGATTGCCTTCACCGGCGTGCAAAAGGGCCAGATCGATGTGTTCCTTGGCTACTGGGCCCCCTCGATGGACGCGGTGATCGAGCCGTTCACCAAGGACAACGGCGTCAAGGTGCTGCCGACCGCCAACCTGGAAGGCGCTAAGTACACCCTCGCCGTGCCGACCTACCTGGCTGAGGCTGGCCTGAAAAGCTTCCAGGACATCGCCAAGTTCAAGAAGGAACTCGACGGCAAGATCTACGGCATCGAGCCCGGTAACGACGGCAACCTGCTGATCGAAAAAATGATCAAAGAAGACCAGTTCGGCATGGGCAGTTTCCGCATGGTCGAGTCCAGCGAAGCCGGCATGCTGGTACAGGTGCAACGCGCCGTGAGGAAAAACAAGCCGGTAGTGTTCCTCGGCTGGGCACCGCACCCGATGAATACCCAGTTCGATATCACCTACCTGTCCGGCGGCGATGACGTGTTCGGCCCGGATTACGGCGCGGCCAAGGTCTACACCGTGGTACCACCGGATTACGAAGCGCGCTGCCCCAACGTCGGCAAGCTGCTGAACAACCTGCAATTCAGCGTCGAGATCGAAAGCCAGCTGATGGAAAAAGTGCTGGAGAAAGAAGACCCGACAGAAGTGGCCAGGAACTGGATCAAGGCCAACCCGGAGGCCCTGGACAAGTGGCTGGCAGGCGTCACCACCTATGACGGCCAGGATGGCATCGCCGCCGTGAAGAAACACGTCGGACTCTAGGCCGACAACGCAATCCCGGCCCACCCGGACCGACCGGACCGACCGGGCGGGCCAGGTAGCAAGCCGCAACCGCAGCGTACCAGCCGGATGCCCCAGGCAGCCGGCTTGCCTACGGCTTTGCCTTGCGGATGACCACCGGCAGACCACTCGTGGCCTGCCCGGCGCACACCGAGCACCGCAACACCCGCAATCAGCACGAGCCAGCAACACAGTTGAACTGCAACTCTCACTGATGGAGCATCAAATCTATGCGCAAACTATCCACCTTCTGCCTGAAAAGCCTTGGCGTTGCCGCACTCGCGCTGGGCATGTCGACTGCCATGGCGGCGGAAAAACCTACCCTGACCATCGGCTACGTCAATGGCTGGGACGACAGCGTCGCGACCACCCATGTCGCCAGCGAAATCCTCAAGAGCAACCTCGGCTACAAGGTCGAGCTGAAAGCGGTCGAGCCTGCCATCATGTGGCAAGGCGTGGCCCGCGGTGACCTGGACGCGACCCTCTCCGCCTGGCTGCCGGTCACTCACGGCGAGTACTTCACCAAGATGAAAGACAAGGTGGTGGTCCTCGGCACCAACTACGCAGGCGCGAAAATCGGCCTGGTGGTTCCCGACTATGTCGAAGCCAAGAGCATCGAAGACCTGAACAAGAACAAGGAAGCCTACGACGGCAAGATCACCGGTATCGACGCTGGCGCTGGCGTGATGCGCCGTACAGAAGAAGCCATCGAGAAGTACAAACTGGACTTCAAACTGATGCCGAGTTCCGGCCCGGCCATGGCCATCGCCCTGGCCCGCGCCGAGAAGAAGAACGAAGCCATCGTGGTTCCCGGCTGGATTCCGCACTGGATGTTCGCCAAGTGGAAATTGCGCTTCCTCGAAGATCCGCAGAATGTCTTCGGTGAAGCCGAGCACATCGACACCGTGGCCAGCATGGGTATGGAAGCCAAGGCTCCAGAAGCTGCCGCGTTCCTCAAGAAGTTCTCCTGGGGCGCCGAAGATGTGGGCGCAGTCATGCTGGCCGTCAGCGAAGGCGCCAAGCCGGAGCAGGCCGCCAAGGACTGGGTCGCCGCCAACCCCGAGCGCGTGGCAGGCTGGTTGAAGTAGGCACTGTTACAGCAACAGCAGAAAGCGGGCTTCGGCCCGCTTTTTCGTGGCCGGTGCAACCGGGCAATCAATCATCCCGGCGGCACGCGCACCACGGCATTTCCACCCGAGGCGATCTCGCATCGCTGGGTCGGGCAACGGCGTTGTTTGGCCAGCCAAACGATGCCTTCGGCCTTTATCGCTCGGTAAGAACCCGCGCTAGACTGAATCCTTGTCCTTTCCCCTGCCGAGGACTCGCCATGCAGCCACTGATCCCGTTCTTTCGCGAAGCCGGTGTCGGCCCCGGGGTGGTCTGTCTGCACTCGAACGCCAGCACGTCAAGCCAGTGGCGGGCGTTGATGGAGCTCTTGGCGCCCAGCTTTCATGTGCTGGCCGCCGACTCGCTGGGGGCGGGTCGGAGTCCGGCCTGGCCAGACGAGCGGGCGGTTGCACTACGCGACGAAGTGGCCCTGCTCGAGCCGGTGTTTGCCCGCGCCGGCGAGCCCTTTGCCCTGGTTGCGCATTCCTATGGCGCGGCGGTGGCGTTGATCGCCGCGCTCAGCCAGCCCCGGCGCGTTCGCGCCCTGGCCCTGTATGAACCGACGCTGTTTTCTCTGCTCGATGCCGAAGCGCCGCCGCCGAATGCCGCCGACGGCATCCGCGCCACCGTGGCGGCGGCAACCGCTGCGCTGGAGGCGGGCAATACGCAGGGTGCCGCCGAGTGTTTTATCGACTACTGGATGGGCGCAGGCAGCTGGGCGCGCATGCCTGAATCGCGTCAGGGCCCTATCACCACCTCGATCGGCAATGTGCGCGGCTGGGCCGAGGCATTGCTCGGTGAGCCCACCACGCTGGCGGCCTTCGCCGAGCTGGATATTCCTGTGTTGTACATGCTGGGCAAGGACTCGCCGGCTTCCTCACTGGGCGTCGCCCGGCTGCTGACCCGGGCCTTGCCGCGGGTAGAGGTGGTCGAGTTCGAGGGCGTCGGGCACATGGGTCCGATCACCCACCAGCAGCGGGTCAATGAGACGATTCTGCGCTTCCTCGAACGGCTCTGAGCGGCTCGATGGCAAATACTCCGCAGGTTTAAAGCCTACGCCGCCCCACGCCGCTTCGCCCCGTTCCCCTCGGGAACGTGCCCGATTCGGCAGTTAAAAATGGATCTCTGCGTTCTTGATACCCAGCTCGCGCAACTCGTCGATCAAATCATCCAGATGGACAAACGACTCGACTTCTTCGCTATCGTCGACCAGGAAGTAGCTTCTCCCCGCGTCCTTCTTGAAGAACACGATCCACTCCTTGAGGTTGGTCGGGTTGGCGATCACATGGGTATCGAAGGTGACGCCCTCGGCATGCTTGCTTTTAACGTTGTTACGGTTCATCTCGGTCACCCACTTTGTTGGTGCTTGCGCACACCCGTGCGCTCAGTGTCAGTCGCCTGCTCCGCTACGCCCCGGCCTGCAGGGCCGCCGTGGAGGCTGTGAAAAACTCCCCGCCACTGCGACCGCCTCCAAACGCCTGGATACTGCTTCGCGACGGCGCTGTATTTTTTCACAACCGCTAAGTCTCGGGACGATCGCTCAAAAAGCCGCTTCATTATCACTGCATGATAATATCATGCACATGCACTCACTGAGGAGTTCGCCATGATTGCGGTACGTGAAGCGTGGAAGGCCGGTTTGCTGGGGCGCAAGCACTGGCTGAACAATCTGGTCTCCGGAGTGATCGTCGGGATAGTCGCGTTGCCGCTGGCAATGGCCTTTGCCATCGCCTCGGGGGTCAAGCCCGAGCAAGGCATCTATACGGCGATCATTGGCGGCGTGCTGGTATCCCTGTTTGGCGGCAGTCGCCTGCAAATCGCCGGGCCGACCGGGGCCTTCATCGTGATTCTGGCGAGCATCACCGCCGAGCACGGCATCGATGGCCTGCAGATCGCGACCATGATGGCCGGCGTCATGCTGTTGTTGCTCGGCATTACCCGGCTCGGCGCGGTGATCAAATTCATTCCCGCCCCGGTGATCGTCGGTTTCACCGCCGGGATCGGGGTGATCATCTGGGTCGGCCAGTGGAAGGACTTCTTCGGCTTGCCCAAGGTCGGCGGCGAGCATTTCCACGAGAAGTTCTGGCATCTGCTGCAAGCACTACCGGACCTGCACCCGGCCACCACGCTGCTGGCCATCCTCAGCCTGGGCCTGGTGCTGTTTTCACCTAAGTTGCCGGGGCTCAGGCGCGTGCCAGGCCCGCTGGTGGCGATGCTGGTGGTCACCCTGATCCAGGCCCTGTTTCAGTTCGATGGGGTGGCCACCATCGGCAGCGCCTTTGGCGGCATCCCCCAGGGTCTGCCCGAATTCGGCCTGCCCGAAATCAGCCTGCCGCGGGTGATCGAGCTGATCGGCCCGGCCTTTGCGATTGCCATGCTCGGGGCGATCGAGTCGCTGCTGTCGGCGGTGGTGGCCGACGGCATGACCGGCACCAAACATGATTCCAACCAGGAGTTGATCGGCCAGGGCATCGCCAACCTGGCCACGCCACTGTTCGGCGGGTTCGCCGCCACCGGCGCGATTGCGCGCACCGCCACCAATATCCGTAACGGCGGCACCAGCCCACTGGCCGGCATCATGCATGCGGTCACCCTGCTGCTGATCATCCTGTTCCTGGCTCCGCTGGCGTCGGACATCCCGCTGTGCGCGCTGGCGGCGATCCTGTTCGTGGTCGCCTACAACATGAGCGAACTGCGCCACTTCAAGCGCATGGTGCTGCGTGCCCCGCGGGCGGACGTGGCGATCCTGCTGATCACCTTCGGCCTCACGGTGTTCAGCGACCTGGTGGTTGCGGTGAACATCGGGGTGATCCTGGCGATGCTGCATTTCATGCGGCGGATGGCCGCCTCTGTCGAAGTGCAGCAGGTCGTCGAGCAGGAGCTGGAAGCCGAGTTACGGGTTGGCGGTCATACCCGCCTGCCGCCTGGGGTGCTGGTGTACACGATCGAAGGGCCCCTGTTCTTTGCCGCGGCAGAGAACTTCGAGCGCGCACTGGCACAGACCCATACCGATCCGCAGATGCTGGTGATTCGCCTGAACCGCGTCCCCTTCATGGATATCACCGGCCTGCAGACGCTGGAGGAAGTCATCCAGCAACTGCACAAACGCAAGATCGTGGTGAAGCTCTGCGAGGCCAACCACAAGGTGCTGGCCAAGCTGGACAAGGCGGGCATCCTGCAGGAGATCGGGGCAGAGCATTATCACGCCGACTTCAGCGCCGCGCTGGGTGCTTACGAGGAGCGCGAGCACGCACCGGGCTATAGCTGAGGGCCAAGCGGCTCAGCGGATCATGACTTGGCGCTTGGGCCGCGCTTGCTCTGGGTGGCGTAGGTGGCACCGTGGCTCTCGAGGTAATCGCGAATCAGTTGGCGCACGACTTGAGACGGCGTCAGGTCCTGCCCGGCGCACAGCTCCTCGAACGCCTTCTTCTTGACCGGATCGATCAACACGGTGAGACGCGCAGTCTTGCTTTCCATAAAATAGCCAATCACTCAAGTTTGATGTTAATCAAATTGTAATGGCATAGTCCGCCAGTGTCACGGCACGTAGGGGGTTGCCAGCCCTGCAACAAGGAACAGGTGCTGGCTCTGCCGCGGTCGGCAAGTCGCGGGCCGCACGGCATATTTGTTTGATCGGTCAATCAAAATCGGCCTAGACTGCTGCCCAACCCCGGCAACGCCCTCAGAGCCTGTGAAGATATCGAGCGCCGTCGCGCCACCTCGCCAGCGGCCAGCACAAGGTGCTCAGCGTAGACGCTTGCTTTCATCCCCCTCGAACCACGGAGACACCGATGCCCAAGGTCGGAATGCAACCGATCCGCCGCTCGCAACTGATTGCGGCCACCCTCGAAGCCGTCGATCAGGTCGGCATGGGCGATGCCAGCATTGCCTATATCGCCCGTCTCGCCGGGGTGTCCAATGGCATCATCAGCCACTATTTCAAGGACAAGAACGGCCTGCTCGACGCCACCATGCGCCACCTGATGCTGGCCCTGAGCACTGCGGTGCGCGCACGCCGGGCCGCGCTCAAGGACGACAGCCCGCGTGCGCATCTACGGGCAATGATCGACGGCAACTTCGACGACAGTCAGGTCAACGGTCCGGCGATCAAAACCTGGCTGGCATTCTGGGCCAGCAGCATGCACCAGCCATCCTTGCGCCGCCTGCAGCGGGTCAACGACCACCGCCTGGATTCCAACCTGTGCTGCCAGTTCCGCCGTGTCCTGCCCGTGCAGCAGGCCCGTGCCGCCTCGCGCGGCCTGGCCGCCCTGATCGATGGCCTGTGGCTGCGCGGTGCACTGTCCGGCGGCAGCTTCGATACCCAGCAGGCCATCCAGATCGCCTACGACTATCTCGACCAGCAACTGGCCAAGGCTGGCTGAGCGCAACGCTGTCCATTACAGGGCGATGTTGATTGCCCAGCGCGCAGCATTAACAACCCGCACCATTGCCTCAGAGCCGGTGCGCACGGCGCACCCTACGGACTGTTGGGCGCTCCGGCGATCCGGAGTCCGCTAGGTCGCGACTCCCGCAAAACCCTTTCACCCGCCTCCAGCATGCTGCCTGTCGCATCCAGACCGCCTCAGGTCGCTCTCGGTTATTTTTATTGATTGAACGTTCAATAAAAATAACGTAGGCTGATTTTCACTCTTTCCGGCCTGGACACTGTCGCCGCGCGCGACACCTGGACCTGCCGACCCATCTGGCCAAGGCGCACCGAAGCCGCCAGCCAGCCTTGCGAAGACAACAGACAAGAGAGGACTCCCCATGGCCCGATTCGACGAACAGAAGCTCTACATCGGCGGTCGCTATGTCGACTCGACCAGCGGCGCCACCTTCGAAAGCATCAACCCGGCCAACGGTGAAGTGCTCGCCAACGTGCAGCGCGCCAGCCAGGAAGACGTCGAACGCGCCGTCGCCAGCGCGACCGCCGGGCAGAAGGTCTGGGCGGCGATGACCGCCATGCAGCGCTCGCGCATCCTGCGCAAGGCGGTGGACATCCTGCGCGAACGTAACGACGAGCTGGCCGAGCTGGAAACCCTCGACACCGGCAAGCCGCTGTCGGAAACCCGCTACGTCGACATCGTCACCGGCGCCGACGTGCTCGAGTATTACGCCGGCCTGGTGCCCGCCATCGAAGGCCAGCAGATCCCCCTGCGCGAAAGCGCGTTCGTCTACACCCGCCGCGAGCCGCTGGGCGTGGTCGCCGGCATCGGCGCCTGGAACTACCCGATCCAGATCGCTCTGTGGAAATCCGCCCCGGCCCTGGCCGCCGGCAACGCGATGATCTTCAAGCCCAGCGAAGTCACTTCACTGACCACCCTCAAACTGGCCGAAATCTACAGCGAAGCCGGCCTGCCGGATGGCGTGTTCAACGTGCTCACCGGCAGCGGTCGCGAAGTCGGCCAGTGGCTGACCGAGCATCCGGGCATCGAGAAGATTTCCTTTACCGGCGGCACCGTCACCGGCAAGAAGGTCATGGCCAGCGCCTCCAGCTCGTCGCTCAAGGAAGTGACCATGGAGTTGGGCGGCAAGTCGCCGCTGATCGTGTTCGAGGACGCCGACCTCGACCGCGCCGCCGATATCGCGGTCATGGCCAACTTCTACAGCTCCGGCCAGGTCTGCACCAATGGCACCCGGGTGTTCGTGCCGCGCATGCTCCAGGCGCGCTTCGAGAGCAAGGTGCTGGAACGGGTCAAGCGCATCCGCCTGGGCGACCCGCAAGACGACAACACCAACTTCGGCCCGCTGGTCAGCTTCGCCCATATGGAAAGCGTGCTCGGCTATATCGAAAAAGGCCGGAGCGAAGGCGCGCGCCTGCTGATCGGCGGCGAGCGGGTCAGCGACGGCGACTACGCCAAGGGTGCCTACGTGGCACCGACCGTATTCACCGACTGCACGGATGGGATGACCATCGTCCGTGAGGAAATCTTCGGCCCGGTGATGAGCATCCTGATCTACGACACGGAAGAGGAAGTGATCCGCCGTGCCAACGACACCGACTACGGCCTCGCCGCCGGCGTGGTAACCCGCGACCTGGCCCGTGCGCACCGGGTCATCCACCAGTTGGAAGCCGGCATCTGCTGGATCAACACCTGGGGCGAGTCGCCGGCGGAGATGCCGGTGGGCGGCTACAAGCAGTCCGGTGTCGGCCGCGAGAACGGTCTGAGCACCCTGGAGCACTACACCCGGATCAAATCGGTGCAGGTCGAACTGGGCGACTACGCCTCGGTTTTCTGACCACCGACATACCTGTAGGAGCGGTGAGGGACGCCCAGTTCCATGCCCGCGAACCGCTATCGCAGCCAAGGCGGTGCGCCGCCCGGCCGCTCCTACAGAGTGATCGCCGCCCCGTAGCCCGGATGCAGTCCGGGTATTGCCAGACAGTCTTCCCGGATGCATCCGGGCTACGCAGGTAATGCACATGTCCCAAGAATTCGACTACATCATCATTGGCGCCGGCTCGGCCGGTAACGTGCTGGCCACCCGCCTGACCGAGGATACCGAGGTCAGTGTGCTGCTGCTGGAAGCCGGCGGTCCGGACTATCGCCTGGATTTCCGCACCCAGATGCCCGCCGCGCTGGCCTTCCCGCTGCAGGGCCGGCGCTACAACTGGGCCTACGAGACCGAGCCGGAGCCGCACATGAACAACCGGCGCATGGAGTGCGGACGCGGCAAGGGCCTGGGTGGCTCGTCCCTGATCAACGGCATGTGCTACATCCGCGGCAACGCCCTCGACTATGACGGCTGGGCCAAAGAGAAGGGCCTGGAGGACTGGAGCTATCTGGACTGCCTGCCGTATTTCAGGAAAGCAGAAACCCGCGACAGCGGCGCCAACGCCTACCACGGTGGCGACGGCCCGGTCAGCGTGTGCACGCCGAAGGCCGGCAACAATCCGCTGTTCCACGCCATGATCGAAGCCGGGGTGCAGGCCGGCTACCCGCGCACCGATGACCTCAATGGCTTCCAGCAGGAAGGCTTCGGCCCGATGGACCGCACCGTGACCCCGCAGGGCCGGCGCGCCAGCACCGCGCGCGGCTATCTGGACCAGGCCAAGGGTCGGCCGAACCTGACTATCGTCACCCACGCCCTGACCGAGCGCATCCTGTTCAGCGGCAAGCGCGCCATCGGCGTCGACTACCTGCACGGCGACAGCAACACCCCGACCACCGTCAATGCCCGCCGCGAAGTGCTACTGTGCAGCGGCGCCATTGCCTCGCCGCAGATCCTCCAGCGTTCCGGGGTCGGTCCGGCCGCCCTGCTGCGCGACCTCGACATCCCCCTGGTGCACGAGCTGCCCGGGGTCGGCGAGAACCTCCAGGATCACCTGGAGATGTACCTGCAATACGCCTGCAAGGAGCCGGTGTCGCTGTACCCGGCGCTGCAATGGTGGAACCAGCCGCCGATCGGCGCCAAGTGGCTGCTGCTCGGCAAGGGCACCGGCGCCAGCAACCAGTTCGAGGCCGGTGGTTTCATCCGCACCAGCGCCGAGTTCGAGTGGCCGAACATCCAGTATCACTTCCTGCCGGTGGCGATCAACTACAACGGCAGCAACGCGGTCAGGGAACACGGTTTCCAGGCCCACGTCGGTTCCATGCGCTCGCCGAGCCGCGGCCGTGTCCAGGCCAGGTCGAAGGACCCGCGCCAGCACCCGAGCATCCTGTTCAACTACATGAGCAGCCCGCAGGACTGGCAGGAGTTCCGCGACGGCATCCGCATCACCCGCGAGATCATGAGCCAGTCGGCGCTCGATCCGTTTCGCGGCCGCGAACTCAGCCCCGGCGCCGAAGTGCAGAGCGACGCCGAACTGGACGCCTTCGTCCGCGATCATGCGGAAACCGCCTTCCACCCGTCCTGCTCCTGCAAGATGGGCGAGGACGAGATGGCGGTGGTCGACGGCCAGGGCCGGGTGCACGGCATCGAAGGGCTGCGCGTGGTCGACGCCTCGATCATGCCGCTGATCACCACCGGCAACCTCAACGCGCCGACCATCATGATGGCCGAGAAGATCGCCGACAAGATCCGTGGGCGCACCCCGCTGCCGCGCAGCACCGCGCCCTACTACGTGGCGGGCGGCGCACCGGTGCGCCACACCCCGCAGCGCCGCTGAAGACGGCTCAGAGGTTGTGAACATATCGAGCCCCGTAGCGGGACCGTCTCCAGGCGTTTGGAGGCGTTCGCAGAGGCGGTCGCAGTAGGCGGGAGTTTGTTCACAGCCTCTCAATAGCCGGTCATTTCCAGGTAGCCCACGCCCGGGTGGCTACCGCTGAAACGGATTGGCCCCTCCCAGTAGGGAAAGCGGGTGGCCATCCAGGCCTGCTCCTGCAACGGCGTGGTGTCGATGGCGAACTCCTTGGCGGCGATGCGCAGGCTCCAGGCGGTCGGCAGGCGCCGGCCGGCGACCCGGCTGAAGCGCACCGGCTGCATCTGGATATCCGCCTGGCGCAGCGGCTCGGTCCGGCCGTCCGCATGGATCCAGGTGCCGGCGCGGTAATGCGCGCCGTCGGCCTGGCGGACCTGAAACAGCATCAGTTTCTCGCCGCTCTGCAGGTGCAGGGAGAACCAGTCCCAGCCCTGCTGATCGGGCGCCAGCGGCTGGCTGCTCCATTCGCGGTCGAGCCAGGCCTGCCCCGTGACCGCATGACGCTTGCCGTCCACCAGCAGGCTGCCTTCGGCCTGGAAGAACGGCTGACTGTAGTAATAGGAGGCCTGACCCTGGCCGGACTTCTGGCTGAAACCCTGCACGCCCTGCAGCACCGGCGGCCGTTCGCTGGTCAGGCGCAGGCGGTAGCTGAAGCCTTCGCCACGGGCATGCAGCTCCAGCTCGCCCAGGCCGTCATTGGCCGGGCTGCGGCTGCGCAGTTGCCAGTCGTCGATCCAGGCCTGCAAGGGTTCGGCCACCACCCCGGCCTGGCCGATGCCGCCACGGGCGAAGGTCTCGGCGTGGCGATGGCCGTCCGGGCCGGTCAGCGCGGCATGGCCCATCCACAGGTTCTGGTTGCGCCAGTCCGCCTCGTGCGAGCCGGGCTGCAGGGCGTTGCGAAACAGCGTCCATTGCACCCCCCAGGGACGGCCCTGGGCGTCCTGCAGATTGGCGGTGAGGTACCACCACTCGATGCGGTAATCCGGGTGCGCGCCGTGGTCGGCCGGGAACCCCAGCACCCGCCCCGGCTCGACCCGGGCAAAGCCCTGCGCCGCGCCGCCCAGCCCGGCGAAGCCTGCGGCCGGCGGCGTTTCGCCTTCGCAGGCGACGAGTAGCAGCACAACGAAGAGCAGGAACAGACGGCCGCGCGCGCGCAATCGCTTGATCATCATCGCCTCGAATTGCCCAGCCACCGAGCTGCTTGCCGCAGCCCGCGTTGCACATCGTCCCTGGTAGATAGCCCCTTCCCGCGCCGTGAGCAAGGCGCACAGGACGAGCACCGCCGCCAGGCCGACGACGAACTCCCGGCTGGCCGGTCACGCCGCTGACCATCCAGCGCAGGGCTATTTGGCGAACAACTGGCCGATATCCTTGAATGCCTTGAACTCCAGGGCATTGCCGCAGGGGTCGAGGAGGAACAGGGTGGCCTGTTCGCCGACCTGGCCCGCGAAGCGTACATAGGGTTCGATGACGAAGCGGGTGTGCCTGGCTTGCAGGCGCTCGGCCAGTTGCTGCCAATCATCCCAGCCCAGCACCACACCGAAATGCGGCACCGGCACCTCGTGGCCGTCCACCGGGTTGCTGTGTGCGGTTTTTTGATAGTCCATCTGCGGCGCCTGGTGGATCACCAACTGATGGCCGAAGAAGTCGAAGTCCACCCAATGCGCGCTGCTGCGGCCTTCGGCGCAGCCGAATACCTCACCGTAGAAGTGCCGGGCCGCAGCCAGGTCGTGGACGGGAATGGCCAGGTGAAAGGGGGCGAGTGCCATGCTGTGCTTCCTTGTGGTGACTGTCCGTTGATTCTCAGCAACAGCAATACTGATTGAAAGCGAATATCCTTGTTCGCAAGCACAAACAAAATTGATCAGTCGAGGCGGCGATGTTGCGCGAGTTGAGAACCTTCGTGATGGTCGCCCGGCATGGCACCTTCGCCGCCGCCGGCCAGCAGGTTGGCCTGACCCAGTCGGCGGTCAGCGCGCAGATGCGGGTACTGGAACGGGGCCTGGGTGTGCGCCTGTTCGATCGCAGCGGCCGCGCCGCGTTGCTCAACGCCGCCGGTCGGCATGCCCTGCCATTGGCCGAGCAGATGCTCGCCCTGTATGCGCAGATGGCCCTGCCAACGTCGGCGGCCGAGTGGCAGGGCGAGCTGAAAGTCGGCGCCATCGCCAGTGTGCAGACCGGCTTGCTGCCCGACGCCCTGCCGCGCTTTCGGGCGCTGGCGCCGCGGGTCGAACTGAAGCTGGTGCCCGGCGTGTCGCTCAATCTGCTCAGCCAGGTGGATGCCGGCGAACTGGATCTGGCGCTGCTGATCCAGCCGCCGTTCGAGTTGCCCAAGGAACTGCTGCAAATCAGCCTGGCACGCGAGCCCTTCGTCCTGATCACGCCCGTGAGCGTTACCGGCGACGATCCGCTGCAGATCCTCGCCGAGCAGCCGTTCGTGCGTTACGACCGGCGCTCCTTCGGTGGCCGCCGGGTCAGCCAGTTCCTTCGCGAACAGCGCCTGAGCGTGCACGAGGCACTGGAACTGGACGAACTGGAGGCCATCGTGCGCATGGTCGAGTGCGGCCTCGGCGTATCGCTGATCCCGCGCGCCGGCTTGTGGCTGCAGCGGCCGACCCAGCTGCGGGTGCTCGAACTGGGCGCACTGACCTTCCACCGCGAACTGATCGCGGTGCTGCGCCGTGCGCAGCGCCAGCCGGCGCTGGACTGTCTGCTGGAGTGCCTGCGCGAAACGGCGAAGTAGATCCTATGTTTATCTGGGCCTGCGATCTCGTAGGGTGGATGACGCTTTATCCATCCACCAAATCGCGATGGTGGATGAAAAAGGCGTCATCCACCCTACACAGCTGGTGCGCACGACCTAGGCGTGCACACCAGAACGAACTTGCCGGCAAGAAAAAGCCCGCTGCGGGAGCGGGCTCATATGACTAGCGAAGAAGCGACGGCTTAGAACGCCGGCACCACCGCACCCTGGTATTTCTCCAGGATGAAGGCTTTGACTTCGGGGCTGTTCAGCGCCTTGGCCAGTTTCTGCATGGCGACGCTGTCCTGGTTGTCCGGACGGGCGACCAGGATGTTGACGTAGGGCGAGTCGCTGCCTTCGATGATCAGCGCATCCTGGGTCGGGTTGAGCTTGGCTTCCAGGGCGTAGTTGGTGTTGATCAGCGCCAGGTCGACCTGGGTCAGCACGCGCGGCAGGGTCGCGGCTTCCAGTTCCCGCACCTTGATGGCTTTCGGGTTCTCGGCGATGTCTTTCGGCGTGGCGAGGATGTTGCTGGCGTCCTTCAGGGTGATGATCCCGGCCTTCTGCAGCAGCAACAGGGCGCGGCCGCCGTTGGTGGCGTCGTTGGGGATGACCACGTTGGCGCCCTGCGGTAGGTCCTTGAGGTCCTTGATCGTGCTCGAGTAGGCACCGAAGGGCTCGACGTGCACGCCGGCGACGCTGGTCAGCTCGGTGCCGCGGCTCTTGTTGAACTCGTCGAGGTACGGCTGGTGCTGGAAGAAGTTGGCGTCCAGGCGCTTCTCGGCGACCTGCACGTTGGGCTGCACGTAGTCGGTGAAGACCTTGACGTTCAGCTCGACGCCGTCTTTGGCCAGGGCCGGTTTGACGAACTCGAGGATTTCCGCGTGCGGCACGGCGGTGGCCGCGACGTTCAGGGTTTCGGCCTGGGCAGCGCTGGAAAACGCGGCGACGACAGCGATGGCGGTCAGCAATTTTTTCATCATGAAGCTCCTTGTGGGATAGATAGGGGCTCGGCGGATAGCCGCGATTCAATACAGCGCACTTATTTGCGGGTGCTGCTTATTTTCTGGAGAAGTGCACCACCAGCTTGTCGCCGGCTGTTTGCAGAATCTGCACCAGCACCAGCAGCAGCACCACGGTGACCAGCATCACGTCGGGCTGGTAGCGCTGGTAGCCGTAGCGCACCGCCAGGTCGCCCAGGCCGCCGCCGCCGATCAGGCCGGACATGGCGGTGTAGGACACCAGGGTGATGGCGGTCACCGTCACGGCGGCAAAGATGCCCGGCAGTGCCTCGGGCAGCAGGGCGTTGACCACGATCTGCCGGGTGCTCGCGCCCATGGCCTGGGTCGCCTCGATGATGCCGCGATCCACTTCACGCAACGCGGTTTCTACCAGACGGGCGAAGAACGGCGTGGCGCCCACCACCAGCGGCGGGATGGCCCCGGCCACGCCCAGCGAGGTGCCGGTGACCAGCACCGTGAAGGGAATCATTACGATCAGCAGGATGACGAAGGGCACCGAGCGCAGGATATTCACCAGCAGCGACAGCACGCCGTACAGCGCCTTCTGTTCGAACATCTGCCGCGGGCCGGTGAGGAACAGCAGCACGCCCAGGGGCAGGCCGAGGATCACGGTGAACAGCAGCGAGCCGCCGAGCATGCTCAGGGTGTCGAGGCTGGCGTAGCCGATTTCCGCCCAATCGACATTGGGTAACAGGCGGGTCAGGAGAGCCTCCATCAGCGCAGTACCTCCATGTGCACGTCGGCGGCCGCGAAGCGCGCCAGCGCGGCATCCAGGTCGCCGCCGGTCAGGGCCAGGGTCAACTGGCCGTAGGGGGTGTCCTTGATATGGTCGATGCGTCCGGCAAGGATGCTGTAATCCACCCCGGTCTCGCGCGCCACGCGGCCGAGCAGCGGCGCATAGGTGGCCTGGCCCTGGAACGTCAGGCGCAGGATGCGTCCGGTCACATGGGCGAAGTCGTCGTGCAGTTCGTCTTCGTCGACCTGTTCGGCTTCCTGGACGAAGCGTTTGGTGGTGGCGTGCTGCGGATGCAGAAAGACATCGGCCACCGAGCCCATCTCGACGATCACGCCGGCGTCCATCACCGCCACGCGGTCGCAGACCCGGCGGATCACGTCCATTTCGTGAGTGATCAGGACGATGGTCAGGTTCAGCTCGCGGTTGATCTGCGCCAGCAGTTGCAACACCGAGGCGGTGGTCTGCGGGTCGAGGGCGCTGGTGGCCTCGTCACACAGCAGGATCTTCGGCTCGGTGGCCAGGGCGCGGGCGATGCCGACCCGCTGCTTCTGTCCGCCGGACAGTTGCGCCGGGTATTTGTTGGCGTGCTCGCTGAGGCCGACCCGCGCCAGCAGTTCGGCCACCCGTACCTCCATGGCGCTGCGCGACAGCACCCCGGCCAGCTTCAGCGGCAGGGCGACGTTGGCGGCGACGGTCTTCGACGAGAGCAGATTGAAGTGCTGGAAGATCATCCCGACCCGCTGGCGGAAGCGCCGCAGGCCATTGGCATCCAGCGCGGTGACGTCTTCGCCGTCGATCTGGATGCGCCCGCCGGAAGGCTCTTCCAGACGGTTGATCAAGCGTAGCAGGGTGCTCTTGCCGGCACCGGAATGGCCGATGATGCCGAACACTTCGCCACGGGCGATCTGCAGGTCGCTCGGCTGCAAGGCGGGGATATCTTGGCCGTTGACGCGATACGCCTTGCGGACCTGGTGAAAGTTGATCACGCGTTAAACCTTTTGGGTTTGTCGAGCTGCCGGGTAGGCATGAAGGCGCTTAGTCTACCCGGCACTCTTTAGGCCGTAAAAATCTTTGTAGGCCTATGGTTATAGCCAGATCGCATGAAATGCACAGGGCCAAGCGCCGGCGCACGTCGTGGCGACAGAACCCTGCCGGGGCTAGTGCTGCGGACTGAGCAGCAGTTGCGGAGTCTGGTCGGGCTCGAGCAGTTGGCTCATGGTCGGGCTGAAGTCCGGGTCGAGACGTTCGATGCGGGCCTTGAGCAGCGGGGCAAGCCACAGATAGTCGCCGGCCTGGCGGACCTGGATAGCCACTGCGCAGCGGAACTCGACCACATCCGCGGCGACCGCATCGAGCAGACGGTAGAGGCCCTGGTTGTCCCGGCTGTCCAGCATCGGCAGGGCAATCATGCTGCGGGGTGCGGCAGGGTCGATCAGTTGGGCGTACGGCAGCGTCGGCGCATGGTCGGTCGCCTTGATGGCGGCGGCTTGGCGCTCGGCGGCCAGGTGCAGCTGCCGAGCCTGCTCCCGACGTGCGGCCTGGGCCTGGGCGGCAGCCTGTTCGGCGGCGTTGCTGGCAAGGTCCGCCGCATCCAGCTCGGTTTGCCGAACCTTGGCAATCGCGCCACCCAATCCGGTGGTCAGTGCGGGCGCCTGCGGCATCAACTGGCGCGCCTTGCTGAGGGCCTTGGCCGCACGATCCAGATCACCGGTCTGCAGGGCAGTTTGTCCCTGGCGCAGATAGGCCTCGGCCAGCTGGCGCTGATAGACCTCCAGGCGGGCGTCGCCGCTGGCGCGCAACCGCAGGGACTTGAGCCGGCTTTCGGCTTCGCTCAACTGGCCGCTGGTCAGGCTCTGTTCGAGCAGGCGAAAGTCACCGAGCAACTCGTCGGTGGCCGCGCCCGGTCCTTGCGACGCGCTCTGGCAGGCGGCCAGCAGCAGCGAAAGGGCGAGGATGGAAAGACAACGTGAGGCGAACGAGATCATTTCTGCGAGTCTCATGTTGGGCAAAAAACGGGCAATTCTACACCGCCGGGCCGAGCGCGACCAAACCTTGCTGCGACAGAGTGGATGACGCTCCCGTAGTCCGGATGCAATCCGGGGAATCATCGCGGCCATGGAACTAGGCGTCCCCGCCGCCCCTACAGGATGCGTGCTGCGCCTATGCCGTCGCGACTCGCACGCGCCTCAGGCCGTGCGCCGCGGCCAGGCGAAGCTGAGCAGGAACAGGCTGGCCGCCGACACCACGATCGAGGGGCCGGCCGGGGTGTCCTGGAACCACGACAGGCTGAGGCCGCCGCACACCGCGACTATGCCCAACAGGCTGGCGCCAAAGGCCATCTGCTCCGGCGTGCGCGCATGACGCTGGGCGGCGGCGGCGGGAATAATCAGCAGGGAGGTGATCAGCAGCACACCGACGATCTTCATCGCCACGGCGATCACCACGGCGATCAGCAGCATCAGGCTCAGGCGGATCGCCGCCACCGGCAGGCCTTCGACCCGGGCCAGCTCCTCATGCACGGTGATCGCCAGCAAGGGTCGCCAGAGCAGCGCCAGCAGCACCAGCACCAGGGCGCTGCCGCCGAGAATCCAGGCCAGGTCGCTGGGGCCGACGGCCAGCAGGTCGCCGAACAGGTAGCCCATCAGGTCGATGCGCACGTCCTTCATAAAGCTCAGGACAACGAGTCCCAGGGACAGGGTGCTGTGGGCGAGAATGCCGAGCAGGGTGTCCGAGGCCAGCGGCTGGCGGGTCTGCAGGGTCACCAGCAGCACCGCCAGCAGCACGCAGCCGACCGTCACCGCCAGGGTCGGGCTGACGTCGAGCATCAGGCCGAGGGCGACGCCGAGCAGCGCAGCATGGGACAGGGTGTCGCCGAAATAGGCCATGCGCCGCCAGACCACGAAGGAGCCGAGCGGGCCGGCGACTATCGCCAGGGCCAGGCCGGCGAGCAGGGCGTTGAGCAGAAAATCAGCCATGCTTGCAGCCATCTCCGTGTACATGGGGTTGCAGCGGGCCCTTGATGCTCAGACCGGCGCTCGGTTGGTCGACCACGGCGCCATGCAGGTCGTGCTCGTGGTCGTGGTGGTGGTGATAGATCGCCAGGCTCTTGGCGTCCTGGCCGAACAGTTCGACGAAGGCCGGATCAAAGCTGACCTGCTCGGGGTGGCCGGAACAGCAGACGTGCCGATTGAGGCAGACCACCTGGTCGGTGGTGCTCATCACCAGGTGCAGGTCGTGGGACACCATCAGCACGCCGCAACCATGGCGGTCGCGCAACTGGGTGATCAGCCGGTACAGCTCGGCCTGGCCGCTGACGTCGACGCCCTGCACCGGCTCGTCGAGCACCAGCAGCTGCGGCTCGCGCAGCAGGGCGCGGGCCAGCAGCACGCGCTGCAGCTCGCCGCCGGAAATGCTCTGCAAGGGGCTGTCGATCACCTGGCTGGCGCCGACTTCGGCCAGCGCCGCCTGGGCGCTGGCGCGATCGACGCCGGGCACCAGGCGCAGAAAGCGCAGCACACTGAGTGGCAGGGTGGCATCGACATGCAGTTTCTGCGGCATATAGCCGATGCGCAGTTTCGGCTTGCGCCAGACGCTGCCGCTATCGGGCTTGAGCAGGCCGAGCACGGCACGCACCAGGGTGGTCTTGCCGGCACCGTTGGGGCCGATCAGGGTGACGATCTCGCCGGGTTTGACGCTCAGTTGCACATCCTGCAGCACGCTCTGGCCGCGGAAGCTGACGCCAATCCCGTCGAGGCGAATCAGGGCATCGCTCATGCAGCCTCCTGGCAGCCCGCGCAGAGGCCGACCACTTCCACGGTCTGGCCTTCGACCACGAAACCGACGCTCTGCGCGCCACTGACGATCGCTTCGCTGATCGCCGGGTGCTCCAGTTCGATGGCTGCATGACAATTGCGGCAGATCAGGAACTGGCCCTGATGGGTATGCGTCGGGTGACTGCAGCCGACGAAGGCATTGAGCGAGGCGATGCGGTGCACCAGGCCGTTTTCCAGGAGAAAATCCAGTGCCCGATATACGGTCGGCGGCGCGGCGCGGCGGCCGTCCTGCTCGCTCAACTCGGCAAGGATGTCGTAGGCGCCGAGCGGCTTGTGGCTCTGCCAGACCAGCTCCAGCACGCGTTTGCGCAGGGCGGTCAGGCGCAGACCCTGCCGTGCGCAGATGCTTTCGGCCTCGGCCAGGGCATGGCTGACGCAGTGGGAATGGTCGTGGGGACGTGAGGCGAGCGGTGGCTGAGTCATGGGCAGGGACGGCAGAGACTGGAGACGTTATTATATTACCCGTTCCTTCCAGTCCGGGTGCCCTCCGTGTTGCGTCTTTTTTCTGCTGTCAGTCTGCTCTGCGCCGTTTTTCTCACCAGCCCTGCCGCCCTCGCCGAGGTGCGCGTGCTGACCAGCATCAAGCCGTTGCAGCTGATCGCCGCGGCCGTGCAGGACGGTGTCGGCAGCCCCGAAGTGCTGCTGCCGCCCGGCGCCTCGCCGCACCACTACGCCCTGCGCCCCTCCGATGTGCGGCGGGTGCGCGAGGTGGCGCTGCTGTACTGGATCGGCCCCGACCTGGAAAGTTTCCTGCCGCGGGTGCTAGCCGCTCGCAGCCAGCCCAGTGTCGCCGTGCAGGATCTGCCCGGCATGCACCTGCGCCACTTCGGCGACAGTCATGCCGAGGACGATGACCACGACCCAGCCCATGCGGAGCACGACGAGCATGAGCAGGCGGTCGCCGACGAGCATGATCACGCTCACCGTCCCGGCGCCCTGGATGCGCACCTCTGGCTGTTGCCGGCCAATGCCCGGGTGATCGCCACGCGCATGGCCGCCGACCTGAGCGGCGTCGACCCGGCCAACGCCGCGCGCTATCAGGCCAATGCCAAAGCCTTCGGCGAACGCCTGGAGGCCCTCGACCAGCGCCTGAAAACCCGTCTGAGCAGCCTGGCCGGCAAGCCCTACTTCGTCTTCCACGAGGCCTACGACTACTTCGAAGCCGCCTACGGCCTCGAGCATGCCGGGGTGTTCAGCGTGGCCAGCGAAGTGCAGCCCGGTGCCCGCCATGTCGCCGCCATGCGCACCCGTCTGCAACAGGCAGGCCCGGCCTGTGTATTCAACGAACCGCCACTGCGCCCACGCCTGGCCGAGACCCTGACGGCCGGCCTGCCGGTGACCCTGGCCGAGCTGGACACCATGGGCGCCGCGCTGTCAGTGGATGGCAACGGCTACGAGGCCCTGCTGGACAACCTGGCCAATGGCCTGGTCGAGTGCCTGAGCGCCCTGTAAGACCGCGCGATCAAAGGCTATCGGCTGGCGACGGCTGGCTCGGGCCGTGCTCGGCGTTGCCGGCGGGATCCAGGGATGGCTGACAATCCATCAAGGCGGTCGCTGCTCAGCTGCGCGAGCGGCCCCAGCCCATAACCGTGCAAGCCCGTAACCCTTGGCCGGATGGATCACGCCACATCGATCCACCAGCAGGTCGCAACCGTCTTATCGGTCGAGCGGTATATCCAATCCCTGTACTGGCCTATAGTCCGGCGTTATCAGCGCTGCCGCTGGTTCACCAGGGAAGGCCCGCATGCTGACCATCGAACGCATCTACCCCAAGCAACTCGACCCGAACAATGCCGACGACCAGAACACCCTGCGCATCCATATGCAGCGCTATCGCTTCGCCGCGGCCTGCCTGAGCGGTGAGCGCATCCTCGACATGGCCTGTGGCTGCGGCTACGGCACCGCCTTGCTGGCCGAACTGCACCCGGACAAGACGGTGCTGGGGGTGGACATCGACCCGGCCGCCATCGCCTATGCCGAGGAGCACTACCGCCTGCCCAACCTCAGCTACCGCTGCGCCGATGCCCAGAGCTTCAGTGCCGAGCCGCGCTTCGACAGCATCGTCAGCCTGGAAACCATCGAGCACCTGCCAAGCCCGCGGCTACTGGTTGCCAACTATGCCGCGCTGTTGGCCGAGCAGGGCCAGGTGATCGCCTCGGTACCCATCACCCCGACCCTGGACGGCAACCCGCACCACCTGCATGACTTCAGCAAAGCCTCGTTCCTCGCCCTGTTCCGCAGCCATGCTTTGCACCCGGCTCAGTCTTTCGAGCAGATCCAGTGGTGGCAGTTCAAGGGCCTGTTCGTCAAACGCCCGATCAAGCAGCACCGCTCCGAAGGGGTGGGCAACGCCGTGCTGCAGTACTACCGCAAGCACCCCGCATACCTGCTGCTGCGCCTGGGTTCGATGCTGCGCTACGGCTTCAGCAATCGCTACCTGACCTGCAACTTCAGGGCGCCCTGAGCGCCGCGGAGTCGCTGGGTACGAGTGGCAGGCGGTTACCCCATATGCGGAAAGAGCCCCCTGCCCCGGGACGCAACCAATACGGTTGCGCCGGTTTGGCGCCCATGGCTGCATTCGATCCCTCGCAGACCGCCAGGCGATGCCATTCAAAGGGCGCCCCCTTTTCTCATCGCTTCTTGGGAAAATATCGACTAATGGTCTTTCGCTGAGGGCATATCTGCCGATAGCAAGGACAATCCCTCAAGGAGTAACGCCATGTTGCGCTTCTTTGCCGATCTCGGCTTTCGCTGGAAAATCACCCTGCCGATCGGCTTCCTGGCGTTGTTGCTGGTGCTGATGGGCTGGTCGGGTATGCGTGGCATCGACCAGGTGACGGCGTCCAGCACTCAGCTGACTAAGCGCTACCTGCCGGCCATCAGCCTGCTGCTCAATGCCGATCGTGATCTCTACCAGGCCTTTGTTGCCGAGCGCAGCCTGCTCGGCAGCGATGCGGGCAGCCACACCCAAGCGCTGCGGGCCAGTCACGCGGAAAACCTGCAGCAGGCCCATGATCGCGTGCAGCGCTATGTCGCGATGCAGCCGGGTGCCGAAGCCCAGGCTCTGGTCGAGCAATTCAATCGCGGCCTTGAGCAGTGGAAGCAGGTCTCGCAGCGGGTCATCGAGCAGGCCGAGAGCGATCCGCAGGCGGCCAGCGCCCTGAGCTTTGGCGACAGCGAACGCCAGTTCGAGACCATGCGTGATGCCATCGACAAGCTTGGCGAACTGGAAGACCAGGCATCGCTTCGCGAAGGCCAGGTGGCGATCGACGATGGCGCTGCCGTGGGCCTGCAACAAGGCAGCATTTTGTTGATCGGCCTGCTTGGCTGCGCGCTGCTGGTCCTTGGCCTGCCGCTGGTGGTGCTCCAGCCCATGCGCCGGCTGCTCAATCGTGTCGAGCAGATTGCCGAAGGCGACGGCGATCTGCAGGCACGGCTGGAAGTGCGTTCGGCTGACGAACTGGGCCAGCTCGGCAATGCCTTCAACCGTTTTCTCGACAAGCTGCAACCGCTGATTGCCGAGGTCGGCCGGGTTACCGGAGAAGTCGATGCGGCTGCACGCGCCATGGCCAACATGGCCGCGACCAATGACCAGCTGATCAGCAGCGAACATGCGGCGCTCGACCAGGTCAGCACCGCCGCAACCGAAATGAGTGCCGCCGTGCATGAGGTGGCACACAACGCACTGAACGCATCGGACGCCGCGCAGCAAGCCACCAGCCAGTCCCGCGATGGCGCCCAGGTGGTCGGCAGCACCATCGAGTCGATCCGCCAGCTGGCCCAGGAAGTGGAAAGCGCATCGGAAACCATTGCCGCCCTGGCCCAGGAAACCTCCAGCATCGGCGCCGTGCTCGAGGTGATCCGCGGCATCGCCGACCAGACCAACCTGCTGGCACTGAACGCCGCCATCGAGGCCGCACGGGCCGGTGAACAGGGTCGCGGTTTCGCCGTGGTGGCCGACGAGGTGAGGGCGCTGGCGGGGCGCACCCAGGACTCGACCAAGGATATCCAGGTGCGCATCGAGCGCCTGCAGGCCGGCGTCGCCAAGGCCGTGCACGCCATGCACGCCGGCAGCAGCAAGGCCCGCGACAGCGTCGAGCGCGCCGCCGGGGTCGATCAGGTGCTCAGTGACACCAGCGCTTCGGTGCTGCGCATCAACGACATGGCCGCCCAGATCGCCACCGCCTGCGAGGAGCAGAGCAGCGTCACCGAGGAAATAGCGCGCAACATCACCGACATTCGCGACCTGTCCAACGATGCCGCGGCGAACTCCGTGCAGAGCATGCAGGCCAGCCAGCAGCTCTCCCGGCTGTCGAAGACCCTGGCGGAACTGGTCGGCCGCTTCCGCGCCTGAGCCGGACGCAATCAGGCAGGAGCGCGGAAAAAGGGGACGCATTTATTTCAAGGTCAGACAGTCCGCTTCCAGCCGACAGCTGAGAACCATCACTGGGCAGACTTTCCTGCAATCGCCAGCCCCCCACTCAGCTGTATGCCCCCTGGAATGGGGCTTAACGCATCTGGAACAATTCCTGATGGAAGTCTGCCGGCTTCAGACCGTGGGCCACCAGGTCATCGCGCAGGGCCTGGCCAAAGCCCGTAGGCCCGCAGAACCAGACGCTGGCATCGCGCCAGTCCGTAACTTCCTTGCGCAGGCGTTCGCCATTGAGGCGGCCGTTTTGGTCGGCGAGCAACAGGTGCAGCCGGACCCCGGCGGCGGTGGCATCGGCGCGCAATTTATCAATGGCCTGGGGCGAATACTCGGCGGAGGGATGGAACAGATCGATGCTGTAGTGATGATCAGGCGTCAGCGCCAGTTGCTTCAGCCGCGCCACACAGGGCGTGATGCCGATGCCGGCACCGATCCAGATCTGCCGCTGCTTCTGGTCTTCGAAGGTGAAACAGCCGTACGGCCCTTCTACCGTCACCCGATCGCCCGCGTGCAGGGTCTGCGGCAGTCGGCTGGTGTGGTCGCCCAGGGCTTTGGTGATAAAGGTGATTTGCGCTTGCTGCGGGTTCCAGGCCGAGGCGATGGTATAGGGGTGCGCGCCTTCCGACTCAGACGAGGTGACGAAGGCAAACTGGCCGGCCTTGTGCCCGGGCCAGCCCGCTTGCAGTGCGATGTGGGTTTCCAGCACGTGCAGCTCCGGGTACTGGGTCAGGCTTTGGATTTCACCTTGAACCTTGCGCCGGGCTCCGATGCGCTTGAACAGCGCCTGGAACGCCGCCAGGCTGCCGCCGACCAGCAGCAGGGCGGTGACTATGCCGACCGGCTGGGACCAGTAGGCGAACTTGACCAGCACTACAGTGTGGAACACCAGCACCAGGTAGAGCGCGGCCAGGATGGTGTGGGTCTTGGCGAACCAGCGGTAGGGGAAGCGCTTGACCAGCGCCAGGATGATCAGCACCCCGGCGGCGTAGAACGCCCACTCGCCGAGCGTCTCGGCCAACCCGCGCTGGCTGCGCAGCAACTGCTCAATGGAGTCAAGTCCCAGGCCCGCACCGCGCCCCCTGGCCGGCTTGCTCAGCCAGCCCCAGCCGACCGCCCACTTGGTCCCCTTGGCCCAGACCCAGTGCAGGCTGCCAAACACCAGCGCACTGATGCCCAACCACTTGTGCAGCCGGTACATCTTGTCCAGTCCGCCAAGCAGCTGTTCGGGCCGGCGCGGACGCACAGCCAGCATCATTGCCACGCTCATGGCCGCCATCGCGATGATGCCGGTGTATTGCACCAGCACCGCGCGCAGCGAGAAATAGCTCAGCGGCTGCGGCAGGAAGGTATCTGCCAGTGCCCATAGCAGGGTTAGCCCTATCAGCAACGCCCACAGGGTTATCTTGATGTTCTTCATTTCGGTCTCGGCGGTGAGGCTTCGGTAGACATGCTCAAACAAAAATAGCCAGCGCAGAACAAGTTTTCGCCCTATCGATAAAAACACTGCTGCAGGTCAATTAATCACAGAGCAACGTGACACCTGCCAAGGTTCGGGACGACCGAGCCCAGCCACACCTACTGCTTTTTGGTTGAACCCGGGGGCGCTGCTCAGGCGGATGCCCACTGTTCATGCATCCGCTGCTGCATGCGCTCGAGGTCGCTCATGCGGGGAATGATTTCCAGTAGCTCAAGCGGGCGTCTTTCCTCCTGGCGGGCAAGGGTTGCAGACCGGGAAAGAGGCCGCCATGGCCTCCGCCCCTGGCGATAGGAGGCCAACGCTGCCCATCGGGAGGGAGGAGATCGTCACATCCGGTTATCCGTCCGGGCACGATTGCGCGACGACTGGCCCAATGACCGCTCTTCGCTGCCTGCAGCCCTTCCCCTTTATCTATAGCAACGCCGACTGGCCACCACGACAACCGGCCGGCGCGCCGCTTGACGTGCCTGCTAAGGTGAAAGGCAGGATTCGCTCTTATCACCTCGGCGGCAGGAGGACAGTAGATGGCCAAGCGTGCGGCGGGCAGTTCGACGGCGGCCGCGGGGATTGCCCTGCAGGCGGCGGCGCTGGATATCTGGGCGCAGAAGTATTGCCTGCATGACCGTGACGGCCAGCCACTGGATGCCGATGTCGATGGCACCTGGCAGCGTATCGCCCGGGCCCTGGCCGAGGTGGAGGCGCCGCCGGTGCGCGAGCATTGGTATGCGGAGTTTCTCTGGGCGCTGCGCAATGGCGCGATTCCCGCCGGACGGATCGTCGCCAATGCCGGTGCCGAGGCTTACAAGCCGGCGACCTCGACCATCAACTGCACGGTCTCGGGAACCATCGCCGATTCCATGGAGGACATCCTCGGCAAGCTGGTCGAGGCCGGGCTGACGCTCAAGGCCGGCTGCGGCATCGGCTACGAGTTCTCCACCCTGCGTCCGCGTGGCGCCCTGGTGTCCGGCGCCGGGGCGCAGACCAGCGGACCGCTGTCGTTCATGGATATCTTCGACAAGATGTGTTTCACCATCAGCTCGGCCGGCGGCCGCCGTGGCGCGCAGATGGCCACCTTCGATATCGCCCACCCGGATGTGCGCGCGTTCATCGCCGCCAAGCGCGAGGATGGGCGCCTGCGCCAGTTCAACCTGAGCCTGCTGGTCGGCGACGACTTCATGCAGGCGGTGGAGGCCGACGCCGACTGGCCGCTGCTGTTCCCGCTGCATGCCAAGGAGCGTGCAGCGCTGGATCTCGATGACCCGACCCAGGTGCGCTGGCGCGACTGGCCGCTGCACGACGGCTATTGCGTGCGCGAAGACGGCCTGGTGGCCTGCAAGGTCTACGCTACGCTGCGCGCCCGCGAGCTGTGGGACGCGCTGATGGCGGCCACCTACGACTACGGCGAGCCGGGCTTCATCCTGATCGACCGGGTCAACCAGCAGAACAACAACTGGTGGTGCGAGGACATCCGCGCGAGCAATCCGTGCGGCGAACAGCCGCTGCCGCCCTATGGCGCCTGCCTGCTCGGTTCGCTCAACCTGACCGCCTTCGTCGAGGCGCCGTTCGCCGCCGACGCGCGCTTCGATTGGGACAGGTTCCGCCGCGTGGTGCGCATCTTCACCCGCCTGCTGGACAACGTGGTGGAGATCAACGGCCTGCCGCTGGCGGCGCAGCGTGCCGAGATTCTCGCCAAGCGCCGGCATGGCATGGGGTTTCTCGGCCTGGGTTCGGCACTGACGCTGCTCAAGCTGCGCTATGGCAGCCCGCAGGCCTGCGCGTTCACCGAGGAGGTGGCGCGCGAAATGGCCCTGACCGGCTGGCAGATGGGCCTGGAGCTGGCCGAGGAAAAAGGCCCGGCGCCGCTGCTGGCCGAAGAGTTCGAGGTGACCGCGGCGATGCTGCGCCAGCGCCCGGAGATGGTCGCCGACGGCCATCAGGTCGGCGACCGTCTGCCGGGCCGGGTGCTGCACGCCAACTATTCGCGCTACATGCAGCACCTCGCCGAGCATGCGCCGCAACTGGTGGCGGCGCTGGCCGAGCGTGGCGCGCGCTTCACCCACCACAGCTCCATCGCCCCGGCCGGCACCATCAGCCTGAGCCTGGCCAACAACGCCTCCAATGGCATCGAGCCGAGCTTCGCCCAGCGCTATTCGCGCAACCTGATCCGCGCCGGGCGCAAGAGCAAGGATCGGGTCGAGGTGCTCAGCTACGAGTTGCTGGCCTACCGCGCGCGGGTCAACCCGCGTGCGCGGCCCGGCGCCGACGACCCGGCCGAGCGCCTGCCGGACTACTTCGTCAGCAGCGAGGACATCAGCCCCAGCGAGCATGTGGACATGCAGGCGGCAGCGCAGAAATGGGTCGACTCGTCGATCTCCAAGACCGCCAATGTGCCCGCGGATTATCCCTTCGCGGCGTTCAAGGACATCTACCGTTACGCCTGGCGCCAGGGCCTCAAGGGTTGCACCACCTTTCGCTTCAACCCGGCGGCGTTCCAGGGCGTGCTGGTCAAGGAGGCGGATCTGGCGCGCACCCGCTATCGTTTCGAACTGGAGGACGGCAGCCTGGTGGAGCTGGCGGGCAACGAGGAGGTCGAGTACGACGGCGAGCTGCACAGCGCCGCCAACCTGTTCGAGGCCCTGAAGGAAGGCTATTACGGCAAGTATTGAGCGGGTTTGCCGCGCCGTATCGGCGGCCGGCCGCGCGCATGGGAGCAGGTCATGGTGGTAAAGATCGACAAACCCATCGTCGGCTACCAGGTAGTCGACGAGGTCGAGGCGATGCAGCGCGCGGCCGCCGCCGAGACGCCGGCGCCGGTGCAGATGGACGAGACCCTGCAGCGCCCGGAGAGCCTGTTCGGCGTCACCTACAAGATCAAGTCGCCGCTGTTCGAGCATGCGCTCTACGTCACCATCAACGACATCCTGCTCAACGCCGGCACGCCCCACGAGCAGCGTCGGCCGTTCGAGATCTTCATCAACTCCAAGGGCATGGAGCACTTCCAGTGGATAGTGGCGCTGACCCGGATCATGTCGGCGGTGTTCCGCAAGGGCGGCGACTGCACCTTCCTGGTCGAAGAGCTGAAGGCGGTGTTCGATCCGCGCGGCGGCTACCTCAAGCGCGGCGGCGTCTACATGCCGTCGCTGGTGGCGGAGATCGGCGCGGTGCTGGAGCGTCACCTGATCGCCATCGGCCTGCTCGCGGGTCATGAGCTGGATGAAGGACAGCGCCGGCTGCTGGCAGAGAAGTGGGCGGTCTATCAGGCCAGCCAGGACGCCAGCACGGTGGAGCCGGGCGAGGGTTTCCCGCCCGGTGCGCAGCTGTGCAGCAAGTGCCAGACCCAGGCGGTGGTGCACCTGGAGGGCTGCGCCACCTGCCTGAATTGCGGTTATTCCAAGTGCGGCTGAGGCAACTGCCATAGGGTGCGTGGTCAGGGGTAGGGTGCGCCATGCGCACCAATCGGGGTGTGCCGCCAGGTATGCCGGGAGAGGGCCTGGGGCTGGCCGCCTCGACGCCGCACGAGACACCCTGGTGCGCACGGCGCACCCTACCGGCCGTTACAGGGCGAACGGCAGCGCCACCTCGACCTGCTGGCGCTGCAGCAGACGGTGCTGGAACTCACCCGGATCGTGGATCAGCACCTCCTGGCCGGCGAAGGAATCGACGGCGATCAGCCGCGACAGCCAGAAGCGCACGCAGGCGATGCGCAGCATGGCCGGCCACAACTCGGCTTCGGCCGGGGTGAAGGGACGCAGGCTGGCATAGGCGCCGAGCAGGGCCTGGGCGCGGTGCGGATCGAGACTGCCATCGGCGTCCGAGCACCAGTCATTCATGGCGATCGCCAGGTCGTAGAGCATCGGCCCGGAGCAGGCATTGTAGAAATCGATCACGCCGGCCAGATGGTTGCCATCGAACAGCACGTTGTCGCGGAACAGGTCGGCGTGCAGGTTGGCCCGCGGCAAGGCAAGGAGGCGCGGCTTGAGCGCATGGATCTCCACCAGGGCATCACGCAGCAGCGGCAATTGCGCCTCCGGCAGTTTCAGCGCCAGGCTCGGCCCCTCTTCGAGCATCCAGTCCAGACCGCGATCACTCTGCCGTTCCAGCACATGCCCACGGGTGGCCAGGTGAATGTGCGCCAGCAGGCTGCCGACCTCCTGGCAATGGTGCGGGTTGGCCAGGCTGACGTGCTTGCCCGGCAGGCGCGGCTGCAACAGCGCCGGCTTCTCTGCCAGGCTGCGCAGCGCTTCGCCGCTCTCGGTGCGCAGGGCATAGGGCACCGGCAGGCCGGCCTCATGCAGAACATCGAGCAGTTCGATAAAGAACGGCAGGTCGGCGCTGGGGCCGCGCTCGATCAGGGTCAGGACGAACTCGCCCTGCTCCAGGCTGACGAAGAAGTTGCTGTTCTCGCTGCCCGCGGTGATGCCCTGGAAGTCGCGCAGGCGACCCAGGCCATAAGGCGCGAGGAAGGCTTCCAGCTCGTGCCGCTCTAGGGGGGTGAATACCGACATATCAGAACCGCCGACTTACCATTTGAAGATTTCCCAGGACGGAATCAGCATGTCCGGAGAATCCGAACGGACGAAGTTGCCGTCGCTGCCGTCGGCGCGCACCAGAAAGTAGGGCTTGCCGGTCTTGGGCGTGACTTTGATTGCATAGAGGAAGCCATTGACCCGGTATTCCTCAACGGTGCGGTCGCCTTCCTGGCGGATGGTCACATCCGGCTCGGCCGAGGGCGCATCATCGGCAAATGCCGCAAGCGGAATGACTGCCAGCAGGCTGGCCAGCAACAGGCGATTGAGTGTGCGCATGATAACCTTGTCCCTTTGTTTTCAATGGTGCGGCTATTCTAACGCCGCCCCCGCCGAAAAGGTTGATCCTGCTCATGAGCCAAGCTCCTCTCGTCCTGGTCGACGGTTCCTCGTACCTCTACCGCGCCTTCCATGCCCTGCCGCCGCTGACCACCTCCAGGGGCTTGCCCACCGGTGCGGTGAAGGGCGTGCTGAACATGCTCAAGAGCCTGCGCAAGCAGTATCCCGACAGCCCCTTCGCGGTGGTGTTCGACGCCAAGGGCGGCACCTTCCGCGATGCGCTGTTCGCCGAGTACAAGGCCAACCGGCCGTCGATGCCCGACGATCTGCGCGTGCAGGTCGAGCCGTTGCACGCCAGCGTCAAGGCGCTGGGCTTTCCGCTGCTGTGCGTCGACAACGTCGAAGCCGATGACGTGATCGGTACCCTGGCCCGCCAATGCGCCGGCGAAGGCCGCGACGTGGTGATTTCCACCGGCGACAAGGACATGGCCCAGCTGGTCTGCCCGCACGTTACCCTGGTCAACACCATGACCGGTAGCGTCTATGACATCGATGGCGTGAAAGCGAAATTCGGTGTCGGTCCTGAGCTGATCATCGACTACCTGGCGCTGATGGGCGACAAGGTCGACAACATTCCCGGGGTGCCGGGGGTCGGCGAGAAAACCGCGCTGGGCCTACTGGTCGGCATCGGCGGCGGCCTCGACGTGATCTACGCCAACCTCGACCAGGTGGCCGGGCTGCCGATCCGTGGGGCCAAGACCCTGGCGGCCAAGCTCACCGAGCACCGCGACATGGCGTACCTGTCCTACGAGCTGGCGACCATCAAGCTGGACGTGCCCCTGAACCTGGAAATCGACGCGCTGCATCCGGGCGAGGCCGATGTGCCCGCGCTGATCGAACTGTACGAAGAGTTGGAATTCAAGAGCTGGCGCGATCAGCTGTTGCGCCAGAACCAGGGCCAGGTTGCCAAGGCCAGCAAGGTCGCCAGCGTCGCCCCGCCTGCCGCCGACCTGTTCAGCCTGACCGCCAGCGCCGTGCCGCAAGCGGAGCCGGCCAGCGTCGCTCCGGCCCCGGCCCCGTCTGGCTACCTGACGATCCTCGACCAGGCCCAGTTCGACAGCTGGCTGGAGAAGCTCGCAGGCGCCGAGCTGATCGCCTTCGATACTGAAACTACCGGCCTCGATGCGCAGAAGGCGCAGCTGGTGGGCTTGTCGTTTGCGGTCACGGCTGGCGAAGCCGCCTATATCCCGCTGGCCCACTCCTATATGGGCGTGCCGGCGCAGCTCGATCGTGACCAGGTACTGGCGGCGCTCAAGCCGATTCTCGAAGATCCGCACAAGGCCAAGGTCGGCCAGCACGCCAAGTACGACATCAATATCCTCGCCAATGCCTCGACGCCGATCGCGGTGCAGGGCGTGGCCTTCGACACCATGCTCGAATCCTACGTGCTCGATTCCACGGCGACCCGCCACGACATGGACAGCCTGGCGCTGAAATACCTCGACCACAGCACCATCCGTTTCGAAGACATCGCCGGCAAGGGCGCCAAGCAACTGACCTTCGACCAGATCGCCCTGGAACTGGCCGGGCCTTATGCGGCGGAAGACGCCGATGTGACCCTGCGCCTGCACCAGTGCCTGTGGGCCAAGCTGGAAGCCGAACCGAGCCTGGCCAAGGTCCTGCGCGAGATCGAGATGCCACTGGTGCCGGTGCTGGCGCGGATCGAGCGCCAGGGCGCGCTGGTCGATGCCAAGCTGCTCGGCCAGCACAGCGTCGAGCTGGGCGACAAGCTGGTGGCGCTGGAGCGCCAGGCCTTCGACATCGCCGGCGAGGAGTTCAACCTGTCATCGCCCAAGCAGCTCGGGGTGATCCTCTACGAGAAGCTCGGCCTGCCAATCATCAGCAAGACCGCCAAGGGCCAGGCATCCACCGCCGAAGCGGTGCTCGCCGAACTGGCCGAGCAGGACTTCGAACTGCCCAAGGTACTGATGCAGTACCGCACCCTGAGCAAGCTCAAGAGCACCTACACCGACCGCCTGCCGGAGCAGATCAACCCGCGTACCGGGCGCATCCACACCTCTTACCACCAGGCGGTGGCGGCCACCGGCCGGCTGTCCTCCAGTGACCCGAACCTGCAGAACATTCCGATCCGCACTGCCGAGGGCCGGCGCATTCGCCAGGCCTTCGTCGCGCCCGCCGGCTACAAACTGCTGGCCGCGGACTATTCGCAGATCGAGCTGCGCATCATGGCCCACCTGGCCCATGACGAAGGGCTGCTGGATGCCTTCCGCCATGGTCGCGACGTGCACAAGGCCACTGCTGCCGAGGTGTTCGGCGTGTCACTGGACGACGTCAGCAGCGATCAGCGGCGCAGCGCCAAGGCGATCAACTTCGGCCTGATCTACGGTATGAGCGCCTTCGGCCTGGCCAAGCAGATTGGTTGCGAGCGCAAGCAGGCGCAGGCCTATATCGACGTTTACTTTGCCCGCTATCCAGGCGTACTGGCCTATATGGAGCGCACCCGCGAACAGGCCGCCGAGCAGGGCTATGTCGAGACCCTGTTCGGCCGCCGGCTGTACCTGCCGGAGATACGTTCGAGTAACCAGGGCCTGCGCAAAGGCGCCGAACGCACGGCGATCAACGCGCCCATGCAGGGCACCGCCGCGGACATCATCAAGCGCGCGATGATCGCCGTGGACAACTGGCTGAGCGAATCGGGGCTGGATGCCAAGGTGATCCTGCAGGTGCACGATGAACTGGTGCTGGAGGTACGCGAAGACCTGCTCGAGCAGGTGCGCGAGCAAATCAAGCAGTTGATGAGCGGTGCGGCCGAACTGGATGTACCGCTGCTGGTGGAAGTGGGCGTGGGCGATAACTGGGACGAGGCGCACTGATACGGCGGTTTGCCGGCGTGAACCCGTCTGCGGAAGGGTTCGGTCGCGGCCTTTAAAACCTCAAGACATCACCCCAAGATGTTTTATGACCAATAGAATCTAAGAAACGGCTGAACTTTGCGTTTGCCCCACTAGTCAGAACCTACGAATGGCCCAGAAAGCCTTTCGATGCTCCTTGTTGTGTTAAGTGTTGGCAGATATCTGAACCCCGCCCTAGCGGTTCAGACCCTTAGACCCCGAGACTCTCTCTCCCCATATGAGTCTCGGGGTTTTTTTTATGGCCTGACGACCACCTTGCGGGCCGTCGCGGGGCGAGGTTAAAAATTTCTCCTGGAAATTTTTTGTCCACCATCCCGAATCAGGCCTCGGCTTCCTCATCGTCAGGCAGCGCGAACTCACCCAATTGCAGCCACTCGGCCAGCACCGCCTGGGCCTCTTCGATGCCCAGGCGCTTGGGCGCCGAAAACAACTGGATGCTGACCCGGTCGCCCCAGCGTTTGTGGATGTCCTGCTGCACCTTGAGCAGCGCGGTCTTGGCCGCGCCGAACGCCAGTTTGTCGGCCTTGGTCAGGAGGATGTGCATGGGCATCTCGCTGGCCGTCGACCAGTCGAGCATCAAGATGTCGAACTCGGTCAGCGGCTTGCGGATATCCATCATCAACATCAGCCCGCGCAGGCACTCACGGCTGCCCAGATAGGCTTCCAGGTGCTTTTGCCAGTGCAGCTTCAACGGGATCGGGACCTTGGCGTAGCCATAACCGGGCAGGTCGACCAGGCGCCGCTCATCGTCCAGGCGGAAGAAGTTCAGCAGCTGGGTACGCCCCGGGGTTTTCGAGGTGCGCGCCAGGCTGGCGTGGGTCAGGGTGTTCAGCGCGCTGGATTTGCCGGCGTTGGAGCGGCCGGCAAAGGCCACTTCGTAGCCCAGATCGTCCGGACATTGGTCGACCTTGGCGGCGCTGATCTGAAAGGTGGCCTGTTGGCACAGGCCGATAATGGGGTTCTTAGCTTGCATCAGGGTATCCGGTGAGGGCGGGCATAAGGGAACTTGCAGGTGCGCAGCCCTTGCGACATTTGCGCACATCCTGCCGGGCGCCAGGCGGCACGGCAAGCGGCGTCGTTTCCGTTTCGGTGGCGCCAGTATATAATGCCGCAGATTTTGTGTGCGCTTTGTCCCACTCGCAGGATAAGTGTTCGTGGGAACGAATGAGAACCGCTGCCCTAGAAGCAGGACGTTCCCCTCCCTGATGAGGCCATCTGATGAAAAAAATGCTGCTTGCTGCTGGTGTGTTGATGTTGTCGTTCAATAGCCATGCTACCCAGGATCCCGAGACGGTCTACGCTCGTACCTGTGCGGCATGCCATAACGGGCAACTGCCGATGGCGCCGCAAAAAGGCGACAAGGCTGCCT
This sequence comes from Pseudomonas sp., assembly GCF_033723075.1. Lineage (GTDB taxonomy): Bacteria > Pseudomonadota > Gammaproteobacteria > Pseudomonadales > Pseudomonadaceae > Aquipseudomonas. Next base: position 38,100 of record NZ_JAWVXU010000023.1, read on the forward strand.
GGGAACCTCGTCTGGCCAAAGGCATGGACGTGCTGGTGCAAAGCGTCACCAATGGTTTGAATGCCATGCCACCGCGTGGCTTGTGCATGGACTGCACCGCCGAGGATTACCAAGCCGTCATACAGTGGATGACCGAGTAAATCCGGCCCATAACTCTTTCTCTTAGCCGTAGTTGGATTAGTTGATGAACAAAATACTCGTGAGTCTGCTGTTGACCCTGGGCATCACCGGCCTGGCCCAGGCCGCTGGTGATGCTGCCGCCGGTCAAGGCAAGGTTGTCGTGTGTGGCGCTTGCCACGGCGCCGATGGCAACAGTGCTGCACCGAACTTCCCGAAACTGGCCGGTCAGGGCGAGCGCTACCTGCTCAAGCAACTGAACGACATCAAGTCGGGTGCCCGTCCGGTCGTGGAAATGACCGGCCTGCTGGATAACCTCAGCGATCAGGACCTGGCCGATATTTCCGCGTATTACGCCAGCCAGAAGATGAGCGTGGGCGCCGCCGACCCGAAACTGGTCGCCCGTGGCGAAGCACTGTTCCGTGGCGGCAAGCTGAACGAAGGCATGCCGGCCTGTACCGGCTGCCATTCGCCCGATGGTGCGGGCCTCGACGCTGCCGGCTTCCCGCAAATCGGTGGCCAGCATGCCGGCTATGTGGCCAAGCAGTTGACCGATTTCCGTGAAGGCAATCGCACCAACGACGGTGACAGCCTGATCATGCGCAGCATCGCCGCCAAGCTGAGCAACAAGGATATCGAAGCGGTTTCCAGCTTCATCCAGGGCCTGCACTGATTCACCCAGCGCTTGTGAAAAAATCCTCTCGATATTTTCACAATCGCTGAGCCTTGCCGCGGATGATGTAAGAACCTGCAAAGAAAAGGGTGGCTGCGGCCACCCTTTTTCGTTTGTCAGCCCGCTACAATGGCTGGAACCTGGTCCACAGCACAGAGTCTCACTAACGACTCGTCGCTGGGCGACGCTTAACATCCAAGCAAGGAGTACCACATGCGTAAACTGATCCTCGGCGCCGCCCTGGCTATCAGCAGCCTGTTCGCCCTGGCTGTTCAGGCCGAACCCGTAGCCGGCAAGAACTATGTCGAGCTCGCCAGCCCCGTACCGGTATCCAAGCCCGGAAAGATCGAAGTCGTCGAGTTGTTCTGGTATGGCTGCGGGCATTGCTATCAGTTCGAGTCGACCATCAATCCGTGGATCGAGCAGTTGCCGGACGACGTCAACTTCGTGCGCATCCCGGCCTTGTTCGGCGGGCTGTGGAATGTGCAAGGCCAGGGCTTTATCACCCTGCAAGCGATGAAGGTGGAGTCTGCAGTACATGCCGCCGTATTCGACGCCATTCACAAGCAAGGCAAGAAGCTGGCGACGGCACAGGAAATGGCTGAATTCCTCGCCACCCAGGGCGTCGACCAGGATGCCTTTCTCAAGACCTACAATTCCTTCGGCGTGAAAAGCCAGATGGAAAAGGCCAAGAAACTGGCCATGGCCTACCAGATCAACGGCGTGCCGGTGATGATCGTCAACGGCAAGTACCGTTTCGACATCGGCAGCTCAGGTGGCCCGGAGCAGGCCCTGCAAGTGGCCGACTACCTGATCGACAAAGAGCGCGCAGCGCAGTAGGCGGCCGCCACGAGTGCCGAGCATGCTGCGCCGCTGGTCGAGCAGCCGCCAGGTTGGCCTGTGTGACCCACAGGTCAACCCGCAGTGCACTGCGGTCGGCGACTGGCCCTGTGGCGGGCTCCTGCGTCTGCTCAGTTTCAATATCCAGGTCGGCATCAACACCCAGCGCTACCATCACTACCTGACTCGCAGCTGGCAGCACCTGCTGCCGCACAACGGCCGCGCCGGCAATCTGCAGCGCATCGGCAATCTGCTGGCGGATTATGACCTGGTCGCCCTGCAGGAAGCCGATGGCGGCAGTCTGCGCTCCGGCTACGTCAACCAGGTCGAACACCTGGCCCACCTCGGTGCCTTCCCTTACTGGTATCAGCAGCTCAATCGCAATCTTGGCCATCTGGCCCAGCACAGCAATGGCGTGCTCAGCCGACTGCGCCCCAGCCTGCTGGAGGATCACCCGCTGCCGGGCCCACGCGGCCGCGGCGCGATGCTGCTGCGCATTGGCGAAGGCGAGGACGCCATCGTGGTGGTGATGATGCACCTGGCACTCGGGGCGCGTACCCGCACCCGCCAGTTGGCCTATATCCGCGAATTGATCGGCGGCTACCGGCACCAGATTCTGATGGGCGACATGAACACCCACGCCAGCGACCTGCTGCTGAGCTCGCCCTTGCGCGACCTCGGCCTGGTGGCGCCGCAGATCGAAGCGACCTTTCCCAGCTGGCGGCCGCAGCGCTGCCTCGACCACATCCTGCTCAGTCCCGACCTGCTGCTGGAGCGCTTCGAGGTGCTGGCCCTGCCGATCTCCGACCATCTGCCGGTGGCAGTGGAAATTCGTCTGCCCCATGCGTTGGGCGGCCTGCAGCGGCCCCTGCCGAACCTGCCAGCCCGCGGAAAGCCGCAATGAACAACGACGCCCAGCGCTGGAAAAACAAGTACCTGGCCAGCCTCGAACAGCAGGAAGCCCTCGAACGGCGCTGGGACGCCCGGGTCGATCTGCTGCGTCGTGGCCTGGTGCGCAGCAGCCTGGCGGCCGAGGGGGCCGATAAAGCCGTCGATCAGTGCATGCAGGATCTGCGCGAAATCCTGCGCCGCGACGACATGGATGCGGGACTCTCGGCGCTGATCCCGCGTCTGGAAAAAACCGTGCTGGACTCCGAACAGCGGCGTCAACAGCGGGTCGGTCAGGTTTCCACTGCGCTGGTGGCGCTGGTTGGCCAGTTGCTCGATCTGGAGCTGCCGCGGGAAGTGCGCAAGCCGCTGAAAGACTATGCCAAGCAGCTCGATAGCCGTGCCGAGCAGCTGCGTGAGTTGCCGCTGCTGCTGGCCGAGCTGAGTACCCTGCAGCAACAGGCTCTGGCTGTCCTGGGGCACGAGCAGGTCGAACGTCCGGGCTTGCTCCAGCGCCTGTTCGCCGGCCGCACGCCGGCCATCCATGAGCTGCCGGCCGCGGCCGAATCCGTGCCTGAGCCAGTGGCGCAGCAGCCGGCGACAGTGTCACCGGCAGTCGCGCCCTTGGCGGATCCAGCGCCCGCCGGCCCCGTGGCCGAAGCAACTGAGGTCGCCGTCAGCCAGATCGCGCCGCGCGCCGTTCACGCCCCAACCCCGGTTCCGCCGGCGAGCGTGCTCGACAGCCTGCCACTGCCTGCCGGCCTGTTGCCGCCGACAGCAGCGCCGCGCTCCGCTGAAGCACCGCTCGCGCCTGCCGAGACGGATCCCGACTACGCCCTGCCGGCGCCGCCCGAGCCTGGTTACAGCGCCATCGCCAAGCATGTCGAGACCACCCTGCTCGGTCTGCTGGATGAGCTGGCCCTGCCGGAGCGCCACCAGGACCAGGCCGACCTGCTGCGCGAGCGCATTCTGGCCGGTTTGAACCTGTATGAGCTGGTGCCGGTGCTGGATGATCTGGCCGTGCTGATGCTGGCCGTCGCAGACGTCGGCCAGCGCGAGTTCGAGGGTTACCTCAAGCAGCTCAATGAACGCCTGGCGGCCTTCCAGGGCGGTTTGCAGGACGCCCACGATGGCTACGCCGACTCGGTCAGCGCCGCGCGCGAGCTGGATAGCGAACTGCGCCAGCAGGTCGACGGCCTGCACAGCAGCGTGCAGCAGGCAACCGATCTGCCGAGCCTCAAGGAACTGGTGGAAACCCGCCTGGGCGGCTTGCTCGGTACCATGGAGCAATACCAGCGCCAGCGTGACGAGCGCGAACAACTGGTGGCCGGGCGCCTGCAAACCCTGGTCGAGCGAGTGGCTAACATGGAGCAGGAAGCCAAGGGCTTTCGTCAGCACCTGGAAGAGCAACGGCAGAAGGCCTTGCTCGATCCGCTCACCGGCCTGCCCAATCGTGCGGCCTGGAACGAACGCCTGGATCTGGAGTTGGCGCGCTGGCAACGTTACGGCGGCGAACTGCTACTGGCAGTGGTCGACATCGACCATTTCAAGCGGATCAACGACGGGTACGGCCACCTGGCCGGCGACAAAGTGCTGAAAATCATCGCTGGCGAACTGCACAAGCGCCTGCGCAAGACCGACTTCATCGCCCGTTTCGGCGGTGAGGAGTTCGCCCTGTTGATCCCGGCGACCCCCTTGGCGGGTGGCTTGCAACTGCTGGAAACCCTGCGCGCCGGCATTGAGGCCTGCCCGTTCCACTTCAGGGGCGAGCGGGTGACTATTACCCTGTCGGCCGGGATCAGTGCCTTCGCCAGCGCTGAACGCGCCGACCAGGTCTTCGAGCGCGCCGACCAGGCCCTGTACCGGGCCAAGCGCGGCAACCGCAACCGCGTCGAGGCGGGCTGAGCCCTCAGGATAGGCGCTGGGCATTCGCCACCCCATGTAGGAGCGGCCGCCGAGGTTAGGCGCCCGCAAATTGACCTGCTGCCCGCAGAACAAACGCGCCGTAACCCATCATCGATATTCGCCCTGCCTGCGGGTACAGGCATAAACCGCTTGATGGGTATCGCTGCGCTCAACACATCCTGCGGACGAGTTGCGCCGGCATTTGCAGTACGGAGGGGTTGTCACCTGCGCGGCTCGCCCCATCCTCCGCTCTCCACGTCCAGTCCGGGGCTTCAGGCCGCTCTCGGCAGATAGGGCCGCCAGGTCTCGGGAATCTGTTCCAGGCGCGGGTAGTTGAGCGCGTCCAGCTGCAACTGCGAGAGCAGAAACGGCGTGTGGCGCAAATGCTGCGGCAGGTGGCGCAGCTCCGGCAGCCAGAGGCTGACGTAGGTAGCGTCCGGATCGTATTCGCGGGCCTGGCGCAGAGCGTTGAAGGTGCGCTGGCGTTGGGGGTCGCTGCCGACCCCGACCAGGTAGGCCCAATTGCCCCAGTTGCTCGCCGGATCGTAGTCGATCAGGTGCTCCTCGAACCAGGCGGCACCGTACCGCCAATCCTGCTGCAGGTCGTTGATCAGGTAACTGGCGACGATCTGCCGGCCGCGACTGGAGATGAAGCCGGTAGCAGCCAGTTCGCGCATATTGGCGTCCACCAGCGGCATGCCGGTACGGCCCTGACACCAGCGTTCGAAGCCTTGATCGAGTCGTTGCGGGGCGTGCTCCGTGGCTTTCAAACCGCCGGCCTTGAACAGCGCGCTGCCGTGGCGAACCAGGGTCCAGCGCAAGAAATCACGCCAGAGCAGTGCCAGCCACAACCAATAGGTTGAGTCGTTGCAGCCGTATTGCCCCTCATGGCGACGCAACTCGGCCATCACCCGCCGCGCCGAGATGCTGCCGCTGGCCAGCCAGGGGGACAGTTTCGACGAGTATTCGCTGCCGATCAGGCCGTTGCGCGTCTCTTTGTAGTGGCGCACACCCTGGCTACCCCACAGGTAGTCGCGCAGCCGCGCCTGGGCCGCGGTCTCGCCGCCGGAGAAGGGGAAGGCGCTGGCCGACACGCTGAGCGGATCGCCCAGGCCCAGCTGGGACAGGGTCGGCAGTGCCTGCAGCAACGCCGCAGCGCCATCCGGCAGGACCGGCAGGCGATCCGGCGGCGGACGCGGTTGAAATACATGCACACGATCCTCGACCAGGTTCTTGAACTGGGTAAAGACTTGCGGCATCTGTGCGATCTGGCAGGGCAGCTCCTCGGCGCGCAACAGGCTGTTGCCCGGCGCTTGCTGCAGCGCCACGCCGGCGAGCGCATCTTGTACACGAGCCAGCTGCGCGCGCTCGTCCGGGGCGATCTCTTCCAGGGTCAGCACCAGGTCCAAGTCGAACTGGCTGACCAGCTGGGGAATCACCTGCTCGGGCGCGCCCGGCAGAACCAGCAAGTGCGAGCCGCGCTGGCGCAGGGCACCATCCAGTGCGGCCAGGCTTTCCAGGAGAAAACGCGCACGGTGCACACCGAGCCGGCGAGTGCCAAACGCGCAGAGCTGCAACTGCGCCGGATCGAAGACGAACACTGGCAGCAGGCACTCTGCACTCAGCCCGGCCTGCAAGGCCGGGTGATCGTCGAGGCGCAGATCCTGTTTGAACCACAACAGTGCACGCATGGGGGGTTCCTCGAGTGTCGTTTGACCCAAGGGATGGGCGGCGGTTACAGGCGCTTGCCGCCGATGTGCCTGGCGAAGGCGTATTGCCGACAGACTGACGCCTTCTACAACATTAGACTGTCGCGACCTGTCGAGGAGTGCTGCATGGATATTTTCGGTATCGCGGTGTTGATTTTTCTGGTGACCGACCCGTTCGGCAATATTGCCATCTTTATCGCCGCGCTGAAGAACGTCGCACCCAGGCGCCGGCTGTGGATCGCGGGGCGCGAGTTGCTCTGCGCCCTGGCCTTGCTCCTGCTGTTCCTTACCTTTGGTGACAAAGTACTCAGCGCCCTCGGCCTGTCGCGCGAGGCAACCGCGATTGCCGGCGGTATCATCCTGTTCGTGATCGCCATGCGCCTGATCTTCCCCGGCCCGCAAGGCGTGCTCGGCGATGTCCCGGATGGCGAGCCGATACTGGTGCCGCTGGCGACGCCGGCGGTGGCGGGGCCCTCGGCCCTGGCGGTGTTGATGACCCTGCGCAATACCCATGAAGGGCCGCTCTGGGAACTCTACCTGGCAGTCATTCTGGCCTGGGCGGCGACCGCCTTTATCCTGTTGCAGGCCTCGTTCCTGCAGCGTTTCCTCGGCCCCCGCGGGCTGACCGCAGTAGAGCGACTGATGGGCATGCTGTTGATCATGCTCAGCGTCGACATGCTGTTGGATAACCTGCAAAGCGTGTTGCATATCCGCCCATGAAATTCTTTTGCCTTGCCCTGTTGATCACCCTGCTCACCGGTTGTGCCAGCGGTCCGCGGATCGACAGCCGTTACACCGCGGTCGGCCAGAACAGCCGGGTGCAGTACATCATCCTGCACTACACCTCGACCGATCTGTCGCGCTCCTTGCGCCTGCTGACCGAGGAAGAAGTCAGCAGCCATTACCTGATCGGCGCTACGCCGCCGACCATCTACCGCCTGGTCGATGAAAATCGCCGTGCCTGGCATGCCGGCGACAGCCAGTGGCAGGGGCGCACCTGGCTCAATAGCACCTCGATCGGTATCGAACTGATCAACCAGGGTTACTACGAGGGCCCCGCCGGGCGCTACTGGCAACCCTATGCCCCGGCACAGATCGACGCGCTGATCGAACTGCTCAAGGACATCATGCAGCGCCATCAGCTACCCCTCGGCAGCATTCTCGGCCACAGCGACGTGGCACCCCAGCGCAAGGTCGATCCGGGACCGCTGTTCCCCTGGAAACGCCTGGCCGACGCCGGTCTGCTGCCCTGGCCGGACACCCAGGCCGTGGCGCAGCAGCAGGCCCTGTTCAGCCAGAGCCTGCCCACGGTGGCCTGGTTTCAGCAGCAGTTGGCGCGGCAGGGCTATCTGGTGCCCGAACATGGCGAACTGGATGAGGCCACGCGCAATGTACTGGCCGCCTTCCAGATGAAGTACCGCCAGGCGCGCTACGACGGTGAGCCGGATGCCGAGACGGCGGCGCTGTTGCTGGTGCTCAACCAGCAGATGCAGCACTGAGAGGTTGTGAAAAAACGTTCGCTACGCTGTTGCGCTTGCGCTACATGAGCGCCTGGAGCATGAGCGCCTGGAGACAGTATCGCTACGGCGCTCGATATGCTCACCACCTCTAAAGCTGTGGGCATGAAACGCCCGCCTGGGGCGCCTGCGGTGTAGGGTTTGCAACCGCCGGGACAGCCGAGACCGGCAACAACAGGTAGAACTGCGCGCCCTTACCGACCTGCGAGCGCACGCCGATATGGCCGCCGTGCAGTTGCACGATTTCCTTGCACAGGGCCAGGCCCAGGCCGGCCCCGCCGCGCCGCTCACCAAACTGGACGAAGGGCTCGAAGATCCGCGCCTGCCGGTTATGGGCAATCCCCTCGCCGCTGTCCTCCACGCTGATCAGCACCCGTGTGCCCTTGGGGCTGGCCTGCAGGCGGATCTCGCCGCCTGGCTGGCTATGGCGCAGGGCATTGCCGATCAGGTTGTCGAGAACCCGCTCGATCTGTAGCGGATCGATGTCCAGTAGCGGCAGATCGCCCTGCAGCTGGGTGCTGATGGCCACTCCCAGTTCGTCGGCCTGGGCCCTGAAACGCTGCTGTGCCTGCCGCAGCAGGGGCTCGATGACCTGACTCGACAGCACCAGGCTTTGCAGGCCGTTCTGATAGCGCGAGAAGTCCAGCAGGTCGTTGATCAGCCGCAGCAACCGGTGCATTTCCTCATCGAGGGTGCTCAGCAGATCCGCCTCGCGGGAGGCCGGCGGGAAATCCAGGCGCTCCTGCAACAGGGACAAGGCCATCAGCATGCCGGTGACCGGGGTACGCAGCTCGTGAGAGGCGCGCAGGACGAACTCGCTGCGCACCCGCTCGAACATGCGCAGCTCGGTGACATCGCGCAGCACCATCACCGCGCACATAAAGGCCCCCTCGCCGTGACTGACTGACGACAGACTGTAGGCCAGCAGGCGCTTCTCGCCGGCGACCTCGATCTGCAGGTCGTCCAGCTCCCCATCCAGGCTTTCACCCTGCAAGACCTGCCGCAGTTGCGTGCTCAGTTCGGGACGCTGCAACGCCTCGCCTAGTTCGCGGCCCAGGTACTGCGCGTCCCAGCAAAGCTGGCGCCGGGCCACCGGGTTGAAGTGTTCGATCCGGCCCTGGCTGTCGAAGATCAGCAGGCCATCGTCGATGCTGTCGAGCACCGCCTGCAGGCGGTGCTGCTCGGCCTGCAGGGCCTCGACGTCGCTGTTCCTGAATTCGCGCAGGGCCTCGGCCATCAGCCCGAAGCGCTGGCTCAGGGCGGACATCTCCGCCACCGGGGTAACCGGCAGGACGACCTGAAAGTCGCCCTGGCCAATCTGGTCGGCGGCGCGCGCGAGGACTTCGATCGGCTGGCCGAAGCGCTGGGCGATGCCGTGGGCGCTGGCGAAACCGATCAGCAGCATCGCCAGGCCAATCAGCCCGAGTAGCCCGGCAATCAGCCAGGCACGCTGCCGCGAACTGGCCTCCGCCTGTTCCACGGCGGCGACATAGCGCAGCTGCACGGCATTGATGCGCTCGCTCAGGATGTCCATGGCCTGACCGAACTGGTCATTGTTGAGCAGCTCGCGGCGCACGGTGAGCGGCTTGGCCAGCAGCTCGTCGAAGTGGGTGTAGGCGCGCTCGATCTGGCCAATGGCCTGGCGATCGCTGACATCCATTGCACTCTCTTCGGCGCGCTGCAGCCATCGCCGAAAGCGCTGGTCGGAAGCTTCGAGGGCGGCCCGGTCGAGGTCTTCCGCCAACAGCAGGAGCACCTGCTTGCCCTGTTCCTGGCGCAGGCCCAGGCTGGCGTCGATGATCTGCAGGTTGCGCTGCATCACCTGGCTTTGCACCTGGGTCAGCTGCAGTACGCTGAAAATCCCCAGCAGCAGACCGATCAACGCCACCGTCAGCAGCGCGCCACTGCTCAGCAGCAGGCGGTTGCGCAACGTCACAGGCTCAGCTGCTTGCGCTTGCGGTACAGGGTCGAGGCGTCGATACCGAGGGTTCTGGCGGCCTGATCGAGGCTCTCGCAGCTGGCCAGGATGGCGCTGATATGGGCCTTCTCCAGTGCCTCCAGGCTCAGCGGATCGCCGACCTGGGGCTGGCTGGTGCCGTGATGCACGCTCAGCCCCAGGTGGCTGACCTGAACCAGTTCCTCGGTGCAGATAATGCTGGCGCGCTCGATCACATTGCGCAGTTCGCGGATATTGCCCGGCCAGGCGTACGCCAGCAGCGCCGCGCGCGCGCCGTCACTGAAGTTGCGCGCGGGGCGGGCATATTCGACCACGAAGCGGGCGAGAAAGCGCTCGGCCAGGTCGAGGATGTCCTCGCGGCGCTCGCGTAACGGCGGCATGGTCAGGGTGATGACATTCAGACGGTACAGCAGGTCTTCGCGAAAGCGCCCCAGACGCACCATCTCGTCCAGGTTGAGGTTGGTGGCCGCGAGTATCCGCACGTCGGCCTGACGGGTCACCGGGTCGCCGACGCGCTCGTAGGCCTTGTCCTGGATAAAACGCAGCAGCTTGGGCTGCAGGATCAGCGGGAAATCGCCGATCTCGTCGAGAAACAGGCTGCCGCCATCGGCCTGGCTGACCCGGCCCAGGGTGCTCTCGCTGGCCCCGGTAAAGGCTCCGCGGCTGTGGCCGAACAGCTCGCTCTCGAGCAGTTCGGCGCTCAGCGACGGGCAATTGATGGTCACGCAGGCCTTCTTCGCGCGCTTGCTCCAGCGGTGGATGGCCTGGGCCAGTTCGCCCTTGCCGGTGCCGGACTCGCCGAGAATCAGGATATTGGCATCGGTGTCGGCCACCTGCCGGGCGGTCTGCAGCACCGCCATCAGCGCCGGGCTTTGCGAGTCGAGGTCGGTGCCGGGCTTGCGCACATAGCCTTCCAGGCTCTCGAGGCGCTCGACCATCTTCCGCGCTTCCAGCTGCTTGGCGGCGGCCAGGCGCAACTGCTCGGGGCTGCAGGGCTTGACCAGATAGTCCGCGGCACCGGCCTGGATGGCATCCACCGCGCTGTCCACCGCCGAATGGGCGGTGACGATCACTACCCGCATCCAGGGGGTCTGCAGACGCATCTGCGCCAGTACTTCGAGGCCATCGTCCGCGCCCAGGCGCAGGTCGAGAAAACACAGGTCGAAGACCTGCCGCAGCAACAAGGCATGGGCCTGGGCTGCGGTCGTGGCCGTACTGACCCGATAGCCCTGGTCCTCCAGGCAATAACGAAAAGTCCGCAGAATGGCCGACTCGTCATCGACCAGCAGAATGCGCCCGTTGTTCTGTTCCATTGCCGTTGCGTGCATACCCTTCCTCCTTAAACCGAGTGCAAGGGTTTAGGCCGCAGGATGTCGTGCAAGTTGCACGGCGTGGGCCGGGCGATCATGCAAGCTGCATGCAACAACTCGTCTAGATGAATATATAAGCAACTGATAATAAAAGGGTTTTCTATCTATTTAAGCTGGCACGACGCTTGCGAAGTATTGGTAACGGCTGCGACAGGCGGCTGATTGATCGTGACTAATTGGAGCAACTGCCATGCATAAACTGAAAACGCTAGCCCTGGCCACCGCAACCGCCGGTCTGATCGGCCTGGTGCCCTTCAGTGCCTTCGCCGCCGAGGGCGATACCAGTCGCCAGCTTAGCGAGGCCCGCCAGGAAGGCTCGATCTGGACCACCTTCGCCCTTAACCGCCACCTCAATCCCTTCACCATCGACGTGGACGTGGAAAACGGCAGCGCCAAGCTCAGCGGCAGCGTCGAAACCGACGTCGAGCGCGACCTGGCCGAACAACTGGCTCTGGGCATCGAAGGCGTGACCAAGGTCGATAACCAACTCAAGGTCGACCCCAACGTCGAAAGGCAGAGCAGCAGCAAACCGACCATGGCGCAGCGCTTCGATGACGCCACCACGGTGGCCACGGTGAAATCCAAGCTGCTGTGGAACAGCAACACCGAGGGCCTGGATATCAAGGTGCAGGCCGACAATGGCAACCTCACCCTCAGCGGTAATGCCCAGAACCAGGCCGCCAAGGACCTGGCCGGCAGCCTGGCGAGCAATACCGATGGAGTGCGCAAGGTCGATAACCAGATCCGCGTCAGCGGTGACGCTACTGCCGCCGCCAAGACGCAGAACGCCGCCGATGATGCCGGCCAGGCCATCAGCGATACCTGGATCACCAGCAAGGTGAAATCCAGCTTTATCTACAACCGCAACCTCGACGGCCTGGACATCTCGGTAAAAACCAAGGACGGCCAGGTCAGCCTCGGCGGCAGCGTATCGAGCAGCGCGCAGAAGCAATTGGCCATCGAGACCGCACGCAATATCCGCGGCGTTCGCGGGGTCAATGCCGACGCCCTGAGCGTCGCCGACTAACCCATCCAAACAGCGCCCCAAGGCTGCTGTCCCCCAATAGCGTGCAGCCGATGCACGCAGAGGAATTCCAGATGACCGACAAAATCGCACAACTGAACGAGCTGATCGAAATCACCCGTGACGGCCAGCAGTTTTACCAACATGCCCACGACGAAGTGAAGGATGTACGACTGCAGGTGTTGTTCCGCGACATGTCGCAGAGCAAAACCGAGCTGATTCGCGCGCTCTCGGTAAAGGTCGCCACCAATCAGGAAACCCCGGCCAGCGGAGGCACCTTTATCGGCAAACTGCGTCAGGTCTATGCAGAAACCAAGGCGAGCCTGACCAGCGACAAGGAAGCCACCTACGTGGCGCAACTGGAAGAAGCCGAAGACCGCATCCTGCATGCCTTCGAGGATGCCCTGGAAAGCGCCGAGCCGGACGTGCGCGCACTGCTGATGGCAGAAATGCCCAAGGTCCGCGCTAACCACGACCGCATGCGCGCCCTCAAGAACTCCCTGCAGTGACCCCTGCCGGGGCGGCCAGCCTGCCCCGTTCGTCAACTGCCCGTACGCCGCGCGCAACATCCGCGGTGTACGGGCGGTGGAGGCCGCAGGCCTGAGCATCACGGACTAAAGGTTGCACACCGGGCTCCGCCGGGGTTGTGCGCCGGCCGAACGCCTGGGTGAACCCGGGCAATCGATGGAGCCAGCCGGTTGGCGGCACAGGGGTGCTTCTTCTCGACCGTCGGGCAAAACGCCCGACGGCCAGCAATGGTTCGTGCAGGATGCCCGTAGTCGTTGCTAAAATTATTTTTATCTTGTTGATTTTTATGTCTTTTTATTTTCTGCAGCGATGGCATGGCAACTGCAAATGCCCACTGCAATAGTCAATCTTTAAGCACCCAGCGCCAGCATCCATGCCGGCCGGGCACCGGACAACCGAGAGGAATTTCAGGATGAGTAGCCGTCAGTTCGCTCTCGCGTTGAGCGATAAGTATTTGTTGGTTGGCAGCGCGTTTTTGCTGGCGCTGATCGGGCTGATGCTGAGTCGGGATGCCGAAGTGACTGCGCCCCGCGCCATGCTCACGGCTCCAGCCCTACCGCCAGGTGCCGCGCCGGTCCGGCGGCTGCAGCAGGTCAGCAGCGATAGCCTGGCGCCGGCCTGGAACGCCCCGCCGCGTCAATCTGGCTGGGTCTTCTAGCCATGCTCATGGCGCAGCAGACGAGCAAGGCGGCCCTCTGTGCGACGGTCTTGCTGCTGGTTGTTCTGCTGGCCCTGTCAGGCGTGATGCTCGGCGATACGGTGCTGGCCGGCCAATCGCTGTGGGGCAGTCGCGCCCAGGCGGGTGTCGAGCCGGGTCAGCCGTGCGGCGGGCCAAGCAGCGCTGGCCAGGTGCTGGCAATACCCGAGCTGGAACGTCCTACACTGAATTCGAGTCATATACAGCAAGACCTCACGCACCAAGGAGAAACGCCATGCTGAGCTGGGCCATAACTTTTCTGATCATCGCCATCGTCGCAGCCGTACTGGGCTTCGGTGGTATCGCCGGCACTGCCGCGGGTATCGCGAAGATTCTGTTCGTGGTGTTCCTGGTGCTGTTCATCGTGTCATTCATCATGGGCCGCCGCCCACGGGGCTAGCTAACCACGGCACTGGCTGGCGCCCTGCAATGGGGCGCTGGCAGAGCGTTGCGGGCCTGCTGATAGCCAATAGCAGGGCGCCATGCTCGGGCAGGGCTGTGTTCGGTTAATCCCCGCCAGTCACCACACAACCTCGACGCCAGCACCTTGAGCCGCGTTATCATCCGCGCATCGATTGGGGGTGGATGATGCTGAACGGCTTGTGGCTGGGCTTTTTCGTGGTGGCGGCAGTGGCAGCATTGTCGCGCTGGTTGCTGGGTGACGATCCGGCAGTGTTCGCCGCCATGGTCGAGAGCCTGTTCGCCATGGCCAAGCTGGCGGTCGAGGTGATGGTGGTGCTGTTCGGCACCCTGACCCTGTGGCTGGGCTTCCTGCGTATCGCCGAGAAGGCCGGCCTGGTCGACCTCCTGGGCCGCGCCCTGGGGCCGTTGTTCGCGCGGCTGATGCCCGAAGTGCCGCGCGGCCATCCGGCGCTGGGCTTTATCACCCTCAACTTCGCCGCCAACGGCCTGGGCCTGGACAACGCCGCCACGCCGATCGGCCTGAAAGCCATGCGCGCGCTGCAGGAGCTGAACCCGAGCAAGGTGGTGGCGAGCAACGCGCAGATCCTCTTCCTGGTGCTCAACACCTCATCCCTGACCCTGCTGCCGGTGTCGATCTTCATGTACCGGGTGCAACAGGGCGCCGACGACCCGACCCTGGTGTTCCTGCCGATCCTCCTGGCCACCAGCGCCTCGACCCTGGCCGGCCTGCTGGCGGTGGCTCTGGTGCAGCGCCTACGCCTGTGGGATCCGGTAGTGCTGGCCTACCTGATCCCCGGTGCGCTGCTGCTCGGTGGCTTCATGGCGCTGCTCGCCGGGCTCTCGGCCACGGCGCTGGCGGCGCTGTCCTCGCTGCTCGGCAACCTCACCCTGTTCGGCCTGATCCTGCTGTTCCTGCTGGTCGGTGCCCTGCGCCGGGTGCCGGTCTACGAGAGCTTTATCGAAGGCGCCAAGGAAGGCTTCGACGTGGCCAAGAGCCTCTTGCCCTACCTGGTCGCCATGCTCTGCGCGATCGGCGTGCTGCGCGCCTCCGGCGCCCTGGACTTCGGCCTCGATGGCGTGCGCGCCGTGGTCCAGTGGCTGGGCTGGGACACCCGCTTCATCGACGCCCTGCCCACCGCCCTGATGAAGCCGTTCTCCGGCAGCGCGGCGCGGGCCATGCTGATCGAGACCATGCAGAGCTTCGGCGTGGACAGTTTTCCCGCCCTGCTGGCCGCTACGGTGCAGGGCAGTACCGAGACCACCTTCTACGTGCTGGCGGTGTATTTCGGCGCGGTGGGCATCCAGCGCGCCCGGCATGCCGTGGCCTGTGCGCTGTTCGCCGACCTGGCCGGGATCCTCGCCGCCATCGGCGTGTGCTACTGGTTCTTCGGCTGAAGAAGCGTAGGCCCAGCCTACTCAACCACCTTGAAACGCAGTACGCCGATCATCTGCCCGGCCTCGGTCATGACCTGCACCTGCCAGTTGCCGACTGGGTCGGCGGGGAAGTTCTGCTTGTGGGTCCAGGCACGGTAGCCTTTCTCGCGGCCACCGTGGATGTCCAGGGCGATATGCTCGCCGGACCGGCCATTGTGGCGCCAGACGTGGTAGATGCGTTCGTTCAAGCCGCGCGGCGCGTTGATCGCGGTGTAGGCGAACAGGCCCTGGTTTTGCAGTTGCGCGACACTGAGCTGCTTCAGCCTGGTGCCCGGTGCGCGGTTGCGGTCATCGAACTCGGTGGTCACTGCGACCTCGGTCAGCCACAGCGTCGCCGGCGGCACCCAGGAGCGCGCCAGCCAGCCGGTCGCACCCAGCGCCAGAGTCAAGCCGACCAGCAGCACGCCGCGCCACCAGCGTTGCACGGTGATGATCCCGATCAGGCTGGGGAACGACAGGATCACCGCGGTGGCCAGGGCCAGCTGATAGCTCTGCGGGGTGGTCAGCTTGAAGATGATCGGCAGGGCGGTGAGCATCACCGCGAACAGTGCCAGGGTGTGATAGGCGAGGAACAGCCAACGCCGCGGCGCCAGCCATCGGTAGTACAGCGGGTCGATGATCGAGACCAGCGCGGCCACCGCCAGCACGCCGCTGAACAGGGCCTGGCCGCTGTTCCAGGTGGTGGTGATGAAGAAGAACGGCAGGACGAAGAACAGGCTTTCCTGGTGGATCATCTGGGTCGCGTAGCGCAGCAGCGGCGGCGGCAACTCGAAGCCGAACCAGCGGGCGATCTGCGCGCGCAGGATGTTTTCCAGGATCAGCCACAACCAGCTGACCAGCATCACCGTGGCCAGTACCTGGGCCAGTTCGGCCTGACGTTCGACCAGCAGGAAGCTCGCCAGCCCCGAGGCGAAGCCGAAGATCGCCACCAGCCCCGGATTGCGCTGGATCAGGGCGATGACACGCAGCAGGTGGGTCTTCCATGTGGTCATCGAGGGTTCGCAGGTTGAGGGGCAATACGGATTGCGGGTTCGCAGCTGGTCAGGATACTCAGCCGCACGCGTGCTGAACAGCCGGCACAAGCTGCGCGTAGTCGCGCGCCCTGGTATTGGCCTGGGCGGCGGCACGGCAACTGACCGGCGAGTTGAGTTTTATGTGGGGGAAAGCGCGGGCTGCGCTTGCAGCAGGCAGTAGAGGCCCTCGAAGCAGTCCTCGCCGCTGAACAGCCGTTCCAGCTCGGCCGGTGGCCGCGGACGGCTGAACCAGTAGCCCTGGGCCAGGCGGCAGCCTTCGGCGCGCAGGAAGTCGAGGTGTTCGCTGCGCTCCACGCCCTCGGCCACCACCTCCAGGCCAAGGCTCAGGCCCAGGCCGATGATGGCGCGGCTGATCAGCTGCGAGTCGCCATCGGCGGAGGGGCCGCTGATAAAGCTCTTGTCGACCTTGAGGATGTGCAGCGGGAAGCGTTTGAGGTAGCCGAGCGAGGAGTAGCCGGTGCCGAAATCGTCCAGCGCCAGCTGGATGCCCAGACTGGCCAGTTCGCGCAGGCAGGCCAGGGTCTGGGCGCTGTCTTCCATCAGCTGGCTTTCGGTGATCTCCAGCACCAGGCTGGCGGGCGGCAGGCCGCTCTCGCGCAGGATATCGGCGACCCGTGCGGCGAAGTCGACCTGTTGCAGTTGCCGGCTGGACAGGTTGACCGAGCAGCGCAGAGACGCCTGGCCGGCCAGTTGCCAGTGGCGTACCTGCGCGCAGGCCTGGCGCAGCACCCAGTCGCCGACCGCCAGGATCGCCCCGGACTCTTCCAGACAGGGAATGAACTCCAGTGGCGAAACCGGCTGGCCCTTGTGCTGCCAGCGCAACAGGGCTTCCACGGCCACCAGGTAGGGCTGCTCGCGATCCAGTTGGCAGATGGGTTGATAGACCAGACTGAACGCGTCCCTGACCAACGCCCGGCTGAGTGCGCTCTGCAGTTCCAGTTGATGCTGGGCCTGGGCCTGCATTTCGACGCTGTAACGGGCGAACTGCGCCTTGCCGGCAGCCTTGGCGCGGTACAGGGCAAGGTCGGCGGCTTGCAGCGAGTCGAGGCCGGCGTTTTCCTCGCTGAGCGTGGCGATGCCAATGCTGATGCTGACCACCAACTGGTGCTCCTGCACCTGCAGGGGCGGCTGCAGGCTGTCCAGCATGCGCTGGGCCACCCGCTCGGCGTCGGCGGTGCAGGCGAGATCGTCGAGCAGGACCACGAACTCGTCGCCGCCGAAGCGGATCAGGTGATCGCCGGGGCGCAGGCAGTGGCCGAGACGCCGCGCCACCTCCACCAGCACATGGTCACCGATGTGGTGGCCGAGGCTGTCGTTGATCAGTTTGAAACGGTCCAGGTCGATAAACAGCAATGCCGACTCGCGCGCGCCAGTGCGGCCCTGGCGCTGCAGGGCCTGGGTCAATAGCTCGGCCAGGCGGTCGCGATTGGCCAGGCCGGTGAGCGGGTCGTGGCGGGCGGCATGCTGCAGTTGCTCCTGGACGGCGCGGCGCTGGCTGATGTCGGTCTGCGAGCCAGCCATGCGCCGCTGGCCCTGAGCGATCTGCTCGGCCACGCCGCGCACCAGCACCCACAGGTAGCTGCCGTTCTGCCGGCGGATGCGGTACTCGTGGTGCAGGGAAGGCGTGCTGCCTTGCAGGTGCGCGTCTATGGCGCGGCGCAGGCCACCGAGGTCATCCGGGTGGACGCGGGCGAACCAGCCGGCGCTGCCGCTGCCGAGCTGGTCGCGGTGCAACTCGAGCATGCTCGCCCAGCGCTCGGAGAGGTACAGCTGGTCGTGATCGACGTGCCAGTCCCAGAGCCCGTCGTTGGCTCCGCGCAGGGCGCGGGCGAAGCGTGCCTCGCTGTCTTCCAGGGCCTTGCGTTGCGCGGCGCTGTAGGTGTCCAGGGCCAGGCCGATGTCGAAGAACACCGCCTTCAGCAGGCTGGCGAAACCGGCACTGGCCGGGTGCTCGCCGAGCAGGCCGTCGAGCATCTGGTCCAGGTAGAGGCGGTAGGCGCCCAGGTACCACTTGAGGTCGACGCCGATCTTCTGGTGAATCCAGCCGATACGCAGGCGATTGAACACGTAGTCGCGGTCGTAGGGGCCATTCCACAGGCGCTGGTAGTAGTCGTTCTGGCTGTGCTTGAGGCGGCTGATGGTGGCCGGGTCGTTGACGATGGCGGCGGTCGCCGGAAAGTCGCCGAGGCGCCGGTAGAGCTGCTCGAGAAAATCGGCGTGGGCCGGCTGCAGCCCCGCACTGTGGCGGCTGAGCTGCGCGACATCGGCGGCGCTCCAGTCGAGAAAGCGCAGGCGCTGGCTGATTTCTTCGCGGTCGAGGCCAACGTGCTGGAGCAGGTCCTGGAATTCTTGTTCGTTGCCCATGGGGAGTCCTTTACGTATTTCGGCGCAAAAAAAAGCGTCGAGGCGAGTCATCTATAAAAAATGACTCGCCTCGACGCTCTGTCTTGCAGGTCCATATGCCCTACCCGGCAAAGCTGGTTATCGCCGAAACGAAAACCACTACTTGAGTGGGGTTTTACCCGATTCCGGATTGTCCGACAAGTCCTCCAGCATGCGGCTCAGGCGTTTGCGCAGCTGCGCCAGTTGCGCCGACTTGAAGGCATGCCGGGTCTGCTCCAGCACCTCCACGGCATCGCTGAGCAGGACCTGCACGGCACCGGTCTGGTGCGGCGGCAGCGCCTGCAACCAGTGACAGCAAGCGGCCTGGCTGCAGTCGCGCGGCAGGCCGAGCACTTCGCAGCCCGGGGCCTGGGCCTGGAGCAATTGCCGGACCCGGCTGACGCATTGCGGTTTGGGCAGGGTCACGAGCAGGCGGGTCTGGTTCATGGCGGCAACTCACTGGCGAATTGCCATTAAGGCTAGCGCGCCTGGCCGCCACGGCTATTGACTGGGGTCAGTGTCGCGAGGGCTTGCACCTGGCGAGCCAATTAGCTGCCAATAGCGCATTGCACCGTGCAAATTTTGTCTGAGCGGTTAGACTTTCTCGCTTCCGGCCGCATCCCATGAGGTTAATGCGGCTTAACCACAGGCAGAAAAGGAGCTCCCCCATGAAAGGCAAATCCCTGGCATGGGTCCTGTCGGCGGCACTCGCGGGTATCACCCTGAGTGGCGCAGCACAGGCCGAAGAAAAATTCGTCACCATCGGCACCGGCGGTCAGACCGGGGTGTACTACGTGGCCGGGCAGTCGATCTGCCGCTTCGTCAACCGTGGCGCCAAGGACCACGGCATCAAGTGCAACGCCCCGGCCAGTGGCGGTGGCGTGGCCAACGTCAACGGTCTGCGCAGCGGCGAGTTCAACTTCGGCATCATGCAGTCGGACCACCAGTTCAAGGCGCTCAATGGCCTGGCGCCGTTCGAGGCCGAAGGCGCGATGGACGATATCCGTGCATTGTTCTCCCTGCAGAGCGAAGTCTTCACCCTGCTCGCCCGCCGCGACGCCAAGATCGCCAGCCTCGACGACCTCAAGGGCAAGCGCGTCAACGTCGGCAATCCGGGCTCCGGGCAGCGCGACACCCTCGATGAAATCATGCGGGTCAAGGGCTGGGACAAGTCGGTGTTCGCCCTGTCCGCCGAGCTCAAGCCGGCTGAACAGGCTAGCGCCCTGGGCGACAACAACATCGATGCCATGACCTACTTCGTCGGCCACCCCAATGGCGCGATCCAGGAAGCCACCACCACCACCGACGCCGTGCTGGTACCGGTAACCGGCGCCGAGATCGACAAGCTGCTGGCCGAGAAGAGCTACTACACCAAGGCCGAAATCCCGGGTGGGGTGTACAAGGGCAACGATGCGCCTACCCCCTCGATTGGCGGCAAGGCAGTGCTCTCCACCACGGCCCAGGCCGACCCGGAAGTGGTCTACCAACTGGTCAAGTCGGTGTTCGACAACCTCGAGCGCTTCAAGCGTCTGCACCCGGCGTTTGCCGATCTCAAGGAAGCCGACATGATCAAGGCCGGCCTGACCGCGCCGCTGCATGACGGCGCCGTGCGTTATTACAAGGAACGTGGCTGGATGTAAGCCACGCTCGTAGCCTGGGTAAGCTCCAGGGTAATCCGCAGCTGCATTCCCCGGATTGCGCCTGGGCTTATCCGGGCTACAGCCTAAGCCTGAAACAAGCCCGCGCGCCGTAAGGCCGCGGGCTTTGCCGTTCTCCGATTTCTCGAATGCAGGTTGCAGCCCATGCATGACAAGCAACTTTCCAACCAGGCGCACTCGGCCACAGAGCTTTCCACCGAAGATCTGATTGCCCAGGACGTCGGCGCGCGTACCCCCGTCGGCACCATGGCCCAGGTGATCGCCGGCCTGGCCCTGCTCTGGTCGCTGTTCCAGCTGTGGATCGCTTCGCCCTTGCCATTCGTTTTTGGCATTGGCGTGCTCAACGACACCGAGACCCGCGCCATCCACCTGGCCTTCGCCCTGCTCCTGGCGTTTCTCGCCTTTCCGGCGTTCAAGCGTTCGCCGCGCGACCGCGTACCGCTGCTGGATGTCGTCCTCGGCCTGGTGGCAGCGGCCAGTGCCGCTTATCTGTTCATCTTCTACCAGGATCTGGCGCAGCGCCCCGGCAGCCTGACCACGGCCGACCTGGTGACCGCCTGCATCGGCATCCCGTTGCTGCTCGAGGCCACCCGCCGCGCGCTCGGGCCGCCGCTGGCGATCATCGCCCTGGTGTTCCTCGTCTACAGCCTGGCCGGGCCCTATATGCCGGGCCTGTTGTCACACCGCGGGGTGAGCTTCAACGCCCTGGCCAACCACCAGTGGATCACCACCGAAGGGGTGTTCGGCATCGCCCTGGGTGTGTCCACCAGCTTCGTGTTTCTCTTCGTGCTGTTCGGCGCCCTGCTCGAACGTGCGGGCGCCGGCCACTACTTCATTCAACTGGCCTTCAGCCTGCTCGGGCACTTCCGTGGCGGTCCGGCCAAGGCCGCGGTGGTGGCGTCGGGCATGACCGGGCTGATTTCCGGCTCCTCGATTGCCAACGTGGTGACCACCGGCACCTTCACCATTCCAATGATGAAGCGCACCGGCTTCTCCGCGGAGAAGGCCGGCGCGGTAGAAGTGGCCTCCTCGGTCAACGGCCAGATCATGCCGCCGGTGATGGGTGCCGCGGCCTTCCTGATGGTCGAATACGTCGGCATTCCCTACGTCGACGTGGTCAAGCACGCCTTCCTGCCAGCGCTGATCTCCTATATCGCGCTGGTCTACATCGTCCACCTGGAATCGCTCAAGCTCGGTCTCACCGCCCTGCCGCGCAACAGCCCGGCGCACCCCTGGCTGCGCCGCCTGACTGGTCTGGCCTTTGGTGCGGCGCTGATCAGCGGTATTTCCCTCGGGGTCTACTACGGCCTCGGCTGGCTCAAACCGGCCCTCGGCGAAGGCTTCAGCTGGGTCGTCGGCGTGCTGCTCGCGGCGCTCTATATCGGCCTGCTGAAGATTGCCGCCAGTGTCCCGCCGCTGCCGCCGGAGGACCCCGATGCACCCCTGGACAAGCTGCCCGAGACGCGTGCGGTGCTGCTCAGCGGCTTGCACTTCCTGCTGCCGGTGGTGGTGCTGGTCTGGTGCCTGATGATCGAACGCCTGTCCCCCGGGCTGTCGGCCTTCTGGGGCAGCGTGATGCTGGTGTTCATCCTGCTCACCCAGCGTCCGCTGCTGAGCTGGTTGCGCACCGACGGCAGCCATGAGCACGGCAGCTTCATGGATGGCCTGGTCGACCTGCGCGAGGGCATGACCGCCGGCGCGCGCAACATGATCGGCATCGGTATTGCCACCGCCGCGGCGGGTGTCATCGTCGGTGCGGTGTCGCAGACCGGGGTCGGCCTGGTGCTGGCCGACGTGGTCGAGCTGCTGTCGATGGGCAACCTGCTGCTGATGCTGCTGCTCACCGCCCTGCTCAGCCTGATCCTCGGCATGGGCCTGCCGACCACCGCCAACTACATCGTGGTGTCCAGCCTGCTGGCCCCGGTGGTGGTCGCCCTGGGGCAACAGAACGGTTTGATCGTGCCGCTGATTGCGGTGCACCTGTTCGTCTTCTACTTCGGCATCATGGCCGACGTCACCCCGCCGGTGGGCCTGGCCTCGTTCGCCGCCGCCGCGGTGTCCAAGGGCGACCCGATCAAGACCGGGCTGATGGCCTTCTACTACAGCCTGCGCACCGCGGCGCTGCCGTTCCTGTTCATCTTCAACACCGACCTGCTGCTGATCGACGTGGACTTCTGGCACGGCGTGCTGATCTTCATCGTCGCCACCATCGCCATGCTGATCTTCGCCGCCGGCACCCAGGGCTACTTCCTGGTCAAGAGTCGCTGGCACGAGAGCCTGCTGTTGCTGCTGATCGCCTTCACCCTGTTCCGCCCGGGTTTCTGGATGGATCTGCTGCATGACCCCTACCGCGATATTCCACCGGCGCAGTTGGTGCAGGCACTGGGCGAAGTCGAGGGCGGCAGCCAGTTGCGTCTGCGCATCAGGGGCGAGGACGCGGTGGGCGACCCCCGCGAGTTCGCCCTGCTGCTGCCGGTGCCGGAAGGCGAGACGGGCGAGCAGCGCATGGAGAAACTCGGCCTGCTGACCTATGAAGAAGACGGCAAACTGCTGATCGACAGCGTCACCTTTGGCAGCCCGGCGGCCGAGGCGGGCCTCGAGTTCGACCAGCAGATCCTCGTCGTACGCGCCCCGACCGAGCGTTGGCCCAAGGAGCTGATGTGGCTTCCGGGCTTGCTGCTGTTTGGCCTGGTGGTCTGGCTGCAACGCCGCCGGCGTGAGCCAGAGGTCGTTGCCGTAAACGGCTGACTGGCGCCGCTCCACAACAAGAGGCAGCTTCGGCTGCCTTTTGTTTGGCTATGTACCAGTACGGTGTTGCGTTCAGGCGTCGGCGCTTAAGTGTGAAGGGTCCTGATTTCGTAGGGTGCGCCGTGTGTTCAGCCGGGATACATGGGTAACGCCTGTCGGGAGACATGGGTAACGGGTTGACGATCCTCACTTGCGCTTTCTCAAGTCGATCTGGCGGATGGTCTTGTGGATGAAAATCACATCGTAGA
>NZ_JAWVXU010000024.1:0-54417 GCF_033723075.1 Pseudomonas sp.
CACCCGCGCGTTGATCTTCTCGCACAGCTCGACGTAGGGCTCGTAGGCCAGCACCTGGAAACAGGTGTGAGTGAGCTTGGTCAGCTGCTCCTGCACCGCGGCGATGACTTTGGGGTGCAGGTGGCCGGTGTTGAGCACCGCGATACCGCCGGCGAAGTCGATGAACTCGCGACCCTCAACATCGGTGACCGTGGCGTTCTGCGCCCGGTCGGCGAAGATCGGGTGGATCTGCCCCACGCCGCGCGGAACGGCAGCTGTGCGGCGTTGCATCAGGGATTCGTTGGTCTTGCTCATGCTGTCCTCATCGGAATTGCAGGTTGTTCAGGTGGTGGAAGACGCTTCGCGGTCTTCCACCCTACGGATTTAGGGCAACGCTTTTGCTGCAATTTATAGAGCGTAGCGAGCGAAGGTCAGACCCCGCCAACGCCGTATGGCCGAGCGCAGTAGCTCTTAGATCCCCAGACAGAGGTATTTGATTTCCAGGTATTCATCCAGACCGTACTTCGAACCTTCACGACCCAGGCCCGAGGACTTCATGCCGCCGAACGGCGCCACCTCGGTGGAGATCACCCCGGTATTGATGCCGACCATGCCGTATTCCAGCGCCTCGGCCACGCGGAACACCCGACCGAGGTCGCGGGCGTAGAAGTAGGCGGCCAGGCCGAATTCGGTGTCGTTGGCCTGGCGGATCACCTCGGCCTCGTCCTGGAAGCGGAACAGCGGCGCCAGCGGGCCGAAGGTTTCCTCGCGCGCCACGGCCATCTCGGCGGTCACGCCACTGACGATGGTCGGCTCGAAGAAGTTGCCGCCCAGGCGCTTGCCGCCGGCGACCAGGGTCGCGCCCTTGTCCAGGGCATCACGCAGGTGACGCTCGACCTTGGACACCGCCTCGGCGTTGATCAGCGGCCCGGTGGTGATGCCCTCCTGCATGCCGTTGCCGACCCGGAGTTTGGCCACCGCCACCTGCAACTTGGCGGCGAAGGCGTCATACACGCCGTCCTGCACATACAGGCGGTTGGCGCAGACGCAGGTCTGCCCGGCGTTGCGGTACTTGGAAATGATCGCGCCCTCCACCGCCGCATCCAGGTCGGCGTCGTCGAAGACAATGAAAGGCGCGTTGCCGCCCAGCTCCAGCGAGAGCTTCTTCAGGGTCGGCGCGCACTGCTGCATCAGTTGGATGCCGACTGCGGTCGAACCGGTGAACGACAGCTTGCGCACGATGGGGTTCGCGCACAGCTCGGCGCCGACCTCGCGGCTGCTGGCAACATCCGCCGGGATCACGCTGAGCAAGCCGGCAGGAATACCCGCGCGCTCGGCCAGAGCAGCCAGGGCTAGGGCCGAAAACGGCGTCTGCGGCGCCGGCTTGAGCACCATGGCGCAGCCCACCGCCAGGGCCGGACCGGCCTTGCGGGTGATCATGGCGCTGGGGAAGTTCCACGGCGTGATGGCCGCGGTGACGCCCACCGGCTCCTTCTGCACCAGGATGCGCTTGTCCGTGGCATGGCCGGGGATCAGATCGCCATAGGCGCGCTTGGCCTCCTCGGCGAACCACTCGATAAAGGAGGCGGCGTAGGCGATCTCGCCGCGGGCCTCGGCCAGCGGTTTGCCCTGCTCGGCGGTCATGATCCGCGCCAGGTCTTCCTGGTTGGCCATGATCAGTTCGAACCACTGACGCAGGTGACCCGCCCGCTCTTTCGCCGTCAGCGCACGCCAGGCCGGCTGGGCGGCTTGCGCGGCGGCGATGGCGCGACGGGTTTCACCGCGGCCCATGTTCGGCACGCTGCCGATCTTTTCGGCATTGGCCGGATTGAAGATCTCGGTACGCGCGCCGCTGTCGGCTTCGCACCACTGGCCGTTCACATAGGCCTGCTGACGCAGCAGGCTGGGGTCCTTCAACTCAAGGCTCATGCGGATTCTCTTGTTCATTTGGCGATCAAGTGGGTTGCTGGGTGCGCAGTTTCTCGCTGCGCCCGCGCAGCCATTCCAGGGTCAGCAACAGCAGGATGGAGAAGCCGATCAGCAGGGTCGCCGCCGCGGCGATGGTCGGCGACAGGTTCTCGCGGATGCCGCTGAACATCTGCCGCGGCAAGGTGGCCTGCTCCGGGCCGGCGAGGAACAGGGTCACCACCACTTCATCGAAGGAGGTGGCGAAGGCGAACAGCGCGCCACTGATCACCCCGGGGGCGATCAGCGGCAGGGTCACCCGGCGGAACGCGGTCAGCGGCGAGGCGCCGAGGCTGGCAGCGGCACGCACCAGGTTCTGGTTGAAGCCCTGCAGGGTGGCCGACACCGTGATGATGACGAAGGGCACGCCCAACACCGCATGCACCACGATCAGCGAGAAGTAGCTGTTGCCCAGGCCCAGCGGGGCGAAGAACAGGTAGCTGGCCACCCCGACGATCACCACCGGCACCACCATGGGCGAGATCAGCAGGCTCATCACCAGCGCCTTGCCGCGGAACTCGCCGCGGGTCAGGCCGATCGCCGCCAGGGTGCCGAAGACCATGGCCAGCACGGTGGCGGCCGGGGCGATGATCAGGCTGTTCTTCAGCGAACGCATCCAGTCGGCGGACATGAAGAAGTCCTCATACCAGCGCAGGGAAAAGCCCTGCAGCGGGTAGACCAGGAAGGTGCCGGAGTTGAACGACAGCGGGATGATCACCAGTACCGGCAGGATCAGGAACAGCAGCACCAGCGCGCAGAGGCTGCGCAGGCTGTAGTACCAGACGCGCTCGACGGGTGACAGGTGGGGGCTCAGCATAGATCTCTCTCCATCCTAAGGTTGTCCTCGCCCGGCGGGCGAGGACGACAAGGTCATGCCAGGCGCAGCCGGCTTGCGCCGACCAGCCAGCTGTAGACCACGTAAAGCACCAGGGTGGCGCCCAGCAGCAGGCCGCCGAGGGCCGTGGCCATGCCCCAGTTGATGGTGTTGTTGGTATAGAAGGCGACGAAATAGCTGATCATCTGGTCGCTCGGGCTGCCCAGCAGCGCCGGGGTGATGTAGTAGCCGATCGACAGGATGAACACCAGCAGGCAGCCGGCGCCGACCCCGGCCAGGGTCTGCGGGAAGTACACCCGCCAGAAGCTGGCGAAGGGGTGACAGCCCAGCGACACCGCCGCACGCATGTAGGTCGGCGAGATGCCCTTCATCACGCTGTAGATCGGCAGGATCATGAACGGCAGCATGATATGCACCATGGCGATGTACACCCCGCTGCGGTTGAACACCAGCTGCAGCGGCTCGTCGATGATGCCCAGCGACAGCAGCGCACCGTTGATCAGGCCGCCCGACTGCAACAGCACTATCCAGGCCGCGACCCGCACCAGGATCGAGGTCCAGAACGGCAGCAGCACCAGGATCATCAGCAGGTTGCTCTGCCGGGTCGGCAGGTTGGCCAGCAGGTAGGCCAGCGGGTAGGCCAGCACCAGACAGATGCTGGTGATCACCAGGCTCATCCAGAAGGTGCGCACGAAGATGTCCAGGTAGATGGCCTGGTCCGGGGTGGCGCTGGCCAGCTCGCCGAGATCATCGATGCGATGGTCGAGGGCGGCCAGCAGGTAATAGGGGGTGATGCTCGAATCGTTGCGGCGGATCACCTGCCAATAGGCCGGGTCGCCCCAACGCTCGTCCAGGCCTTCCAGAGCGTCCTTGTAGGACTGCGGTTCACTGGCGAAGGGCAGCGCACGGGCGGTGCTGCCGATCAGACTGCGAAAGCCGGCCAGCTCCATGTTCAGCCGCTTGGACAGATCACCCAGGCTGCGCTGTTTGTGCGCCTCGACGATATCCAGGGCCATGGCGCGATAGACCGCCTCGTCCGGCAGCGCCTTGCCGTTCCATTCGGCGATGGCCTCGACGGTAAGCGGCAGGCTGGCGACCACTTCCGGGTTGTCCACACTGCGCCAGAGCAAGGCACCGATGGGCACCAGGAAGGTCAGCAGGAGAAACACCAGCAGGGGCAGGATCAGGGCCTTGGACTTCAGCCGATTGAAGCGTTCGGCACGGGCCAGACGCTGCTTGAGACTGGGACTGGTGATGGGCAGGTCGGTGACAGGCATTACGCTGGCCATGGAAAACTCCGCATGCAACGGCCGCACGAGGCGACGGGTAAACACAGGCATGGCCCCGGCCTTGCGGCCGGGGTCAGGGTGACTTTAGTTGCGCGCAGCCCAGGCGTTGAAGCGCTGTTCCAGCTGCTCGCCGTAGTCGGCCCAGAAAGTCACGTCGATGGCCACCTGATCCTTGATGTTTTCAGGTGTGGTCGGCATCAGGTTCAGGCGCTCGGGCGCCAGCAGGTCGATGGCCTGTTTCTTGGCCGGGCCGTAGGCGATGTTTTCGGCGAAGACTTTCTGCGGTTGCGCTTGCACCGAGAAGGCGATGAACTGCTTGGCTTCTTCCTGATTCTTCGCGCCCCGCGGGATGGCCCAGGAATCGAAGTCGTAGATGCCACCGTTCCACACCACCTGCAGGTTGCTTTCGGCCTGCACTGCGGCGATCCGACCGTTGTAGGCCGAACTCATGACCACGTCGCCCGAGGCCAGGTACTGCGGCGGCTGGGCGCCGGCTTCCCACCACTGGATATGCGGCTTTAGCTCATCCAGTTTGCGGAAGGCCCGGTCGACGCCTTCACGGGTCGCCAGCACCTTATAGACCTCGGTCGGCGCCACGCCATCGGCCATCAGGGCGAATTCCAGGGTGTACTTGGCGCCC
This sequence comes from Pseudomonas sp., assembly GCF_033723075.1. Taxonomy (GTDB): domain Bacteria; phylum Pseudomonadota; class Gammaproteobacteria; order Pseudomonadales; family Pseudomonadaceae; genus Aquipseudomonas. The sequence continues at coordinate 4,709 of NZ_JAWVXU010000024.1, forward strand.
TTGCGCAGGCCGCGCTTGCCGGGGAATTTCTCCACGTCCCAGAAATCGACCCAGCCGGTCGGCGCGCCGCTGAGCTTGTCGGCGTTATAGGCCAGCACCGTCGACCAGACGAAGAAGCCCACGCCACACGGCTGGATAGCGCCGTCGATGAAATCGTCCGGGTTGCCGAACAGCGCCGGATCGAGCGGCTCGAACAAGCCCTCGTCACAGCCGCGGGCCAGCTCGGGCGATTCCACTTCGAGCAGGTTCCAGTTCACGCTGTTGGTGTCGACCATGGCCTTGACCTTGGCCATCTCGCCGTTGTACTGGCCGGCCAGGATCTTGTTGCCGGTGCTTTTCTCGAAGGGTTCGTAGAAGGCCTTGACCTGCGCCTCCTTGCTCGCACCGCCGAATGAAATCGCAGTCAGGTCGGCCGCCATCGCCGGAACTGCAAGGGCCACCCCAACGGCCAGGGCCGCAAACTTCAGGGATTTCGACATTGTTGTTATCTCCTCTGTGTCACATGGGTAAGGATGAAGCACTGTCAGAACGGGTTCAGTCCGGCTGCTGTGGATCGAGGGCGCGGACGTGCTCGACATGCCAGCCGAGCGGCACCAGATCGCCAACGGCCAGAGCGATGTCCAGCTCGGCCACCGGCTGCTTGATGTAGAAATCGCTTTTGCCGCAGACCTCCATGCGGATCCGTACGTGGTCGCCCAGGTAGATGACCTCGGCGACGCGCCCGGAGAAGCGGTTCGGGCAGGCCTCGCTGTGGCCGTTCAGGCGGATCCGCTCGGGGCGTACCGACAGGGTCACCGGCTCGCCCGGCTGACCGACATTGACCGCCAGCGCCTCGATCCGCTCGCCGCGGGCCAGGCCGACCACGCAGCGCTCGCCATCGCGGCTGATCAGGTGGCCGCTGAGGCGGTTGTTCTCGCCGATGAAGTTGGCGACGAAGGTATTGCTCGGCTGCTCATACAGGGTGCGCGGATCGGCGATCTGCTGGATCTCGCCCTGGTGGAACACCGCGACCCGATCGGACATGGTCAGCGCCTCGCCCTGGTCGTGGGTGACGTAGACCACGGTCACGCCCAGACGCTGATGCAGGTGCTTGATCTCCATCTGCATGTGCTCGCGCAACTGCTTGTCCAGCGCCCCAAGGGGTTCGTCCATCAGCACCAGTTGCGGCTCAAAAACCAGGGCGCGGGCCAGGGCCACACGCTGCTGCTGGCCGCCGGAGAGTTGCCCGGGGTAGCGGTTGCGGAAGCTGTCCAGTTGCACCATCGACAGCGCCTTCTTGACCCGCTCACTGATGTCGGTGCGCGACAGACCGCGCACACTCAGCGGAAAGGCCAGGTTCTCGGCCACCGTCATGTGCGGGAACAAGGCGTAGTTCTGGAACACCATGCCGATATCGCGCTTGTGCGGTGGCAGCTTGGTCAGCGAGCGACCGCCGAGGAGGATTTCCCCGGCGGTAGGGGTTTCGAAACCGGCCAGCATCATCAAGCTGGTGGTCTTGCCCGAACCGGACGGCCCGAGCAGGGTGAGGAACTCGCCCTTGCGGATGTCCAGATTGAGGTCCTTGACGATCAGATTCTCGCCGTCATAGCTCTTCTGCACACCGCGAAAACTCACCAACACATCGTTTGCCTGAGACTCGGACATCACCGCACCCTTTGTTGTTGTCTGTACGTCGTTGGCTACAGACTAGGGGCAGCGCGGCAGTGAAAAAATCGGGCAGGATGACGACCTGTCATCAGATCGACGGAGAGTTTGCTGTAGGAATCGCCCTACAAAAGCCAAGGATATCCGTCAGGCAGCGGATGCGAGGCACGCCGGCTCGGAGGCTGTGGCAATATCGAGCGCCGACGCGAGGGGTGTTTCACACCCGCTCAGACCAGGCGGTGTTCCATGGCATAACGCACCAGGTCGGCCATCGAGTGCACCCCGAGCTTCTGCATCAGGCGCGCCTTGTGGGTACTCACGGTCTTGTTGCTGATCGCCAGATGCAGGGCGATGTCGTTGACCCCTTCGCCGCGCACCAGGCGCTCGAACACCGAGAACTCGCGCTCCGAGAGCTGGGCATGGGGCGGCCGCGAATCGGTCAAACCGACCTCGAAAACCATGCGATCGGCCAGCTCGGGATCGATGTAGCGAGCACCGCCGGCCACCTTGCGGATGGCGCTGATCAACAGCGCCGGGTCGCTGTCCTTGGTCGCATAACCGGCGGCACCGATCTTCAGCGCGCGGGCGGCCATCTGGGTTTCGTTGTGCATCGACAGCACCAGGATCGCCGGCCCGTTGGCCAACGCGCGGATCCGTGGAATCGCCTCCAGGCCATTGACCCCGGGCATGCTGATATCCAGCAGCACCACGTCGCAGACGGTCTTGCGCAGGCAGTCGAGCAACTGCTCGCCGTTGCCGGCCTCGCCCACCACCTCGAGGTCGCGGGCCATACCGATCAGCTGCTTGATGCCTTCACGCACGATGGCGTGGTCCTCAGCCACTATTACCCGAATCACGCCACTTCCTCCTCGGCCACCGCCACTCGTGCGCACAGCGTAGTCCCCTCGCCGGGCTGGCTGTCAATCTGCAACTGGCCACCGAGCATCAATACCCGCTCCTGCATGCCCACCAGGCCGAACGACTGCCCCGGCTTGCGCTGCTCGGGCGCGAAGCCTTTGCCGTCGTCGCTGACGCACAGGCACAGCTCGCCGCCCTCCAGGCGCAGACTCACCTGTACGCTGTGCGCGCCGGCGTGGCGCATGATGTTGGTCAGCGCCTCCTGAAGAATGCGAAACAGGCCGATGGCCTTGGCATCGCTGAGTGTCGGCAGGTTTTCCGGCACCTCGACCATGCACGGGATCTGGGTGCGCGCCTCGAAGCGGCGTACCTGCCACTCGATGGCCGAGGCGATGCCGGCATCGAGAATCGGCGGGCGCAGCGCCGTGGCCACATCGCGCACCAGCTGAAACAGCTGGGCGATCAGGCGCTTCATGTTCTGCAGGTGCTGATCCAGCGCCGGCAGCTGGCCGGAGCAGACCAGCTCGCACATGGCAGTTTCCAGCTTGAGCACGGTGAGCACCTGGCCCAGCTCGTCGTGCACCTCGCGGGCGATGCGCGCCTTCTCCTCCTCGCGCACGCTCTCCAGATGCGCCGACAGCTCACGCAGGCGCGCCCGCGACTCGCCCAGCGCCAGCTCCACCTGCTTGTTCTCGGTGATGTCCCAGACGACCCCGTCCCACACCACCCGGCCCTCGCCCAGGCGTCGCGCGGTGGCCTTGATATCGGCCCAGCGCAGCTGACCGGCGCGGGTGAGAATGCGCCCCTGCCACTGCCAGTCGCTGTCGCCGGCCAGGGCCGCGCCCTGGCTGCGCCGGTAGCTGGCCTGATCATCGGGATGCACCAGGCTGCGCAGGCCGCGGTCGGCGCGTTGCAACTCGACGGCCGGATAACCGACCAGCTCGGCACTGGCCTCGCTGATATAGGCAAACACCACCTGCTGTTCGAGCGCGCTACGCTCCAGGCGAAACACCAGGCCGGGCACATTGCTGGCGATGCCCTTGAACCGCGCCTCGCTCTCCTGCAGGGCGGCGCGGGCGCGGCGGCGCTCGGTGACATCGGCGAGGAACACCACCAGGTATTCCGCCCGATCGAAGCGCAGGAAGCTCAGCGACACATCCACCGGCAAGCCGCTGCCATCGGCGCGCAGGCACTCGGTCTCGAAGCCCGGCAAGGCCTCGCCGCTGCTGCGCGCCAGCTTCCACAGGCTCAACCAGCGATCCATATCCAGGCTCGGTTCCAGCGCCTGTAACGGCCGCTCCACCAGGGCCCCGCTGGTGTAGCCGAGCATGTCCTCGGCGGCGCGGTTGGCATAACGCACATGGCTGTCCCAATTGACCCAGAGAATGCCCACGGTGCTGTGGTCGATGGAGAACTGGCTGAGGCGCAGGGCCTGCTCGGCCACCTCGCGCTGGCTCAATTCCTGGCGCACACCGAGCAGTTGACGCTCCAGGCTGCGACGCTGCTGGCGCAGGTGCAGGACGATGGCCGCGGCGCTGAGCAAGGCCAACAACAGCAACAACGCAAGACCGCGCCAGAAGGCCAGGGATTCGCCGATCTGCGGGTATTTCAACGGCAGCCAGCGCTCGCGCAGACGCTCGATCTCACGCCCGGGCATGGCCTCCAGGGTCCGCTCGAGGATTTCCGCCAGCAGCGGCTCGTCGCGCCGACTGGCGATGCGCAGCAACTGCGGCAGACCGATATCGCCGACGATGCTCAGGGCGGCGAACTGCGGCTCGCGCAGCAGCAGGCTGAGGCGCGCCTCGTCGACCACCGCGTAGCTGACCTCCTGGCGCAACAGGCGCAGCAGGCCCACCCGCTCCGAGCTCACCGCCTGCAGGCGCAAATTGTTGTGGGTCTTGTACAGGTACTCGAACACCGCGCTCGGCTCGCGCACCGCGACCAGTTCATCGTGCCCCAGGCGGTCGAGGTCGACCGCACTGATACCGCGCTGCTCACTCACCACCAGGTGTGGCACCCGCATATAGGGCGCGGAGTAGAGCCACAGCCGCAGGCCGCGCGGGGTCTGCTGCAGCCCCGGCGCGAGATCGACCTCGCCACGCCGCAGCGCTGCATCCAGCGCGTCCTGGTCGGCGAAACGCAGCCACAGCGGCTCGACCTGCATACCCTGCAGCACGCGCGTCATCAGTTCGACGTTGGCTCCGGAAAGTCGCTGCAGACGCCGGTCGTACAAGGCCCAGGGTGCCTGCATGAGCAGACCCACGCGCAGCTTCCGGTGCTCGGCGAGCCAGGCCTGCTGCTCGGCCGTGTAGAGCGGACGCAGGGGCATCACCGAGCCTTCAGCCCAGGCAAACAGCGGCCACACCAGCAATACAACGAGGATGCGCGACCAGATAGGAGTCATAGCCAACATTACTCTGCCAGGGCAGCGGGATAGAATTCGCCGATTGTGAAAATTTCCAACGCCGGCGCGAGAGCGACTCCAGGCGTTCGTCCCAGACGAGGGTTTTTCACGGCCGCTCATACCTTACTCCAGTCCAGGCCCGGCTCGCCAAGGGATAGCGCTGACAAAGCGCCCCGCACGCAGTAGGCTGAGGCGCTCATCGTTTTGCCCTGGAGTCGTCCATGCCCCGCGCCACCCGCCCCCTGCTGGCAGCCCTGAGCCTGAGCCTGCTCCTGCCGATCGGCTCGCCGCTGCAGGCCGAAGAGCCCGGCACCACCGGCGAGGCCGCCAGCGACCAGGGCGCAGCGCTTGATCCGCCCGCAGCAGACCCGCAGCGCCCGCCACAAACCGAGCGCAGCGCGGATGCCGCCCGCGCGCTGGGCCGCCATCTGCCCAGCCAGGAACAACAGGTGCTGCAGGCCGGGGATGAATCCTTCCTGGCCCTGTGGCTACCCGCCAATACGGCCGAAGCCCATGGCGTGGTGGTGCTGGTCGCCGGCGCTGGCGAAAGCGCCGACTGGCCCAAGGTCATCGGCCCGCTGCGCCACAAACTACCGGATGCCGGCTGGCATAGCCTGACCCTGAGCCTGCCCGACCCGCAGGATGCCCTGCCGTCGGCACCCGACACCAAGGCCACAGACGCGCCAGCGGCGAGCGCTGCGCCGGCACCGCTCGACACCGACCCTGGCGCTGCTGACGAGCCGCTGCCAGGCGCCGACGCCGCGCCAGCCGACCCGAGCCCCCAGACCGATCAACCCGTGGAAGCCCCCGGCGAACGTCACGCCCGGCGCATCAAGCAACGCATCAGCGCGGCGCTGGAACTGGCCCGCCAGCAGCAGGCCAAACACATCGTGCTGCTCGGCCATGGCAGCGGCGGTTACTGGAGCACGCGCTACCTCAGCGAAGAGCAACCTGCCGACGTGCGCAGCCTGCTGCTGGTGGACGTCAAGCCAGCAGCCGAGGCCAGCCCGGCACTGGACGAACTGCAATCCGGCCTCAAGCTGGCCACCGGCGACTTCTACTACCAGGATCGACAACTCGAGCGCGACGCCGCAGCCAGACGCGCCCAGGCCAGCACGCGCCAGGAGCACCCGGCCTATACCCAGGTGGCCCTCAAGGCCTTGCCGGGCAACCCCGAAGTCGAACAGGAACAGCTCTACCGTCGCCTGCGCGGCTGGCTCACGCTGCAACTGAAGGCGCGCTGAACGGCCCTAACGAAAGCCGCGATGCTGGCGAACCAGCCCGTAGGCCTGGTGCAGTTCGCGGGTCTTTTCCGTGGCTTCGCGCAGTCGCTCAGGCGATACCCCGCTGCCGGCCAGCTTGTCCGGGTGGTGGCGGCTCAACAGCCGCCGGTAGGCGCGCTTGATCTGCGCCGGCTCGCTATCGGCGCTCACCCCGAGCAAGCGTAGCGCCTGCTGATAGCTACCTCCGGTGGCCGCCACCGAAGCTTGCTTCGGTGCATAGGCCGCACTCAGCACTTGCTGGGTCGCCATCGACACGGCCAACCACTTGCCCCAGAGCAGAATCAACTCGCGCTCGGCCTGACTGACCTGGCCGTCCACCCAGGCCATGCGCCAGCACGCACGCAGCAAGGCTTCGGCCTGTGCGCGCTGGCGCCGCAGAGGTGCGCGCAGGCCGTCACGCCCGGTCTTGCCACGGGCGAAGGCTTCGACCGCCCGCTGCCGGCCCGCCGCATCCAGGCCCAGGCGCTGCATCTCGGCACGGGCCTGGAGGATATGCGCCTGCAACACCCGGCCATCGCACTTGGCCAGGCGCCCGAGCAGGACAAACAGCAACGCCTCGTCACCCGGATGTGGCTTGCCGCCCAGCCGTTCGCGCAACGCCGCCCAGCTGTGCAAGCGCAAACGCCGATCCACTGCCTGACCGAGCAGCCCCCCCAGCAAAGCGCCGGGAATGCTGGCAAGGGCCAGGCCGCCAACGGCACCGAGCAGCGTCGCCGGCCAGAGCATCTCAGTGCCCCGCGGCGAGCAAACGCTCGACTTCGGCCAGGCGCTCATGGGTGCCGACATCGACCCAGCGCCCGGCGAAACGCTCGCCGCTCACCAAGCCTTCGCCCATGGCGCGGCGCAACAGCGGGGCCAGCTTGAATGCACCCGGCTGGCAAGCGGCAAACAAGGCCGGGGCCAACACGGCGATACCACTGTAGGTCAGGCTCGGCTGATCGGCGTGCGCCTCGCCGACCTGCTCGGTGTACAAGGCAAAATCGCCAGTGCGGTGATGCGGCGGATTATCCACCAGCACCAGATGAGCCAGCCCCGCCAAGGGTCGACGCAGCTGGGCAAAGGGGTAGTCGGTGAAGATGTCGCCATTGACCAGCACAAAAGGCTGATCGCCCAGCAGCGGCAGCGCGCGGAAAATTCCACCGCCGGTTTCCAGCGGCTCGCCTTCGGCCGAATACTGAATACTCAGGCCAAACTCCGCGCCATCGCCCAGGTAGTCCTCGATCTGCTGACCGAGCCAGGCATGGTTGATCACCAGTTCGCGGAAACCGGCGGCAGCCAGGGCGCGCACGTGGTACTCGATCAAGGGCACACCGGCGGCCTGGACCAGCGGTTTCGGTGTATGCAGGGTCAAGGGCCGCAGACGTTCGCCCTTGCCGGCGGCGAGAATCATCGCCTTCATGCCGGCACCGCTTCGGCCTGGGGCAGGCTGGCGAACAGCTCGCCCAGCTCGGCCAATTCCGGACGGCGCGCCAGCACGGCGTCTATATAAGCGAAGAAACGCGGCACATCGCCGAGGTAACGGGGCTTGCCGTCACGGTGGCAGATCCGCGCGAAGATGCCGATCACCTTGAGATGCCGCTGCACGCCCATCAGGTCGCTGGCGCGCAGGAATTCGTCCAGTTCGGCCTGCACCGGAATCCCCGCAGCACCAGCCTGCTGCCAGTAGCCCGCGAGCCAGTCGCGCACCCGCGCCTCGGGCCAGCTGAGAAAGGCATCCTTGAACAGACAGGTGACGTCGTAGGTCACCGGACCGTAGACCGCATCCTGAAAGTCCAGCACCCCCGGGTTCGGCGTGCTGAGCATCAGGTTGCGCGGCATGTAGTCGCGGTGCACCAGCACCTTGGGCTGGGCCAGGGCGCTGTCGATCAGCAGCGTGCAGATACGCTGCCAGGCGGCCTGTTGCGCCTCGCTCAGCTCGACGCCCAAGTGACGCTGCACGTACCACTCGGGAAATAGCTGCAACTCGCGGCGCAGCAAGGCATCGTCATAGCTCGGCAGCGGCGCATCCATCGGCAACCGCTGAAAGGCCAGCAAGGCCTGCAGCGCATCGTCGAACAACTGGTCGGCGTTCTGCGTGTCGATTACCTCCAGGTAGGTCTGCCGCCCCAGATCGCTGAGCAAAAGAAAGCCCCGTTCCAGGTCTGCCGCGAGGATCTGCGGCACATTGACCCCGGCCGTGGCCAGCCGCTCGGCGACCTTGACGAAGGGCCGGCAATCCTCCTGCGGCGGCGGTGCATCCATCAGGATCAGGCTGCGGCCATCGCCCTGCCAACGGAAATAACGGCGGAAACTGGCGTCACTGCTGGCAGGCGTCAGGGTACCGAGCGGCACCTCACCCCAACCGTGGGCGGCGAACAAGGCCGGCAGTTGCTGGTCGAGCCAATGATTGAGGAGTTGCAGGCGTATATCTTCATCAGGCATTACAAGGGTCTCCGACGGCGCTAGCCGTTGCGCGGGTCATGCTTTATTATCCAGCATCTTTTTCAGCCCATCGAGAGGCGTGCGGCCCCTGGGCCTAATGCGCGCAGGAAGCCCGGATAACAAGATGGCAGTAAAATACCCTAGGTTCCGCAAAAAATTCCCCCTTCTGGTAACTGGCGGCCTGCTGGCCTTGCAGCCACTGACCAGCCAATTCGCTGTCGCTGCAGAGCAGTACGACTGCCAGGCATCCGCTACCGGGGGTTGGGCATGCGCCCCGAAAACCAGTAGCGCTGCCGTGCCGGAGCGGCCCGTGCCAAAAGATACCGTCACGGCCCAGCGCCAGGACAGTTCTGACGCACGTCGAGCCTCCCGCGCCACCCTGGTCACGGAGAGTGGCGGAAAAGCCCTGGCTTCGCGTAGCGCCGACTACAGTCACCTCGACTGGGTACCCCGCGAGAACCTGAGCGAAGCGCAACTGGCGGAAGTCGGCCCCTACTGTGCGGGCGGTTATGTCGAGCCGAGCCGGCCGGGGATGAACGACCAGACGCCGATGAATCAGGCGCCAATGTTCATTGGCGCCAAAGCCTCGCGCTACGAACAGGAACAGCAGGTTGCCACCCTGGCCGGCGATGTTGTATTGCGCCAGGCCGGTATGCAGGTCGAGGCCGACGAAGCCAACCTGTATCAGGCCGAGAATCGCGGCGAGCTGATTGGCAACGTGCGCCTGCGCGACCAGGGCATGCTGGTGGTCGGTGATCGCGCCGAACTGCAACTCGACAACGGCGAAGCCAAGATCGACAACGCCGAGTATGTGCTGCACAAGAGCCATGTACGCGGCAGTGCGCTCTACGCCAAACGCGAAGAAACCGCAGTGATCCGCCTGAAAGACGGCACCTATACCTCCTGCGAGCCGGGCAGCAATACCTGGCACCTGAGGGGCAATAACGTCACCCTGAACCCGGCCACCGGCTTCGGCACCGCGACCAACGTGACCCTGCGGGTGAAAGACTTCCCGGTTTTCTACACCCCCTATATCTATTTCCCGATCGACGATCGCCGTCAGTCCGGCTTCCTGCCGCCGAGTATCAGCAGCTCCAGCGATAACGGCCTGACGCTGCAAACGCCCTACTACTTCAACCTCGCGCCGAACTACGACGCCACGCTCTATCCGACCTACATGAGCGACCGCGGTCTGCTCATCGAAGGCGAGGGTCGCTACCTGACCAAGAGCAGCGAAGGCCAGTTTGGCGCGGCTTACCTCGACGACAGCAACGACGACCGCAAACTGCAGTCGGAGTACGAAGACCAGCGCTGGCTCTATAGCTGGCAACACAAGGGCGGTCTCAACTCGCGCCTGCTGGCCGAGGTCGACTACACCGACATCAGCGATCCTTATTACTTCCAGGATCTGGACACCGATCTCGGCATCGACACCGCCACCTATGTCAACCAGCGCGGCACCCTGACCTATCGCGGCGGCAGCTATACCGCGCGGCTCAATGCCCACGCCTACGAACTGGCCAATATCACCGATATCACGCCGTACGACCGCCTGCCGCAGATCACCCTGGACGGCGCCCTGCCATTCCAGCCGGGCGGTCTGAACATCAGCTACGGCAGCGAACTGGTGCGCTTCGACCGCGACTTGCGTAGCGGCAGCTTTATCAATGAAGAGGGTGTAGCCGAACAACCCTGGTACGACGCCAACCTGCGTGGACTGGCCCGCGCCAACGGCACTCGCCTGCACCTGGAGCCGGCCGTCAGCCTGCCGCTGAACTGGAGCTGGGGCTTTCTCAAGCCCCAGGTCAAATACCTGCAGACCAGTTACGACCTGAGCCTCGATCAGCAGGGCAAAAACAGCCTGCTGGCCGAGCAGGAGTTCGACAGCAGCCAGGATCGTGGCGTCCCGATCTTCAGCGTCGACAGCGGCCTGTACTTCGACCGCAACACCGAGTGGTTCGGCAAGTCCTATCGCCAGACCCTCGAGCCGCGGCTGTTCTACCTCTATGTCCCCGAGGAAGACCAGACCGACATTCCGGTCTTCGACACCGGCGAAAGCACCTTCAGCTACTCCTCGCTGTTCCGCGAGAACCGCTTCTCCGGCAAGGACCGCATCGGCGACGAAAACAAACTGTCGCTGGGCGTCACCAACCGCTGGATCGAGAGCAACGGTTTCGAGCGCCAACGCTTCAGCATCGGCCAGGCCTTCTACTTCGAAGACCGCCAGGTGCAGATGCCGGGCATCGACTACCGCACGCGTCAGGACGCACAGGCCTCGCAATCGCCTTACGCCCTGGAGTACCTGTATCGCTTCAACCGCGACTGGCGCTTCTCCTCGGACTTCAACTGGGATCCGGACACCCACCGCACCCGCTCGGGCAGCGCGATGTTCCACTACCAGCCGGAAGACAATCCGAACAAGGTGGTCAATGCCGGCTACCGCTACCGCAACGACACCATACGGTTTGACCAGACCAGCGGTAACTGGGTGATAGGTGGCGGCGACTTCGGCACCCCGGGCAGCGCCAACTTCATCAAGGACTACTACAAGGTCAGCCAGCATGACTTCTCGGTGATCTGGCCGATCGTCCCGCAATGGAGCGTGATCTCCCGCTGGCAGTACGATTATAGTCGTGATCGCACCCTCGAAGCCTTCGGTGGCTTCGAGTACGACAGCTGCTGCTGGAAACTGCGCCTGATCAATCGCTACTGGATCGACTATGACGAAGTCAGCCTGAACCCGTCGCTGAATGATGAGCCAGACCGTGGCATTTTCCTGCAAATCGTCCTCAAAGGCTTGGGCGGCGTGACAGGCAACAAGGTTGAGACTTTCCTCGATCAAGGCATTCAAGGTTATCGTGAACGTGAAGATCAAGCTTTCTGATTGCGTGCGCCCGCTACTGCTGGGCGCACTGTTTCTGGGTGCGGCGGCGCAAGCCGAAGTACAACCCCTCAATCGCGTCGTGGCTATTGTCGACAATGACGTAGTCATGCAGAGCCAGCTGGACGCACGCGTACGCGAAGTGCAGCAAACCATCGCCAAACGCGGTGCAGAACTGCCGCCGGAGCAGGTGCTCAGCCAGCAGGTGCTGGAGCGCCTGATCATCGAGAATATTCAGCTGCAGATCGGCGACCGCTCCGGCATTCGCATCACCGATGAAGAACTCAACCAGGCACTGGCCAGCATCGCCCAGCGCAACGGCATGAGCCTCGACCAGTTCCGCGCGGCCCTGGCGCAGGACGGCCTGTCCTATGCCGACGCCCGCGATCAGGTGCGCCGCGAGATGATCATCAGCCGCGTGCGCCAACGCCGGGTAGCCGAGCGCATCCAGGTCACCGACCAGGAAGTGCAGAACTTCCTCGCCTCCGACCTCGGCAAGATGCAACTGTCGGAAGAGTTCCGCCTGGCCAACATCCTCATCCCACTGTCGGACGGCTCGTCCCCGCAAGAAATCCAGGCCGCTGAGCGCCAGGTGCAGGAACTGCATCAGCAGCTGCGCGACGGTGCCGATTTCGCCCAGATGGCCATTGCCCACTCGGCCAGCGAGACCGCCCTTGAAGGCGGCGAAATGGGCTGGCGCAAAGCGGCGCAACTGCCGCCGCCATTCGACGCCATGCTTGGCGCGATGGCGGTCGGTGACGTCACCGAGCCCATGCGCACTCCCGGCGGCTTCATCATGCTCAAGCTCCTGGAAAAACGTGGCGGCGGCACCCAGGTACTCGAAGAAGTCAACGTTCGGCACATCCTCATCAAGCCCAGCGAGATTCGCAGCGAAGCGGAAACCAAACGCCTGGTCGAACGCCTGCATGAGCGCCTGCTGGCCGGCGAAGATTTCGCCGAACTGGCGAAGAGCTTCTCCGAAGACCCGGGCTCGGCGCTCAACGGTGGCAGCCTCGACTGGATCGACCCCGGTGCGCTGGTGCCGGAGTTCCGCGAGGTGATGAGCAAGACCGCCAGCGGCGAGCTGTCGAAACCGTTCAAGAGCCCTTACGGCTGGCATGTGCTGCAGGTTGTCGGCCGCCGCGCCACCGATGGCAGCGCGCAGTTCCGCGAGCAACAGGCCTTGACCGTGCTGCGCAACCGCAAGTACGACGAAGAACTGCAAGCCTGGCTGCGGCAGATCCGCGACGAGGCCTACGTCGAAATCAAGCTGTAGGTAACACCGAGCAAATTAAAGCCCGGCGCCTGCCCCTCGCAGCGCCGGGCTTTTTTCGTTCCGCAGCAGGCGCGGCGTAAACTGGCACTGCCCGCCTCGATGCCCACCCCGAAGGCACAACCGAGAACCTGCCCATGACTGCACAACACCTCTTCGCACTGACCCCCGGCGAGCCGGCGGGCATCGGCCCCGACCTGTGCCTGCTGCTCGCCCGCCAGGCCCAGCCCCATGCGCTGATCGCCATCGCCAGCCACGACCTGCTCGCCGAACGCGCTCAGGGCCTGAACCTGGACATTCAGCTGATCGAGGTCGGCCCCGGCAACTGGCCGAGCGCTCCCGCGCCGGCCGGCAGTCTGTTCGTCTGGGACACACCGCTGACGGCAGCCGTGCAGCCCGGCCAACTGAACCCGGTCAATGCCGGCTACGTGCTGGAAACCCTTACCCGCGCCGGCCAGGGCTGCCTCGACGGGGATTTCGCCGGCATGATCACCGCACCGGTGCACAAGGGCGTGATCAACCAAGCCGGCATCCCCTTCTCCGGCCACACCGAGTTTCTCGCCGAACTGACCCATAGCGAACAGGTGGTGATGATGCTCGCGACCCACGGTCTGCGCGTGGCCCTGGTGACCACCCACCTGCCGCTCAAGGATGTCGCCGCCGCCATCACCGCCGAACGCCTGACCCGGGTCAGCCGCATCCTCGACCATGACCTGCGCACTAAATTCGGCATCCCCCGGCCACGCATCCTGGTCTGCGGTCTCAACCCGCACGCCGGCGAAGGCGGCCACCTCGGGCGCGAGGAGATCGAGATCATCGAACCGACCCTCGAGCAATTGCGCGGAGAAGGCATCGACCTGGTCGGCCCACTGCCAGCCGACACCCTGTTCACCCCCAAGCACCTCGAGCACTGCGACGCCGTGCTGGCGATGTACCACGACCAGGGCCTGCCGGTACTCAAATTCAAGGGCTTTGGCGCCGCGGTCAATATCACCCTGGGCCTGCCGATCATCCGCACCTCGGTCGACCATGGCACGGCCCTAGACCTGGCCGGCAGCGGCAAAATCGACACGGGCAGCCTGCAGGTCGCCCTGGACACCGCCTATCAGATGGCGGACAGCCAGCACTGAGCGGCAAGCTGCACGCCAGGCGGGGTGCCGTTCCCGGGCGCAACTGGTAAGCTGCGCGTCTTTGCATTAATGCTTTCAGCGCTTGCTTGATGCTTGCAGCTTGAGGCTTGGAGCTGCCCCAGATGTCAGACCACCACCGCGCGCGCAAGCGTTTCGGCCAAAACTTCCTGCACGACGCCGGGGTCATTCACCGCATCCTGCGCGCCATCCATGCCCGTGAAGGCGAACGCGTGCTGGAAATCGGCCCGGGCCAGGGCGCCCTCACCGAAGGCCTGCTCGACAGCGGCGCGCAGCTCGACGTGATCGAACTGGACCGCGACCTGATCCCGATCCTCAATGCCAAGTTTGCCGCCGAGCCGCGCTTTCAGCTGCATCAAGGCGACGCCCTGAAGTTCGACTTCAGCAGCCTCGACCCCGCGCCCCATAGCCTGCGCGTGGTCGGCAACCTGCCGTACAACATCTCCACCCCGCTGATTTTCCACCTGCTGAACAACGCCGCATTGATCCGCGACATGCATTTCATGCTGCAGAAGGAAGTGGTCGAGCGTCTGGCGGCAGGCCCGGGCGGCAAGGACTGGGGCCGGTTGTCGATCATGGTGCAGTACCACTGCCGGGTGGAGCATCTGTTCAATGTCGGCCCCGGTGCGTTCAATCCGCCGCCCAAGGTCGACTCGGCTATCGTGCGCCTGGTGCCGCACGAGGTGTTGCCCCATCCGGCCAAGGACCACCGCCTGCTCGAGAACGTGGTGCGCGAAGCCTTCAACCAGCGCCGCAAGACCCTGCGCAACACGCTCAAGGCCCTGTTGACCGCAGAGGAAATTGAAGCGGCTGGCGTCGATGGCAGCCTGCGCCCCGAACAGCTGGATCTGGCGGCCTTCGTACGCCTGGCCGATCGGCTGGCCGAACAACCCAACGCTGTTTGAGCCAGTTAAACTGGCTCATCGCAACGACTGCGAAGGATGCTCGAGACGAGCTTACGAGGTGTGAATGAGCCTTTCGAGACACTATGTCCCGGCCCATTCGTAACGCCGCAATTTCCAGAGCAGCAGCTATCAAGCAGGTTTTGTCCATGTCAGATCCCCGTTACCAGGTCGACGTCAGCGTCACCACCCGTTACCTGCCGGAACAGTCGCAGCCGGAGCAGAACCGCTTCGCCTTCGCCTACAACGTGACCATCGTCAACCAGGGTCAGTTGCCGGCCAAACTGCTGTCTCGTCACTGGCTCATCACCGATGGCGACGGCCACGTGCAGGAGGTGCGTGGCGCTGGCGTGGTCGGCCAGCAACCGCTGATCGCGGTCGGCGAGCGCCACACCTACAGCAGCGGCACCGTCATGGCCACCCGCGTCGGCACCATGCAGGGCAGTTACCAGATGCTCGCCGAAGACGGCAAGCAGTTCGATGCCTTTATCGCACCGTTCCGCCTGGCGGTACCAGGCTCGCTGCACTGATGGCGACTTATGCCGTCGGCGACCTGCAAGGCTGCCTGAAACCCCTGCAATGCCTGCTGCAGCGGGTCGCCTTCGACCCCGCCATAGATCGTCTATGGCTGGTTGGCGACCTGGTCAACCGCGGCCCGGAATCGCTCGCCACCCTGCGCTTTCTCTATCAGATGCGTGATGCGCTGACCTGCGTGCTGGGCAACCATGACCTGCACCTGCTGGCCGTCGCGTCCAATATCGAACGGCTGAAGAAGAGCGACACCCTGCAGGAGATTCTCGACGCGCCGGATCGCGCCGACCTGCTCGACTGGCTGCGGCGGCAGAAGCTGCTGCATTATGATGCCGAACGCGACATCGTCCTGGTGCATGCCGGCATCCCGCCGCAATGGTCGCTGTCCAAAGCCCTCAGGCGCGCGGCCGAGGTCGAGGAAGCCCTGCTCGACGACGCGCGCTTTCCACTGTTCCTCGATGGCATGTACGGCAACGAGCCGGCCAAGTGGGACAAGGATCTGCATGGTGTGACCCGCCTGCGGGTGATCACCAACTACTTCACACGCATGCGCTTCTGCACGGCCGATGGCACCCTGGACCTGAAAAGCAAGGAAGGCGTCAGCAGCTCGCCACCTGGTTATGCGCCCTGGTTCAGCTACAAACAGCGCAAGACCCGTGGGCAGAAGATCATCTTCGGCCACTGGGCGGCTCTGGAAGGTCGCTGCGATGAACCCGGCCTGTTCGCCCTGGACACCGGTTGCGTGTGGGGTGGAGCCCTGACCCTATTGAATATCGACAGCGGCGAACGCCACCGCTGTGACTGCAGTGAGGTGCATACATGAGCGAGTTCACCCGTATCCCCCCATCCGCGGCTCAAACTCTGCGCCAGCAAGGCGCCGTCGTGGTCGACATCCGCGATCCGCAGAGCTTTGCCGCCGGCCATATCAAAGGCTCGCAACACCTGGACAATCACTCGCTGCATGACTTCATCGCCAAGGCCGATCTCGACCTGCCGCTGATCGTCAGCTGCTACCACGGCAACTCCAGCCAGAGTGCCGCTGCCTACCTGGTCGGCCAAGGCTTCAGCGCGGTGTACAGCCTGGATGGCGGCTTCGAACTGTGGCGCGCGACCTTCCCGGAAGAAACGGCGCAAACGCCCGACGAATAAAAATTTATTCACCCCTCAAGACCACGCCAACACTGGGCTACCGCCCGCCCCTAAGCAGCGGTAATATCCAGATATCGTTCGTGGCCACTTGACCTTGCCGATTCCGAACTATCCTTTAGCTCAGGCCATCCAAAACTAAGGTAGAGCCGGCCAGCCGGCATCCGGGCCATCGGTAAGACCTTTAGGTGTTCTGGGGGATTTTCCTAGGCTGATGTGTCAGCCGATCACCCGCACCCGCACGACCGATGCCACGGCGGCTCCAAGCATCGAGCGAGGTGAAGTTATGAGCATATTCAGCCACTTCCAGCAACGTTTCGAGGCTACCCGGCAGGAGGAATACTCCCTGCAGGAATATCTCGAACTGTGCAAACAGGATCGCAGCGCCTACGCCACGGCTGCAGAGCGTCTGCTGCTGGCGATTGGCGAGCCTGAATTGCTCGATACCTCAAGCAACTCACGGCTGTCGCGGATCTTCTCCAACAAGGTGATCCGCCGCTATCCGGCCTTCGCCGACTTCCACGGCATGGAAGAATGCATCGACCAGATCGTCTCCTACTTCCGCCATGCCGCCCAGGGCCTGGAAGAGAAGAAGCAGATCCTCTACCTGCTCGGCCCGGTTGGCGGCGGTAAATCGTCGTTGGCGGAAAAGCTCAAGCACCTGATGGAAAAGGTGCCCTTCTATGCCATCAAGGGCTCGCCGGTGTTCGAATCGCCGCTCGGGCTGTTCAACGTCGATGAGGACGGCGCCATCCTCGAAGAGGAATACGGCATTCCGCAGCGCTACCTGAGCAGCATCATGTCGCCCTGGGCGACCAAGCGCCTGACCGAGTTCGGTGGCGACATCAGTCAGTTCCGCGTGATCAAACTGTACCCCTCGATCCTCAACCAGATCGCCATCGCCAAGACCGAACCGGGTGACGAGAACAACCAGGACATCTCCGCGCTGGTCGGCAAGGTGGATATCCGCAAACTCGAGGAGTTTCCGCAGAACGACGCCGACGCCTACAGCTATTCCGGTGCCTTGTGCCGAGCCAACCAGGGGCTGATGGAATTCGTCGAGATGTTCAAGGCACCGATCAAGGTGCTGCACCCACTGCTGACCGCCACCCAGGAAGGCAACTACAACAGCACCGAGGGGCTGGGGGCGATTCCCTACAGCGGCATCCTGCTGGCCCACTCCAACGAGTCGGAATGGCACAATTTCCGCAACAACAAGAACAACGAGGCGTTCATCGACCGCATCTACATCGTCAAGGTGCCCTACTGCCTGCGCGTCACCGACGAAATCAAGATCTACGAAAAACTCCTCACCAACAGTTCCCTGGCCAAGGCCCACTGTGCGCCGGACACCCTTAAGATGCTCGCCCAGTTCTCCGTATTGAGCCGCCTGAAGGAGCCGGAAAACTCGAACATCTACTCGAAGATGCGCGTCTATGACGGTGAAAACCTCAAGGACACCGACCCCAAGGCCAAGTCGATCCAGGAGTACCGCGACAATGCCGGTGTCGACGAGGGCATGAACGGCCTGTCGACCCGCTTCGCCTTCAAGATCCTGTCCAAGGTGTTCAACTTCGACCCGCACGAGATCGCCGCCAACCCGGTGCACCTGCTCTATGTGCTGGAGCAGCAGATCGAACAGGAACAGTTCCCCGCAGAAACCCGCGAGCGCTACCTGCGCTTCATCAAGGAGTACCTGGCGCCGCGCTACATCGAGTTCATCGGCAAGGAAATCCAGACCGCCTACCTGGAGTCCTACAGCGAATACGGGCAGAACATCTTCGACCGTTACGTGCTCTACGCCGACTTCTGGATTCAGGACCAGGAATACCGCGATCCGGAAACCGGTGAAATCCTCAACCGCGTTGCGCTCAACGAGGAACTGGAGAAGATCGAGAAACCGGCCGGCATCAGCAACCCGAAGGACTTCCGCAACGAGATCGTCAACTTCGTGCTGCGCGCCCGCGCCAACAACAACGGCAAGAACCCGACCTGGCTCAGCTACGAGAAGTTGCGCGTGGTGATCGAGAAGAAAATGTTCTCCAACACCGAGGATCTGCTGCCGGTCATCAGTTTCAACGCCAAGGCGAGCAAGGAGGATCAACAGAAACACAACGACTTCGTCACTCGCATGGTCGAGCGCGGCTACACCGACAAGCAGGTACGCCTGCTGTCCGAATGGTATCTGCGGGTTCGTAAATCGCAGTAAGGCAGCCATAAGCGACAAGCTTCAGGCTGCAAACAACAGCGACCGCGGGACAGGGTTGCAGTTGCAGCTTGTGGCTTGTGGCTTGCAGCTCCTCGGAGGGGCCCCATGAGCCATGTGATCGACCGACGTCTGAACGGCAAGAACAAGAGCACGGTTAACCGTCAGCGCTTCTTGCGGCGTTACCGTGACCACATCAAGAAAGCCGTCGAAGAGGCGGTGAGCCGCCGTTCCATTACCGATATGGAGCATGGCGAACAGATCAGCATTCCCGGTCGCGACATCGACGAGCCGATATTTCACCACGGCCGCGGCGGCAAGCAGACCATCGTCCATCCGGGCAACAAGGAATTCACTGCCGGCGAGCGCATTCCGCGGCCGCCTGGCGGCGGTGGCGGCCGAGGCGGTGGCAAGGCCAGCAATAGCGGCGAAGGCATGGATGAGTTCGTCTTCCAGATCACCCAGGAAGAATTTCTCGACTTCATGTTCGAGGATCTCGAACTGCCCAACCTGGTGAAACGCCACCTGACCGGTGCCGACACCTTCAAGACCGTGCGCGCCGGCATCAGCAACGAAGGCAATCCGTCGCGGATCAACATCGTGCGCACCCTGCGCTCGGCCCACGCCCGGCGTATCGCCCTGTCCGGCAGCAGCCGCACCAAGCTGAAAGAGGCGCAGGTCGAACTGGAGCGACTGAAGCGCGAAGAGCCGGACAACTTCGGCGACATTCAGGCGCTTGAAGCGGAAATCGGCAAGCTCCTGGCCCGGATAAAACGCGTGCCCTTCCTCGACACCTTCGACCTCAAATACAACCTGCTGGTCAAGCACCCCAATCCCAGCTCGAAAGCGGTGATGTTCTGCCTGATGGACGTGTCGGGCTCCATGACCCAGGCCACCAAGGACATCGCCAAGCGCTTTTTCATCCTGCTGTACCTGTTCCTCAAGCGTAACTACGACAAGATCGACGTAGTGTTCATCCGCCACCACACCAGCGCCAAGGAGGTGGACGAGGAGGAGTTCTTCTATTCCCGCGAGACCGGCGGCACCATCGTCTCCAGCGCGCTCAAACTGATGCAGGAGATCATGGCCGAGCGCTATCCCACCAACGAATGGAATATCTATGGTGCCCAGGCGTCGGATGGCGACAACTGGAATGACGATTCACCGATTTGCCGGGATATATTGATCAAGCAGATCATGCCGTTCGTGCAGTACTTCACCTACGTCGAGATCACCCCGCGCGAGCACCAGGCGCTGTGGTTCGAGTACGAACAGGTCAGCGAAGCCTTTGACGACACCTTCGCCCAGCAGCAACTGGTGTCGGCAGGCGATATCTACCCCGTGTTCCGCGAACTGTTCCAGCGGAGGCTTGTGACATGACAGCGCATGACAGCAGCGTACCCGTGAAGAAACGCCAACCGATCTCCACCGGCTCGGAGTGGACCTTCGAGCTGGTGCGTGCCTACGACCGCGAAATCAGCCGACTCGCCGAACGCTATGCGCTGGACACCTACCCCAATCAGATCGAAGTGATCACCGCCGAACAGATGATGGACGCCTATGCCTCGGTGGGCATGCCATTGGGTTATCACCACTGGTCCTATGGCAAACAGTTCCTCAGCACCGAGAAGAATTACAAACGCGGGCAGATGGGCCTGGCCTACGAGATCGTGATCAACTCCGATCCCTGCATCGCCTACCTGATGGAAGAGAACACCATGTGCATGCAGGCACTGGTGATCGCCCATGCCTGCTACGGCCACAACAGCTTCTTCAAGGGCAACTACCTGTTCCGCACCTGGACCGACGCCAGCTCGATCGTCGACTACCTGGTGTTCGCCAAGCAGTACATCATGCAGTGCGAGGAACGCCATGGCATCGATGCGGTGGAAGACCTGCTCGACTCCTGCCATGCCCTGATGAACTACGGGGTCGACCGCTACAAGCGCCCCTACCCGATTTCCGCCGAAGAGGAGCGGCGTCGGCAGAAGGAGCGCGAAGAGCATCTGCAGAAACAGATCAACGACCTCTGGCGCACCATTCCCAAGGGCGCCGGCAAGCGCGGTGAGGAAGACAACAAGCGCTTCCCCCTGGAACCCCAGGAAAACATCCTGTACTTCCTGGAGAAACATGCCCCCCTGCTCGAACCCTGGCAGCGTGAAGTGATCCGCATCGTGCGCAAGATCGCCCAGTACTTCTATCCGCAGCGCCAGACCCAGGTGATGAACGAAGGCTGGGCCTGCTTCTGGCATTACACCCTGATGAACGACCTGTATGACGAGGGCCTGGTCACCGACGGCTTCATGATCGAGTTCCTCCAGTCGCACACCAGCGTGATCTACCAGCCGCCCTTCGACAGCCCCTACTACAGCGGCATCAACCCCTACACCCTGGGTTTCGCCATGTACCGCGACATCCGCCGGATCTGCGAAGAGCCCACCGAAGAGGACAAGCACTGGTTCCCCGATATCGCCGGCAGCGACTGGCTGACGACCCTCAAGTTCGCCATGAGCAGCTTCAAGGATGAGAGCTTCATCCTGCAGTACCTGTCACCCAAGGTGATCCGCGACCTCAAGCTGTTCAGTATTCTCGATGACGATCAGAAGGATGAATTGCTGGTCCCGGCCATCCATGACGAACCCGGCTACCAGAACATCCGCGAAACCCTGGCCGCCCAGTACAACCTGGGCAATCGCGAGCCCAACATCCAGATCTGGAGCATCGACCGCCGCGGTGACCGCTCACTGACCCTGCGTCACCAGCAGCACGACCGCAAACCCCTGGGCAACTCCACCGACGAAGTGCTCAAGCACCTGCACCGCCTGTGGGGCTTCGACATTCACCTGGAAACCCTGCAGGGCGACAAATTGATCGACACCCAGCATGTACCGCCCAAGGGCGAAAGCGATCACGACAGCGACTACCCCCGGCTCGACCTGGTCATTCCACCGATCTGATCGCGCTGCCCATTCCCCCATTAGCCTGGATGACGTGAGCAATGGCGTTTGCGCCAGGCAGGGTGACAAGGACGTAGCCCGGATGCAATCCGGGAGCGGCTTGTTGGCGCCAGATTTCCCCGGATTGCGCCAAGGCTTATCCAGCTACTGCAGCGCGAGCCTTTTACGTAATGCCGTTCACTCTGCTGAAGTGAACGACGCGCTCTCCATCCGCGGACAAGCCCCCTCCCTCCTGAGCACCACAGAGCTGTAGGCACGGCGCCCCGCCGGGCCCGTCAAATGCTCGCAGCCAAGTCCGCCCCCACAAGAGCACCAGCGCAGCGCAGGAGGGGCCCTGGCCGCGAACCGTGACCTGGACTCTCGATTGCCCACAGTCTCAAGCCATGGCCGCTCAGAGGTTGTGAAAATATCGAGCGCCGTAGCGGGCACCAGGGGGCGGTCGCCGTAGGCGAGAGTTTTTTCACAGCCTCTCAGGCCCTCCAGCCGTTATGCTGTGCCGCCTACAGAGGAGCAGACATGCAGATCTACAAAGTCGGCGGTGCAGTGCGTGATCGCCTGCTTGGCCGCGAAGTCACAGAGGTTGACTGGGTGGTGGTCGGCGCCAGCGCCGAACAGATGCTGGAACAGGGCTATCGCCCGGTGGGCGCAGACTTTCCGGTGTTCCTGCACCCGCAAACCGGCGAGGAGTATGCCCTGGCGCGCACCGAGCGCAAGAGCGGGCGTGGCTACGGCGGCTTCACCTTCTACGCCAGCCCGGACGTCACCCTCGAAGAGGACCTGATCCGCCGCGACCTCACCGTCAACGCCATGGCCGAGGACGAACAGGGCCGCCTGATCGACCCCTATGGCGGCCAACGCGACCTCGAAGCCAAGCTGCTACGGCATGTCTCCCCGGCCTTCGCCGAAGACCCGTTGCGCGTCCTGCGGGTCGCCCGCTTCGCCGCGCGCTATGCACCACTGGGTTTTCGCGTGGCGCCCGAGACCCTGGCGCTGATGCAGCAACTGAGCGACTCCGGCGAGCTCTCGGCGCTGACGGCCGAACGCAGCTGGAAGGAAATCTCCCGCGCCCTGCTCGAGTCTCGCCCCGACGTGTTTATCCAGGTCCTGCGTGACTGCGGCGCACTCAAGGCGCTGCTACCGGAAGTCGACGCCCTGTTCGGCGTGCCACAGCCACCCGCCCATCACCCGGAAATCGATACCGGCGTGCACGTACTCAGCGTGCTGCGTCAGTGCGCCGAACACCGGCAGCCGCTGGCGGTGCGCTGGGCCTGCCTGCTGCATGATGTCGGCAAAGGCCTGACGCCGACGGCCGACTGGCCCCGGCATATCGCCCATGAGCGACGCGGACTGAAGCTGATCCGGGCGATCAACTCGCGCAGCAAGGCGCCGAAAGACTGCCAGGAACTGGCCCTGCTGGTCGGCGAATACCACACCCACGGCCACCGCGCCCTGGAGCTGAAAGCCTCGACCCTGCTGGAGCTGCTGCAGCACTTCGATGTGTTTCGCCGCCCGCAGCGCTTCGAGGCGTTCATCGCTGCCTGCGAGATGGATGCCCGTGGACGGGACGGCCTGGAACAACGCGACTACCCGCAAGCCGATTACCTGCGCGGCGCCATGCAGGCGGCCCGCACAGTGGCGGTGCAGCCGCTGCTGGAGCAGGGCTTGCAAGGCCCCGAGCTGGGTGAGGCGCTCAGGCGCGAGCGCCTCAAGGCGCTCAAGGCCTACAAGGCGAGCCTTGCGCCGGCCGCCGAGGATGCGCGCAACGAGCCCTAGCGACTCGCCAGGTCGCTAGGCAGACCTGGGGAATGCCGCGAGCAGATCGGCCGGCGTCAGTTCGCTTCCGCGCCACTGGAATGGCACAGGACAGAGTTGCTGCTCGATCTGCGCCGCCTGCCACAGCACGGCAAAGCTGCGCTGCTCTGCTGGGTGCAGGCGATCCGGCAGCAGCAGCGCCAACGGCCAGAGCACAAAGGCGTTTTTCAGGATTTCTGCCCGCGGCAGCACCAACCCGTCGAAATTACCGACCTGATCGCCATACAGCAGGACATCGATATCCAGCGGCAGGCCCTTGCGCTCGGGCGCATAACGACCGTTGTCCGCCTCGATGAATTTCAGCCGGCGATCCAGCTCACCCAACGGCAGCTCGCTATAGCCCACCACCACCAGGTTGAAGAAGGGTCCACTCTTGATGCCCACCGCCTGGCTTTCAAACACTGGCGAACAGCGCATGTCGCCCAGCATGGCGGCCAGCGCGTCGAGCCCGGCCTGCAAATGCGCCTCACGCTCGATATTGCTGCCCAGGCCAAGCACAACGGGAGTTAGCGACATCCGCGCTCGATCTCCACGCCAACACCGCCAATCGCGGCCGGTACTGCACCGGGCTTGGTCAACCTGAGGCGCAGCCAGGGAATCTGGAACTCGCTCATCAGCACCGCGGCCAGCCGCTCGGCAAAGGTTTCCACCAGAATGAACTGCGCTTCGCTGGCAAAGGCCTGGACTCGCGCCGACACCGCCGCGTAATCGAGCGCCTTGCTCAGGTCATCGCCAGTCGCTGCCGGGCGGTTGTCCCAACCCAGGCACAGATCCAGGCGCAAGCACTGGCGAATGGTGCGCTCCCAGTCGTAGGCGCCGATTACCGTATCGACTTCCAGACCTTCAATAAACACTGTGTCCAAGCACTCTCTCCACAACACGCCAAAGCCGCAGCATATCGCTGACTGACCGAGTAACACCTACTGTGCACGACTATACGGCGTTGAAATCAGCTTTAAATGCTCATTTGCGACGCCTACACCGCGCTTTTGCCTTATCGGGCCAGCCCCGCACGCCATCGCGGTACTGCACTCGCTACCTTTTTCAACTGCCTGCTAGAATCCAGCCATTCCTTCACCGCGGAATGGCTACCATGTTTTGGCTGCTGACGATCCTCGCCTACCTGCTCGGCTCACTGTCCTTCGCCATTCTACTCAGCCGCAAGGCGGGTGGACCGGATCCGCGCATCAGTGGCTCCGGCAACCCCGGCGCTACCAATATGCTGCGGGTCGCCGGCAAACGCCTGGCCGGCCTGACCCTGCTCGGCGACCTGTTCAAAGGCCTGCTCCCGGTCCTGGCCGGAGCCCTGCTTGGCTTGAGCCTGCAACAACAAGCCTGGCTGGGCCTCGCAGCCGTCATCGGCCATCTATACCCGCTGTACTTTCGCTTCCATGGCGGTAAAGGCGTGGCCACTGCCGCCGGCATGCTGCTGGGGCTTTACCCGCCGGCTGCACTGCTGGCCATCTGCGCCTGGCTACTGAGCTTCAACCTGACCCGCACCAGCTCGTTGGCCGCACTGATCGCCACCCCGCTGAGTCTGCCACTGCTGGCCTGGCAACAACCCGAAGCACTGCTGCCGATGAGCGCAGTGACCGGTCTGATCGTCTGGCGGCACCGCAGCAATCTCCGCGACCTGTTCGACGGCCGAGAGCGGCATTTTTAAGTAACCGCTAGATCGCCGGCAACGCCTCCATCGGCCAGCGCGCCTGCACCTTGATGTTCAGCTCCTCATGCTGCCCGGCCTTGAGGCGCTGGCAACCGGCATAGGCGATCATCGCGCCGTTGTCGGTGCAGAACGCCGGACGGGCGTAGAACACCTGCCCCTTGAACTCGGTGAGCATTTTTTCCAGCCCCAGACGCAGCGCCTTGTTTGCGCTGACGCCGCCGGCGATCACCAGGGAGTTGAGCCCGGTCTGCTTGAGCGCCCGCCGGCACTTGATGGTCAGGGTCTCGACCACCGCCTGCTGGAACGCCAGGGCGACATCACAACGGGTCTGCTCGCCATCATCGCCGGCGGCGCGACGCTGCTGCCAGGTATTGAGGGTAAAGGTCTTCAAACCGCTGAAACTGAAATCCAGTCCCGGCCGATCGGTCATCGGCCGCGGAAAAGTAAAGCGCCCCGGCGTACCCTTCTCGGCCAGTCGCGCGATTTCCGGCCCGCCCGGGTATTGCAGGCCCATGAGCTTGGCGGTCTTGTCGAAGGCTTCGCCGGCGGCATCATCGAGTGACTCGCCGAGCAGCTGGTAACGACCGATGCCATCGACCCTCACCAGCTGGGTATGACCACCGGAGACCAACAAAGCGACGAACGGAAAAGCCGGCGGATTTTCTTCCAGCATCGGGGCCAGCAAGTGGCCTTCCATATGGTGCACGCCAAGCGCCGGAATGCCCCAGGCGAAAGCCAGCGCCTGGGCACAGGAGGCGCCTACCAGCAGCGCTCCAACCAGCCCCGGGCCGGCGGTATAGGCAACGGCCTGGATATCGCCCGGCACGCATTTGGCTTCGGCCAATACCTCGCGGATCAACGGCAGCATGCGTTTGACGTGATCGCGCGAGGCCAGCTCGGGCACCACACCGCCGTAAATACGGTGCTGCTCGATCTGACTGAACAAGGCATCGGCCAGCAGGCCACGCTCGCTGTGATAGAGTGCGACACCTGTCTCATCGCAGGAAGTTTCCAATCCCAGTACCAGCATGGGCAACGCCTTGATATTGAGGGGCTAAACGCCAGAAGGCGCGCATGATAATCGGCGCTGGCGGACTCAGACCAGTCCTTTTCGATCAGAGGCTTTGCATTCCTGATGATGAGACGGTAACATCCGCAACCCTTAAAAACGTACGTTCTCCAGCGCCATTTGCCAGGAGTACGACACCCCCCGGTAATAAAGAAGGTACGCCCTGGATGCCAGCCGTCAAAGTTAAAGAGAACGAACCCTTCGACGTAGCTCTGCGTCGTTTCAAGCGCTCCTGCGAAAAAGCCGGTGTTCTGGCCGAAGTTCGCAGCCGTGAATTTTATGAAAAGCCGACTTCCGAGCGTAAGCGCAAAGCAGCAGCCGCTGTTAAGCGTCACGCCAAGAAAGTACAGCGCGAGCAGCGCCGCAGCGTCCGCCTGTACTAATACGTACAAGCGCAACGCCTGAATGCCCGGCCTTGGCCGGGCTTCGCTTCTGGACTCCGCACCACCCATGGGTGGCGCGGGGTCTTTTAGTTTCCGTAATATTTGTGCAGCCGCCTCGCACGGCAGTATCCTGAGCGCCTATGGCCGGCCTGATCCCGCAATCCTTCATCGATGATCTGCTCAACCGCACCGATATCGTCGACGTGGTCGCCTCGCGCATCCAGCTGAAAAAGGCCGGCAAGAACTACACCGCCTGCTGCCCCTTCCATAAAGAAAAGACCCCCTCGTTCAGCGTCAGCCCGGACAAACAGTTCTATTACTGCTTCGGCTGCGGCGCCGGCGGCAACGCCCTGGGCTTTATCATGGACCACGACCAACTGGACTTCCCCCAGGCGGTCGAGGATCTGGCCAAGCGCGCCGGCATGGACGTGCCGCGCGAAGAGAGCGGACGCAACAGCAACAGCAAACCGCGCCAACCCACCGACTCCCCGCTTTATCCGCTGCTGACCGCCGCCGCCGAGTACTACCGCCAGGCCCTGAAGAGCCATCCGCAGCGCAAGGCCGCCATCGACTACCTCAAGGGCCGCGGCCTTTCCGGCGAGATCGCCCGCGATTTCGGCCTGGGCTTCGCCCCGCCCGGCTGGGACAACCTGCACAAGCACCTGGCCAGCGACAGCCTGCAGCAGAAAGCCATGATCGACGCCGGTCTGCTGGTGGAAAACGCCGACAACCCGGAAAAAATCAAGCGCTACGACCGCTTCCGCGACCGCATCATGTTCCCCATCCGCGACAGTCGCGGCCGGGTGATCGCCTTTGGCGGCCGGGTGCTCGGCGACGATAAACCCAAGTACCTGAACTCCCCGGAAACCCCGGTATTCCACAAGGGCCAGGAACTCTATGGCCTGTTCGAGGCACGCAAAAGCAACCGCGACCTCGACGAGATCATGGTGGTCGAGGGCTACATGGACGTCATCGCCCTGGCCCAGCAAGGCCTGCGCAACGCCGTCGCCACCCTCGGCACCGCCACCAGCGAAGAGCACCTCAAACGCCTGTTCCGCGTCGTGCCCAGCGTGCTGTTCTGCTTCGACGGCGACGCGGCCGGACGCAATGCAGCCTGGCGCGCCCTGGAGGCGACCCTACCCAGCCTGCAGGATGGCCGGCGCGCGCGCTTCCTGTTCCTCCCTGACGGCGAAGACCCGGACACCCTGGTGCGCAGCGAAGG
Organism: Pseudomonas sp.; assembly: GCF_033723075.1. Taxonomy (GTDB): domain Bacteria; phylum Pseudomonadota; class Gammaproteobacteria; order Pseudomonadales; family Pseudomonadaceae; genus Aquipseudomonas. The sequence goes on from NZ_JAWVXU010000024.1 coordinate 32,515, forward strand.
CACCGACGCCTTCCGCGCGCGCATCAACCAGCACGCCCAGCCCCTGGCCGACTACTTCTTCCAACAACTCAGCGAGGAGGCCGATCCGCGCTCACTCGAAGGCAAAGCCCACCTGGTGACACTGGCCGCCCCACTGATCGACAAGATTCCCGGCAACAACCTGCGCATCCTGATGCGCCAGCGCCTCACCGAAATCACCGGCCTCAGCGGCGAATCCCTGAGCCAGATGGCACCCTCCACCAAGAGCAGCGCCCACCCCGGCGCCAACTCAACCTCCGGCGATTACTACCCGGATCATGGCGAAATCCCCGATAGCGCCTACTATGATGTTGCCCCCGCCCCCAATGAATATGAAAATCCCACCCCGGCGGCGGGCTTCGAGCGCAGCAAGGGCAAGAGCGACTGGAAGAAAGAAGGCGGCAAATGGAGTAAAAAGGGCCGCGACGACTTCACGCCACGCGCACCACGCACCGCTGTCAGCGTCGAATCGCCGCACTTGAGCGCGTTACGCACGCTGCTGCATCACCCCGAACTGGCACAGAATGTCGAAGACGTCAGCCACTTCGCCGCCGAAGACGACACCTACACACAACTGCTGGTGGCCCTGCTCGGCGCCCTGCAAAAGAACCCGAAGCTGCGCGCACTGCAACTGCTCGCGCGCTGGCACGGCACCGAGCAGGGCCGCTTGTTACGGGCCCTGGCGGAAAAGGAGTGGCTGATTTCAGCCGACAACCTTGAACAACAGTTTTTCGACACTATAACTAGTCTTGTGGCCCGCCAACGCGAGCGCAGCCTGGAACATTTGATCAACAAAGCCCGTCTAAGTGAGTTAAGTGCAGAGGAAAAAAACCAACTGCGCAACCTGCTGAGCCGAAATGCATCACCGGTAATCCCGAGCCCAACTGGCGCATAGGGGTCTTATTCGGGTATAATCCGCGGCTTGTTTTTAGCCCGCCAAGACCTTCAGTGGATAGGGTGTTATGTCCGGAAAAGCGCAACAGCAGTCTCGTATCAAAGAGTTGATCACCCTTGGTCGTGAGCAGGGCTACCTGACTTACGCGGAGGTCAACGACCACCTGCCGGAGGATATTTCAGATCCGGAACAGGTGGAAGACATCATCCGCATGATCAACGACATGGGGATCAACGTATTCGAGGTTGCGCCAGATAAGGATTCTCTTATGCTGGCCGACGCCGATACTGACGAAGCGGCTGCGGAAGAAGCAGCGGCTGCGTTGGCAGCGGTCGAGACCGACATTGGCCGGACTACCGACCCAGTGCGCATGTATATGCGCGAAATGGGTACCGTAGAGCTCCTCACACGTGAAGGCGAAATCGAAATCGCCAAACGTATTGAGGAGGGTATCCGTGAAGTCATGGGCGCTATTGCCCACTTCCCTGGCACAGTCGACAGCATCCTCGCCGAATACACCCGCGTGACCACCGAAGGTGGCCGTCTGGTTGAAGTCCTCAACGGCTATATCGACCCGGACGACGGCAGTGTTCCTGCCGAAGCCGCCGCGCCGGTGCCGGTCAAGGACGGCACGGCCGATGACAAGGACAAGGACGACAAGGACGAGGACACGGACGACGCCGAAGAGGAAGAAGAAGGCGATGGCGGTCCGGACCCGGAAGAAGCCCTGCGCCGCTTCACGGCCATCTCCGAACAAATGGAGATCGCCAAGAAGGCCGTGAAGAAGCATGGCCGCGGCAGCAAGCAAGGCATCGCCGAGCTGAAAGCCCTGGCTGAGCTGTTCATGCCGATCAAGCTGGTGCCCAAGCAATATGAAGCATTGGTGGTTCGCGTACGCGGCACCCTGGAGCGCTTGCGCGCTCAAGAACGCGCCATCATGCAACTCTGCGTACGTGATGCACGGATGCCGCGCGCCGACTTCCTGCGCCTGTTCCCAGGCAATGAAGTCGATCTCACCTGGTCCGAGCAACTGGCCAAGGGCAAAGCCAAGTACGCCGAGGCCATCGGCGGTCTGCAAGCCGACATTCAGCGCTGCCAGCAGAAGCTGGTTGCCCTGCAAGCCGAGTGCGACCTGACCCTGGCCGAAATCAAGGACATCAACCGGCGCATGTCGATCGGCGAGGCCAAGGCCCGTCGCGCGAAGAAAGAGATGGTTGAAGCCAACTTGCGCCTGGTGATCTCGATCGCCAAGAAGTACACCAACCGCGGCCTGCAATTCCTCGACCTGATCCAGGAAGGCAACATCGGCCTGATGAAAGCGGTGGACAAGTTCGAATACCGTCGCGGCTACAAGTTCTCGACCTATGCCACCTGGTGGATCCGTCAGGCGATCACTCGCTCGATTGCCGACCAGGCTCGCACCATCCGTATTCCGGTGCACATGATCGAGACCATCAACAAGCTCAACCGTATCTCCCGGCAGATGTTGCAGGAGATGGGTCGCGAACCGACCCCGGAAGAGCTGGGTGAGCGCATGGAAATGCCCGAGGACAAAATCCGCAAGGTATTGAAGATCGCCAAAGAGCCGATCTCCATGGAAACCCCGATCGGCGACGACGAAGATTCGCACTTGGGCGACTTCATCGAGGACTCCACCATGCAATCGCCGATCGACGTGGCGACCGTGGAAAGCCTCAAGGAAGCCACCCGCGAAGTACTCTCCGGCCTCACCGCGCGTGAAGCCAAGGTACTGCGCATGCGCTTCGGCATCGACATGAACACCGACCACACCCTCGAGGAGGTTGGTAAACAGTTCGATGTCACGCGCGAGCGGATTCGTCAGATCGAGGCCAAGGCGCTGCGCAAGTTGCGCCACCCGACGCGAAGCGAGCATCTACGCTCCTTCCTCGACGAGTAAGACCAAACCCCCGGCCCAAACCGGGGGTTTTGCTATCTGCCTAGCCGACTGCCGAGCCCGGTCTACACTCGGAGTACCACCCGCTCCGTAACGAGGCTGCCATGCCGCGATTGCCGGCCATTCTCCTGTTGTGTCTGGTGTGTTGGGTCAGTCCGGTTGCAGCTCTGGCGCTCAGCGAAGAGGAGCGCAACTGGCTTGCCGAGCACCCGGTACTGCGCCTGGGCATCGATGCCTCCTGGCCGCCGTTCGAGTTTCGTGACGCCCAAGGTCGCTACCAGGGCCTGGCTGCCGACTACATCGCCCTGCTCGAGCAACGCCTGGGCGTGAGCCTGCAGCCAAACACAACGAACAGTTGGAGCGAGGTACTGGAGCAGGCCAAGGCCGGCCAGATCGACTTGCTGCCCGCCGTGATGGCAACCCCTGAACGCCAGACCTACCTGGCCTTCACCCGCCCTTACCTGGACTTCCCAATCGTCATCCTGGCGCGCGATGGCGGCCCGCAACCACGCACAATGAAGGAGCTCAACGACCTGAAAACTGCAGTGGTCGCCAATTACGCGCCCCACGAACTGCTGCGCAGCCAGCACCCAGACCTCCAGCTGCTGCCGTTACCGACCGTCAATGCCGCCCTGCAAGCACTCGCCAGCGGCCAGGCCGACGCCATGATCGGCGACCTCGCCTCCAGCGCCTGGAGCCTGCGCCAGCTCAAACTGGAAAGCCTGTTCATCAGCGGCGAAACGCCCTATCGCTATCAACTGGCCATGGCCGCGCCGCACGACCAGGCGATCCTCAGCGGGATTCTCGACAAGCTGCTCGCCGACATCACCAGCGAAGAAGCCGGCGCCCTGCAGGCGCGCTGGATCGGCAACCTGCATGACCGGCGCAGCATCTGGCGCGAACTGCTGCTCTACGGCCTCCCGGGCCTGCTCGCGCTGAGTTTCATCATTGCCGTGATCCTGCGCATCAACCGCCGCCTGCACGCCGAAATGGACGCCCGCGGCCTGCTCGAACAGGAATTGCGCAACAGCGAACAGCACTACCGCAGCCTGGTGGAAAACCTCTCGGCCATCGCCTGGGAGGCACGCCTGGATGACTACAGCTTCACCTATGTCTCGCAGCACGCGGAAAAACTGCTCGGCTATCCGCTGGCCGACTGGACGCGCCCAGGCTTCTGGCTGAACGCCCTGCACCCGGACGATGCCCAGCAGGCCATGGAATACTGTCTGCGCGAAAGCACCGCCGGCCGCGATCACAGCCTCGACTACCGCATGTGTGCCGCCGACGGCCGCGTGCTATGGATCCGCGACATCGTCACCCTGACCCGCAGTGGCGACCAGACCATCATGCGCGGCCTGATGGTCGACATCAGCGAAGCCAAACAGGCCGAGCAGGCCCTGCGCCTCTCCGAGCAGAAATTCGCCTCGGTATTCCAGCAATGCCCGGACATCCTGGTGATCGCCCGCCAGTCCGACGGCCGCCTGCTGGAAGCCAATAATGCCTTCGAGCAGCAGACCGGCATCCCGGTCAGCGAAGCGCTCGGTAAAACCGCCACCGAACTGAATATCTGGGCTATCCCCGGCATCGGCCAGACCCTGCTCGAGCGCCTCCAAGGCGAGAGCCTGCGCAACCTGGAAATGCCCTTCCAGCGGCGTAATGGCCAACGCTTCACCGGTCTGATCTCCGCCCAGGCCTTCCAGCTCGCCGACACCCCGGCGCTGGTGGTGGTGGTGCGTGACATCAGCCAGCTCAAAGCCACCCAACAGCAACTGCTGCTCTCCGAAGACAAATTCGCCAAAGCCTTCCACGCCTCCCCCGACGGCCTGCTGATCAGCCGCGTTCGCGATGGCCTGCTGATCGAAATCAACCAGGGTTTCAGTCGCATCACCGGCTACAGCAGCAGCGAAGTGGCGCAGCGTTCGACCCTGGAGCTGGGCGTCTGGGCCAACCCGGCGGATCGCACCCGGATGATCGAACAGATCGACCTGCACGGCAGCGTACGCGACCTGGCAGCCCCAATCCGCACCCGCAATGGCCAGATACGCCTGTGCGAACTGTCTGTCCAACCGATCCAGGTCGGCGATGACCCCTGCCTGCTGACCATCGCCCGCGACATCACCGAGCGCCAGCTCATGCAGGAAAAACTCCAGCAAGCCGCCACCGTGTTCGAAAGCACCGCCGAAGGCGTGATGATCACCGACCCCCAGCAATGCATAGTCGCGGTCAACCGCGCCTTCAGCGAAATTACCGGCTTCAGCGAAGCCGAAGCGCTCGGGCAAACACCTCGGCTGCTCGCCTCCGGCCAGCACGACAGCGCCTTCTACAGCGCCATGTGGCACCAGCTGGAAGCTGAAGGACACTGGCAAGGGGAAATCTGGAACAGACGCAAGAACGCCGAGATCTTTCCGGAATGGCTGACCATCAGCGCCGTGCGCAATAAAGACCGGCAGACCACGCACTTCGTCGCCGTATTCGCCGACATCAGCTCACTCAAGCATGCCCAGGCCCGCCTCGACTACCAGGCCCACCACGACTCGCTGACCGGCCTGCCCAACCGCATGCTGTTCGAAGCGCGACTGCATGCCGCACTCGACGATGCGCAAACCGACGACCGCCAAGGCGCAATCCTGTTTCTCGACCTCGACCGCTTCAAGCACATCAACGACAGCCTTGGCCACCCGATCGGCGACCTGCTGCTCAAGAGCATCGCCATCCGCCTCAAGGAACAACTGCGCGACATCGACACCGTTGCCCGCCTCGGCGGCGACGAATTCATCATCCTGCTACCGGGCCTGCACCAGACCGACGACGACGCCAAACTGGTCGCCAACAAACTGCTCGCCTGCTTCAGCCTGCCCTTCCACCTCGACGACCACGAGTTCCATATCAGCGCCAGCATCGGTATCAGCCTGTACCCGGATGACGGCCTGGATGTCGCCACCCTGGTGAAGAACGCCGACGCCGCCATGTACCGCTCCAAAGCCAAAGGCCGCAACCGGGTCGAAATGTACACCCACGACCTGACCTTCCAGGCCACCGAACGCATGACTCTGGAACATGAGCTGCGCCGCGCCCTCGAGCGCGGAGAGCTGCAACTCTACTACCAGCCGAAACTCTGCCTGAGCACCCGGCGCCTGGCCGGCGCCGAAGCCCTGGTCCGCTGGAGCCACCCTGTGTTTGGCGAAATCCCACCGGACCGTTTCATCCCCCTGGCCGAGGAAACCGGCCTGATACTGCCGCTGGGCGACTGGGTGCTGCAGCAAGCCTGCCGGCAAATGGGCGAATGGCAACGCCTCCACGCCCCGTTCGGCCCCCTCTCGGTCAACCTGGCCGGCGTACAACTGCGTCAACCGAAGCTGCTCGAACGCATCACCCAGCTGCTCGACAGCAACTCACTGGCCCCCAGCCTGCTGCAACTGGAAATCACCGAAAGCTTCATCATGAACCAGACCGAGGACGCCCTGAGTATCCTCCACCAACTCAAGACCCTCGGCGTGCAACTGGCCATCGACGACTTCGGCACCGGCTACTCCTCGCTGAGTTACCTCAAGCGCCTGCCACTGGACACCCTGAAAATCGACCAATCCTTCGTCCGTGGCCTGCCGAACGACCCGCACGACGCAGCCATTGCCCGCGCCATCATCGCCCTGGGTCGCAGCATGCAACTCACGGTGATCGCCGAAGGCGTGGAAACCAAGGCCCAGGAGCGGTTTCTCGCCGCCGAAGGTTGCGAACAGATCCAGGGCTTCGTCCTCAGCCACCCCCTCACCGCCGACGCCTTCGCCCATAATTTCCTCGGCCCACGTCGTTCAGTTGGCACTACGGAGAAGGCGCCGGTATAATCCGCCGGCTTCTGAGGGCCCATAGCTCAGTTGGTTAGAGCAGGGGACTCATAATCCCTTGGTCCACGGTTCGAGTCCGTGTGGGCCCACCAAATCGAAAAGCCGCGCACTGCGCGGCTTTTTGCTGTCTGAGCTATTCAATCCTTCAGGTCACAGCAAAGGCGTGCAGCCGCTCCATCATTGGCCTGATGTATCGCTTCCTCAAGGCAGCTCATCCGGCCAGAGTTTCTGGACGATGTAGGAGTTGGACTCACCTGGCAGGGTGGTTAGAGCTCAATGATCAGATCCGGGCGGAACCCAGTCTCTTCACCCGGATATCCTCGAGGGTTGCAGACCACCCGCGTGCCCGCCAGGTCATAGTCGACAGCCCTATGCGAATGCCCGTGCACCCACAGCGCCACCTGCTCGCCACCCATAAGGTCTTCCCAGCGATTGGCGTAGGCGGCATCCAGATGAGTGCCCGCGTGCGGGCTGCCCTGGAGGGAGCGCAGCGTCGGCGCGTGGTGAGTGATCACCACGGTTGGGCCGTCAAATGGTTGCGCCAGCTGCATGCGCAGCCAGTCTTTCGTCTGTACCGATCGGGCGACCAGATCGGCCGGGCGGATACGTCTGTAACCTTCGGTGCGGATCTGCCGGAAGTCGTTCATCGCGTTCTGCGCACTCAGGCACGCCATCGGCGGGTTGCCGGTAGCGGAAAAGTCCGTCCACATGGTCGCCCCCAGAAAGCGTACGCCGCCCAGGATGACCTCATCGCGCTCCAACACCCGAACACAATCATCCTGCGCCGCGCGCATTTTTTCCAGGGTATGGCTCAGGTGTCCACCGTAGAACTCGTGGTTGCCTGGGACGTACAACACCGGGCCGGCAAAGACTTGCCTGGCCCACTCGACAGCACGCCCCTGGACATCGATGTCGCCAGCCAGAATGACCGCATCGCAGTCCAACGGCACCGGAGTAAAGGGGCCGAACTCATTGTGCAGATCGGACAACAAATGAATACGCATAATGAAATACTCGCCCCTCGGCTGGCCGCTGGTCTACACCGACAACAACCGATCATGATTTTTTTGCCGTGAGCCCGTTTTCGCCCCCCAATGAAGGGCCAAACATACCTTTAGCAAACAGTGACCCTTCGCTCACTTCGACAAGTGCAGCAAGGCCAAGGCGGGAGACACGCGTAGGATCGGCACCTACGAAAACAAGGGAGCTTCACCATGAGCGGAAAACCGGCGGCTCGCCAAACTGATCCCACCTCTTGCCCAGCGCCTGGCCATGGCACAAACCCCATAGCAACGGGCTCACCGAACGTCTTCTTCGATAACCTGCCAGCAGCGCGAATGAGCGACACGTCGGCCTGCGGCAGCCCCATAGTGGGCGCAGTTGCCAGCACGGTACTGATCAACGGCCTGCCAGCGGCGACGCTGGGCAGCACGGGTGGTCATGGGAACGTGATCATCGGCGGCTCAGCCAGCGTGATCATCGGGGACTCCGCAGTAGGGGCACCTTTCACCGCACCAGCCCCATTATCATTGGCCCCAGCCCCGGTGCCAGTAACGACTGCAGTGGCTCCAGCGAACCAACCGCCTGCCACGACACTCGCGACGCAGCCCGCCCAGCAAGCCGCCGCCTCATCTATGCCCCAACCCGTGCAGACCACGGATCCAGTAGCCGCAGCCAAGCAGATTTTGGACACCTTCGAATGCTCGACCGCTCAGAGTCGTGTTTTCAACGATCAGGCCCATCCAATGGGGACGGCCAGCGATCCATTCGAGAAAAGCAAGGTCATAGAGCAACTGCGAGTGCGCGTCGCAAAATCCCAAGGGCAATACATTGCGACAAAGGAAAGAATCACCCCATATCCGAACCAGCAAGAGACAAGCCTGTGCGGCCCTGCGGTTTTCTTCTACGCATTGCTGGTGGACCGCCCCGATCTTTACACCCAGGCGATAATCGAACTATGGGAAACCGGGGAAACCACGATAGGGCAGCTGCACATCAAGCCCAGCCATGACTGCCGGAACCCGAAGAAATTCAGCCATACGGCAGCGGGAGATCGCATATCTGCGATTGACTGGATTTCCCTGGCCAGCCTTCGTGACAGCGAAAACGGCCTTTTTGATTATGACTCGCCAGGTGATCAGATCCCTGGGATTACCCTTCCAGGGAAAGTGAAGTCCTGGTTCACCGAAGCCGGCGCGACCGTAGTCTTCGACAACATCCAGTTCCGGGGACATATCAATCAAGAAAAGCTCTTGGAACTCTTTAGCTATGTGGGCAGCCAGCATCATGTCACTTCGCTGATTTCCGCCTCGATGGTGGAAGGCGGGGCTGGGGTCGGAAAAAACCATTGGATTGCCTGGGAGAAAGTCCCGCAGACTCATGGCGGCCCAGTCGACGAGACCACCTTGCCGGCTGAAGTCATCGTCAACTCCAAGCTGTTCTCCTGGGGGCAGTCCATGCACCAGGTTACGCGGGACTACACGCTCAAGCAGCTCCTCAAGGACGCATTCGGCGGGATCGTATTCAGCCGAATCCCATGATCAGGAAGGAACCCCATATGCTGCGAAAAATACTTTTTGCTCTCTGCTTGGCACTACCTCTTGCAGGCTGTGAAGCAGGCATCTTTGCAAATACGCTGACGAGCTGTGCCATGCAGCCTGAACCTGAGCTACTCCCCGAGAGCCTGCCAGTAGCCGTTGCGGGCGAGCCCTATAGCGTGCAACTGGAAGTGATCAACACCTCGGCGCCAGTCCATGGCATCTATGTGAGTGATACAAACGCCCTGCCTGAAGGGCTTTGGGTCGAGCACCAGGACCGTGATTCCCATGGGTTGATCACAGGAACGCCGGTCAAGGCCGGCACCTATGAAGTGCACGTGTCCGCCGGCACCTATGGCACCCAATGCGCGGGCCTAAGAGCAAGTCGCGTCTACAGGCTCGAAGTCATGGAGTGACGGACACTCAATGAGCTAATTAGACAGTGAGCCGAATCGCCCGCGCTATCAGCTCACGCAATGAGCCGAATAAGCCCGCTAATCGGCTCACAGACAAGCAATCCCCATAAACGAACCCTTCTGGATCTGGCCGCCGTTCCACTGGCAAAACCAGCAAAAATCAGCACGTCAGTCGCTGATCGCTGTTAGCAAATAGTCGATGAGCCCTTGAGCTAGCGAAAGCAATTGGCCATTATCCGGGCCAGTGCCCGGCATTTGGATTCTTGGCACGCCTGCTCGCTCGGATAACGAGCGTCACCTAAGCGGCTTTGCTCAAGGAAGACGGTATGGACTACAGCGTCATCCTCCGCCCCTTAATCGACACCGCGACCTGGCTGATTCCCGCCATGCTGCTGATCGGCCTGCTCAAGTCGCCTTGGGCCAAGGGCCAGATCGGCGAACTGCTGGTGCGCCTGTTCGCCCATTGGCAGCTGGATAAGCAAACCTACCGCCGCCTGCACAACGTCACCCTGAGCACCCCCGACGGCACCACCCAGATCGACCACGTATTTCTCTCGCCCTACGGCATCTTCGTGCTGGAAACCAAGAACATGAGCGGTTGGATCTTCGGCAGCGAGAAGCAACCACAGTGGACGCAGAAGCTCTACAAACGCACCTTCAAGCTCCAGAACCCGCTACGGCAGAACTACAAACACCTCAAGGCCCTGGAAGCCACCCTTGGCGTTAACCCGGAGCACCTGCACTCGGTCATCACCTTCATCGGCGGCAGCACCTTCAAAACCGAGGTGCCGGACAACGTGACCCAGGGCATTGGCTTTATCCGCCATATCCAGTCATTCCAGCAGCCGCTATTCAGCGAGGCTGAAGTCGACGCCATGTTGCAGGCTCTGCAATCAGGCCGCCGCGCACCAACACTCGCCAATAAAGACAATTCAGCCTTGAGTCGTTTTGTGCATTAGCATGGCGCGCATTAGTCTCGTACGGGAAGTTTATGGAAATCAGTCCAAATAAAGTATGGGAAAGAAAAGAGTGGGAAGAGCATGTAAATGACCTTCTCAGAATAAAACATGGGCAGGAAAATTATGTTCCTATACCCGACAGACATAATGGAGACGCCGGCATTGAAGGCTTTTCCTTCTGCGGCAATGCCTATCAAGCGTTCTGCCCTGAAGAGCTTTGCCCCATGGCGCAGCTTTATGACAAGCAGCGCGACAAAATGACAACTGACATTAATAAATTCATCGAGAATAAAGGCAACGTCTTATCAACAATTCTCGGCCCTACTAAGATTAGACGTTGGATACTTGTCGTACCAAACCACCTATCGAAGCACCTAAACGCTCATGCCTCCACAAAAACAGCGGAAGTTATAGCAGCGCAACTACCCTACGTTGAAAATACGGACTTCCACGTTCTTGTATGGGATCGAAGCACGTTTAAGACAGAAGAGGCGGAGCTATTAGACCAAGGCATCAGAGTACTCAAACTAGAAAGAAAAGTAATATCTGACGTGGACATAAGCACGTACCAGGCTGACAAGTCAGAATTCGCGAGCAACATAGAGACGAAGCTATCAAAGCTTAAACCGGCATCCCCACATCAAATCGAAAAAGCAAGGGATACGATGTTTAAACAGACCATCTATGCTCAGAACATGCTTGAGGATCTAAAACAGGAGTACCCTGAATATCACTCTCAAATCACGTCTGGAGTGATGGAAATGGAGGAAAAACTACACGTTGAGTACTTCGAGGAAAAACAAAAAAGCCCAGCCCAGCATACAACTGCACTCAAAGAAGCGCTGACCAAGAAAAGCAAGCTCCACGAGGATAATTTGGATTGCATTGCTTCAGGAACCGTTGCTGATTGGCTTATGCGCTGCAATTTGGATTTTGAATAAATGGATATCTTAAACACCATCCCAAACAAGGTAATATTTCGCCAATCCGGCACCCCAGTAGAGCCCGAACTCAGACCGCTTTGGAGGATATCCTTAATTGCACTGATACTACTCAAACTTAGCGCTGGAAATAAAGCGGGAATAAAGAAAATACAGGTGCTTAGTTCTTTGGTTTCATCCCATGAAAAGCGGAAGAACTACTTTTCTGAGATCAAAGATCTCTTCTCTGCTGTAAATGTTAGATTTGACCCTCTTGTGGATAGAGCTATTAACATGGGGCTGGGCGAAGGGATATTCGAACTAGAGCCATCCAAAAGCGTTAAGCTGTCAACTACAGGTCTAGCATTCGCAAAATCAATCGACTCAGACATGGAAGTCTTTGCAAAAGAAAAAGAATTCATACAGAACTTTAGCAAATCCTTCTTCACCGACACCATTATTGACAAACTTATTTCCGGTGACTTTCGTGAGCAGACTTAAGATAAACAGACTAAAGATCATCTCCAGAACAAACGAAGGAGATTACGGCGTAGATATACCATTTGCTTACGGCCTAAACATTATCAGAGCCGATAACACATTAGGTAAATCAACCTGCGTGCAAAGCATTGTATATGCATTAGGCTTAGAAGGCACCCTAGGGCCTAGCAGGAAAAACCCTTTAAAATCTGCGTTAACCAGCAAACTTAAAAAGCCTGATGGTAGCTATGCGCTTGTCACCGAATCGAGAGTTAACCTAGAGATATCCAACGATGCAGGCGAGACAATCACAATATCAAGAAGCGGCATAGAAGAAAAAAGCAGGGTTATATCTGTTTATACCGTACCAATTGATAAGATCGATTTTCTTTCCGACACATCTTTCACAGATTACTTTGTTCGCGATCCTGGCGCAGCAGTCAGAGAACGGGGTTTCCATACCTTCCTAGAGAAATTTCTTAGCATAGAGGATCCACAAGTCGTCAAGTATGATGGCAACACTTGCCCTCTTTATTTGGAGTCAATTTTTTCGGTTAACTATGTCGAACAGACTAGAGGCTGGGGCGGAATCCTGAACGTGCTCCCTACTTACCTTGGCATCAAGGACCTAGCGAATAGAGCTCTTGAGTACAATCTCGATTTAGACATCCAGGAGAACAACAGAAAGAGACAACAGTTGATCTTCAAAAGAAATGACCTTGGATCGGTCTGGACTATAACTATTGAAAAGCTTATTTCAACAGCGAGGCAAGTTTACGCATTTGTCGAGCCCGCCGTTAGTGATGATATCAGCAAACAAAAATCCATAAACAGCGCAACCGATCTTTACGTTTTGAACGGCGAGTCTCTTAAAACCAATCTTTCCGACCACTTGACGAATCTCAGGCTAGAACTCTCAACATCAAAATTAGCAATCACCTCAACTGACGCAACTGGGTCAAAAACGCTTACACAAGAAAGAGAACTTAACCTCTTGATGAAAAGACTCTCAGAAGAGGAGTCGGCTATTTCAATTATCTTGTCGGACATAGACGTTAGCGAAGACTACGTTAGATCCATAGAAAAACGAGTTTTGGCGGTCAAGGAAGGGCTACGCAAATACCGAGACATTAAAAAAATACACGAGTACGGATCCACTGAGAAATTCAAGTTCTTAAGTGGCCGCTGCCCAACTTGCGATCAGCCAATAGAGGACTCGTTACTCCCTCACATGCACAACCAATCTGCACTAGGGATTGACGACAACATCAAGTATCTCGAGAAACAACTTTTAGTTTTCGAGTCCCTGAGAGCAGGCGAAGAGCGCAAAGCCTTAAACAAAAGGACACTAATACTACAGGCTCAAGACAAAGTTAACTCTACACGCGCTGACATTCGCTCACTAAAAGAAAGCCTTCTTGATGTTAAAGGAGCCCCATCTAGAGCTCAACTTAGAAAAGAGATCCTGCTTGAGGAGAAAATTGAGGCCATCGAACGGACTCTAACGCTTGAATCCGAAATAAAAGAGAAATTATCTGCTACAAAACTAGAATGGTCTAGAGTAGACGGAGCAATCTCAAAGCTGCCATGGGACGGTTTTAGCCGCAACGACTATATAAAGCTCGGAAAACTAACTGAGCAATTTAAGAAAAACCTGAGCGACTTTGAATACAAAAGCACACCCATTGAAGACTTTGAAATATCGAAACGAACATACAAGCCTTCAATTGATGATGTTGACTTAGGCTCCGAGGCTTCCGCCAGTGACAACATAAGGGTTATTTGGGCCTACCTATATTCTCTTCTAACCTTGGACAACCACTTGGAAGGTCTTACTACCAATCACCTTGGATTGCTTATACTAGACGAGCCGCGCCAACAAGAAACCAAGGAGGTCAATTTCAAAACATTCATCGAAAGAGCATCTGAAACCCGCAGTATGGAGCGACAAGTTATAATAGCAACTAGCGAGAAGCATGCTGACTTAACAAAAATGATTGAGGGACTTCCCGTCAAAGTAATCAACTTTGACGGCCCCCTGATTTCAAAGAGGACCTAAGCCCATGTCCTGCATACGCGACATATCAAGTTGAATGTCGCTCGCACGGGGCCAAATGAAAATCAAAGCGAAAAAAACAGGGGACGGAAAAAACGGGAAAAAAGGGAACAGACCACGGTTTACGGAGAATTAATCGTGGCCTGCTCCCCCCGTTGTTCACTCCGCCGCAACATCAAACCTGAACGCGAAATAACAAATGGGGACGCATTTATTTTTGCGTCGCCCTATGGCGTTGCAACCTGCAGCACGGCCGTCATCAGTCGAACACGCCGTGGATCTCATCCAGCGTGGGCATTCGTGCGGGTACAACCGCCAACTCACAGTCCAGGGCTGCCAGCATTCGCGCATAGGCCATCATGCCCACCGAGAGATCGCCCTTTTCGATGGCGATAACCTTTTGCCGGGTGATGCACGCCAGGGAGGCAAGCGCGGCCTGAGTAAGACCTCGATTCAGGCGGCGCTGCCGTAGCTGCTCGCCAAGTCGCAGCGTGATGAGGGAGTAGTCCATGTTCCGTATACGCAACAAGTAATATGAAATGTAACGTATACCGAACTACTGGAAAAATCAAAGCGGATGCGGCCACTCAGCCAAGAGCCGACGCTAAGCGGCCATATAGCGATCCACCACTACTCGCAATTCGCGGCTGCGTTGACGGTAGGTTTCCAGCCCCTGGCGGCCTATCAAACTCGAGTCACGATGCTTGCAGCTTGCGCGGCTAAGCGGGGCAACAATCTCGGTATTTTCCGACGACAGTCGCGCCCCCGCCCCGCCTCCAGCGCTCAGCAGCAGTAGAGGCCAGGCGCGAGCCGCAGTAAAACCTTAGCGGCGCAGCGCCTGGCTTTCACGCAGCATGTCCAGGGCGCTATCGACCAGCAGTTCGGCATCGCGCTGCAGCGAGAAGCTTTCCGGCACCAGCAGCCACTGGCTGAGCAGGCCGTCGATGTAGGCATGCAGGCAGATCGCCGCGCGGGCGGTGTCCAGTGTCGCGGGGAGTTGCTTGCGCTGGACCGCATTGCGCAGCGACTGGTCGATGCGGCCGTTGCATTCCACGCTGTCGGTTTGACGCTGCTGGCGCAGGTCGCTCATCTCGTCGGTGAGTTCGCAGCGGTGATAGAGGATTTCGGTGATCCGGCGGGTTTTCGGATCCAGCGCAACCCGCTGAAACAACGTGATCAGCAGCTGGCGCATGCAGCCCAGCGGGTCGTCCTCATCCGGGTTCTCGCCGGCCCTGGCCAGCTCGTCCAGCGGCTCGTGCAAGCTGTCCAGCATGGCCTGGATCAGGTCGGCCTTGTCCTTGAAGTGCCAATAGATCGCCCCGCGAGTGACGCCGGCAATGCCGGCAATTTCTGCCAGCGTGGTGCGCGAGATGCCGCGCTCGTAGAAAGCTTTTTCGGCCGCCTCGAGTATCTGGCTGCGCGTCTGCTGAGCCTCCTCTTTGGTACGACGAACCATGGCAGTAACCCTCAATCAGGATGGCTTCACGCAGGAAGCTATTGGCAGGCAAGGCTTTCGTTGAGCCTTTGGCTGATTTTCACATTTTGTTGCTTCTGCGTACTAAAAATCACTTACAAACATTCATGAACGTAAGTATATTGATTAGCAGACTACTTATCCAACCTCTCATCCGATTTTGTCACTGGCATTTCGCTCAAGCGCCTTGCCAGGCTCCCGACCGAGGCCTTCATGCGATTCAATCCGGTTTTCCCCGCGCTGGTTACCGCCGCCGTCCTGACCGCCCTGCTCAGCGGTTGCCAACAGGAAGAAGCGCCACCTGCCGCATCACTGCCGCAAGTCGGCGTGGTCACCCTGCAACCGCAAGCCTTTACCCTGACCTCCGAGCTACCGGGACGCACCACCGCGTACCGCATTGCCGAAGTGCGCCCGCAGGTCAACGGCATCATTCTCAAGCGTCTGTTCACCGAGGGCCGCGCAGTCAAAGCCGGCCAGCAGCTGTACCAGATCGACGCCTCGACCTATGAAGCGACCCTGAAAAGCGCGCAAGCCTCGCTACTGTCGAGCAAATCCCTGGCCGATCGCTACAAGCTGCTGGTCGACGAGCAGGCCGTCAGCCGTCAGGAGTTCGACGAGGCGCAAGCCAAGCGTCTGCAGGCCGAAGCCGTTGTGCAAAGCGCGCAGATCGACCTGCGTTACACCAAGGTGCTGGCGCCGATCTCCGGGCGCATCGGCCGTTCGGCGATAACCGAGGGCGCGCTGGTCAGCAATGGTCAGAGCAGCGCCATGGCGGTGATCCAGCAGCTGGATCCGATCTATGTCGACGTCACCCAGTCCTCGGTGGCGATGCTCAAGCTGCGCCGTGAGCTGGCCAGCGGGCATTTGCAGAAAGCCAGCGAGAACGCCGCCAGGGTCAAGCTGATCCTGGAGGACGGCAGCGAATACGCAGAACAAGGTCAGCTCGAATTCTCCGAGGTCTCGGTCGATGAAGGCACCGGTTCGGTGACCCTGCGCGCGGTGTTCCCCAACCCGAACCACGACCTGTTGCCGGGCATGTTCGTCCACGCCCAGCTGCAGGCCGGGGTCAACAGCCAGGCAATTCTCGCCCCGCAACAAGGCGTGACCCGCGACCTGAAGGGTCAACCCACGGCCCTGGTGGTCAATCAGGACAACAAGGTCGAGCTGCGTGAGCTCAAGGCCGACCGCACCATCGGCAATCAATGGCTGATCAACGAAGGCCTGAACAGCGGCGACCGCCTGATCACCGAGGGCCTGCAGTTCGTCAAGCCAGGCGACGAAGTCAGCGTCAGCGCGGCGAGCAATGTCCAGGCAGCCAATCCGGCCCTGGTCTCGACCAGTGCCAAAGCGCGCGGCCAGGGGGAGTAACGCATGTCGAAATTCTTTATCGATCGGCCGATCTTCGCCTGGGTGATTGCCCTGGTCATCATGCTGGTCGGCGCGCTGTCGCTGCTCAAATTGCCGATCAACCAGTACCCGAGCATCGCGCCGCCGGCCATTGCCATCGCCGTGAACTACCCGGGTGCGTCCGCGCAGACGGTGCAGGACACGGTGGTACAGGTGATCGAGCAGCAGCTCAACGGCATCGACAACTTGCGCTATGTCACCTCGGAAAGTAATTCCGACGGCAGCATGGCCATCACCGCCACCTTCAACCAGGGCACCAACCCGGACACCGCCCAGGTACAGGTGCAGAACAAACTCAACCTGGCCACCCCGCTGCTGCCGCAGGAAGTTCAGCAGCAGGGCATCCGTGTGACCAAGGCGGTGAAGAACTTCCTGATGGTGATCGGCCTGGTCTCCCAGGACGGCAGCATGAGCAAGGACGACCTGGCCAACTACATCGTTTCCAACATGCAGGACCCGATCTCGCGCACCGCCGGCGTCGGTGACTTTCAGGTGTTCGGCGCCCAGTACGCCATGCGCATCTGGCTCGATCCGGCCAAGCTGAACAACTTCCAGCTGACCCCGGTGGACGTGAAAAACGCCATCGCCGCGCAGAACGTCCAGGTCTCCTCGGGCCAGCTCGGCGGTTTGCCGGCGGTGCAAGGCCAGCAGCTGAACGCCACTATCATCGGCAAGACCCGCCTGCAGAGCGCCGAGCAATTCGACGCCATCCTGCTCAAGGTCAACCCGGATGGCTCGCAGGTGCGCCTGGGTGATGTGGCCGAGGTCGCCCTGGGCGGCGAAAACTACGGCATCAGCGCCCAGTTCAACGGCAAGCCGGCCTCTGGCCTGGCCGTCAAGCTGGCGACCGGCGCCAACGCCCTGGAAACCGCCAAGGCCCTGCGCGCGACTATCGCCGAACTCGAACCCTTCTTCCCGCCGGGCATGGAAGTGGTGTTCCCGTACGACACCACACCGGTGGTGAGCGAGTCGATTTCCGGCGTGGTGCACACCCTGCTCGAAGCCATTGCCCTGGTGTTTCTGGTGATGTACCTGTTCCTGCAGAACTTCCGCGCCACGCTGATTACCACCATGACGGTACCGGTGGTACTGCTCGGCACCTTCGGCGTGCTCGCCGCCTTCGGCTTCAGCATCAATACCCTGACCATGTTCGGCATGGTGCTGGCCATCGGACTGCTGGTGGACGATGCCATCGTCGTGGTGGAGAACGTCGAACGGGTGATGGCCGAAGAAGGCCTGTCGCCGAAAGAGGCCACGCGCAAATCCATGGGCCAGATCCAGGGTGCGCTGGTCGGCATCGGCCTGGTGTTGACCGCCGTGCTGCTGCCGATGGCGTTTTTCAGCGGCTCGACCGGGGTGATCTACCAGCAGTTCTCGATCACCATCGTCTCGGCCATGGTCCTGTCGGTGCTGGTCGCGCTGATTTTCACCCCGGCACTCTGCGCGACCCTGCTCAAGCCGCTTGGCAAGGGCGAGCATGCGCCCAAGCGCGGCTTCTTCGGCTGGTTCAACCGCAGCTTCGACCGCGGCGTGCAACGCTACGAACGGGGTGTCGCGAGCATGCTGCGGCACAAGCTGCCGTACCTGCTGGCCTATCTGCTGATCATCGTCGGCATGATCGTGCTGTTCACCCGCATCCCCACGACCTTCCTCCCGGAGGAGGATCAGGGCGTGCTGTTCGCCCAGGTGCAAACGCCGGCGGGATCCACCGCAGAACGTACCCAGGTGGTGGTCGACGAGATGCGTAGCCACCTGCTCAGCGCAGAGGCGGATACGGTCAGCTCGGTATTCACCGTCACCGGCTTCAACTTCGCCGGTCGCGGCCAGAGTTCGGGCATGGCCTTCATCATGCTCAAGCCCTGGGGCGAGCGTTCGGCGGAGAACAGCGTGTTCAACCTGGCGCAACGCGCGCAGCAGCACTTCTTCAGTTTGCGCGACGCCATGGTGTTCGCCTTCGTGCCACCGGCGGTCATGGAACTGGGCAACGCCAGCGGCTTCGACCTGTTCCTCCAGGATCGCGCCGGGCTTGGCCACGACAAGCTGATGGAAGCACGCAACCAGTTCCTCGGCATGGCCGCGCAAAGCAAGGTGCTGGCGGGCGTACGACCGAACGGGCTGGACGATGAGCCGCAGTACCAACTGAGCATCGACGACGAACGCGCCAGCGCCCTCGGGGTGACCCTGGCGAACATCAACCAGACCCTGTCGATTGCCCTGGGTGGCAGCTACGTCAACGACTTCATCGACCGCGGCCGGGTGAAGAAGGTTTACCTGCAGGGCCAACCCAGCTCGCGGATGAGCCCGGAAGACCTGAACAAGTGGTACGTGCGCAACGACAGCGGCGAGATGGTGCCCTTCTCGGCCTTCGCCAGTGGCGAGTGGGTCTACGGCGCGCCCAAACTGACCCGCTACAACGGCGTCGCGGCCATGGAAATCCTCGGCACACCGGCACCCGGTTACAGCTCCGGCGAGGCCATGGCCGAAGTCGAAGCGCTGGCGCAGAAACTGCCGGCGGGCATCGGTTATTCCTGGACCGGGCTGTCCTACGAGGAGCGCCTGTCCGGCTCGCAGGCACCGGCCCTGTATGCGCTCTCGCTGCTGATGGTGTTCCTCTGCCTGGCGGCCCTGTATGAGAGCTGGTCGATCCCGATTGCGGTGATGCTGGTGGTGCCACTGGGCATCATCGGTGCCCTCGCGGCCACCAGCATGCGTGGGCTGTCCAACGATGTGTACTTCCAGGTCGGTTTGCTGACGACTATCGGCCTGGCGTCGAAAAACGCCATTCTGATCGTCGAGTTCGCCAAGGAGCTGCACGAACAAGGGCGAAGTCTGAGCGAAGCGGCGATCGAAGCCTGTCGCATGCGCTTGCGCCCGATCATCATGACCTCGCTGGCCTTCGGCCTCGGCGTGGTGCCGCTGGCCATCTCCAGCGGCGCCGGTTCGGGCAGCCAGCACGCCATTGGTACCGGGGTACTCGGCGGCATGACCAGCGCCACCATTCTGGCGATTTTCTGGGTTCCCCTGTTCTTCGTCGTCGTCTCTTCACTGTTCCAGCGCAAGGAAAGCAAGGAAAGCAAGAAGAGCGAAACACTCGTCGAGGAGCCGGCCCAATGAACCAGACCCTAGTGTCCATCGCAGTCGCCACCCTGGTGCTCAGTGGCTGTTCGCTGATACCCGATTACCAGCAACCGCCTGCGCCGATCGCCAGCCAATGGCCCCAGGGCCAGGCCTACGCGCCAGCCGAGGCGGCCGACATCGCCGCCGCCGAACAAGGCTGGCGCCAGTTTTTCCGCGACCCGGCCTTGCAGCAGTTGATCGCGACCGCGCTGCTGAATAACCGCGACCTGCGCGTCGCCGCCTTGAATATCGAGGCCTACCGCGCGCAATACCGGATCCAGCGCGCCGACTTGCTGCCGGCGGTTAGCGCGGATGGCAGCGGCAGCCGGCAACGCCTGCCCGCGGACATTGCGCAAACCGGTCACGCCGGGATCAGCAGCCAGTACTCGGCGACCCTCGGCGTCAGTGCCTATGAACTGGATCTGTTCGGTCGCGTGCGCAGCCTCAGCCAGCAGGCCCTGGAAACCTACCTGTCCAGCGAAGAGGCGCGGCGCTCCACGCAGATCAGCCTGGTCGCCAGCGTCGCCAATGCCTACCTGACCTGGCAGGCCGATCAGGCCCTGCTGCAGCTGACCGAAGACACCCTCGGCACCTTCGAGGAAAGCTACCGGTTGACCCGACGCAGCAGCGAGATCGGCGTGGCGTCGGCGCTCGACCTGAGCCAGTCGCGCACCTCGGTCGAAGCGGCCCGGGTCAAACTGGCGCAATACCAGCGCCTGGTCGCGCAGGATCGCAACGGCCTTGCCCTGCTCCTCGGCAGCGGCCTGCCGGCGGATCTGCCAGCCAGCCAAGCACTCGACGCCGAACTGCTCAGCCAGGTGCCGGCCGGGCTGCCGTCGGACCTGCTGCAACGGCGCCCGGACATTCTCGAAGCCGAGCACCTGCTCAAGGCGGCCAACGCCAACATCGGCGCGGCGCGGGCGGCGTTCTTCCCGAGCATCAGCCTGACCGCCAATGCCGGCAGCCTCAGCCCGGATCTCTCCGGTCTATTCGGCGGCGGCTCGGGTACCTGGCTGTTCCAGCCGCAGATCAGCCTGCCGATCTTCAATGCCGGCAGCCTGCGCGCCAGCCTGGATTACTCGAAGATCCAGAAGGACATCGGCGTCGCCCGCTACGAGAAGAGCATCCAGACCGCCTTCCAAGAGGTTGCCGACGGCTTGGCGGCTCGCCAGACCTACCAGCGCCAACTCCAGGCCCAGCGTGACCTGGTCGAAGCCAACCAGGACTACTACCGCCTGGCCGAGCGCCGTTACCGCATCGGCATCGACAGCAACCTGACCTTCCTCGACGCCCAGCGTTCGTTGTTCAGCGCGCAACAGGCACTGATCACCGATCGCCTGGCGCAGCTGACCAGCGAGGTCAACCTGTACAAGGCGCTCGGCGGTGGCTGGCGCGAACGCAGCGACCCGCCACAGGCGCCAGCGGAGGGCTGATACACCTCGACCGCAGCGGCCGATCGCGCCGGCGTGAGCGACCGGGGCGGTCGGCAATTGCGTTCTTGCTGGCTTGCCGCACGCCCTTCTGCTTGTCGTCCAAGCGCCTGCCGGCAGAGCCTCAGAACTGCGCCGCGTCCAGCAGGTACAGGCTCTCGCTGCCGGCCTTGACCGAGGCAGTCAGCGAGTGGATGCGCGGCAGGATGCGGGCGAAGTAGAAGCGCGCGGTGCCCAGCTTGCCGGCGTAGAAGTCGTCCTGGCCTTCCTTGCCCAGCGCGGCCCGTGCCATCAACGCCCACATGTAGGCGTAGGCGGTGTAGCCGAATACCTGCAGGTACTCGACCGAGGCGGCGCCGACTTCGTTGGGGTTGGCCTTGGCCCGCTGCAGCAGGTCGGCGGTCATCAGCTCGAGGTTGGCGATGGCACCTTTCAGC
>NZ_JAWVXU010000025.1:0-49834 GCF_033723075.1 Pseudomonas sp.
CCCGAGCAGGTTGGACTGCTCGGCCAAGTCGCCGACCGACGCGACGATCTCGCCGATCGCCTGGCTCTGCTCGCCCAGACGCATGATGCTCTCGGCCACCGCCTGCATCTGCTCGCGGATCTGCTGCATGCCGGCCAGCGCTTCCTCCACCGCCTGCCGTCCACCCAGAGCCACCTGGCGGGTGCGCTCGGTACTTTCGGCGACCGCCTGCGACTTGCTGCCAGCGAGTACCGCGGTCTGCTTGACTTCCTCCACCGTGGTGGCGATCTCGCTGATCGCGGTGGCGGTTTCCTGGGTACTCGCGGCCACCTGGCTGGTGGCGGCGAGAATCTCCTCGCTGGAGCTGGCCAGCACCGAGATGCCTTCGTTCATCTCCTGCACCAGCTCGCGCAGGTACTGGCTCATGGCGCCGAATGCCTGGCCCAGCCGGCCTACTTCGTCCTGGCGGGTGCTGGCAATGACCTCCCGGGGGATCTCGCCGCGACCGATGCGCTCGGCCCAGCCGGTTAGGCGTGCCAGCGGCAAGGCGATATGCCGACTGAGCAACCAGGTCAGGACGACGCTGGCCACCACCAGCAGCAGGCTCATATTGAGAATGCGCTCGCGCAGATCCTGCAGCGACTGGTGCGAGTTGGCCAAACCCTCGGCTATACGCCGGTCGGTCAGTCTGGCCAGTTGCAGGCCCAATTCGTGGATTCTGTCGATCCGCTCCTGTTGTATGCCGCTGCTCAGGTCCCGCGCCTGCTCCAACTGGCCACTGCGGATAAGCTGCAGTTGCTGCTCGCGGGTCTTCGCCGCCAGACTGCGCACCGCCAGTAACTGCTCGAGAATATCGCCGACTTCCGGATCATCGCTGGCCGCCACCTGCAGGCGTTTTACCTGAAGGTCGTTTTCTTCGCTGTGCCTGCGGATTTCCTCCTCGCGCACATCCAACTCCTCAGGCGTACCCTCGTCTATTGCCAGCAGCAGATCGCTACGCTGGGCCGCGATATTGATGCGCAACTCCTTCGCTGCGGAGAGCCGTTCGTAGTTTTGTTTGAACTGCAGTTCTTCGCTTTGCTGCAGGCTGACGAAGCGCTCCAAGGTGAAGAACAGCAGGCCGCCGAAGCCCAGGATCAGCAGGGCGAAGGCCATGATCAGCTTGCTGCCTATGTTGAACCGCAGAACGTTGTTATCCATCGCGCTTGTCCCTCTCCATATTGCCAATCGTCTTGCTAATCGTCGGCCAGCACCCGCAGATTCGGGTCACCCAGCAGGCGCGTACCGTCGAGTACCGTACATTGCTCTGAAGTAACCCCCAGCAGATAGTTCGCCCGCACCCCGGAGAGGTTGGCCGGCCCGTCTTGCAGGGCCTCGCGGCGGATTTGCGCAACCCCAAGGACGCGGTCGATCAACAGGCCGAACTCCATTTCCGCGCTGTGCAGGACAAGCAGGAAGCTGCGCTCGGCAAGGCCGCCAATCGGCAGCTCGAACAGTACCCGCAGGTCCAGCACCGAGACGATGCGGCCGCGCACATTGACGATACCCAGCACATAGGCAGGGGTGTTCGGCAAGGGTGTGTACTGGTTCAGCGGCAGCACTTGGGCGACATGCTCGCTGCCGATGGCATACAGCTCATTACTGAGACTGAAGGTCAGCACCTCCAGTTGATCCTGCGGCGCCTCGGCCTGCTCCGCGCAGGCCCATTGCCGGGTGCGCTCGCGCAGACGGGCAGCCCACTGCTCGGGGGCCATGGCGAAGCCATCGAGCAAGCGCCGTTCGAACTCGGCCAGGCGTTCATGCACCTGCGCCCAGCGCGCATCGTCGTTCACCGGTTCGGCCATACGTGTTGTTCCTCCAGTAATTGCTCGCACACACGCAGCAGCTGGGCACAGCTCATGCCATCGCCTTGCGCTACCAAAGCTTCGTCGTCCTGCTCGCCGAGCAACTGGCGGCAGACCTGCAACGCCTTGTCGCTGGCCCGCCCGCGGCCTTGCACACGCAACAGGCGCGCCTGCAGGAAGTAGCCGAGGATGAAGCCGGGGTCGAGATAGAGGGTTTTCTGCAACGCCAGCAGGGCCGCCGCAATATCGCCACTCTGCTGTGCCAGAAGGGCCTGCAACCAGTAACCCATGACCGAGCCGGGATCCAGCAGCAGCGCCCGCTGCAGCCAGTCCTGTGCCTCGTCGATTTGCTGCTGGTCGGCCCAACTGCGCGCCAGCAGCAGGCAGGCCTGGTGCTGTTGGGCATGGCTCAGGCCGGCACAGGCCAGATAGGCCAGCAGGGCTTCGCGGGCCGTGGCGTAGTCGCCGGCATCCAGGCACCGTTGCGCCTGCTGCCAGAGACCCTCGGACGGAACGCCGGCATCCGCACGCTTGACCGGTGGCCAGACCCTGTCGACGCCAACGGCCGAGTCGGCCCGGCGTGGCCACGGGGCCTGGCCACCGGCAACGCTCGGCAGGGTGGCGGGCGAGATGTCTTGGCACGCCGTGAAGTCGGCCGGCACAGCGTCGGGCACGGCGCGTCCGGCGCTGCTGTTCAGGGCATAGTTGCAACCGGCCCAGAAACCATTGAATCCGGCCTGGGTGGCGATGCCGGCCTCGACCGCGCTCAGCAGCAACAGCCCGTCGCGGTCCAGGCAGCCGAGCAACCGGTGCAGCACGCTGGCCGCGCGGGTCGCCGAGAAATACATCAGCACGTTACGACAGAGAATCAGGTCAGCGCCTTGCATCGGGCAGGCGTGCAGGTCATCGGCCAGGTTGTACTGGATGAAGCGGATGCGCCCACGCCAGGCCGGCCGCACCCGCCACAGGCGGCCCTCGGCCTCGAAGTGCTGGCTGCGGAAGGTCGCTTCGTTGCGGCGAAAGGCATTGGCGCCATACAGGCTCTGCTCCGCTCGCGCGAGAAAGGCCGCGTTGATGTCGCTGGCGAACAGTTCCAATGTCCAGCTGTCGCGCTCCGCGCCGAGCAGCCGGTCGAGCAGGAACAGCAGGCTGTAGGCCTCCTCGCCGGTGCAACAGCCGGCGCTCCACAGGCGCAGGTTGCGCTGCCCGGCCTGGCGTCGGCGCACCAGCAGCGGGCCCAGGTGGTTGACTGCCAACCAGTCGAGCGCCTCGGCATCGCGACGAAAATAGGTCTCGCCGACGCTGAACGCGGGGATCAGCGTCTGCACCAGCTCCGCATCCCAATCGGCGAAGGCCAGTTGCTGCAGCCAGGGCTCGAGATCCGTCACCTGCAACTCCAGGGCCAGCAGCTGCAGGCGCCGCAGCAAGTCGGCCCCCCGCGCCCCGGAGAAATCCATCCCCAGGTGCTGATGCACCTTGTGATTCAAGGCCGCCAACAGACGTGGCGAGCAGCGCGCTTCAGTCCGCTGCATCGGCCAGTCTCCCGGTGTCCGTCAACAGCGCAGCCAGTTGCACCTCATCGCTGTCGCTGAGCAGTTGTTCGACGTCCTGGATCAGCAGCAGACCTTCATCGGTCCGCAACACCCCGCGCAGCAGGTTGGAGGGGACCCGTGGATCCGGTGCCGGAATGAAGTCGTCTGCCACAGCACTACACACCGACTCCACCCGCGTCACCGGGAGCAGGAGCTCACGCGTGCTGCTGCGCAGCCAGATAAACGGTTGCCACAGGCCGAGCACAGGCGTGGCCCAGCCGAAGCGCCGGGCCAGATCCACCACCGGGAGCAGCTTGCCGCGCACATTCACCAGCCCACAGACCGCCTCGGGTGCGCCAGGCAAAGGGGTGACCTGCAGGGCCGGCAGCACGCGCACCACTTGATCGAGGGTTACCGCTAACCGTTGTTCAGCCAACCAGAAGGGCAACATCACGTATCTGTCCATAGATGTGTCCCTGTCACCCTACGCTGGATATCCTCCTAGAACCCTAGTTCAGAAGCGGCCAACGTCCAGTGCCGTCGACCAGAGATCCACGGCAGCACGGCTAGGGTTCTGCCGTATCCGGGGAAGGCGCCTGCCAGCCACCTCCCAGGGCGGCAATCAGTTGCACGCTGGCGGTCAGGCGACTGCCGAGCAGGGTCAGGTTGCTGCGTTCATTGTTCAATGCGGTGGCCTGTACGTTGACCACACTGTTGAAGTCGACGGCGCCGGCGCGGTACTGGTTCTCGATCAGGCGCAGGGACTCGCGGGCAGCGTCCAGTGCCTGCTGTTGCAACACGGCCTCCTGTTCCAGCACACGCAACTGCACCAGGTAGTCTTCCACCTCGCGGAAACCGTCCAGCACCGCCTGACGGTATTGCGCGACAGTCTGGTCATAGGCGGCTTCGCGGCGTTCCAGCTCGGCGCGGCGGGCGCCGCCGTCGAACAGGCTCAACGCCAGGTCAGGACCGAGCGACCAGAAGCGGTTGGGCAGACTGATCCAGTCGGCGAAGCTGCTGCCACGGTAGCCGCCGGTGGCGGAGAGGGTCAGGTCCGGGTACCAGGCGGCCTTGGCCACGCCAATCTCGGCGTTGGCGGCGATCACCCGGCGTTCGGCGGCGGCCACATCCGGGCGGCGTTCCAGCAGTTGCGACGGCAGCGCCACGGGAATCGCCGGCAAAGCCGGCAGTTGCTTACGGGCGGCAATGCTCAGCTCGCTCGGCGGCACCCCGATCAGCACGGCGATGGCGTGTTCCAGCTGGGCGCGCTGCCACTTCAGGTCGATGGCCTGGGCTTCGGTGCTTCTCAGCTGGGTCAGTGCCTGGCTGACGTCGGATTTTGGCACTATGCCGGCGTTGTACTGGTTTTCGCTGAGGCGCAGCGAACGCGCATAGGCGGCCACGGTGGCATCGAGCAGGCGCTGCTGATCATCCAGCACGCGCAGTTGCAGGTAGGTCTGCACCAACTCGGCCTGCAAGCTGAGCTTGAGCGCGGCCAGATCGGCGGCGCTGGCCGCGAAACCGGCACGGCTCGACTCCAGCGAGCGGCGCAGCTTGCCCCAGATATCCAGTTCCCAGGCGGCGTTCAGGCTCAGGTCGTAGCTCTTCGAGATACTCGCCGCATTCGAGCCGCTGACGGCGAAGCCATCGGAGGTACTCAGGGTGCTGTCACCCCCGCCCTGCCCGGCCCGACTCACGCCGGCGCTGCTCGACAGGCTCGGATAGAAGGCCGCGCGCGCACCACGTACCAGCGCGCGGGCCTGGCGGTACTGGGCCTCGCTGGCGGCGAGGTTCTGATTGGACAGATTCAGGCGGCCGACCAGGCCACTCAATTCATCATCGCCATACAGCTCCCACCAGGCGCCGCGTTCCAGCGCATCGCTGGGCACCGCGGCAGTCCAGCCTTCGATCTGCTTGAACTGCACCGGGGTTTGCAATTGCGGACGCTGATAATCCGGGCCGATGGCGCAGGCACTCAGGGCCAGGCTCAAGGCCAGCAAGCTGGGTAAACGGTAGGCAACTAGGGCTTTCATAAGGCTATTACCAATCAGGTGATGCATAAGGCGTTTGGGCGATGCAGGGTCAGCAATCGGTAGGGTGCGCCGTGCGCACCAGCGCAAGCCATAAACCCTTGGTGCGCATGGCGCACCCTACGAACTGGACCGGCTTGCGGCCATAACCTTTCATAACGGAGTTTCCAAAGCAGCGTCGGTACGCACGCCGCGCCAGCGGTTGACCCGGTGGCGCAGGCGATCGAAATACAGGTAGATCACCGGGGTGGTGTAGAGCGTCAGCAACTGGCTGAGAATCAGCCCGCCGACGATGGTAATGCCCAGCGGCTGACGCATCTCCGAGCCTTCGGCACTGCCCAGCACCAGCGGCAGCGCGCCGAGGATCGCCGCCAGGGTGGTCATCATGATCGGCCGGAAACGCAGCAGGCAGGCGCGGCGGATCGACTCCTGCGGGCTCAACTGCTCCTGGCGTTCCAGCTGCAGGGCCAGGTCGATCATCAGGATGGCGTTCTTCTTGACGATGCCGATCAGCAGGAACAAGCCGAGCAGCGAGATCAGGCTGAATTCGATGCTCATCAGCTGCAGCGCGAGCAAGGCGCCGACCCCGGCCGAGGGCAAGGTGGAGAGGATGGTCAGCGGGTGGATATAGCTCTCATAGAGCACGCCGAGGACGATATACACCACGCCAAGCGCCAGCAGGATCATCCACGGCTGGTTCTGCTGGGTCTGCTGGAAGGCGCCACCGGTGCCACCGAGCATGCCTTGCACCTCGGTCGGCAGGTTGAGCCGCGCCACCGTACGCTCGATGGCCACGCTGGCCTGCTCCAGGCTGATGCCTTCGGCCAGGGCGAAGCCGATATTCTCTGCGGCGAATTGACCCTGGTGGTGCACCCGATCCTCTTCCAGGCTGCGCTCCCAGCGGGCGAAGCTCGACAGTGGCACCCGGGCGCCCGCGGCGGTGATCAACTGGATCTGCTCCAGTGCTTCGGGGTGCTGGGCATATTGCGGGTTGATTTCCATCACCACGCTGTACTGGTTGAGGCTGTCGTAGATGGTCGACACCTGACGCTGGCTGAACGCGTTGTTGAGCACCCCGGTGATCATCGCCATGTCCACGCCCAGGCGCTTGGCCGCATCGCGGTCGACCAGCAGGCGGATCTGCTGGGTGCCATCGGTTTCCTTGGCGTCGATATCGGTGAGTTCGGGCAAGGCGCGCAGCGCTTCACGCACAACCGGCAGCCACTGGCGCAGCTGATCCAGGTCGCCAGACAGCAGCATGTATTCGTTCTCCGAACTGCGCCCTTCGCGCCCGCCGATCTGCAGGTCCTGATCGGGCATGAGGAACAGCCGCCCACCGGGGACCTTGGGCATCGTGCGACGCAGGCGCTCGATCACCTGTTGCGAAGACAGCTGGCGCTCGCTGAGCGTTTTCAGTCGCACGATCATGAAGGCGTTGTTGATCCCGCCGGAGCCGCCGATAAAGCCAGCCACACTGTCCACCGCCGGGTCGGCCAGCAGCGCGCGGCGGAAGATTTCCATCTTCGGTTGCATGACCTGGAACGACAGACCGTCGTCGCCGCGGATGAAACCGATCAGCTGACCGGTGTCCTGCTGCGGCAGGAAGGTCTTGGGCACACTGACGAACAGGAAGACATTCAGCGCGATGGTCGCCAGCAGGCTGAACAACATCAGCAGCGAGTGATTCAGCGCCCAATCCAGACTGCTCCGATAGACATCCAGTACCCGCGCTTGCACGCGCGCCCCGATGCGTTGCATGGCATTGGCCGGCTGCTCCAGCTTTTCAGGCTTGAGCCAGCGCGCGCAGAGCATCGGCGTCAGGGTCAGCGAGACCAGCAGGGAGATGACGATGGCCACCGCCAGGGTGATGGAAAACTCATGGAACAGGCGCTCGACGATGCCGCCCATGAACAGGATCGAGACGAACACCGCGACCAGCGACAGGTTCATCGCCAGCAGGGTGAAGCCCACCTCGCGCGCGCCCTTGAATGCGGCGGCCATGGGCGTGTCGCCGGCCTCGATATGCCGGGTGATGTTCTCCAGCACCACGATGGCGTCGTCCACCACCAGGCCGGTGGCGATGATCAGTGCCATCAGCGACAGGTTGTTCAGCGAAAAGCCGAGCAGGTGCATCACCGCGAAGGTGCCGACCAGCGACACCGGCACCGCCAGCGCCGGGATCAACGCCGCGCGCCAACGGCCGAGGAAGGCGAACACCACCAGAATCACCAGGGCCACGGCAATCAGCAGGGTACGCTCGGCCTCGTGCAACGTGGCGCGGATCACCGGCGAGCGATCCATCGCCACTTCCACCTCGACGCTGGCCGGAATCACCGCGCGCAACGCCGGCAACTGCTGGCGAATGCTGGCGATGGTTTCGATGATATTGGCCCCGGTCTGGCGATTGACCACCAGCAGCACCGCCTGTTCGTCGTTGTAGAAACCGCTGTTGTAGCGATCCTCCACCCCATCGCTGACCGTCGCCACATCGCCCAGGCGCACGGCGGCGCCATCCTGGTAGCGAATGATCAGCGGCAGGTAGTCGGCGGCTTTCTCCAGCTGGTCGCTGGCCTGCACCTGCCAGTGGCGGTCGCCCTGTTCCACCGCACCCTTGGGCCGCTTGGCGTTGGCTGCAGTGATCGTCTGGCGCACCTCGTCCAGGGCGATGCCGTACTGGTCGAGCAGGCGCGGTTCGAGGGCCACCCGCACCGCCGGCAACGAGCTGCCACCGATGCTCACCTCGCCGACGCCGCCCACCTGGGACAGCTTCTGCGCCAGGATGGTCGACGCCACATCATAGAGCTGGCCCTTATCCAGCACCTCGCTGGTCAGCGACAGCACCATGATCGGCGCCTGCGACGGGTTGACCTTGCGGTAGCTCGGCATCGCGCGCATGCCGCTGGGCAGCAGCTCGCGCGCGGCATTGATCGCCGCCTGCACCTCGCGGGCGGCGGCGTTGATGTCCTTGTCCAGATCGAACTGCAGCATGATCCGCGTATTGCCCTGACTGCTGCGGCTGTTCATCTGGCTGATGCCGGCGATGGTACCGAGCGAGCGTTCCAGCGGTGTGGCCACGCTCGACGCCATGATCTGCGGGCTGGCGCCAGGCAGACTGGCTTGTACCGTGATGGTGGGGAAATCCATCTGCGGCAGCGGCGCCACCGGCAACAGGCCGAAGCTGACGCCGCCGAGCAGCAAAATCGCCAGGCTCAGCAGCAGGGTCGCCACCGGCCGGCGGATAAAGGGGCCGGAGAGGTTCATGGCGAACGAACCTGAGAAAACCGCGGACAGTCCCCTCTCCCCTCAGGGGCGAGGCCTAGGGTGAGGGGATGCAGCCAACCACCCTCGCCCCGATAAGTCGGCGAGGCGAGCAAATGCGCTCTACGGCTCATACCAGTACCCCAGCCGCACTGCGCCCGGTCAGGCGCCGCGACAGGCGGTCGAAGTACAGGTAGATCACCGGCGTGGTGAACAGCGTCAGCACCTGACTGAGCAGCAGGCCGCCGACCATTACCAGACCCAGCGGATGGCGCAGCTCGGCGCCGGAGCCCGAAGCCAGCATCAGCGGGATGGCACCGAACAGCGCGGCCAGGGTGGTCATCAGGATCGGGCGGAAACGCAACAGCGCCGCCTGATAGATCGCCGCCTCCGGCGCCATGCCCTGGTTGCGTTCGGCGTCGAGGGCGAAGTCGATCATCATGATCGCGTTCTTCTTGACGATGCCAATCAACAGAATGATGCCAATGATCGCGATCAGGCCCAGGTCGTTGCCGGTCAAGAGCAACGCCAGCAGCGCGCCGACCCCGGCCGAGGGCAGGGTCGAGAGGATGGTGATCGGGTGGATATAGCTCTCATAGAGCACGCCGAGGACGATGTACATGGTGACGATCGCCGCCAGGATCAGCAGCAGGGTGCTCGACAGAGAGGCGCGAAAGGCCTCGGCCGCACCCTGGAACTGGGTCTGCACCCCGCCCGGCAGGCCGATGTCCTGCTGCACCTGTTCGATCACCGCCACCGCCTCGCCGAGGGACACGCCTGCGGCCAGGTTGAACGACAGGGTCGCCGCCGGAAACTGACCAATATGGTTGATCAGCAAGCTGGCCGCGCGCTCGTCGATTCGTGCCAGCGACGACAAGGGGATTTGTCCACCCTCGGCCGTCGCCACATGGATCTGGCGCAACGCAGCCGGGCCGATGCTGCCGGCGTTCTGGCTTTCCAGCACCACCCGGTACTGGCTGGCCTGGGTATAGATGGTGGAAATCTGGCGCTGGCCGAAGGCATCGTAGAGAGCGTCGTCGATGTCGGCGATGCTCACGCCAAGGCGCCCGGCGATGTCCCGATCGATCTGCAGGAACACCTGCAGGCCGCGACTTTGCAGGTCGCTGGCCACATCGCTGAGTTGCGGTTGTTCACGCAATGCGGCGACCAGTTTGGGCACCCACTCGTCCAACAGCGCCTGCTCCGGCGACTCCATGCTGAACTGGAACTGGGTGCGACTGACCCGATCTTCGATGGTCAGATCCTGCACCGGCTGCAGGAACAGTTCGATGCCGCTGAGCCTGGCCAATTCGGGCCGCAGCCGTTCGATCACCTGGCTGGCCGTCACATCACGCTCGGCATGTGGCTTGAGGTTGATCAACAGGCGCCCGCTGTTGAGCGTCGGATTGTCGCCATCCACACCAATGTAGGACGACAGACTGACCACCGCCGGGTCCTGCAGGATCACATCGGCCAGGCGCTGCTGGCGCTCGCTCATGGCGCCGAAGGAAATCGACTGCGGCGCCTCGGATATCCCCTGAATCGCCCCTGTGTCCTGCACCGGAAAGAAGCCTTTGGGCACAGCCAGGTAAAGCAGCACGGTCAGGACCAGGGTGGCGATGGCGACCAGCAGGGTCAGCGGCTGACGCTTGAGCACCCACTGCAGCCAGATGCCATAACGCGCGATCATGCCGTCAATAATCGCACCGCTGGCCTTGTAGAAGCGCCCCTGCTGCGCCTGCGGTTCATGCCTGAGCAGGCGCGCGCACATCATCGGCGTCAACGTCAGCGACACCACCAGGGAAATCAGGATCGCCACCGCCAGGGTGATGGCGAACTCGCGGAACAATCGCCCGACCACATCGGCCATGAACAGCAGCGGAATCAGCACCGCGATCAGTGAGATGGTCAGCGAAATCAGGGTGAAGCCGATCTGCTTGGCGCCCTTTAGAGCGGCATTCAGTGGAGTTTCGCCGGCTTCCAGGTGACGGGCGATGTTTTCCAGCATGACGATGGCGTCGTCGACCACAAAACCGGTGGCGATGGTCAGGGCCATCAGCGTCAGGTTGTTGATGGTGAAGCCGGCCAGGTACATCACGCCGAACGTACCGATCAGCGACAGCGGCACGACGATCGACGGAATGATCGTTGCCGACAGCTTGCGCAGGAACAGGAAGGTCACCAGCACCACCAGCAGCACTGCCAGCAGCAACTCGTGCTGCACATCACGCACTGCAGCGCGAATGGTCTGGGTACGGTCGGTCAGCACGCTGACCTCGACACTGGCCGGCAAGCCTTCGGTGAGGCTGGGCAGCAAGGCCTGGATGCTGTCGACCACCTCGATCACATTGGCACCGGGCTGACGCCGGACATTGACCAGCACCGCTTCGTTACGGTTGGCCCACGCTGCCAGGCGATTGTTTTCCGCACCGTCGACGATCTCGGCAACATCCTTCAGGCGCAACGCAGCGCCGTCCTGGTAGCTGAGGATCAGCTCGCGGTATTCATCCGGCGACTTCAGCTGGTCGTTGGCATCCAGTTGCGAGACCCGGGTCGGCCCGTCAAAGTTGCCTTTCGGTTGATTGACGTTGCTCGCGGTGATCAGGCTGCGCACATCGGAGAGGTTCAGGCCATAGGCGGCCAGGGCTTGTGGATTGACCCGAATACGCACCGCCGGGCGCTGGCCACCGGCCAGGGTAACCAGGCCGACGCCGCTGGTTTGCGCCAGTTTCTGCGCCAGGCGGGTATCGACCAGATCGAAGACCTGCGGCAACGGCAGGCTGTCCGAACGAATCGCCAAGGTCAGTACCGGGGTGTCCGCCGGGTTGACCTTGTTGTACACCGGCGGTGCCGGTAGATCGCCGGGCAGCAGGTTACTCGCCCCGTTTATCGCCGCCTGCACTTCCTGCTCGGCGACATCCAGCTTTACCTCCAGATTGAAGCGCAGGGTGATCACCGAGGCGCCCCCGGAACTGCTCGAGGACATCTGTTTCAAGCCCGCCATCTGGCCAAACTGGCGCTCCAGCGGCGCGGTCACCGCACTGGTCATCACATCCGGGCTGGCGCCGGGATAGAGGGTCATGACGCGAATGGTCGGATAATCCACCTCGGGCAGCGCCGACACCGGCAGCAGGCGATAGGCGATCAGACCGCTGAGAAAGATCGCCAGCATGATCAGGGTGGTGGCGACCGGGCGCAGGATGAACAGACGGGAGGCGTTCATGCGTCTGCCGGTGTGCGTACGCTGGTTTGCCTGGCGGTTGGTGCCTGGCCTTCACCGACCACCTCGACTGCGCTGCCATCACGCAGGCGGTCGGTGCCCTCCAGCACCAGGCGCTCGCCGACAGCGACGCCCTCCTCGATCAGGGTCATCCGGCCATTGCTCGGCCCCGCCACAATCGGTCGCAGCTGCACCTTGTCTTGCTCATCGATCACATAGACGAAGGTACCGCGCGTACCGAACTGCAGGGCCGCAGCGGGAATCAGCAGGGCCTGCTCGCGGGTCTCCACCAGCAGGCGGACGTTGACGAACTGATTGGGGAACAGCAGCTCTTCGGCATTCTCGAAGCGCGCCTTGAGCTTGACCGTGCCGGTGGCGGTATCGATCAGGTTGTCCAGGCTCTCGAGTTGCCCCTCGGCCAACTTGAGTTTCTCGTTGCGGTCCCAGGCTTCGACGCGCAAGGTCTGCCCCGCCCTGAACGGGCGCAGCACTGCCGGTAACTCGGCCTCGGGCAAGGTGAATATCAGGGAAATCGGCAGGGTCTGGGTAATCACCACCAGCGGCAGAGCGTCGGCGGAACTGACCAGGTTGCCGAGATCCACCTGACGCAGGCCGAGCCGTCCGCTGATGGGCGCGCGCACCTGGGTGAAGTCGAGATTGAGGCGCGCCTCGGCCACCGCGGCCTGATTGCTCTTGAGGGTGCCGCGGTACTGGTTGACCAGGGCCTGCTGGGTGTCGAGGGTCTGCTTGGCGATCGAGTCTTCGGCGTACAGGCCACGGTAACGCGCCAGGTCCGACTCGGCATTGTGCAACTGCGCCTGATTTTCCTGCTGCACCCCCAGGGCCTGCTGCAGGGCCACTTCATAAGGCCGCGGATCGATCACCGCGAGCAGATCGCCGGCCTTGACCCGCTGGCCGTCCTCGAACAGCAGCTTGACCAGTTCGCCTTCCACCCGGCCACGCACATTGACCGTGTTGTAGGCGGTCACGGTGCCCAGGGCCTTCAGCTCGACCGGGAAACTGCCTTGCGTGACAGTCGCCACCCGCACCGGCACCGGCCCGCCTTCACGCCAGCGACCACCAGACTCTGTCTGCGGCTTGGCGGGCCAGAACCACCAGATCAGCACGAGCAGCAGCGCCAACAGAATCAGGCCAATCAGCCATTGGCGTGACTGCGTCGAGGTACGGGGTATTGCGCTTGTTTCAGGCATGGCGGCGTCACTTCCTTTGAATGCCTGAACGATAAGCAGTGTCAGCCATGAAGCAAAGCCTCTTTACCGGCTATTTACCTCCGGCTTAGGTGGCTAAACCCCTGAGCCATAAATGAAAACGGCCTCCAAGGGAGGCCGTCGGCTGTGTTGCCAGGTGTTACTTGAGCACGGCCAGGGCCGCCTCGTAGTTCGGCTCGTTGCCGATCTCGCCGACCAACTCGCTGTGCAGGACCTTGTCATGCTCGTCCAGCACCACTACGGCGCGGGCGGCGACGCCCACCAACGGGCCATCGGCGATGGCGACGCCATAGTCCTTGAGAAAATCGCTGCCGCGCATGGTCGACAGGTTGATCACGTTTTCCAGGCCTTCGGCACCACAGAAGCGCGCCTGGGCGAATGGCAGGTCGGCGGAGATACACAGGACAACGGTGTTATTCAGCTTGCTGGCCCCGGCGTTGAACGAGCGTACCGAGGTCGCGCAGGTCGGGGTATCGACGCTGGGGAAAATATTCAGCAGCTTGCGTTTGCCGGCCAGGCTGGCCAGGCTGACATCGGCCAGATCGGCACCGACCAGGGTAAAGGCCGGGGCTTGCTGACCGGGTTGTGGCAGCTGACCAGCGACTTGTACCGGATTGCCATGCAGGGTTACTTGAGCCATCGGAAGTGTCCTCTTGCTGGGGATATGAGCGAAAAAGCCAAGTCAGATTTAAGCATGATGCCCATGAAAAAGCCCCGAAACCCGGGGCTTTTTCATTACGGCAGATGACTGGCACCTACCTCAGGCGACGCGATCAACCGCTACGGCTTAACGCTGCAGGGTTTCGACGCCACCCACACGAACCTCACGGGCAAAGTGGTCGCGGGTCAGCTTGACCACCACTGGGCTGAGCAGCAACAGGGACAACAGGTTGGGGATTGCCATCAGGCCGTTGAGGGTGTCCGCGACCAACCAGGCGAAGTCCAGGTGGGCGACAGCGCCGAACGGCACCGCCAAAACCCAGAGGATGCGGAATGGCAGAATGGCCTTGGTGCCAACCATGAATTCCCAGCATTTCTCGCCGAAGTAGCTCCAACCGAGGATGGTGGTGAAGGCGAACACCACCAGGGCAATGGTCAGGATATAACCACCGACACCCGGCATGGCCGACTCGAAGGCCGCCGCCGAGAGTGCCGCACCGCTGAGACCACTGGTCCAGACGCCGGAGCAGATGATCGCCAGGCCAGTCAGGGTGCAGATGACCAGGGTGTCGATAAAGGTGCCGAGCATGCCGATCATGCCCGAGCGCACCGAGCTGGTGGTGGTACCAGCCGCCTGAGCGATACCGGCAGTGCCCAGGCCCGCCTCATTGGAGAAGATGCCGCGCGCCACACCGAAGCGGATCGCCGCCATGACCGCCGCACCGGCGAAACCACCAGTGGCGGCAACCGGGGAGAAGGCGTAGGTGAAGATCATCTCGAAGGCGGCGGGAATCTGCGCGGCATTGACCACCAGCACCACGATGGCGGCGATGATATAGGCCACGCACATGAAGGGCACCAGGGTGGCGGCGACCTTACCGATGCGTTTGATACCGCCGAGGATAACCAGGCCGACGAAGAGCATGGTGACCAGACCGGTCAGCCACAGCGGCACGGCGAACGTCGCCTCGAGGGCCGCGGCCATGCTGTTGACCTGAACCATGTTGCCGATGCCGAAACCAGCGAAGCCGCCGAAGATGGCAAACGCAGTACCCAGCCACAGCCACTTCTTGCCCAGGCCGTTCTTGATCGCGTACATCGGTCCGCCGACGTGTTCGCCGCGCTCGTCCTTCTCGCGGTAATGCACTGCCAGCACGACTTCAGCGTACTTGGTGGCCATGCCGACCAGCGCGGTGCACCACATCCAGAACAGGGCGCCGGGGCCGCCGAGAAAAATCGCCGTGGCGACGCCGGCGATATTGCCGGTACCGACAGTGGCCGCCAGGCAAGTCATCAATGCCTGGAACGGGGTGATCTCGCCGCTTTCGGCGTCGCCTTTCTTGCGGCCTTGCCACATCAGTTTGAAACCGGCGCCGATCTTGCTCAGCGGCATGAATTTCAGGCGCAGCATCAGGAACAGACCGGTGCCGAGGATCATCACCAGCATCGGTGGGCCCCAGACGAGACCATTGAGTAGACTGACCAAACTGTTGAGGGATTCCATATAAGGTTCCTTATTCTTGTAGTAGTCGCGAGGTTGGGTACCCTTCGCATGCTCGGCCGCCGGATAGGCAGCGCTTGACGCCATCAGCTACGCATACGGCAAGGGTGAACGCCGGAAAGGCTCGCCCTTGCTGAAGCGGGCGCCAGTATATGAAGAGACGGGCAGTCTATTTCACTAATTAGAAGACAATACTCAGCTGAATTTACCGCCAGCAACCGGCCAGACCAGAGATAAATAGCAAGATATCGACAAGACACCGCACATTCGGCGATCAGCATGCGGGGCTGATCGCCAGCGGACACTCGGCACGCCCCGGCGTGACTAGAAATCGCGCCGGTAGAACAGGTCCAGAGAACTGGCCAGGCCGCTGGCGGCCTCGAGATAGAGGCGCTTGCTCAGTTCATAGCGCAACGCGATGGTATTCACCGGTTCGAACACGCCGACCCCGTAACGCAAGCTCAGGCGCTCCGACAGGCTGCCACTGGCCACCACGCTGGTGCTGATGCCGCTGCCTTCGGTGTCCAGCTGGAAATCCTTGACCCCCAAGCCTTGGGCCAAGCCGCCGGTCAAGGGCGCGCTGCCGGCCACCCCCATAGCGAGTGCCGCCTGGGCCAGCATGTTGTTGTCGCCACTGCTCTGCCCCAGCGGCCGGCCAAGCACCAGATAGGACAGTGCCTGCTGCTGACTCATGGCCGGCTCGGAAAACACTTCGCTGGTGGGCTGCTCGGCATTGCCGCTCAGGCGCAGGCCGGCGACCACCGAATCGACCCGGCGAATCGCCTCGACATCCAGGTAGGGCTGATCAATTGGTCCGGCGAACAGCAAACGCGCACGGCGAAGGGTCAAGCGCTGGCCATAGGCGCGATAACGGCCATTGTTCAGGCTCAACTCGCCGCGGGTGTCGAGGTCATTGCCGACATGCACGCGCCCGGTCAGATCGGCATTCAGGCCGAAACCGCTGAAGCTCAGGCGCTCCTGCCCCACCTCGACGTCGATGTCCATGGCAATCGCCAGCGGCTGGGGCTCGACACTTTCACGGCCGACGATCAGCGCATCGTCCGAGACCTTGACGATCGAGGGCGGCAGTTCGCGGATCACAATCTTGCCCCGCGGGACCAGCACCTCGCCGGTTATCGACAGCTGCTCGGCAGCGATGCGCAGGGTCAGATCCGGTTCCACCTCCAGCTGCGCATAGGGTTCGACGTTGACCGGCAGGTGACTGCCGCTCAGCCGCAACTCGCCCTGCAATCCGCTACGCCAGGACAACTCGCCGGCCAGACTGGCCTGGCCCTGGTCGCCACTGCGCCAGCCGCCGCTGAGTTGCAGGCTATCCCCGGCAATCTGTGCGTCCACCTGCAATGCCTCGACGTCCATGGGCAATTGACCGCCGGACAACTGCCCCCCGCGGAGCTGCAAGCGACCATCGATGTATGGCGCCAGCAAGCTGCCGGACAGGTTGCCACTGCCGTCGAGCCGGCCCGCCATATGCTCGACCATTGGCAGAAACGGCTGCGCCAGCGCCAGGTCCAGACCGCTCAGACGGAAATCGCCGGCCAGGGTCTTGTTCGCCGGCCGCGGGTCGAGGCGGGCCTGCAGCAACAGCTCGCCGATTTTCGGCCCGCGCAGATCCAGCCGGGTATCGATTCGCTGCGGGCTCAGCTGGCTCTCCAGGCGCAGACTGTCGTAGGCGAAATCCAGCCATTGGCCCCGATCGCGAATACGCCAGGTGCCGCTGCCGGCATCCAGCACCACCTGCCCGCTCGGCCCCGCCACCGGCAAGTCGAGCTGCACTTCGGCATTCAACAGACCTTGCCAGGCGAAGTCTTTGGGTAGCCATTGCGCCAGGCTGTCGAGGGGGAAATCGCGGAGGCGATAGCGCAACCTGGGCTCGGGCAGCAGCCGTTGATCTTCGCCGCACAGGCTGGCCGCAGCGGAACGCCAGCAGTGCGCGGCGAGACTGAGCTGACCGTTGGCCAGGCGTACCAGAGCGGCGGGTTGCTGCAAGCGCCAATCCTGACCGCCGCTTTGTACCTCGGCGCTGCTCAGCTGCCCGCGCCAGGCGCCTTGATCCAGGCGGCCAGCAAGAGCCAAAGCGCTTTGTAGCAAGGGTCCATCGAGCTTGAGCTGCAGTCGCTGCTGGCGCCGATCGCCCTGCCCGCTGGCCGTCAAGCGGCCCAGCTCGGTTTCACCCAGGACAATGCCCTGGGCGTCCAGTTCGACCCGCGCGTGCTGGGCACTGTCGAGCGTCGCATCGAGTTGCACGCGTTGCAGACGCTGGTCGGTGTAGGCCAGGCGCTGACCCTGCAGGCTCAGTTGGCCTTGTGGCGCCTGCAGGCTGCCCGCCAGGTCGAGCTGGCCCTGGAGCTGCCCCTGTAACTGCGGCCAGAGCTGGCCCAGGCGTGGCAGGTTCAGGCGCAACTGTCCGCTCAGGCGCTGATTCAGCTCGCCACTGCCGTCGATACGATTGTCGCCCAGACGCAGATCCAGACGCGGCAGCAACCAGTGCTCACCGCTGCCAGTGGCCTCGGCCCGGAGCTGCGCCGGTTGGCCACGCAAACGGCCCTTGAGGTCGATCTGGGCATTCAGGCTCAGTTGCTGATCGTTCATCTGGCCCTGGCTGTGCAGCGGCCCGCCCAGGGTGCCCGGCAGTTCCGCCAGCCAGTAGGCGGGATCCAGGTCGTGCAGTTGCAAGCGCGCATCCCAGCGCAGGCCATCGGCAAAGCCCAGGGTCAGCTGGCCATCGGCCCGCCCCTGACCGGCACGCAGTTGCAGATCGGGCAGGTGCAGCTGCTGCAAATCGCCACTGAGCGGACTCTCCAGGTTGAAGGCCCCGGCCGGGCCATCCAGCGCGGCGGCGAAGTGGCCCAGGTAGTTGCCGTCGCGATAGGCCAGCTCGCCGCTGAGCCGGCGCAATGCCACAGGTGGTTGTTCCACATCGGGATACAGGCGCTGCCAGGGAAAGTCCTGCCAGTCGAAGCGGCCGTCCAGGCCGAACCCCTCGCGCCAGTCCAGCTGGCCACTGAGGCGCAGCTGCTGCTCGGCGCTGGCGCTCAGACTCAACCCGGCAATCTCGGCGCCGTCAGCCTTCAGCAGCCCTTGCAGGGTCAGCGCCAGTGGCCCGCCCTCGCCCGGCAACTCGGCGTTGCCGCTGACTCGGTAGCCGTCGGCCAGATCGCCATTGGCCGTCAGCTCTATCTTGTTCAGGCGCAAGGTATCCGGCAGCTCGCTGCCGACCTTGAAGCCATCGGCATGCAACTGCAGGCTGGCCGGGACATTATCCGCCAGCGGCTGCACAGCGCCGCGCAGACGCCCGGTGAGGTAGCCCGCGCTATCGGCCGTCACCTGCAGGCTGTTCTGCACATCACCGACAATCTGTAGGTCAAGCTGCCAGTCCTGTTGCTCGGGTGCCGGTAGCTGCACCTTGCCAGCAAGACTCAAAGGCCAGTCCCCGCTGGGGCGCAGTTGGCCGCTCAAGTCCAGGGCAAAGTCGCCGCGTTGCAAGCGCAGGCTGTCGATCTGCACACCTTCACGGGTCCAGCGCGCCGCCAGTTGCAGGCCTTGCAGCTGCTCGGCGCCATTGAGTTGCAGACTGCCGATGTGCACCTCGCCCAGTTGCACAGCCAATGGCAGCTGCATCTGCGGCAAGCGCAACGGCGCGTCGCCCGCCTCCTCCCCAGGCGGCACGCGCAACTCGATGCGCTCGATCTGCAGCCGCTCGACACACAGGGTCAGGCGCAACAGACACTGCGGCGACCAGGCCACCTCGGCGAGGCGAACGTCCACCAGGCGCTCGCCTTGCTGCCAGCGCAGCTGCTCGGCGCGCCACTGCCCGCCCAGCTGGCCGCTGAAATTGCTCACCTGCAAACCCGGCACCCGGGCCAGCGCCCAGCGGCTGCCGGCAGTGCTGGCGAGCATCCAGGTCAGTGCCAGCGCCAGCACCAACAGGACGCCAAGCAGCCCACAGAGGCCGTATTTCAACCCGCGTCTCACAGTTCCGGCCCCATGGAGAAATGCACCCGCACCCCGCCCTGATCATCCAGCGGATGAGCCAGGTCGAGACGCAGCGGACCGACCGGCGAGACCCAGCGCAGGCCGATGCCGACGGCGCTTTTCAAGGAGGGGAAGTCCAGCGAGTTGAAGCTGTTGCCCTGGTCGACAAAGGTCGCCACGCGCCAGCGCTCGGCCACGCTGTACTGATACTCGGCGCTGGCGGCGAACAGATAATGGCCGCCGATTTTATCGCCCTGGGAGTTTTCCGGCGACAGGCTCTGGTAGTCGTAACCGCGCACGCTCTGATCACCACCGGCAAAGAAGCGCAACGACGGCGGCACCGCGGAAAAACCGCCGGACTCGGTGCCGCCGAACTGCACCCGGCCGAGCAAGCGATGCTTGCCCGCCAGGGTGGTCAAGCCTTTGAGCAGGACATTGCCGTGCAGCACGTCGGCATCGGAGAGCAAGCCGCGTTTGGCCGCCGACAGATCGAATTGCAGGCGATAGCCATGATTTGGATCGACCTGATTATCGCTGTGCAGGTACGCGTAGCTGACGCCCGGCATCAGCAAGGTGCTCACCCCGGAGTCGTCGCCGAGTTCGTACTGCTCATGCTGCCACTTCAGCGAAATGACCCGCTGCCAGCCACTGTCCAGCTTGCTGTGCCACTCCGGCCCCACCGTCAGCAAGCGGCTGAGGCTGTCGGTGTCGGCCAGCTCTTCATATTGGTAGCCACCGGCGTAGCGCAGCTTGTCGGTCAGGGGGGGATCACCGGGCACGTCGTACCACAGGCCGATGTTCTGCCGCGGTGCCGACAACTCCATCTCGGCGCCGTAACTGTGGCCTTGGGGGTTGGCCCAATGGCGTGTCCAGTTGGCGCGGCCACGGGGGCCCACATCGGTGGAAAAACCCAACCCCAAGCCCATACTCCGGGGTTTACGTGTTTGCAGCTGGACACTGACCGGAATCCGCTGCTGCTCGGCGGCGCTCGGATTGGCATCGACGCTCACCGACTCGAAATACCCACTGGAACGCAGCGCCTGGTACAGCTCGGCGATCAGCTCGGAGTCATAGGGCGTGTCGGCGGCAAAGGGCACCATGCGTTGCAACAGTTGCGCCTCGAAGGGCGCATCGCCCTCGAAGCTCACGGCCCCCAGCTGATAGCGCGGGCCACTGTCATAGATCAGTTCGATGTCGGCGACCCCGGCACGCGGGTCGATACTCAGGCGTTGACGGGTGAAGCGCCCGGCGAAAAAACCATACCGCGAGGCCTGGTTCTGGATCTGCCGCTTGGCCGCGTCGTAACGACCGTGATTGAGTACCGCGCCGGCTTTGAGTCGGGCATCACCAGGCAGGCGAAACGCGCGCAACTGGTTGGCCGGCCCGTCGATGCGCAGGGTCACTTCCCGCAGTCTGACCGGTTCGCCGGGGACGATGCGGACGATCAGGCGCAGCGGATCGCCCTCGCTCACCTCGCTACTGATCTGCGCCTGGTAGTAACCCAGAGCCTGCACGGCTTTTTCTGCCTGCACCTCGGCCACCCGGCGAAAACGCCGCAAGGCGTCGAGGTCGCGCTCGCCAAGACTACCGATATAGCCTTCCACATTCTCCTTCAGTGCGGCATTGGCAGGCTGCACCCTGACCACCAGGCGCGCCTCGGCCACTACCGACGCGCTCAGCAGGAGCAGCGCCATTCCGGCGAAAAAAATGGGAAAGGTTCTCATAAGCGCGATGCTAGCACGTGCCACGCGACAGCCTAGAGCGTCCGACAGGGTTCTCGCCGATTATGCGGTTACTGTTTATTGCTGCACTCCAGCTCCACGGGAGGGCTTCATTCAGCGATTGTGAAAATATCGAGCGCCGCAGCGAGAGCGTTTCCAGGCCATCGAGGCAAGGCGCGCGACGTCAGCAGCGGACGCTTGGAGGCGGTCGCAGTAGGCGAGAATTTTTTCACAGTACCTCAGCCCACCGACGCGGGAACACCGGCCTCACAGCGCCCTGCTGACCCGTACACCCTCAAGCGCTGGCTTTGACCGCCTGCTGTGGGTTGGGATGGAAGAACACGTGCTCGATGATCGGGCCAACCGCCACTTCACCGATTTCCTCGTAGCCATGGCGCTTGTAGAAGTCCAGGTAATGCGGGTTTCCGGTGTCCAGCACCACGCCGAGCGAACCGGCATCCTCGGCGCACCAGTTGTGCAGGGCCTCGAGCAACTGCTCACCGAGGTGCTTGCCCTGGAACTCGGGGTGAACACCAAGCAATGGCAGCACGTGGTAAGGCCCGGGCGGCAGGCAGGCGAGGATGGCATCGTGGTATGCCAGATAACGCTTGGTACAACGAAAACCGGTGGTCAGCAGCATGCGCATGCGCCAGTTCCAGCTCTCGGTGATATCCAGGCGGCGCTGCGGGGGGGCGATCAGCGCCATGCCGATCAGGCGGTCATCGATCAGTAGGCCGATCGCCGGCAGATCCTCGCTGAAATGTTGTTGCACCAACTCCCGTACGGTGGCGCGCACGCGCTGGTCATATCCAGGACGTTCGGCTTCGAACAGGTAAGAAAAGGTCGGTTCATGGCGATAGGCGTGGTACAGCAGCGAGCGTGCTTCACGGGCATAACCGCTATCAAGCATACGGACTTCAGCAGGACTGTTCGGCATAGGATGCAACCTCTGGCTTTTGTTGATCTACTTGGCCTGTAGCCACCCTAGCACCGCAATCCGGTGACAGCCAGAACTGGCCGTACGGTCGCCGGATCGGCTAGCATCAAAGCTTTGCTACAACGACCCCAGGATTTGCCGCCCATGAAGATCGTCTCC
This sequence comes from Pseudomonas sp., assembly GCF_033723075.1. Lineage (GTDB taxonomy): Bacteria > Pseudomonadota > Gammaproteobacteria > Pseudomonadales > Pseudomonadaceae > Aquipseudomonas. Next base: position 22,064 of record NZ_JAWVXU010000025.1, read on the forward strand.
TTCAATATCAACGGCCTGCGTGCGCGCCCACATCAATTGGCGGCCTTGATCGAGAAACACCAGCCGGACGTGATCGGCTTGCAGGAAACCAAAGTCGCCGACGAGCAATTCCCCGAGGTAGACATCCGCAACCTCGGCTACCACGTGCACTACCACGGCCAGAAAGGCCACTACGGCGTCGCCCTGCTCTCGCGCCAGGAACCACTGGCGCTGCACAAGGGTTTCCCCGACGATGGCGAGGACAGCCAGCGCCGCTTTATCTATGGCACCTTCGCCGACGCGCAGGGCAACCCGGTGACCGTGATGAACGGTTATTTCCCGCAGGGCGAAAGCCGCGACCACCCGATCAAGTTCCCCGCCAAGCAACGCTTCTACTCCGACCTGCAGCAACTGTTGCTCAATCAATTCCAGCCGGAGCAGGCGCTGGTGGTGATGGGTGATATCAACATTTCGCCGGAAGACTGCGACATCGGCATTGGCGAAGAAAACCGCAAACGCTGGCTCAGAACCGGAAAATGCAGCTTTCTGCCGGAAGAGCGCGAGTGGCTGGCCAGCCTGAAGAGCTGGGGCCTGGTCGACAGTTTCCGTCAGCTCAATCCCACGGTGAACGATCGATTCAGCTGGTTCGACTACCGTAGCCGTGGTTTCGAAGACGACCCCAAACGCGGCCTGCGCATCGATGTGATCCTGGCCTCGCAGTCCCTGCAATCGCGTTTCAAGGATGCGGGAATCGACTACGAGTTGCGCGGCATGGAAAAGCCTTCGGATCATGCGCCGATCTGGCTGGAACTCGCCTAGGTTGTGCCCAGCCGAGCAGGCGAGCTCTCCGCCTGCTCCCGCTCCGCGCCGCCAGCGCAACGCCTTGTTGTCATATTGCAGTCATCTGTTTGTCTTATCGTCGCGGCACTTTCAACTCCCTCATAGAAATGGTGTTTGCCGCATGCCACCTGCCCTGCCCGCTTGTGATCGCGAAACCTGGAGCCGCACTGCGGCCCTGCTGTTGCTCGGTTTCATCTGCTATGCCGCGCCCTGGTCGGTGTTTGCCGCCCTGCCGATCCCGGCGGACGACAGCAGCGTCCTGCGTATCCAGGGCTCCAACACCATCGGCGCCACCCTCGGTCCTGCATTGGTCAAAGGCCTGTTCGAAGAACAAGGCCTGAGTGCGATTCGCAGCGAGGCCGGCCCTGCTGCGAACGAGCAGAAGATCAGTGGTACAACCGCCGACGGTCGTAGTGTCTCCATCGAAGTGGCGGCCCATGGTTCAGGCACCGGCTTCAGCGCATTGCAGGACGGTAGCGCCGACCTGGCCGCCTCGTCGCGCCCGATCAAGGACAGCGAAGCCCGTGCCCTGGCCACTCTGGGCGATCTGAACAGCCCCGAGGCCGAACAGATCATCGCCCTCGACGGCCTGGCCATCATCCTCCACCCGAGCAACCCGCTGGACGCGTTGCGCATCGAACAACTGGCGCAGATCTTCGCCGGCGACGTGCAGGATTGGGCGCAACTGGGCGGCCAGCGCGGGCCGATCAAGCTCTATGCGCGCGACGACAATTCCGGAACCTACGACACCTTCAAGGAGCTGGTCCTCAGCGCCACTGGCAAAACCCTGGCCGTCAGCGCCCGGCGCTTCGAGTCCAGCGAACAGCTTTCCGACTCGGTCAGCCAGGATCCGCATGGCATCGGCTTTATCGGACTGCCCTATATCCGCCAGGCCAAGGCTGTGGCAATCGCCTCCGGCGAGTCACAAGCGATGCTGCCCAGCGTGACCCTGATCGCCACCGAGGACTACCCGCTGTCACGCCGGCTGTTTCTCTACAACCAGCCGGACCAGCCCAACCCCTGGGCCAAGGCGCTGGTACGCTTTGCCCACAGCCCGCGGGGACAAGCCATCGTCGACCGAAGCGGTTTTATCGCGCAGACCGTGCAGGCAGTGAAGGTTGCCCCCAACAGCGCCATGCCCGAGCGCTATCAGACCTTGGCCCGTGAGGCGCAGCGCTTGTCGGTGAACTTCCGTTTCCAGCAAGGCAGTGCCACCCTGGACAACAAGGCCCGACGCGATCTCGAGCGGCTGCTCGCCTACCTGAAAAGCCAGGACAAGCTGCGCCAGAAAGTAGTGCTGGTGGGCTTCGGCGATCCCAAGGCCGACCCGGCCAGGGCCAAACTGCTGTCGAAACTGCGGGCCATGGCGGTGCGCCGCGAACTGGCCAAAGACGGGGTGATCTTCCGTGACATCGCTGGCCTGGGTGACGAACTGCCGGTGGCAGCCAACTACCTCGATGACGGGCGCATCAAGAACCGCCGCGTCGAAGTCTGGGTGTATTGAGTTCGCGGGCGAACGGCCCGCGAGTACCGCCATTACAGCGAGGCTGTTCACCCGAGGGCTTGTTGGCCAAGCCTTGACGAATGCCGCGGCCCGGTTAGGGGAAGCGGATACAGGGCTGGCACCCCTGCGAACCCGGTGAGTCGATGCTGGCACCGGGTAGTTGCCGCTCGCGAATTTCACCTCTAGCCTTAGAGTATGTGATGCCGGGCCCCTCTGGCGGTGAATGCCCACCGTGATGTCGGCGTCACCAAGTTGGATGTCAACTTAGGTGGACTGCAGGGAGGGCCCATGAGCGCGCTGCATGCCTTTTTCACCAGTCCTTTTCTCGGCACCCCCGGTTGGTTCTGGCTGGCCTTTATCGCCATCGTCCTGGCCCTACTGGTGTTCGACCTCGGCGTGCTGCATCGCGACCAACACGAAATCGAAATGCGCGAAAGCCTGCTGCTGTACAGCGGCTACTTCAGCGCAGGCCTGCTGTTCGGCGGCTGGATCTGGTGGCAGCTAGGTGCCAACAAGGCGCTGGAGTTCTACACCGGTTTTCTGGTCGAGCAATCGCTGTCGATGGACAACGTATTCGTCATGGCGATGATCCTAGGTTTCTTCGCTATTCCACGGCGTTACCAGCACCGGGTATTGTTCTGGGGCATCCTCGGGGTCATCGTGCTGCGCGCGATCATGATCGGTCTGGGCACGGCGCTGGTGCAGCGCTTCGACTGGGTTCTCTACCTATTCGGCGCCTTTCTGCTGCTGACCGGGATCAAGATGCTGTTCAGCCGCGAACTGCAACATCCGGATCTGGCGCAAAACCCGATGCTGAAATTCTTGCGTCGGCATATCCGCGTCACCGATGAACTGCATGAGGGACGCTTTCTCGTGCGCCTGCGCGACCCGACCAGCGACAAGCTACGGCGTTACGCCACACCACTGCTGCTGGCACTGGTGCTGATCGAACTGGCCGATCTGGTATTCGCCGTGGACAGCGTACCCGCGGTATTCGCCATCACCCAGGATCCGTTTATCGTCTACACCTCGAATATCTTCGCGATCCTCGGCTTGCGCGCGCTGTACTTCGCCCTGGCCGCGCTGATGCACCGCTTTATCTACCTGAAATACGCGCTGGCCTTGGTGCTGATCTTTATCGGCGGGAAGATTTTCCTGCACGATTTTATTGGCAAGATTCCAGCATTGGTATCGCTTAGCGTAACCTTTGGCTTACTGGCAGGCGGCGTGATCTTGTCGTTGCTGAAAACCCGCAATCACCCAGCAAAGGATCGGTAAGCCAAGTGACTCCTCCCGATATACAGATCGAGGCCTTGCAACAACGCGGCCGCCAGCTCTGGCAGGTGCGCATGGGCCGGCGTGCTCTGACCTTTCAGGAAGAACTGGCCGCACGCAGCTTCGCAGCACAGTTGCATGTCCGTCTTGCCTGGCTCAAGCAGCAAGCTATGCAGGAGAACCTGGACAGCTGACCGTCCCGAGTGGTCCGCAACAGGCACAAGGCCCGCATAAATGCGGGCCTTGTCATTTGAATCGACAGCCAGGCATTACAGCCCAGCCTGCCCCAGCGCTAGCGGCTGGCCATCATTGCATCACTTCGCCATGTACTTGCCGATCTCGAACTTGCCGATCGCCGCCCGGTGCACTTCGTCCGGGCCGTCGGCCAGGCGCAGGGTGCGCTGCATGGCGTACCAGTACGCCAGCGGGAAGTCATTGGAGACCCCGGCACCGCCGTGGATCTGGATCGCGCGGTCGATCACCTTGAGTGCGACGTTCGGCGCCACCACCTTGATCTGGGCAATTTCGCTGGCGGCGATCTTGTTGCCGACGGTGTCCATCATGTAGGCCGCATTCAGGGTCAACAGGCGCGCCATGTTGATCTCCATGCGCGAGTCGGCGATGTGGTCGATGTTGCCACCCAGGCGTGCCAGCGGCCTGCCGAAGGCGGTACGCTCGATCGAGCGCTGGCACATCAGTTTCAGTGCACGCTCGGCCATGCCGATCGAGCGCATGCAGTGGTGGATACGGCCCGGGCCGAGGCGGCCCTGGGCGATCTCGAAACCGCGACCTTCACCGAGCAGCACATTCTCATAGGGCACCCGTACGTTCTCGAACAACACTTCGGCATGGCCATGCGGCGCGTCGTCGTAGCCGAACACCGGCAGCGGACGCAGCATCTTCACCCCGGGGGCGTCCATCGGCACCAGGATCATCGAATGCTGCTGGTGGCGCGGCGCGTCGGGATTGGTCAGGCCCATGAAGATCATGATCTTGCAGCGCGGGTCGCAGGCGCCGGAGGTCCACCACTTGCGCCCGTTGATCACCCACTCGTCACCCTCGCGCACTGCGCTGGCTTCCATGTTGGTGGCATCGGATGAGGCCACGCCCGGCTCGGTCATGGCGAAGGCCGAGCGGATCTCGCCGGCCAGCAGCGGCTTGAGCCATTGCTCCTTCTGCGCCTCGTTGGCGTAGCGCACCAGCACTTCCATGTTGCCGGTGTCCGGCGCGGCGCAGTTGAACGGTTCGGCACCGATCAGCGAGCTGCCCATGATTTCTGCGAGCGGCGCGTATTCGGTATTGGTCAGGCCGGCGCCCAACTCGGACTCGGGCAGGAACAGGTTCCACAAGCCTTCGGCCTTGGCCTTGGCTTTCAGCTCTTCCATGATCGCGGTCGGCTGCCAGCGGTCGCCTTGATTGACCTGCTGCTCGAACACGGCTTCGGCCGGATAGACGTGGGTCTCCATAAACGCGGTGACGCGCTCACGCAGTTCCTGAACTTTGGGGGAGTAGGCGAAATCCATGGAAGCTACCTTCTGCGGGCTGTTTGGTGAGGTGTTCAATCTGGAAATGATGCTAGAACAGGGACTAAGATTTATCTAACCTATTCTCAGCGTGTATAAACATTCATCACCGATATATGATCCACTGATACCGACAACCCTCGGAGCGAGCGCGGAATGAATCTGAACAAGGTCGACCTCAACCTCTTTATCGTCTTCGATGCCATCTACACCGAGGCCAATCTGACCCGTGCCGGGCAGATCGTCGGCATCACCCAGCCTGCCGTGTCCAATGCCCTCGCCCGCCTGCGCGAAACCTTCAACGATCCCTTGTTCGTGCGTACCGCCCAGGGCATGGTGCCCACGCCGATGGCGCAGAACATCATCGGCCCGGTGCGCAGCGCCTTGCAGCAACTGCGCATCTCGGTACAGGAAAGCCGCATATTCAATCCGGCCCAGGCCAACAAGACCTATCGCATCAGCATGACCGACCTCACCGAGGCGGTGGTTCTACCCACCTTGTTCCAGCGCCTGCGCCGTCTGGCACCGAACGTCAGCCTCGAAAGCATGCTCGCCCGCCGCCGCGACACCACCAAGGAACTGGCCGCGGGCCGGCTCGACTTCGCCGTCGATGCGCCGCTCAACACCGATCCCCAGGTGCGCCACGTCAAGATGATGGAAGACCGCTACGTCTGCGCCATGCGCAAGGGCCATCCGCTGGCCAAGGACAAGATCAGCCTGGACGAATACCTGTCGCTGACCCACATCCAGATATCCAGCCGCCGCAGCGGCCTCGGTTATATCGACCTGTCGCTGGGCAAGATGGGCCTGAAACGGCGGGTCGCCCTGCGTTCGCAGCATTACCTGATGGCCTCCACCGTACTGCAGAGCACCGACATGGCAATCACCGTGCCGGAGCGCTTCGCCAGGCGCAACGACCTGCATTACATGGAGCTGCCGGTCAACGACGTGCCCGCCCTGGAAACCCACCTGTACTGGCACGAGAGCACCGACCAGGACCCGGCCAACCGCTGGATGCGCGAGCAGATCATCGAGATCTGCCAGCACGTCATTGCCCAGGAAAAGAAACTCGAAAAAGCTTCAAGTTAGCGCGGTAATAGACTGATAAAAAACAATATTATTGGTATTTTCTATCAATTCCTCCTTTACGTATTACGCGCAAACCGTAGGCTGGGCTGAAGCGAAACGCCGCCCGGCCCACCCAACAAAAGCGAGTGGCAACAGCTAACGGCTACATCACCTGGTCAATCCCCGGCGCAGCACCTCAAGCGCTGTCGCGCAGCACCAGTTCGAAGCCCACGTCGATGCAGTGCGCGGCCGGCCGCTCGCCGCGCATCAGGGTCAGCAGCATGTCCCCGGCCAACTGGCCGATGCGTCCGCGGATGGTGCGCACCGTGGTCAGCGCCGGGTGCACCCAGGCAGCAGCAGGCAGGTCGTTGAAACCGGCGATGGCCAAGCGTTGCGGCACCGCCAGATCGAGCTGGCGAGCGCGGAACAATGCGCCCAGGGCCAGGTCGTCGTTGTTGAAGAACACCGCGTCTATCTCAGGGTGCTGGACCAGCAGGCGATCGAGAAGGTTGGCGCCCAGGCCGATGGAGGATAGCTCCGGGGTGAGCAATTCCAGGCTCGGGTTGTAACGCCCGTGGGCCCGCATGCACTGTCGATAACCCTCTGCACGCTGCAGGGTGCGCGGGTCGAGCTGGGCGGCGGCGAAGGCGATATGCCGGTAGCCGCGCTCGATCAGCGCGTTGGTCATGGCCGCGCCGGCATCCAGTTGCGAGAAGCCGACGCAGTATTCGTCCTCGGCATCGCTCAACTCCATCATGGTGACGATGGGGCCGCGGCAACCGCCGAGAATCTCCCGCGCCGTGTCGCTGCGTTCGAAGCCGGTGAGCAACAGGCCGGCCGGCTGGTGCGCCAGGTAGGAGCGCAGCAGGCGTTCGTCCTCGTCGGGGCGATAGTGGCTGACGCCGATCATCATCTCGAAACCGGCGGGCATCAGCACCCCCTGGATCGCCTCGACGGTGTCGACGAACACCGAGTTGGACAGCGACGGAATCAGCACCGCCACCAGGTTCGACTTGGAACTGGCCAGCGCCCGCGCCGCCGGATTCGCCACGTAGCCCAGCGCCTTGGCCGCCTGCATGACCTGCGCGCGCAGCGCATCGGAAACCCGCTCCGGCTGCGACAACGCACGCGAGGCGGACATCAGCGAGCAGCCGGCGGCCTTGGCCACATCGGACAGGGTGACGCGCTCGGCGGAGCGACGACGGCGTGGACTCATGACTAATTCCCTGGAAATGGCAGGCGATTCTAGCAGGCGCGGCGGTCAGCCCGACATCCGCCGGCTGACCGCCATGGACTCGCCTATTCAGGTACCTTGGCCAGCTCGGCCTGCACCTGGTCAAACAGCGGTTGGCCGACCGTATCGATCACCTGCTGGATCGCCGGTTGGGCCCGTTCGCGCATGCGCTGCACCTCGTCGGCGCTGATCTGGTTGACCTGCATGCCGTTGTCCTTGAGCTGGGCCAGGGCCTTGGCCGCCTCGGCGCGGGTGTCCTGGCGCTCGAAGTCGCGGGCCTTGATCGCCGCGTCCATGATGATGCCCTGCTCGGTCTGCGACAGACCGTCCCACCAGCGCTTGGACGCGGTGACGATCCACGGGCTGTAGACGTGGTTGGTCACGGTCAGGTACTTCTGCACCTCGAAGAACTTCGACGAGAGGATGGTGTTGAAGGGGTTTTCCTGGCCATCCACCGCCTGGGTCTCCAGCGCGGTGAACAGCTCGGAGAACGGCAGCGGCACGGCGTTGGCGCCCATCAGGTTGAAGGTCTCGAGAAACACCGGGTTGGGCATCACGCGCAGCTTGATCCCGGAGAAATCTTCCAGTTTGGTGATCGGCCGGGTGTTGTTGGTCATGTTGCGGAAACCGTTCTCCCAGTACACCAGGCCGACCAGGCCCTTCTCTTCCAGCTTGTCCATCACCTGACGCCCGACCGGACCATCCAGCACCGCATCGGCCTGCTGCTCGCGGGTGAACAGGAACGGCGTATCCCACACCGCCATTTCCTTGGTGATGCCGACCAGGGTGGCGGTGGAGCCGACCATCATTTCCTGGGCTCCGCCGATCAGCGCGCTCTGCATCTGATCGTCCGAGCCAAGGCTGGCCGCGGCATAGGTGCGCATCTTCAATTTGCCTTCGGAGGCCTTGGCGACTTCCTCGGCGAACAGCTTGGCCGCCCGGCCCTGGTTGCTCTGTTCGTTAAGGCCATAGCCGAAGCGAATCATCCGCGAGCGGACTTCATCGGCATGGGCAGTGAGTGTGGCCAGCGGGCTGAACAGCATGGCTGCAGCCAGAACGGTGATCAGTGGACGTTTCATCAGCGAGTGCCTCTTATTGTTGTGAGAAGTAGAACGACTATTTTTGTGCAACGTGCAACAAGGTGCCCGGCAGCGTGCCGCCGGGCGTGGAATACATCAGCGCAACCATGCCAACGGCACCGTGACAATGGCCGGGAAGGCGATCAGCAGCGCGACAATGCACAGGTAGATGAGGAAGAACGGCATCACCCCGCGCACCAGGATTTCCATGCGCAGCCTGCCGATACCGCCGACCACATTGAGCACCGTGCCCACCGGCGGGGTGATCAGGCCGATGGAGCCAATTAGCACGAACATCACGCCGAAATACACCGGATCGATACCGGCCTTGATCGCGATAGGTGCCAGCACCGGCGCCAGAATCAGGATGGTCGGGGTCAGATCGAGGACCATGCCCACCGCGATCATCAGCAACATGATCGCCAGCATCAGCAGATGCGGATGGTCGAGCAACGGGCCGAGCATGGCGCCGATTTCCTCGGGCAGCTGGGCCAGGGTCACCATATAGGCCGACACCGTGGCCGCGGCGCAGAGGAACATCACCGAGGCGGTGGTGCGGCTGGCGCGGGTCAGGGTCTCGCTCAGCGCCGCCCAGTTCAGTTCGCGATAGAGCAGGGTCGACACTGCCAGGGCATAGACCGCCGCCACCACCGCCGCCTCGGTCGGGGTGAAGATACCGAAGCGCAGGCCGCCTACGATGATCACCGGCAGCATCAGCGCCGCGGCGCCATCCACCAGCACATGGCGGCGTTCGGCCTTGCTTGCCTTGGGCGGGGTCGGCTCGGTGAAGCCGCGGGCGATCAGGGTCCAGGCGAAGATCAGGCCGACGCCCATGATCAGGCCTGGCACCAGACCGGCCATGAACAGCTGACTGATCGAGGTATTGGTCACCACGCCGTAGATCACGAAGGGCATCGACGGCGGAATGATCGGCGCGATGATGCCGCCGGCCGCGACCAGGCCAGCCGAGGAATGCAGCGGGTAGCCGCGCTGGCGCATCATCGGCAGCAACAGGGTGGCCAGCGCCGCGGTATCGGCCAGAGCCGAGCCGGACATGCTCGCCAGCAACACCGCCGCGGCGATCGCCACATAACCGAGGCCGCCGCGCAGGTGGCCGAAGTAGGCCTGGGCCATGGCGATGATGCGTCTGGAAATGCCGCCAGCGTTCATCAGCTCGCCGGCCAGGATAAAGAAGGGTACGGCCAGCAGCGGAAAGCTGTCGGCGCCGGCGAGCAGGTTCTGCGCCAGCAGCTGGACGTCCCAGAACTGCAGATACCACATCAGCACCGCACCGGTGAGAATCAGGGCGAAGGCGATGGGCATGCCGAAGGACATGAAACCCAGCAGTGAAGCAAGGAAGACAGCGACAGTCATCAGCGGGTCCTCGGTGGGCAGTGCCCGATCTTGTTATGGAAAGAATGCAACGCGAACATCCGCTCAGTCGGCCGTGACATTGGCCAGCGCCGCGCTCTGCTCGCGTGGTCGGCGCCAGACGTTGACCAGTTGCACCAGCGCCAGCAGCGCGAGCACCACCATGCTGGCCAATATCGGCACCATCGCCAGCACCACCGGATAGCCGACCACCGTGCTGTGGTTACCCCAGCCGTACTGCACCTGGCTCCAGGCGCCCAGGGCCGAGAGCAAACTGGCGCCGATCACCAGCAGCCAGCTGGCCGAGTCGACCAAACGGCGTACGGCATGGGGAAAGCGGTCGCGGATCATGCGAAAGGTCATCAGTTCGCCACGGCGCATACTCGAGGCGACACCGACGAACACCAGCCAGACGAAGGCCAGCCGCGACAGTTCCTCGGCGCCGGCCCAGCCGGTGCCGAAGGCATAGCGCAGCACGACGTTGATGAATACGGCGACCACCATGAAGGCCATCAACCCGGCCATCAGGCCGTCGGTGAGGCGGTCGAAGAGCTGCGCCAGTCCGCCGCTGTAGATCGGTTCGGCAGTCAGTTGCGGCCCATGGTTAGCGCTATCAAACGGCTGCGCAGAAAGATCCACCTGCGCTTCGATCTCCTCACCCGTGGCATCGCGGCGCACCCAGGCACAGATCTGCGCGACCACCTCGGCGCGACTCTGGGCGGCGCTGACACTGAACACATGGGGTTCGCCGCTGGGCGATTCGAGGGTGGTGAACTGGCTGTCGACCAGCGAGATCGGCATGAAATGCCCGGGTCGAGCCCCTACCCGCTGCAAGGCGGTAGTCCGATCGATATCCAGGTGGGCGAACTGCAAGCCTGGCACGGCGGCGCGCAGACGCTCGCGGTAGCTGCGCTTGAGTGCCGAACAGGCAAGCACGAAGCCCTCCCCTGCGGCTTGTGCGGCCTGCATCTCGACGATCAGCGCATCCAGCCAGTGAATCCGGTCGTCATCGGTGAGAGCAGTGCCGGCGCGCATCCGCTCGACGTTTGCCTCGGGATGGAACTGATCGGCTTCGATATGCCGCCAGGCAAGCTCGCGGGCCACGGCCTGGCTGATCTCGCTCTTGCCGGAACCACTGACGCCCATGACCACCAGGGTACGGCGTGCCGCGGTGACGGCGGGGGCAGGATTGACTGTCTGCATGGGTTCTCCAGGGCACCCTTGGATCGGGGCCGTTTGTTGTTTGAGTCGATGTTAGCGCTAACCAAGGTGCTCGACAAGCCTCCTCCCGGGCAATCGACGAAAGGTTACCGAGCGCTGCTCTTAGCCATTGCGGCGGGTAACGGCGAGTCCGAGCAGCGCCAGCAGACGCGGACGAGGCCGGTTCCCGAGCCATTGCGCACTGTCCGCATGAAGACTAGAATTCAAACCAAGTCCACAAGTGGAGGAAAGACCATGATTGCTACCGCGCAACGCAACGCGCCAGACCTCGACATCGAGTCACCCAAGGCCGGTCAGGTCGCACTTAAATTCTTCTTCAACCTGATGGACAAGTGGCATTGCTCGGTCGAGGAGCAGATGGTGCTGCTGGGTTCGATCGGCCGCAGCACCCTGTACAAATATCGCCAGCTGCCGGAAGTGCGCCTGCCCCGCGACACCATGGAACGGGTGTCCTACCTGATGGGCATTCACAAGTCCCTGCGCATCCTGTTCGGCGACAAGCCCTCGACCTATGAGTGGGTGAGAAAAGCCAACAGCGAGGCGCCATTCAACGGCAACAGCGCACTCGATCGGATGCTTGCCGGCGGCGTGGTCGATCTCGCCGACGTGCGCCGCTACCTCGATGGGGTCAGGGGGTGAGACAGACCCTGCCCGCCTGGCCGCGGGCCTATCGCCTGGTCTCCAGCGCCTTTCCGCCGATCTCGGTATTCGAGGATGTACTGGATGCAGCCGACCTCGAACAGGCCTTCCTGATCGAGGGCCTGACCAATGATCGCCTGCGCGAAGAAGCCGGCCTGCTCGCTCACGTGGCCCCGGAGGATCGGGTCAGCGGCCCCGGTTCGTCGCCGTTGATGGCCGCCTTCACCCATGTCGGCGCGATCAGCCGCTTCACCGCGGGCCAGTACGGCGTCTACTACTGCGGCGACAGCCTGCACACCGCGGTGGCCGAAACCCGCTACCACCGCGAGCGCTTCCTGCGCGCGACCCGGGAGCCGAGCCTGGAACTGACCCTGCGCGCCTACATCTGCCGGGTGGTCAAGGCGCTGGACGACATTCGCCAGGACCACGAGCACCTGCACGACCCGGATCCGGTCGCCTACCCGATTGCCCAGCGCTTCGCAGCCGAACGGCGCAAGCAAGGTTCCTGGGGCCTGCTGTACCGCAGCGTGCGCCACCCCGCGGGCGAATGCGCCGCCCTGTTCCGCCCGCCGGCGGCGAGCATTCCGCACCAGGGCGTGCACCTGCGCTACGTCTGGGATGGCAAGCTGCAGCGGATCACCGACGTCTTCACCCTTAAAACCATCGCCTGAATGCCTGGCACTGTGTAGCCCATCCCACCCTGAGCAGGGCAACTGCCTGCCTGATACCGCCACTCGACCGGATTTCATCCATATGTTCAAGAAAAGCGCCAACGCCCTCCTCACCACCTGGATAACCGGCTTGATTGTCTTGCTGCCGCTGGCCCTGAGCCTGACGCTGCTGACTTGGGTGGTCGGCCTGTTGAACCAGGTAATCGGACCGTCCAGCTATATCGGTCAGGTGTTTGAGGCCATGGGCCAGCCATTCGCCAGCAACGCCTACCTGGCGTACACCCTGGGTACGGCGGCGCTGCTGCTGGGCATCTATGTTCTGGGCCTGGGCGTGCAACTCGGGCTGCGCCGCCCGCTGAAATGGCTGACCGACCTGACCCTGCGGCGCATTCCGCTGTTTGGCAAGCTGTACAACCTGGCGGATCGCTTTGTCGCCCTGCTGGAGAAAAAGGAAGACGCCGACATCAACGCCATGAGCCCGGTCTGGTGTCTGTTCGGTGGTGATGGGGTTGCAGTGCTGGCACTGATGTCCAATCCCAACCCGATTGATATCGATGGCCGCAGCTATTACGCCGTGCTGGTACCCACTGCCCCCATCCCCATCGGCGGCGGCCTGCTCTATGTACCGGTGGAATGGGTCAAGCCAGCCAATATCGGCGTCGAGGCCTTCACCAGCATTTATGTGTCCATGGGCATCAACCCACCGCCGCCGCCGAGGCCGCGCAAAGACTAGTTGGCAGCCCCGTGCACACGAGGCGACCTGGCAGGCGATACGGCCCGCTAGAGACTGCGCGCAATCACCAGCCGTTGCACATCGCTGGTGCCTTCGTAGATCTGGCACACGCGCACGTCACGGTAGATCCGCTCCAGCGGAAAGTCCTTGAGATAGCCGTAGCCACCCAGAGTCTGCAGCGCCGCCGAGCAGACCCGCTCGGCCATCTCCGAGGCGAACAGCTTGGCCATCGAGGCCTCGGTCAGGCACGGCAAGCCGGCTTCGCGCAGGCTGGCGGCGTGATGGACCATCTGCCGTGCCACGGCGATCTGGGTGGCCATGTCGGCCAGGCGGAACGCCACCGCCTGGTGCTCGATGATCGGCTTGCCGAAGGTCTTCCGCTCGTGGGCATAGTCGCGCGCCGCCTCGAAGGCCGCGCGAGCCATGCCCACCGCCTGGGCGGCGATGCCGATTCGCCCGCCCTCGAGGTTGCCCAGGGCGATGCGGTAGCCCTGGCCCTCCTCGCCCAGGCGCAAGCTGGCCGGGATGCGCAGCTCATCGAGCTGGATCTGGCAGGTGTCCGAGGCATGCTGGCCGAGCTTGTCCTCGACCCGCACCACCGAATAGCCGGGCGTATCGGTGGGCACGATGAAGGCGCTGATGCCCTTCTTGCCGGCTTGCGGGTCGGTCACGGCGAAGACGATCACCATGCCGGCGTGGCTGCCGGAGGTGATGAACTGCTTGCTGCCGTTGAGCACATAGTGCTCGCCGTCGCGCCGGGCGCGGGTGCGCAGGTCGCTGGCATCCGAGCCGGCCTGGGGTTCGGTGAGGGCGAAGGCGCCGAGCATCCTGCCCTCGCCCAGCGGCCTGAGGAAGCGCTGTTTCTGCTCATCGCTGCCGTATTTGAGGATCGGCATGCAGCCCACCGAGTTGTGCACGCTCATGATGGTCGAGCAGGCGCCATCGCCGGCGGCGATTTCCTCCAGGGCCATGGCGTAGGCCAGGTGGCCGGTCTGCGCGCCGCCCCAGTCTTCCGGCACCAGCATGCCCATGAAGCCCAACTGGCCCATCTCGGCGATGGCCTCGCTGGGGAAACGGTGTTCGCGGTCCCACTCGGCGGCGAAGGGCTTGAGCCGCTCCTGGGCGAACTGGCGGGCCATGTCACGGATCTGCAGGTCTTGTTCTGATGGAATCATGGGGCTCTCCGGTTCAGTTGAGCAACTCGATGGCCATGGCCGTGGCCTCGCCGCCGCCGATGCACAGCGAGGCCACGCCGCGCTTGAGATCGTACTGCTGCAGAGCGCTGAGCAGGGTCACCAACAGCCGCGCGCCGGACGCGCCGATCGGGTGACCGAGGGCGCAAGCGCCGCCATGCACGTTGAGCTTGTCGTGGGGGATGTCGAGGTCGCGCATGGCCGCCATCGGCACCACGGCGAAGGCCTCGTTGATCTCGAACAGGTCGACCTGGTTCAGCGCCCAGCCGCTGCGCGCCATCAGGCGTTGCAAGGCCCCGACCGGCGCGGTGGCGAACAGGTTCGGCGCCTGGGCGAAGGTGGCATGCCCGCGGATCGCCGCCAGTGGCGTCAGCCCGCGTTTCTCCGCCTCGGACAGGCGCATCAGCAGCAGCGCGGCGGCGCCATCGGAGATCGAACTGGCATTGGCCGCGGTCACGCTGCCGCCCTCGCGGAAGGCCGGCTTGAGGGTCGGGATCTTCTCCGGGCGGGCCTTGGGCGGCTGCTCGTCGCTGTCGATGCGGCGCAGTTCGCGACCTTGCCGGGCCTCGACTGCGGTGATCTCCGCGGCGAAGCGCCCTTCGGCCATGGCCTGCTGCGCACGGCTCAGCGAGGCGATGGCAAAGGCGTCCTGCTGCTCGCGGCTGAAGCCATAGGCCTGGGCGCAGTCCTCGGCAAAAGTGCCCATCAGCCGGCCCTTGTCGTAGGCGTCTTCCAGGCCGTCGAGGAACATATGGTCGAGCACCCGCCCATGGCCCATGCGATAGCCGCTGCGCGCCCGCTCCAGCAGGTAGGGCGCGTTGGACATGCTCTCCATGCCGCCGGCCACCACCACATTGGCGCTGCCGGCGAGCAGCAGGTCATGGCCGAACATCGCCGCCTTCATCCCCGAGCCGCACATCTTGTTCACCGTCGAGCACACCGTGCCCTGCGCCAGGCCCGCGCCCAGCGCCGCCTGGCGCGCCGGGGCCTGACCTTGGCCGGCCTGCAGCACGCAGCCCATGATCACCTCGTCCACCGCATCGCTGGCCAGACTGGCGCGCTCGAGGGTCGCGCGGATCGCCGCGGCGCCCAGTTCGGCGGCCGTGACCTCCTTGAAGTCGCCGAGGAAAGCGCCCATCGGCGTGCGCGCGGCGCTGACGATAACTACCGGATCGGGTTGCGTGGTCATAACAGCTCCTCCTTATCTGGATGCTGGTCAGGGCGGGTCGCGGCAAAGCGCCCACCCCTCAATAATCTACTGTGCAGCGGTCGTGTCCAGCTCGGCCAGCATGACTTCGCGCATGCGAAATTTCTGCACTTTTCCGGTTACGGTCATGGGGAACTCGTCGACGAACTTGACGTAGCGCGGCACCTTGAAGTGGGCAATGCTGGCCTTGCAGTACGCACGCAGCTCATCGGCACAGCAATCGTGGCCAGGGTGCAGCTTGACCCACACGGCGATCTCCTCGCCGTACTTGAGATCCGGTATGCCGATCACCTGTACGTCCGCCACCGCCGGATGGCCGAACAGAAACTCCTCGATCTCGCGCGGGTAGATGTTTTCGCCGCCGCGAATGATCATGTCCTTGCTCCGGCCGACGATACGCACATAGCCCTGCGCGTCCATCACTGCCAGGTCGCCGCTGTGCATCCAGCGTCCCGGGTCGATGGCCTCGGCGGTGGCCTGCGGGTTGTTCCAGTAGCCGAGCATCACGCTGTAGCCGCGGGTGCACAGCTCGCCGGTCTGGCCGCGCGGCAGGATCCGCCCATCGCCGTCGACGATCTTGCTTTCCAGCTGCGGTTGGGTGCGCCCGACGCTGGTCACGCGCATGTCCAGGTCGTCGTCGGCGGCTGTTTGCAGCGACACCGGGCTGGTTTCGGTCATGCCGTAGGCGATCTGCACCTCGCGCATGTGCATCTCGTCGATCACTCGCCTCATCACCTCGATCGGGCAGGTGGCGCCGGCCATGATCCCGGTGCGCAGACTGGACAGGTCGAACTCGGCGCGCCCAGGGTGATCCAGCTCGGCGATGAACATGGTCGGCACGCCATACAGCGCCGTGGCTTTTTCTTCTGCCACGGCCAACAGGGTGGCCTCCGCCTCGAAACTCGGCGCCGGGTAGATCATGGTGCTGCCGTGAGTCAGGCAGCCGAGATTGCCCATGACCATGCCGAAGCAGTGGTACAGCGGCACCGGGATCACCAGGCGGTCGTGTTCTGTCAGGCCAAGGCTCTCGCCGACCATAAAGCCGTTGTTGAGAATGTTGTAGTGGCTGAGGGTCGCGCCCTTGGGCGAGCCGGTAGTGCCCGAGGTGTACTGGATATTGATCGGCTCGTCGAACTGCAGCAGCGCCTGGCGCTTGGCCAGGTGCGCCGCGCCGACACCGGTGGCGAGACCCGCCAGCTCATGCCAGCAGAGGAAGCCGGCCGGCGCCCGGTCGGCCAGGCTGATCAGCCCGTGCAGCTGCGGCAGGCGGGCGCTGTGCAGGGCTCCCGGCTGGCTGGCAGCCAACTCCGGCAACAGCTGCACCAGCGTGGCGTGGTAATCGGAGGTCTTGAACCCATCGGCGCAGATCAGCCAGCGGCAGCCGGACTGCTGCAGGGCGTAGTCCAGCTCGCTGCCGCGATAGGCCGGGTTGATAGTGACCAGGATAGCGCCGACCTTGGCGCTGGCAAACTGAGTGATGCACCACTCGGCGCAGTTCGGCGCCCAGATGCCGACCCGGTCGCCAACCTGCACGCCCAGCGCCAGCAAGGCGCGCGCGCAGCGGTCGACCTGCTCGGCCAATTCGCTCCAGCTGTAACGCAACCGCTGATGCCGCACCACCAGAGCCTCGCGGCTGGCGAAGCGCGCCACGGTGTCATCGAACGCCTGACCGATGGTCATGGCCAACAACGGCTGGTCTTGCGGACCACAGGTATAACTGAGTTGCTGCATGGGCTTTCCCTTCTTGTGCTTGTAGTGGGATAGACGCCGAGCCGCCGGCTGCGCGTCGCCACGACAGGCTCGACGGCGCAAACCGAACTTACGTTGACGTTAACGTAAAGCAAGCGTTTTTACCTGTCCAGTCCCGCGAAGGTCGAATAGCGTGCCGATCCGGGTAGCCCCTGACCGAACGTGCGACAAGGCGCTACGGGTCGACGCCGCGCCCTGAGTGGCAGCGAAGCGAAATCGCTGCAGATCGGGCCCGCCCGGGCTCGACTGCTCGACTGCTCGGTTGCTACGCATTGTCGATTTCGCCCCGGCCCAGACGACCAGAACGTACGGACCCGGGGCCGCCTGGCCCGAGAGGCCGAAAAATCGAGGAGTCGAAGATGACCATGAAACTCTACGCCCACCCCTTCTCTTCCTACTGCCAGAAGGTTCTGATCGCCCTGTACGAGAACGCCACCCCCTTCGAGTGGCGCATGCTCGCGCCAGACAGCCCGCAGGCGGTCGCGGAGCTGGAAGCGCTGTGGCCGCTCAAGCGCTTTCCGGTGCTGGTGGACGACGGCCGTACACTGGCCGAGGCGAGCATCATCATCGAACACCTGGACCTCCAGCATCCGGGGTCGGTGCGTTTGCTCCCTGCGGATGCACGCGCAGCGCTCGAGGTGCGCTTCATGGACCGCTTCTTCGACAACTACGTCTCCACCCCGCAGCAGAAGATCGTCTTCGACAGCCTGCGCCCGGCAGCGCAGCGCGACCGCCATGGGGTCGGTGACGCACGCACGATGCTCGAGACCGCCTACCGCTGGCTCGATCAGGCGATGGCCGGGCGCAAATGGGCGGCAGGCGACGCCTTCAGTCTCGCCGACTGCGCGGCCGCACCTGCACTGTTCTATGCCGACTGGAGCCACCGGATAGACGAGGGATTCGAAAACGTTCATGCCTATCGGCAGCGCCTGTTGGCGAGGCCTTCCTTCGCCCGGGCAGTGGACGAGGCGCGGCCCTACCGCCCGCTCTTCCCGCTCGGTGCACCGGAGCGTGACTGAACATGCCGCAGAGCAAGGTGGGGCAATAGCAGCTGGGGCGCAAAAGCGGATACCCTGCCGGAGAAGGCGCTCCTTGGAGTCGCTGAGCGCTGCCGAGGGATCCGGGAATGAATCTGCCATTCAGCCAAGAGCAATTCTTCGAGGTCTTCGCGGCCTACAACCTTGCCCTGTGGCCCGCGCAGATCGCGCTGAACGCCCTCGCCATGGCCATGCTCGCAGTCGTGCTGTGGGCTCCTCGGCGTGCGGGGCGCCTGGTTTCCTGGGGGCTGGCGTTGCTCTGGACCTGGCAGGCGCTGGCTTACCACCTGGCATTCTTCTGGAGCATTAATCCCGCGGCCCCTTTCTTTGCCGCAGTGTCGCTGGTCGCCGCCACGGCCTTCGCCTGGCAGGGTGGCATCCGCAGGGCGTTGCAGTTCCAGCCAGGCCTGTCTGTCCGCAGTGTTGCCGGCCTGATCCAGATCGTATTCGCCCTGCTGATCTATCCGGCTATAGGCGCCTATATCGGCCATCGCTACCCGGCGTCCCCGACATTCGGACTGCCTTGCCCGACCACCCTCTTCACCTTCGGCCTGCTGCTGATGGCGGCCCCCAACCTGCCCAGGATCGTTGTGCTGGCACCCTTGGCATGGGCCCTCATCGGATCGACCGCGGCGCTTGCGCTGGGTGTCAACGAAGACCTGGGGCTGGTCGTCGTCGCGGCGCTAGGGGTGTATATGCTGCTGCGTCGATCAGCGCCCACTGGCGATTCGCCACAACTACCTCAGCCTTGACCGGCCGGCTCGCGCTCGAACCTCAGCCCACCGCGCCCATCCCCTTCGACTTTCGTTGCCCGCGCGGTTCCCAGGCTGGGCGTGACCACCGCCAGATCGTCGCCATCACCGGCACACTCCTCACCTAAAACTTTATATTATTCATCTATCTACTTATTAAATATGGGTTTAATCGAAAGCTATAAATCAGATTAACTCTGCGGCGTTGGCGAAATGCCTGTTGACGTCGCGCCCTTTCAGCTTTACGTTAACGTAAAGGTAAATCAACGAGACAACGCCCATGGCAGCGACCTACAGCATCTCCGACCTGGCCCGCGAGCTGGACATCACCACCCGCGCCATCCGCTTCTACGAGGAGCAAGGCATGCTCATCCCCGAGCGACGCGGCCAGGAGCGCATCTACAGCGGCAAGGACAAGGTCGCGCTGAAGCTGATTCTGCGCGGCAAGCGCATCGGCTTTTCCCTGGCCGAGTGCAAGGAGCTGATCGAGCTGTACGACCCGGTGCACGGCAACCGCAAACAGCTGGAAACCTTCATGGTCAAGATCGCCGAACGGCGCAACCAGCTGCAGCAGCAGCTGCTGGACATTCAGCAGATGCAGCTGGAACTGGATACCGCCGAAGAGCGCTGCCTCAACGCCCTAGCTGAAACAGATAAGAAACAAGGTATTACAGCCTAAACCTCAGAACAAATATTACAGGTGGAACCATGAGCTATCCGTCCCTCAACTTCGCCCTCGGCGAAACCATCGACATGCTGCGCGAGCAGACCCAGGCCTTCGTCGCTCGTGAGCTGGCCCCACGCGCGGCCGCCATCGACAGCGACAATCTGTTCCCGGCGGACATGTGGCGCAAACTCGGTGACATGGGCCTGCTCGGCATCACCGTCGACGAGGAGTACGGCGGTTCCGGCCTCGGCTACCTGGCCCATGTGATCGCCATGGAGGAGATCAGCCGCGGTTCGGCCTCGGTTGCCCTCTCCTATGGCGCCCACTCCAACCTCTGCGTCAACCAGATCAAGCGCAACGGCACGGCCGAGCAGAAGGCCAGGTACCTGCCCAAGCTGGTGTCCGGCGAGCATGTCGGCGCCCTGGCCATGAGCGAACCGAATGCCGGCTCGGATGTGGTGTCGATGAAGCTGCGCGCCGACAAGAAGGGCGACCGCTATGTGCTCAACGGCAGCAAGACCTGGATCACTAACGGCCCGGATGCCAACACCTACGTGATCTACGCCAAGACCGATCTGGATAAGGGCGCGCACGGCATCAGCGCCTTTATCGTCGAGCGCGACTGGAAGGGTTTCTCCCGTGGCAGCAAGTTCGACAAGCTCGGCATGCGCGGCTCCAATACCTGCGAGCTGTTCTTCGATGACGTCGAGGTGCCGGAAGAGAACATCCTCGGCCAGCTCAATGGCGGCGTGCGGGTACTGATGAGTGGCCTGGATTACGAGCGCGTGGTGCTCTCCGGCGGCCCGACCGGGATCATGCAGGCGTGCATGGACGTGATCGTGCCCTACATCCACGACCGCAAGCAGTTCGGCCAGAGCATCGGCGAGTTCCAGCTGATTCAGGGCAAGGTGGCCGACATGTACACCCAGCTCAACGCCAGCCGCGCCTACCTGTATGCCGTGGCCCAGGCCTGCGACCGTGGCGAGACCACGCGCAAGGACGCCGCCGGGGTGATTCTGTATAGCGCCGAGCGCGCCACCCAGATGGCCCTGGATGCGATCCAGATCCTCGGCGGCAACGGTTACATCAACGAATTCCCCACCGGCCGTTTGCTGCGCGACGCCAAGCTCTACGAAATCGGCGCCGGCACCAGCGAAATTAGACGCATGCTGATCGGCCGCGAGCTGTTCAACGAGACCAAATAAGGCGCTTGCCCGCGTAGGGTGGAAAACCGCGAAGCGTTTTCCACCAAAGCCGGTGGATGGATAAAGCGTCATCCACCCTACGGATTACGGTATCGGAGTCACTGATGGCCATCCTGCACACCCAGATCAACAGCCGCTCGCCGGAATTCGCCACCAACAGCGCGGCCATGCTCGCCCAGGTCGATGACCTGCGCGCCCTGCTCGCCCGCGTCCATGAAGGCGGCGGCGAGAATGCCCAGCACCGGCATTGCTCGCGCGGCAAGCTGCTGCCGCGCGAACGGATCAACCGCCTGCTGGATATCGGCTCGCCGTTTCTCGAGATCGGCCAACTGGCGGCCCATGGCGTCTACGGCGAAGAAGTACCCGCCGCCGGGGTGATCGCCGGCATCGGTCGGGTCGAAGGCGTCGAGTGCATGATCGTGGCCAACGACGCCACGGTGAAAGGCGGCAGCTACTACCCGCTGACCGTGAAGAAGCACCTGCGCGCCCAGACCATCGCCCAGCAGAACCGCCTGCCGTGCATCTACCTGGTGGATTCCGGCGGCGCCAACCTGCCGCGCCAGGACGAGGTATTCCCCGACCGCGAACACTTCGGCCGGATCTTCTTCAACCAGGCCAACATGAGCGCCATGGGCATCCCGCAGATCGCCGTGGTCATGGGTTCCTGCACCGCCGGCGGCGCCTATGTGCCAGCGATGGCCGACGAGGCGATCATGGTGCGCAACCAGGCGACCATCTTCCTCGCCGGCCCGCCGCTGGTGAAGGCCGCCACCGGCGAGGTGGTCAGCGCCGAGGACCTCGGTGGCGCCGATGTGCACTGCAAGACCTCGGGGGTCGCCGACCACTACGCCGACAACGACGAACACGCCCTGGCCCTGGCCCGGCGCAGCATCGCCAACCTCAACTGGCGCAAGCTCGGGGTGCTGAACAACCGCGCACCGATCGCCCCGCTGTACGACGCCGAGGAGCTGTACGGGGTGATCCCGGCCGACGCCAAGCAGCCCTTCGATGTACGCGAGGTGATCGCGCGCACCGTCGACGGCTCGGTGTTCGACGAGTTCAAGGCGCTGTTCGGCGCCACCCTGGTCTGCGGCTTCGCCCATATCCAGGGCTATCCGGTGGCGATCCTCGCCAACAACGGGATTTTGTTCGCCGAATCGGCGCAGAAAGGTGCGCATTTCATCGAACTGGCCTGCCAGCGCGGCATCCCCCTGCTGTTCCTGCAGAACATCACCGGCTTCATGGTCGGCCAGAAGTACGAGGCCGGCGGCATCGCCAAGCACGGCGCCAAGCTGGTCAACGCGGTGGCCTGCGCCAAGGTGCCGAAGTTCACCGTGATCATCGGCGGCAGCTTCGGCGCCGGCAACTATGGCATGTGCGGCCGCGCCTACGATCCACGCTTCCTGTGGATGTGGCCGAACGCGCGGATCGGCGTGATGGGCGCCGAACAGGCCGCCGGGGTGCTGGTCCAGGTCAAGCACGAACAGGCCGAACGCGCCGGGCAGCGCTTTTCCGCCGAGGACGAAGCCAAACTCAAGCAGCCGATCCTCGAACAGTACGAGCGCCAGGGTCACCCCTACTACTCCAGCGCCCGGCTGTGGGACGACGGCGTCATCGACCCGGCGCAGACCCGCGAGGTGCTCGGCCTGGCGCTGTCCGCCAGCCTCAACGCGCCGATCGAGCCGACCAGCTTTGGCGTATTCCGCATGTAGGGGCGCGCGGGGCCGCCTAGGCCGCGCGCACCATTGTTCAATGTATCGGTGCGCACGGCGCACCCTACGGAATCGATCATGACCGACTTCAGCACCATCGAACTGGAACAAGACCCCCGCGGTTTCGCCACCCTCTGGCTGAATCGCGCCGACAAGAACAACGCCTTCAACGCCGAGATGATCCGCGAGCTGATCCTCGCCCTCGATGAGGTGCAGGCCGACAAGAGCCTGCGCTTCCTCCTGCTGCGCGGGCGCGGCAAGCACTTTTCCGCCGGCGCCGACCTGGCCTGGATGCAGCACGCGGCGACCCTCGACTACAACGCCAACCTGGCCGACTCGCGCGAACTGGCCGAGCTGATGCACAACCTCTACCAAGTGAAGATCCCGACCCTGGCCGTGGTCCAGGGTGCGGCCTTCGGCGGTGCGCTGGGCCTGATCAGTTGCTGCGACATGGCCATCGGTGCCATTGATGCCCAGCTGTGCCTGTCGGAGGTGCGCATCGGCCTGGCCCCGGCGGTAATCAGTCCCTTCGTCGTGCAGGCCATCGGCGAACGCGCGGCGCGCCGCTATGCCCTGACCGCCGAACGCTTCAGCGGCGAGCGCGCCCGTGAGCTGGGCCTGTTGGCCGAGAGCTACCCGGCCGATGCGCTGGACGACGCAGTCAACGACTGGATCGCCAACCTGCTGCTCAACAGCCCCCAGGCGATGCAGGCGAGCAAGGACCTGCTCAAGGAAGTCGCCAGCGGCGTGCTCACCCCCGCCCTGCGCCGTTATACCGAAAACGCCATCGCCCGTATCCGCGTCAGCGCCGAAGGCCAGGAAGGCTTGCGCGCCTTCCTGGATAAACGCAAACCCAGCTGGCAGGAGCAACAATGACTACTCCTCGCGATCCAGTGCTCCATACCGTCCAGTGCGACAGCTGGCTCGATAAACGCCAATCCCTCTGGCAGGAGCAACAAGCATGAGCCTCACGCACATCGACACCCTGCTGATCGCCAACCGCGGCGAAATCGCCTGCCGCGTCATGCGCACAGCCAAGGCCATGGGCATCAAGAGCGTGGCGGTGCACAGTGCCATCGACCGTAACGCCCGCCACGTGCGCGAGGCGGACATGGCCATCGACCTGGGCGGCGCCAAGCCGGCCGACAG
Organism: Pseudomonas sp.; assembly: GCF_033723075.1. Lineage (GTDB taxonomy): Bacteria > Pseudomonadota > Gammaproteobacteria > Pseudomonadales > Pseudomonadaceae > Aquipseudomonas. The sequence continues at coordinate 45,872 of NZ_JAWVXU010000025.1, forward strand.
CTACCTGCGTATCGACGCCCTGATCGCAGCGGCCAAGGCCAGCGGTGCCCAGGCCATCCACCCGGGCTATGGCTTTCTCTCGGAGAACGCTGGTTTCGCCCGCGCCATTGAACAGGCCGGCCTGCTGTTCCTCGGCCCGCCCGCCAGCGCCATCGACGCCATGGGCAGCAAGTCCGCCGCCAAGGCCCTGATGGAGGCCGCCGGCGTGCCCCTGGTGCCCGGTTACCACGGCGACGCCCAGGATATCGAGACCTTCCGCGCCGCCGCCGAAGTCATCGGCTACCCGGTACTGCTCAAGGCCACCGCCGGCGGTGGCGGCAAGGGCATGAAGGTGGTCGAACGCGAAAGCGAGCTGGCCGAGGCCCTGGCCAGCGCCCAGCGCGAGGCACAGTCCTCGTTCGGCGATTCGCGCATGCTGGTGGAAAAGTACGTGCTCAAGCCGCGCCACGTGGAGATCCAGGTGTTCGCCGACCAGCACGGCCACTGCCTGTACCTCAACGAGCGCGACTGCTCGATCCAGCGCCGCCACCAGAAGGTGGTCGAAGAGGCGCCGGCACCGGGCCTCAGCCCGGAACTGCGGCGCGCCATGGGCGAGGCCGCGGTCAAGGCGGCCCAGGCCATCGGCTATGTCGGCGCCGGTACCGTGGAATTTCTGCTGGATGAGCGCGGCGACTTCTTCTTCATGGAGATGAACACCCGCCTGCAGGTCGAGCACCCGGTCACCGAGGCCATCACCGGCCTCGACCTGGTCGCCTGGCAGATCCGCGTCGCCCGTGGCGAGCCGCTGCCGCTGACCCAGCAGCAGGTGCCCTTGATCGGCCACGCCATCGAAGTGCGCCTGTATGCCGAAGACCCGGAGCACGACTTCCTGCCGTCCACCGGGCACTTGAGCCTGTACCGCGAACCCGCGGCCGGCCCGGGTCGCCGCGTCGATACGGGCGTAGCCGAAGGTGACGAGGTCTCGCCCTTCTATGACCCGATGCTCGGCAAGCTGATCGCCTGGGGCGACAACCGCGAGGAAGCACGCCTGCGCCTGCTGGCCATGCTCAATGAAACCTGCATCGGCGGGGTCAAGACCAACCTGGCGTTTCTGCGTCGCGTGCTGGCCCACCCGGCCTTCGCCGATGCCGAACTGGATACCGGCTTTATCCCGCGCTACGAAGCGCAGCTGCTGCCGCCGCCAAGCGAGCTGCCCGCCGAGTTCTGGCAACTGGCTGGCGACGCCTTCGCCCAGAGCGAGCCGCTACGGCGCAAGCACGAAGACTTCCATTCGCCCTGGGCCGCCACCAGTGGCTGGCGCGCCGGCCTGCCGGCTGAAATCGACCTGCACTTGGCCTGCGACGGCGTCACGCAAAAGGTGCGCGCCTGCGGCGTCGCCCGGCTGCAGGGCGAGACGCTGTTGTGCAGCAGCCCGCGAGACACCGAGGTTCAGCCAGACGCACTGCAACGGCGCCTGCATGCCATCCGCCAGGGCGACACCCTCTATCTGGAATGGCAGGGCGACCTGCACGCCGTCAGCCAGCTCGACCCGATCGCCGAAGTAGAAGCCAGCCACAGTCATCACGGTGGCCTGATCGCACCGATGAACGGCAGCATCGTCCGCGTACTGGTCGAAGCCGGCCAGCAGGTCGAGGCCGGCACCGCCCTGGTGGTGCTGGAGGCGATGAAGATGGAGCACAGCATCCGCGCGCCGCATGCCGGCACGGTCAAGGCGCTGTATTGCAGCGAAGGCGAGATGGTCGGCGAAGGCGCCGTGCTGGTCGAGCTGGAAGAAGCCCGAGCGCAATGATCGGTGCGATCATGACATTCTGCGCAGCGCACTCAATCGTAGGGTGCGCTGTGCGCACCATTGCTCCCCCAAATGCCGAGGAGACGCCAAATGAATTTGCCTCAACAGGTGCGCCTGGTCGAAGTCGGCCCGCGCGACGGCCTGCAGAACGAAAAACAGCCGATCGGCGTGGCCGACAAGGTACGTCTGGTCGATGACCTGTCCGCCGCCGGTTTGCGCTATATCGAAGTCGGCAGCTTCGTCTCGCCCAAGTGGGTGCCGCAGATGGCCGGCAGCGCCGAGGTCTTCGCCCGGGTCCAGCAGCTGCCCGGCGTCACCTACGCCGCCCTGGCCCCCAACCTCAAGGGCTTCGAAGCGGCACTGCAGGCCGGAGTCAAGGAAGTGGCGGTATTCGCCGCCGCCTCCGAGTCCTTCTCGCAGAAGAACATCAACTGCTCGATCGGCGAAAGCCTTGAGCGTTTCCTGCCCTTGATGGACGCCGCCAAGCAGCAGGGCATTCGCGTGCGCGGCTACGTGTCCTGCGTGCTCGGCTGCCCGTACGAGGGCACCATCGCCCCCGACCAAGTGGCGGATGTGGCTCGCGAGCTTTACCACATGGGCTGCTACGAGATCTCCCTCGGCGACACCATCGGCGCCGGCACCGCCGGAGAAACCCGGCGCTTGATCGAGGTAGTCGGCAGCAAGGTACCGCGCAACAAGCTGGCCGGGCATTTCCACGACACCTACGGCCAGGCCCTGGCCAATATCTACGCCAGCCTGCTGGAAGGCATCGCCGTGTTCGACAGCTCGGTCGCCGGCCTCGGCGGCTGCCCCTATGCCAAAGGCGCCACCGGCAATGTCGCGACCGAGGATGTGCTCTATCTGCTCAACGGCCTGGGCATCGGCAGCGGTATCGATATGGATCTGCTGATCCAGGCCGGGGCGCGTATCTGCGCGGTGCTGGACAAGCCCAACGGCTCGCGGGTGGCGCGGGCCTTGCTCCAGAGAGCGACCGGCTGAATAGGAACGAGCGTTTCCCCTCCTTGACCGCGCGGCACAGCAGCGCGGCCTTTTTTATGGCTCCGCCCCAATCAGCTGGTGCGTGAGTCGCTCCTGCCTGCGAGATCAGGTGGCAGCCCGCGTCTGGGTAGGGTGCGCCGCATGCACCTGCGCAGCCGGAGGCTCTTGGTGCGCACAGCGCACCCTACAGAATTGTCACAACAGGCAATTGGGACCTAGCCTTTTTATCCTGCGCCAACCTACGAGTACCGGCCCTATGCTTGCTCGGCCGGGGGCATGACCAAGAAAAACGCCGGCGCCTGCAATCGTTGCGGGGCCGGCGTTTTCAGTAGGGTGCGCTGCGCGCACCGCAGGCTTAGCGTTCGATCGCCAGGGCCACGCCCTGCCCGCCGCCGATACACAGGGTGGCCAGGCCCTTGTGGGCATCGCGCTTGATCATCTCGTGCAGCAGGGTCACCAGAATCCGGCAGCCGGAACCGCCGATCGGGTGGCCGATGGCAATGGCGCCACCGTTGACGTTGACCTTGCTGGCGTCCCACTGCAGTTCCTTGCCGACGGCCAGGGCCTGGGCGGCGAAGGCTTCGTTGGCCTCGATCAGGTCCAGTTGCTCCAGGCTCCAGCCGGCCTTGGCCAGGCAGCGCTGGGTGGCGGAGACCGGGCCGATGCCCATGATCGCCGGATCGACGCCGGCGTTGGCGTAGCCGGCGATACGCGCCAGCACCGGCAGACCGAGGGCCTGGGCTTTTTCCGCGCTCATCAGCAGCACCGCGGCGGCGCCGTCGTTGAGGCTGGAGGCATTGCCGGCGGTGACGCTGCCGTCTTTCTTGAACGCCGGTTTGAGCTTGGCCAAGGATTCGGCAGTGGTGCTGGCGCGCGGCTGCTCGTCGGTGGCGAAGCTGAGCGGCTCGCCCTTGCGCTGGGGAATCAGGATCGGGGTGATTTCATCCTTGAAACGACCGGCCTCGATGGCGGCGCAGGCCTTGCGCTGCGACTCGGCGGCGAAGGCATCCTGGGCCTCACGGGAAATCCCGTACTTCTCGACCAGGTTTTCGGCGGTGATGCCCATGTGGTAGTCATTGAAGGCGTCCCACAAGCCGTCGCTGATCATGCTGTCGACCAGCTGGGCGTGGCCCATGCGCAGGCCGGTGCGGGCCTTGGGCATGACGTAGGGGGCC
>NZ_JAWVXU010000026.1:0-45430 GCF_033723075.1 Pseudomonas sp.
CAACGTCGACACCGGCCGCGGTTTCGAGGGCAAGGAGTGGGAGCGCGACCTGGACGTCGGCTACGTGGTGCAGAGCGGTTCGCTCAAGGGCCTGGGGGTGAAGGTGCGCAACGTCACCGCGCGTTCCAACTACCGCAGCGACGTCGACGAGAATCGGCTGATCCTCAACTACACCCTAGCGTTATTTTGAGCCCTTCCCGGTAGCCCGGGTGATGGCTTGGCCCGCCCTCGCGGGCCTTTTTTCTCCAGTCGGCGCCCTCTGCACATGAATCAGATGCAAACACAAACCGGCAGTCGACAGGGAAAGTGTTCATTGACTTGGTAAGGCAGGGCAGCCTGGGCTGCCCACACGATGAAGCTCAGGTGACGGGGTGCAGCAAGCCTGCTGCCCCTCGTTATCAGGGCTGATAGGTGGCATCAATATTAGTTAATAGAAAATCCTCCTCCGTACTTTTAGGGTGAGAACTGGCCCAGCGATTTCAAACAACAACAATGGAGATTGCGCCGTGAAAAAACCTAGCGCTGTTGTACCCCCTGCATGCCCAAGCGGCCCTGCCTCTGCCTCTGTCCTCGACCGAGCGACAGCAGGGGCGCTGAGCGCACACCCCGCCACGGGCGGAAACCCTTAACCGACATGTCGCCCAGCAACACGACAAGTCGCCAAAACAATAACAACGAGGTACGGCCATGCAGCCTGTGACCACTCCCACACCAGCTACCGACGGAGCCTTGCCAGCAGGCAGCTGTCTGCGCGGCTGGCTTGACCATCTGCAGCGGCACCAACGCCTGGCAGTGATCCACCCCGGCGTGGACTTGTGTTTCGGCATTGCGGCGATTGCCAATCGTCTGGACGGAAAAAGTGCCTCGTTGTTCCCCGAGCCTAGTGGTCATACGATCCCGGTGGTATCCGGTCTGCTCTCCGATCGTCAGTGGATGGCCGAGGCGATGGGCGTCGAGCCCGGCGAGGTGCTGGCACGTTTCGAACAGGCCAGCCTCAATCCGCTGCCCTGGTATGAAATCTTCGATGCGCCGTGCCAGCAGGTGGTGCACCGTGAAGTCGACCTGAACAAACAGTTGCCGATCCCCACTCATAACGAGCACGACAGTGGCCCCTACATCACCGCCGGCCTGCTGATCACCCGCAACCCGCGCACCGGGGTGCAGAACGTCTCTATCCACCGCCTTCAGGTGAGTAGCCCGAACCGCCTCGGTGCGCTGTTGTTGCCGCGCCATGCCCTGGCGTTCTTTCAAGAGGTGGAAGCACGCGGCGAGGACCTGGAGGTGGCGGTGGTGATCGGCGCCGACCCGCTGACCCTGTTGGCTTCCCAGGCCATCGTGCCGATCGATCACGATGAACTGGAAATTGCCGGCGCCCTGCACGGACGGCCATTGCCGGTGGCGCGTTGTGTGACCAACCGGATCCGCGTGCCGGCCGAGGCCGAGATCGTCATAGAGGGCCGCCTGCTGGCCAAGGCGCGGGAAATGGAAGGCCCGTTCGGTGAATTCCCACAGTACTACGGCGAGCGCGCCGAGCGCCACGTGATCGAGGTTGACGCCATCACCCACCGCCGCGCGCCGATCTTCCACACCATCGTCGGCGGCGGTCTCGAGCACCTGCTGCTCGGGGGTATCCCGCGCGAGGCAAGCATGCTCGCCCATCTGCGCCGCAGCTTTCCCTGCGTGCGCGACGTGCACCTGGCCAAGGGCGGGGTGTGCCGCTACCACCTCTACGTGCAGATCGACAAACGCTCCGAGGGTGAGGCGAAGAACGTGATCCTCGGCGCCCTCGGCGGTCACTACGACATCAAACACGTCACCGTGGTCGATTTGGATGTGGATATCCACAACCCGAGCGAAGTGGAGTGGGCGATCGCCACGCGCTTCCAGGCCGATCGCGACCTGGTGCAGATCCACGAGTCGCAAGGTTCCAAGCTCGACCCCTCCACCCGTGAAGGCGTGGGCTCCAAGTTGGGGTTCGATGCCACGGTGCCGCTCAGTGCGCCGTCGTTCAAGTTTCTGAGAATCCAGGTGCCAGGCGAGTCAGAGGTGGATCTTGCCCAGGTAATAGATGACGCGGCAGGTGACTGGCGTCAGCGAGTCTTGGCTGAAACGACGGCGGAGAGCCGTCATGAACCGAGCTGATGACCCGCCCTGAAAGGTGCCTGGCGCTCGACAGCCCCCTCAGCGGGGGGGCGTGGCTCACCATTGCCTTTCCATCGCTATAGCAGTCCTGCCTAACAATAGATCGTCTGATGTGATCCACACTACCCAAGGAGAAATCCAATGAAGACAAGAACAAAAATGATGGGTGTCATCTTCGCTGCAGCAGCCTTCGTGTTCAGTGCAGCAGCGAGCGCCAAGGACCTGAGGCTGGGCCTGATCGTGCCGGGAACCCACGCCTGGTCCGTCGCGGCCACAGCCATGGGCAACGATCTGCGAGAACGCTCCGACGGCAACTACAGCATCACCATCTTCCCGGCCGGCCAGCTTGGCAGCGAGGCGCGGATGCTGCAGCAACTACAAACCGGGGCACTGGACATGGCCTTCATGACCACGGCCGAGATCACCAACCGCATCCCCGATTTTGGCGTGCTCTATGCCCCCTACCTCGTGCACAACGTCAAACAGGCCGGCACATTACTGAATGGCCCGACGGCACAGGGCCTGCTCGACAAGTTGCCGGCGGAGGCTGGTGTTGTGGGCCTGGGCTATGGCACTGCAGGCATGCGTTTGATGCTCAATGCTTACCCGACCAACAGCATCGCCGCGATTAATGGCCGAAAAATGCGTATTACGCCCTTTGCGCCGGTTAAAGATTTTTATCAGCTGCTTGGCGCGGCCTCGACTCCGATGCCGCTACCCGATGTATACGACGCGTTGGCCAACGGTCAGGTCGACGGCGTTGACGCCGATCTGGAGCTGGTCTGGAAGCTGCGGCTGTATGAGCGCGGCAGCGTGCTGGTGCAGAGCAACCACATGATGTTCCCAGTCGTTGGCCTGGTTTCCGGCCGGCTCTGGGCTCAGCTCAGCCCAGAGGACCGAGCAATGCTCGGCGAACTGACGAAAAAGCACCTGAACAACCTCTTCGGGCAATACACGGCTATCGAGGCAGAGATGCTGGAGAACGTGCAGAAGGCTGGCGTCAAGGTGGTTCCGGCGGGTCCCGAGTTCTTCGGCGACAAGCTGCAGCAATGGGAAACCCTCTGGCTCAAAAAGGCGCCGGTGCTGGCTGACCTGCGCCGCGAAGCCGAATCGATTCGATAATCGAAGCCTCCCCTGGTTCGGCAGCGCTGCCTGCCGGACGGGCTGCTCCTGCTTGACCGTATTCAAGGAGTGCAAATGGTTCATTCAATTCAAACGCTCAGTAACGGGATTGGTTGGTGCGAGCGGGGACTGATGCGTGTGCTGGTTCTCGCTCTACCGCTCATGATCCTAGTCAACGTCACCGGTCGCGCCCTGAAAATGCCGATCTTCTGGCTAGATGAGCTGGCCATTCTGACCATGGTTTGGCTGGCCATGATTGGCCTCTCCGTGACCCTCAAGAGTCGTGATGCCGTCGCGGTGACCCTGCTGCAGGATGCCGTTTCCCCAGCGCTCAGAAGGGGCCTGCAGTGCATTTCCGATGGCCTGGTACTGGGGTTCGCCGTGGCCATGCTGGTGCTCTGCTACCTGTGGTTCGATCCGCTCTTGTTGATCAGTATGAGCTTCGACTTTCAGGCATTTGCCGCGAAATCATTCAACTTCATCTATCAGGAACCCACAGCGACCCTGGGCATTGCCAAGGTCTGGTTCTGGCTGATTTTGCCGCTGGTGGCGTTGTCCAGCAGTGTGCACGCCTTGGCCAATCTGCTGCAGACGCTGACCGTACCTCAGGCGGAGTTTCTCAAGCACACAGTCCGTGTCAATTCTGGAGAGTGACCTATGGCCGCGACTATTTTTATCGTGCTGCTGTTCATCGGCCTGCCCATCGCGCTGGTACTGGCGGTCACCGCCATGTCCTACATCCAGCTGAGTGGCAATAGTGTGTTGTTTCTCTCCTATCCGCAGCAATTCTTCGGTGGGCTGGATAACTACGGTTTGCTGGCGATTCCGTTGTTCATGCTAGTGGGGGAGCTGATGAATGAGGGGGGCATAACCAAGCGGTTGGTGGCCTTTGCTTCGGTCTTTCTCGGCGCCGTCCGCGGCGGCCTGGCCTACATCAACATCATCGCCAATATGATGCTGGCGTCCATTGTCGGCTCGGCCACTGCGCAAGTGGCGGTGATGGCGCAGGTCATGGTGCCGGAGATGCACAGCAAGGGTTATGACCGCAATTTCGCCACGGCGACCACGGCGGCCGGGGCCTTGCTGGCACCGGTGATTCCGCCGTCAATGCTGTTCGTCATCTTCGGCGTGTTGGCGCAGATCTCCATCGGTGACCTGTTCATCGCCGGCATAGTGCCGGGAGTGCTGATGGCCGGAGGCTTTGTCGCCATCATTGCGCTGCTCGGCTTTTATTATCAGTACCCGGCCAGCGAGCGCCTGAGCCGGGCAGAGAAACTGAACAACATTCTCCGCAGCCTGCCGTCGCTCAGCGTGCCCGTGGTGATGATAGGCAGCATTCTCGGTGGTGTGGCTACTCCGACCGAGGCCGCCGCCGTGGGCGCTGCGATGGCAGTTTTGGTCGGGCGTTTCGCCCATGGAGAAATGAAGTTCGAGCGTATGGGCGGCATGCTGTTGAGGGTCGGCATCAACAGTGGCGTGGTGCTGGCCCTGGTGGCGGCCGCCGCGGTTTTCGGCTGGGTGATCGTCTATGAAAGGATTCCGCAGCAGCTTGGCGAGGTGATGCAGAGCATGACCTCTGATCCATTCATCTACATGTTGCTGGTGATCGCCCTGCTGCTGGTCGTGGGCATGGTCATCGACGGCATCGCGGCTCTGATCCTGCTGGTACCGATCCTGTTGCCGGTGGCCCAGGGCGTCTATGGCATCAACCCCTATCACTTGGGGGTAGTGATGTGCATCAACCTCACTCTGGGGCTGCTGACACCACCTGTCGGAGCGGCCCTTTATGTCGCTTCCCGCGTTACGGGTTGTCGGCCCAGCGAGATCATGCGGCCTCTGCTGCCTTTCCTGCTGGTGACTCTGTTGACCATGGTGCTGATTGCTTGGCAGCCCGGCTTGGTGACCGCATTCATTTCATGAAAGGCCCCTCCTTAGTGGGCGGAACTCTCACCCGGCCATCCCCGCCGGAGATCAACCTGGAGAAAATGCTGTGAACCGAATGAAAGACAAGGTGGCGATCATTACCGGCGCCGCGCAAGGAATAGGTGCTACCTACGCCAAGGCACTGGCTGCCGAGGGGGCGAAGGTCGTCCTCTGCGACCTGAATACCCCGAACGAGACCGCGGCGGCGATCCGCGCCGAGGGCGGCAGCGCCCTGGCGCTGGCCTGCGATGTCACCGACGGTGCCGCCGTGCAAGCCATGGTCGAGGCGGCGGTGGCGGAATTCGGCGGCGTGCAGGTGCTGGTCAATAACGCCGCGCTGTTCGCCACCCTCGAGCTCAAGCCCTTCGAGCAGACTAGCTCGGCGGAGTGGGACAAGATCATGGCGGTCAACGTGCGCGGCTCCTTCGAGTGCGCCAAGGCGGTGCTACCGGTGATGCGCAAACAGGGCTACGGCAAGATCGTCAACATTGCCTCGGCCACCGCCTTCAAGGGTGCGCCAATGATGCTTGCCTATGTCGCCTCGAAGGGTGCGGTGATCGCCATGACCCGCTCCATCGCCCGCGAGGTGGGCGATACCGGGATCCGCTGCAACTGCCTGGCCCCCGGTTTGACCATGAGCACTAACGTGCAGGCCAATGCCGCCTGGGCCGACGATATCGTGCGCAACAACATCGCCAGCCGTTGCCTCAAACGCGAGGCAGTGCCGGAAGACTTGATCGGCGCACTGCTGTTCCTGGCCAGCGCCGACAGCGACTTCATGAGCGGCCAGACTGTGGTGGTCGACGGCGGCTCGGTGACCCACTGATAGGGGGGGAATCCATGCGCAGCCGATATTTCATTGAAAGGGTAAACCGTTATGAATCGTGAACAACAAATCGTTGAGCGTTCGCACGCATACCGCGAGAGCTATCGTGCGTCCACGCCCAGCTGGTATCGCGGCGAAATGCACCTGGCTTTCACTCTGCTATTCACCGGCGCGGTGCTCTGGTACTGCGCCAGCCAGATTGTCGATACGAGCTGGCAGGAGTGGTTGCTGGTGGTAGTGCCGATGTTCCTGTTCGGCAATTGGGCCGAATGGGCGGGCCACCGTTATTTGCTACACAGCCCGAGGAGCTGGCTCAAGCCGGCCTACAAGCGGCATGTCGCCACCCACCATCAGTTCTTCTCGCACAAGACGCTGGACTATCACGGCCATCAGGATTGGCGCGCTCTGCTGTTTCCCCCATTCGCTCCTGTGTTGTTCGTGCTGGCCGCGCTGCCGCTGGCCCTGCTGCTGGGCACGTTATGGACGGCCAACGCAGGCTATATCGCAATGCTGACGATGGCGGCCTACTTCCTGATGTACGAAGGCCTGCACACGCTGTCGCACCTTGAGCATCCGCTGCTCGATGCCATGCCGCTGGTCAACACGGTGCGCCGCATGCATGTCCTGCATCACAACCCGGACTTCATGCACACGCGCAATTTCAACCTGACTTTTCCGATCTGCGATGCACTGTTTGGCACCAGTGACTTGAACAAGGGCGTGCTGGGCACGCTGTTCAACGGTATGTCGGATGCGGCGCGCAAACCCGAGGACCAGGCTCGCGTTGATGCGCAGCAGGTCGAGCGCGCGCCCAAAGCGGCTACCGAACACCAGCTCTGACAGCGAATCAGCGAGCGGTCGGCTCTGGTGGTCGACCGCGGCTCGCTGATCCACGGAATACCGGAGGACTCATGCAAAGTAGACATTTCATCGATGGACAATGGACCGATGCGGGACGTTGGGCGGACAGCTTCGACCCAGCCAGCTGCGAGTTGATCGGCCGCTTCGCCGATGGCGGCGAAGCCGAGGCGCAAGCGGCGGTCTCCGCCGCCGCGCGTGCCTTCGCCAACCCGAAGTGGTCACAGAACCCGCGCCTGCGTCAGCAATTGTTGCTGGACTGGGCCGCAGGACTCAAGGCACGCCAAGAGGAGCTGGCGCAGCTGCTTACCCGCGAGAACGGCAAGGCCCTGGCGCAATCGCGCGGTGAGATAGCCGGGGCGATTTCCGAGATTGTCTATTATGCCGGTCTGGCCCGGCACAACCCCGGCCATGTGCTGGAGGTGGCGCCTGGCGAGTTCTCCACCATGTTGCGTGAGCCGGCCGGGGTCGCGGGCCTGATCATCCCATGGAATGCCCCGGCGGTGCTGCTGGTGCGCGCCCTTGCTCCGGCGCTGGCGGCCGGCTGCACCGCGGTGATCAAGCCGGCGCCGCAGACCGCGCTATTCAACGCGGCCATGCTCGAGCCGCTATTCGCCCTACCGAGTCTACCGGCCGGAGTGGTCAACCTATTCGCTGAAACTGGGCATGTCGGCGCGGCGTACCTGGTGGCTTCGCCGCTGGTCGATGTGCTCAGCTTTACTGGCTCCACCGCAACCGGCCAGCGCATCATGCAAGACGCCGCAGCGACCATGAAGAAGCTGTCCCTTGAACTCGGCGGCAAGTCCTGTTGCCTGGTCTTCGAGGATACCGACGTCGAGGCTATCGCACCGAAGCTGGCGGCAGCAGCAACTATCATTTCCGGCCAACAGTGCACCGCCGCACGGCGCGTGCTGGTGCAGGCCAGCCGTTTTGCCGAGATGAAACGTGCGCTCAGTGCCTCGCTCAGCGAAATCCGCCTGGGCCACGGTTTGGAGGCGACGACGCAAATGGGCCCACTGATTGACTGGCAGTCGCGCGACAAGGTCGAGAAGCGTATCGCCGAGGCGCTGGACTGTTGCGACGAGGTGCTGCTGGCCGGTGGCCGCCCGGATGGCGCGCTGAGGCAGGGCGCCTTCCTCGCCCCTGCACTGATCGCCCACCGTGATAGCGGCGCGTTCTTCTGCCAGGAGGAAATCTTCGGCCCGCTGCTGGTGCTGGAAGCTTTCGACGACGAGGCCGAAGCGGTAACCCGTGCCAACCACAGCGAGTTCGGCCTCTCCGCCAGCGTCTGGACCAATGAGGGCGCGCGGGCCTGGCGGGTCGCCCGCGCACTGCGCAACGGTACCGTATGGCTCAATGACCACAACAAGCTGTTCGCCGAGGCAGAGACCGGCGGCTACCGCAAGAGTGGCTTGGGCCGCTTGCACGGGGTCGATGCATTGCTGGATTTTAGCGAGCTCAAACACATCTACCAGAGCGTCGGCACTCTGGGCTGACGGCAAAGGCGAGGATGACGACGGTGGAACTGCGCCAACTGAAGTACTTCACCTGCCTTTACGAGGAAGGCTCGGTCACCCGCGCGGCGCAGCGACTGAACATCGTCCAGCCGGCACTATCCATGCAGATCGCCAGGCTCGAGGAGGAGCTCGGCCAGACATTGTTCGAGCGCAGCTCCAAGGGCATGACGCCAACCGAGGCCGGCGAGCAGGCCTACCGACTGTTCATGCCGGTACTCGGGCAGATCCTCGAGGCGCGGCAGACCCTGATCAATCGTAGCGGCGAGATCGGTGGGCGGGTCAGCGCCGGGCTCATCGCCTCAGCGACCAACAATGCTTTGGCCAACACCCTGGCCTACTTCGTTGAGCATCACACTGAGGTGGAGCTGTGCGTGACATCCGGTTACAGCCAGGAACTGATCGAGAAGGTGCTGGCCGGCGTGCTGGATTTCGCGGTGATCAACCAGAGCTTTCAACAGGACAGCCTGCTGGGGCACGACATCCTCGACGAGGAGCTGCTGCTGGCCACCGGAGCGGCCAACCGCCTGAACGGCCCATTGCCGCTGCCACTGGCCAGCCTGCCTGGGCTGAAGCTGGTGCTGCCGTCGCGTCGCCACGGGTTGCGTATGGTCATCGACCAGCGGCTCGCCAGCCTGGGGTTGGAGGTTACTCCCCAGCTGGAGGTGGACGATCTGGCGGTGATCGAGGACTTCCTCCGTCGCAGCGACTGGGTCAGCCTGCTGCCGGCTACTGTGCTGCACCGCGGCCTGCACGAAGGCGCTCTGCGCGCCTACCCACTCGCCGCACCGGGGATTACCCGGCGCATGGTCTGTGTGTACGACCCGCGCCGTCCGTTGACCCCGGCGGCGATGTTGTTCATTGAGGTGATCGGTAAAAACATGATGGCGGCACTGAATACCATTCATTTTTACAAGGAAGGCCAGATTGAGGAGAGCGAGCATGAGCGAGTTGATTAAACCCCGCGTGCCGCGGCTGATCATCGGCATTTCCGGCGCTTCCGGGGCCATCTACGGTGTGCGCCTGCTGGAGCTGCTGCAGGACACGTCGATCGAAACACATCTGGTGGTAAGCAAGTCGGCGCTGATCACTCTGGCCCACGAGACCGAGCTGTCCTGGTCACAGCTCAAGGGGTTGGCGGATGTCAGCTACTCCAACCAGGACATCGGCGCGGCCATCGCCAGCGGCTCGTTCAAGACCATGGGCATGGTCATTGCACCCTGTTCGGTGCGCAGCATGTCGGAGATTGCCAGCGGCGTGACCTCGACACTGTTGACCCGCGCCGCCGACGTGGTGCTCAAGGAGCGTCGGCGTTTGGTACTTATGGTTCGCGAGACGCCGTTACACCGCAACCACCTGCGCAGCATGAGCGAGCTGGCCGAACTCGGCGCGGTGATCGCGCCGCCGGTGCCGGCGTTCTATGCCAAACCGAGCAGCCTGGAAGAGATGGTCGATCACACTCTGGGGCGGGTGCTGGATATGTTCGATATCGAGTTGGGCATTGTCCGCCGCTGGCGCGAGCAAGTGGAAAATGTCGCGACTCTGGACGAGGTGCGAGTTGATGCATGACTGAGATACGGCGGCTTCAGCCAGGTAGCTCTGCAATAAGTCAGTGATCAGTTGCAGGGTCTGCACGCACACCTCGTTCTACGAAAAGGGCCAGCAGTAGTCCAGCAGCACTGCGCGGCAGGGGTCTGCCATGCGGAGCTGAACAATAACCACTTGCTCCGGCGTGGCAAGCCCTGGATTACCAACAAAGACCGGCGGATGTTCGCCAGATGCACCTCCAGGTCGGACAGGGGAATGTCCGGGTGCAGTCAGCTGTCGCTCCACCGTGAAAGATGCACTCGATATTGTCAGCGTGGTGAAACGCCAGGCGGCGGTGGTACAGCGGATACCATCGAGGCTGTAGGTTTCGATGATGATACGTGGCGCCAGGGCGATACTAGCGAGCACCCTAGGGTCTTTTTTATTCGTCAGCGCGTGGCCTTTTACGCATCAATCAGACTAAAAGGCAAATTTGTGGGCTACAGGGTCAATATTCCATTGAGTTGGCAAGGCGTGCGCCATTCCGTTGCCATAGCCTGACCGTACGGCGGCCGATTGATGAAATGCCCATCACCAAGATGGTTTTCCGCACTAGCACATGCCCGGGTTAGTGCGGATCGGGCAAGTTCTCGCCTGCTGGCTTCCATGCCGGGGCTTGGGCGATGTCATCGTTACGAGGTACTGGAATCATGCGCCATCTCGATCTACAGGTTGTCAGCCAGGCACTCGAATGGGCCCGTGCCGGTCGTGCGCTGTGGTTCTGTACGGTACTCTCGACCTATGGCTCGGCGCCGCGCGCGCCGGGGGCAATGCTGGTGGCCAGCGGTGCTGGTGAGCATGTCGGTTCGCTCTCCGGCGGCTGTGTCGAGGAAGAATTCCTCGCCAGCCTGGCCCGTGGCGAGCTGCGTGAGTCGGCGCAGATTGTCCGCTACGGCGACAGCGCCGAGGAGAGTCGGCGCCTGCGTTTGCCGTGCGGTGGGGTGCTGGTTGTGCTGGTGGAGCACCGCGCGCCCAGCGGCGAGTGGATCGAGCACCTGGAAAGCCTGCAGGTGGCATTGCTCGGTCAGCATCGCCTAGTGCGTCATGTCGACCTTACCAGTGGTGCGCTGCGCCTGGATCCGGACGCCGGTCAGGGTAGCGAACGGGTGCAAGTCGTGGGTGAAACGGTGCGCATTCATGTCGGCCCGGTCCTGCGCCTGATTCTCGCCGGGCTCTCCCCGGTGGCCGAGGCCTGCGCCGCTTTTGCCCGCGCCATCGGCTGCGAGGTGATTGCCTGTGACCCCCGTGAGGAAGTCGAGCACATCGTGCTTGACGGTGTGCAGATGCAGCGTGTCCTGCCCTCGCTGTTCATCGGCGCTGGAGGTTGCCACGCCGCCACCGCGGTGGTGGCGTTAACCCATGATCCACGTATCGACGACCTGGCCCTGATGGAGGCCGTGCACACCCCGGCGTTCTACATCGGCGCCATGGGCTCGCAGGCCACGTCGGCCAAGCGCGCCGAGCGGCTCAAGCGCGTTGGTGGCCTGTCCAACGAGCAGATCGCGCGCCTGCACATGCCCATCGGTCTGGATCTGGGCAGTAAGGCGCCGGCGGAAATAGCCCTGGCGGTAATGGCGGATGTCCTCCGTGTATACCATGGCAGGGCGCGCCATGCCTTGTGATCAGGTCATTGCCTTGGTACTGGCAGCCGGCAGCAGCAGGCGTTTCGGTACCGACAAACGAATGGCACTGTTGGCCGACGGTAGAGGTGTGCTGGAGTCGACCCTAGTCGCGGTGGCGGAGGTATTTGCGCGAGTATATGTAGTATTGCGCGCGGAGGACTCGCCTGCCGCTTTGGGCGTTCCGCCAGGTATTGGCGTGATCCGGGCACCACACGCCACTCGCGGAATGGGTGCCAGCCTGGCGCAAGCGGTTGCCGAGCTGGCAGAGAGCGAGGCCGAGGCGCTGGCGGTATTCCTCGGCGATATGCCCTGGATCGACGCTACGACTCAGCGGTACTTGTGCACGAGGGTGAATAGATCAAATATTGTTCGTCCGCACTATCGAGGTGGGCCAGGACATCCGGTGTTGTTTGGCCGAAACTTCTGGCCCGCCCTGCGGCGACTCGATGGCGATAACGGTGCCCGTGAACTGCTCCGTGAACAGCGCACTGTGTGTGTAAATGTTGACGTGGAGGATTCTGGTATCCTCCAAGATATCGATACGCCTGCTGGGCTCCGGCCAACTATTGCGAGGGCAACCTTCCAAGACGGCGCAGATATCGTCAAGCGCCGCGGACAACACCCATCCAACGGATGAGGGAGAACAGCTTATGTCAGTCGCACAACGCGTATTTCATGGCAATTTCGGCCGAGTTGCCTTGTTGAACATGAATAAACCCTTAGTCATGCATACCCATTCGGAATGCCATGTACTGGTGAAAGTGGCGGGTGACGACACCTTCTTCAACGTCCGAGGCCGTCAGGTGCCGCTGACTGACCGCAATGCTGTCTTGGTCAACGCCTGGGAACCGCATTATTTCGATTACCAGGCAGGTGCCGGCAATACCTTGATTCTGGCTCTGTATATCGAGCCGGCCTGGCTTGCCACCGCGCAACAGTCGCTAGCCTTGAGCAGCCGGCCAGACTTTTTTGCGCAATCTTCCATGGAGCTGAGCACGCAAAACCGCAATCTGGCGGATCGCTTGATTGCTGAAATGCACAGCCTTGGCCTGGTTCCGCAGGAGCGTATTGAGTTTTACTTGTTCGACCTCCTCATCCAGCTGATCGAAGACTCCTCGCAGTGGCGGCATCTCTGTCGGATGGGCGTTCGCACCGCCAATGAATACCGCGACGCGCGAGTGCGCAAAGGTACCGACTATTTGCTCAATCACTTGGATGACCTGGCGCCAATCGACAATGCGGCCAAATTCTGTGGTCTGTCACGCGCGCACTTCTATTCCCTGTTTCGCAAGGATACCGGCATGACACCCAACCTGCTGCTCAACGCGGCGAGGATGCAGCGTGCCTTTTCCTGGCTCGACAGCGAGCGTAGTGGCACCCTGGGCTTGCTTTCCGAGTCGTTGGGTTTCTCCGAGCAGGGGCATTTCACGCGCTTCTTCAAGCACCACATCGGCGCCTCGCCGAGCCAGTACCAGCGGGTGGTGGACAGTTACCCGCATTCCTGAGCCATAGATCGTTGGCTTTGAATAGAATTTGCGGAGTGTTGCTGTTTTTGCGGTGCGCCCTTTGTTAATTGTGGGCATGTCCCTCCACGATGCTTTTTTCCTGAAAAAGGTAAGAAGGACTGAATCGCCCCAAGTTTTGTATACGCAACTGAAGGTCCACCTACCTCCGATTCCTGCCTGTGCTCATGGGCAGCTCCGGGCCGACTGCTGCCCGTCACAAAGGGCTGCAACAACGACCCTTTGCAGTCGTTGAGCTGCTATTTTGACAATCGCCGATAATGGCCGTTTGCGAGATCACGCCGGCGCGTCAGCCGGGGAGGCCGGCCTTGCGCTAGCCATCAACGAAATGCTCAAGCGTCGCGCAATGGCTCCGTCGTGGCCCATGGGGTAGAGCCTCGTGGAAGTCCGGGGTTCGTTGTGAACATTCCGAGCGTTTGATTTTAGAGGAGACGCAGCATGGATCGATTCACGGGCGGTTGCCTTTGCGGCAATGTCCGAATTGTGGCGTCGGGGCGCCCATTCCGGGTCGGCCTTTGTCACTGTCTCGACTGCCGCAAGCATCATGGGGCTCTTTTTCACGCCTCGGCGGTGTTCCCCCAGGATGCGGTGACGATTGATGGCGAAACACGCGACTACGCAGGGCGGTTTTTTTGTCCCCGCTGTGGCTCGTCCGTTTTCGCACGCAGCGCAGACGAAATCGAAGTGAACCTGGGATCCCTGGATGCCCCTGACCAACTGATGCCATCCTATGAACTCTGGACCGTCCGTCGCGAGTCCTGGTTGCCGTCCTTTCCGCTCACGAGACGATACGAGCGTGATCGTGACGCCACGGGTCGCTTTGAGGAGTAGTGGCACAAAACCCCAACGCTGCCGTTGAAAACCGGCAAATATCGGCC
The DNA here is from genome assembly GCF_033723075.1 of Pseudomonas sp. Classification (GTDB taxonomy): domain Bacteria; phylum Pseudomonadota; class Gammaproteobacteria; order Pseudomonadales; family Pseudomonadaceae; genus Aquipseudomonas. The sequence continues at coordinate 13,996 of NZ_JAWVXU010000026.1, forward strand.
AGGGCCTGCCTGTCGCGTCTGGCCGCTGTGGGTCGTTATCCGCCGTTTCCGGTAGGCCGCTGCTGGCGCGAAAGCAAGCGTGTAGACCCGGAAAAACCCCCCTTTGGCCGACGAACCCAGCCAAGACTGAATACAATATGCCCCGATTACCCTGGGCCATAGATATGGCTTCATCGCACAAGGAACTCGCCTCCATGGCCTCCGCAGATAAACAGCAAAAACGCGCCCAGCGGGCCAAAGCCAAGGCCAAGCAGAATCGTTCGGGCAAGGCCAAAGCCAATGTCGTCCATCCGCTGTTGGCCAATCCGTTGGTCAACGAGCCGTTCGATGATGTGGAAATCGACTTGAGCACCTTCGACTTCAAAGACATCGAAGAGAACGGCTTCGACCCGGCGCACTTCGACGATCTGTTCCAGGCGATGAGAGTAGGCGAGGGCATCAGCCTGCTGGCGATGTGCCTGGTGTTCCTGCAATACCCGGTGTTGGAGCTGGTGGTGGCCGAGGAAGCGGAAGACGCGGCCACCGACTTCATGATGGGTCTGCTGATCACCTATCGCGGGATCTTCCACGATGAGGACGAAGACACGGCAGTGGAGTGGATCGGCAGCGACGCTTTCCAGAATGCTTACAACGAAGCGTCGATGATCCTGCAGAAGAAGAACGCTCGCGGCACCCCAGGCGCCCGCGTTTAGCCGCGCGCCGAGCAGCCATTGTAGGCAAGTCCATTCGGCCGGTGTCCGGTCCAACCGAAAGCGGCCTGTCATCAAGGGGCAGCTTCCGATCCATCAGAAGATTGATTTGTTGGCCCTATAGCGTGGTGCTTCCAAAGAACGGCTGCCAAGCCGACTCGATACCTGGCTGGCTAACCGTCATTTTCACCTATCTTCTCTGGCCGCGAGTTTCCCCAAGAATCCTCGCCGCATCTCGTGCTGGCGGTAAGCCAAATACCCGTGCGTAATCGCGGCTGAACTGGGTAGCGCTTTCATAGCCGACCTCAAGCGCCGCGTTGGTGACACTTTTGGCGTTGGCCACCAGCAACGTCCGAGCCTGAAGTAATCGAACCCTTTTTTGATATTGCAACGGGCTCAGCGCGGTGACGGCTTTGAAATGACGGTGAAAGGCTGACACGCTCATCGCCGCCCGTTGTGCCAGTGCCTCCACCCGAATGGACTCGGCAAATTCCCGGCGAATGTACTGGATGGCCAGGCTGACCCGGGCCATGGCGCTATCGGGTGCCGCGATATCACGCAGCATCCAGCCGTGGGGGCCCTGTAAAACACGGTACAGAATCTCCCGTTCGTAAACAGGCGCCAGGGCCGCAATTTCTTCAGGCCGGTCCATCAACCGCAGCATGCGTACCCAGGCATCCATGAGGTCGGGCGTCACGGCGGCTACCGAAAAGCCTGCGTCCTTTTCGTATTGACCAATAGGTTCTGGCAGATCGGCGAGTAATGTCGCCAGGACCGCTGGGTCGAGTGTCAGGCTGACCGCCAGGTAAGACTCGCCGGATGCGGCGGGATGGACTTGGCCGACCGCTGGCAATTCGATGGACATGACGAAATAGGTCGCCGGGTCATAGCGAAGCGTGCGGTCGCCGATAGTCATCGATTTACTGCCTTGCAGGATCAGGTTGATCATTGGGTCGTAGACCGCGGCCAGCAGGTGCTCAGGGATTTTGCCCTGGACCATGGCTACGCGCGGGATGCCCGTTTCCGTGCGGCGGTTTTCGGCCCGGGAAGCCAGGGCGCGAAGTTCATTCAATGGGTTTGTCATAGGAACCATCTGAACCCAGGCTGATGCGTCCACGCAAGCAAAAAGCAGAAACAGGCAGGATTCGAGTAGGAACGGCGGCGCTCGCTGCGAAGGCGATGGTTACTGTGGTGACTCAACTCAGTGACATTGGAGCAGCGAATGAGCGTTATCGTCATTACGGGTGGCAGCCGGGGCATCGGCGCCAGTGCGGCCGAACATTGCGCTCAGCGCGGCATGGGAGTCATCCTGACTTACAAGACCAATGCTGATTCAGCAACCTCTGTCGTCCATCGTATCCAGGCATCGGGCGGCAAGGCCGTGGCGCTTGAACTGGACGTTGCCGACGTGAGCCGTTTCGACAGTTTCCGGGAAGCCGTGGCGCTTACCTTGCAGGCAACCTGGGGTGTGGCAACGCTCGGCGGCCTGGTGAACAACGCGGGGCATGGCTTGTTCAATCCTCTGGAATCGGTCACCGAGGCGCAGTTTGACGGTTTGCTGAACGTGCACCTTAAGGGTCCGTTTTTCCTGACTCAATCCTTGCTGCCGCTGATGGAGGAGGGTGCCTGCATCGTCAACCTGACCAGCGCCACGACCCGCGTCGCCACTGCGGGAGTCGCGCCTTATGCGGCCTTCAAGGGCGGGCTCGACGTGCTGACCCGTTACATGGCCAAGGAGTTCGGCCCTCGGCGTATCCGTGCCAATGCTGTCTCGCCGGGGGCGATTCGCACCGAACTGGGTGGCGGTTTGAATGACGAGTTCGAGGCGTTACTCGCGTCGCAAACCGCTCTTGGTCGGGTGGGCGAACCGGAGGACGTCGCTCGCGTTATCGCCATGCTGCTGTCCGAAGAAGGCCGCTGGATCAACGCTCAGACTATCGAAGTCGCGGGCGGCTACATCATCTAAATAGCGAGGCTAGCGCATGCTTGATCATATTTTTATCTCGGTAAGCGACGTTGATCGTTCCATCCGTTTCTACACCGCAACACTGACCCCGCTTGGCATTACCGCGCGACTTGATTACGACGGCAAGGATGGCCCTCCAGGCCACCCGGATCTCAAGGGATTCGGCGCCAATGGGCGGGTATTTTTCTGGTTGCGCGAGGGCGTAGTGGAGGGGAGGGCCGTTCATGTTGGCTTCGTGGCGAACAGCAAGGCCGAGGTCAATGCGGCCTACGCGGCGGCCATGGACAATGGCGCTCGCGACAACGGCGCCCCAGGCGCACGTCTGTATTACGACCCCAATTACTACGCTGCCAATGTCCTTGACCCGGACGGCTACAGCCTCGAGTTCGTCTACAAGAACTGGCAGCACGACCAATGAATAAATTAATGATCTACGGCGCGACGGGCTACACCGGTCGCATGGCTGCCGAGCATGCCAAAGCGCTGGGGCTGGACGTTGTGATCGCTGGGCGCAATGCCGAAAGATTGGCGTCTCTCGCTGCGCAACTGGACGTTGCTTACCGCGTGTTCACCCCGGATAAGGCAGCTGAATCCGTGGAAGGCATCGGCGTGCTGCTGAATTTCGCAGGGCCTTTTGCACAGACGGCGGACGCCTTGATGCAGGCCTGCATCAAGGCGGGGGTCGACTACCTGGACATTACCGCCGAGATCAACGTCTATCGGCAGGCGGAACGGCTTGGCGCTCAGGCCGCCGAGGCGGGTGTCATGTTGCTGCCTGGGGTCGGCTGGGACGTGGTGCCGACAGACTGCCTGGCAATGCATGTCGCTCGCCGTGTACAGGATCCGCAGTCGCTGAAGGTGGCGCTACAGGTCGCAGGCTCCATGTCACGGGGATCGGCTTTGAGTGTCAGCGAGATCATTGGCGCGGGCCTCTTGGCACGGGTTGACGGGCTGCTGGTGGCAACACCCGACGCGCAGCCGCAGCACTTCGATTTTGGCGATGGCCCGGCACTGTGCGCGCCGCTGTCCTTTGGTGACCTGATCACCGGCTGGCATTCCACCGGGATCCGCAATATCGCCATGTTCGTGCACATCACCGGAGATGCCTTCCCGGAAGGCGATCTCTCACAACTTCCCGACGGCCCAAGCGCTCAGCAGCGTGAGGCCAACCGCGCCCGCGCAGTGGCTGAAGTGACAGGGGCTGACGGCATGGTTGCGCGTTCAGTGATCGAGACCGTCAACGGCTACACCTACACACCTTTAGCGGCTGTGGAGGCGGCGCGGCGGGCGCTGGGCGGTGAGCGGCGACCAGGCTTTGAAACCCCTGGACGGATGTTCGGAGTCGGTTTCGCCGAGACGATTGCAGGGACCACAATCACTGATTTATAGGGTGCTACAACGCCTCGACTTCGCGCTCATCGAATGCCGACTGCGCTTGTATGACGGTGGGCAAATGATTGATCGTCCAGAGGTATAAGGCCCGGAACGGTTCCTCCAGTGTCCGGCCCAATGGCGTGATGCTGTACTCCACCGCGATCTGCGAGGATGGGATTACCCGACGGGCAACAATGCCATTGCGTTCAAGGCGGCGCAGGGCTTGCGTCAACGCTTTTTGGGTAATGCCGTCCAGGCAGCGCTTGAGTTCATTGAACCGCAGCGGCTCCTTGCAAAGCGCTGTGAGGATCAGCACCGACCACTTATCGGCGATCTGATCCAGCAAGTAACGGCTCGAGCAGTCGACTCTGTTGTCCTCTGTATCTGAGCCGATTTGGGTCAGCGCCTGATCGCCCCTTTCCTGCATGCGGTTTCCTCCGATATACCTGATGACTTCAAAGTGCGTAATTGATATCTGGTATACAACTTATACCATGGCGACTCATCTTCAATAAGGCGTTAACCATGTCGTTCACACAGCCAAATGAAACTGCAGACAAGCTCGCTGTAGTTGAAACCCTCTACCGATTTGCCGCAGGTATTGATCTGCGTGATCGTGACCTTCTCGCGTCTGCGTTTGCCGATGATGCGATCTCCGATTTCAGGCCTGCCGCGGCAAAAGCTGGCTTTGAATACCCTGTATTGGAAGGTAGGGAGATTATCGTCGCGGCCCTGTCGGACGCTTTAAGCCTGATCGACACGACGCATTCCGTGAACAATCCTCGGGTCAGCGTCGACGGTGACAAGGCGCATTTGGAAGCGCTCGTGGAAGCGCAACACGTGCCGCAGAACGATCACTCGCGCCACTACCTCATGAAAAACCGCTACGACGTCGAACTTATGAGAAAGGGCGAGGTTTGGCTGATTCAGCGCGTCACGATTGATAACGTCTGGCGTACCGGCGATCCAGGCGTGCTCTCCGGCGTTTAGACAATTCACAGATGCCCGGTCGCGCAACACCAGAGCCTTAGCTGTTGGCAGCTAATGCATTCGGCGCGTGAGTGTCGCCTGAGACAATGGGCGTTCTGAATCTGGCAGCATCGCGCGCCGGAGGCATCCAATCTGCTCCGTATTTTTCCGCTGGATCTGCAGCTGTTTCGCTATCAGGGCCACGCGCATAGTGTGGCCATCGATAACAGCCGAGGCCGCCGATGTACCAATACGATGAATACGACCGCGCTCTGGTGCGCGAGCGCGTGGCGCAGTTTCGCGATCAGATCGAGCGGCGGCTCAGCGGCGAGTTGAGCGAGGAAGAGTTTCTGCCGCTGCGTTTGCAGAACGGCCTCTACATGCAAAAGCATGCCTATATGCTGCGCGTGGCAATTCCCTACGGCACCCTGTCCGCACGGCAACTGCGCACCCTGGCGGGTATCGCCCGGGACTACGACCGCAACTACGGGCACTTCACCACCCGGCAGAATATCCAGTTCAACTGGATCGAGCTGGAGCAGGTCGGCGATATTCTCGAACGCCTGGCCGAGGTCGAGATGCATGCGATCCAGACCTCCGGCAACTGCGTGCGCAACATCACCACCGAGGCCTTCGCCGGGGTCGCCGCCGACGAGCTGCTCGACCCGCGGCCATTGGCGGAGATTCTGCGTCAGTGGTCGACGGTCAACCCGGAATTTCTCTACCTGCCACGCAAATTCAAGATCGCCCTGTGCGCCGCGCAGGAAGACCGCGCGGCGGTGATGATGCACGACATCGGCCTGTACCTGTATCGCGATGCGGCCGGCAAGTTGCTGCTGCGGGTGATGGTCGGCGGTGGCCTGGGGCGCACCCCGATCCTCAGCCAACAGATCCGCGAGGGCCTGCCCTGGAATCATCTGCTGTCCTACGTCGAGGCCGTGCTGCGGGTCTACAACCGCCACGGCCGGCGCGACAACAAGTACAAGGCGCGGATCAAGATTCTGGTCAAGGCCCTGGGCATCGAGGCCTTCGCCCGGGAAGTCGAGGCCGAGTGGCAGCAGATCAAGGACGGCCCGGCGGAGCTGACCGCGGCCGAGTATCAGCGGGTGGCGGCGGCATTCGTCGCGCCGGTCTATGCCAGCCTGGATGAAGCCGACCTGGACTTCGGCAGCGCCCTGGCCCGCGACCCGGGCTTCGCCCGCTGGGTCTCGCGCAATGTACGCCCGCACCGGGTAGCGGGTTACGCCTCGGTGGTGCTGTCGACCAAGCCGGGGGCCAGTTCGCCGCCCGGGGATGTGACCTCGGCGCAGATGCACGCCATCGCCGACCTGGCCGAGGACTTCGGTTTCGGCGAGATCCGCATCGCCCACGAGCAGAATGTGGTGCTGCCGGATGTGCCCAAGGCCGATTTGCATGACCTTTACCAGCGCGCCCTGAGCCATGGCCTGGGCACTGCAAATATCGGCCTGCTGACCGATATGATCGTCTGCCCGGGCGGCGATTACTGCGCCCTGGCCAATGCCAAGTCGATCCCCATCGCCCAGTCGATCCAGCAGCGTTTCGCCGACCAGGACGCCCTGCACAGGCTCGGCGAGCTGAGCCTGAATATCTCCGGCTGCATCAATGCCTGCGGCCATCACCATATTGGCAATATCGGCATCCTCGGCGTGGATAAGAACGGCAGCGAGTGGTACCAGGTGACCATCGGCGGGGCCCAGGGCAAGGCCAGCGCCCTGGGCAAGGTGATTGGGCCTTCGTTTAGCGCGGTGGAGATTCCCGAGGTGATCGAAGGCCTGGTCAAGACCTTCAGCGACTACCGCGAGGTTGACGAACGCTTCGTCGATACGGTGCAGCGCATCGGCCTCGAACCGTTCAAGGAACAGGTCTATCGCAAGACCCAGGTGCCGGCATGAACAACCTGATTCGCTTGAGCGCAGGCGAGGCCCGGGTGGTGGCGGATGATCCCTGGCAGTGGCTGCGCGAGCCGGACCAGGCGCGACCCGCCGGCCCGTTGATCCTGCCGTTGGCGGCCTGGCTGGCGCGCCAGGATGAGGCGACGCTCGCGGGCCGGCGCTTCAGCCTGGATGGCCTGTGCCTGGCCCCGGATGACGAGGTCGAGAGCATTGCGGCCTATCTGCCGGTGCTGCCGCTGATCGCCATCGAGTTCCCCAGCTTCCGCGACGGCCGCGGTTACAGCCAGGCCTACCTGTTGCGTACTCGGCTGGGCTGGACGGGCGAATTGCGCGCGCTCGGCGATGTATTGCGCGACCAGCTCAGCCATATGCGCCAGTGCGGCTTCGATACCTTCGCCGTGCGCAAGGACAAATCCGCCGCGGACGCGCTCAAGGGCCTGGCCGGCATGAGCGTGCTCTACGGCCGCTCGGCCATCGAGCCGCGGCCGTTGTTTCGTCGGCGCAGCAGGGGAGAGGGCTGATGCTAAAGGGCTTGACCTGGCTGGTGCTCTTGCAACTGCTGGGCACACTGCTCAGCGCCTTGTGGCTACCCATGCTGCCAGGAGCAATTATCGGCATGTTGCTGTTGTTCGGCGTGCTCATCGTGCGTGGCCAGGTGGGCGACCCGCTCAATCAGGCGGCCAGCGGCTTGCTTGCTTACCTGCCATTGCTGCTGGTGGTGCCTGCTGCCGGGATCATGCTGGCTGGTGATGCCTTGCGCGAAGACGGTCTGGCCATTGCTGTGGCGCTGGTGCTGTCATTGCTGGTGACCATTCCATTTTGCGGCTGGCTACTGCAGCACCTGATAAATAGATCAGCAGACAAGTCGGGAGAACGTCCATGAGCCTGGCGGAGCTGCAGGGGGGAGGGCACAGCGTTGTCCACCATCCCTTGTTTGCACTGGGCTTGACCCTGCTGGCCTTTCAGCTTGCCCTCTGGCTGTATCGGCGCAGCGGCTGGTTGCTGCTGCAACCGGTGATGGTCGCCATGCTATTGGTGGTGGCAGCACTGTTCGCCTGCGGCCTGGATTACCCCAGCTACCGCGAGGGTGCCGCGCCCATCGCGTTGTTGCTGGGGCCTGCGACCGTGGCCTTGGCAGTACCGCTGTATAGCAACCTGAGGCGTATCCGCCTGCTGCTCTGGCCCGTGTTGCTGACCGTGATGCTCGGCGGCACGCTGACGGTGCTGCTGACCCTGTTGATCGCCCAGGCCCTGGGTGCCAGCGTGCCGGTACTGGCCAGCCTGTCGAGCAAATCCGTGACCATGCCGATTGCCATGCTGGTCACGGAGCAACTCGAGGGCATCGTGCCGCTGGCGGCGGTAGCCGTGATGCTCACCGGAGTCATAGGCACCGCGTTGGGGCCGTTATTGCTAGGCTGGGCGAAGGTCGATCATCCAGCCGCCCGCGGCCTTAGCTACGGCATCAACGCCCATGCCATCGGCACTGCACGGGCGCTTGAAGAAGGCGAAGAATGCGCCGCTTTCGCCGCATTGGGCATGAGCCTGCTCGGCGTGATGACGGCAGTTGTGCTGCCATTGGCGGCAAACTGGCTGTTCCTGTAGTGAAACCAGCGCGCGGACTAGAACAGAGCACACTGCATGTCAGTGCATGAGATTTCGCCACCGAGTGTCTGGTGAAGCAGATTGGCGCGGAGTCTGTGCAATAAAAGGAACTCGGCTTCCAGCTCGTACTTGGTGCAGGACTCAGGGCGATGAAGGGACATGTCAGTGTCAGCAGATAGCTTGGAGCTGCCTGAGGCGAGAGAAATCATCACTTTGTGGCCAGTGCTGCGCAACTCAGGATTCGTTTTGTTCGTGCTGAGCGGCGCTAAAACCAAGTACGAAGGAACCGCCAATCCACAGGAGAAAAACTCCTGGGGTGAACAGCCGTGATTGAAATAGAGAAGAACGTCGGCAGACACACGCCAGGGTAAACGTCAGTGAGTCAACCAGCTCCGGTGCAATCGTACTCGAAGCCATCAGCAAACCGCCCAGCAGGTCCGACAAGCCTGACTAGCGGCAAAAGCATCCTGATCATTCTGGCGGTTTGTTCCCTTCGCACTAACCACCAGTGACTTCGCATAATGTATATTATGTTAAATAGGATGCCATGTCATACATGCTCATGCTCATGCGCTTCGTAAGGTCCTGATTCGACAATCCTGCTCCAACACCCTCTCTCCTAAAGAGCCATGTACTTCGTGTTCACGGCGAGTCATTGAATGCGGTGGTTGCCGATGAAGCCTGCTCAGTGGCATTTCTCTTCTCTTCAGGTCAGCGTGTACCGCTGCTCGTGCAGGATGGTGATGCGGCGCCGTTGCCCGCCAGCACAATCTTCAACCCCAGCAATAACCCGAACGATAACAGCACCGACCAGTACCGCAGCCAGACCATGGTTCCGCCTGCGCCGAACAGCACCAGCAGCACTCAGGGCATCAGCTGTCGGGCACGCCGACTGATGCCCTGTTCCAGCAGCACCATGCCTTTGCCGGCAGTTGTTTGCGGATGCTCTCGAGAAATAGCACCTCGAAAAACACCGTACCGATGAAAACCAGCGCGGCGAACAGGTGCAAGGTCAGAAACAGCGGATAACTCATGAGCCTCCTCGGCCACCCTTCTTCACCGGGCGACAGTTTATTCGAGGTTATCGCGTGGGCCGTACCCTGGGAGGTGATGCCAATCCGCCGCGGAACCCGTTAGCACAGGGGCATCGCTCGCCACCTGGGCGATCGTCAACAGAACGTTACTTTTCATAAATTAGCCCCAGCCGTTGATCAGCCAGTTAGGTTTTTTGACACTTACCCGATATGCGGTAATAACTTTTTCGCTCCGCTGGACCCTAACACCGTGGCCGCCGATGGAATATTGGCATATGCCGTGGTTTAAGCCCTATACGGAGATAAGCTAATGATTTTCAATGTACAAAATTTTGGCGCCAAAGGAGATGGCATCAGCGACGACACGGCGGCGATACAAAGCGCGATCGATGCGGCGGCCGCGGCAGGCGGCGGGCAGGTGTATATGCCGACCGGGACTTATATCGTTTCGGCAGGAGAGGAACCGTCCGACGGCTGTTTGATGCTTAAAAGCAACGTCTCCCTGTACGGCGACGGCATGGGTGAAACCACTGTCAAGGTGGCCGACGGCTCCGACACCAAGATCACGGGCATCATCCGCTCGGCCTACGGTGAGGAAACCCACGACTTCGGCGTCAGCCACCTCACCATCGACGGCAACCGCGACGCTACCACGGGCAAGATCGACGGTTGGTTCAACGGCTATATTCCAGGCGAAGAAGGCTACGACTCCAACGTCACCCTCGACAGCGTCGAGATCAAGGATTGCTCCGGGTACGGTTTCGACCCCCACGAGCAGACCGTCAATATGGTCATCAAGAACAGCGTGGCCCACGGTAACGGCCTGGACGGCTTCGTCGCCGACTTCCTCAGCAACAGCACCTTCGAAAACAACATCGCCTACAACAACGACCGCCACGGCTTCAACGTCGTCACCAGCACCCACGACTTCACCATGACCAATAACGTTGCCTACGACAACGGCGGCAACGGCATCGTGGTGCAGCGCGGCAGCGAGGACATCCCCTCGCCCAGCAACATCACCATTACCGGTGGCGAGGTGTATGGCAATGGCGGCGAAGGGGTACTGATCAAGCTGTCCAGCGACGTGACCGTCAGCAGCATCGATATTCACGATAACGCCAGCGCCGGGATTCGCATCTACGGCAGCAACCATGTCGAAGTGACCGACAACACGCTCAACAACAACTCCCTGGGCAACCCGGTACCGGAAATCATCATCCAGTCCTACGACGACACCCTGGGCGTCTCCGGCCGATACTTCAACGGCAGCGACAACCTTATTCAGGACAACATTATCAGCGGCAGCGATCTGTCGACCTACGGCGTCGCCGAGCGCAACGAAGACGGCACCGATCGTAACGCCATCATCGCCAACACCATCAGTCATACCAGCAAGGGTGCCACGCTGGTCTATGGCGACGGCAGCTATGTCAGCGCCACGGTGCCGATAACCACCGTACAAGGCACGGCTGGCAACGACACCCTGCTGGGCAGCAGCGCCAACGAGATTTTCTACGGCGGTGCCGGTGACGACACCATCAATGGCGACGCCGGAGACGACATCCTGGTGGGCGGCGCGGGCATCGACAGACTCACCGGCGGCACCGGCACCGATACGTTCCGCTTCGCCAGCCAGTCCGACAGTTACCGCAACGCCACCACCAGCTTCAATGACATCGTTACCGATTTCGACGTCACCCAGGACAAGATCGACCTCGCGGGGCTGGGCTTTACCGGCCTGGGTAACGGCCGTGGCGGTACTCTGCAGATCAGCTACAGCGCCAGCAGCGACCGCACCTACATCAAGGACTACGATGCCGATGCCAGCGGCAATCGCTTCGAGCTGATTCTCTCGGGCAACCTTACCGACACCCTGACCGCCAGCAACTTCATCTTCAATCGGGTGGTCACCGGCACCAGCGGCAGCGACTCACTCATGGGCAGCGAGTCGGCCGACACCCTGCTCGGCCTGGCGGACAATGACAGCCTCAGTGGCGGCGCGGGCGATGACAGGCTCGACGGCGGTGCAGGCAAGGACACCCTCACCGGCGGCACCGGGGCGGATACCTTCGTGTTCTCCAACCGCCTGGACAGTTACCGCAACTACAGCACTGAGGGTGCAAACCTCGGTGATGTGATCACCGACTTCGATGTCACCGCCGACAAGATCGACCTCTCCGCCATGGGCTTCACCGGCCTTGGCGACGGCAGGAATGACAGCGTATATGTGGCGCTCAACAGTTCCGCTACCAAGACCTACATCAAATCGCTGGACGTCGACGCCGATGGCAACCGCTTCGAGGTGGGGCTGGACGGCAATTACCTCGACACCCTGACCAGCGCCAATTTTGTCTTCGCCACTTCGTCGCCCACCAACCAGGCGCCGGTGCTGGCCACGCCGCTGCTGGATCAGAACGCGACCGAAAACACCCCGTTCAGCTACGTGGTGCCGGCCACCAGTTTTACCGATCCGGATAACGACAGCCTCAGCTACACCGCCAAACTGGCCAATGGCAGCGCCCTGCCCAGCTGGCTGATCTTCGATGCCGCCAGTCGCACCTTCAGCGGCACACCAAGCGATACGGCCTCGGGCACTTATGCTATCCAGGTCACCGCGACCGACGGCAGCAACGCGCCCGTCAGCGACAGCTTTACCCTGGCGGTGCAGGATGTGCCAGCCGCGCCCATTGTGATCAATGGCACGCCGAATAACGACACGCTGACCGGCACCGCGGCCAACGAGCAACTGTTCGGTGGCGCCGGTAACGACACCCTTAATGGCAGTGCCGGCAACGACATTCTGGTGGGCGGCACTGGTGCGGACAAACTCACCGGTGGCGCGGGTGCCGACGTGTTCCGCTACACCTCGGAACTCGACAGCTACCGCACCAGTTCCACCAGCTTCAGTGACCAGATCCTCGATTTCGATGTGGCCGCCGACAAGATCGATGTGTCGGCGCTCGGCTACACCGGCCTGGGTAACGGCCAGGATGGCACGCTGCTGGTCTCCTACAGCGCCTCAACCAACCGCACCTATCTCAAAGACCTCACCGTCGACGCCAACGGCAACCGCTTCGAAGTGTCGCTGGCGGGTAACCTGGTCAACAGCCTGACGGCCAGTCACTTTCTGTTCGCCGACCAGAACGCGCCCAGCAACGTGGCGCCGGTGGTGGTCATTCCCCTGCTCGACCAGAACGCCACCGAAAACTCGCCGTTCACCTACACCGTTACCTCCGACAGCTTCAGCGACGCCAACCAGGATGTACTGACCTACACCGCGACCCTGGCCGACGGCAGCGCCCTGCCCGCCTGGCTGAGTTTCAATGCCGCCAACCTGACTTTCACCGGCACGCCGACCAGCACCGCGTCAGGCAACTACAACCTGTTGGTCAAGGCCAGCGATCCGTCAGGTGCCTCGGTGAGCGACAGCTTCGCCCTGGCGGTGGCCGACGCGCCCGCCAACACCATCACCGGGACCGACAACGCCGAGTCCCTCAACGGCACGGCGGGCGCGGACCTGATCCTCGGCCTGGGCGGTACCGACACGATCAGGGCCGGTGCCGGCATGGACATCGTCGACGGTGGCGCTGGACGCGACTCGTTGTACGGCGGCGACGGTGCCGACACCTTCCGCTACACCGACGTGCTCGACAGCTACCGCGACTACAACAGCGGCGGCCTTACAGCCACCGATACGATCTATGACTTCACCGCGGGCGTCGACAAGATCGATGTCTCCGGCCTGGGCTTTCTCGGCCTCGGCAATGGCAGCAACAGCACGCTGTACATGACCCTGAACTCGGCCGGCGACAAGACCTACATCAAATCCAGCGAAGCCGACGCCAACGGTAATCGCTATGAAATCGCCCTCAGCGGCAACTACCTCAATACCCTGACTGCCGATGACTTCGTGTTCGGCGAACGCGCCCAGCAAGACATCCTCTACCTGCCGACCCTCGGCCAATCCAATGCGCGCCTGCTGCGCATGAGCGAGGACGACGATCAGTCCGGTACGTCGATGCTGGTCAATGACCTGAATAAGTACACCACCTATGACGTACGCAGCCAGTTCGACGATGCCGACGGCAATGGCATCGATATCGCGGTCGGTGGCAGCACGGTCAACGGCCTGTCGACCCTGGGCGCCGAGGAACTCAAGTTGTGCTGGTGGCTGACCGACACCAACCAACCCGGGCCTGCGCTGTTGCGCGCCGTGGCGTTGTTGCAGGATCAGCTTACCGAGCTCAAGTCCATCGATAACGTCACCATGGGCATCGTTTGGGGTCAGGGCGAGGAAGCCGCCCAGGAGATCGCCCGTGCCACCGACAAGCCTGCTGCAGCGGCTGCTTACAAGGCCGCTACGCTGGCGGTGTTTGATTACCTGCACGCCCAGTTCGGCAGTTTCAACGTGTACATGATGGAGACCGGACACTACGCGCAGGACGCCGCGCGTGCCCGTGGCTATTCGGAAGAAAAGATTGCCGACATTGTCGAGGGTGTCGACTATGTCCGCGCCACCCAGGAGGCCATCGCCGCCGAGCACGCCGATGTGAAGCTGGCGGTGGACTACACCGACCTGCCCTTGCGCTACGAAGTCGATCCACTGGTGTATCCCGACGACGTCTGGCACCTGCACGAGGAGTCAGCAGAAATCGTCGGCCAGCGCCTGGCCGACTACATCGCCGATGACTTGGGCTTCCAGGGCAATCCCGACGATAACAACAGTGTGCAGGACATCTTCGACGACGCACAAAACGAAGGCGGAATGATTTCCGGCACCGATCAGGCGGACACCCTGGTAGGTAGCTCGGGCAACGACACGCTGGACGGCGACCTCGGTGCCGACACCATGACCGGTGGTGATGGTAACGACATCTATGTGGTCGATAACGTGTTCGACAGCGTGGTGGAAACCAACACCTCGACCGCGCAGATCGATACGGTCCAGGCCTCGGTCAGCTGGACGCTGGGTGCCAACCTCGAGAATCTGCTGCTGACCGGCGTGTCGGACATCGACGGCACCGGCAATGAGCTGCGTAATTTCATCACCGGTAATGCCGCCAACAACGTTATCGATGGTGCAGCCGGAGACGACAGCATGAGCGGTGGCGATGGCAACGACAGCTATTACGTCGACAACGCCGGCGATAGCGTGATTGAAACCAACAGCGACTCGGTGTCTGGCGGGATCGACAGTGTGCACAGCAGCCTGGCGGCCTATACGCTCAGCAACAATGTCGAGAACCTGTATATCAATACCCCCGACGCTGCCAACGGCACGGGCAATGCGCTGGACAACACGCTGTACGCCGGAGCTGGTAATAACGTGCTGGACGGGCGCGAAGGCAACGACACGGTATCCTTTGAACGTGCCATGGCCGGGGTTACCGCCACCCTCTCGACGTCCGCACAACAGAGCACGCTGGGTTCCGGGCTCGATACCCTGAAGTACTTCGAGAACCTGACCGGCAGCGCCTACGCCGACAACCTGACGGGCAATAGTGGCGCAAACATTCTGCACGGCGGTGCCGGCGACGATACGCTGGTGGGCGGTTCGGGCGATGATCGGCTGATCGGCGGCGAAGGCACCGACAGCCTGACCGGCGGCACTGGCTCGGACATCTACGTGTTCGGTGCGCTGGCGGACATGGGCGTCGGCGCGTTGCACGATGTGATCATCAGTTTCAAGAGCACGGAGTTCGACCAGTTGGACTTCACCGGCCTGGACGCCAACCCGCTGACCGCCGACTTCGACGCTTTCACATTTATCGGCAGCAATGCCTTTGCCAGCGACGCCACCGGCGAGCTGCGCTTTGCCGATGGCATCCTCTACGGCAGTGTCAACGCCGACGCCAGCGCCGAATTCGAGATCGAACTGGTGGGCGTCAAGGAACTGCAAGCCAGCGACTTCGCCTGAGCTATGGCAGCGGGCTTGCTCGTGAAGGCGGTGGGGCATTCGGTATTGTTGCCGACTGCCCCAGCGCCATCGCGGGGCATGGGTTAGGCACCCCCACCGCTCCTACAGAATTCGCGAGCAAGCGGTGCGCTCACTGAATGACGCCCCAGTGGTCAGCCCCCGTTAAAAATTGATCGCCGCCCAACTGCTACACAGGCTCAGCAGCACACCGCAGCGATAGCCGCAACGGTCGGTCACGCTCATTCCTCTTTGAAGGCCGCAAGCAAGCGTTCGCGAAAAGGTTTCATCAGGTAATTCATAAAGGTGCGCTCCCCCGTTACCACCGTGACATCGGCGAGCATGCCGGGGCGCACCAGCAGCCCGGCGGCCTGTAACGAGGCGACGGTGTCGGCGGCAATCTCGACCTTGGCGGAGAAGTACGGCAGGTGTGTCTGTTCGTCGATCAACTGGTCCGCCGACACCGTGCTCACCGTGCCGGTGACGGTCGGCGTATCCACCCGTTGCAGCGCGGTGAAATGCACATGCACCGGCAGCCCCGGGCGCAACTTATTGGCCATCAGCGGTTCGAAACGCGCGGTGATCGCCATCGGCGCATCCAACGGAACCACCTGCATCAGGATTTGGCCGGCCTGCGCGACGCCCCCGACGGTATGAATGCTCACGTCCATGACCTGCCCGGACACCGGCGCACGGATCGCACCGTTGTCGACTTCAAACTGCAAGGCATGAATCTGATCGGCATAACCTGCCGCCTCGGCAGAGACCTCGCTGAGCTGGGTTTCGGCATCGCGACGAAATTCCTGCTGCGCCTGCAAGTCCTTGAGTCGGCTTTCGTTGATCGCCTGGCGGGTCCTGCCGACATCGCCCACGCCAGCGGCAAGCTGCCCGGCCAATTGGGCTGCGTTGCGCTCGGCCTCGAAGAGTTTGTTGCGTGGAACGTAGCCTTCACGGGCCAAATCACGCAGACCTTCCAGCGCCTGCTGCTGGAAGCGCATCTGCGCGTCGTAGTTGCGCTTGACGCCCTCGTAGCCGAGCAATTGCTGCTGCAAGGCCGCCACTTCGTGCTCGATGATCTGCAAGCGGCTGCCCAGCTCCGCGCGGCGGGTCAGAAACAACTGGCTCTGCAAGGCCATGGCGGCCTTGACCCGCGGCTCGCCGGCGCGTTCCAGCAGTTCAGCGGGCCACTGGATCTCGGCGCTGCCCAGGCGCTCGGCAATCAAGCGCGCCTCGATGCTGCGATCATTGAGCAACTTGCCCAGGGTCACGTCCAGTTGCGACTGCGCCTGCACGGTATTGAACTGCACCAGCAACTGTCCCTGGCTGACGCGATCGCCATCGCTGACCAGCAGCCTTTCCACCACCCCGCCGACCAACGACTGCACGGCCTTGCGCTCCCCCGCCACCACCACGGTGCCGCTGCCCACGACGCCCTGATCGAGCGGCGCCAGGCAGGCCCAGAGCAAAAAGCCGCCCAGCGTCAGGAGCACAAAACCCACACCATAGCGCGCGGCACCACCGGCGTCGGTACTGGCGCGGGGCAGCGTATTGGCGCTGCGCACGCTCAGCCCCTGCTCGCTGTAGGCCTGTGTATCCGGGGTCAGATCACGCATCTTCGCCAACCTCCCTCACCGCGGCCGGTCTGGGCCCCGGCATCAATGCCTTGAGCACCCGCCCCCGTGGGCCGAAGGCTTGTTGGGTGCCGTCCTTGAGCACCAGGATGTGGTCAACCACCGCAAGCACGTTGGGCCGGTGGGTGATCAACACCACGGTGCTGCCGGCGATCTTGAGCGCATTGATGGCCTGCACCAACGCCAACTCGCCGGCTTCGTCGAGGTTGGAGTTGGGCTCGTCGAGGACGATCAGCGACGGCTGCCCATAAAGTGCGCGGGCCAGGCCGAGGCGTTGTTTCTGTCCGCCCGACAAGCCAAGCCCGCCGGGACCCAGTGGCGTGTCGTAGCCTTTGGGAAACCTCAGAATCATCTCGTGAATACCGGCGTGACGGCCGGCAGCGATGATCTTGTCGGCGTCCTGCTCGCCGAAGCGGGCGATGTTGTCGGCCACGCTGCCATCGAACAACTCGATGTCCTGCGGCAGGTAGCCGAGATGGGGGCCCAGGGCGTCGTGGGACCATTGGCTGATCTCTGCGTCGTCCAGACGCACCGATCCGCCCATGGCCGGCCATATCCCCACCAACGCCCTGGCGAGCGTCGATTTACCACTGGCGCTGGGGCCGACGACCGCGAGTACTTCGCCTTTAACCAGGCTGAAATTGAGGCCACGCAGAGTGGGTTGCGAGGCACCAGGCGGGCCTACATACAACTGCTCCAGACGCACCGCGCCGGTGGGCGGCGGCAATGGCATACGCAGCTGCTCACGCGGATGCTGGGCAAGCAGTTGGCTCAGGCGCTGGTAGCTCTGGCGGCCGGAGTTGAATTGCTTCCAAGAGCCAATGGCGATTTCCACGGGGGCCAGGGCACGCCCCAGCAGCAACGACATGGCGATCATCATGCCCGCCGACAACTGGCCATCGAGCACCAGCAAGGCCCCCAGGCCCAGAGCCAGCGATTGCCCGGAGATGCGCACAAAACGGCTCGCCGACGTAATTCGCGCACTGCGATCGCTGGCATGGGCCTGGGCGGCAATGATGCGTTGCTGCAGCAGGCTCCAGCGCTGGCGCAGCGGCCCGAGCATGCCCAGGGCCTGGATCACCTCGGCATTGTGCAGGGTGCTGTTTACATAGACCGCCGACTGCACACCCAGGCGATTGGCCTCCCCCAGCGGTGCCCGCGTCGCCAGCTCACCCCACAGCGCCAAGCCGATCAGCACCAGGGCCAGAACCAGCGTCAGCACACCGAACCAGGGATGAAAGATAAACGCCACCAGCAGGAAGATTGGCAACCACGGCGCATCGAGCAAGGCGATCAGACCCTGGCCGGTGATCAACTGCCGCAGCGTCGCCAGATCGCTGAGCACCTGCGCCGGGTTGGCGTTGTGCTCGCGCAGGCTGCGGGCGAAGGCCGCGTCGAAAACCCGCTCGCCCAGGGCTTCGTCCAGCCCCGCGCTCATGCGAATCATCACCTCGCCGCGTACCCATTCGATCAGGGCGCTGAACAGAAACAGTCCCAGGACGATCAAGGTGAGCATGAGCAAGGTGGTTTCGTTGCGACTGGTAAGGACCCGGTCGTACACCTGCATCATGTAGAGCGCCGGCACCAGCACCAGCAGGTTGATCACGCCACTGAACAGCGCCAGCGCCCAGAACACCCGGCGATAGCTTAATAAAGCGGCATCAATCTCATGACGAGGATCGAGAAGCAAACCCATAGAATGTCGCCCGCAAAAGGAATAGTTGGTCCAAGACGCAATCAATCGCGAGCGTTTTGCCCTAAGGCATTGGAGAAAACACTGAACGTAGCCTGACGTGCCGCTATCAGAGACGATCCACGTCGCTACAGATGCCAATTACTGACAACGCAACCGGCGGTTAGTGCCGGTTCGACGGGCTGGGTTTTCATGTGGGTGACGGGCGGGAATGTTGCACAGCGCCACGATCGCTTGTCGCTCGACCTCGGCTCAACGCATTGCGCAGCACTGGTCGGATGGTGGTCGTTCGGGCTTCGGCCTCGATAACGTCTGCTTAGGTTCATTGCTGCATCGACCGTGCGGACGATATCGGCAAGGATGAGACCAGGTGATCCAGTCCTTCTATCTGGCTCAGTCCCGATCCAGCAAATGAAAACGTGGCAACGAGAAACGCCAGCGGATGGCCGCCAGACGGATAAACAGCACGGTGAGCATGGCGACGCCGGTATCGAGCCAGTGCGGCGTATCCAGCGCGCGCAGTCCGATAAACACCAGGGCTCCGGCGATACAGGCGGTGGCGTAGATTTCCTTCTGGAAGATCAGCGGGATTTCATTACAGATCACATCGCGCATGACCCCGCCGGCGACGCCGGTCATGACCCCCATGATCACCGCGGTACTCAGCGGCACGTTGTGCTGCAAGGCCACTTCGGTGCCGATCACGGTGAATACGGCCAAACCGAAAGCATCGGCGATCAGCAGTCCCTTCTCATGGATTGGCTGGGTGAAGCGCACCCACACCACGGTGCCGATAGCCGCCAGGGATGCGACGACGATATAGGTGTCGTCACGTATCCAGCTGACCGGGTGATTGTCGAGAATCACATCGCGCAAAGTGCCGCCACCCAGCGCGGTGATGACGGCAATCACCAGCACGCCGAACAGGTCCATGGATTTGCGCCCGGCCATCAAGGCACCGGTGATGGCGAATACGGCTACGCCGAACAGGTCAGCCAGGTAGAAAAGTTGTGGCATGGCGTTTTCAGCTGGTCACGGGGGCGCGCATGGTAACAAACTCTTCGGCAGCCGTCGGATGCACGCCAATGGTCTCGTCGAAAATCTGCTTGGTCGCGCCAGCCTTCAAGGCCACGGCTAGTCCCTGGACGATTTCCCCTGCTTCCGGACCGACCATATGGCAGCCCAGGACGCGGTCGCTGTCGGCATCCACCACCAGTTTCATCAGGGTGCGTTCCTGGCATTCGGTGAGGGTCAGCTTCATCGGCCGGAAACGGCTTTCGTAGACTTCAACCCGGTAGCCCTCCTCCCTCGCCTGCTCTTCGCTGAGGCCGACAGTGCCGATATTCGGCAGGCTGAAGACCGCGGTGGGAATCGTCTGGTAGTCGACCTTGCGGTACTCCTCGGGCTTGAACAGTCGCCGCGCCACCGCCATGCCTTCGGCCAAGGCCACCGGGGTCAGTTGCACCCGGCCGATCACATCGCCCAGCGCCAGAATCGACGGTGCGGAGGTCTGGTAGTGCTCGTCGACCTTGATGTAGCCGCGCTCGTCGAGCTCTACCGCGGTGTTTTCCAGGCCCAGGTTGTCCAGCATCGGCCGCCGGCCGGTGGCGTAGAACACGCAATCGGTTTCTAGCGCGCGGCCATCCTTCAAGGTCGCGAGCAGGCTGCCGTCGGCCTGTTTGTCGATGCGTTCGATATCGCTGTTGAACTGCAGATCCAGGCCACGCTTGCTCAGCTCTTCGCGCAGGTGCTGGCGCACCGCGCCGTCGAAACCGCGCAGGAACAGCTCGCCGCGATACAGCAGCGAGGTCTGGGCGCCGAGGCCGTGGAAAATCGAGGCGAACTCCACGGCGATATAACCGCCGCCGACCACCAGTACACGCTTGGGCAACTGTTCGAGAAAGAAGGCTTCGTTCGAGCCAATGGCATGTTCGTGCCCCGGAATCTCCGGGATATATGGCCAGCCACCGGTGGCGATGAGGATGTGCCTGGCGCTGTAACGCTGGCCGCCCAACTCCACGCTGTGCTCATCGAGCAGGCGTGCATGACCCTCGAGCAGGGTTACGCCACTGTCCACCAGCAGGTTGCGGTAGATGCCGTTGAGACGCTCGATCTCGCGGTTCTTGTTGGCGATCAGGGTCGGCCAATCGAACTTCGCTTCAGCGGATAGCGACCAACCAAAACCCTGGGCCTGCTCGAAGTCTTCAGCGAAGTGGGCGCCATACACCAGCAGTTTCTTCGGCACACAGCCGACGTTGACGCAGGTGCCGCCCAGATAACGGCTCTCGGCTACGGCCACGCGGGCACCATAGCCGGCGGCAAAGCGCGCAGCACGTACACCGCCGGAACCGGCGCCGATTACAAACAGGTCGAAATCATAGGTCATGGTCAGCCTCCTTAGCAGGTCGTCAGCATAACCCAATCGCGCGTGAATCCTGAGTGGGGCCTAAGCTTGAAACATCGCCAAGAGGAGAAACGCCATGCGCCCTACCCTCACCCATCTGGCTTTGCATGTGCCGGATCTGGATGCCTGTGTGGCGTTCTATTCCGAGTTCTGCGGCATGCAGGTAATCCACCAGCGTGCGGGCAAAGGTTCGCGTATCGTCTGGATGGCCGAGCCAGGCAAGGAACACAGGTTCATCTTCGTGATCATGCCGGGCGGACAGGATCGGCAGCTGGCCGCCGACGATTACAGCCATTTCGGTTTTGCCGTGGACAGCCGCGAACAGGTCGACCGGGTCGCCGCCAAGGCGCAAGAGGCCGGCTGCCTGATCTGGGCGCCACGTGATGAGCCCTACCCTGTCGGTTATTACTGCGGGCTACGTGACCCCGCGGGCAACTACGTCGAGTTCAGTTACGGCCAACCACTGGGTCCCGGTTCGGAGGCGATGCCGATCCCCTGATGCATAAAAGCCACCCGAAGGTGGCTTGTACGGAGCACTACTGGTTCAGGAAACCTTGCCTGCCTTGTAGAAGTTCTCGAAGCAGAAATTGGTGGCGTCGATATAGCCTTCCGCACCGCCGCAGTCGAAACGCTGGCCCTTGAACTTGTAGGCCAGCACGCAGCCATTCTGCGCCTGCTTCATCAGCGCGTCGGTGATCTGGATTTCGCCACCCTTGCCCGGTGGCGTGTCTTTGATGATGTCGAAGATATCCGGGGTGAGGATGTAGCGGCCGATGATCGCCAGGTTGGACGGCGCATCTTCCGGCTTGGGTTTCTCGACCATGCTATTCACCCGGTAGATGTCATCGCGGATCATTTCGCCAGCGATCACACCGTACTTGTGGGTCTCTTCCGCGGGTACTTCCTGAATCGCGACAATCGAGCAACGGAACTGGTTGTACAGTTTGACCATCTGGGTCAATACGCCGTCACCGTCCAGATTCAGACACAGGTCATCGGCCAGCACCACGGCGAAGGCCTCGTCGCCGATCAATGGACGTGCGGTTAAAATCGCATGGCCGAGGCCTTTCATTTCGACCTGACGGGTGTAGGAAAAACTGCACTCATCGATCAGGCGACGGATGCCGACCAGGTATTTTTCCTTGTCGGTATCGCGGATCTGCTGCTCCAGCTCGTAGCTGATGTCGAAGTGATCCTCCAGCGAGCGCTTGCCACGGCCGGTGACCATGGCGATCTCCGTCAGCCCCGCTTCAAGCGCCTCTTCGACGCCATACTGGATCAGTGGCTTGTTCACTATCGGCAACATTTCCTTGGGCATAGCCTTGGTTGCGGGTAGAAAGCGGGTGCCGTAACCGGCTGCAGGGAACAAGCATTTCTTGATCATGGAATTCCTTAACGGGAAACAGAATACCCGGGCAGTCTAGCAGGCTGCGCGGACCATACAACGCTGGGACTCCGGCCGACCGATGCCGCGGTAGAGAAAACCCAGTTCACCGAGTTGCTCTGCGTCGTATATGTTGCGGCCGTCGAACAGTACCGGTAAACGCATCAAGCCGCGAATGCGGGCAAAATCGGGCTGGCGAAACTGCTTCCACTCCGTCACCAGTACCAGGGCATCGGCGCCCTCTACGACATTGTAGGGTGACTCGCTCAGGCGTAACTGGCCACGTTCCATGGCCTGGGTATAAAGCAGAGCCACGCCGGCGGTGGCAACCGGATCACAGGCCTGAACCGTAACGCCGGCGGCGAGCAAGGCATCGAGTAGCACCAGACTCGGCGCTTCACGCAGATCATCGGTACCCGGCTTGAAGGCCAAGCCCCACAGCGCCACCACCCGCCCTTGCAGATAGCCCGAGAAATGTTCGCTCAGGGCCTGGAACAGCAGAGTCTTCTGCAGGGCATTGCGTGCTTCGACCGCACGCAGGATACCGGGTTCAACCCCGGTCATCTCTGCGCTGCGAATCAGCGCGCGCACATCCTTGGGGAAACAGGAGCCGCCATAACCACAGCCAGCATAGATAAAGTGCGTACCGATGCGCGTATCGCTGCCGATACCGCGGCGCACCTCTTCTATATCGACATTGAGTGGCGCGCAGAGCCCCGCCATTTCATTGATGAACGAGATCTTGGTCGCCAGAAACGCATTGGCCGCGTACTTGCTGAACTCTGCCGCTCGTACGCTGATGCACAACAGGCGTTCATGGTTGCGCAGAAATGGTGCATACAGACGACGCAAAACCTCGGTAGCCGCCACGTCGTCACAGCCAATGATGACCCGATCCGGACGCATGAAGTCGTCGATCGCCGAACCCTCCTTGAGAAATTCAGGGTTACTCGCCACCGCGACCCGGAATGGCTTGCCACGCTTGTCCAGACCGGCATTGATCAGTTGTGCGACCTGCTCGCCAGTGCCCACCGGCACCGTGGATTTATCCACCACTATGCAGGCATGGTTGAGGCGCTCGGCCAATGCCGCGGCCACCGCCAAGACATGCGACAAGTCGGCCGAGCCGTCCTCCCCGCTCGGAGTGCCAACCGCAATGAAGATTATCTCGGCCTGGGCGATGCCCTCGTCGAGGTGCTGGGTGAAGCTCAGTTGGGTACTGGCCAAGTGCTCTTTGAGCATCGGTTCCAGGCCAGGCTCGTGGATCGGCACTTCGCCGCGGGCCAATCGCGCAACGCGGAAAGGATCGCGCTCGACACAGATCACCCGATTGCCCATTTCGGCAAAGCATGCCGCCGCCACCAATCCGACATAGCCGGCTCCGATCACGCAGATTCGCATCGCTGCACTCCCCTGATGAGTTACAGCGATTGCAGCGAATGCGCATGGCAGGGGTATGACACGGACACGACAGTCCTGTGGCAGGCAAGCCATAGGCGCCGAAACGCGCCTAGGCGAGCTCTTTCAACTGAACGAGCAAGGCCTCCTGCAGCGTGCCAAGCTCGCTCAGCCGAGCCCGCACTGCGGCGCTATTACCCATGGCGTACAGCTCACAGAGTTCAGCCGAGAGTGCATGGGTTTGCTGGTACAGCCCGGGGAGAGAGGCAAACAATGGTTGATGACCATGACAGACCAGGCCCTCGCCCTTCAGCCACCGACCGAAGTAACTTTGTTGCCGATCCAGGGGCGGCGGGGTTGCGCACTCGCCCCTGAGGTAGTTGTTCAGCGCCTTGATCCAGGCGCGCAGCTCCACACTGGCAATCAGCCGTGATAGATCCTCTTTGCTCGCCAAGGGCAAGTCGCACCAACCCGAGCCTTGCCACCAGGTTGCAATCCAGTCGGGCAGTTCGTCTGCCGGCATCGGCGCGGCGATACCAAAGCCCTGGGCTTGCTCGCAGCCCAGTTGCAGTAGCAGAGCACCGTGTTCCGGGCTCTCGACGCCTTCGGCAATGACCTCGAGGCGAAATGCGCTGGCCAGGCCAACCACACCTTTGAGAATGGACAGGTCATCCGGATCGTCGAGCATGCCGAGGACAAAGCTCTGGTCGATTTTGAGCAAGGCTACCGGCAGATGTTTCAGGTAGGTAAGCGAGGAATAACCTGTACCAAAATCATCCAGCGCGAACATCACGCCGAAGCCGCGGCAAGCCTCTATCACCTGAAATACATGCGCAACGTCTTCCAATGCGCTGGTTTCCAGAATTTCCAGTTGCAAGCGCGAGGGGCTTATCTGCGGGTGAGCGTGGAGGATGGCGCGCAGGCGCTCAACGAAATTCTTCTGCTGCAACTGGCGAGCACCAATATTGACACTGACTTCGATGTCCAGCCCGAGCTTGAGCCATTCTTCCATCTGGGTCAGGACTTGATCTATCGCCCACTCACCCAGTTCGATCGCCAGCAAGTGATCCTCGATTACCGGTAGAAATATCGCCGGAGCCAATAACCCCCGCTCCGGGTTTAGCCAGCGGATCAGGGCTTCGACGCCGATGACCTTGCCGCTGCGCATGTTCACCTTGGGTTGGTAGTGGAGAACGAACTCGCGTTCGGCCAGTGCCAGGCGAATGTGTTCCAGGCTTTCGTGGTGGCCGCGCACGCTGCGATCCTGCTCGACATCGAAGAAGTGCAGGCGGTTCTTGCCCAACAGCTTGGCCTGGTACATGGCCTGATCGGCCTGACGCAGCAGTTGGTCCGCGTCCACCTCATCCTGCTGCGGGCAGAAGGTCACCCCCATGCTGGCCGACACTTGCAGCGCGAGGTCGCCCACATGCACCACTTGCGCCGCAGCGGCAAGCAGCCGGCTGAGCATCGGCATGCTGGAGGCTACATCCGGCAGGTCGACCAGCACGGCAACGAACTCGTCGCCACCAATTCGTGCCAGGGTGTCGCATTCACGCAGCGCCTGCTTCATGCTCGCAGACAGGGCGATCAGCAGCTTGTCGCCAGCCTCATGCCCGTGCTTGTCGTTGATCGCCTTGAAACCGTCCAGATCCAGGTAGACGACTTCCAGTAGTTGTCCTCGCCGTTGCGCCTGAGCGATGGCATGCCGCAAGCGGTCGGCCAGAAGCACGCGGTTGGGCAACGAGGTCAGGGCGTCATAGTGCGCGATGTGCTCGAGCTTGCTCTGGTGCGCCTTGATTTCGGTGATATCCGAGAACAGCGCAACGTACTGGACGACTTTACCCTGGGAGTCGCGCACGCTACTGATGGTTTTCATTTCGGCATAAATTTCGCCGTTCTTGCGTCTGTTCCAGATTTCTCCGTACCAGTGGCCTTGTTCGGTCAGGCTGTGCCACATGGATTGGTAGAACTCGCTGGTGTGACGGCCTGAACTGAGAATGCGCGGGGTTTGCCCAATAGCTTCGTCGCGGCTATAGCCAGTGATCCGGGTGAAAGCGGCATTGACATTGATAATGCAGCCGTCGGCCGCGGTGATCATGATGCCTTCGCGGGAGTGCGAGAACACGCTGGCCGCGAGCTGGAGTTTCTCTTCGGCTTGTTTGCGCTTGGAAATATCACGCAGGAACACGAAAACCTGACCCCCGGCAGCGTCGCGATAAGTACTGCTGACTTCAACGTGCCAAAGAGTTCCGTCCTTGCGGCGATGGATGGACTCGAACTGCCCATGACCGGTTTCGATCAGGGTGAGGGTCTGTTTCGCCGTAGCCGCGGCGCACTCCGCCACTTCAAGATCGAGAACGTTCATCCTCAACAGTTCTTCACGGCTGTAACCCGACTGCTCGCAGTAGGTCGGATTTACATCGAGAATATTGCCGTGAATATCAACGCGCCAAAAACCGTCGAGGGTAGCGTCCAGAATGCTCTGCAGGGCCTGGTAGCTCTCCTGCAGTGCGATTTCAGCACGTTTGCGTGCGCTGAAATCGCTCAGCACGATACGCAGGGCCGGTACGCCGCCTTCGTCTAGCGCCTTGGAGGCGTCCAGGTGCGCCCAGAGTATCGCCCCGCCACTTTTGACCATGCGCAGTTCGCACGTCTGTGGGTCGTCTGTGGTGATCAGCCGTTTACGCAGCTGGTAGAAAATATCCTGGTCGTCGCGAAAGATGAAGCGCGTGAGCGGCTGCTTGATCAACTCGGCGCGAACCACTTCCAGTAGATGGGTAGACGTCAGATTGGCCTGGAGGATCGAGCCCTGCATGCTGAGCGTCAGATAGCCGACCGGGGCCAGGTCATAGAGATCGAAATAACGCTCTTTGGCATCTTCGATCTTGGCCTGCGCATGGCGCAGTTCCTCGTTCTGCATCTCCAGTTCGACCTGGTGCACGCGCAACTCGTGCAGAGCCTGTTGCACCGCCTCCGGTGACAGGAGCAGCAGCTGCTCTTGCGGCTCCCGCACATCGTCTTCAATGATTTCTTCCGCAATCCGGCGCAACAATGCCCGTGCCTTCGCCGGCATGGCAATTGATTCCTTTCGAGTGTCATGATCTTTCATTGGCAGCCCTTATTCACCGGAGAGGTGCGGATTCGGCCCTGTGTGCACTGCATCCTGATACTGCTGATCGGTGGCCTCAATTGATGCGCCGGTAATACCGATGATGGTGCCTGAATCATCACGCAGCGGTTCCACGGTCAAATCACAAGGGGTCGCTTTGCCAAAAATGTTGCTGAGAACTCGCTGCCGAGTACCAACCCCACTCTCCAGTACTTGCCGTTTGATCGCGGTCAAGCTGGCTGCGGCCTCTGCCGGTAACAGGTCGGCGTCGGTCTTGCCGAGAAACTCTTCGGCAGGGACTGGCAAATTAGAATTGTAGATCCATGTGTAGCGTAATGCCTTGTCCTGGTTGAATACCACGACAGGCGTAGCATCGAGGGCCACCCGCAGGCGCGCCTCGTTGATCCGCAGCACCTCTTCAGCCTGTCTGCGCTCAGTGATATTGAGCATTGCCCCGATCATGCGAATGGCCTGTCCGCGCTCGTTACGCAGGACAAACCCACGATCGAGTACGGTCGCATAGGCGCCATCGGCCTTGCGAAAGCGATATTCATCGTCCCAGTGCGTGCACGAGACGTCGGCCAAGGCCGCGTGGATGCCGTCGTTGACCCGTTGCCGATCCTCCGGATGGATGCGTTCGAGCCACCACGTGGTCGATTGCGGCGCCGACACTATGTCGCTCCAGCCGAACAGCGAAATGCCTGCCTCATTCCAGCGCTGCTCGCCCCTGATGATGTCCCAATCCCAAATGACGTCTCTTGCCGCCTTGGCCGCCAACCGATAACGCTCCTCGTTGAGGCGCAGCGTCTCATGCTCATTGATGTCGACGTAGGTGATCACCGCGCCTTCGATCACGTTGTCCAGGGTGCGATACGGCAGAATGCGCATCTTGTACCAGCGCCCTTCCACGGTTTGCACATCGATCTCTTTGGGCGTCAAGGTATCCAGCACCGCCTTGACGTCGGCCACCAGACGGTCGTAGCCGAGCAGATTGGAGGCGATATGGCCGACCGGCCGACCGAGGTCGCTGGGGATCAGGTTGATGATTCGCGATGCCGCCGGAGTAAACCGCAGAATTCGCAGGTCGAGATCGACGAATACCGTACCTATTCCGGTACCGGCCAGCAGGTTGTTCATGTCGTTGTTGGCCTGCGACAACTCGAGAACCTTGGTCTGCAGCTCGGCATTGATGGTGGCCAGTTCCTCGTTGACCGATTGCAACTCTTCCTTGGAGGTCTCCAGCTCCTCGTTGGTGGATTGCAGCTCCTCGTTGACCGACTGCATTTCCTCGTTGGAGGACTTGAGTTCTTCGCTGGAGGTCTCCAGCGCCTCGATGGTGCTCTGCAGGTAGTCTTCCTTGCTTTGCAGCTCCTGCTTGAGCGACTCAACGCGCTCGTCCATGTCACCGCCAGGCTGCGCTGCAGACGTACCCGCCTGATCGGCAATCTGTGGTGCCAGCGGCGCAGCCAGGACTGCCGCCTCCTCCAGGATGACCAGGAACAGGGCCGCTTCCACGGGTGCAGCAGGCCCGGACTTCACCGGGCAAATACTCAGGTTGACCGGGGTGAAATGACCGTTGGTTTTAACCTGCAGCGCCTTGAGCCGAACGGTCTCGTTGCTGGTCGCCACCTGGTGCAGGCTCTTGGCCAGGCTGGAGCGCAAGCCCTCGCGGGCCATCTTGAGGATATTGTTGATCCCCGCCTCGCCCGGCGCAGGCTCCAGATACATGCCGCTGCGGCCATGCAGGTAGAGGATGTCGCCCTGGGCGTTGACCAGCGCAGCGACCGCCGCGAGGTGCTGCAAGAGCGTCTGCTCGGTTATCTCGCGCAGTGGTCGTTTGCCGGGATTGACCGCCTTGGCACTGCCTGGGGGGCGCGCAACGCTGATCATGTCGGTGGCTGTCACCGGGGAAAGAAAGCGGCTGAGAAAGGTGCGGCGCATACCATGGAAGTCTTCCTTGCGCTGATACAGCTTCGCCTTGCGATCGAGCACGTCGAACAGGTCGTCAAAATTGCCGACACCTTCCGAGGTGCCAAGAAACAGGATGCCACCCGGTTTGAGTGCGTAGTGGAACAGCGGAATGATTTTTTTCTGTAAATCGGCGCCCAGGTAAATCAGCAGATTGCGGCAACAAATCAAATCCAGCTTGGAAAATGGTGGATCCTTGATCAGATCCTGTTCGGAAAAGACCAGCATGTCGCGAATGCTTTTGTGGATCCGGTAGCCGCTACCGTCCGGCTCAAGGGTGAAAAACCGCTTCAACCGTTCAGGGGTAATGTCGGCGGTCATGCTGGTCGGGTAAATGCCGGCGCGAGCCGTGGCAATCGCGCGGCTGTCTATATCGGTGGCGAATACCTGGACCGTGTGTTCCTGTTTGAGCGTCTCGCGGTATTCCTGCAAGAGAATGGCCAGCGAATAGGCCTCTTCGCCGGTCGAACAACCGGTTGACCAGACCCTGATTGCAGAGCCTGGTGGATTGTTGGCGAAGAGCTTGGGAATCACCAGTTCCTCAAGCGCCTTGAACGCCGCCGGATCCCGGAAGAAATTGGTCACGCCGATCAACAAGTCGCGAAATAGCGACTCCACCTCACTCGGGGCCTGGTTCAGATACCTGACATAGCTGTCTATGGTCTCAAGCTGATGGACCGCCATGCGCCGTTCGATGCGGCGCAAGATAGTGCTGGGTTTGTATTGTGAAAAGTCGTGACCAACATGGCTGCGCAGCGCAATGAAGATCTTCTTCAAGGCGTCTTCGGCCTTGGATATCGGGATACTGGCCAACAGCGGCGGCTTGCCGAAAGCATGAGCCACATAGGCCATGAGCTGCACCGGCATCTCGGCCGGCGGCAGCACATAATCGACCAGCCCGGTGGCAATGGCACTACGCGGCATGCCGTCGAACTCCGCAGAGTCCGGATCCTGGGTCATGAGCATGCCCCCTTCGGCCTTGATCGCCCGCACACCAAGGGTGCCATCACTGCCTGTACCTGAGAGCACGATACCGATCGCCCGCTCCCGCTGATCGAGGGCCAGTGAACGAAAGAAGAAATCGATCGGCAGACGCTGGCCACGTGGTTCGACCGGCGAGAGCAATTGCAAGGTGCCGTTGATAAAGGCCATGTCGCGATTGGGCGGGATTATGTAGGCGCAATTGGGCTTTACCCGCATGCCATCTTCCACCTCGAAGACCTGCATGCGGGTAAAGCGTCGAATCAGATCCGTGAGCATGCTTTTATGGTCAGGCGCCAAGTGCTGGACCAGCACGAACGCCATGTTCGGATTGGTGTCGCTCGGCATGCCGGAGAAAAACGCCTCGAACGCAGCCAGCCCACCGGCAGATGCGCCAATCCCTACCACGGGAAAGCCTGCCGCAATGTTTGCCGGCGTATCTCCAGGTTCAGTACTACGGGTGGTCGACTTATTCTCAACTGCCCGCGCATCACTCGACTCTTGTGCCATTTTGGCGGAGCCTGTTTTTCTTTTTGCCATGTATAGACACCCTGAATTTGCTGTGGAGTGTAACGCGGGCATCCAGACAATTGCACACTAACCAGTTATGCCCTTCCCTCTCGTTCAGGCAAGTAAGGGGGCAACTGAGCAGAGCAATTCAAGCCAATACCTGCAATAGGAACTGCCTCCCGCGCACGCATGAAACAGCAGGCTGTTGAGCGTTGTTGGTGGACTCCAGTTGCGCGGAACAGCATCAGCTGCTTGGCGACGATCGCCTGCCTACGCTCCTCTATTGGCCTCGTGGCGGCTACTGAATCGCCCCCCCCAAGAGGCGCCTCGAAACACTGGCCTGCGCAGTTGGCCGAAGTGACCGTTGGGGAAAACTGATAATGAAAAATCACCTCGGAAAATTTGTGTATCGACAACTTTTTCAAATAAAGCAAATTTCTGGATGGCACAGGCTTGGCGATTTGCGATAGTGATCGTCATCAGCGGATGAGGAATGCGGTATGGATCGCAAGTACTACGATGAAATGTACGATGCACAGGGTAAGTGTCGCCCGCACTATCTAGAGTTTGCCCGCTGGCTGGCGGCAATCCCTCCAGAGCAACTGGCCCAGCGCCGCCGCGAGGCGGATCTGCTGTTTCACCGCGCCGGCATCACCTTTACCCTGTATGGCGATGAGCTCGGTACCGAGCGGCTGATTCCCTTCGACACCATTCCGCGCAGCATTCCCGCCAGCGAATGGCGCATCGTCGAACGCGGCTGCATCCAGCGCGTGCAGGCGCTGAACATGTTCCTCGCCGACCTCTATCACGAGCAGCGCATCATCAAGGCCGGGATCATTCCGGCCGAACAGGTGCTGGCCAACGAGGGCTATCAGATCGCCATGCAGGGCCTG
>NZ_JAWVXU010000027.1:0-44775 GCF_033723075.1 Pseudomonas sp.
ATGCAGGTAAAGATGGGCTAAATCCGCTCGATCTCAGAAAATTCGGGCAAAAAACGCCCGAAAACGCCCGAGTAGTGAGCGAATCGCTTTACCTTCGCTACTGATGCTCCCTCGTGAATTCAAGTCCGACAGGCTGCTAGTCTTTATTCGCGAAGCTTTTGCTCATTCGAGAGTTTTCGCGGATAAAGCGGATCGCCGCCCGGGCCACCCTACGGACCAAGGGAATCGCCCGATCTGGGGCAGTCCGCGATCCGTAGGGTGTCACTCGCCGAAGGCAGTGCACCATTGGCCACTCGGCGCGGCACAAAGCTGGCGGGTTGTCGCTTCGCTCCGAGGCCGCCCTACCTCCGATCGGATCGCCGCCCGATCCGCCCGGCGTTCTGCGCCTCAGCTGGCGGCGCGCTGCAGCTGACTCGGCCATTGATGTGGGGCCTGCAGGCGTGTTTCAAGGGTGGCGACGAACTGACGGGCTTCGGCTTCGCTACGGAAGGTCACGCTATGGTTGGCGAAACGTACTTGCCAGCAGGTACCTTCGGCTTTGTGCAGTGGCTGAATGCTGATGTTCATGAACGACACCTCCGCTGGTTAGGCGGGTCAGTCTAGTCTTGGCATATGTACTTTTTCTGACATGGATCAAGTGGGCGGCTGCCGGTCGTCGGCGGCGCCTGCCGATCATCGTTGCAGTTGTTGCACGGCCAGGCTGGCCAGGTGGGTGAACTCGGCGACCAGGGCTATATCGGCCTGGCTCGGCCGCATGGGCTGCTCGTAGTAAATGCCGAAGGTGCCGAGCACCCGAGCGTTGTTGTCCTTGAACGGCAGCGACCAGCAGGCATGCAGGCCGGCGGTCAGCGCCTGGGTGCGAAACGCCTGCCAGTAGGGGTGAGTCTCGAGGTTCTCCGCGATCATCATCTCGCCACTGCACGCGGCGTGGGCACATGGACCGAGTTCGAGCTGCGCCGGCAGGCCGTCGATGGCCTGCCGATAAGACTCGGGCAGGCTGGGTGCCGCGGCCAGATGCAGGCACTGCTGCCCGTCCAGCAACATGATCGACACCTGCATGTGCGGGTTGAGATCCTCCAGGCGCCGGCTGATGCCGTCGAGGATATGCGCCAGGGGCCGGCGGGCGAGCAGTTCATCGAGCACCGCATTGCGCGCTTGCTGCAGTTGCTGGCCCTGATGGCGGTCATGGATGTCATGCAGGCTACCGTTGAGCATGCTGTTCGACGGGTTGCAGCTCAGCTGAATGTCGACCCAGCGCAGTTGGCCCTGGCGGGTGAGCAGGCGGAACTCGCCGCGCAGGCCGGCCTGCTGGCCGTTGCCGATGGCGCGGATCTGCTGGTTGAAGCGCGCCGCATCGGCGCTGTCGAGAAACTGCGTCAGCGGTCGACCCAGGCATTCATAGCAGGCATAGCCGCTGAGCTTTTCCCAGGCCTGGTTGAGAAAGTCCAGGTGGCCACTGGCGTCCGTCAGCACTAGCACGTCGCTCAGTTGTTCGATCAGTTCGCGGTAACGCGCCTCGCTGGCTTGCAGTTCGAGATTGATCTGTTGCTGTTTGCTGAGGTCGATGTCGATGCAGTACAGCTCCTGCTGGTCGCGGCTGTTGCGCAGCATCGAATGGGTGGAATAGACCCATACCGTGCTGCCGTCCTTGCGCTGCAATGGCAGCTCTGCGGCGGCAATCGGCGGGCCGCCGAGCAGCCAGTGGTTAATCGCACTGATGACCTGGTTGCGCGCAGCCGGCGGGATGATCAGCTCTTCCAGGCGCCGGCCCATGGCCTCCTGCAGGCTATAGCCATAGAGCTGGGTGCTGGCCTGGTTCCAGTAGATCACCCGGCGTTCACGGTCGTAACCCTGCACGGCAATCCGCGGGGTTTGCTCGAACAGTTGGCGGAAGCGCTGCTCGCTTTCGCGCAGGGCGTTTTCGTCGCGTTTCTGGCTGCTGATGTCCTGCACGGTGCCGAGGATCTGGCCATTGGTATGCGCCTCGCCGCGCAGCATCAACCAGGTAGCCTGATGCTGCTGCGGTTGATGCAGGCGTGCACTGATCGCCATCGGCTTGTGTTGTTCGAGCAGGGCCTGCCAGGCGCGCTGCAAGGCCGGCCGTTCAGCCGGGTAGAGCCAGCTGAGCAATTGCTCGACGCCACTGCATTCACTGCCTGGGTCGCGGCCGAGCAACTGCAGGGCCTCTGCGCTCCAGTGGAAGAGCCCATCGTATTCCCAGCTGCCGAGGGCGGCATTGCGCTGGGTTTGTTGCAGCAGGCGGCTGTTGCGCGTCAGGGCGTTGAGCAACTCGCGCTGGGCGCGGCGGTCACGGTGGTTGAGGTAGAAGATCAGCAGGCTGCTGAGCAGTACGAAGAGCATGCCCTTGAAGGTTTGCAGCTGGAGGCTCAATTCACTGTCGCTGACCACGGCCAGCAGCAGGTAATCGCTGGCGAAAATCCAGACGCTGCTGAACAGGATATAAGCGCCAGTCAGGCGCAGCGAGGCTGTTAGATCGGAGCGCATCCTTACCACCGATAAGTCGCAGGGTCGTGAGACGTCACGGGGCATACAGCAACCTGCGAGGCATGCCTTGAGCGTAATTGCAGTCTAGTCGGCTGCCGACCGGTTGTTGGAGAAAAAGGCTACCAGCAGCGCTGGTAGCCTATATGCACGCCGGCGAATAACCCGGTTACAGGCGCTTGCACTGTTCTGTCAGGCGCTGGCGTGGGGGAAGGGCTGTTTCAGTCGCTGCTGTCGAAGCTGCCCAGTTCCAGGTAGTTGACCTTGTGCAGCTTGCCGTTGCTATCGAGGAAGATGATGGTCGTAGGCACCACGCCGACCTTGTCCGAGTTGTCGCTGATATGGATGACTTTCTGCACATCCAGGGACATGCCGTAGTGGTAGTCCACCGCTTGCACTTTTTCAGCTTCCTGGCTGGGTGACGATTGTGCCCAAGCTGTGCCCGCGATGCCAAGGGTCGCGGCGAGAGTGAAGGAAATGAGACGTTTCATGATGCTGACCTCGTAAGGATGCTTCACATCTCAATTGATCCATAAATTGGCATGAGGTTACACGCCCGGCTTGCCGTTGGTCGGCATCGCCAGGGGTTGGCGATGCCACGGATTCAGAACCCCTCGAGCACCACTTTGCCGCGGGCTTGGCCGCTTTCCAGCAGGGCATGGGCGCGGCGCAGGTTGGTCGCATTGATGGTGCCGAAGTGTTCGCCGAGGGTGGTTTTCAGTATGCCGGCATCAACCAGTTCGGCGACCCGCTCGAGGAGGCGGTGCTGCTCGATCATATCCGCAGTCTCGAACAGCGACCGGGTAAACATCAGCTCCCAGTGTAGCGACAGGCTCTTGCGCTTGAGCTTCATGATGTCCAGCGCCTGCTCTGGATCGTCGATCAGTGCCAGGCGGCCCTGCGGCGCCAGGGCTTCGATCAACTGGTCGAAGTGCCGGTCGGTCTGGGTCAGGCTGGCGACGTGGGTCACCTGGTCGATGCCGATACGCTTGAGCTCCTCGCTCAACGGCTTGCTGTGGTCGATCACATGGTGGGCGCCGAGTTCGCGCACCCAGGCCTGGGTCTCGGGACGTGAAGCGGTGCCGATCACGGTCAGGCCGGTGAGCTGGCGAGCCAGTTGGATGAGGATCGAGCCAACCCCACCAGCGGCGCCAACGATTAGCAGGCTCTGGCTTTCATCGCTGCTGCCTTCGCTGATCTGCAAGCGCTCGAACAGCAGTTCCCAGGCGGTGATCGCGGTCAGCGGCAGGGCCGCGGCTTCGGCGAATGGCAGGCTGCCCGGCATGTGGCCGACGATACGCTCATCGACCACATGCAGTTCACTGTTGGCCCCGGCACGGTTAATCGCCCCGGCGTAGTAAACCCGGTCGCCCGGCTGGAACAAGGTCACCGCGCTGCCCACGGCCTTGACGATGCCGCTGGCGTCCCAGCCGAGCACTTTGGTTTCGCCGTTTTGCGGGGCGACATTGCGGCGGATCTTGGTGTCTACCGGGTTGACCGAGATGGCTTTGACTTCCACGAGCAGGTCACGCGGACCGGGTGTGGGTGCCGCTAACTGGATGTCCTGCAGCGCCTCGGGGTGGTCGGCGGGCAGGGACTGGTAGTAGGCGATGGCTTTCACGGGCGCTCCTCGAAATAGGGGAATCAGGCGATACGGTTCATGAGTTGCAGGTCGACGTCCTCCAGCAGCTCGCGGCAGGTGCTGCCGAAGTGCTGGTAATGCGTGCTGTTCCGGTGCTCGTTCAAGGTGGCGCTGTCCCGCCATTGTTCGATCATGATGAAGCGTTGCGGGTAGTCCTGGTGGCGGTGCAGGTCGTATTGCAGGCAACCGGCCTCTTGGCGGCTGGCGTCGACCAGCAGGCGCAAACCGGCTTCGACGGCATCGGCCTGGCCGTCGAGCGCGGAGAGGGTGGCGATCAGGGTGAGCGGCGTGGACATGACGTGGCTCCAGACAAGAAGGTGGCCATGCTCGTTTATTTGTCTGGCGAGAAAAACAGCAGCGAACTAGAGTCTCTTTCAATATTTTTTTGATAATGATGGTGTGTGATGCTGCGGTTCGATGATTTGCAGCTGTTCGTGCGTACTGCAGAAATCGGTAGCCTGTCTGCCGCCGCGCGCTTGCTGGACATTTCGCCAGCCGTGGCCAGCGCCGGGTTGAAGCGACTGGAGCGGCAGCTGGACGTACGTCTGTTCGCCCGTTCCACCCGCAGTCTGCGCCTGACTCCAGAGGGCGAGCTGTTCCTCACCCATGCGCATCAGGCCTTGCAAAGCCTGGAGGCGGGGCGTCAGCAGCTGGCCGGCAGCAAGGTCGGTATCAGCGGGCTGCTGCAGCTCTCGGCGCCTTCGGATTTTGGCCGCAACACCTTGCTACCCTGGCTCGATGAATTCCAACGGTCTCACCCGCAACTGCACGTGCGCCTGTTGCTCGGTGACCGGGTTACCGATCTGTTTCGCGAGCCGGTCGATATCGCTCTGCGCTATGGCGCGCCGGAGGACTCCAGCCTGGTCGCCTTGCCAGTGGCGGCGAGCAACCGCCGGGTGTTGTGCGCCGCGCCGGATTACCTGACCCGTCACGGCGAACCGCAAACCGTCGAGGCACTGGCCGAGCACAACTGCCTGCTCTATATGCTTGGCGGGCGGGTGCATGACCGCTGGCGCTTTCAGGCCGGCAAGCGCGAGCAGAGCCTGACGGTCAGCGGCGACCGGGTCAGCGACGATGCCGATGTAGTGCGCCGCTGGGCAGTGGCGGGTGCCGGGCTGGTGTACAAGTCCTGGCTGGACGTGGCCGGCGATGTACGCAGCGGGCGACTCAAGGTGTTGCTGCCGCAGTGGCTGGGCGAGGTGACGCCGCTCAACCTGATTTGCGCCCACCGTGCACAACTGAGCAAACCGGTGCACCTGCTGCGCGAATTCGTCCAGCTGCGCTGCGCCGAACTGCTGGCGCATGCGCCGTGGTAGAACTAAGCTCGCGGTTGGCTGGGCTGCGGCAATCTACCGCAGTGCGCCATACTTGTTACACCGACACCAACTGCTAGAGTCGCGCCCCATGAAACTGGCCCGCACCGACCGCTCGCTGATTGCCTGGATGCTGTATTTCAGCGTCCTGTTCAGTGCGCTCGCCTGCAGCATCGGCCACGGCCAGATGGCCGGTTTGCAGCTCAGCGGCCTGGATGGCCAGTACTGCTCCTTCGAGGGCAATTTCGGTGCCGGTGCGGATCTGACCGGTTCCGGCATCTTGCCGCTGAACCCTGTCACGGGTACCGGTTGTTCGCTCAGCTCGACCTTCAGCGCCATCATCCTCGCCGCCTTTTTCGGCCTGCTCGGCCTGCTAACCGCCAGTCGTCAGTCGCCGGCTGCGCCATCCTTCGTCCCGCGTCCCGCCCGCTATCTCTGGCCCTCGGCCAATCCTCGCGCCTCCCCGCTGTTCGCCTGACTCCGCTCCGAGTCGCCGCGCCTGTCCGGTGCTGCGGCTATGCCATCACAACAGTTAGAGCGAATAACCGCCGGCTTGATCGTCATCGCTTGTCACCCGGCGACTTCCTGGCGGCACTTGAGTTTCAGGGGAGACACCCATGTATCACCAATGCGTATCCGGTCTGCCAGCGCCGAGTGGCGGCCCGTCCGATGTCGCCCACGATTGCCGTCTGTGCGGGGTACTTCGCCGCCAGTGGATCGGCCTTCGTGGAGCCGAACAATGAAACAGCCAGCCCCTTCGTTCTACAACCTGGCCTGGCGCTGGCATTTCTATGCCGGGTTGTTCGTCATCCCGTTCCTGATCCTGCTGTCGCTGACCGGGATCATCTACCTGTTCAAGCCGCAGCTGGATCAGTTGATGTATGCCGACCTGCTGCAGGTGCCGGCGGCCGAGCAGCGCCTCTCGGCAGATGAGCAACTGGCGCTGGTGCGCCAAGCCTATCCCGAGGCCAGCATCACGCAGTACCTGCCACCGGTGAACGCCGAGCGCAGTGCGCAGTTCGTGATCGAGGTCGGCGGCCAAGGTCTCAATGTGTTTGTCGACCCCTACCGCGGCCAGGTGCTCGGCAGTCAGGACGCGCAGAGCAACCTGCAGGCCATCGCCCGCCAGCTGCACGGCGAGCTGATGATCGGCACCCTCGGCGACCGCCTGATCGAACTGGCCGCCGGCTGGGGCATCGTCCTGGTGGTGTCCGGGCTTTATCTCTGGTGGCCGCGCGGCAGTGCTGGCGCCGGGGTACTGTGGCCACGCCTGGCCAGTCGTGGTCGGTTGTTCTGGCGTGACCTGCACGCGGTGACCGGGTTCTGGGGCTCGTTGCTGCTGCTGTTCATGCTGCTCACCGGGATGACCTGGACCGGCTTCTGGGGCGCGCAGTTCGCCGGCGCCTGGAACCACTTCCCGGCAGCGATGTGGGATGACGTGCCGCAGTCCGGCAAACTCACCGGCAGCCTCAACGACAGCAGTCGGCAGACCGTGGCCTGGGCGGTGGAAACCACGCTGCTGCCAGCCTCCGATCCGCATGCCGCGCATAACGGCCATGCTGCAGCCGCTGCAGACGGCCCGTTGGCGCAGCAGGTAGGGCTGCAGCATGTGCTCGACACTGCAGCCGTGCGTGGCGTGCTGCCGGGTTACAGCATCACCCTGCCCAAGGGCGGGGAGGGCGTGTACAGCATCGCCCTGTTCGCCGATGATCCGCGCAACGACGCCACCCTGCATATCGACCAGTACAGCGGTGCGGTGCTGGCCGATGTGCGCTGGAAGGATTACGGCCCGCTGGCGAAAACCGTGGAAACCGGGGTAATGCTGCATGAGGGCAAACTGTTTGGCCTGGCCAATCAGTTGCTGATGCTGCTGGTGTGTCTGCTGGTGCTGCTCAGCGCGGTCAGCGGTTTGATCATGTGGTGGACGCGCCGCCCACAAGGCAGCTTTGGCGTGCCGCCGCTGCGCCATGACCTGCCGCGCTGGAAAACCGCGATCGTCATCATGCTGCTGCTCGGCGCGGCATTTCCCCTGGTCGGTGCGTCGCTGTTGTTGATCTGGGCGCTGGACTTGCTGCTCGCGCGCGTCGGTGCGATGCGGCGCCTGGCCCGCGAGTGAACACTATTCACTGGAGGTACGACACGCTCAGCGTGTGTCGTCTGACTGAAAGCGGACATTGAGTCCGTCACTGGAGATTGACCATGTTGCTGAAGAAAACCCTGCTCCTGGCTGCACTGCTGACCCCGAGCCTGTTTGCCTCGGCCCACGATTACCAGATCGGCGAGCTGCAGATCGAGCACCCCTGGTCGCGCGCGATGCCACCGGTGGCACCGACCGCCGCGGCCTACTTCGTGGTGCACAACAGGGGCAGTGAGGCCGACCGCCTGCTCGGCGTGCAGACCCCGGTGGCCGGCAAGGCCGAGCTGCATGAGCATGTGCACGCCGATGGGGTGATGAAGATGCAGCAGGTGCAGGACGTTGTCGTGCCTGCAGGTGGCGAAGCCAGGTTCGAGCCCATGGGCTACCACGTCATGTTGTTCAACCTGCAGCAGCAAGCCAAGGACGGCGAGCGCTTTCCGCTGACCCTGACCTTCGAGAAGGCCGGTGCCATCGAGGTGGAGGTCACGGTGCAAACCGAGGCGCCCGTAGCCACCGCTGTGCCCGCTACCCAGGACGCCGTTCATCAGCACTGATGAGGGCTGTCTTGACCGGGGACAAGGAGCGTCCCGCCGCGTTTGGCAATAATCGCGGCAGGACTCAGAGGCAGTGAAAATATCGAGCGCCGCAGCGCGCGTTTGTAGACGGCCGCGGTAGGCGAGAGTTTTTCACAACCGTTCATGGACACCGATCGATGCAGGCAGCAGCACATCCAGTTAACCGTCGCAGAGGGCTGAAGCCGGCATTGCTGGCCATGCTGTTGCTCTGTGTCGGGCCGCTGCTGTCGCAGTGGCTGGTGCCTGCGCAACCGGCCTGGCTCGCCGAGCTGAGTTGCAGCGAGCACCCGGCCAGCCACTCGCCGGGTGCCGGCGACAGCCATGGACATGATCCGCTGTGGGCCAAATGCGGCTACTGCACCTTGTTGTTCAGCAGCCCGGCGCTGGCCAGCCCGGCGCCGCTGCTGCTCGGGCCGGCGCCATTCGCTACGGCCCTTATTCCTGCCGGCGGTTCGCAGCATGCGCCCGCTTCGCCGATATTCCCCGGTTCGCGCAGTCGCGCACCGCCGCTGCTTTCCTGATCGTTATTGCTGCTCTCACGCGCCAGCACCGTCCCTAGGAGCCTGTCGGACTTTCCCTCGTTACGAGCGGTCAAGTCCGACAGGCTCCTCGGACGGCTGTTGCCGGCGCGCCGGATTGTCTCGATCTTGGAAACGTCATGTCTGCCCTTACCTGTGCCCGTATTCCAGGCGCCTCGCGTCTGCCCGTCCCGTTTCGCCTGGCGCCGCTGTGCGCTGCACTGGCCGCCGCCATGTTCTGCAGTTCTCCGGCGCTGGCCGATGACGCGGCCATCGAACTGGCCCCGCTGGTCATTACCGGGGCCCGTCACCATTCGCCGCTGACCGTGGTCACCGACCCCAAGCAACCACGCCAGCCGATGCCGGCCGCCGATGGTGCGGATTACCTGAAGACCATTCCCGGCTTCAATGCGATTCGCAATGGTGGCGCCAATGGCGATCCGCTGTTTCGCGGCATGTTCGGCTCGCGCCTGAACATCCTCATGGACGGCGGCCAGCTGCTCGGCGCCTGCCCCAATCGCATGGACGCGCCGACCTCCTACCTGTCGCCGGAAAACTTCGACCAGCTGACCGTGATCAAAGGGCCGCAAAGCGTGCTCTGGGGGCCGGGCGGTTCGGCAGCGACGATTCTTTTCGAGCGCGATACCCAGCCCTTCAATGCGCTCGGCGGGCGCGTCGATGG
This sequence comes from Pseudomonas sp., assembly GCF_033723075.1. Taxonomy (GTDB): domain Bacteria; phylum Pseudomonadota; class Gammaproteobacteria; order Pseudomonadales; family Pseudomonadaceae; genus Aquipseudomonas. The sequence continues at coordinate 9,370 of NZ_JAWVXU010000027.1, forward strand.
CAGCATCCTGGCCGGCTCCAACGGCCGTTTCGACCGACGCATCGACGCCACTGCCGGTGGCAGTCAGGGTTATCTGCGCGTGCTGGCGAACAAGGCCCAGGCCGATGACTACCAGGATGGCAACGGCGATACGGTGCCGTCGCGCTGGGACAAATGGAACAGCGATGTGCTGCTCGGCTGGACCCCGGACGACGATACCCTGATCGAGCTGAGTGGCGGCCGCGGCGATGGCCAGGCGCGCTACGCCGGGCGCGGCATGGACGGCAGCCAGTTCCTCCGCGAGAGCCTGGGGCTGCGTTTCAAGAAGGACAATATCGGCGAACTGTTCCGCGCGCTGGAAGGGCAGGTCTACTACAACTACGCCGATCACGTGATGGACAACTTCAGCCTGCGCACCCCCTCGGGCACCGGCATGATGGCCAATCCGCTGGCCAGCAATGTCGATCGGCGCACCCTGGGTGGCCGTCTGGTCGGCACCTGGAACTGGCAGAAGGTCGAACTCAAGGCGGGTGTGGACGGGCAACGCAACGAGCACCGCAAGCGCGCGTCCAGCTTCAACGTGATGAGCAGCAGCTATACCGACTATGACCAGTTCGCCTGGGACAAGGACGCGGTGTTCCACAACTATGGCCTGTTCGGCGAGCTGACCTGGAAGGTTGCCAGTCGCCAGCGCTGGATTGCCGGTGCGCGACTGGATCGCGCCTCGGTCAAGGATTATCGCCAGACCCTGGGCAGCGGCATGACCCTGCGCGCCAACCCGACGGCCGACGAAACCCGCAGCGATACCCTGCCCAGCGGCTTCCTGCGCTATGAGCGGGATCTCGCCGGCATGCCCGCGATTGTCTATGCCGGCCTCGGGCATACCCAGCGCTTCCCGGATTACTGGGAGTTGTTCTCCGCCAGTCCCGGCCCGGTCGGGTTTGTCCAGCCGATGGAAAGCCTCGAGCCGGAAAAAACCACCCAGCTGGATTTCGGCGCGCACTACCGTGGCCGCCAGTTCGAGGCCTGGGCGTCGGCCTACGTCGGCCAGGTGCGTGACTACATCCTGTTCAGCTACGGGCCCGGGCTGATGCCGGGGCATACCCGCTCGCAAGCGAGCAACATCGATGCACGGATCATGGGCGGCGAGTTGGGCGTCGGTTATCGCCTGGACAGCAACTGGAAAACCGATGCCAGCCTGGCCTATGCCTGGGGCAAGAACAGCTCGGACGACCGCCCGCTGGCGCAGACGCCGCCGCTGGAGGCCCGCTTCGGCCTGGCCTACGAGCAGAGCGACTGGAGTGCCGGGGCGTTGTGGCGGGTGGTCGCCGCGCAGAACCGGGTGGATGAGGGCAAGGGCAATGTGGTCGGCAAGGACTTCGGCAACAGCAGCGGTTTTGCCGTGTTCTCGCTCAACGCGGCCTACCGGGTGACGCCTGAGGTCAAACTCAGCGCCGGCGTGGACAACCTGTTCGACCGCCACTACAGCGAGCACCTGAACCTGGCCGGCAACGCCGGTTTCGGCTTCTCCATGGATGATCCGCAAGCGGTCAACGAGCCGGGCCGTATCCTCTGGAGCAAGCTCGACTTCAGCTTCTGAGTGCGCCTACCTGCCGCGATGCTTGCCGCCCTGGGCGACGATCATCGCGGCTGGGCCGGCGTTGCAGGCGTTGCAGGCGTTACAGGCTTTGTCGGATGTGGCGGGCCGCGTAGGCTTGAGCGCAGCGATACCCATCGATGATCAAGCAATCATGCGCCTGCTAGGGCTCCTCTTTGCCGTTCATCAGCTGGGTCAGCAGCCCCTCGCTCTTGAGGCTGTCGAACGCGGCGCGGCTGCGCGCGACTATCGCGTCGGCCGTCGCGTGGCTGTAGGCCATATACAGGCCGGAGGTGAGCGCGTCCAGGGTGTAGACCCGCTCCAGGCTGGCGTAGTCGACCCCGGCTTCTGCGCTCAACAGCATGGCGTCGCGCTCCGGCATGGGTACCAGCTGGACCTGTCGATTGAGCAGCCGCCTGAAGTTGTCGCGGTTGTGTGCCGCGATTACCAGCTTGGTGAACCCCTCGGCCTGCAGGTACTGATGGCGTACGTCGTCGCGCAGCACACCGATGCTGTAGTGCTTCGCGTCCGCCAGTGTGCGGACCTGAATATCCGGCTGCCCGCGCAGCTTGTAGACGTGGTATTCGATGCGCGTGACCTCGCCCAGCCACTTGAACAGCGGCTCGCGTTCCGGGGTGCGGGCGATCAGGTAGATCAGCACGTTGGGTTGTTGCAGCGCCATGTCGTAGGCGCGGGCCCAGGGGTACAGGGCCAGGCTGTAGTCGTCGAGTCCGGCGCGCTGCAGCATGGCTTCGACCACCCGGCTCGCCGGCCCGCCGACTCGGCCGTCTTGCAGATAACTGTAGGAGGTGTCTTCGGTGACGGCCTTGATGCTCTCGGCGTGGCCGTTGCCGCAGAGCAGTGCCAGCAGCAGGACGAAGCAGGTGGTTGGGCGCAGTCTCATGAGGATCCTCGGTACTGACATCAAACGGCGATTCGGTCGCGGCCCTGACGCTTGGCCCGATAGAGGGCCTGGTCGGCGCGCAGCATAAGCACATCGAAATGATCCATCGTCTCCGGCTCGAACTGGGCGACGCCGATGCTCAGCGTTACATGGGCGGCCACCGGCGAACTGCTGTGCTCGATCGCCAGCTCCGCCAGCTCCTGACGCAGGCGTTCTGCGGCCGTGCATGCCTGGGCGCTGTTGGCGCCCGGCAGCAGCACGGCAAACTCTTCGCCGCCGATCCGCGCCACCAGCTCGCCGGCGCGGGCGAAGACTCTGCTCAGGGTCTTCGCCACCGCTTGCAGGCATTGATCGCCGAGGGCGTGGCCGTAGGTGTCGTTGTACGGTTTGAAGCAATCCAGGTCGCACATCAGCACCGACAGCGGCTGGCCCTGGCGCAAGGCACGGCGGAACTCGATGTCCTTGAGTTCGTCGAAATGCCGGCGGTTGGCCAGTCCGGTCAGCGGGTCGCTGCGCGACAGTTCTTCCAGGCGGCTATTGGCCGCGCGCAGTTCGGCTGTACGCGCTTCGACCAGTTCGGCCAGGTGGTCGCGGTGCGCGGCCAGGTCCTGCTCGTCTTGGCGTTGCCGCTCGAGGAAGGTCGACAGCTTGTCTTGCAGGTCGTTGACGCCCGCTTCCAGCAGGCTCAGTTCATCCTGGCGCGCCGCTGAGCGCCCGAGGTGCAAGGTCTGCTTGAGGTTGGCGGGGGATAACTGGCCGAGGTGACGGGCGATGTGCTGCACATGCACGGTGACCGAGCGGTTGAACATCCACATGATCAGCCCCGCCAACAGCAGCGACTGGATAACCTGGGTGACGACGATGCTGGCCACTTCCCTTTGCAGGCGCTGCCAGAGCAGTTGTTCATCGCCTTCCAGGGTCAGTTCGCCGACCGTCTCGCTGGCGCCGGGGTAGGGTTCGTAGATCAGCAAGTGCTGTAGCGTGGGTGCCAGTGCCGAGTCCGAGCGCGCTCTATGCTGCTTCTCGAGTATTTCCGGTGGGCGCCCGGCGCGGCGAATGCGCAACTCCACCCGGCCCACCGGGGCGGCTTGGGCGACACTGTCGAGCTGGGTCTGCAGGGATTCACGATCCACTTCCCAGAGCGCCTTGGCCAGTGTGCGCTGGAACACCTGGTCGATCAGGGTCAGCTCGCTGGTCATCGCTGCCAGGTTGGCATGCCAGGCCGACCAGGTGCGCACGGCGACCGTGATCAGGGTGAACACCAGGCAAAATGCCAGGGTCGCCAGTACCAGCCGGCGGCCGAGCGAGCCTGCGGGCCGGGGGCGCGTCACCTCGCCGTGAGGCAGGCCAAACACGTTACAACCACTTCCTGGCGATCGCGTCGTAGGTGCCGTTGCGGCGGATGGCTTGCAGGCCCAGGCGGAAACGCTCGACCACGGCGTCCGCGGTCTGCAGGCTGAAGGCCATGTGCAGCCCGTCATCACTGCCGAGGTCGGGCAGGCTCAGCACGGGCACCACCATTGTGGCCGGGTCATCGCCTGCCTGGCGGATCAGGTAGCGGGCGTTCAGTTCATTGGCCACCCACAGGTCGACCCGGCCCGCTTTGAGCTTTGCGTAGTTATGCTCGTATTTGTTGCTCGATTGCAGGTTCTTGCCGACCGTGAAGCCCTTGGTCTCCAGATACTGCTCGCCCGCGTCTTTCTGGACGGTGGCCGTCTGGTACTGGCGAGCATCGTCGAGGTGATCGAGCTGGATATGCTTGCCGGGTAGGGAAAACAGGAACCAGTGCGTTGGTGCGATGACGCCGACCCACTTGAACAGCTTCTCGCGCTGGGCGGTGCGGGTGATCGAGTAGATCAGCACATTTTCCGCGTTCTGCGCGATGTCGTAGGCGCGGGCCCAGGGCATCGACTGGATGCTCGCCTGCTGGCCGATTTCCTCGAGCACGGCCTGCACCACCTCGGTACTCATGCCGGTGACTCGCCCGTCCTCGGTCATGTTGTAGGGAGGCAGCTCCTCGGTGACGATGCGGATCTCGTCGTCCGCCACGGCCAGCTGCACAAAGCCGGCCAGCACAACGAAGAGCAGGGCGCGAGCGCTTGGGCAGATGGGCATGGGCTGTTTCCTCGGGGCGGCAATCTCGGCGACGGCAATAGGCCAGGTGCAATGGATAGCGGAGATGGCCATTAAATGGCCATCATTTGCCCGCCGTCTGGTCAAGGTACACCTTCTGTGTCGGCGCTGGGCAAGCAAACTTCAGAATGTTCTGCCGGCCGCCGGGCGCTTGCGCCGTTTCATCGGACGACGTGATCGTCGCGGGTCAGCTTAACCGCGCCTCCAGACTGTTCTGCGCCAGGCGCCGGGCCTGTTCCCGGGTCATGCCCAGGCTGTGGTGCAGCTCTTAGCTGGGATGCATCCGGCCTACGCGGTGGTGCAGGTCGGCAGGATTTATGTAGGAGCGGGGCGTCCCCCCGCTCCTACGGTGTGTCGTCCGCCTCAGGCCAGTCGCGCGTCCAGGCTGTTCTGCGCCAGGCGTTTGGCCTGTTCCTCGGTCATGCCCAGGCTGTCGTGCAGGGCGGCGAAATTTTCGCTGACGTAGCCGCCGAAGTAGGCCGGATCGTCCGAGTTGACCGTGACCTTCACGCCGCGCTCGAGCATCTGCAGGATGTTGTGCTGGCGCATGTCGTCGAACACCCGCAGCTTGATATTCGACAGCGGGCAGACGGTCAGCGGGATCTGCTCGTCGATGATCCGCTGCATCAGCCGCTCGTCCTCGCTGGCGCGCACGCCGTGGTCGATACGCTGCACCTTGAGCAAATCCAGGGCCTGCCAGATGTACTCGGGCGGGCCTTCCTCGCCGGCGTGGGCGACGGTCAACAGGCCCTCGCTGCGCGCCTTGGCGAACACCCGCTGGAACTTGCTCGGCGGGTGGCCCTGCTCCGAGCTGTCCAGGCCGACGGCGATGAAGGCATCGCGAAACGGCATGGCCTGCTGCAGGGTCTTGAACGCTTCTTCCTCGGACAGGTGACGCAGAAAGCTGAGGATCAGACCGTGGCTGATGCCCAGCTGTTTCTCGCCATCGACCAGCGCCTGCTTGATCCCGCGCAGCACCACCTCGAAGGGGATGCCGCGGTCGGTGTGGGTCTGCGGGTCGAAGAAGGGTTCGGTATGGACGACGTTCTGCGCCTGGCACTTGAGCAGGTAGGCCCAGGTCAGGTCGTAGAAATCCTGCTCGGTGCGCAGCACGTCGGCGCCCTGGTAATACAGGTCGAGAAATTCCTGCAGGTTGTTGAAGGCATAGGCGCCGCGTAGCGCCTCGACATCGTTCCAGGGCAGCTTGATCCTGTTGCGCGCGGCCAGGGCGAACAGCAGTTCGGGTTCCAGCGAACCTTCCAGGTGCAGGTGCAGTTCGGCCTTGGGCAGGGCGGTGATCCAGTCGTACATGATGAGGTCTCGCTATCGGACGTGGTTGCTGATGAGTTTAACCGCGTAGGGCGGGTGCAACCCGCCGGCATGACAAGTTGTAGGGTGGATGACGCTTCACCCATCCACCGGTGGTAGGCACAGTGGTGGACGAAAAAAGCGTCGTCCACCCTACGGCTACTCAGCCGCCGATCAGTTCTCGTGCCGCCTGACGGTGGTCGGCGATCAGCTGCGCCACATCCAGCCCCTCGATCTGGCCGTCGATCACTCGCCAGGTGCCGCCGATCATCATCCGGTCGGCGCGGTCGGCGCCGCACAGCAGCAGGGCCGAGAGCGGGTCGTGGCTACCGGAGAAGCGCAGCTCGTCGAGCTTGAACAGCGCCAGATCGGCCTGTTTGCCCACCGCCAGCTCGCCGATGTCCGTGCGCCCGAGCAGGCGCGCCGAGCCCTGGGTGGCCCAGCCCAGTACCAGCTGCGGGGTGATTTTTTCGGCGCCGTAGCGCAGGCGTTGCAGGTACAGGGCCTGGCGCGCCTCGAGGATCAGGTTAGAGGCGTCGTTGGAGGCCGAACCGTCCACGCCCAGGCCGATCGGCGCGCCGGCCGCTTCTAAGTCCAGGGTCGGGCAGATGCCCGAGGCCAGGCGCATGTTCGAGCTGGGGCAGTGGCAGATGCCGGTACCGGCGGCGCCGAGGCGGGCGATTTCATCGGGATTGAAGTGGATGCCGTGGGCCAGCCAGGTGCGCGGGCCGAGCCAGCCGACGCTGTCCAGGTAATCCACGGTGCGCAGGCCGAAGCGCTGCAGGCAGAAGTCTTCCTCGTCGAGGGTCTCGGCCAGGTGGGTGTGCAGGCGCACGTCCAGTTCCTCGGCCAGCTCGGCGCTCTGGCGCATGATCTGCGGCGTCACCGAGAACGGCGAGCAGGGCGCCAGAGCGATCTGGATCCGCGCACCGGCGCCGCGCTCATGGTACTGGCGAATCAGGCGCTGGCTGTCGGCCAGGATCACCTCGCCCTGTTGCACCGTCTGCTGCGGCGGCAGGCCGCCATCGGCCTGGCCCAGGCTCATCGAGCCGCGGGTGAGCATGGCGCGCATGCCCAGCTCGCGCACCGCCTCGACCTGCACGTCGATGGCCTGCTCCAGGCCGTCGGGGAACAGGTAGTGATGATCCGCCGCGGTGCTGCAGCCCGACAGCAGCAGTTCGGCCAGGGCCACCTTGCTGGCCAGCGCCAGCTTGTCCGGGGTCAGCCGCGCCCACACCGGATAGAGGGTCGCCAGCCAGGGAAACAGCGGCTGGTTGACCACCGGCGCCCAGGCGCGGGTCAGGGTCTGATAGAAGTGGTGGTGGGTGTTGATCAGCCCCGGCAGCACGACGTGCTCGCGGGCGTCGAAGACCTGATCGCAGGGCCGTGAGGGTTGCTGGCCGGCACCGAGCAGTTCGCTGATCAGGCCATCCTCGATCACCAGACCGCCGGCGGCGTCGAGCTGGTTGGCGGTGAAAATGGCCAGGGGGTTGTTGATCCAGATACGGGTAGCTGCCATGGGCAGGCTCCTCTGAGGGTGAGTTCAGGTTCGCCAGCTCAGTGTTGACCCTGTCTGCTGATCCAGGTGCGCCGAATGGCGTGCCGCTGAAGATACCTGTCCTGCCGGTCAGGATCAACCGGTGGTGCGTTTCACCAGGGGATGGCCTGTCCCAGGTAGTCGACGAAATGATGGCCGCCGCGCCCGGCATGCCGCTCGATCTGCGTCACCAGGCCGCGGCAGCTGGTGGCTATCTCCAGGCTGGCGCCGGCACCACCCATCTCGGTCTTGACCCAGCCCGGGTGCAGCGACAACACCGTCGGGCGCGGTTCGGCCAGGCTGCAGACCAGGCTGTTGGTCAGCGAATTGAGGGCGGCCTTGCTCGCCTTGTACAGCGCCAACTCGGCGCCCTCTGGGTTGGCCACGCTGCCGAGCACCGAACTCATGAATGCCAGCACACCGCTAGCCGGGCGGATCTGCTCGATCAGGCGTTCGGCCAGGCGAATCGGCGCGACCGCGTTGGTCATGAACAGCTGGCCCAGTTCGGCGGCCGTGGCGGCGCTGGTCGACTGGTGCGCGGGGCCAAGGATGCCGGCATTGATCAGCAGCAGGTCGAACACCTCGCCCTGCAGGCGTTCGGCCAATGCCTCCAGCGCGGCGCCGTCGTCGATATCCAGGGCCTCGATGCGCACGCCCGGCAGGGCCTGCAGCGCCTCGGCGGCTTGTGGGTCGCGCACGGTGGCGATGACCTGCCAGCCATCGGCGTGCAGCTGCTTGACCAGGCCGAGGCCGAGGCCACGGGAGGCACCGATGATCAGGGCGGTTCGAGTCGAGGTCATGGGCTTTGCTCCAGGGGGTTATGGGTCGGGCTGCTTGATGCCAGTCGATAAGTCTTGGCGCATTCACCTACAGCCGGCGTAGCGTGCTGCGTCCGCGGCTGATATCGGCCAGCAGCCGCTGCAGCTCGGCGAAACGCGCTTCGGGCACCGCCAGCTGCAGTTCGGCGCCGCTGGCATCGAAGGTTTCGCTGTCCAGCACGGCGTCCAGTTCGCCCAGGCGCGCCTTGAGCAGCGCCAGCTCGGCGAAGCCGCAGTGGCAGGCGCAACGGCTGCGCGTCCGCAGTTCGATGCCTTGGCCGCCCTGCAGGCACTTGTTGGCGCTGCCGCCATAGGCGCGGGCCAGGCCGCCGGTGCCGAGCTGGATGCCGCCGTACCAGCGGATCACCAGCACCGCCACCTGGTCGAAGGCCTGGCCTTCGATGGCGGCGAGGATCGGCCGGCCGGCGGTGCCGCCCGGTTCGCCGTCGTCGCTGAAGCGGTACTGCTGGCCTACCTTCCAGGCCCAGCAGTTGTGCGAGGCGCCGGGGTCGCTGGCGGCGGCGATAAACGCCTGCGCCTCGGCGACGCTGGCCACCGGCGCGGCCAGGGCGAGAAAGCGGCTCTTGCGGATCTCCTCGCGGTACTCGCAAGGGCCGAGCAGGGTGAAGGGCATCAGCTTTTTGCGGGTGGAGTCAGGCCGCAGCCCTTGAGGATGATGCGTACCAGGTTGTCGCCGGCCTCCTCGAAATCCGCCTTGGTCAGGCGTGTGCGGCCAGTGACCCGGCAGATCTGCGAGGCGAAGTCGGCGTAATGCTGGGTGCTGCCCCAGAGCAGGAAGATCAGGTGCACCGGGTCGACCGGGTCCATCTTGCCGGCGGCGATCCAGGCCTCGAACACCGTGGCGCGACCGCGGAACCAGCTCTGGTAGTCCTGGTTGAAGAACTCCGACAGGCACTCGCCGCCGCTGATCACCTCCATGGCGAAGATCCGCGAGGCCTTGGGGTAGCGCCGCGAGAACTCCAGCTTGGCGCGGATGTAGCGGGCCAGGGCCTCGGCCGGGTCGTCGTCGACGCTCAGGGTATTGAAGGTGCTGTCCCAGAGGTCGAGGATGTCGCTCAGCACCGCCAGGTACAGGCCCAGCTTGTTGTTGAAGTAGTAGTGCAGGTTGGCCTTGGGCAGGCCGACGGTCTGCGCGATGGTGTTCATGCTGGTGCCCTTGAAGCCGTGGCGGGCGAATTCTTCCTCGGCGGCGGCGAGGATCGCTTCTTCGTTTTTCTGGCGAATGCGCCCGGCCGGTTTGCCGGTGGCATGGGCGCTGTGTGCGGGGACTTCGACGGTCATGGGGCGGTTCCGCAGTGGTCAGGTTTTCAGACGACTGCACTGATAACCCACTGTCGCCGAGGTGACAAGCGCAAGGCGCAGAAAAACCGCCGCGGATGCTCTCCGGTCCAGCTGATGCACCAGGGTTGTGCGTTGACGCGGTGCTGGCCTGTAGCCGAACGTAGGAGCGGGCCATGCCCGCGATGGCTTTTGCGGGCATGAGCTATCGCGGCCATGGAACTGGGCGTCCCCACCGCTCCTGCGCAATTCTTGAACCCGGTCTCAGCCACGCGGTTCGCGGGCCGCCTGCGTCTTGGCCTGTGCCTGGCGCCCGCCCAGGTACCAGCCCAGCGCGGCCCACACGGCGGCCAAGGCGGCGCCGACCAGGGCGGCCAGCAACACGCCCTGGCTGAGCATATCGAGCAGTGCCTTGGTCCAGGCGCTGATGGCGTCGCCGCCGCGGTAAACCACGGTGTCGATGAAGTTCTTGGCCTTGTACTTGGTCAGCGCGTCGAGCGGGGCGAAGAGCATTTCCCGGCCGGGGCGGACGAAGGCGTACTCGCCGACCCGGCGCACGATCATCAGCGCCGCGAGCATGGCGAAGGTCGGTGCCAGGGCCAGGCCGAGAAAGCCCAGGCAGACCAGCAGCGGCACCCCGGCCAGCAGCGCGCGCAGGCCGAGTTTCTCCGCCACCCGCCCGGTGATAAACAGTTGGGCCAGCAGCGACAGCGCCTGCACGCTGAAGTCGATCAGGCCAAACACGCGGATCTGCTGGTTGCGTTCCGGGAAGGTCAGCGCCACCAGGCGTGCCTGTTCGAAGTAAAGGAAGGTGCTGGCGGTGGCCAGGAGGATGACGAAGGCGCTGATTCCCAGCAGGTAGGGCGAGGCCAGCACCCGGGTGACGCCGCTGAACGGATTGCCCGTCACCGGCTCGCGCGGGTTTTCGCTGGGCGGTGCGCCGGGGCGGCCGGCGCCACCGCGGGCGCGCCAGGCCATCAGGTGGTGCTTGGCCAGCACGGCGACGCCGAGCAGCAGGGCGGCGCAGAGGATCAGGCCGCTCTGGCCGATGGCACCGACCAGCAGGGCGCCCAGCGCCGGCCCGGCCAGGCCGCCGCAACTGGCGCCGGCGGCGATAAAGGCGAACAAGCGCTTGGCCTGGGTCGAATCGAACACATCGGCCATCAGGCTCCAGGCCACCGAGACCACGAACAGGTTGTAGACCGAGATCCACACGTAGAACACCCGCGCCGCCCAGATATCGTCGCCGGCCTGCTGGAACAGCGCGGCGAAGGCCAGCAGGTTGAGGATGAAGAAACCGTACACCCAGTCGATATAGCGCGCCCGCGGCACCCGCGAATTGAGCCAGGCAAACAGCGGCACGGCGGCCAGCATAACGACGAAGGTCGCGCTGAACAGCCATTGCAGGTTCTCCACGCCGCCGCGGATACCCATCGCCTCGCGGATCGGCCGCAGCATGAAATAGCCGCTGAACAGGCAGAGGAACAGGCCGAAGCCGCACAGCGCGGCGAACAGCTCGGCCGGTTTGGCGTTGATCGCCTTGGCCAGGCGTTGGCTTGGAGGCATGGCTGTTCCCTTCAAAGGTGGGACCGCGTACGTGGGGCAGAGCGCTTCTTCCGTAGGAGCGGGCCATGCCCGCGAAGCGCTTCGAGCAGAAGTATCGCGGGCATGGAACTAGGCGTCCCCCCCGCTCCTACGAAAAGCACCGGCCGCGATTCAGCTGAACGCCCGCACGATCCGCTCGCGTAGCGCCGCATCCGGCAGGCGGCCATGCCCGGCCATGAGATTGTCGGCCATGTAGCGCGCCTTGGAGGTGGCCGGGATCACCACGGTCGCCGCCGGGTGGGCGAGGATGAACTTGAGCAGCAACTGCGCCCAGGAGGTGGCGTCGACCTCGATCGCCCACTCCGGCAGCGGCTTGTCCCTGACCCGGTCGAACAACTGGCCGCGCTGGAACGGCCGGTTGATCAGGGTGGCGATACCCCGTTCGGCGCAGTAGGGCAACAGGCGCTGCTCGGCGTTGCGCTCGGCCACCGAATAGTTGAACTGGACGAAATCCACCGGCTCCTTCGCCAGCACCGCGAGCAGGTCGTCGTGGGCCGACTCGAGGTAATGGGTGATGCCTATGTAGCGCACCTTGCCCTGCTCCTTGAGTTCGCGCAGCAGGCCGAGCTGGGTGCGGGTGTCCTGCAGGTTGTGCACCTGCACCAGATCGAGCCGGTCGGTTTGCAGGGCGCGCAGGCTGGCTTCGACCTGGGCCATGCCGCGCTCGCGGCCGCTGGCGGAGATCTTGGTGGCGAGAAACGCCTTGTCCCGGGTGCTGGTGCGCCTGAGCAACTCGCCGCTGACCGCCTCGGCATTGCCATAGCTGGGCGCGGTGTCGATCAGGGTGCCGCCGCCGTTGATAAAGGTGCGCATCACCTCGTCCAGCGGGCTGAGGTTGGCGTCGTCGAGGCTGACATTGAAGGTGCGTGAGGTGCCCAGGCCGATCACCGGCAGGAGTTCGTCGCTGCCGGGAATGCGCCGCTGCAGCAACTCCCCGGGAGTCAGGGCGAAGGCGCTGCGCGCCAGCCAGGGCGCGGCGGCAATAAGACTGAGTAGGGCGGCGCTGCGCTGAATGAAGTGGCGACGGCTAGGCATGGCATCCTCCGTGGTGGCGCTGCATGGGTATCGAGCATAGTTATGTGACCGTCCCGCGCGCCACCTGCGCCCGGGCAGTTGTTACCTGCTGTGTCGCGTCCCGAGGCGCCGCGGGTGGTCGCCCGGGTGCCCTGCCTCACGGGTCACCGCCGGGCGAGCGGCCCTCCGTAGGGTGTATATGTGCTCCGCCACAGCCGCAAGCAGTGCACCATTGGTTAATCGGCGTGGCCTAAAAGCTGGCGGGCTGTCGCTTCGCTCCGAGCGTCCGGCGTCCCGGGCCGCCCTGCGGAACGTTGCCCGGGTCGCCCTTCGGCGTCGTTTCGTGGCGCGCGAACGCCGCTCAGCCGCTCGCCGCCAGGCCCTCGAGAAAGCTCTCCAGCACCAGGTGCGGACGGCGGCCCTTGCGGGTGACGGCGGCCAGGCTGAGGTCGTAGAAGCGCGAGTCCGCCTTGAGCGCGCGCAGGCGGCCCTGCTGCACCCAGGCCGCGGCGTAGTGGTCGGGCAGGTAGCCGATGTAACGGCCAGTGAGGATCAGGAAGGCCATGCCCTCGCGGTCCGAGGCGCTGGCGGTGCAGTTGAGGGCCTGGTAGTGGCTCTGCACCTCGGGCGGCAGGCGGAAGGTCGGCGCGATGGCGTCCTGGGCATTCAGGCGCTGATCTTCCAGCTGCTGGTCGTCGACATAGAACAGCGGATGGCCAACCGCGCAGTAGAGCAGCGAGCGCTCGTCGTACAGCGCCTGGTAGTCCAGCCCGGACAATGCGCCGGCCTGGGGCACCACGCCGATATGCAGGCGGCCGTCGAGCACGCCTTGCTCGACCTCGCTCGGCGGGGTCATGCGGATATGGATGCGCACCTCCGGGCCGCGCTCCTTGAGCCGCGCCAGGGCGTTGGTGATGCGCATGTGCGGCACCGTCACCAGGTTGTCGGTGAGGCCGATGTTCAGCTCGCCGCGCAGGTGCTGATGGAGGCCGTTGACCTCGGTGCGAAAGCTCTCCAGCGCCGCCAGCAGTTGCTGGGTCGACTGGTACACCTCGCGGCCTTCCTCGGTCAGGGCGAAGCCGGCGCGACCGCGCTGGCACAGGCGCAATCCGAGGCGCTGTTCGAGGTCGCTCATCTGCTGGCTGATCGCCGAACGGCCGATCCCCAGCACGCTCTCGGCGGCGGAAAAGCCGCCGCATTCCGCCACGCTGCGAAACAGCTTGAGCAGGCGGATATCAAAGTCGCTGACCTGGGCCAGGGGTTCCGGGCGGCGTGTACTCATTGTTTAGCCATCACTTAACTAAAGATAAGAATAGTGTGCTTTTACTGACTGTATGCCCGTGGCACCTTGTCTGGCAACAGATTCGCTTTTGTTTCTGTGGGGGTGCCGTCCGGCCCCTCACACGGTGCCTACACTGATCAAGTTGCCCACACACGAGGCCGCCCCATGAACATGCCGCAGACCGCCACCCCGTCACTGGCCAGCCAGCTCAAGCTGGATGCCCACTGGATGCCGTTTTCCGCCAACCGCAACTTCAAGCGCGACCCGCGCCTGATCGTGGCTGCCGATGGCAACTACTTTATCGACGACCAGGGCCGGCGCATCTTCGACAGCCTGTCCGGGCTGTGGACCTGCGGTGCGGGGCATAACCGCAAGGAAATCCAGGAAGCGGTGGCCAAACAGCTCGGCACCCTCGATTACGCCCCAGGCTTCCAGTACGGCCACCCGCTGTCCTTCCAGCTGGCCGAGAAGATCGCCGAGCTGGCCCCCGCCGGCCTCGATCACGTGTTCTACACCGACTCCGGCTCCGAGTGCGCCGACACCTCGGTGAAGATGGCCAAGGCTTACTGGCGCCTGAAAGGCCAGCCGAGCAAGACCAAGTTCATCGGCCGCGCCCGTGGCTACCACGGTGTGAACATTGCCGGCACCTCGCTGGGTGGCATCGGCGGTAACCGCAAGATGTTTGGCCAGATGATGGACGCCGACCACCTGCCGCACACCCTGCAGGCGCACCTGGCGTACACCAAGGGCATGGCCGAAACCGGCGGCGTGGAGCTGGCCAACGAGCTACTGAAACTGATCGAGCTGCACGACGCCTCGAACATCGCCGCGGTGATCGTCGAGCCGATGTCCGGTTCCGCCGGCGTCATCGTGCCGCCAGTCGGCTACCTGCAACGGCTGCGCGAGATCTGCACCCAGCACAATATCCTGCTGATCTTCGACGAAGTGATCACCGCCTACGGCCGCATGGGCAAGTGGACCGGTGCCGAATACTTTGGCGTCACCCCGGACATCATCAACACCGCCAAGCAGATCACCAACGGCGCGATTCCGCTGGGCGCGGTGATCGCCTCCAGCGAGATCTACAACACCTTTATGAACCAGGCGATTCCCGAGCACATGGTCGAGTTCGGCCACGGCTACACCTACTCGGGCCACCCGGTGGCCTGCGCCGCGGGCCTGGCGACCCTGGAGTTGCTCAAACGCGACCACCTGATCGAACAGTCGGCTGCGCTGGCGCCGATCTTCGAAGACAAGCTGCACGGCCTCAAGGGCAGCAAGCACGTCCTCGACATCCGCAACTGCGGCCTGGCCGGCGCGATCCAGATCGCCCCGCGCGATGGCGACCCGGTGATCCGTCCGTTCGAGGCCGGCATGGCCCTGTGGAAGGCGGGTTTCTATGTGCGCTTCGGTGGCGATACCCTGCAGTTCGGGCCAACCTTCAACACCACGCCCGAGCAGCTGGACTCCGTGTTCAATGCCGTCGGCGATGTGCTGAACAGCCTGGATTAATTCCTGCCACGACAGATCACCCCGGCGGCCAAGCCCGCCTAGCAAAATTTGCCAACGGAGATTTCATGAGCCATATCCCACACCTGATCAACGGCGAACGCATCGAAGGCCAAGGCCGCACCGCCGACGTGTTCAACCCCGCCACCGGCGAGGTGATCCACCAGGTCGCCCTGGCCGACCGCGCCACCATCCAGCAGGCAATCGACGCCGCCAAGGCCGCCTTCCCGGCCTGGCGCAACACGCCGCCGGCCAAGCGCGCCCAGGTGATGTTCCGCTTCAAGCAACTGCTCGAGCAGCACGAAGGCGCCATCGCCAAACTGATCAGCGAAGAGCACGGCAAGACCCTCGAGGACGCCACCGGCGAACTCAAGCGCGGCATCGAAAACGTCGAGTTCGCCTGCGCCGCCCCACAAGTTCTCAAGGGCGAATACAGCCGCAACGTCGGCCCCAATATCGACGCCTGGAGCGACCTGCAGCCGATCGGTGTGGTGGCGGGGATTACCCCGTTCAACTTCCCGGCCATGGTGCCGCTGTGGATGTACCCGCTGGCCATCGTCTGCGGCAACTGCTTCATCCTCAAGCCGTCCGAGCGTGACCCCAGCTCGACCCTGTACATCGCCGCCCTGCTGATCGAAGCCGGCCTGCCGAACGGCGTGATGAACGTGGTGCACGGCGACAAGGTCGCGGTCGATGCGCTGATCGAGGCTCCGGAAGTCAAGGCCCTGAGCTTCGTCGGCTCGACCCCGATCGCCGAATACATCTACAGCGAAGGCACCAAGCGCGGCAAGCGCGTGCAGGCCCTGGGCGGGGCGAAGAACCACGCGGTGCTGATGCCCGATGCGGATCTGGACAACGCCGTCAGCGCCCTGATGGGCGCGGCCTACGGTTCCTGCGGCGAGCGCTGCATGGCCATCTCGGTTGCCGTGTGCGTCGGCGACCAGATCGCCGATGCCCTGGTACAGAAGATCGCCCCGCAGATTCACGAACTGAAGATCGGCGCCGGCACTTCCTGCGGCCTCGACATGGGCCCGCTGGTCACCAGCGCCGCCCGCGACAAGGTCAAGGGCTACATCGACGCCGGCGTCGCCGCCGGTGCCGAGCTGGTGGTCGACGGCCGCGGCCTGAGTGTCAGCGGCAACGAGAACGGCTTCTTCCTCGGTGGCACCCTGTTCGACAAGGTCACCCCGGAAATGACCATCTACACCGACGAGATCTTCGGTCCGGTGCTGTGCATCGTTCGGGTCAACAGCCTGGAAGACGCCATGCAGTTGATCAACGACCACGAATACGGCAACGGCACCTGCATCTTCACCCGCGACGGCGAGTCGGCGCGGCTGTTCTGCGACGAGATCGAAGTCGGCATGGTCGGCGTCAACGTGCCCCTGCCGGTGCCGGTGGCCTACCACAGCTTCGGCGGCTGGAAGCGTTCGCTGTTCGGCGACCTGCATGCCTACGGCCCGGACGGCGTGCGCTTCTACACCCGCAAGAAGGCCATCACCCAGCGTTGGCCGCAGCGCGCCTCGCATGAGGCGGCGCAGTTCGCGTTCCCCAGCAATGGTTAAGCGGGTAGGGCGGTAAAGCGAAAGGCCAGTCGAGAGACTGGCCTTTTTGTTTGATATGGCTCGTAGCCTGGGTTGAGTTTGGTGAAACCCATCAGGCATTTCCCGGGAGCGGCCATGGAGCGTCCACGCTACGGCCTCTCTCCGGCTGCTGGCTCATCGTCCCTGGCGCCCGCCCAATCTGCCGCAACAGCCCCGACGCGACGTACCGATGCAATCACCCAATGGTAGCCCGGGTTGAGCGCAGCGATACCCGGGAGCGGCCATGAAACGTCCACGCTACGGCCTCTCCCCGGCGGCAGGCTCATCGTCCCTGGCGCCCGCCCACTCTGCCGGCAATACCCCCGACGCGACGTAACGATGAAACGACGACCACGGCCACTCGATCACGTGTTCCACATGGCCGTGTTTGCGCGGGTTGTGATGGATGTAATCGACATGGCGGGCAAAGTCTTCATCGTCACGAATACGATGCTCCCAATAACGCTGCTGCCAGATGCCGCGTTCTCCCTTGCGTTCGCGGCTAGGCGATACGTGCTCGCCCGATGGCAGGGCTCGGGAAAAGCCGCTCTTGATCAGGCGCCAGCGTAGCGCAAAATCTGCATCCCCAGGTGGCAGCGTGCAGAGTGCATGCAAGTGATCGGGGAGGATAACGATAGCCTTGATGTGCCACGGGTGAAGACGCATCACATGCCTAAAGCTGGCACGCAGCAGGTCGACGTGCTCGGTCAGCAAATCGCTATGGCGGTTTGCCAGGTTGAGCGTAAAAAACCAGGTCGCACCCGGCGTTGTGTCACGGCGGTAGAGCACCATTGCCTGCAGTCCCTTGCAGATGAGAGTCACCCCAATGGTAGCCCGGGTCGAGCGCAGCGATACCCGGGCTACGTGCTGGCGCGGATTGCGCTGTATGCCCGCTTAGGTCGCTGGGTGCTGTCTCAGTGCAGGGTGTTCGCTGTACCAGGGGCGTTGCTGCATGAATAGCACCAACCGGTCGATCTGCGGCACCAGCAGGTTGGCGGCAAGCACAGCGAAGCAGAGACCATCGACATACAGCCCGAATTCGCGAATCAATTCGGTCAACGCGCCAATGATCGCGCCGAACAGGACGCGGCCGGCAGGTGTATCGGGACTGGTGACCGGATCGGTGGCGATGAAGAAGGCGGTGAACAGATAGCCGCCGAGGCTGAGGCTGTACAGGCTTTCCTGTGGGCTATGGCCGGCCGCCAGGCACAGCGCAATGGTGCTGGCGAGCATCGCCAGTGGAATCTCGATGCGGATCACCTTCAAGATGCCCAGCAGCAAACCGCCGGCTATGTAACCGATCCCCGACAGATTGGGGGTGATCGGGGTGAACTCCCCCAGGGCCAGCTGGGTGGCGCCGGCGAATGCGTCGAATGCGAGGCGCGGCGCCAGTTGCAACTGCTGCACAAGCACCTGTTCTGCGCTCAGGGCGAGCGTCCAGGGGGCATGGTTCGATGGCGCGGGATACAGCAGTTGGTAGAAGCAGATGGCGATGATGCCCAGGCCAACCATGGCGGGGTTGAGACGGTTGCGGCCGAGGCCGCCACTGCCGTATTTACACAGGACGACGGCGGCAAGGCTGGACAACGCGATCATCCACAGCGGCACCAGCAGCGGCAGTGCCCGGGCGAGAATCAGGCCTAATACCAGCCAGCTCAGGTCGCCCAGCCCCGCACGCACATCAGATCCGCGCAGGCGCAGCACCGCGGCTTCGAAGCCCAGGGCCAGCAGCACGCACCAGAAGGCCTGTAGCCAGACCACGACGCCGAATTGCCAGGCATACAGGGCGGTGCCCGGCAGCAGGCACAGGCTGACCAGCAGCATCAGCGTTCTAAGCCGGTGCGGGGTAGGGCTGTGGATCAGGCTCATGGGCGCAGCTCCGTCTTGCTCTGGCGAAAGCGCTCGCGCAGCGGCAGATTGCTGGGGCAGACGCTGCTGCAGCTGCCGCACTCGATGCAGGCATCCAGCCGCAGGGTCTGCAAGGTCACGTGGTCCGTGCGCTCAGCCGCGGAGTAGAGGTCCAGCGGCCTCAACGACATCGGGCAGACATCTACGCAGCGTGTACAGCGGATGCAACTGCCCGCGGGTTCGGCTGCCGGCAGGTAGCGCTCGGCGCCGAAAATCAGGCAACTGCTGGTCTTGCTGATGACCGCGGCGGGGTCAGGTAGTGGCAGTCCCATCATCGGGCCGCCGACCTGGGTCAGACGGCCCGCAGGATCGGCACCGGCAAGCTTGCGCAGTTCACCGACTGGATAGCCAAGCGGCACCTCGACATTCCCGGGGCGCTCACAGACCCCGGTCAGCGTCAGCACGCGTGATATCAGCGGTTCGCCGTGGAAGATGGCGCGGCCCAGTGCGTAGAGGGTCGCGACATTCAGCGCCAGCACGCCGATCTCGGCGGGCCGGCTCCCCGGTGCCAGGTTGCGGCCGCTGAGGCTCTTGATCATCAGCGGCTGGCCGCCTGCCGGGTAACGTTCCGGTAGCGGACAGATCTCGACCGGGGTGCGCGCCTGGCCAGAGGCGGCACGCAACGAGGCCATCGCCTCGGGTTTGTTGGTTTCGATACCGAAGCGGGTCTGGGTTATTCCCAGCAGGCTGGCGAGGTAGTCGGCGGTCTCGATCAGCGCCCCGGCACGTTCGCGCATGAGCCGGTCATCGCAGGTCAGGAAGGGTTCGCATTCGGCACCGTTGATCAGCAGCAGGTCGGGCTGCTGGGCGCCGGCCAGCTTGAGGGCCGTCGGGAAACCCGCCCCACCCAGGCCAACGATACCCATCTGCAATGCCCGTTCGACCAGCGCCTCGGGCGTTTGCGGTGGCCCCGGTAGCGGGCGTTCGATCCACTCATCCAGGCCATCTGCGTTCAGCATGACGGCCATGACCGGCTCGGCCGAGTCGGCCGCGAAGGCGAGGCCGACCTGTTCGACGATGCCGGAGGTGCTGGCATGCACCCAGGGGGTGTTGTCATCGCCGATACCGATCACCTCGCCCTTGCGCACATGCTGCCCCGGCTGCACGCAGGGCTGGGCGCATCGGCGACCGCGCTCGAGCGGGATCGCCAGCTGTATGTGGCCGACTGCGACCGGGGCAATCGGCGTGGCATTGGATAACTGTTTGTAGCCCCTGAGCTTGAGTCCCCCGTGCCAGCTGCGCGGTGAGGGTGCGGCGATGGCAAGCAGGCGGCGCCAGAAGGGTTTCTGTTGCGGCTGGCGTTGGGCGCGAACGGGGAGCTGGATGCGCTCGACGCTCTGTAACGAATGGCTAGACATTATCTGTCCTCCAATTTTTGGACATAAAAAACCCCTGTGCGCTAAAGCGCATAAGAGGATTTTGCTCCGGGTATTTGAGGGGAAAGCGAGGTGGGGGACTCGATCACTCAGGAGGTTCAGAGCGCCAAACGGATAAATTGTTCGTTTTTTGATCAGGGTTGCTGATAAACGGTAGGTCAAATGTTGACCTGTGCGGCATCGGCAAAAGCACTGCAAAGTGTCGCCGGCAATGGCTGCGCTGAGCTCCCAGGCTCTGGCCCGGGCAAATGCTCGTGGTGTTTGGCAAGTCGTGCTCGATCGCCATACGCCACTTGAATGACCGCGTTCTGCGCGGCGTTACAACCGTAGGATGGTTGAACGCCGCGATACCCATCGGCTGTCCATCGACGACTTGGAATCATCGCCTGGCTACCAAGGGCCAGATCTTTTTTGCGGTGCTCATTCGTCTATCCGTGACGGTGTTCTGGTAAGTGACGGTGTTCTGGTAAAAAGTCTGGTCGGTAGAAAAGGAGCCCCCTCGATGAGCGAGCCATTCAAGCTGGATCTGGATACGTACCTCAAGCGCCTGGGCTACTCGTCGGCACCGCCGCCGACCCTGGAAACCCTGCGCGAACTGCAGTTGCGGCATACCGCCGAGTTTCCCTTTGAAACCCTGTCAACGATGCTCCACGCCCCGGTGCACGTTGACCCGCCTGCGCTGCAGGACAAGTTGCTGCGCCAGGGCCGCGGCGGTTATTGCTTTGAGCTCAACCGGCTGTTTCTGCTGCTGTTGCAGGCGCTGGGCTTCGAGGCGCGCGGGCTGACCGGGCGAGTGGTGCTGGGCGGGCCGGAGGATGCCCAGACTGCCCGCACGCATATGCTGGTGCTGGTGACCCTCGAGGGTGTGCGCTACATCGCCGATGTGGGCTTCGGCGGCATGGTGCCGACCGGCCCGCTGCTGCTGGACAGCGAAGCGGAACAAGCCACCCCGTATGAGCCTTACCGGCTCACCCAGGTCGACGGCACCTACACCTTGCGCGCGCTGGCGAGCGGGAGCTGGCAGGCGTTGTACCTGTTCGATCTGCAGGTGGCGGCGGACATCGATTACGTGGTCGGCAGCTGGTACGTGTCCACCCATCCGGACTCGCCATTCCTCGGCCAACTGATGGTGGCCCGGACCGGGCATCGTCTGCGCAAGAGCCTGAACAACGGCAGCTTCGCCATCCATCGTCTGGGCGAAGTCAGCGAGCGCGTGCAGCTGCGAGACGTCGATGCGGTGCTTGAGGTGCTGCGGGATGAGTTCGCCATTCGGGTGCCGGAGCACCCCGGGTTGCGTGCGGTCATCGAACGGCTGATTGCTGGGGAGTGAGGCTTGGGTCGCGAAGCGCGTAGGGAGGGGGCAACCCGCAGTGCCTTTGACTTGTGGCGGGTTGCGCCAGCCCTACAACTGCAGTCCCTTGCAGATGAGAGTCACCCCAATGGTAGCCCGGGTTGAGCGCAGCGATACCCGGGAATCGGTGCCCTGGGTATCGCTGCGCTCAACCCAGGCTACGTGCTGATTGCTGGCGAGTGAGGGGGAATCGCGGGGCCCAAGCCGCTCGATGCCGCATGATCCGACCTACAAGGCCGGCGGATAAGCCCAACATCCCTTGTAGGAGCGGTTTTAGCCGCGAAGCAATAGCTGGCGCACCGTTAATTTCGCACTCCGGCTCAGCATTCTTATTGTCTGCACTTAAGGTTTCGCCCTTACGGCGAGTCACTTTTTGCAGTCGCCAAAAAAGTAACCAAAAAGGCTTGCCCCTGCATCCGGGTCTCGCTGCGCTCGACTTCCCTCACTCCATCATTGCTCCGTGGGCACGCTGTGACGGGCCATCCATGGCCCAACACAGCTCTCGGCTTTGGCATCCTGCGTCGCCCTACCTCCTGCATCCATGCAGTCGTCGCGGCATCCATGCCGCTCAACCCACTACGCAACGATTCCGTTCGGCCTTCTGAAGGGGCGTTTGGCGTCGCCTGATAGACTCACCCAGTTACTGAACAAATCAAAAGCACCGCCCACGCGAAGCGTGGGCGGTGCTGGCTTGTGATTTGCCTTTCGCCGTGCAAGGACGCGGAGCGTCCGGTGCTGCGTGCCCACGCGGAGCGTGGGTACTATCGATGTCCTTCGCTGTTGATTCCACAAATCGTCCAGGCGCCGCCGATCCCTGATCCCGTCAGGAGGCCGAGTGGAGGTGCTGTGGAGAGGGGCGTTTGGCATGGATGCCAAACGAGGAACGATGGGCCAGGGATGGCCCTTCGTGACGACCCTCGGAACAGCGCCGGAGCGAGGGGCGTTGAGCGCAGCGAAACCCGTATGCCGGGCGCGCTTTCTCTTTGGTTACTTTCTCTTTCGCGCGAGCAAAGAGAAACGGAGCGAAGCGAAGTAACAGCCGCAGGCTGACCCGAAGGGTGAGCGAAGCGAATCAAGTGACTCGCCGTAAGGGCGAAACACGTAATCAAAGCCAGTGGAGTTACGGCGGATTAACACAGGGTGCTTGTTTGCTTGCCGAGAAACTGATGGGTATCGCTGCGCTCAACCCATCCTACAAAGTCGTGCTGCGCTACGTTAAAGGCTACGAATAAAAACCAGTGGTCATTTTCAACTGGTCGGCAAAATCGTAGATTTCATCCAGTGAACTAATCGGGTGACGTGTCTCGGTTTTCTCTTGGTCAAAGATGCCGATGTATTTTTGCATGCGATTGAAGTGCAGGCGACAAATCGGTTTACGGTTGTTGTCGTCCAGCAAAATACCGAAGTAGCTCTGAGTATCACGCTGAATAATTCGCTTAGCGTCAACAACCGAGCGCACAATCGCTTTTACAATATGGTAGCCCTCAAGTTCTTCAAGCGTGGTTATCACTTTGTCGTCTGCGGGCTCGTTGAGTTGTTCTGCCGGGGCCTCGCTTGGTGCCGGTGCGGCAGCGGGGTAGCTAGGCTGTAGCGCACCGCTCATTGCAGACTTCAAGCGATCATTAACTTGGTCGCTCAAAAATTGAGCAACAGCTTTTCGGGTCAATTCGGCGAATTGCTCACGCACTTTTTGCGTGATCATTCCTTCATAAACGCGCGATGCGAAGAGCTTTACAAAATCATCATCAGGTTTGCTGAACTGGGACGCGATTTCTTTTTTTATTTGGCTGACATACTTGAGTTCGCCTGCGGAGTTGACAATGGATTCAACATCGAAGGCCGATTTTGTGAGTTTTATTAGTTCAGGTACTGCATGTTCATCAATATCAAGTAAATCCAGTTCAAGGAAGGGCTTCTCATCCATCTTGTTTGGCGCGTCAAGGTCAGTAAAGAATTTGTAGACTTGACCGTTGGTGAGGATGGAGATACGTGCATTGGTTACATGGAAGTAGCGAAATAGTTGGGAGGCGTGATTGACGTTCAGTGGTTCGCCAATTTTTTTGCATTCGATCAATATTTGAACTTCGCCGTCTTTCAGGATCGCGTAGTCAATCTTTTCACCTTTTTTCGTCCCTACGTCACAGACAAATTCCGGGGTTACTTCCCGTGGATCAAATACGTCGTAGCCGAGCACGCTGTTGATGAATGGCATGACAAAGGCATTTTTTGTAGCTTCTTCCGTTTTTATCGCTGCAGCCTGTTGGCGAATCTTGGCTGAGAGGCTGTTAAGTTTTTCGAAGAATTCCATGTCTAGCTCCTTGCTGTATTAATGCCCGTGGTTTGTGTTGGCTATGCGATCCGTTGTGTCACTTCCCCACCTTCCTATTCCTCACATACAACGCCTCGCCCCCCGTCGCACTGCTCCCGCGCACCTGCAACTCGAAGCGCTTGGGATGTCCCTTGATCAAGTCGCTGAGCTTCTTGAATCCATACAACCGCGCATCGAACGCCGGGCGTAGCTTGCTGATGTTCGAGCCAAGCAGGCCGAGCTGGACCCAGCCGTCTTCGTCGTTGATGTCTTCGATGACCTTGGCGATAAAGTCCGTCGGCACTTTCTGCGCTTTCGGTTTGGCGACTGGCTTGGCCGGTTCGTCGGGTTGTTCGCTGGGTGCGCTCGGTTGTGGTTTGTCGTCGCTGCTGGCCGGCTCGGGTTGGGCTTGCGCTGCATCGGCGCGCAGCAGTTCGGTGTAGATGAACTTGTCGCAGGCGGAGACGAACGGCGAGGGGGTCTTCTCTTCGCCGAAGCCGTAGACGGTCAGGCCTTCCTCGCGCAGGCGGGCGGCCAGGCGGGTGAAGTCGCTGTCGCTGGAGACCAGGCAGAAACCATCGAAACGCCGGGTGTAGAGCAGGTCCATGGCGTCGATGATCAGCGAGCTGTCGGTGGCGTTCTTGCCGCGGGTGTAGGCAAATTGCTGGATCGGCTGGATCGAGTAGTCCAGCAGCACCTTCTTCCAGCTGCCGAGGTTGGGCTGGGTCCAGTCGCCGTAGATGCGCTTGACGCTGGCGACACCGAACTTGGCGATTTCCTCGAACAGGCCTTCGACGATGGCGGCGGAGGCGTTGTCGGCATCGATCAGCACCGCCAGTAGCTGTTGCTGGCGCGCAGGGTGGGCTTTGCTGGCCATGGGTCATCCTTGCAGAGGCATGCCCCGAACATACTGCGGATGCTGGCAGGGCGCCATAGGCAGGCATATTCACGTTGGTCGCCACCATCTGCCATTTGCTTGACCTGTGCCGGGGTAGGGCCGAGTGGTTGCGCCTATAGTCGCCCCCTCGAACGCCCGTCCTATCGAGCAAACCAGGCAAAGGTCTCCCGCCATGCGCGCACTCGCCCTTGTGTTCTTCTGTTGCATCGCCAGTCTGGCCCAGGCCAGCGACGAGGCCATGCAGCGCTTTACCCAGCTCAACGCCGACCCGGTACTGCGCGAGCAGGCCTATGCCGCCGGTCAGGAGCGCATTCGCTTCTGCGGCAATTGCCACGGCGAGAACGGCAACAGCAAGCGGCCGTACATTCCCAATCTGGCCGAGCAGAACCCGGTGTATCTGTTCAACGCCTTCGAGAAGTTCGCCAGCGGCGAGCGCAAGGATTACGTGATGTCCCAGCTGGCGCCGAACCTGACCCTGGAAGATCGGGTCAACGTCGCCATCTACTTCGGGCAGCAAAAGCTGCTGGCGCATAGCGAGCCGGTCGATGCGGCGTTGCAGCAGCAGGGCGAGGTGATGTTCAAGACCATCTGCACCGGCTGCCACGGCGTGAATGCCGAGGGCCGCGACAACACCCCGCGCCTGGCCGGCCAGCCGGCCGAGTACCTGCGCAAGGCGCTGACGCGTTTTCGCGACAAGGATCCGAGTCGCGCCGGTTCGGTGATGATGTCGATCGCCGCCGACTTCAGTGATGCACAGATCGGCGCCCTGGCCGTTTATCTGCAGCAGCTGCAACCCTGAGGGGTTGTGAAAAACTCCTGCCTGCGGCGGCAACGCTGTTCGCTCAAACCAAGTGAGCAGCACTCTTCTGTAGCCCGGATTGCATCCGGGCTGCGGGACGGCAAAAAGCATCGCGGGCCTGGGCTAGGCGCCCCCGCCGCGCCTAGGATTTCTATGTCCTGCGAGGCTTGTGCATAAACATGGGATCTACCCGTTGGGCGCTTATTTGATCGCCTTCAGCACCACGAACTTGGGCGTGGCCGCGACCTGCTCGACGCCGCGGAACAGGCGTTTGAGTTTGGCGTGGTAGCCCAGGTGACGGTTGCCGACAATCCATAGCTCGCCGCCGGTGACCAGCGCGGCGCGGGCCTGCTGGAACATGCGCCAGGCGAGGAAGTCGCCGACCACCTGCTGCTGGTGGAAGGGCGGATTGCACAGCACCAGGTCCAGCGAGTCGGCTGGTTGCTCGGCCAGACCGTCGCCGGCGCGGATCTCCACCGGGCGCTCGCCGAGGGCCGCGCGCCAGTTGTCTTGGGCCGATTGCACCGCCATATAGGATTCGTCGACCAGGCACAGTTCGGCTTGCGGGCTGCCCAGCGCATAGGCGATCCCCAGCACACCATTGCCGCAGCCGAGATCCGCCACGCGCATGCGGCTGAGGTGTTTGGGCAGGTGGGGCAGGAAGGCGCGGGTGCCGATGTCGAGGTCTTCGCGGCAAAATACGTTGGCGTGGTTGAGCAGCTCGATGGCCGGTTTGTCCAGGCGATAGCGGGTCGGATAGGGCGAGACGGGGGTGGGTTTGGTGCTAGGTGTGGCCAACAGCAGGCGCGCCTTCTTCACCGCCAGCGAGGCCTGCACCGGGCCGATGTATTTTTCCAGCAGGTCGCCGGCGGCGCGGGGCAGGTGCTTGACCATGCCGGCGGCGATGACCCGGGCGTCGGGCGCCAGTTGGCCATGCAGGCGGATCAGTTGTTCTTCCAGCAAGGCCAGGGTCTTGGGTACGCGGATCAGCACCCGGTCGAAGGGGCCCTGGGCGGTTGCGCTGGCCGGCACGAAACTGACCGCATCTGTGGGCATGTGATTGCGCGCCAGGTTGGCCTGCAGGCCCAGGTAGCCCAGGTGCGAGTCGCTACTGCTGGTGACCCGGGCATGGCCGGCCAGATTGGCCGCCAGGGCGCCGAAGTTGTCGTTGAGCACCAGCACGCGCGCGTCGCTAGGCAAGCCCTGCTCATGCAGATGATTGAGCAGGTACTCGTCGGCAGCATCGAAGGCCTGCAGGGGTTCGGCCTGCTGTTCGGGCTGGCGGATCAGGTCTAGTTGGGCAAAGGGCGTAACGAATATAGGCATATAGACTGCTGGTGTTTGTTAAGGGCGCTTTGCGCGACACTGTGACAGGCCGTTGAAAAACTACTGCGCTCGGCTATGCCGCTAGAAGTTAGCCGCGGCAAGCGGCTTGCTGCTAACGCACTTCAGTGCGGCCCCGAAGGGGCGGGCGAAGCGAGTACTGCTCATGTACCACTCGTACACTCCACGTCCTCGACTAACTTCGCCTTGCCTAGCCTTCGCTCGCTACGTTTTTTAACGGCCTGCCAGATCTTCGGCACAGCAGAGGGAGTGAAGTATGACCGCCAGCGAAGACAAGTTCACCCGGCAGATCTTGAGTGACGTGCATGTGTGGTCGCCAAGCCTGTTCAGCCTGCGTTGTTCGCGGGACTCCGGGTTTCGCTTTCGCGCCGGGCAGTTCGCCCGCCTTGGCGTGCAGAAGGCCGACGGCACTGTGGTCTGGCGTGCCTATTCGATGGTGTCGGCGCCCCATGACGAGTTTCTCGAATTCTTCTCCATCGTCGTACCCGGCGGCGAGTTCACCTCCGAACTGAGCCGACTCAAGGCCGGCGACAGCGTGCTGGTGGACAAGCAGGCCTTCGGTTTTCTGACCCTGGACCGTTTCGTCGATGGTCGCGATCTCTGGCTGCTGGCCAGCGGCACCGGTCTGGCGCCCTTTCTGTCGATCCTCCAGGACTTCGAGGTCTGGCAGCGCTTCGAGCGCATCGTCCTGGTCTACAGTGCGCGCACCGTCGGCGAGCTGGCCTATCAGCCGCTGATTCACGGCCTCAAAGACCTGGAGCACCTGGCCGAGTATGCCGACAAGCTGACCTATCTGCCGCTGGTGACTCGCGAACAGGCGCCGGGCTGTCTGCACGGGCGCATCACCACACTGCTGACCAGCGGCGAGCTGGAGCGCGCCGCCGGCCTGAGCCTGAGCCCCGAGCACTCGCGGCTGATGCTCTGCGGCAATCCGCAGATGATCGATGACACGCGGAAATTGCTGAAGCAGCGCGACCTGCAACTGAGCCTGACCCGCCGGCCGGGCCAGGTGGCGGTGGAGAATTACTGGTAGCGGCGAGTGACACCAGGATCGCGGATGACACCCGCCTGGGCGCTGTTGCGCTCTATTCCTTGCTTTGCTGGGCCTTGAGCAGGTCGCGAATCTCCGTCAGCAGGGTTTCTTCCGGGCTCGGCGCCGGCGGCAGGGTAGGGGCTACGGCTTCCTCGCGCTTGAGCCGGTTGATCACCTTGACGGCCATGAAGATGGCGAAGGCAACGATCAGGAAGTCCAGCAGGGTCTGAATAAACTTGCCGTAGCTGAGGATCACCGCCGGCAGGTCGCCTTCGGCGGCCTTGAGGATGATCGCCAGGTCGGTGAAATCGACGCCGCCGATCAGCAGGCCGATGGGCGGCATGACTACATCGCCGACGAAGGACGAGACAATCTTGCCAAAGGCCGCCCCGATGATGATGCCCACGGCCATGTCGACCACGTTGCCTTTGACGGCGAAGGCCTTGAATTCGCTGACGATGCTCATGTGCTGCTCCCTGATTGAGATGATGAGCAGAGTGTAATGCAGCGCACGGCACTTGCCAGGCGCGCGCTCGGAAGTTGTGTCGACTCAGTAGGGAAAGCGAATCTCGGGCAGCGTCTCGAAGCCTGGTTTGGCGAACAGATAACCCTGAAACATCTCCACGCCCATGTCGCGTAGCGCATCGAGTTCGTCTGTGGTTTCAATGCCCTCGGCGATCACGCGGATATTCAGCTTGCGGCACATCTGCAGGGTGGCCTCGACCAGGATCTGCCGCACGCTGTCCTGGTCGATGCCACGGATCAGTGCCATGTCCAGTTTGATCAGGTCGGGTTGGAAGTCGGCCAGCAGATTGAGGCCGGCATAGCCCGCGCCGAAGTCGTCGATGGCGGTCATGAAACCCTGCTCGCGGTAGGCCCTGAGGATGCCGGTGAGGTGGTCGATATCCAGCACCTGTTCCTGCTCGGTGACCTCGAAGATGATCCGCTCGAGCGGAAAGTTGCAGCGCCGAGCCGCCTCCAGGGTGGCGCGGATGCAGGTCTCCGCGCGGTACACGGCGTTCGGCATGAAGTTGATCGAGACCATGGCCGGCACCCTCAACTTTGCCGCCCATTCCACCGCCTTGATCCGGCAGCTCTGGTCGAACGCATAGCGGTTGTCGGCATTGACCCGGGCCAGCAGGGTGCCGGCCGACTCCCCCGTCGCGCCGCGGACCAGGGCCTCGTGGGCAAATATCTCTTGTCTGGCCAGGTCGAGGATCGGCTGGAAGGCCATGGTAATGGGGAATTCCAGTTTTTCCCCGTCTCGGCAGGCGGAACAGCCTGAAGACGTATTCATGCGCATCCTCTCGTGTGGGTCATGGCAACCAAGTTAAGCAATAAAATGCGGCGCGTATCCTGCTTTCTTGCCAGTAGTCTAGGATTTCGGTGCGAAGCAGCGAGCTGAACTAGTCTGATTAATACATTTGGAGGGCGTCGCCATGCCATTGCAATATCATCCACTCAGCCGCGAGTTTCCACAGTTTGAAACACAAATGCGCGCCTTGCTGAAGGCCGACGGCCATTTCGCCCGCTTGGCCGAGGAATACGAACAGTTGGATAAACGCATCTATGAAGTGACGGATGGCCGGGAGGCGATGGACGAGTTGCAGTTGCAGGGTCTGAAGATGCAGCGGGTTACCCTCAAGGACGAAATCGAGACCCTGCTGCGCAACGGTGCGGCGGGTTGATCCGGGTCAAGGGGTGAGCCGGACCAGGAGAATATGCTGGGTACAGTCATTCCCTGGAGTATCCGCATGCATATCGAACATCACCCCCTGGTTCATGATTTCCCCGAGCAGCGTGCCGAGTTGCACGATTTGCGTCAGACCGACCCGGACTTCGCCCGTCTGGCCGAAGGCTACGAGGCGCTGGACAAGCGTATTTGCCGCATCGAAGATGGCGTCGAGCTATTGGCCGACGACGCCCTGGCCGTGTTGAAGCGCGAGCGCGTTGAGCTCAAGGACCAGGTGGCCAAGCGCCTCGCACCGCCTGCCGCGCAGTGCTGCGGTTGCTGCAAGGGTTGAGAGCGCGCCTTGTTTCGCTCGCCCGACGGAGCTCTTGCGACGGCGCTCGATATTTTCCCAACCTCTGATCCGGCTCCAGACAGGCGGCCGGGAAAGGCTATGATGCGGGCTTTCGTTTAGGGAGTCCGCCCCATGGCCAAGGCCAAGCGCATGTATGGCTGCACCGAGTGTGGCGCTACCTTTCCCAAGTGGGCCGGGCAATGCGGCGAATGCGGCACCTGGAACACCCTGACCGAAACCATGATCGAAGCCCATGCGGTTGCCCCCAGCGGCCGCAGCGGCTGGACGGGTCAGCAGACGCAGCTGAAAACCCTGGCAGAAGTCAGTGTCGAGGAAATGCCGCGCTTTTCCACCGCCTCCGGTGAACTGGATCGGGTCCTCGGCGGCGGTCTGGTAGACGGTTCGGTGGTGCTGATCGGCGGCGATCCGGGGATCGGCAAATCGACCATCCTGCTGCAGACCCTGTGCAATATTGCCCAGCGCTTTCCCGCGCTCTATGTCACCGGTGAGGAATCCCAGCAGCAGGTGGCCATGCGCGCCCGCCGCCTGGGCCTGCCGGAAGACAAACTCAAGGTCATGACCGAGACCTGCATCGAAAGCATTATCGCCACCGCGCGCCTGGAAAAGCCCAAGGTCATGGTGATCGACTCGATCCAGACCATCTTCACCGAGCAATTGCAGTCGGCTCCCGGCGGCGTGTCCCAGGTGCGCGAGAGTGCGGCCCTGTTGGTGCGTTACGCCAAGCAGAGCGGCACAGCGATCTTCCTGGTCGGCCATGTCACCAAGGACGGCTCGTTGGCCGGCCCGCGGGTGCTCGAACACATGGTAGATACCGTGCTGTATTTCGAGGGCGAGTCCGATGGCCGCCTGCGCCTGCTGCGCGCGGTGAAGAACCGCTTCGGCGCAATCAACGAGCTGGGCGTGTTCGGCATGACCGACAAGGGCCTCAAGGAAGTCACCAACCCGTCGGCGATCTTCCTCACCCGCGCCCAGGAAGAAGTGCCGGGCAGCGTGGTGATGGCCACCTGGGAAGGCACCCGGCCGATGCTGGTGGAGGTGCAGGCACTGGTCGACACCAGCCATATGGCCAACCCGCGCCGCGTCACCCTGGGCCTGGATCAGAACCGCCTGGCCATGCTGCTGGCCGTGCTGCACCGCCATGGCGGCATCCCCACCCATGACCAGGACGTGTTTCTCAACGTGGTCGGCGGGGTCAAGGTATTGGAAACCGCGTCCGATCTGGCGCTGATGGCGGCGGTGATCTCCAGCCTGCGCAACAGGCCGCTGGCCCATGACTTGCTGGTGTTCGGCGAGGTTGGCCTGTCTGGCGAGGTGCGTCCGGTGCCGAGCGGTCAGGAGCGCCTGAAGGAAGCCGCCAAGCACGGCTTCAAGCGCGCCATAGTGCCCAAGGGCAACGCCCCCAAGGAAGCGCCTCCAGGCTTGCAGGTAATCGCGGTAACCCGCCTGGAACAGGCGCTGGATGCGTTGTTCGACTGAAACCGTGCGTCCCCCCAGGCTCCTGCAGGAAGGGCGGTCAGTCCCCTTCGCCGAGCGCGACCAGTTCGCGCTCCAGCAGGGTTTCATCGCCGAGGTTGAGTTCCACCAGGCGCCGCAGGTGGCTGATCGAGTCGAGGTCGATATGCCGGCAGACGAAGCCGAGCAATTCGTCATGGGCGTGGGTCAGGACCACTTCCATCTGCACGCGGGCGTCATCGGAAAGTTGGATATTGGCGTTGAAGGGCTGATCGGGATCGCCATTCCACTGTTGCGGACGTTTGATCAGCAGACCTTTGAGCGATACGTCATGCAGTTCGACAGCCCAATGCTGCTCACCCTGAATGATCTCGGTGGGGGCGTCGAAGGCGATACGCTGAAAGCGTCTACGCTCGTTGCTCGTGTCGCTCATGCAAAAAACTCCTGCGCGGTTTTGTCCACTATAGACAAGGCGCATTGCGCTGGCTTGCTTTTACTCGGCCTTGATAGCCTTTGGCAGTAAAACTACAGGCGTATCTCCGGGCACCCAAAGGCGCGATTCTATCCGCGAAGCGTTGTGTGCCGAGCGATTCGCAGCTAAAGCGCATGCAATAGGTATTGGGTGCTCTAAAGCTGCATAGCATCCTGTGATTGTGCGGTATCGTGGCCGCGCTCAATGCGAATGTGTTGTATGCGTCGGCTCATCAATGATAGGCGCGGCCAACATCGGGTGGGCTTTCTGATCATTTTTGCTAAAGAGGGCGGCCGAAATTCAATTCGGCCTGCTGCAACCCGGCGTTAGTAGTCACGAATTTCGAGTAAATCTGCTTTGGGGGCAAGATGTCATCAGGAAGAGAGACAAAAGAGCTGGATGCTTACCTTGCACAAATGATGGAGGTCGAAATAGTCGATTGCCAGCGCAAATACCATGCATTGCGTGCCCGTATCGATGAGCTCATAGAAAAGGACGGCTGGTCCATCACCGGGCGCGAACCCGTTCGACTGGAGCGTGGTTCTCGCGTGCTTGTCGTGAATATGGGACGCCTTGTTGGCGGTTGATTATCGTTGGTGCCCGCGGCATGTGTGTGACACCAATTCTGGCTGGCTGTCATTGCACTGCTGAGCAACACGCCGCCCGAGCCGCCCTTTGGGCCCCCGAAAATACTGCTGTATTTTGAGCATCCCGTCATCCGGGTGTCACTCGCCGAAGGCAGTGCGGCATATGCTCTCCTGCGCGGGAACAAAAGCTGGCTTGGCTGACGCTGCGCTCCGCGCGGGTCACCATTCAGAACCCTATATCGGCTGAGAGGTTGTGAAAAAAACCCACCTACTGCGACCGCATCCAGACGCCCGCTGCTGACGTTGCGCTGCGAACGCCTGGAGACAGCCTTGCTACGGCGCTCGATATTTTCACAGCCTCTGAGCAAGCCTCGGCGCCTGGGGCAAGACACGCCCGATGTCCTTTTCGCGTTCCGGTCGGCATACCTGGGCCCGAGATGTCAGGAGCTGCTGCCATTGCCCCCCCCTCCATAGCCCGTAGCGGACTGCCCATCAGGTGTGTCCGTAATCATGCGGCACTGCACTGCGCCGAATACCGCACGCATCGTCTGGATGTCGCCGTGAAAAAGCGTTGTCTTCGTTATGTGTTGACGGCCAAACGCAGGGTGAGCTTTAGCCCACCAAGACCTCAATTTAGCCGCAGCAGGCGGAAGCGGATCGCCGTCCGGCCCACCCTCCAAGATAGAGGCTCAACAGCCAATCGGTACATGGCCAACACAGCCGGAGTCAAGCGCTGTGATGTCGCTAAGTCGTTGATATGTCATCAAATTGATATTTAAATGCCATCATCATGATGCCTTGATAGTGGCTTAACGATACTTTTTGGATGTCATGATGATGCCTTAAAGCCATTGCTTTAATGGCGCGGAGCTGGAATATTACCGGCCACTGAAAGCACTAACCCATCACAAGGCAAAGGAACAAAACCATGCAGATGTCCGCTGGTACAAGCAAACTGGAATGCACCCAACACGCGGTACCTGGCCGCAAATCGCTGCTGGCCTGCGCGCTGCTGGCGATACTGGCGGGTAATCAGGCTATGGCTCAGACGCTTACTGATATCGGTGGCACACCGATAGACCAGCTTGACGTTACTGGTATTTTTATTGATGACAGCGTCGGCGGCGTCCCTGGTAATGGGAATGAAATTAGCCTCGATGCTGCACAAGGAACTATTGATATTGTCGATGGTAGTGGTAGTACCACCTCCCTTGGCGGCGTCCAAAGCAGTTTCGGCGGTAACGTAGAAGTACTCAACGGAGGCTCACTCTCTGTCGAGGGGAATACCTCGGTCACCACGTTAAGCGCCACCGATGTCACGGCTGACAGTGTTACTGCCGCTACCGTAAATGGTGCCACTGTTAACAGTGCAACCATCGTAAATACTGGCTCTATTACTTCGGACACTATAAGCGCCACCGACGTCACGGCTAATACTGTTACTGCCGCTACCGTAAATGGTGCCACTGTTAACAGCACAACCATCGCCAATACTGGCTCTATTACTTCAGGCACTATCAACGCAACCGCCATCACTGGCGGAACTATTACCGGCTCACTGGATGCTGCCGGCAATAAAATTACCAATGTTGCTGCGGGTACTGTCGGTACAGATGCAGTTAATTACGATCAGCTAAGCGCTGTGCAGAGCGGCTACAACAGCCGGTATGACGAGTTGTCTAGCCAAACCAATGCTCGCTTCAACTATATGGACGGACGAATCGACAAGGTCGAAGAAGTTGCCAACGCCGGTATCGCATCCGTAGCCGCACTGGCGGCCATCCCTTCGCCGGCTCATGGCAAGCGCTTCAGCGTAGGTGCCGGTCTGGGTAACTACAGCAGCGAAAGTGCTGTCGCCGTTGGCTTCCGTGCAGCCATCACCGAGTCCACCTCTGTGACTGCGGGTGTTAGCCGCAATACTGCTTCCAAAACCGCAGCGAACCTTGGCGTTGGTTATAGCTGGTAAGGCGCGTTTCAGTTAGGCGGTCAGGCGCTGCCTGACTGCCATCAAACTCATAACTTTTGAATCTTGTTGCCCTTTCCAGTGACGGAGAGGGTGGAGAATGACATGACTGTGACTCTAAGCAATATCAATGCTTTTACCGGTGCCACTGAAGACCAGCATTACGCTATCAGTTACTCTTTACTTAAAATCCGTGCAAATGAGTCGTCCAATACAGACGGTTTCCTGCTCTCCGACGGCGCAGATGGCTCTCTATGGTACAAAAATGCGACTGGTGTATTTACTGAAGTGAGCTTCACCGCTGGTGACGTAGTGCTTCGTAGTGGCGGCTTGTACATTAATAACGTGCTGGTAACTGGCTCTGATGCCCGGCTTTACTGGCTCACCGATGAGTCTGTACAGGGTGGCAACGTCGCTGATGCGTTCCGCGTCGAGGCGGTTGCTACTGTCAGCGGTACTTGGGGGGGCAGCACTGCGCCTCTCTATGAGAGCAGCGGCGACCCCGTGTCCGTAAAGTTTAACAACATTACGCCCACTAATGACGCTCCTGTAACTGCTCCAGTTACCTTGGTCGCCATCGCCGAAGACAGCGGTGCGCGGTTGATCACCCAGGCCGAACTCCTTGGTCAGGCGGGTGACCCTGAAGACGATTCGCTCATTGCGACTGGCCTGGCTATTACTGCCGGCAATGGCAATCTGGTCGATAACGGCAACGGCACCTGGACTTACACCCCGGCTCAGGATGACGATACCCAAGTGAGCTTCGGTTATGTCATCTCCGACGGTGTGCTGACCACTGCTGGTATTGCCACGCTTGACATCACCCCCGTCGATGAGACTGTTACTAATCAGTCCCCAGTAGTTGCTACCCCGCTGGTTGTCGGCGCAAACGAAGGCAATGCCTCTTTCGTTATTAACCTGCTCGACGGCGCAAGCGACGCGGATGATGACTTTTTGTTTGTCACCAATCTCAGCTTTACTATCAACGGCCAGCCAAGTATCGCCTTGCCGCCGGGCTTCAGCCTGGAAGGCGACACGCTCAGTGCAGACCCTGCAAGCGAAGCTTTTGACTATCTGGCCGCAGATGAAAGCCTCACCTTCGTGGTGAGCTACACCATTGACGACGCCAACGGCGGCACTGTTGACCAGACCGCGACTATTACCATCACGGGCACCAACGATCTGCCGACCATCACGGGCGACGCCGTTGGCGCGGTGACTGAAGATGCAGCCACTCCGACCCTCACCGACACCGGCACGCTGCTCATCAGCGATGACGACACAGGTGAAGCCAGCTTCCAG
>NZ_JAWVXU010000028.1:0-44533 GCF_033723075.1 Pseudomonas sp.
GACCAAGGTGGATGGCGTCTACGATGTGATTTTCATCCACAAGACCATCCGCCAGATCGACTTGAGAAAGCGCAAGTGAGGATCGTCAACCCGTTACCCATGTCTCCCGACAGGCGTTACCCATGTATCCCGGCTGAACACCGTGCGCACCATTGCCATCTGTCCTGGTGCGCACGGCGCACCCTACGGCCCCCTTCACTCTAACCCTCTTCTAGCCGGCCGCCTCCAAAGGGGCGAGGGAACTAATCAGCATAAGCCCTGCAATCTGTAGGAGCGGTCCATGACCGCGAAAGTGTCTGGCCTCGTGAGGTTCGCGGGCATGGGACTGCGCGTCCCGCCCGTTCCTACAAGGAATTGCTGCATACAACAGCTAACTGGTACAGAGCCTAAAAGAACCCGCTCCGCGGCCAAGCCAGCAACTCACTCCCATGCCTTCGGCGGCACTATGTTGTAGACCTTCATCCAGCGGTAGATGGTCGGCCGCGACAGCGACAGTTCACGCGCCGCGGCGCTGACATTCCAGCGGTGCCGGCGCAAGGTTGCCTCCAGCTGCGCAGCCGGATCGGCGCTCAGGGTGCGGGCCTGTTCTGCCGGTGCTGGCAGGCGCGGCCCGGGGCTGGGCAGGCACTGCTCGGGCAGGTCGTCGACGGTGATCTCCTCGCCTTCGCAGGTGGCCAGGGCGTACTGCAGCGCATTGCGCAGTTCGCGAATATTGCCCGGCCAGGCATAACCCAGCAACGCACTCATGGCATCGCCGCGCAGGCGCGGCGGACGCTGGCGCTGCTCGCTCAACTCCATGAACAGCCGCTCGATCAGGTAACCCTTGTCGGCCCGCTCACGCAGTGCCGGCAGCTTCAGGGTGGCGCCGTTGAGGCGGTAGTAGAGATCTTCGCGAAACTGTCCGGCCTCGATCATCTGGCGAATGTCGCGGTGGCTGGCGGCGATCACCCGGATGTCCACCTTGATCGGTTTGTCCGCGCCCAGCGGCATCACTTCCTGCTCGGCCAGCACGCGCAGCAGACGGGTCTGCAGGTGCAGCGGCATGTCGCCAATCTCGTCGAGAAACAGGGTGCCGCCATCGGCCTGCTGGATCAGCCCGCGCATGCCCTTGCCGCGCGCGCCGGTGAAGCTGCCCGGCTGGTAGCCGAACAGCTCGCTCTCGATCAGCGACTCGGGCATGGCCGCACAATTGATCGCGACGAAGGCGGCCTGGCTGCGATTGCCGCTCTCGTGCAGGGCACGGGCCAGGCGTTCCTTGCCGGTACCGGTCTCGCCATTGAGCAGGACGTTGAGCGGTTCGCTGCACAGGCGCTTGGCGCGGGCCAGCATCTTGCGCATCAAGGGGTCGTCGTCGGCCAGTTCATCCAGGGCGCAGCGTGGTAGTTCGCGGCTGCTGGCCAGCGCCTGCACAGGCGCGCGGCGCGGCTCCATCAGGGCGGCGAAATACAGCGCATTCTGCCGATGGGTGCGGAAGGCGCGCACATGGTCGGCGCTGGCGTAGGGGATATTGAAAACATCCTCCAGCTCGCAATCGAACAGCTGCTGCACGCCGACCTTGGGGGCCAGCGCCGAGGGCCGCAGCGGCAGCTCCAGGGCGCACTCGGCGAGCAGTTGCCGGCCGGCGGTATTGGCCGCCAGCAGGCTGCCATCCTCGGCCATCGCCAGCAGGTAATGACGGTTGATCAGGACGAACTCGCGCGAGCTGTCCAGGCAGAGAATGTGCGTGTCACGGTAGCGCCTGAGGAAGTAGGCGTCCTCGATCATCCGCGCGTACTGCTTGACCAGTTGCAGGGCAAAGGTCTGCGAATCTTTCGAGGGCGGCGACTGCAGGGCGGAGATGTCCAGCACGGCGAGCAGTTGGCCCTGGGGATTGAAGATCGGCACCGCGGTGCATGTGAGGCTGACATGGTGGGCGCTGAAGTGGTCATGGTGGTGACAGGTCAGCGCCTGCTGCTCCTTGATGCAGGTGCCCACCGCGCAGGTGCCGGCATGATCCTCGCTCCAGTCGGCACCGAGGTAGAGGCCGGTCTTGCGGTGCGCGGCCTTGTCGTCCGGGTCGCCGAGAAACTGCACGGTGATCCCGCGGTTGTCGGTGAGCAGCACAACGTAGCCCAGCTCGGCGATATGCCGGTACAGCTGTTCGACGCCGGCGCGGGCCACGTTAATCAGTTCGTCGGCCTGATCCTGGTGATCGAGCAGCACCTGGCGCGGGACGAAACGCGGCGGTGCCGGCTTGGCCGGGTCCAGGCCGTAGTCCTGGATACAGCGTTGCCAGGAGCGCGAGATCAGCGGGTCGAAACCTTGCCCCAGCGGTGCCAGTGCCGGGTCGGCGGCATGGGACAGGACAGTGTCGATATGCACACTGCTGGGCGGGATGATGCGCATGCAGCCTCCTCGGACGCGCGACGCAGCATGCTCAGGCAGCACGCGCTGACGATCTTGTTTTTGTTGCGCCCCGGCCTGCTCGCAGGCAAGCCGGGCGCATCCGTCTATGGGCCAGAGTCTACTCCCCCAGCGCCTGCCCTGCGAAGCCTGTAATACCTGTAACGACGGGCATTACAGCTGTAAGCGGCGTGACAGTCGGCGGCCTTCCGCAGGTTGATACAAGTTTTTACCATCGCCAAAAATCCCTTTAAAAATCAATCGACTGCAGCCACAACCAAGAACCGCGACGGGGTTGGCATGGGTCCTGCCATCTAGTCGGTGAGCCCGGCAACGGGCCCCATAACAACAAGACGAGGATGCAGCATGCCCGCCATTACCCCGATGCCTTTTATCGATGACACCCGCCGCGCTGAGAGCCACCCCAGGCCATTGCTTTGCCGTCCCGGCTTGCCGCTGCGCCAGCAAGCGCCGCGGCGATTACCCCGCCGCTGACCCCTGCCCGCTTCGCACTTTCTCAGTCGAACGACATCGCAGGCGCGCAAGCCTGCGGCGGGCGACCGCTTGCCAATCCTGTACCAGGAGTATCGCCATGACTTTCCAAGCAACAACCCACCTGTTGCGCCGTTTCCTCCTCGCCCTCGCCGCTGCCGCGCTGTCGCCATTGGCGCTGGCCGGCGGGCTTCCCGGCATGCAGGGCCTGCAGCACATCGGCATCACCGCACCCAGTCTGCGCCAGGCGACGGATTTCTTCGTCGAAGTGCTCGGCTGCGAAGCCTACTTCACCTTCGGCGAGTTCAAGTTTGCGGACGACTGGATGGAGCGCCACCTGAACGTGCATCCGCGCGCCGTGATCAAGGACTTCCAGATGGTCCGCTGCGGCAACGGCACCAACCTGGAAATTTTCGAGTACGGCGCGCCGGATCAGAATCGCCGGCTGCCACGCAACAGCGATATCGGCGGCCACCATCTGGCGTTCTACGTGGACGACATGGATGCGGCGATCGCCTACCTGAAGTCGAAGCAGCTGCGGGTGCTCGATACGCCCAGCACCTTCAGCGAGGGTCCGGCAGCCGGCCTGACCTGGGTGTACTTCCTGGCGCCCTGGGGCCTGCAGCTGGAGCTGGTGAGTTTCCCGCGCGGCATGCAGTACGAGCAGGGGCTGGATCGACTGCTGTGGGACCCACGCCATCCGCAGCAATAACCCCGGCACCCCAGCTGCCGGCGAGACCTGCACCGTTCACATCAAACAAGAAAACGAGGAATCAAGATGCTGCCAAATACACCAATGCCGCTGCGCCCTGGCAGGCCGTTGAACAATGTAGGCGAGGCAGGCAAGACAAGGCAAAAACAGGCGAGGAAGGGGCTGGGGTCGCACTCGACTTTACTGGCTGTAAATGAGCATTCCGAGCCTGTTTTTAACGCAGTATTGCCAACGCAGGTAGTTTTTCAACGGCCTGCTGGTGCCCGGCAAGTCGATGCGAAAGTCTGGATAGCGCTCTGGGGCCTGCTGCTGTTGGGCGCGCTGCTGTCCTGGGGCCGGCCCGCTCAGGCCCTGGACCTGGATGCCGGCGACTATGTGCCCGCTGCCGTCGGTACCACCCTGGGGCTGCTCTACCTGCAGTACGCGGAGCGCGACCATCTTTATCGGGACGGTGACCAGCAGGCCGGCTCAGCCGGGCTGGATTCACAGATCGGCATCCTGCGTCTGGTGCACTACACCGACCTGGGCGGCTACCGCATCGCACCGCAGATCCTGCTGCCATTCGGCCGCCTCGACGGGCGTCACGATGGCGGCGCCCTGGGCGACAGCGGCGGCCTGGCCGACCCGATCCTGGCGATGCCGATCTGGCTGCTCAACCAGCCGGAGCGACGGCGCTTCTTCGGCATCACGCCCTATCTGTTCATCCCGCTCGGCAGCTACGACCACGACCGGGCGCTGAACCTCGGCGAGAATCGCTGGAAGTTCAATTTGCAGGCCGGCTATGTCACCGGGCTCGGCGACAAGCTGGCGCTGGATCTGGCGGCCGATGTGACCTTCTACGGGCGCAACCACAGCTACGGCGCACACAAGTGGACCCATCGGCAGAAACCCAGCTACCAGTACCAGGGCTTTCTGCGCTATCCGCTACGCGACAACCTCGACCTGCGTGTCGGCCTGTCCCACCAGAGCGGCGGCGAGAACCGCATGGAACAGAGCTGGCTGGACGACAGCCAGCGCAGCAGCAAGTGGTCGGCGGGCTTCGCCTGGTTCTTCCTGCCCGGCACCCAGCTGGCGGCCACCGTCGGCCGGGATATCGCAGTTGAACACGGCTTTCGCGAGGACAGCCGGCTGAATATCCGGTTGCTGCAGGTGTTCTGAGGAGTACGTGATCGGCGACCGGTGCGAGGCTTATGCGTTCAGGCTAAAGCCAAGCGTCGGCCGCTCAGGAGCGCAGCGACAGCACGGCGGATATGTGGAGCGTCGGTAATTGATGGTGCACTGCCTGCGGCGCTCGGCCAACCTCTGAGGTTGAGGAGAACGCTTGCGAAGAACAACACTATCCCCCGTTTACGCCACGACCTTGTTGGCTTTCAGTTCGGCAATCCGTTCGGCCGAATAACCCAGTTCGGCCAGCACCTGCTCGGTATGCGCGCCCAGTGCCGCACCGATATGACGGGGCGCGGGCAGGCCGCTGGAGAATTTGATCGGGCAGGCGATCTGCGCCTGCGGGGCGTTGCCTGGGCGCGGCACTTCGGTGACCAGGCCACGGGCCTTGACCTGCGGATGTTCGACGGCCTCGCTTAGGTTGAGCATCGGTTCCACGCAGGCATCCAGGCCGGCGAACAGCTGGCTCCACTCGGCAAAATCGCGTTTCTCGAACTCGATTTCGATCTCGTGCTTAAGCGCCTGCTGGTCTTGCGGGTTGGGCGACAGGCCGCGCGCGGCCAACTCCGGGCGGCCGAGGGCCGTGCAGAACTGCTGCATGAATTGCGCTTCCAGGCTGCCGACCGAGAACCAGCGGCCATCGCGGGTGCGGTAGTAGTCGTAGAAGCTGCCGCCATTGAGCACCTGGTTTTCCATCTGCGGCTCGACCCCGCCGGCCAGATAACCGGCGCCGGCCATGCCGTGCAGGCTGAAGGCGCAATCGGTCATGCTCACATCGACTTGCTGGCCCTCGCCCGTGACTTGGCGCTGGATCACCGCCGCCAGCAGGCCCATCACCCCGTGCAGCGAACCGCCGGCGATGTCGGCGACCTGGATGCCCAACGGCAGCGGCCCGCGATCGCGGCGCCCGGTGTAGCTGGCGATCCCGGCCAGAGCCAGGTAGTTGATGTCGTGACCGGCGCGGTCCTTGTACGGCCCGCTCTGACCATAGCCGGTGATCGATACATAGATCAGCCTGGGGTTGATCGCCTTGAGCGCCTCATAGCCAACCCCGAGCTTGTCCATCACCCCGGGGCGAAACTGCTCCAGCACGATGTCGTACTCGGCCACCAGCTGTTTGACCAGCGCCCCCGCCTCGGCCTGCTTCAGGTCCAGGGCGATGCAGCGCTTGTTGCGGTTGAGATAGGCGTGGCTGGCCGATACGCCGCCGTCATGGGGCGGCAGCACGCGCACCAGGTCCATGCGCGTCGGCGATTCGATGCGCAGCACT
Source organism: Pseudomonas sp. (assembly GCF_033723075.1). Lineage (GTDB taxonomy): Bacteria > Pseudomonadota > Gammaproteobacteria > Pseudomonadales > Pseudomonadaceae > Aquipseudomonas. The sequence continues at coordinate 6,021 of NZ_JAWVXU010000028.1, forward strand.
TCGGCGCCCATATCGGCCAGCAGCAGCGAGGCAAACGGGCCTGGCAGCAGGGTGGAGAAATCCAGCACTTTCAGCGAGGACAGCGGGCCTTTCATGACGGCTCCTTGTGTGCGGATTGAACAGCGCGTGGCGTGCGCCCGAATGGCGGGTTGCCCCCACCTACAGTTTCATACCTCGACTGATGATCTCTTTCATGATCTCCGAGGTGCCGGCGAAGATGCGCTGGATGCGCGCGTTCGCATACATCTTGCAGATCGGGTACTCCAACATATAACCCCAGCCACCGTGCAACTGCACGCCCTCGTCGACCACCTTGCCGAGCAGTTCGGTGGTGAACAGCTTGGCCTCGGCGGCCACTTCCGGGGTGAGCTTCTTCTGATTGTGATCCATCACGCAGCGGTCGACGAACACCTGGGCGACGTCGATCTGGGTGCGCATCTCGGCCAGTTTGAAGCGGGTGTTCTGGAAGTGCGAGATCGGCCGATCGAAGGCCTTGCGTTCCCTCACGTAATCGAGGGTCACCTGCAACGCCGCTTCGGCCCCGGCCACCGCACCGCAGGCATTGGTCAGGCGTTCCTGGGCGAGCATGTTCATCAGGTAGTAGAAGCCGCCCTTGGCATCACCCAGCAGGTTGGCCCTGGGCACCTTGACCTCGTTGAAGAACAGCTCGGCGGTGTCCTGGCTGTGCATGCCGAGTTTCTTCAGCTTGGCGCCGCGCTCGAACCCCGGCATGCCGCGCTCGACCAGAAACAGGCCCATGGCGTGCTTGTTGGCCGGGTCGGTCTTGGCCGCGACTATCACCACATCGGCCAGCAGACCGTTGGAGATGAACACCTTGGAACCGTTGAGGACGTAGTGGTCGCCCTTGTCCACTGCAGTGGTGCGCATGCCGGCCAGATCGGAGCCCGCACTCGGCTCGGTCATCGCTACCGCCAGGATCAGCTCGCCGCGGATGATTCCGGGCAGCAAACGGGCCTTCTGTTCGGCGTTGCCGTATTCGGCGATATAGGGCCCACAGAGCGCCGAGTGCAGCGGCAGCATAAAGCCCGCCTCGTTAATCTTCGCCAGCTCCTCGCACATGATCTGCTCGTAGCGGAAGTCCTTGAGCCCGGAGCCGCCATACTCTTCATCGGCCCAGGGCAGCAGGTAGCCCATCTCGCCGGCCTTGCGCCACACCTCGCGGCTGACCATGCCGGCTTCTTCCCATGCGTCCTGATGCGGCACTACTTCCTTGTTCAGAAAGGCGCGGAAGGCGTCGCGAAACATAGTGTGTTGGCTGTCGAAAATGTTGCGCTGCATGCAGGCATGCTCCCTGAACTGAAGTCGTCCTGCAGGTTAGGTGCCTCAGCCCCCTCGCCTCAATGACCCCAACGCTCAGCAGTGATTGACCCAATCAACCATGGTGTTACGACTTACGCCCACATTCTCAGCGCCCGCGCGATTGGCTATAGTCGTGGTAACCCTTACGCAGACTGCGGTTACTATTTAGACAGTGCGGATTGCCGCATGCAGCAATAGCCCAACACCAAATACAACCAGGGCAACCTTGTCCCCGCCAACGGCAGACCACGCATGCACGATCCGTTGCTCGCTACCGGCCACCGCACGGCCAGATACAGTCGCTGCACCTATCTGCTGCTGGGCAGCCTGACCTTGCTGTTGCTGAGCATCTGGCTGCTGCCCCAGTCGGCCGAACTGAAGCAGAGCCACGGCTGGCTTCCGACCTGGCTGCATACCACCAGCGAGTTCTTCGCCATCGTGGTCGCCATGCTGGTGTTCAGCGTCACCTGGCACAGCTACCGGGTGGAACGCGCCGGCAACCTGCTGATCCTGGCCTGCGGCTTTCTCGCGGTAGGTCTGCTGGACTTCGCCCATGTGCTGTCGTATCGCGGCATGCCCGACTTCATTACCGCGGCCAGCCCGGAAAAGGCCATCGACTTCTGGCTCGCGGCCCGCCTGAGCGCCGCTTTCTGCCTGCTGACAGTGGCCTTGCGACCCTGGACAGCACTGCGCAAGACGACAACCCGCTATTACCTGCTGGGCGCGGCGCTGCTGGTGACGGCATTGTTCAGCTACCTGCAACTCTGGCATCCGGCCCTGTTCCCCCGCACCTTTATCGATGGCGTGGGCCTGACGCCGCTGAAGATCATCGTCGAATGGCTGGTCATCTCGGTGCTCACCACCGCCGCCCTGTGCTTCTGGCGCGACAGTCGGCGCGCGCATGCCTACGACGCCCAGGGCCTGTTTCTGGCGGTGGCCCTGTCGATTCTTTCCGAGCTGTGTTTCACCGCCTACAGCAACGTCAACGACATCTACAGCCTGCTCGGCCACCTCTACAAAGTGCTCTCCTACTGGTTCATTTACCGCGTGGTGTTCATTTCCAGCGTGCACGAGCCCTACCGGCTCCTGGCGGCGGAAGTCAGCGAGCGCCAGGCGGCCGAACAGAAAATCGAGACCCTGGCCTTCTACGACACCTTGACCGGCCTGCCCAACCTCGACCTGTTGCGCGACCGAACCAACCAGGCCCTCATGGCCAACCACCGCAGCCAGAAGCATGTGGCGTTGTTGTTCATGGACATCGACGCCTTCAAGACCGTCAATGACTCACTCGGCCACTCCTACGGCGATGCCCTGCTGGTCGCGCTGGCCGAGCGGCTGCGTCTGCTGCTCAGGCACAGCGACACGCTCTGCCGGCCTGGCGGCGACGAGTTCCTGATCCTCCTGCCCGATCTGGAGAGCGCCGACGATGCCGCCGCCATTGCGCAGAAGATCATGACGCTGCAGCGCCAGCCATTTTCCCTGTTTGACCGCACTATCAGCAGTTCGCTGTCCCTCGGCGTGGCAGTCGCACCCAGCGATGGCGACTGCTTCGAAAGCCTGCGGCGCAATGCCGAAACCGCCATGTACAAGGCCAAGCAGGATGGCCGCCAGACCTGGCGGTTCTTCGATGCGACCATGAACAGCGAAGCCCTGGAACACCTCAACCTGCTCAACGGCCTGCGCCAGGCCATCGATGGCGATGAACTGCTGTTGCACTATCAGCCGCAAATCGACCTGCGCGACGGCACACTGATCGGTGTCGAAGCCCTGGTGCGCTGGCAGCACCCCGAATGGGGCCTGATCGCGCCGGGACGCTTCATCCCTGCCGCAGAAGAAAGCCGCCTGATTGTGCCGATGGGCGAGTGGATACTGCAGCACGCCTGCGCCCAGGCGGCCGCCTGGCACCGCGCCGGCCTGGCCATCCCGCAGATTGCGGTCAATCTTTCGGCCATCCAGTTGCAACATGACAACGTCGAACAGCTGGTGCGGCAAGCCCTCGCCAACTCACAGCTGCCCGCCCATATGCTGGAACTGGAGATCACCGAATCCAGCCTGCTCGACAATACCGCTGAGGTCCTGGAAACCCTCAAGCGGATCAAGGCCATGGGCGTCAGACTGTCCATCGATGACTTCGGCACCGGCTATTCCAGCCTGGCCTATCTACGCAACCTGGCGGTGGACAAGCTGAAGATCGACCAGTCCTTTGTCCGCGACCTGACGACTGGCAGCGACAGTCGCGCGATCATCACCGCCATCGTGCAAATGGCCCGTTCACTGGGTCTCGAGACCATCGCCGAAGGTGTCGAGGACGCGCCAACGGCCAACGCGCTCTACCGCCTGGGCTGCCTGCAGGCCCAGGGCTATCTGTATGCCCGCCCGCTGCCTGCCGCACAGTTGGCACAGTTTGTCCGCGAACAAATCCCTCTACCTTGTGCGGTGCTTAGTCATGAGCTGAGCGTCTAGCAGAGGCCTGCTCGTTCCACACACCCCGACTGGCCACTGTTGACGCCCCTCGCTTTATCGAGAAGCGGCCACGTAGGTGGTTGCTCAACGGCCTGCTAACATCGGCCGGCCTTACTCACGAGCCCAGCCAATGCGCGAACGCACCATCGCCAGCCACTTCGTCCGCGCCGCATTGCGCGGCGCCGAGCGCCAGGGTCATGACTGCGCGCCGCTGCTGCGCCAGGTGAACATCCAGCCAGCGCTGCTCGACGAGCCGCGCGCGCGCATTGCCCCGGAGCAGTTCACCCGCCTGTTGCAACTGCTGTGGGAGACCCTGGACGACGAATACATGGGCTTTGGCCGTATCCGCAGCAAGCGCGGCACTTTCGCCATGATGTGTTACGCGATCATCCACTGCCGCACCCTGGAAAAGGCCCTCAGCCGTGGCGCGCTGTTCTACAGTCTGTTCCCCGAGGCGCCGAGCATCCGCCTCGAACGCGAGGGCGACCTGGCCAGGCTTAGCGTGGATGACAGCCGCCTATGGGATCCGGATCATTTCCTCCTGGAAAGCCTGCTGGTGATCTGGCATCGCCTCGGCAGTTGGCTGATCGGCCAGCGCATCCGTCTGCAGGAAGCCACCTTCAGCTATCCCGAGCCGGCCCATAGCGGCGAATACGACCTGCTGTTTCCCTGCCCGCGGCGCTATGCGGCCGGCAACACCAGCCTGCTGTTCCAGGCGCGCTACCTGGCCATGCCGCTGCTGCAGGACGAGCGCACGCTCAAGCAGTTTCTCGAACATTCGCCAGCCGATCTGCTCGCCCGCCCGGATGGCGGCGACAGCCTGACCAGTCAGATCCGCCGCCTGCTCGGTCGCGACTGCGCCAGTTGGCCGGACCTGGAAGCGGTAGCGCAGCAGCTGCATATGAGCCCGCAGACCCTGCGCCGTCATCTACGCGAAGAGGGCTCGAGCTTTCAGGAACTCAAGGATCAGCTGCGCCGCGACCTGGCGATCTATCACCTGGGCCGCGCCGACCTTTCGATCCAGGACATCGCCGAGCAGCTCGGATTCTCCGAGCCCTCGGCGTTTCACCGCGCGTTCAAAAAGTGGACCGGGCTGACCCCGGGTGCCTATCGCGCCCAGGAAAGCTGACCCGGTGCGGGCGTGGATCCTATGTTGATGCGCAAGCCTCGCAGGACATAGAAATCGTAGGAGCGGCGGGAGCGCCTAGCCCATGCCCGCGATGCTTTTTGCAAGCCCGGAGGCAATCCGGAAAACCTTACAAGCGTCTCGCCCACCACCCCGCCACCAGGAACAAACCCGCCAACACAGCCAGCAATGGCAACCAGCCGGCATGCTCCCAGACATAGCCGCCGGCATAGCCGACCACGCTGGAGCCCAGGTAATAGGCGCACAGATACAGCGCCGAGGCCTGCGCCTTGGCGCCTTTGGCATGCTGACCAACCTGCCCGCTGGCCACCGCATGGGCGGCAAAAAAGCCCAGGGTGAACAACGCCAGGCCCAGCACCACGGCGCTCAGCCAGGGCGTGGCGCAGAGCGCGACGCCGATCAGCATGATGCCGATGCCGCCCTGCAGCACCTGCCGCGCACCGAAATGCGGCACCAGGCGCCCAGCCCAACCGGCACTGACAATCCCGACCAGGTACACGGTGAACAGCAGGCCGATCAGGGTCGACGATAAACCGAACGGCGCCGCCGCCAGGCGAAAGCCGACATAGTTGAACAACGCGACGAAGCCGCCCATCAACAGGAATGCCAGCAGAAACAGTGCGCGCAGCTGCGGGTTGCCCAGGTGTTGGCCGAAGTTGCCGAGCAACCCGCGCAGCGACAACGGCTGGGCACGGAAATGCCGCGACGGCGGCAGCAGCCAGATAAACAGCGCCAAGGCCAACAGCCCCATCCCCGCGATGCCGCCCAATGCCAACGGCCAGCCGCCGATATCGCTGAGCAGACCGGCGAGCAGGCGCCCGAGCAGACCGCCCAACGCCGTGCCACCGATATACAGGCCCATGGCCGCCGGCAGCGCCTCGGGGTCGAACTCCTCGCCGACATAGGCCATGGCCAGCGCCGGCAGGCCGCTCAGCGCCAGACCGAGCAACGCGCGCAGCAGCAACAGATAGTCCCAGGTTTCGACCAGCGCACAGGCAATGCCAAGTACACAGGCCAGGCCCAAGGCAGCGACCATCACCGGCTTGCGCCCCCAGCTCTCGGCCAGGGCGCCCGATAGCAACAGGCACAGCGCCAGGCTCAAGGTGGTCAGCGACAACGCCAGGCTGCTACCGGCTGCCGATACCGAAAAATGCGCGGCCAACAACGGCAACAGCGGCTGCACGCAATAGAGCAAGGCAAAGGTGGCGAAACCGGCGCAAAACAACGCCAGGGTGGCGCGTCGATAACCGGCCGTACCGCGCTTGAGGTGTGCACTGACAACAGAAGAAGACATCGACGACACTCAACGAAAAGGCCCAAACAGGCCGCGGCAAAGCCTAGCACGCGCTCTGCTCCGCCAGTTCATGGCTACTGCGCACAAGTGTTGTGCCAGAGCCGAACAAGCCCCCCGCCGTTGCGACCGTCTGTCCTGATTCGGCCCGGCGCTTATGCCAATTCATCCCCTGAGGTCTAGCCTGAAACTGACCAGACATAGAGTCAGCCGAGATGCCCGCAGCGCTTGATGACAAACCATCCAGAAGTAAGGAAACCCGCCTGCTTCTCTTCCTTATCATCTGTTTTTTCCTACTGTTGTCGATCGCCCTAGCCGGTGGTTACGGCGTCTTCATCTGGTTTATGCAAATGCTCCTGGGTCCACCCGGCCCACCCAACTGACAACCCTGCCCGATTAGAACTGGAGCCGCGGGACATGCTCACCCCCTGCATATCGCCAGCCTGCTGGTGATCAGATAGCACAGGCAGCAGACACAGGCTCGGATACGCCAGCCAGGTCGTAGACGCATCACACGGAGCCACTTCTTCAGCAGACAAGGAGGATTCGTGATGAACGCTTTCGTGGTCAGCGCCCGCCGCGTCAGACAAGGCGCATTCGATGCCGAACCCGGCCCTTCGCATATGCTGGTCGTCCCCAGCGACGCCCAAGAGCCGCTGCCCAGCCATGGCCGCATGGGCGAAACCTGGGTCAAGGCCTGGTTGCAGCAACTCTTGAGTGAGGCGATCTGGGGAACGGACGAACGTACCGGCGCCGAGCGCGGCGACATCCTGGTGTACGTGCACGGCTACAACAACAGCGCCACAGAGGTAATCAAACGCCACCGCCGCCTCAATGCCGACCTCACGAGCATAGGCTGGAAAGGTGTGCTGGTGTCCTTCGACTGGCCCAGCGACAACAAGACCGTCGGCTACCTGGAAGACCGCCACGATGCCAAGCGCTCGGCGATGCAGCTGGTCACCGACCTGATCGCCCTGCTCGCGACCAGGCAAACCCCCGATTGCGCGGTCAACACCCATATCATCGCCCACTCCATGGGCGCCTATGTGGTGCGCGAAGCCTTCGACGACGCCGACGATGCCAAGCTGGAGAACAACTGCTGGATGATCAGCCAACTGTGCCTGATCGCTGCCGACGTATCCGCTGCCTCGCTCAGTGACGGTCATGCCAGCAGCGCCTCGCTGTACCGTCATTGCTCGCGCCTGACCAACTACTTCAGCTTTGCCGACAGCGTGCTGAAGCTGTCCAACGTCAAGCGCGTCGGAGTGGCCCCGCGTGCGGGGCGCGTCGGCCTGCCGGAGTCGGCGCCGCAAAGGGCGGTGGATATTGACTGCAGTGCCTATCACCAGGCCCTGCTGGCCGATCCTGCGCTGCAAGCGAACGACCAGCCGCACGGTTTCCTCGGCAATCAGGATCACTCCTGGTTTATCGGCAACCGGGTGTTTACCCTCGACCTGTTCGAAACGCTCAAGGGCGACCTGGATCGCAGCATCATTGCCGCCCGCGAACCGATCGGCGATTCACGACGGCTCAGGCTCGCACGCCGATAGGCAACACTGATGCGCGGCCACGGGCATTCTGGGCAGTACCCTGTGCCCCGAACCAGGTACACGCCGGACCACCTAGGAGGGCGGACAATTCGCCTTGGCTGCCGCCCTGCCTGTCAATCCTCGGCGTCCCGCAATAATGCCAAAGCCCATAGAAAACGCCCCCTGGCAGATCCAGTGTGCGTTTCTACTTGCTCAGGCGTACACGACTCAGCAGTGGTAAAAATATCGAGCGCAACGCCGCAGCGGGCGGGCTGTCGAATTTGCAGCGGTCGCAGCAGGCGAGCGTTTTTTCACAGGCTCTGAAACGCGTGCAGTAGCGCCTTGCTCAAGTCCACGGTGGAAAACTTGGTGAGCACATCATTGGCGCCTACCGCGCGCGCTTTTTCGGTGTTCATGGTGCTGTCCAACGAGGTGTGCAGCAGCACATAGGTCTGGCCGATATCGCTACGCTGACGAATGTCCCGGACCAAGCTGTAGCCATCCATCTCCGGCATTTCGATATCCGAGACCAGAACCTCGATCGGCAGCCCGGCCTGATGCTGGGCAAGCAACACCTCCAGGGCACCGGCGGCGCTTCTCACCGCCTGGCAATCCAGATCGAGCTTGCGCAGCGTGACCAGCGTCTGCTGCAAAGCCACGTGGGAGTCGTCCACCACCAGGACGCGGCGACCGCGCAGCAGGTCGCGCTCGGCCTCCGTGAGCAACTGCTCGTCGACCTCCTCCGGGAGCACAGGGGTGATCTCGTGCAGGACCTTCTCGATGTCGAGAATCTGCACGATGGCGCCATCGATCTGGGTCACCCCGGTGATAAAGGCTCTCGCCCCGGTGCCGGCCGGTGGCGGGCGCACGTCGCTGGTGGAGCACTGGACAATGCGCTCGACACTCTGCACCTGCAGCCCCTGTCGCGAACGGCTCAGTTCGGTGACGATCAGGCAACCGTCCCGGCTGTCAGCCTCCCCGCGTTCGCCAATTGCCCGCGCCAGGTCGACCACGATCAGGGACGCACCACGCAGGGTTGCCACGCCGCGCACATGGGGATGGCGATTGGGCAGCTTGGTCAATCCCGGGCAAGGAATGATTTCCTTGACCTTCAGCAGGTTAATGCCTAACAAACGACCACTGTGCAAACGGAATAACAGCAGCGATAACGCATCCCCCAGCACCACACTCATCAACCACCCTCCGCTTCGAATTCCGCTCTGCACATGCTCAAAGCCTAACAGTTGAGCCCGATCCATCCGAGAACAATTACCTGATACACCTCCGGCCCACCCGACTAAATCGACGGACAACAGCCAACGCGTACATCAGGGCTAAAACTGCGGCCAAGCATGTCGTCCAAACCGATGATGACAAGCCGGCGAGGTACGCAAGATAGAGTGCGTAATCAGAGCAGCTTGAATCCTTATCGACCGATATCGCCAGGACTAAACCCTCAAAGTTTGTGAAAATATCGAGCACCGTCGCGAGAGAGTCTCCAGGCGCTCGCAGCAAGGCGCACTGCGTGGAAAACAGGGGGGGGGGGTGGTGAGCTAGATGACCCTGCTTTGACTCGCTTCGCTCGCCCTGCGGGCCAGCCTGCGGCTGTTACTCCGCTGCGCTCCGTTCAGGTAGAGCAACGTCAGTAACGGTCGCCTGGAGGCGGTTGCAGTAGGCGAGCGTTTTTTCACAAGCTCTCAGCGCAAGAACTCTACAACCTGCTCGGCCTCGAACGGCCAGTTGAGTTCGGCGCCGGTATCGCAACGACGCAATACGGGGATGCGCAAGGCATAGCGATCGAGCCAGTCTTCGCGCTCGACGATGTCGACCACTTCGACCAACAAACCATGTTCGACGAAAGGCATCAGCATCGCTTCGGCCACATCACATAAATGACAGCCAAGGGTGCCGAACAGTTGGCATTCAGGGAGCATCCGCAGGCCTCCATACAACAGGGACTTGCAGTCTAGCACCGCGCCCTGCTGGCGTAAGGTTGCGCCTGCATCAGAGCCCCTGGGTCAGGTATCAGACCGCAGTCGGCAGCGCGGCAGGACCGAGCAGGCCTTGCAGACCTTCGAGCAGGCGGTTGTTAAGCAGTTCGGCCTTATCCAGGCGCGCCCTGTCGAGACGGGGATCCAAGGCAAAACCACCCTTGAGCAGCTCCTGCAGACCGCTGCGACCATCCTCGAACAGGTCATCGACGTTGCGCAATGCCTCGAACAAGCCCTTGGCATAATCAATCAGCGACGTATTGACCGCGCTGGCCGCCTGACCGCCCTGCTCGGCCACGGCGCTGTAGGCGTCGGTGGCCTGACGCACGCTGCTCTGGGTCAGGCGCAGAGACATGGAGGCCAGTTGTTCGCCGTCCAGCTCCAGCGCTATGGCGCGATCGAAAGCGCCCGTCAGGTCGCCGGCATAGAACTTGTCGGAGAGGTCCTGCACCTGCGCAAAAAGCTTGTCCAGGGCCGCGCGCTCCTGTTCGTCCAGCTCGCCGTCGACGCTGACCTGCCAGGCGCCGATCTGCACGCTGCCGGACCGGCTGCTGGCGACCAGCTCAACAGCGCTGCCGTTACCGGTGGCGGCAACGCTGGTTTGCGACCAGTTGGCCGACGCCTGGGCGACGGAGATGCGCAGGCGATCGCCATCACGGGTTGTCACCGCCATCTCGAAGGTCTGCGCGGCGGCAGCGAAGCGCTCGCTGGAGGCCGCGACCCGGGTATTGCCGGCGGTCTCTAACGCGGCCGGGTCGAAGCGTTTACCGAGGTCGCCCAGACCCTCCTGGATGCGCTGGTAGGTGTCGTCGATGTCCGCCGCCACCTTGCCTTGCAACACCCCCATGCCATCGAGAATCTTGCGTGCCTCGGCAAAGCCTTTTTCCACCCCATCGCGCGCCTGGGTCATCAGCGCCTGCAGCTTGGCCGGATCGGCCCCGGCGGCCGCTTCGCTGTGCAGACGTTGCTCGATAAAACCGAGCACCCGCGAGGCGACCTTTTCCGGGCTGAAGGCATCACGCTTGCCACTCAGCGCACCTGGCTCAAGACCGAGACGCTCGGCCAGACGGTTGGCCAGGGTCTGCTGCGCATCTGCGGTATTGCGAATGGCTGACGGGGTGTTCGGCAGAGACGAACGTGAAGCAGGCGATGCGAGCGGGGCCAGAGGGTTCATGACGAGGTACCAGAGCAGGATATCTACTCGGTTGACGGCCGCGAGCAGGCGAACTTGAGCAGGCAGCCGGTACTGGCCGACCAACGGCGCACGGCCCCTCCAGGCGTTCGAGCCAGCCAGGTAGCGCATGTCCGGGCCACGTCGAGTGCCGACCGTCGTGCCGAGCCATGAAGCCAGCCCCGCGAATGCTCGGTAAGTCACCCATTACAGACTGGCCAGTCACGCGCAAGTCACTGATACATAACGCCTGCCGACTAAAGTCTAAAGGCCAGCCAAGCGCGCGCGTGGTTTATTCCGCAATGCCGTAACAGGTCGGTCATGTGCCGGCTCGCACACCACCATGGAGACAATAATAATGAGTAAGACGCGCCTCGCCCAAGCAGTGGCCTTTGCCACCCTGGGCGCCAGCCTCACCCTACCGTCCCTGGCTCACGCCGAATTCATCAAAGACAGCAAAGCCAGCCTGGAGCTGCGCAACTTCTATTTGAACCGCGACCTGCGCAACACCACCGCAGCGCAGCAATCCAAACGTGAGGAGTGGGCACAGGGCTTTATCTTCAAGGCCGAGTCCGGCTTTACCGAAGGCACCGTCGGTTTCGGCCTGGATGCCTATGCCGGTCTGGGCCTGAAGCTCGATTCGTCGGATGATCGCGCTGGCACCAACCTGCTGCCCAATAGCTTTGGCAACGAAGGCCCGGACGAATATTCCGAAGCGACCGCGGCAGTCAAAGTGAAAATGTCGAAGACCGTGGCCAAGGTCGGTGGTCTGATGCCGAAATTGCCGATCGTCTCTTCCGGCGACTCGCGTTTGCTGCCGCAGGTCTTCAACGGCGGCATGATCAATTCCCAGGAAATCGATGGCCTGAGCCTCAATGGTGGTCAGCTGCGCGAGGTGAACTTCCGCAACTCCACCGACAGCCAGGACATTACTGCCAGCAACGTCGGCGGTCAGAGCGACCGTTACAACTTCGCCGGTGGCGACTACAAGTTCAACGGCGGCAACACCACGGTGGGCCTGTGGTACGGCGAGCTTGAAGACATCTACGACCAGAAACTCTACAACCTGGTTCATATTCAGCCGATTGGCGACTGGAAGCTCGGCGCCAACCTGGCGTACTTCGACTCCCAGGACAATGGCAAGAAGCTCGGTGGTGCGCTGGATAACGACCTGACCTCGGTCAACCTCTGGGCCGGCCTGGGTGCGCACACCTTCCGCCTGGGTTATCAGGACGTCGGCGGCGACAATGCCTTCCCCTTCCTCAGCGAGACCGACCCCTACATCGTCAACTACCTGCAGATCCTCGACTTCACCCGCCAGGACGAGAAGTCCTGGCAAGCGCGCTACGACATCAACTTCGCTACCTATGGCGTACCCGGTCTGACGGCCTTCGTACGCTATGTCACCGGTGAAGACTTCGCCGGTGCCGGCGGCCGCGATGGCAAGGAATGGGAACGCGATCTGGACATCAGCTACGTTGTTCAGGAAGGCCCCCTGAAAAACCTCGGTGTGCGCTGGCGCAATGCCATGGTTCGCAGCAATGCGGCGGCCACTGGTGGCGACCTCGACGAAAACCGCCTGATCGTCAGCTACAGCATCCCCCTGCTGTAACCTGGCTGAAAACAAAAAGCCCGCTCATTCGAGCGGGCTTTTTGCGTTCTGGATCGCCCTTGATCAGTCGTCGCTGACCGAGCCGATCTTGTGGATCGACAGGTCGGCACCATTGAACTCGTCTTCCTGGCTCAAGCGGATGCCGACCAGCGCCTTGAGTACGCCATACACCAGCAAACCACCGAGTAACGCCACCACCACGCCCAGCGCGGTACCGGCCAGCTGACTGCTCAGGCTGACGCCGCCCAGGCCGCCGAGCGCCTGTTGACCGAAGATCCCACAGGCGATTCCGCCCCACACGCCGCACAGGCCGTGCAATGGCCAGACACCGAGTACGTCGTCGATCTTCCATTTGACCTGGGTCGCGGTGAACGCCCAGACGAACAGCGCTCCGGCGATGGCACCAGTGGCCAGGGCGCCGACCGGGTGCATCAGGTCGGAGCCGGCACATACGGCCACCAGTCCGGCCAAGGGGCCGTTGTGCAGAAAGCCCGGGTCATTGCGCCCGACCAGCAAGGCCGCCACGGTACCGCCGACCATCGCCATCAGCGTATTGACCGCCACCAGGCCGCTGACGCTGCCCAGGGTCTGCGCACTCATGACGTTGAAACCGAACCAGCCGATGATCAGGATCCACGAGCCCAGGGCGAGAAACGGAATATTCGACGGCGCGAACGCCACCAGCTTGCCGTCACGATAGCGCCCGTTACGCCGCCCCAGCAACAGCACAGCTCCCAGGGCCAGCCAACCGCCCATCGCATGCACCACCACCGAACCGGCGAAGTCATGGAAAGGCGCGCCGAACTGCGCCTCGAGCCAAGCCTGAACGCCATAGTTGCCGTTCCAGATCACGCCTTCGAAGAACGGATAGACGAAGGCCACGATCAGAATGGTGGCGCACAGTTGCGGGCCGAACCTGGCGCGCTCGGCGATACCACCGGAGATGATCGCCGGGATCGCTGCGGCGAAAGTCATCAGGAAGAAGAACTTGACCAGGGCATAACCGTTGCCTTCGGTCAGTACGCTCGCCGGCTCGAGGAAAGTCACGCCATAGGCGACCCAATAGCCTATAAAGAAATAGGCCAGGGCCGATACGGCGAAGTCGGAGATTATTTTCGACAAGGCGTTGACCTGATTCTTCTGCCGTACCGTGCCCACCTCGAGAAAGGCGAAGCCGGCGTGCATGGCCAGCACCATGACCGCACCAAGCAGGATAAACAGGGTGTTGGAGCCGTGAATCAGGGTTTCCACAGCACTATTGATGTCGTCCATCAGCGAAGAAAACTCCGTGGTTAGGGAATATGCACCAAAGCAGTTCACTCATGATCGAAGACGCACCATCTGGTGGCGCATCGACCAGACTGCTTTATGCAGCACAGTCATGCAGGGCACTGAAATGGCCCCAGCTGAAACTACATAAAAGGCACTTAATCTTTATTTATTAGTTACTTATAAATGCACCATGGCGTCCAGGCCGACCCTTGGCAGGCCCCATAAAAGAGCATTAGACCAAAAGCGCGCACCAGCACAATGCAAGCGTTGTACCAGTACCCGATCGATACGAAGGCGAAACCGCCCAACCACATAAAGAAGGAACCCAATCCCCGCACTACACTCGAACCTCTTACACTGAACAAAACCGCTCAAGGAGAGACCCGATGCCTCGTAAAAACGCCAGCGCAACAAGCCAGGACGAACTGATCAACGAATTTCAGGCACTGGTTAGCGACACTGAAAAACTGCTGCAACATTCGGCCAGCCTGGTTGGCGAGCAAGCCGAAGAGCTACGCGAACAGATCCGTACCAGCCTCGGCCGCGCCCGCTCCACCTTGCACAATGCCGAAGACTCGCTACGTGATCGCGGCAAGGCTGCGGTTCAGGCTACCGAGGGTTATGTGCAAACCCATCCGTGGCAAACCCTAGGTGTGGCCGCCGCCATCGGCTTGCTGCTGGGCATGCTGATCACGCGGCGCTAATGAGAGACGACATGGACGCCACCACCCCCTCCACACCTAGCCGCGGCGGCTCGCCGCGGCGCTTTGCCGGTGCCTTGCTGGGTTTATTACAGGGTCATATCGCACTGTTTGGCGAAGAGCTGAAAGAACAGCAAAGCCACACCCTTCGCCTGCTGGTGTTAACCAGTCTGAGCCTGGTGTTTGGCTTGCTCCTGGTGATCGGCCTGTCCGCTGCGCTGCTGATCAGTTTCTGGGACAGCTATCGGCTGACGGTGATCTTTCTCCTGTGCGCCGCTTATGGTCTGGGTCTGCTGATCTGCCTGCTGCGCTTGCTGACACACCTGCGCAATGCCCCCCCACCATTCAGCGCCAGCCTCGAAGAACTGGCCCGCGATCGCGAGCAACTGTTGCCATGAGCCTACCTGAACCATCCGCCAAGGCTTCGCGCAGCGAGTTGCGCAAAGCCATGCTACGTCTGCGCCTGGAAATGCATCGCCAGGAACTGCGCCACGAAACCCTGGTAATGCTGCAACCGCTGCGGCAGGCGCAGTATTTCAGCAGCCATTGGCGTGAAGAGCTGGGCAACAGCAACGCCCCACTCTGGGTCGCTGGTGGCGCCCTGCTACTCGCGACGCTGGGCGTACGCCGCGGCAACTGGCGACGCTGGCTGCGTATCGCCCTGATCGCCTTCCCGCTGCTCAGGCGTAACCCGCCGCGTGGCACTGACAGCGAGACAAAAGCCCCATAAGCGTGCAACCGGCATGGTCTTGCCTGGTTGAGCCATAACACACACGGGCTACGGCAGCTTTGCCCGCTGATATTTTCCATCCGGCAACGGAGCACCAGCTAGTCTTGGGAGACCGAGATACAACCCTGAGACGTGGTTCGCCATGCCTGATCATTCCTCCCGTACGCTGGCGATTGCCCTGCTGCCGAGCCTGCTCACAGGCCTGCAAAGCAACGCTGCCGAACCCGCCTATAGCGCCATCGCTCCGATCCTGCAAAGCCGTTGCGTGCTCTGCCACAGCGGCCCGCAGGCACCACTGGGCCTGTCGCTAGACAGTCTGGACCAGTTGCTCGCGGGCAGTCAGCGCGGCCCCGTGGTGCGGGCGGGCGACCCCGCCGGCAGTGAACTGCTCAAGCGCCTCAAGGGCCTCAGCCTGCCGCGCATGCCGTTGAGCGGCCCACCCTTTCTCAGTGCAGCGGAGATCACCCTGTTCGAGCGCTGGATCGCCGCCGGCCTGCCGCCCGGTGCAGGCTCTCCTGCGCGGAATGCCGCGGCCAACCGTCCGGCCACGCCCTCGCCGCAGCCCGGCGAAACGGTGAACTACAGCCATGTCGAGACGATTCTCAACCAACGCTGCGTCAAGTGTCACTCGGCATCAGGGATCATGGGGACAGCGCCCGAGGGCTACCTGCTGTCGTCCTATGCCGCGACCCTGGCCTCCGGTGAGCGCGCACGCGTGGTACCAGGTTCGGCCGAGGCCAGCGAGCTGGTGCGGCGCATCCGTGGACAGGCACGGCCGCGCATGCCCTATGACGGCCCACCCTTTCTCGATGACAGGGAGATCGCCTTGATCGTCGCCTGGGTCGAGCAAGGCGCCCGCGATGCGCAGGGCAAGCCGGCAGCCATGCCCACAGGGGCGAAGCTGCGCCTGCACGGCACACTCGGCGGCAACTGGCGGCTGGACGGGCTGGCGCTCAAGGTCAACGCCGCGACCCGCCTCGATCATTCACCCCAGGCCGGTGACTATGTGCAGGTGCGCGGACGCCTGCTGCAAGACGGCAGCGTGCTCGCCGAGCGAATCAGGCCACGCTAACGGCCTACCTCGGCCGTCGTCCCGACTCCTTATTTGCCGCGCCAGGCATCGATACTGAAAGTGCCAGGCCCCTGCACGTAGAGCAGTAGAAAACCGCCGGCCATGGCGAAGTTCTTCATGAACAGAATCATCTGCATCTGCTCGTCGAAGTTGCGATGAAAGATCACCGCCGCCGCCACGCAGAACGCGGCCAGCGCCAGCGCCGCCCAACGGGTGAGAAAACCGAAGATCAGCGCCAGGCTGCCGCCGATTTCCAGGACGATAACCAGCGGCAGCAGTGCGCCGGGTATGCCCATGCTTTCCATATAACCCTGCGTGCCGGCGTAGCCGGTGATCTTGCCGAATCCGGCCAGCAGGAAAATATGTGCGAGAAACAGCCGAGCGAGCAAGACGATTGCATTGTTCATACACCCACCTCTGGAGCGGAAACCGCTTCATCCAGCGCCTGACATCGAGTCCACCGCCCCCCGTTGGTGGTTCCATTCATGTAGCGGAGGCGCAACCGACTCCAAGATTCCCTGCGCCCCCTGGTTTGACCTTAGCAACGCTATACCCGACCCGCCAGCCGCACGCGGATTGTCCGATCTTCCTGGCTTTACCCGCATGCCGCAGAGTTTAGGCTTGCAGGCAATCGCACGAACCCCGAAGCTAGGGCCATCTGCCACTGAATGGCGAGGACTGGCCTTGGACTGGCAAACACTGCTCAACCGCGAACGCCTAGGCAAGCCGACGCACAGCGCCGACGAACTGGGCCGCAGCCCGTTTCACAAAGATCATGACCGGATCATCTTCTCCGGTGCCTTTCGCCGCTTGGGCCGCAAGACCCAGGTACACCCGGTGTCGAGCAACGACCATATCCACACGCGGCTGACCCATTCGCTGGAAGTCAGCTGCGTCGGCCGCTCGCTGGGCATGCGCGTCGGCGAGATGATTCGTGCGGAACTGCCCAACTGGTGCGAACCGAGCGACCTGGGCATGGTCGTGCAGTCGGCGTGCCTGGCCCATGACATCGGCAACCCGCCGTTCGGTCACTCCGGCGAGGATGCGATTCGTCACTGGTTCCAGCAGGCCGCCGGACGTGGCTGGCTGGATGCAATGAGCGAGGCCGAGCGCGGCGACTTTCTCAGTTTCGAAGGCAACGCCCAGGGCTTTCGCGTGCTCACCCAACTGGAATACCACCAGTTCGACGGCGGCACGCGGCTGACCTATGCGACCCTCGGCACCTACCTGAAATACCCCTGGACCGCACGCCACGCCGAAGCGCTCGGCTACAAGAAGCACAAGTTCGGCTGTTACCAGAGCGAACTGCCACTGCTCGAGCAGATCGCCCACAAGCTCGGCCTGCCGCAACTGGAAGAACAACGCTGGGCACGCCATCCGCTGGTCTATCTGATGGAGGCAGCAGACGACATCTGCTACGGCCTGATCGATCTGGAAGATGGTCTGGAGATGGAGTTGCTCGACTACAGCGAAGTCGAGGCCCTGCTGCTCGATCTGGTCGGCGACGATCTGCCGGAAACCTACCGCCAGCTCGGCCCGCAGGATTCCAAGCGGCGCAAACTGGCGATCCTGCGCGGCAAGGCCATCGAACACCTGACCAACGCCGCCGCCCACGCCTTCGTCGAGCAACAGGACGCGCTGTTGGCAGGCACCGTGCAGGGTGATCTAGTCGAACATATGCACGCCACTGCCAAGCGCTGTGTGCAGAGTGCCAAAGACATGGCGCGGCAGAAGATCTTCCAGGACAAGCGCAAGACACTGCACGAGATCGGCGCCTACACCACCCTGGAAATCCTCCTCAACGCCTTCTGTGGCGCCGCACTGGAGCAACATGGTGGGCGCACGCCCTCGTTCAAGCACCGGCGCATCCTCGACCTGCTCGGCAACAACGCGCCGGATCCGCACGGATCGCTGTATACCTCGTTTCTGCGCATGATCGACTTTATCGCCGGCATGACCGACAGCTACGCTACTGAAATGGCCCGAGAAATGACGGGACGCTCAAGTCCGGTGTAATCAATGAAAAGCGTTTTGCAGAAGACGTTCAGCTGGCATGCTGGACCGCCGGCCTGGGGGCCGGCGATGGTCGCCGGCTTCGGCTGCGCCCTGCCCTTGCTGCTCGGCTTGTTCAGTGCCCATCCGGGCTTTCTCTGGGCCTCGGTCGGCGCCTTTCAGGCTGCCCAGGCCAACCCCTTGCACCGGCTTGGCATGCTACGCATGTTGATGCTCATCGGCCTCGGCGCCAGCAGCGCCGGCCTGGGTTTCTGGGCGGCCAACGACCCGCTGATCAGCCTCGGCCTGTTCGGCGCCTTCGGCTTCTTGCTCGCTTGGCTGCAACGCTTCGGCAGCGAGGCCGGCAAACTGGGCATAGGCCTGGCCGTCTGTCTGTGCCTGGGCCAAGGTCAGCAAGGCCTGGGCAACCTGGATAAACCGTTGGCCATTGCCATGCTTTTCACCCTCGGCGGTCTCTGGGTGATGCTCCTGGCGTTCGGCCTGCGCGGCATGCACGGCCTGCGCATGTGGCCGTACATGCCGCGCTTCGTCAGCCTGCTCAAGGTCCTCAAGCGTCACGCCAAGCGCCTGCCCCGGCGGCAATGGCGCCTGCATGCGCTGGCTTGCACCCTGGCCTTCTCCCTCGCCGGAATGGCCGTCAATCTGGCCGGCCTGGAACGCGGCTACTGGTTGACCTTGACCGTGGTGACCACCCTGCAGCTGGAATTTCAGGGCAGCCTGGTGCGGGCCCTGCAGTCGAGCCTGGCCAGCCTGGGTGCTGCAGGGTTATTGATTTTGCTCGGGCACAGCCTGCAGGATCCGCCGCTGATGGTCGCCACCCTGCTGCCGCTGATCACCCTCAGCCGTGCCATACAGGCCAACCACTATGGCTTGTTCGTGCTGCAAACCAGCGTCTGCTTCGTCCTGCTCGCCGAAAGCCTCGCACAGGATTGGCAGCTTGCCGAAGTGCGCTTGCTCAACGCCCTGTTTGGCGTGGTGCTGGCGCTGTTCGTCGCGCTGCTCATGCACGGCCTGAGTCAGTTGCTGGAAAAGCGCGCGCAGCGCACTGCCGACCGCCTTGAGCGGGTCGACACGCACATTACTCGCTCTAAGTAGAGAACTTCTTATGCCCAACCGCTTTTAACCGGCAATCCTGCGGCTGCTTCACTATGCTTGCTGAGCCCGGACGCAATCCATGGAGTGAGGCGCGATGCTCAAAATCGCTCAAACCCGCAACCGCAGCTTCCCCCTGCACGTGCATATCAGTGTGCTGTTCACCCTACTGCTACTGCTGACCGGTGTGGTGCTGGGGCTGTTCAACTACCAGCAGAACTCTCAGATCATCGTCTCCAGCAGCGCCAAACTGTTCGAGCGCATCCGCCAGGATGTGCAGAAGGATCTCCTCCACACCTACCAGCCGATACGCCATCTGCTCAGTTTGCTGGTGCTGGACAACGCTACCCAGGCGACCGACCTGCAGGCGCGCCTGGAGCTGCTGAAACCCTTAACCCAGGCTCTGCGCGACAATCCCAAGCTGGCCTCGCTGTACCTCGGCTATGCCGATGGCGACTTCTTCATGGTGCGGCCACTACGCAACGATGCCCTCAAGCAGCTGCTCGACGCTCCCGCCGAGGCGGCATACCAGGTCTGGTCGATCGAGCGCAGCGAAACCGCTATCGAAGCCAATTACCTGTTCTTCGACGGTTCGCTGAACCTGATCGCGCAACGCCAGCGTCTGCAGGAAGACTTCGATCCACGCAGCCGCAGCTGGTACCAGAGCGCCCGCCTGGACAGCAACCAAATCACTACCGCGCCCTATGTGTTTTTCTCCACCCGGGAAGTCGGCACCACCCTGGCCAGACGCGCCGGGCAGACTACGGTACTGGCCGCGGACCTGACCCTGGCCGACCTTTCCGCAACCCTGGCCCAGCACCAGGTCACAACCAGCAGCGAAGTAGTCCTGTTCGACGCCAGCGGCAATACCGTGGCCTATCCCGACAACACGCGCCTGCTGATGATGCACAACGGCGAACCGCACTTGACCCCGGCCCGCGACCTCAGCCCCGCACTCGCGGCCCTGCTCGACGATGACCAGGATGCCCCACAGCAAGGCGTGATGGAGCTGAGCAAGCAGCGCTGGGTGGTGTCGCGCAGCCATCTGCAGGAAGGCGGACCGCAAGGCCTGCATCTGGCGCTACTGGTGCCGGAAGACGAACTGCTGGCCGACGCCTACCGCATCCGCTGGCAAGGCGCGCTGGTCACCCTGGCCACCCTGCTGCTGTGTCTACCGCTGGGCTGGCTGACCTCGCGCCTTCTGGTCAAGCCGCTCAAGGCGCTGGTGCTGGAGGCCGAGGCGATCCGTCGCTTCGACTTCGACTACCCCGCCAGCGGGCGCTCGCCGGTACTGGAAGTGGATCAACTGGCCGAGTCCATGACGCGAATGAAAGAGACCATTTCCAGTTTCCTCGACATCGCCGCCAGCCTCTCGGCCGAAACCCGCTTCGATACCCTGCTCAAGCGCGTGCTGGAAGAAACCGTAGCCATCAGTGCGGCCCACGGCGGCCTGATCTACCTGATCGACGCCGACAGCGGACGCCTGGAGCCTTATGGCCTGTTTCTCGACGGCACCCAGCACAGCCTCGGCAAGCACGGCATACTCGGCTACGACAAGGTCACCGACCAGCTGCCCGTGTGGCTGCAACAACCGGCCAGCGGCGGCGACAGCACCGTCAGCTCGATCGGCTTCGACCAGGCCGGTGACTACCAGAGCCTGCTGCAGTCCCTCGACAGCCCACGCATGCACCTGGTTGCCACCGGCCTGCACAACCGCCAGGGCGATACCCTCGGGGTGCTGGTGCTGATGCACTGCGACCGTGGCGAGCCATCCGATCTGGCCATGCAGAGCCCCGAGCGCGTGGCGTTCGTCGAGGCGGTTTCCGGCGTCGCAGCGCTGTGCATCGAAAGCCAGCGCCTGCTGGAACGACAGAAACAGCTGCTCAATGCCTTTATCCAACTGATTGCTGGCGCCATCGACGCCAAGAGTCCCTACACCGGCGGCCACTGCCAGCGCGTGCCGGAGATCACCCTGATGCTGGCCCGCGCAGCGGCAGACAGTGAAGAGACGGCCTTTCGCGACTATCGGCCCAGCGACGAGGAATGGGAGGCGCTGCATATCGCCGCCTGGCTGCATGATTGCGGCAAGGTCACCACGCCGGAATACGTGGTGGACAAGGCGACCAAGCTGGAGACGCTCTACGACCGCATGCATGAGGTGCGCATGCGTTTCGAGGTGCTCAAGCGCGATGCCTGGATCGCCTACTGGCAAGGCTGTGCGCAAGCTGGTGATCAGGCGCAGCTGGCGGTCCTGCGCGATGAATTGCTGGCCACCCTGGACGACGAGTTCGCCTTCGTCGCGCGCAGCAACCTGGGCGGCGAAACCATGGCCGATGGGGACTTGGCGCGCCTGCAGCAGATCGCCAAACGCACCTGGATGCGCACCCTGGACGACCGCCTCGGCCTGTCCTGGGAAGAAGCCAAACGCCATGAACGGCGGCCGGCACCGAGCCTGCCGGTCGAGGAACCGTTGCTGGCCGACAAACCCGAACACCTGATCGAGCGCCCAGCCAGCGAAGTCATCCCGGCCGACAATCCATGGGGCTTCAAGCTCGAGGTTCCCGAACACAAATTCAACCGTGGCGAGTTGTACAACCTGAGCATCGGCCGTGGCACCCTGACGCGTGAGGAGCGCTACATCATTAACCACCACATCGTGCAGACCATCCGCATGCTCGAGCACCTGCCCTTCCCGCCCCACTTGCACAACGTCGCGGAGATCGCCGGGGGCCATCACGAAAAAATGGATGGCAGCGGCTACCCGAAACGCCTGCGCCGCGAGCAGATGAGCCTGCCGGCACGCATGATGGCGATAGCCGATATTTTCGAGGCACTGACCGCCGTGGATCGCCCCTACAAAAAGGGCAAGCTGCTCTCGGAGTCGCTGAACATCATGGCGGACATGTGCAAAAACGCGCACATAGACCCGGAACTGTTTGGCTTGTTCGTGCGCACAAAAATCTATCGGCACTACGCCGAACGCTTCATGCAGGCACAACAGATCGATGGGGTAGACGAGCACGCCGTGCTGACGAAAGCCGGACTGGCGGGCTAGGCAGCGGTTGGCTGGAGCCTAACCGCGGAGGGACAAGCGAAAAGCCACGGCCGGGCATGCAGCATGCCCGGCCGCAGACATCAGGCCGGAGTATTGATAGTGCTTTCCGGATACCAGACGTCCATCAGCGGGCTGACGGTAATGTCGACCAGCTCATCACGACCTTTCAACCAGGCTTCGACCTGGGCACGCTGCTCTTCGCTGACCGAACCACGCTTGGCCAGGCATACCAGACCGTAGTCATCGCCACCGACATAGCCGAGACCATTGGCGGTCATGGCGTCACGCAGGAACTGTTCGAGGAAAGCGTCAATGGCCTCTTCGGCCAGATCGTCTTTGAAGTTCAGGTTCAGCTCAAAACCCAGCTCCTGGAATTCATCCACGCAGAGTTTTTTGCGCAGACGGCGGGAACGGTTAGTAGCCATGGAACAATCCTCAAGAGTGATAACGCGCGGCACTTTAGCAGCTTGCCGTACGAATTGCCCGCCTCTCTGCCAGCCAGGCGACCGACGCTGCACAAATAAAGTCGCTGACTGCACCCCTGCACCGGTCGCAGAGCGACGCAGACATGGCGCCCCTGATGCATAATGTGCGGCAATTCACAAAACCTCGACGGGATCAGCCGTACATGCCTCGCGCCAGCTCCACTCTTCGCCTGAAGGGTATCCGCCCATGACCAACATCTTGCGCCCACTGGCCATCGCCGGTTTGCTCCTGCCGCTCGCCTTGCCCCTGCATGCTGCCGTCAACAGCAGCCTGCCAGTCAAGGTCCAGCAATCGCTGAAAGCCAGCAAGATCAGCAGCCAGTCGCTGTCGGTGGTCACCCTGCCGCTTACCGGCCCGGGCACCAGCACCTTCTTCAATGCCGACGTATCGGTCAATCCGGCCTCGACCATGAAGTTGGTGACCACCTTTGCCGCGCTGGAACTGCTCGGCCCGACGCACCAGTGGAAAACCGAGTTCTACACCGACGGCCCGCTGAAAGATGGCGTGCTGCACGGCAATCTGTTCCTCAAAGGCGGTGGCGACCCCAAGCTGAACATGGAGCGACTCTGGCTACTGCTACGCGACCTGCGTGCCAACGGCGTGCACCAGATAAGCGGCGACCTGGTACTTGACCGCAGCCACTTCAACCAACCCACGTTACCGTCTTTCAACGATGACGGCGGCGACACCAACAAACCATATCTGGTCACCCCCGACGCCTTGCTGGTAAACCTCAAGGCGTTGCGCTTCGTCGCCCGCACCGACGGCGGCAAGGTGCACATCGCAGTCGAACCACCGATCGCCGAGATCCGCATCGACAATCGGGTCAAGGCCTTGCCATCAGGCAAATGCCCAGGCTGGCCGGATGTGCGCTACAACCCGGTGAAACAGTTCGACGGCACTACCGTGATCGTCAGCGGCAAACTGGCCGAGGGTTGCAGCGCCCAGACCTATCTGTCCCTGCTCGATCATCCTGGCTATGCGGCCGGCACCGTGCGAGCTATCTGGCAGGAGCTGGGTGGCAAGATCCTTGGCGATGATCGCCTCGCCGATGTGCCAAAAAAAGCCCGCCTGCTTGCGCGTGCCTTCTCCCCGGATCTGGTGGAGATCATCCGTGACATCAACAAATACAGTAACAACACCATGGCCCGTCAGCTGTTTCTGAGTCTCGGCGCACAGTTCCGCAACGAGGCCGACGGCGACGATGCCAAGGCTGCGCAGCGGGTGATCCGTGGCTGGCTGGCGCGCAAGGGCATTACCGCACCGCACCTGGTGATCGAGAATGGCTCCGGTCTGTCGCGTGACGAACGCGTTAGCGCACGTGAACTGGCGCAGCTGCTGCAGGCCGCCTGGAAAAGCCCCTATGCCGCCGAGTTCATCAGTTCCCTGCCGCTGGTGGCCATGGACGGCACCATGCGTAAGCGCCTGCACCGCACCGCGCTGGCCGGCGAGGCGCATATCAAGACCGGCACCCTGAACAATGTCCGCGCCATCGCCGGCTACAGCCGCGACAGCAATGGCAATAGCTGGGCAGTGGTGGCGATTCTCAATGATTCGCGGCCCTGGGGCGCGTCATCGATTCTCGACCAGGTACTGATCGACCTGTATCGCCAACCTAAACCCTGAACGCCTGGATAGGCGGCTGCCCGGCATTCAGCCGCGCAGGCCGCCCTCGCGCTCCCAGGCACAACGCACCCGCAACTCACCTTCCTGGGGACTGTGACAGCCGTTATCCGACTCCCAGCGGAAGGTATGAGTACCGCTCAGTTCGGTTTCCAGATGGACCACGGCACTGGCCCAATACAGGCGTTTGAGCAACGTCTCGAACTGCCCGACCCACAGGCTCCACTCATACTCGACTGCGCGGTAACTGGCGCCGAAGTGAATCACCTGGGTCTGGTACAGGCCTTCTCCGGGCTGCAGGCAAAAGGCGAACATCTCGCGCCCGAGAAATGGCCAGGTCTCGCCAGCCGGCAACTCGCCCAGCACCTTGTGGTTGATCTGGCGACGCAGACGACTCTGCACCGGGCTATCGGATGGCCAGTCGCGAATGCAGCCATAAACGATGGATTCGGACTCCACACGGGCACTCCAGAAAATCAAGGCTGCCTTCTATCACAGCGCCGGGTGCCAAGAAAGGAACAGCTGGGAAACTTTGTCGTTTTGCCGGCCGGCTCACACTCGCCTGATCAGGTATGGCGCGGGCCGCGGCGCATGACCCAGCCCAGCCCGGTCATCAGCAGCGCCAGGCTGGTCAGCACCATGAACGGTAACTGATAGTGACCTGCAAGATCGCGGGCCAGCCCGGTAAGGACCGGAGTCAGACATGCCATGCTGTAGCCCATGCAAAGCATCATCGCGGTCCAGCGACTGACCGCCAGCGGCGAACCCGCCTCGTACAGCGGCAGTACCAGGGACAAGGCAAATGAACCGCCAAGCCCCAGGCCAATGGTGACCGCCCACAACTCCGGCGCGAAGGTCGGCACGAAGGTGATCATCGCCAGACTGACGGATGCCACCACGCCGCAGGCGACCAACAAGCCATAACGATTGCCGAAACGCTGCGCCAACCAGGGCAACAGGAACGCACTGGGCATGCCCATCAGCATCGAGATACTGAATAGCGCATTGCTGTGCAGCAGGGTCAAACCGGCCTCGTGGTAACGCGCCACCGCCCAGGTTGCCAAGGCATAGAACAGCCCTGCCTGAAGCGCGAAAAAACAGCTGATCAACCAGGCCCGCGGTTGCTTCCATGGCAAACCGCTGCCGGCTTCGGCGGCATCCGCAGGCTCGGCCTGACTGGGCAGGCACAGCCACAACAGCAACCCCAACACCGCGGGCAAGGCCCAAACCGCCAGCCCCTGCGGCCAACTGCCGCCAAACAGTTGCGTGGCTGGCGCCGTCAGCACCGCACCGGAGGCGCCGCCAATGGCCATGCTCAGGGAGTACCAGCCAACCACGGTGCCCATCTGCCCAGCGAAGTGGCGCTTGATAAACCCCGACAGCAAGGGCCCGGCAATCGCAATGGCGGCACCGAGCAACACCGCACTGGCAATCAGCACAACACTGGACTGGCCGGCCAGGCGCATCAACAAGGCGGCGGCGATCACACCCATGCACAAGGCGATGGTGCGCTCCAGCCCCACCCGCAACGCCAGGCGCGGCGCGAAAGGCGCCAGTAATCCCATGCACAGGACCGGCAATGCCGTGGTCAGACTGATCAGGCTCCGGCTCAATGCCAGCTCATCGGCAATCCGCTCGATCAGCGGGGCCAGAGAAGTAATGCCGGGGCGCAGATTGATCGCTGCCACCACCAGCGCCAGCAGCAATAGGGCTCTAGACGGCGCGTTCAATTTGCGGTGGCCCGGGGCGGTCGAAAAGACAATTGCAAACAGGTTTCTGGCGAGGTTTTCACTAAGATTCCAACATCGTGACGGCTAGACTGACCGAGCTGGGAACCCTAGCGCCTGGGCAGCTAGAGAGCAAGTCCGCAAGCACTAAAGCTGACCGAACGATCAGGCGCCATTCGAACGATCATTGTGGCCGAGATCACGCGCGGGATCGATCAAGTCGCGCAAGCGCTGCTTGAGCACCTTGGCTTCGGGAAAACCGCCGTCGGCTTTGCGCTCCCATAGCTGCACGCCATCACAGGTGACGCGAAACACCCCACCGGTGCCAGGCTGCAGGCTGACCTTGCCAAGATCATCGGCAAAGGTCGACAGCAATTCCTGGGCCAGCCAGGCTGCGCGCAACAGCCACTGGCACTGACTGCAATAGGTGATGGTCACTTCAACCTTGCTGCTGGACATAAACCACTCTGCCTACACAAAAAAATCATGATAACCCCGCACCCCGGGTTGCAGCGTAAAAAGGCCCGCTTACCTTGCACAGGTATGCGGGCCTTTTTAAGTGACGCCCCGATCAGCGAGCAGGCCGAACCATCTCTTCAGGCAATTTTCGCCAGCAACTCGCGCGCTTCCTGCTTCTGCTCGTCATCGCCATCGCTGATGACTTCATTGAGGATGTTGCACGCACTTTCCAGACTGCCCTGGTCGATGTAAGCCAGGGCCAGGTTGAGCTTGGCCAGGTTGTCACGGCTCCCGGCCAACTGATCGAGGTCGTGCAACAGGTTGCTCTCATCGGCGAGGGGTTGCTTGAAACCCTCATCCAGATCTTCCTGCAACCAGTCATCCGCCGATGCCTCTTCGACCAGCATCGACTGGGCAAAGGGACTGCGTGCATCGCGATTGCCCGCCGACTCAAAAACCTCCGGCAGGTCCTCACGCTCGAAAAACTCCGAAGTCGACGCCAATGTCTTCTTACGCATGCTGGTTGGAAACGGGCTAACCAGATCCCAATCCGCATCCAGCGACAAGTCATCCAGATTGAGCTGAAAATCATCCTCCAGGTTTTTATCCACTTGCACTGGCGCCTGCGTCTCGTCCAGCACCAAAACAGCATCGTCCAGAGTGTCAGCAGCCATGGGCGCATCGAGCAAACCGGGGTGACGCGCCTTGAGCTGATCGATACGTGCCGCCGTGAAACCGGCATTGCGCAACCTTGCTTCCTCCTCGACGAAGGCCTGGACATTGCCCTGTTGGGCCAGCACTTCCAGCAGTCGGAAGCGAATATCGCTGCGCTCTGGCTGGAGCTCAAGCGCCTTACCGAGAACCACAGCGGCTTCACTGAGACGGCCATAGGCAATGTAGATATTCGCGCCTTCCAATGCGTCGGCGGGACTGGCCGAAACGGCAGTGACGTTCTTGGCCATGCTGACCTGGGGAGCCGCCGGCAACGCCTGCGCAGGTGGCTCGGGCTCTTTTGCCGGCGGCTTGGAAGCTGGCTGGGCCTGCGGCGTTGACGGCGCAAGCGGACGCCGGTTACGCCAGAGCAACCCGAGCAGGCTGACCAGCAACAAGACCAGCGCAGCCACACCGACACTCAACCAATTGCGGCTCGGCGCCACCGCCGACTCGTTCAGCTCAACCAGCGCAGGCTCCGCCACGGCAGGCGCCGGAGACGCTTGTGCGAGCGCAGGACGCTCCGCCAACAGGGTTTGTAATTCAACCAGCTGCTGATCCTTGTCGCCCACCTGCGCCTGCAGCTGCTGCAACTGCGCCTGCAGATCAGTAATGCTCTGCTGCAGGTTGAGATTTTCCTCAGCCTGACTGAGCAACTCCTGATCCAGGCGCCGTTGCATTTTTGCCATCTGTTCGGCCTGCGAATCGACTGGCGGCTCACCGGGCGCCAGGGCTTGCACACTGGCAGCCGCAGCAGTATCAGCGGAGGCGATCGGCGCACTGCCCGCCCGGGCTGCATCCGGTAGCAGCAGATCGGCCCCGGCCCGCAGGCGGTTGATATCGCCACCACTGAATGCCTGCGGATTGAGCGCATGGATATCGTCCATCAGCGCTTGCTGCGCTGCCTGGCTACCGGCAGCGCGCAAATCTGCGGCGATCTTCCACAGACTGTCACCACTGACGACCCGATAACGCGCACCCGCTTCGGCGACAGGCATGACGCGCGGCGCAGCAGGCGTTGCCGAAGCCAGCGGGCGCTCGGACGCTGCCCTAACCTCAGGCGCGGCAGCGACGGTGCGGTAGGCCGATGAGCCGGGCGGATCGAGCAGCAGGGTGTATTCGCGCAGCAGCGCACCATTGGGTCGCGCCACTTCGACGATGAAGTTCAAATAGGGTTCACGCACCGGCTGGCTCGACACCACACGAATCACGCTGTTGCCGCCTCGCAGCAAAGGGGTGAAACGCAGATCGTTGAGAAAGAACAAGCGATCGACGCCAGAGCGGTTGAATACATCGGCAGATGCAAGCCGCACCAACAGATCACTGCTGCTCAGGTCGGCGACTTGCAATAATTCGATTTCAGCCTCTAGCGGCTGATTCAACGCTGAATGCAGGGTGATTTCGCCCAGCCCCAAGGCCGGTACTACCCCGGAATAGAATGCCGAGCTTGAAGCAAGGCCGAACAGCAATTGCCGAACTCGAGACATATGAACTCTCCCGCTGACTCCGCTCCCGAGTCGTCACACCACTCCACGCCTTGGCGTGTGTTTCCGTCAGTGGTGAAAACAGTGGGTGCAGCAAATTCTCATGTCGGGGGGGAACATTCCATGTCGAACCCGGCTAATGAGTGAGTATGGCTATGATTTACCAGCCTGCGTGCATTAATGCGCACATAGTGGTACGGCAGGACGCCATCATACGCAAAAGCAACGGAAAACAGTCAATATAATGACCCCACAACCCCACTGCATGTTGCCTGTGTGCCGGCTGTCAGTGCTTTGTTGAACGCACGCGCCAAGCCGCCAGCACCGTCAGGGCAAAGACTGCCGCCATCAGCCAGAAGCTCTGCTGGAACGCCACGGCTTCGGCCGCCAGATCACCGCCTTCACGACCGTGGCGCCACTCGAGAAAAAAAGTCAGCAAATTGACGCCAAACGCTCCACCCAACTGACGAACGAAGGTAATGGCACCGGCACCCAGAGCCAGTTCCTGCGCACTGAGGATATCCAGAGACCCGGTGCTCAGCGCCGGCAACAGCAGCCCGAGCCCGACCCGCCCGACACAGGCCCAGAAGCACAGCACGGCGAATGAGGCGCCCTGCTCGATCCAGCCGAAACCTGCGGCAGACAGGGCGAAAATCAGCAACCCACTGACCAGCAGCAAGGCCGCCGACTGCCTATCGCTCAGCCAGCCACCGACAAAGGACGCGGCGCCCATCAGCACCCCTGTTGGCAATAGCAGCAAGCCGGCGCGGCCGGCGCTGTAGCCTTCGACTGTTTGCAGGTACAGCGGAATCAGATAGGTCGAGCCATACAGGCCCATGCCCAGGGTCAGCGCCACCCAGCTGGCATTGCGAAAGCCGGCATGCCGCCACAAATGCAACGGCAGCAGCGGCTTGGCGCTACGCCAGCTACGGGTGAAGAAGCCGATAAATGCCAGCGTACCCAGCAGACCGGACAACCATACCCGTGGCGTCAGCCAGGCAAAGCGCTGAGCCTCGGCCAGCGCAGCGAGCAAGGCGAACAAGCCCACGCACAATAGAACGAACGCCCATACATCCAGCAAAGGCGTGTTTTTTTCCCGCTGACTGGGCAACAACCACTGCCCGCCCAGCAGCGCCAGGCCGCACATGGGCAAGGGCAACCAGAATACGGCGCCCCAGCCAAAGTGGTCGACCAGATAGCCGCCGATGGTCGGCCCCAACGTTGGCGCAACCATCACTCCCAGGCCGTAGAACCCCAAGGCCATGCCCCGACCGCCGCCAACGAATACGCGAAAGATCAGCACCATGGCCAATGGCTGGACGATTCCGGCACACAGACCCTGGACGATGCGCAGGGCTATCAGTTGCCAGGCGTCCTGGGCGACCAGTGCCAGCAATGAACTGAACACGAACAGCCACAGGCCGAACTGCGCAGTGCGCCTGGCGCCAAAACGCGAGTGCGCCCAAGCGGCCAATAACAGGCCGGCGGTCATGGCCGCAAGGAAACCGGTGGACAGCCACTGCGCCTGCGGCCGGCCAATCGAAAAATCCAGCATGATCGCGGGCAGGGCCACATTGATACTGGTCGAGGCCAGGACCATGGCCATGCTGCCGATCATCAATATGCCCAGCAACCAGCGCGGGTAGCGTGGACCGAAACGCGCCTGCAAGTCCGCCAGGTCTTGCCCCATCAGCGTTTTTCCAGGTTACCCAGAATCCGTGCGTGCACTTGCTGGCATCGGCGCAGCTCTTCTTCGTCGATACCGGCGAAGAGCTCTTTGCGCAGCTGGGTGGAGATAGCCTCGATTTTTTCGATCAACGGCTGCGCCGGCGGGCTCAGAGCGATTTTCTTGGCGCGGCGATCTTCCGGTACTGCCTGCCGGGTAACCAGCCCCTGGGCTTCCAGGCTATCGAGCAGCCGGGCCAGGGTTGGCCCTTCGACCCCCACGCTTTGCGCGAGCTCACGCTGGGTCGGCAGCTCTTCAAAGCGCGACAGATGCAAAAGCACCAGCCAGCGCGCCTGTGACAGACCAAGCCCGACCAGACGACGATCAAGCTCTGCACGCCAGGAGCGGGACAACTGGGCTAATTGCATGGCGAAACGGTGTGGATCCAACTGCGACTGCGTCATGGCTAAACGGCTCTTTAAATATCAAAATCTAATTATTAGTGAGCTAACCATAACCGCAACCCCGAGAGCAAGCCCCCAGCAAACTCTCGGTATGTCACCCGTTGACACACAGGTCATCCTCGGTAGGGCTGAACAGTCGACGATAGACGCTCGCGCTGGCCAAAAGAGAGTTAAAAAGCAGCTAAAACTGCCGAATATCTGCCCTGCATTGAGGACGTCGCGGACTCAGGCGCCGAACTCGGCCTGCAACGCGGCACGCACGCAGTACAACACGCCGTCCTCGGCCCGCCCAACGAACAAACCGCTGACTTCAGCCACCGGCGGCAGCTCGCCTTCACCATCTAGAAAGGCATCCTGGATCTCGCCGAGCAGCTCTTCCGGCAGATCCAGGGCTTGCTCCAGGGAAAGCTGCTGCTGGCCGATGGCCTCGGCCAGCAGGCTGTAGACGTTCTTCTCGCTGCACTGGAGCTGGCTGGCGATCTGCAACGGGGTCATGCCGGCACGGGCCAGGCTGACCAGTTCATGCCGCAGGTCAAGCACCACCCGCGGCGCCTCGGCATTACCGCCCAGCACTTCGAGGAAGGCCTCGCCATAGCGTTCCAGCTTGCGCGCACCGACCCCGCTGACCTGGGCCATTTCGGCCAGGGTGCCGGGCTTGCTGCGCAGCATTTCCAGCAGGGTGGCGTCGGGGAAGATCACATAGGGCGGCACCGCATGCTCCTCGGCCAACTTGCGCCGCAACGCGCGCAGGGCTTCCCATTGCTCGCGCTCGTCGCCGCGGACCAGCTGGCTGGCAGCACTGCTGGAGGTTTTCGCCGTGTGCTGCGGTTTCAGATCGCGGCGCAATTGCAGGGTCACTTCACCGCGCAACAAGGGCCGGCAACTGTCGGACAGACGCAGGCCGCCGTAGCCCTCGAGGTCGACATCCGCCAGGCCGCGCGCCACCAGCTGGCGAAACAACGAGCGCCACTCGCCCTCGCTGAACGCCTTGCCGACGCCGAATACCGACAGGTGCTGATGGCCCGGGCCGCGCACCTTGTCGTTGTCGCGGCCGAGCAGCAGGTCGACCAGATGACCAACACCATAACGCTGACCGCTGCGGTAGATCGCCGAGAGCGCCTGGCGCGCCGGCTCGGTGGCATCCCAGGTCTGCACCCCGTCGACGCAGTTGTCGCAGTGGCCGCAGGGCTGTGGCATGTCCTCGTCGAAATAGGCCAGCAATACCTGACGGCGGCAGCGGGTTTCCTCGCAGAGCGCGAGCATGGCGTCGAGCTTGTGCTGTTCGACGCGCTTATGCCGCTCGTCGCCTTCGGAGTTGTTGAGCATCTGTTTGAGAAAGATCACGTCCTGCAGGCCATAGGCCATCCAGGCATCCGCCGGCAGACTGTCGCGGCCGGCACGGCCGGTTTCCTGGTAATAGGCTTCCAGGGATTTGGGCAGGTCCAGGTGGGCGACGAAGCGCACGTTGGGTTTGTCGATACCCATGCCGAAGGCGATGGTCGCCACCATGATCAGGCCTTCCTCGTTGAGGAAGCGCTTCTGGTGATAGGCGCGCAGCTCGTTGGCCAGGCCGGCGTGGTAAGGCAACGCCGGAAAACCCTGCTCGGTGAGGAACGCCGCCATCTCGTCGACCTTCTTGCGCGACATGCAATAGACGATGCCAGCATCGCCCTTGCGCTCGGCGAGAAAAGCCAACAGCTGCTTGCGCGGCTGATCCTTGGGCACAATGCGGTAAAAGATGTTCGGCCGGTCAAAACTGGAGAGGAAGCGCTCGGCGTTGTGCAAATGCAGGCGCTGAACGATTTCTTCACGGGTGCGCATGTCCGCCGTGGCGGTCAGGGCGATGCGTGGCACATTGGGGAAAAGCTCGGCCAACTGGCCCAACTGCAGGTATTCCGGGCGGAAGTCATGCCCCCACTGCGACACGCAATGCGCCTCGTCGATGGCGAACAGGGCGATGTCCAGACGCTGCAGAAAGGTCAGCATGCGCGGTTGCACCAGGCGTTCCGGGGCCAGGTAGAGCATTTTTATTTCGCCGCGGTTGATCCGCTCGGCGATCTCGCGCTGCTGCTCGGCATTCAGGGTGGAATTCAGGGCCACTGCTGCCACCCCCAACTCGTCGAGGGTAGCGACCTGATCATCCATCAAGGCAATCAGGGGCGACACCACCACCGCCAAGCCCTCACGCAGCAAGGCCGGCACCTGAAAACACAGCGACTTGCCGCCGCCGGTCGGCATCAGCACCAGGGCGTCACCGCCGCCCGCCACGCGCTCGATGATCGCCCCCTGGCGGCCACGGAAGCTGTCATAACCGAAAACGTCTTTGAGGATGCGCAGTGCCTGGTCGAGCATGAAAGGTCTCCGAAACGAGCCGCGCATTATACGCACCTGCTTGCCCGACTGAGTTTTGATCTGTTTTTTCGCTGCGCATTTTCCTAGAACTATGGCCGCTGTAGCAGGTCTGGACTAGAATCCATCCTCGTTTACTTCTTCAAGGTAGCCCCACGATGTCCTTCGCCGAGCAACTGTCCCGCCTGCAAGTCTTCCTCGACGCCGATGAGCTGCACGAAGAGGCTCTGGACTACGTGGCCGCCCACGGCTACCTCACTGCCTTGTCGATCTGTCCCGACCCGGTACCGGAGCGCGAGTGGATCGATGCCCTGTTCTCCGAGCCGCCGCATTACCGCAGCGACGAGGAGCGCGACGATATCGAAGCCACCCTGGTGCAACTGCAGACCCATATCGCCCGCCAACTGGCCAGCGACGACGATCCGGAAGTACCTTGTG
This sequence comes from Pseudomonas sp., assembly GCF_033723075.1. Taxonomy (GTDB): domain Bacteria; phylum Pseudomonadota; class Gammaproteobacteria; order Pseudomonadales; family Pseudomonadaceae; genus Aquipseudomonas. The sequence continues at coordinate 39,887 of NZ_JAWVXU010000028.1, forward strand.
AGCTCGACCTCGGCGATGATCCGGACGACTCCGATCTGCGTGGCTGGTGCATCGGTTTCATGGAAGGGGTGTTCCTGCGTGAAGCCGCCTGGTTCGACGATGCCGAAGACGAGGTCAGCGAACTGCTGCTGCCGATCATGGTCGCCTCCGGCCTGTTCGAAGAACAGGCAGAGTTCGCCGAAATCGCCAGTGACCGCGACCTGGTAGACAGCATGGTCGAGCAAATCCCCGAACTGCTGACCGCACTATTCCTGCTGTGCCAGGCCCCGGAAGAAAAGCCAGCGTTGCTCAAACCCCGCCACCATTAAGCCTGCGCCACGGCCATGGCGCGTGACGTTGTAGAAAACCGTAATCCGCTGATTCGCTGTGCGCTGCTGACCCTGGGTTGGCTGTGCGTGGCACTCGGGGTGATCGGGATCTTTCTGCCGGTCTTGCCGACCACGCCGTTCCTGCTACTGGCCGCAGCCTGCTTCGTGCGCAGTTCCAGGCGCTTCTATCTGTGGCTGGTGCTGCACCCCAGACTTGGTCCGTGGGTTCGCGATTACCTCGAGGGCCAGGGCATCCCGCTCAAGGCCAAGGTCTACAGCATCGCCCTGATGTGGTTCAGCATCGCCCTCTCCTGCTACCTGGTTCCGCTGTTCTGGGCCCGCGCCTTCATGCTGACCAGCGCACTATTGGTGAGCCTCTACATCCTCAAACAGAAAACCCTGCCCAATCCGCGTTAGCCGCACCCGCACGAGCCTAACCGCTGACTCACGGCAAAGCCGCTGGATGCAGCCGTTTCTCCAGCCATGATCGGCGGAGACACGGCAGATGCGGCGGTGAATTCAGCGAGCTCGCCCCCGGCCATGGTCCAGGCGCAGAGCGACCCCAGACTGCCGTGGGGGTACCTACACGATTTCGCCAGCCAACCCGGGCTGCATGAATGGCGCGTGTTGTTTGATTAGAGATAAACCCCGCACGGATCGATCCCCTTGAGTGCACGTTGACTGCAGATACTTTGCATACGGGCCTATCAATTGCACCAGGCGGAAGACAGATATAACCTCCCGCCACCAAGGTATGGCAGCGGGCAGTTTTGTAGCGGTCTAGACGGTATCTACCTTAAGCGCATTATCGTCGAGCAAATTGGTGATTATGCTGGCCTCATTTGCCGTGCCATAGAACGTCGACAGATTGATGTTATCCAGCACTAGCTGCTGTTCAACCGGACCGCTCGCATCGACATTCACCGAAATAGTGGTGGTCGTTCCGGCGAAGGCGAAGTCCAGGTAACTTTGCAAGCTCCCGACGCTCGTATCCACACCAGTTAGCAATTGCGACAAATCCAACACATCCGAACCGGTCCCGCTGGTGTCGATGAAAAAATCGGTAATGTGATCGACTCCATCGCCCAAAGTGTCTGGCTGCCAGATATAGCTATCCTGCCCTGCACCACCGGTCATGACATCGGCACCAAGGCCGCCGATCAGAAGGTCGTCATCATCGCCGCCGAGCAGCGTATCGTTGCCCGAACCACCGAACAAGACATCATCGCCACTGCCGCCGGAGATGATGTCATTGCCCTCTTGCCCATACACCAGATCGTTTCCTGCACCGGCATCAATGCTGTCATGGCCGAGTGCACGCCCAGACTCCTGCCCAAGTTCATCCGCGTGAGTCAGTACATAATCCACCGTATCCGCACGGGCCCATGTGGCGTATGCACCCGCTCCGGCACCGGCTTCCAATGCAACAAACACCTGCCAACCCGCACCCGGGTTAGTAGTCAGCGCCGCAGCGGCAGCCAGGATATCGGTATACAGCACATCAGCAAAAATCAGGTCATCTCCCGCGCCGCCCAGGATAGTGTCATTGCCTGCATCATATAGCTGAGTCGCCGGATTGAAGTCGGCCAGCACACTCGCCAGTTGCTCACCGGTGGTTATATTGCTGGCGACGTCAGGGTTGACGGAGGACAGTTCGCCCTCGATCTGGTTGAGAATATCGAGCGCCGAACCGCCCACATTGATGCCGACCGCCTGAATCTGTCCAAAGCTCGCCTCGAGCAAAGCTACTTCACTTACGCCGTCGTCATTCTGCTGGCCCGACGGGTTATGTATACCCAGTACATGAGCAACCGCCGTGCTGGTAGCACCATTGGTCACGGTATTGTTGAGGTTGGTTGAGTCTCCGGTCAGCCAACTGTTCGGCGCACCATCGGAAACGAACACAACCTGGTTGATCACATTGGCCCCTGTATATGGGGCGTCAGCGCCCACACTCGCGACCCAGTTCAAGGCCACTTGCAAGCCCGCCTCATAATTCGTCCAGCCGTTGGCAAGCAGACCATTTACCGCATTTTGCGCGGCAATCAGTTCCCCTCCCTTGATATCGAAAATCCCAAGGCTCTGGGCCGAATTACTGAAATCGACAAGTTGGATGCGCACATTGTCCGCAGCACTGACCGCGAGTCCCGAGAGCAGGCCATTAACGGCTAACTTGAGAGCGGCCATGCGACTCATGGTCGTCCCATTGAAGCTGATATTCGTCGTCATGCTGCCGGAGGAATCGAGCGCAAGTATCATGTTGACATTTTTTCCAACGAGGTCACTGCGCCCCTCATCGCCCACCAGAATATCGTCCCCTCCTTTGCCCGTAATGACCCCCGCCCCTGCTGGAGTCACATAGAGAGCGGCACTTCCCTCCACGTCGTTGGCGTTGGAGCCAACCACCAACTGGCCTGTAAACTGCGGCTGAAAAACAACGTCCAGTGTGGCCGATGCCTGGTCACCATCAGCATCAATAACAGCGACGGAAAAAGATGTGCTTATTGGGTCTTCTTCGATCCGGTCAACGATCGAGGAACCGTTCACCCGGAACCCGGAACCCCCGGTATCAGACAGGTCTATTCGGGTTATCCCCGTCAACACCGTAGGAATAGCGGTCAGCACACCGTCGGTAAATACCGTGGTGCCACTCTCGGTGACGCTATTGCCCAACGCGTCTTGGCCATAGACAGTCCAGTTGACCGCGTTCGTTGTATCCGAACTCTGAATATCAATGGAAAACTGTGCACTGACCACCGGACTGGCATAGGAGAAGTAAAGTGCCGTACCACCACTTATCCATTGACTATCCGCCGCCAGACCCTGCTGACTTGAATTCACCGTCCCCACCGAAGAGTCAACTGACATAACGACCGTCTGCCCGGCTGGAATTGAATCCGTAGGTTTGTAGAGCGCACCTGTATCCGTCAGCAACAGGTAATCCTGGTTGCCGCCAATATTCTGGTTGAAAGTCGCACCAAATATCTGGGTAGGGCCATCCAGCTTACCGTTCATATCAATTACATAATTGCCTGCCACATCATATGTCAGGGTAAATATCAGCGACTGACCCGCCCCCCCGGTATAGGGCGCTGGCGTTGTACTGGTAAAGGCGTAAAGCACGCCCATATCGCCGGGATTGACTGAGTAATAAACGGTATTACCGCCCGAAGTTAGCGACGATGCGCCGAACGTGACGCTAGTGCCATCCCAGCCAGCAATATTGCCGGTCAAATCAGCGCTTCCAGGTACATCTGCGCCGATAACAGGGTCAGAGGTACCTGTCGCGTAACCCGATGGATCATTGTTCAACGATGCCGGCGAAACAGTGGTGAGCGTCGGCGTATCGTCGACGATCCGGATGACCAGCTCGTCGCTGGCACCACTGCCGCCTACGCCCAGCACACTGACCGTGACGCTGTCATCAAAATGGGTGCCGGTCGCACCTGCGTGACTGTCGTTGTCGATGGTCGCGCTCAGCGTGTAGCTGTAACTCAGCGTGCCTGCACTGTCCGTACCGCTGTAATCGGTCAGGGTCAGCAGCCCTTCTCCCGTATTGATGACCTGATTGCTTGTTGCCAGGGCCTGCAGTTGCACCAGGCTCAGGGTCACCCCGCCGACCGTAACGCTGGCGATGCCGTCAGTGGCCGATACCGTGAAGTGGCCACTGGTGGTTTCGCTGGTGTCCGCTACCGAAGTCAGACCTTTTTCGTAGACCGTTTCATCGGGACCGTGCAGCGCGGCGGTCACCACCTGGGCGCTGTCGTTGCTGCCGGTGATGGTGATGGTCAGGGTTGCGGTGTCCAGGTCGCCGTCGGCGTCCTGCATGGTGTAGCTGAAGGTTTCCGTAAGGCTCTCGCCACTGTCCAAGGCCTGCACCGCCGGATTGGCGTTGTTCAGCAGGTAGCTGTAGCCGCCATTGCCGGTGTCGCTGAAGCTGCCGTAGCTGGCTGCGGTGCTGGCCCAGCTGACGAAGCTGGTTGGCGTGTCCGCACCCGGCTGGCCGTTGGCATGCAGGTCGTTGCTGAGCACGTTGCCGCTGATCGGCGTCAGCGTGTCTTCGGCGATGCTGTGGCTGTCGTCCACCGCGTTGGGCACATCGTCGACGATCTCGATGATGATGCTCGCCGGCGCCGAGCTGACCGTACCGTCGGAGACGCTGAGGCTGAAGGTATCCGTTTCGATCCCAAGGCCATCAGTGGTCGGGCTGGTCAGTTCATAGCTGTAGCTGGCCACGCCGGTGGCTGCGTTGTAGGCGCTGATGGTCAGGGTGCCGTTGGTGCCGGCGAAAGTACTGCCGGCCAGATTAGCGATGGCCACGGTGACACCGTTGATGGTC
>NZ_JAWVXU010000029.1:0-44121 GCF_033723075.1 Pseudomonas sp.
CCACTACCCTGTCAGCCCGGCGCATTCTACACAGCTTTCGCTGCACTGCAACTTCTCTTTTTAAGCTAACTTCTTGTTTTACAAGAGGTTTGCCGAGAAGCCTGCGCCAGAAGAGGTGCGGATTATAGGCCCAACAGAAACTACGTCAAGGCTTTATTCCGCCTTTATGAATATTAATGCCTCATCGCCTTGCAGAGGCCAGACCCACACACCGCAACAGCTGTATTACATGGCCAGAAGGCAGGCAGTAGATACAAGGCGCAGATACGACAAAGCCGCTGATGCAAATCATCAACGGCTTTGTGAGCACGAAATAGTTACTCGGCAGTTTTACGACGCCGCAATTGCAATAAGTATTGCACCGGACCAGAAGCTGCATACGCCAGGAAGATGATCAGCAGAATCCGTGGAGGATCACTAAACACCACAGCGAAGACCAACACCACCGCAAGGATCGCCACAAATGGCACTCGCCCTTTCAAATCCAGATCTTTGAAACTGTGGTATTTGATGTTGCTGACCATCAGCATGCCGGCGGTTGCCACCAATATGGCGACTACAAAGGCCATGTTCGACCCCTTGATGCCGAAATCACTGAAGGCCCACACAGTACCCGCAACCACGCCAGCCGCAGCCGGACTTGCCAAACCAATGAAATAACGCTTGTCGGCACTGCCTATCTGCGTATTGAAGCGAGCCAGGCGCAATGCCGCGCCCGCGACATAGATGAAGGCAACCATCCAGCCGACCTTGCCCATGCTGCCCAGCGCCCACTCGAAGGCCAGCAACGCTGGCGCTACGCCGAAGGCAACCATGTCGGACAGCGAGTCATACTCGGCGCCGAACGCACTCTGGGTATTGGTCAGTCGCGCCACTCGACCATCGAGGCTGTCCAGCACCATGGCCACGAACACGGCCGCTGCGGCCACATAGAAATTGCCGTTCATTGCATTGATGATGGAGTAGAACCCTGCGAACAGGTTGGCGGTAGTGAACAAGTTGGGTAGAAGATAGATTCCGCGATGCCGGACCTTGCGGCCCTCTGCATCGTGCCCCTCCTCGATATGCTCATCGATAGGCAGCAAGCTTTCGGCGCCTGGGGCCGACTGGGGCTCTTCTGGACGTTCGCTCATGAACAACACCTTGCAACTGATTTGGAGAATTTCGACAGACGTTACCAGTCAGGGTTCGCCGCCAGCTTTGACTCAATGATCAGGCTTTATACCAGAAGCCTTGCCTCATAATGAAAAAACGCGGCCATGGCCGCGTTTTTTCTCACACCACAAAAGCTTAGTTTTTGCTCTTGTCGACGATCTGGTTGGCAGTGATCCACGGCATCATGGAGCGCAGTTTCTCACCCACCACTTCGATACCATGGGCCGCATTGTTGCGACGATAGGCAGTCATCGACGGGTAGTTGGCAGCACCTTCCTGGATGAACATCTTGGCATATTCGCCGTCTTGAATGCGCTTCAGAGCGTTACGCATGGCTTGACGGGACTCGGCGTTGATCACTTCGGGACCGGTCACATACTCGCCGTACTCGGCGTTGTTGGAGATCGAGTAGTTCATGTTGGCGATACCGCCTTCGTACATGAGATCCACGATCAGCTTCAGTTCGTGCAGGCACTCGAAGTAGGCCATTTCCGGCGCGTAACCGGCCTCGACCAGAGTCTCGAAACCGGCCTTGACCAGTTCGACACAACCGCCACAGAGAACGGCCTGTTCGCCGAACAGGTCGGTTTCGGTCTCGTCCTTGAAGGTGGTTTCGATGATGCCGGTGCGGCCGCCGCCGACGCCCGAGGCGTAGGACAGGGCGACGTTCTTGGCATTGCCGGACGCATCCTGATAGATCGCGATCAAATCAGGGATACCGCCGCCCTTGACGAATTCGGAACGCACGGTGTGGCCCGGAGCCTTGGGCGCAATCATGATCACGTCGAGGTCGGCACGCGGCACAACCTGGTTGTAGTGGATCGCGAAGCCATGGGAGAAGGCCAGAGTGGCACCTTGCTTGATGTTCGGCTCGATTTCGTTCTTGTACAGCTGGGACTGGAACTCGTCCGGAGTGAGGATCATCACCAGGTCGGCAGCGGCTACAGCAGAAGCAACGTCGGTCACTTTCAGGCCATGGGCTTCGGCCTTGGCGACAGTGGCAGAACCCTTGCGCAGGCCAACGGTGACGTCAACGCCGGAGTCTTTCAGGTTGCACGCCTGGGCATGGCCCTGGGAACCGTAACCGATGATGGCGACTTTCTTGCCCTGGATGATCGAAAGGTCGCAGTCTTTGTCGTAATACACTTTCATGGAAAAATTCCCCTATTTACCTGGCCTCGAGGGCCGTTCGCCAAAGGTTTAGATGCTGAGTACTTTGTCGCCACGAGCAATCCCGGTGACGCCACTACGTACGGTTTCCAGGATCGCGGCCGGGCCTATTGCCTGGATAAAGCTGTCCAGTTTGTCACTCGTGCCGGCCAGCTGGATGGTGTAGACGCTGGTATTCACGTCGACGATCTGTCCGCGGAAGATATCGGTGGTGCGCTTGACCTCGGCGCGCTGGGCGCCGGTAGCCTTGACCTTGACCAGCATCAGCTCGCGTTCGATGTGCGCGCTCTCCGACAGGTCGACCAACTTGACCACTTCGATTAGTTTGTTGAGGTTTTTGGTGATCTGCTCGATCACCTCATCATGGCCGACGGTGGTCAACGTCAGACGCGACAGGGTCGGGTCTTCGGTCGGCGCCACTGTCAGGCTTTCGATGTTGTAGTTGCGCTGAGAGAACAGACCGACCACACGGGACAATGCGCCTGGCTCGTTTTCCAGCAGCAGGGAGATAATGTGTCGCATGATTAGGTCCGCTCCGTCTTGCTCAGCCACATATCGCGCATCGCACCGTCTTTGATCTGCATCGGATAGACGTGCTCACTGGTATCGACCTGAATATCGAGGAACACCAGGCGATCCTTCAGCGCGAACGCCTCCTCCATCTTCGGCTTCAAGTCTTTCAGCTCGGTGATGCGCATGCCGACATGACCATAGGCTTCTGCCAGCTTGACGAAGTCAGGCAGCGACTCCATGTAGGAATGCGAATGGCGACTGCCGTAGTTCATATCCTGCCACTGACGCACCATGCCCAGGGCGCCGTTGTTCAGGTTGACGATCTTCACCGGCAGGTCGTACTGCAGGCAGGTCGACAGCTCCTGAATATTCATCTGGATGCTGCCTTCACCAGTCACGCAGGCTACGTCGTCGTCAGGGAAGCTCAGTTTGACCCCCATGGCCGCCGGGAAACCGAAGCCCATGGTGCCCAGACCACCGGAATTGATCCAGCGATTGGGTTTGTTGAAGCGGTAGTACTGGGCAGCGAACATCTGGTGCTGACCCACGTCCGAGGTGACGAAGGCTTCGCCACGGGTGATTTCGGACAGGGTTTCGATCACCGTCTGCGGCTTGATGATGCTGCCGTCGCCCTTGTCGTAGGGGAACATGCCGCGACTGCCGCGCCACTCTTCGATTTGCTTCCACCAACTGGAAAGCGCCTCTTTGCTCGGGGTTTCACCGATTTCCTTGAGGATCGCCACCATCTCGGTCAGCACGCTCTCCACCGGGCCGACAATCGGGATATCCGCTTTGATGGTCTTGGAGATCGAAGCCGGGTCGATGTCGATGTGGATGATCTTGGCGTTCGGGCAGAACTTGCCTGCGCCGTTGATTACCCGATCATCGAAACGCGCACCGACGGCGAAGATCACATCGGCATGGTGCATCGCCAGGTTGGCGGTGTAGCTGCCGTGCATGCCGAGCATGCCGAGGAACTGGCGATCGCCGCCTGGATAGCCGCCCAAGCCCATCAGGGTATTGGTCACCGGCAGGTTGAGCATTTGCGCCAACTCGGTCAGCGGTGATGCTGCCCCGCCCATGATCACGCCGCCGCCCGCATAGACAATCGGCCGCTTGGCGCTCAGGAGCAATTCCGCCGCCTTGCGGATCTGACCGGAATGACCGCGCAGGGCCGGACTGTAGGAGCGCAGCTTGACCTTCTTCGGGTAGACGTATTCGAATTTTTCCGCCGGATTGGTCATGTCCTTCGGTATATCCACGACAACCGGACCGGGACGACCGGATTGCGCGAGATAGAAGGCCTTCTTCATGACCTCCGGGATTTCCGAGGCGTGCTTGATCATGAAGCTGTGCTTCACGATCGGCCGGGAAATACCGATCATATCGGTTTCCTGGAAGGCATCGGTACCGACCATGGTGCTCGGCACCTGGCCGGACAACACCACCATCGGGATGGAGTCCATGTAGGCGGTAGCGATGCCGGTAATGGCATTGGTCGCACCAGGCCCCGAGGTCACCAGCACCACACCGGCTTTACCGGTGGCACGGGCATAGCCATCGGCCATGTGTGTTGCCGCCTGTTCATGACGAACCAGGATGTGATTGACTTCCGGCTCCTTGAACAAGGCGTCATAGATATGCAGCAGGGCACCGCCCGGGTACCCGTAAATGTTCTTAACGCCTTCGTCACGCAAGAAGCGGACGACCATTTCAGCGCCGGATAAAAGCTCCACGTTGTTCACCTCTAAAACGCCAGAAAACCGCCCACAGCGGGACGGCCTAAGATAGGTTTACTGCCAAGCAGAGCATGAGCGACGGTGGTCGCCGACTACGTCAGCTACTACTGAGCAAGTATTGGGAATCCCCCAAAATGTTGCGGGGTCTTCCCACCCAGCGCGAGGTAACGCGTTGCGGGTGAAACAGGTCGGCGCGGGTACGCGCCTCATGTCTGCTGAGCTAAAGCCTGCTTGCGGCGGACTCCACTACAGCGAACGTTGAATTGTTCTGATTCGGCGAGGGCAAGTCAAGTAATCCGTAAGGGATTCTGCAATCAGGGATGTATTTTCGCTCATCTACAACCGCGGCTGTGCAAAAACGCCCGCTACTAGGCGCCCGCGGCTGACGTTGCGCTGGCACAGCAGAGGACAAATAGTTGCCGGGCGCCCCACGCGCTGTGACACAGCGCAGGATGACGATTCAACCGTTTTGGTTATAGTAGCCACCAGGTATCGCAGCTCTTAAAAAAGGAAACAGCATGCGCCGTATGATCCTCACCAGCAGCTTGCTGCTCGCCCTGAGTGCAAGTGCCATGGCCAGCCAGGTATACAAATGGGTCGATGCACAAGGGGGCACTCACTTTGGCGCGCAGCCGCCACAAGGCCAGCAGGCCACCACCATCAATACCGCGGCACCGCCACCGAAGACTGCCGAGCCGACAGCAGCACCGATTTTCGAGAGCATTGCCGACCCGGAGCAAACCGCTATCGATGAAAAAGTGAAACGGGAAATCACGACCCAGGAAGCAGAGCGCAAGAAGTACTGCGAAACCGTGCGTACCAATCTGGCTCAGTTGGAAAACAACCCGCGTGTGCGCGTGGAAGTCGACGGCGAAGTACGCCGCCTGAACGAGGAAGAGCGTCAGCAGCGCATCAGCGAAGCCAGGCAGGCGATTGGCGAGAACTGCAAGTAATCCGCCCCGAGCGAGCAGCCCCTCAGGCGGTACCACAAATCAGTCGATCGAACTCGCCCAGCAGCCTGATCAGCGCCTGGGCCGGCTCACTGCGCCCACCATAGACCTGTTCAGCCATTGGCTGAATGCCGCACGCCTCGGGCAGCGCGGCACCGCTCTCGAGCAGGTATTTCATGCGCGGCAGGAAAATCCATTGCAACCATTGCTCGAAGGACAGCGTATCGACGCAAAAAGGTTGCTGGCTGGCTAGCGCCTGATCGCTCGGCGCCTGCTCGTCCCACCAGCCGTGCAGGCGCAACTCGCGCTCGATCAGCAGCAGCTGTTGCGCAATCGCCGGCACGCGAGCATCCATCAGAGACTGACCTTTGCCTGTTCACGCGCCTTCGCCGCACCGACCGGATCGCCCTGACGCTCACGGGCCTGAGCAATCAGGTTCCATAAGCTGGCCTGCAACGCCGGACGACCACTGGCATAACTCAGGCCGCGACGAGCGAACTGCTCCGCCTGCGCCGCGTCGCCTTGGGCCAAGCGCACTTCCGCCAGACGATAGAGCACTTGAGGTTCGCGCGGGGCAATGCGCTGGGCACGCTCCAGGCTGGACGCAGCACCATTCAAGTCACCGCTACCCTGCTGTTGCTGGGCTGTGGTGAGCAATGCCAACACGGGACCATCCAGTTGCTCGTCGGCGGCCAAACCACCGGAACTCGGTATGCCGCTCGGCATCGAAGGTGATGGAGCGCTGGAACTGCCCCCACCCGCAGGCTCGCTGATGGCGGGGGCCGTGCTGAAAGGCTCGCTGCCCACAACACCACCGCCTATCGGCGAGCTTGGCGCCGGAAACGTCTGAATCGGTGCCGAACTACCACCGGCACCGGGCACCATCACCACCACACCAGAATCCTGCGGCTGGCTCTGTGGCGGCTGGGCAGTCGAACTGTCGTCACCACCCGCACCGGCTTGCTGCTGGCCATAGACCGACGAACTCGAATCGACAACGGGAATGGAGCCGCGCGGCACACTGGCACAACCGCCCAGCACTACCGAGGCGGTTAAAGCAGGAATCAACCACTTAATCACTTCATACCCTCTTCACTTAATCCAACCAACCACGTACCCAATCCATCACCGAATCGACCGGCGCCTGAATACCGCAGGCCTGGCCAGGGACAGGTTCACTGCCGCGAATATACGGCATCTGCACGGCATTCGGGCAGCTCGGGTCAGAGCCCTGGCCGCTAGCGGCATTCACCCATGCCTGAACGACGTTATCCGGTAGCGGCATATCCAGCGGCAGCGGATCGGCCTTGATCATGAAGTCCGTCCAGACCTGCAGTGCACCGCTTGCGCCGGTCAACGGCGTAGGGCCATTGTCATCGCGACCGAGCCAGACCACCGCCAGCAGATCCTGGCTGAAGCCGGCGAACCAGCTATCGCGGGAATCATTACTGGTGCCAGTCTTGCCGGCCAGCGCCAGCGAACTGGGTAGACGGCTGTAAACCGAACGCCCGGTACCCTCGCGCATGGTGCGTTGCATGGCATTTTGCAGCAGGTAGATCGCCCCGGCATCGAAACGCTGCTGGATCTGGTAGGGGTAGCGTTTGAGCGGCTCACCCTCGGCAGTCAGCACGCTGCGAATACCGCGCAAGGGAGTATTGAAGCCGCCGTTGGCCATGGTCTGATACATATCCGCCACCTCCATCGGAGTCAGCGCACCGGCCCCCAGCAACATCGACGGATAGGCCGGCCATTTTCGCGAAACGCCCAGACGCTCAAGAGTTTTGAGTACATTCGGCACACCCAGTTCCAGTCCAAGCTTGGCACTGGACAGGTTGTAGGAATTGGCCAGGCCCTGGTACAGGTAAACGGTGCCATGGGCCTTGCGATCATAGTTTTGCGGACTCCAGACCTGGCCATCCTGACCCTTGATCGAGAAGGGCTGATCCTCCAGCAAACTGGTCAGGGTGTACTGACTCGGACGCTCCAGGGCGGCCAGGTAGATCGCCGGTTTGATCAGGGAGCCGATCGGCCTGACGGCATCCAGGGCGCGGTTGAAGCCGGCATAACGTGGCTGGCGACTACCTATAAGCACCTGTACTTCACCGGTTTCCGGGTTGGTCACGACCATTCCGGCCTCAACCTGGTCCACCCCCTTGCGGCCGGACAGGCGCTTCAGCGAATCGGCAAGGGCCCCTTCCGCCTTGAGCTGGAGGATCGGGTCGAAACTGGTGAAGATGCGCAAGCCTTCTTCGGTCAAATCCTCTTCGCGGTAATCCTCACGCAACTGGCGCTTGACCAGATCGAGGAACGCCGGGAACGAGCTATCGGCCATGCTCCCGCGCTGGGTCACGCCGAGCGGCTTCTGCTTGGCGGCGACGGCTTGCTCGGGCGTGATCACGCCCTGCTCGACCAGCACATCGAGGACCAGATTACGCCGTGCCAGGGCGCGTTCGGGATTGCGCCGCGGGTTGTAATAGGTGGGGCCCTTGACCATGCCAACCAGCAAAGCCACCTGCTCGAGTTTCAACTCGGACAGAGGCTGACTGAAGAAGTACTGACTGGCCAGCCCGAAACCATGCACCGCGCGCCGGCCGTCCTGCCCCAGGAACACCTCGTTGAGGTAGGCCTCGAGAATATCCTGCTTGTCGTAATGCAGTTCGAGCAGCACCGCCATCATGGCCTCGGTGGCCTTGCGGATCAGGCTGCGCTCGTTGGTCAGGTAGAAATTCTTCACCAACTGCTGGGTCAGGGTGCTGCCCCCCTGGACAACCTGCCCGGCCGTGGCGTTGACCCAGACAGCGCGGGCGATCGACTTGGGCGACACACCGAAATGATTGAAGAACTCGCGATCCTCGATCGCCACCAGGGTTTCCACCAGATAGGGCGGCACCTGCTCCAACTTGATCAGCAAGCGGTCTTCCTGGTGCGCCGGGTACAAACCGCCAATCAGCATCGGCTCCAGACGGGCGACGGCCAGGCTGCTGCCATTGGCCTGGTTCAGGCCGGCGACGTAATCGCCGGAAAAGCGCACGCGCACACGCTGTGACGGCTCGCGGCTTTCATAGAACTGGAAGCCGCGCGTGTGCAGTTCGAGGTTGTTGCCCGCTACCGATACGGCGCCCGGGCCATCGGCCGCACTCTCCCGGCGATAACCGAGGGCATCCAGCTCCTGGAGAAAGTCACTCTTGGTCAGTTTCTGGCCGACGAACAGCTCCAAAGGCCTGGCATAGACCTTGGCGGGCACGGTCCAGCGCTTGCCGGAGAACTTCTCCTGCACCACTGCATCGAGGTAAACCGCAAAGGCGGCGAGCACCACAAAACCGACCAGGCCGAGCTTGATAGCCCAGCCCAACCAGGGGCGCATGCCACGCGAGCGGCGCTTTGAACGAGAACGAGGAGATCGGGTACGAGTCATGGCGCGGCATTATACGCACTTTGCCCCGTACAAGCAGGAGCAGCCCGGCGGTTTGCACAGCGCCGCTCAGCGGCCATAATGCCGCTCTCTTATTTGTTTGAAAGCCAAGGATCGCCCGTGAGCCAAGCCCTGATTGCCGCCCTGCAGAACCCGGCCCTATACCCCCATCCGGTAGAGGCTTTCCAGGTCATCGAGACGCATATCTCCTGGGTAGTGTTGACCGGTCCCTATGCCTACAAGATCAAGAAACCGGTGAATTTCGGCTTCCTCGACTTCAGCGAACTGGCCGCTCGCGAACACTTCTGCCAGGAAGAGTTGCGCCTCAACCAGCGCCTCACTCAAGGCCTGTACCTGGAAGTTTTGCCGATCAGCGGTAGCGCCGAAGCACCGCAACTGGGCGGCGATGGCCCGGTCATCGAGTACGCCCTGAAAATGCGCCAGTTTCCCCAGGATCAGCTGCTCGCCGAAGTACAGGCACGCGGCGAGTTGAGCGAAGCGCATATCGATGCCCTGGCCGACCAGATCGCCCAGTTCCATCTCGACGCGCCGCAGGTACCCCAGACCCATGAGTTGGGCTCGCCGCAAGCTGTCATGGCGCCAATCCGGCAGAATTTCGAGCAGATCCGGCCACTGCTCGCGGACAAGGCCGACCTGCAACAACTCGATGCCCTGCAAGCCTGGGCTGAAAGCAGTTTCGAACGACTCGAGCCGCTGCTGGCCCGGCGCAAGGAAGAAGGCTTCATCCGTGAATGCCATGGTGATATCCATCTGGGCAACGTCACCCTGTTCGACGGCGGGGTCGTGCTGTTCGACTGCATCGAATTCAACGAGCCATTCCGCCTGATCGACATCGCCTCGGACGCTGCCTTCCTCGCCATGGACCTGGAAGACCGCGGTCTCAAGCCCTTCTCCCGCCGTTTTGTCAGCGCCTGGCTGGAACGCACCGGCGACTATGCTGCGCTGGAATTGCTGAATTTCTACAAGGCCTACCGCGCCATGGTGCGCGGCAAAGTCAGCCTGTTCCGCCTCGGCCAGGAAACGGATGCGGTTCAGCGCGCCGTGATCCTGCGCCAGTACCGCCGCTATGCCACTCTGGCCGAGAGCTACAGTGCCATCCCGTCGCGCTTGCTGGCCATCACCCACGGGGTTTCCGCCGTTGGCAAGAGCCACGTCGCCATGCGCCTGGTCGAAGCCCTGGGGGCCATTCGCCTGCGTTCGGATGTCGAGCGCAAGCGCCTGTTCGGCGAACAGAACAGCGCCGACAAAGACCAATTGGGCGCCGGCATCTACAACCAGGATGCCAGTGCGGCAACCTACCAGCGCCTGCATCAACTGGCCGATGCCGCGCTGCATGCCGGTTTCCCGGTGGTGATCGATGCCACCTACCTCAAACAGGCGCAGCGCCAGGCCGCCGGCCAGGTTGCCGAAGACACTGGCGTTCCCTTCCTGATTCTCGACTGCCACGCCCCCGACGCCGTAATCGCCAGTTGGCTGGCGTTGCGCCAGGACAGGGCCCAAGACCCCTCCGACGCCACCATGGACGTGATCAAAGCCCAGCAAGCCAGCCGCGAAGCGCTCTCCCAGAACGAACTGGTCCTCAGCACGCGGGTCGACACCCATGAAAGTGCCAGCCTGGACAGCCTGATCGCGCGAATCCGTCAGCACCTGCCAGGCCTGTAAGCGCACAGCCGCGACGAGCAAAGCGCGCCGCGGCTTCTATACTGGCTGGGAACCCACAACGGACGTCCCGCACATGAGCCAGCCCGGTCAACTCGATAGCCCGCTCTATCACCTGCTGCACAATGAAGACATTGCCGGTTTCAATGCCAGCAAGCCCAAGGACGGTGCGGTAGACATGTGCAATGGCGACTTTCGCGGCCTCGACTTGCGCGCGATCGACGCCAGTCGCATCAACTTCAGCAATGCCTACTTCCGTGGCACTGACCTGCGCGGGCTCGATCTGCGCGAGGCACTCCTTGAAGGCGCCAGCCTGGCCCATGCGCAGATTTCCGGGGCCTACTTCCCCGCCGAACTGAGCGCCGACGAGATACTCATGTCGGTTAATTTCGGCACGCGCCTGCGCTACCGCACGCGATAATCATGAGCGAAATTGCCCAACTGTTCGGCGCCCGTGCCGGTGCCTATGCCAGTTTCCGCCCACAGTACCCGGCTGCCCTGTTCGACTGGCTGGCCGGCCAGTGTGCCGAACAGCAACGCGCCCTGGACATCGCCTGCGGCAATGGCCAGGCCAGCGCGCCCTTGCGCCAGCACTTCGCCCAGGTGCTGGCCTGCGATGCCAGCATCGAGCAACTGCGTGCCGCCGAAACGCCAGCCGGCATCACCCTGTTTGCCGCTAACGCCGAAGCACAACCCCTGAGCAGTACCAGCCTCGACCTGATTGTGGTCGCCCAGGCCCTGCACTGGTTCGCCACCCCGGCTTTCTTCGCCGAAGTCACCCGGCTGCTCAAGCCTGGCGGCATTTTCGGCGCCTGGTGTTACGGCTTGATGCGCATAAACAGCCCCGTGGATGAACTGATCGACAACTTCTATCGGGGCACCCTGGATGGTTATTGGCCGCCCGGACGTGCCAGTGTCGATGCCGGCTACCGTGATATCCAGGCGCCCTTCCCACGCCTCGATGCGCCGGTGTTCGCCATCCAGGCACACTGGAATTTTACCCAGCTGACCGGCTACCTGCGCACCTGGTCGGCCGTACAGCACTGGGAGCGCCAACAGGGCCGCGATCCGGTCAGCGAACTGGAGCCTGCGCTCCTCAGGGCCTGGGGCGATATCAAACAGCCACGTTTTGTTCGCTGGCCACTACACTTGCTGGTAGGCACCGCGCACTGAGTGTTTGTTCAACTGCTCGCAGACAGCGCAAGGAGGCTGGATGAATGACGAATTGCAACATTTGAAGAACCTTGGCAAAACCTCGGCCCAGTGGCTGCATGCCGTCGGCATCCACAGCGCCAACGACCTGCGCAGACTGGGCGCTGTGGATGCCTACCGCGCCGTACGGGCACGCGGCTTTCGCGCCTCCAAGGTATTACTCTACGCCATCGAGGGCGCTTTGCTCGATGTGCACTGGAGCGAGTTGCCGCCCGCCCACAAAGCCGAATTGAATGGTCAACTCGAAGCTTGTCCCGCGCACAACAAGAGCTAGCTCACAACCTATGCGCACAAGGATTTACCTGCGACCTGGCAGCGCTTATTGTCTCAGGGGTGTTCGTGCGCTTTAGCCAGACTAGCCAGTTCAAGGAATTACGCTCATGTATCTACTCGGGGAGCAACCGGCTTACGCCGACCAACTGATCAACCGACTGCAAAGCATCCCCACCCAGTTACTGGACGGTCTGACACCCTGTGGTGCAGCCCTGCAACTGGAGCGAGCCGAGGATCTGGCTCAAGAGCTGCCAGCGAACCAGCTGTTCATTATCGAGAATGGCTTGCTACATGCCCTGGTCGACGAACGCCCGCTGTTCTATCTGCAGGAAGGTGACCTGGTCGGCCTGCGCCAGGGCATCGATCTGCCCAGCTGCCGCTACAGCAGCGAAGAGCCGCTCAGCCTTATCCCCTATTCGCGCAGTGAAGTGTTCAAGCACATCTATGTCAGCGAGCCGCGCCAGGAGCTGTTCATCCAGTACCTGATCGGCCACACCGCCCTGCTCTCCGACGCACTGGCACGCCTCAAACAACCGGAGATCCGTCCCGCAACCGGCTTCCAGCACTTCGCCGCCGGTGAAGAACTGATCCACCAGGGCGATGCCGCCGATCATGTGTTCATCATCATCGAAGGCCACGCCACAGCTTATGTCGACGGGCACAAAGTCGGCGACGTGCAAAAGGACGAGATCTTCGGCGCCATGGCCGTGTTCACCCGCGAGAAGCGCAGCGCCACCGTACTGGCCAGCGAACCGTGCACGGTGATGGTGATTCCCAAGGAACAGTTCCTCAGCCTGATGCAAAGCAACCCACGCATTGCCCACAGCCTGATAGAAAGCATGGCGCGACGGATCGACCTGCTGAACAAGGAAGTGACCCAGCTGCGCCTGCCTGCCATCGCTTGACTGCAACTCACGGCCCGCACTCGCAAACCCGGCCATGTGCCGGGTTTGCTGTTTTTGGCCAGTCTCTGGCGACGCACTGGAATTATTCTGACTGAGCCGCTTGACTTGCAAATGATAATCGCTATTATTAGCAACAGCCGGTCGCGAGATCGGCGGGTAAGCTTAAGAGACCTTCAGTCGGCCTCTTCAGATTATCTCCTCATCAGGCTAATCACGGTTTTGACCCGGCTCTTGCCGGGTCTTTTTTTGCCCGGCAGAAAGTGCTCGCCCTTCCCGCGCCGGGGGCTTGTGGGTCGGCAAGTCACAGCGAAGACGGCAAGGCGGACAGCGCTTAGACCGCCATGTCGGGCTTCGCCAGCGTGGCCCGGCCCAACCGTTAATACTCGATCTTGGCGTAGAGCGTCTTGCGCGACGCCTCGCGCGCCTGCTTGAGGGTGTGGATGCCACGCTCGGCCAGCAAGGGGATCAGCTTGAGGAACACCTCACCCGTGACCATGGCATCGCCCAGCGCCGTATGCCGGCCAATCACATGCACGCCGAGACGCGCGGCGATCTGCTCCAGACGATGTTCGTCGGCGGCATGCCCCGGATGCACCAGGGCCGACAGCAGCAGGGTATCGAGTACCGGCTGGATGAAACGGATACCGGTCTGCGCCTCCTTGAGTTGCAGGAAGCGCATGTCGAAGGCGGCGTTGTGGGCCACCAGCACCGTGTCTTCGGTAAAGCGCTGGAACAACGGTAGCACCTCGCCGATGCTCGGCTGTCCCGCCAGCATCTGCGCCGAGAGCCCGTGTACCTGTTGTGATTCGCGCGGGATCGGTCGGTGCGGATCGATCAGTTGTTCGAAACATTCCTGCATCAGCAGACGGCCGTTGACGATGCGTACCGCGCCGATCGAGATGATTTCATCACCCTCGGAAGGCGACAGCCCGGTGGTTTCGGTGTCGAACACGGTATAGGCCAATTCGCGTAACGGCAGTTCGTCGAGTTCCGGGGTCTGCCCCGCCTGACTGAACAGGTCGAAGTCGTAATACACCGGTCGCCCCTGAACCCTGGCGGGTAGCGGCGCCTGTGCTTCCGGCTGGCTCACCGGCAACTGCAGATACAGGCGATTGTCACCGGCGAGCGCGTCGGCCTGGCACCAGAGTTCGCCGCCGTGCCGCTCCAGCACTTCCTTGAGGGTGGACGCAGCAGCATCCTCTTCGGCAACCGGGCTGTACGAGCGCTGCTCCCACTCATGCAACTGCTGTGGATCGAGCGCCGCCCCGCTCCAGCGCAGGGCCAGACGCACGAAACGGCCTTCGACGGCCAGCTCGAACGTCACCTCGCGAATGCCCAGCGTGGCAGCCATGGCGCCCATCAACTGCGTCAACGCCTGCACCAGGGAATAGCTGTCCAGACTCAACCAGAGCGACTCGTCACCGCCCTGGTAACGGGCGGCCACACCAAGGGTCGCGGCAAAATTACGCTGCAGGGCCAGCAGCAGATCGGTCGCCAGCATGTCCTCCAGCGGCCACTGCGGGTGGAGCAGATCGGCATGCTGACTCAGCGTCTGCTCAAGGTGCTGGGAAAGCCGCTGTGCCTCGTCGCTGATCACCTTGCCGAAACGCTGGCGGCGCTCGGCATCCATCTCCGGGTATTGCTCCATGGTTTCCGCGGCAGCGCGGATGTTACCCAGGCCCGCCCGGGTACCCTCGGTCAGTTGCTGCAACAGCGCATCGCGGCGACTGTTGAGCTCGACCGAGCGGGTAATGTCATCGAGGATCAGGACGAAACCGATCAGTTCGCCATGCTGATCCAATACCGGCGCCATCTGTGCCCGCAGCAGATGGGCGCCACGTGCCGAGACGAAATGCGCCACCGGACTGGGATTGTCCTCCTCCAGACGCTGCCTGACCCGCTCCAGGGCATGCACGATCAAACGCTGGTCGAGAATGCCGAAGATCGAGCGCCCCAAGCCGACCGGTGCACCGGCCGGGCCAGCGGCGTCCGGCTCGAGCAACAGGCTGGCGCTGCTGTTGTAGAGCAGGATGCGGCCTTCGCGATTGCACACCAGCACGCTTTGTTCGAGTTCCGACATCAGCGCGGCCAGACGGTTCTTCTCCTGCTCGAGACGCGCATTGGCCTCCTCGATACGCACCGCCACCTCGCGCTGCAGGGCGCAATGGGCCTCGGCAAAGGCATTCAGGGCAGCGCCCAGCCGACGCATGTCGCGGCTGCCGGTGAGAGCCACGCGGTGCGCGGGGTTGACCCGGTGGATGATGCCGACCTCTTCGCTCAGGCGGATCACCACCTCCGGGTAGGCCGCCAGCCACAGGCGCAGGAGCACGCCGAACGGGATCAGCAGCAGCCCGCAGAGCACCACCAACAGCGCGCCACGCCCGGCCATCAGTGAGAGCACGGCGGCGCGCTCCTGGCTGTTCAGGTCAGCCCACAACAGCCCCCCGGCAAGCGCCAGCAAACTGCCAAGCAGCAGGCTGAGGATGGACAGCCAGAAGGCGAAACGCAGACGTGGACTCATTGGCTATTCGACCGCCAGCTGCGCGCCGATCTGCGCCAGCAGCTCCTGGGTCGAGAACGGCTTGGTGATGTAGGCATTGGCGCCCAGTGCCAGGCCCTTACTGACCTCGACCTCGCGCCCCTTGGCCGTCAGCATGACGACGCGCATGTGCTGCCACTGCGGGTTCTCGCGGATCTTCTGACACACATCGAAACCGCTCAGGCGCGGCAGCATCACATCGAGCAGCACCAGGTCGGGCGGCTGGCGCTGGATGGCCTCCAGGGCCTCCTGACCGTCATGCGCCACCATCACCTGATAGCCGGCCTGTTCAAGCAAAAACTCCAGTGAGATGACGATATTCGGTTCGTCGTCGGCGATTAATACGGTTTTGCTCATACTCCATACTCCGTTTCGCGGTCTGCGTCTGACGCCGCCGCATTCGCCTGCCCCAGGGGCAGGGTAAAGGAAAAGGTCGCCCCCTGTCCGCGCGCACTCTGCACCCACAGCCGGCCGCCGAAGTGCTCGATGATCTGCCGGCTGATCGGCAGCCCCAGGCCGGTGCCTTGCGGCTTCTCGGTGAGGTTGTCGCCGGCCTGGCGAAACTTCTCGAAGATAGTCTGCTGATCGGCCGGGTCGATACCACAACCGTTGTCGCGCACGTCCACCCGCAGTGCCTCCGGCAGCACCTGCACGGCGATGTCGATGCGCCCCGCCTCGCGGTCGCAGAACTTCACCGCATTGGAGATTAGGTTGAGCAGCACCTGCAGCAGGCGATCGCGGTCGGCCAGCACCGGCGGTATCTGCGCCGGCAGCTCGAGGCGCAGTTCCACGCCCTGCTCCTGCAGCAACTGGCTGGTGGTGGCCTGGGCATCCTCGATCACCTCTTTCAGATCGAGCGTGGTGGTGTGCCATTCGGCACGCCCCGACTCGAGCTTGGCCAGATCCAGTACCTGGTTGATCATCCGCGTCAGGCGTTCGCTCTCCTTGACGATGATGGCGACGAAACGCGCGCGTTGCACCGGGTCCAGCTCGGGGTTGTCGTTGAGAATCTCGGAGAAGGCGCGGATCGAGGTCAGCGGCGTACGCAGTTCATGGGTCACGGTGGAGATGAAGTCGTCCTTCAACCGGTCGAGTTCCTGCAGCCGCGCATTGGCCGCGCGCAGTTCGCCGGTGGCGGCTTCGAGCTCGTGCGACTGCTGCTCCAGGCGGCGGCTGTAGGCGATCACCTGGGAGGCTTCATCGAGGATGCCGAGCACCTCGTCCATGCCCAGCGGCTCCTCCTGTACCACCGAGGCCAGCATCACCCGCGCCGAGGCGGCACCAATCGCGCCCGCCAGTTGCTGCTCGGCGAAGTGCACCAGATCGGCATCCGGCACCAGCTCGCTACTCGACGCCAGGCCCCGCTGCGCGGCGTAGCCAGCGAAGGCCTCGCGGGCCCGTGCCGGACCGAGGAAGCGCCCGACCAGGGCAATCACCTCGGTCACCGAGGCGCTGCCGCGCCACAGGCTGGAGCCACGCCCGGCGACCTTGAAGGCATCGACGAACAGCAGCGCCTGGGCATGCTCGCGGCTGCTCTGCCGACCGAACAGCGACACGCCGACATAGGCGCCGAGGTTGGCCAGCAGGCTCCAGAACAGCGAATGGCCGATCTCGTCCAGCCCGGCCAGACCGAACAGCGCCAGCGGCTTGAGCCAGGCGATGGCCAGCGGCCCCTGCTCGATGAAGCTCAGCGGCAACCAACCGGACTTGGCGAACGCCGGCAGCAACAGGGTATAGAGCCACAGCAGAAAGCCCAGCGACAGACCACTCAGGGCGCCGGCGCGGGTGCCCTGCTTCCAGTACATGCCGCCGAGCATCGCCGGGGCGAACTGCGCCACCGCCGCGAACGACACCAGGCCGATCGAGACCAGCGCATAGGCCTCGCCCGCCGCGCGGTAATAGACATAGCCGAGCAGCATCAACAGCAGGATGGCGCCGCGGCGAATGCCCAGCAGCAAGCCCGAGAGATCCGTGCGCTGCGCCAGGCCGAGGGCCTTCCAGCGCAGCAGCAGCGGCATCGCCAGGTCGTTGCAGATCATGGTCGAGAGCGCGATGGTCTCGACGATGACCATACCGGTGGCGGCCGACAGCCCGCCGACGAACACCAGCAGCGCCAACCACTCCTGGCGCAGGGCCATGGGCAGGGTGAGGACGAAGGTATCGGCATCCACAGTACCGGCGGGGAAATGCATCAAACCGGCGAAGGTGATCGGCAGGACGAAGATATTGATCGCCAGCAGGTACAGCGGAAACAGCCAGATGGCCTTGGCCACATGGTTCTCGTTGACGTTCTCCACCACGCTGATCTGGAACTGGCGCGGCAGAAACAGGATCGACAGCATCGACAGAAAGATCAGCGACACCCAGGAGCCATAAGTCCCGGCCGGGCCGCCGAGGGTCAGCAGCTGGTCGACATCGGGCAAGCGTGCGGCCTGCTCGAACACGTCGGCGAAGCCATGGTAGAGGCCGAAGGTGACATACAGACCGACCGCCAGAAAGGCCAGCAGCTTGACCAGCGACTCGAAGGCGATAGCCGCCACCATGCCTTCGTGGCGCTCGGTCGCGTCGAGGTGGCGGGTGCCGAACAGGATGGTGAAGATCGCCAGCAGCAGCGCCACATAGAGCGCGGTGTCCTGCAGGGGGCCGAGCGCCTCGCCCTGGTTCGGCATGCGAATCGTCGGGTACTGCCAGAGGATCAGGAAGCTGCTGGACACCGCCTTGAGCTGCAGGGCGATATAGGGGATCACGCCGACCACCGCGATCAGCGTGACCAGGCCGCCAAGCAGCGCGCTCTTGCCATAGCGCGCGGCGATGAAGTCGGCGATCGAGGTGATGCGATTGGCCTTGCTGATGCGGATCATCTTGCGCAGCACCAGCCAGAACAGCGCCGCCATCAGGGTCGGGCCGAGGTAGATCGGCAGAAAACCGACGCCACTGACCGCCGCCCGACCAACGCTGCCATAGAAGGTCCAGGAGGTGGCGTACACCGCCAGCGACAGCGCATAGATATACGGATTGGCGATGATCGAGCGGCCGGCATCGGCGCGTTTGTCACCCCAGTAGGCGATGGCGAAGAGGATGCCCAGGTAGGCGCAGGAGGTCAGCAGGATCAAGCCAGCGAGCGGCATGGTCAGCGCCTCCTCATCGGTTCGAGCACTCGACGACCAGGATCATCGCAACGATCAGCAGTGCCCAGGCGCCGAACAGATAGGCAAACAGCAGCGGAATACCGAACACCTCGCCGCCGCTATCGAAAAGCGCCAGCAAGGGATAGCTGAACAGCAGACAGCCCAGCATGAACACTGCCACCAGCCGCTGTGCCCTAAGTGTGCGATTGGCCATAGCCCGAACCTCCTGGGGCTAAGTGTGGCCGATTATTCGCCCGGCGCACTGCGCGACCATGGTAGGGGGCGCCTGTTGGCGCAGACCTTGACACAGAAGCGTGACGCCGCGGATGAGCCGGCGTTTCAGGAGCCTGCCAGGCCATGGACAAGGCTAGTCCCCGTTCACTATTGCAGCGTGCGCACAATAGCGGCATGCCCGTGGAGAAATCAGCTGCTAGCCGGCGAAATCGGCGCAGTAGTCGCGCTCCGGCAACGCTGGGGTGTACCAGACGTAATCGGCGGCAGCGGCGCTGACCGGCTGGCCCACGTCGGCCAGAATCAGCACCAGACTGGCGGTTTTATCACCCAGGTCAGCCAGATGCAGCGGCACGCCCAGATCGCGCCGCACGTGAAAGGTGCCAGCGAACAGCAGGCTTGGCTGTGGCGCGGCCTGCAGTGCCGTGGCCATGCGCCGGTCGCGCTGCTGCTGCACGGAAAGCATGGCCGGCAACTTGCTCTTCGGCAGTTTGCCGCAATGGGAGATGCCGATCTGCGCCAGCAAGGGTTCCTGCACCATCGCCGCCGTGGACAGTGCACCGCTCAACGCCGGGCGCTTGCGATAGACCTGCAGCACTTGTGCGTGATCCAGATTGGCGGCCAGCAGCGGGTACGGCTGGGCAAGTGCATGCTGCACAATCGGCCCGTACAACTTCCAGGGCCAGCCCGCTTGCCAGGCCAGTGCCGCCGGCAGGTCGGCGACCGGCTGCCCCTCGGCCACCCGTGCGCGCACCGCATCGACCTGGCCCTGTTGCTCTGGCGTGAGCATTTCCAGCAGCAGGCTGCCCTGCGCGCGTTGCGCCTCCAGCGCCTGCAGCAACCAAAGCTGCAGAGCGTGATGGTCGGGATTGTCATGCGCCTCGCCGACCAGCACCCGTGGCGCAGGCGCCAGCTGTTCGATCAGTTGCTGCGGACTCAGGCGCTGACCCGTGTGCAGATCGACGATCTGCCCCAGGTCGGCATGCTCGCGCCCTTCGGGGCTTTGCCAGGCGGGCAGCGGCGGCAGGCTGGCCTGGCAGCCGGACAGAACAATGGCAACGAATACCAGCAGCGTGCGCATATGAGGATCCTTGGTGTTTTAGGGCTATGCAAAGAGTAGCAGCGAAGACCGGCTAGTCGCGCCGAGTGGGTAGCAGGCGGCAACGCGGTACTGGCGCGGTGCCAGGCAACTGGCCACGCAACAGGGTATCCGCCGACGATACCGAACTAGCGCGCCACGATCAGTGGATGCCCCCGTTCCGGATGGCGCTGCACCAGCACCTCCAGACCGAATACCGCCTGCAGCGGCTCGGCGCGCAACACCTGCTCCGGGCTGCCAAGGGCATGCGAGCGACCGCCATCGAGCAACAGCAAACGGTCGCAGTAACGCGCCGCCAGGTTCAAATCATGCAGGATTACCAGCACCGCCGCGCCCCGTCCGGCAAAGGCCTGGGTGGCTTGCAGGGTGGTGTGCTGGTGCAACGGATCGAGCATCGAGGTCGGCTCGTCGAGCAACAGGATCTGCCCCTCGCCACCCGGCCAGAGTTGCGCCAACACCCGCGCCAGGTGCACACGCTGACGCTCGCCGCCGGACAGGGCCAGGTAGCTGCGCCCGGCCAGATGGGCGGCATCCGCCGCCTGCAGTGCCTCGCCGACGATCTGCCCATCACGCAGCTGACCGCTGGCATGAGGTAGCCGGCCCATGGCGACGACTTCCTCGACGCGGAAGGCAAAATTCAGCGTCGAGGTTTGCGGCAACACCGCCAGGCGCCGGGCGCGCTCGGCGCCCGGCCAATCGCCGAGGCGGCGCTGATCGAGCAACACCTGCCCATGGGACGGCTGCAGTTCGCCGCAGAGCGCACCGAGCAGGGTGCTCTTGCCGGCGCCATTGGGGCCGAGCACGCCGAGTACTTCGCCCGGGCGCAGTTCCAGGTCGATAGCGTTCAATACGGTACGGGAACCGCGCTGCACCGCCAGATTTTCCGCTCGCAGCATCAAGCACGCCCCCGCAGCAACAGATAGAGAAAGAACGGCGCGCCAATCAACGCGGTGACGATGCCGATCGGCAGTTCCGCCGGCGCCAGCAGCAGCCGCGCGGCCAGGTCGGCCAGCAGCAACAGGCTGGCGCCGGCCAGTGCCGAAGCCGGCAGCAGCACGCGGTGATCCGGCCCCACCAGCAGACGCATCAGATGCGGCACCACCAGGCCGATAAAGCCGATCATCCCCGCCGCCGCCACCGCGGCGCCGACCCCCAGGGCGGTGCACAGCACCAGCTCGCGCTTGACCCGTTCGACCGCAAAACCCAGATGACGCGCTTCCGACTCGCCGAGCAACAGGGCATTCAGCGCCCTGGCCCGCCGCGGCAGCCACAGCGCTACCGCCAGGGTCACCAGCAGCAACGGCCACAGCCGCGCATAGCTGGCGCCATTGAGGCTGCCAAGGTTCCAGAAGGTCAGGGTACGCAGGGTGGCGTCATCGGCGAGGTAGGTGAACAGGCCAATCGCCGCACCGGCCAGGGCCGTCAGGGCGATGCCGGCCAGGAGCATGGTCGCCACACTGGTCTCACCGTCGCGGCGACCGAGGCGATAGACCAGGGCGGTCACCCCGAGGCCACCAATAAAGGCGCACAGCGACAACAGATAAGGCGCGAAGACCTCCGGCAGGCCGCCCAGCGCCGCGCCGCCGACAATCGCGACCGCCGCACCCAAGGCCGCACCGCTGGAGACACCGACCAGGCCGGGGTCGGCCAGGGGGTTGCGGAACAGGCCCTGCATCGCCACCCCGCACAGCGCCAGCACCGCGCCGACGGTCAGGCCCAGCAGGGTGCGTGGCAGGCGGATCTGCCCGAGGATCAGTTCGGCCTGCTCCAGCTCGACGCCGCCCACCGGCATGCCGAACAGGCGTAGCGCGGCCTGCAGGGTATCGGCCAGCGGCAGGCTGACCGGCCCCAGCGCCAGGGATAACCAGAGCGCGAGCGCCAGCAACAGGCCCAGCGCGATAAACAGTGAGCGCGGCTGAATGACAGGATTCATGGCGTGGGCTGGGCTTCTGCGGTCAAAGAGTGGCTGGCAGGATAAAAGGCTGCGCGGCAGGCCGCCAGTCAATCCCGCGATAGCGCAAGCTCCAACCGCCGACTTTTCTGCTCCGGCAGGCGCGCTGCGCTTGGCAAGCCGGCGCAGTCCGGGATAATGGCGGCCTATCTTGGAGATGCCGATGATGCGTTTATGCGCCCCGCATGAGCTGGCCGAAGGCCAGAGCCGGGGCTTCGTGATTGACGGCGACAAGCTGTTCGCCGTGCGCAAGGACGGCCAGGTGTTCGCCTACCGCAACCGCTGCCCGCACAAGGGCATCAACCTGGAATGGCTGCCGGACCAGTTTCTCGACCACAGCGCCAGCCTGATCCAGTGCGCCACCCACGGCGCACTGTTTCTCATCGACTCGGGCGAGTGCGTGGCCGGGCCTTGTTCAGGACAATCGCTCGACTCCTTGGCCTGCACGGAAAACCACGAAGGGATCTGGGTCGAGTTGTAGCCAGGAGGCAATCCGGAACGGCATCGATACCGCGTAGGGTGTGCAGGGCCGCCTAGGCTGCGCGCACCAATAAAAGCCCACGCCATGGTCTCGGACGCCGGAACACACGGCGCACCCTCCGAATCTATAACTGCACCGCGAGCCGGCGCGTCAGGCGCACCTCCTGCGGCGTTATATCCGCGCCATAGGCCAGCACCTCGACGCCGGCGCTCACTGCCTCGCGCAGGGCCGCGGCATAGGCCGGATCGATCTCCGCAGCCGGGCGCACCGCATCGATCTCCGTCAGGTTGACGCAATACAACTGCACCGCCCGCACGCCACCACGCGCCAGCGTCGCCAGTTCGCGCAAGTGCTTGGCACCACGCTCGGTGCGCGCATCGGGAAAAGCCGCGACCCGGCTGTCGGCATAACCCAGGGTCACGCTCTTGACCTCGACGAAGGCGGCGCCACTCGGGTAATCCAGACGAAAATCGATGCGGCTGCGCTCCTGGCCATAGGGCACTTCACGCTTCAAGGCGCTGAAGCCGGCCAATTCAGTGATCAGTCCACCATGCAGCGCCTCTTCGACCAGGCCGTTGGCGCGTGCGGTATTGATCACCGCCAGGCGACCCTGCGGGGTTTCGCCGATTTCCCAAGTGCCCGGCAGCTTGCGTTTGGGATCATTGGAGCGACTGAACCAGACCCGCGCGTCTTCGCTCATGCAGTTGAGCATCGAGCCGGTGTTGGGGCAATGAATGGTCAGCAGCTCGCCGCTGGCGGTTTCGATATCGGCCAGGAAGCGTTTGTAGCGGCGCAGCAGCCGGCCCTGCTCCAGCGCGGGCTCAAAGCGCATCGGGACGCCAGCTTTTCAAGCCACGGGCAATCCGTTCGACCGCCTGCTGCAGACGCGGCAGATCCTGGGTGTAGGCGAAACGCACATGCTGGCTGGCCAGGTGACGACCGAAATCCAGGCCCGGGGTGATGGCTACGTGCTCGGTCTCCAGGAAATGCTGGCAGAAGGCGAAGGCATCGCCGCCAAAGGCGCTGATGTCGGCATATAGATAGAAGGCGCCCTCGGGCTCGACGGCAATCTTGAAGCCCAGCTCGCGCAACGCCGGCAGCAGGAAGTCGCGACGGCGGGCGAACTCGTGCCGGCGCTGCTCGAGAATCTCCAGAGTCGGCGCCTCGAAACAGGCCAGCGCGGCATGCTGGGCCATGCTCGGCGCGCTGATATAGAGGTTCTGCGCCAGCTTCTCCAGATCCGCCACCGCCGCCTGCGGTGCCACCAACCAGCCGAGCCGCCAGCCGGTCATGCCGAAATACTTGGAGAAGCTGTTGAGCACGAAGGCATCGTCGTCCACTTCCAGCACGCTGCTGGCGTCCACCCCATAGGTCAGGCCGTGATAGATCTCGTCGACCACCAGATGGCCACCGCGCTCTTTCAGCGCCCGGGACAGCCCACCCAGCTCCTCGCGGGACAACAGCGTGCCGGTCGGGTTGGCCGGCGAGGCAACCAGCGCGCCGACGCTGTCCTTGTCCCAGTGCCGCGCGACCAGATCCGCGGTCAGTTGATAGCGCACCTCCGGCCCCACCGGCACCAGTTGCGCGGCGCCTTCGACCAGGCGCAGGAAATGCCGGTTGCACGGGTAGCCCGGATCGGCCAGCAGCCAGTGCTTGCCGGGGTCGACCAACAGACTGGTGGCCAATAACAGCGCGCCGGAGCCTCCCGGGGTAATCAAAATCCGCTCAGGGTCTATGCTCAGTCGATAGCGCTGTGCGTAGAACCCGGCAATCGCTTCACGCAGCGCCGGTATTCCCCGCGCCGCGGTATAGCGGGTATGCCCGGCGGCCAAGGCGGCCTGGCCGGCAGCGACGATGGGCGCGGCAGTGGTGAAGTCCGGCTCGCCGATCTCCAGATGAATGACATCGTGGCCAGCGGCCTGCAACTGGTTGGCGCGGGCGAGCAAGGCCATGACGTGAAAGGGTTCGATGGCGCGGCTGCGCGCACTGTAGGACGGGGCCATGGACCTGCCTTGAATAGAGGTTGAGGCGCGGATTCTACCCAAGGGTTGGGCGAAACGGCAGCAACCATGACAACCGGGAGTAGCGCGGCTTGAGTTGTTCTGGTAAGTTCGCCCGCTTGCAGCCGCAGGGCCGGGTTTTTCCCGGCAATGGACAGCATCCTGCGCAGTGGACTAGATAGAGTGAGAGGCGGTCATCCATGCCTACAAAAGCGAAAGCAAAAAGCAGTCAACTGATTCGTGGCTTCGAACCCTATAAAGAAACCAAGGGCGAGGAGTACATGGGTGAGCCGATGCGCGCCCACTTCACCGGCATCCTCAACAAGTGGAAGCTGGAACTGATGCAGGAGGTCGATCGGACCGTGCATCACATGCAGGACGACGCGGCCAACTTCCCTGACCCGGCGGATCGCGCCAGCCAGGAAGAAGAGTTCAGCCTGGAACTGCGTGCTCGTGATCGCGAGCGCAAGTTGATCAAGAAGATCGACGAAACGCTGCAACTGATCGACGACAACGATTACGGTTGGTGCGACTCCTGTGGCGTCGAGATCGGCATCCGCCGCCTGGAAGCCCGCCCCACCGCCACCTTGTGCATCGATTGCAAGACCCTGGCGGAAATCAAGGAAAAACAGATCGGTTCCTGATCTGATCCACGGGGCGCTTCGGCGCCCCGTGTTGTTTCTGCTCCTGCGCTATCCCAGTCGGGCATCGGCTGCGATTGTTCTCATCTCCGCGCATAAGCTTCTATATTCGTCCGTATGAACGCTCCCGCTTATATCGGTCGCTTCGCCCCCACCCCCAGTGGTTACCTGCACTTCGGCTCACTGGTCGCGGCGCTGGCGTCCTACCTCGACGCGCGCGCGGTGGGCGGTCGCTGGCTGCTGCGCATGGAAGACCTCGACCCGCCGCGCGAAGTCCCCGGCGCCCAGGACGCGATCCTCAGCACCCTGGAAAGCTACGGCCTTGAATGGGACGGCGAACTGCTGCGACAAAGCGACCGCCATGCCGAGTACGCCGCCCTGGTCGAGCGCTTGCTGCAACAGGGCCTGGCCTATGCCTGCACCTGCTCGCGCAAGCAACTGGAGGGCTACCACGGCATCTACCCCGGCACCTGCCGCGACGCCGGGCATGCGCCACGGAACGCCGCGATCCGCCTGCGCGTGCCGAACCTGAGCTACGGCTTTATCGACCGGGTGCAGGGCGAATACCGCCAGCACCTGGGCCGCGAGGTCGGCGACTTCGTGATTCGTCGGCGCGACGGCCTCTACGCCTACCAACTGGCGGTGGTGCTCGACGATGCCTGGCAAGGCGTCAGCGACGTGGTACGCGGCGCCGACCTGCTCGATTCCACCCCGCGCCAGCTGTACCTGCAGGAACTACTCGGCCTGGCGCAGCCACGCTATCTGCACGTGCCGCTGATCATCCAGCCGGACGGAAACAAACTGGGCAAGACCTACCGCTCGCCACCGCTGCCGGCCGACCAGGCCGCGCCATTGCTGGTTCGCGCCTTGCGCGCCCTGGGGCAAGCGCTGCCCGGCGAACTGGAGCACGCCCGCCCGCCCGAACTGCTGGCCTGGGCGGTCAACCACTGGGACGTCGAGCGCATCCCGCACAGCCGCACCCTGGCCGAGGCGCAACTGCGCTGAACTGCCAGGCCGTAGATCCTATAGTCATGTGCAAGGTCTGCGGCATCTCGCACAACTCTCGTAGCCCGAATGCAATCCGGGGACGATGTTGCGGCGACAATGGCTTTCCCGAATTGCATCCGGGCTACGGGACTCAGGGGTTTCGTAGGAGCGAAGTTTGTACATGACTTTCCGCGCGCCGAAACGACACATTTCCCTTATCCTTGCGCCCACTATTCAACTGCCGCACAGGACCGCTCCGATGAAAGCCCAGCTCGAAGAATTGATTGGCAAGATAAGCTCGGGCTGCATGCTGGCCGAAGACGTCGCGCGCATCGCCGACGAGGCGGCCCAGGCCTACGCCGATCCGCAGGCCTTCCTCGCCGCCAACCCGGACATCAATTACGACGACAGCTTCCCGATCCCGCTCGGCGAGTGGGTGGTGGTCGGTAGCCTGCCGGATACCGTACTGTTCCAGGCCGACAGCTACGATCAACTGTTCCAGCAGATCGTCGACTCCTTCGGCCAGCAGGTCAGCTTCGTGCTCAAGCCCAAGCAGCTTGCCAAGACCGAAGCGCTCAAGGCGCTCAACCGCATCCAGGTGCAACTCGGCAGCCTGTCGCCGGAAACTGGTGGCTATGTCCTGGTCGACTTCAGCGAAGCGCTGGATAACGAACTGCAAGCCGTGCTGGTCTACCGCAACGACCTCGCGCGGGTGCTGGAACTGGCGGTGGAAATCGGCATCTACGCCGCACCGGCCTATGAAACGCTGAAAGCCGCCCAGGCCGAGTAGGCGCCGCGCTCAGCATCGCCGCGCGAACGGGCCGCCAGGAACTCCTCCCCGCAGGCCCGATCAAATTACCTGCACACACTTCGCGCGACCACCTCACGCCGCCAGGCGTGCGAGATGTCGGGGGGTTTGGGCAGCAGCCGGGGGTTTTGTCCACATTCTCCCGCCTGTAACCGCCATTACTGTGCATTAATGGCACGTCGATTCCTTATGACCAACAACACGCTAAACGTGTGGCGAGCTTGCTCGAACACGCTGAAGTTCGTCCTGTTTGCTCACTTGAGGATCGTATCTTGAACAGCCAAACCATGTTCACCTGCGCCGTCGTGCTGGCCTTTCAGGCAGCGGCCGTGCCATTCGCATTCGCCAACGCCACCGCCACGCCACTCACACTCGAAGACGGCGCCACCGCGCTGCCCTTCACAGCCGAGATCGCCAACGACGCCAGCCTGCGCGGCGAGGTCGGCCCCAAGCAGCGCAACGTCGCGGTGCTGCGCGTGCAGATACTGCTCGATCGTGCGCGCTTCTTTCCAGGCGAGGTCGACGCCAGTTTCGGCTCGAACACCCGTATCGCCATCAGCGGCTTCCAGAAAAACAACGGCCTGCCCGCCAACGGCGTCATGGACGAAGCCACCTGGGCGGCACTGAATACTGATGCCGAGCGGGTGCTGGTGAGCTACACCCTCACCGAGGCCGACGTCGCCGGGCCCTTCCAGCAGATTCCAGCCGACATGATGGCGAAGGCCAAGCTCGACGCGCTGGGTTACCGCGACCCGGTGGAAGCACTCGGCGAGAAATTCCACGCCAGCCCCGCGTTGCTGGCGCAGCTCAATCCGGGCCAGGATCTGGGCCGCGCCGGTGAATCGATCGTCGTGCCCAATCTCGCCTCGGCGGCGCCCCTGGCCAAGGCCGCGCGGGTGGTGGTCGACAAGTCCGACTCGACCGTCACCCTCTACGATGCTGCGGATGCAATCATCGCGCAGTTCCCCGCCTCCACCGGCAGCGCGCGCGATCCGCTGCCACTCGGCGAGTGGAAGATCCTCGGCGTGGCGCGAAATCCGGAGTTCAAATACAACCCCAAGCTGTTCTGGGACGCCAACCCCGCCCACGCCAGGGCGACCATCCCGGCCGGCCCGAACAATCCCGTCGGCGTCGCCTGGGTCGCCCTGTCCAAGCCGCATTACGGCATCCACGGCACGCCTGAGCCGTCGAAGATCGGCAAGACTCAATCCCACGGCTGCATCCGCCTCACCAACTGGAACGTCGAGGCGATGGGACACGCAATCAAGCCCGGGCTACCCGCCCTTCTGCAAGAGTAAGCAGACGCCACCATGAAGAGCATTCTGATATTTTCCGCAGGCGCCCTCGTCGGTGCCGCGAGCCTGTTCTATTTCCTGCAGAACGACTTCGCCACGACGAGCCTGCAGGCCATCACGCTGTCCGCGCCCGTGACTGACGAGCCCGTGCAGGATGCGCCGACAACTGGCGCGTCCCCTGCGCCGGAACCGCTTGCCCCGCTGGCCACAGCGGCACTGGAGCCGGCTGCGAGCGCAGTCACCACTAGCCTGACCCGCACCAGCGCAGCCGCAGCGACGCCAAGCGATACGCCGCCAGCCGAGATCCAGGACGAAAACCTCAGCCCGGCCGAGCCCTTGCCGCTGCACCCCGGCGCGCTGCTGATTCCCGTGACCGGCATTGCCGCGACACAACTGAACGACACCTTCGACGACAAGCGCGGCAGCGAGCGAATCCACGAAGCCCTCGACATCATGGCGCCACTGCAGACCCCGGTGGTCGCGGTCGACGACGGCAAGGTGGTGAAACTCTTCAACAGCGTGCCCGGCGGCCTGACCATCTACCAATACGATGCGAGCGGAACCTTCGCCTACTACTACGCGCACCTGGACAGCTACGCCGCCGACCTGGAAGAGGGCCAGGAGCTCAAGCGCGGCGACCTGATCGGCTACGTCGGCGCCACCGGCAATGCCAACGCGCTGGCACCGCACCTGCATTTTGCCATTTTCCTGCTCGGCCCCGAGAAGCAGTGGTGGAAAGGCACGGCGATCAACCCCTACCCTTTATTTCAACACTGAGTTCGACGCCGCGTCCGCCCAGGGTATTCGGAGTCACCCTAATCACCCCAAAATCACCTCTGACCATGTGCATTAGGAGCCACTCATGCCATACGACGAAGGCCTGGCAGAAAGACTGAGAGAAACACTTCAAGGACATCCTGCAATCATCGAAAGAAAGATGTTTGGCGGCTTGGCCTTCATGTCCCGGGACTATATGTTTGTCGGAATTCTGGGCGATGTACTTATGGCGCGCGTGGGACCTGAGGGCTATGCCCAGGCACTGTCCCTGCCGCACGTTCGCGAGATGGATTTCACCGGCAAGCCCATGAAGGGTTATGTTTTTGTCGATCCGCCCGGTTTCGAAAACGATGCGGACCTTTGTGCATGGGTCGATAGATGCCATAGGTTCGTGCAGGCCCTGCCGCCCAAGCAGCCGAAATAGCGACAGCCCTGCCGGATCTGACACCCGTCAAACCGTCAAAGAGTCGCTGCCGGCGACTACCTCCAGGCGCAGCACCCTGGCCCGCCTGGAGTGCCGCCCCACCGTCCTACAACTCCCCGCGCAACGCCTTGCCAAACAACCGACTGTACTCGCTCGCACTGAAACCAATCGGATTGGTTCCCGCCGACGGGTCGACCTCGGCCATCTGCCCGATCTGCTCGATGCGGGTGTCGTCGATGCCGATTTCGCTCAGGCTGTGGGGGATGCCGACTTCGTTGCGCAGGTGCAGCACCCAGTCGAGCACGCCGGTGAAGCCCGGTTTGGCCAGGTTGAGGTAGCGGGCGAGGCGTTCCATCTGTGGCTCGATGCTGGCGCGGTTGGCTTGCAGCACGTAGGGCATCAACACCGCGTTGAGCAGGCCGTGGTGGGCGTCGTAGAGCGCGCCGAGGGGATGGGCCAGGGCGTGCATGGCGCCGAGGCCGCGCTGGAAGGCGGTGGCACCCATGGTCGAGGCCACCAGCATCTGCAGGCGCGCCTCGACATCGCTGCCCTTGCTCACGGCGCGCGGCAGGTAGTGCTGGACCAGGCGCATGCCTTCCAGGGCGATGCCTTCGGCCATGGGGTGGAACAGCGGCGAGCAGTAGGCTTCGAGGCTGTGCGACAGGGCGTCCATGCCGGTGGCGGCGGTGATCTTCGGCGGCAGGCCGATGCTCAGTTGCGGGTCGAGGATGACCAGGGCCGGGAGCATCCGCGGGTGGAAAATGATGCGCTTGATGTGCTCGGCATCGTCGGTGATCACCGAGGCGCGGCCGACTTCCGAGCCGGTGCCGGCGGTGGTCGGCACCGCCACTACCGGCGCCATGCCGGCGACGTCGACGCGGTTGCAGTTGTCGCCGACGTCTTCGAAGTCCCACAGCGGGCGGTTCTGGCCGACCATCAGGGCGATGGCCTTGCCGGCGTCCAGCGCCGAACCGCCGCCGAAGGCGATCACCCCGTCGTGGCCGCCGGCCTTGAAGGCGGCGACCCCGTCCATCACGTTGTGCCCGGTGGGGTTGCCCTTGATCGCCGAGAACAGCCCGGCCTTGAGGCCATCATCGCGGCACTGCAGCAGGGCGTGGTCGATCAGCGACAGGGCGGCCAGGCCGGGGTCGGTGACCAGCAGCGGCGCGCTCATGCCGAGGGCACGGCAGGCTTGCGGCAGTTCGGTGATGCGCCCGGCGCCGACGCGGATCGAGGTCGGGTAGTTCCAGTTCATGCGGTAGTGATTCAGGTCCATGACGCACCTCACAGCTGGGTCTTGAAGTGGAAGGATTTCGCCCGGGTCAGGTGTTCGTAGCCGATGCTCGACAGGCTGCAGCCGCGCCCGGAGTGCTTGACCCCGGTCCAGGCCAGTGCCGGGTCGAGGTAGTCGCAGCGATTGAGGTATACGGTGCCGGCCTCGACCCGCTCGGCCAGGGCCAGGGCGGCCTCGGCGTCGCGGCTGAAGATGGCGGCGGTGAGGCCGAACTCGCTGTCGTTCATCAGGGCCAGCGCCTCGTCGTCGTCCCTGACCTTCTGGATACCGACCACCGGGCCGAAGGATTCCTCGGTCATCACCCGCATGCCGTGGTAGACGCCAGTCAGCACCTGGGGCGCCAGGTAGGCGGAGCCGGGGCGATCGAGGGCGAAGCTGGCCGGGTCGATATGGGCGACCGCGCCCTGGGCGACGGCCTCGTTGATCTGCCGGCGGACGAAATCCGCCGCCTCGCTACGCACCAGTGGGCCGAGGGTGGTTTCCGGGTCGTCGGAGCGGCCCAGCTTGTACTGTTTCACCAGCGCCACCGCCTGTTCGACGAAGCCCTCGAACAGCGACTCGTGCACGTAGATGCGCTCGATGCCGCAACAGGATTGCCCGGAGTTGAAGAAGGCACCGTCGATCGTGGTTTCCACCGCATGGCGGAGGTCGGCGTCGGCGCGCACATAGGCCGGGTCCTTGCCGCCCAGCTCCAGGCCGACACTGATAAAGCGCCCCGCCGCTGCCCGCTCGACCATGGCACCGCCCGGCACCGAGCCGGTGAAGGACACGTGCTGGATCGCCGGTGCCTGGATCAGCTGTTCGGTATCGGCGTGGCTCAGGTGCAGGTACTGGAACACGCCGTCGGGCAGACCGGCCTCGACGAAGGCCTCGACCATGCGCTCGGCGCACAGCGGCGTCTGCGCCGAATGCTTGAGCAGCACCGCGTTGCCGGCCAGCAACGCCGGCACCACGGCGTTCACCGCGGTCAGGTAGGGGTAGTTCCAGGGCGCGACGACCAGCGCCACGCCGAGCGGTTCGCGGCGAATGAAACGGCTGAAGCCGGGTTTGTCCGGCAGGCGGATGTCAGCCAGGCTGCTCTCGGCGATATCCGCCATGTGGCTGGCGCGCTCGACGAAGCCGCGGATCTCGCCGGGGGCATAGCGGATCGGCCGGCCCATCATCCAGCACAGCTCTTCGGCCAGTTGATCCTCCCGGGCGGCGAAGGCGGCGATGGCCCGACGGCCGATGGCCACGCGTTCGGCCACCGGGGTGTGCTTCCAGGCTTGCTGTGCCCGTTCGGCCTTGACCAGGGCCGCCTGGATTTCACTGGCCGTCGCCAGCACGCGCTCGACATACAGCGAGCCGTCGATGGGGGATATGCATTGCAGCTTGCTCATTGCTCACTCCGTAGGTTGCTGTTCCGTTGACACGTAGCCGGGGGCGCCAGCCCATGCCCGCGATAGGCCATACCTGCAAAAGCATCGCGGGCATGGCCCGCTCCTACGCAATTACCGAGAACTGTTCCATTCAACCCATGGCCCGGATGCAATCCGAGCCATGGGTTTTCGGGGATTTCCCGCCGGCTTGCGCGTAAACACCGGATCTGCGCACAGGGCCTACCGACCATTCAGATGATTTCAAAGTAGCGATCCAGCTCCCAATCGCTGACATGCCGACGGTATTCACGTTCCTCCCATTCGCGGCTGGCGGCGAAATGTTCGACGAACGGATCGCCGAACAGCTCACGGGCCGCAGCGGAAGCTTTCAGGCGCTGCGCCGCATCCCACAGGGTGCGCGGCAGGGCCAGCTCCGGTGGGTGCTTCTGCGCATAGGCATTGCCGGACACCGGATCGGTCGGCTGCCACTGCTGCATCACGCCATACAGGCCGGAGCCAATGGCCACGGCGAGGGTCAGGTAGGGATTGCCGTCCGCCGCGCCGAGGCGATATTCCTGGCGCTGCGATTTGTCGCTGCCGGGGATCACGCGTAGCGCTGCGGTGCGGTTTTCCACGCCCCAGGTGGCGTCGGTCGGCGCCCAGAAGCCGGGGATCAAACGCCGGTAACTGTTCAGGGTCGGCGCCACCATGCACAGGAACTCGGGCATCAGGCGCTGCTGGCCGGCGAGAAACTGGCGCTGGATCAGGCTCATGTTGTGCGCCTGGCTGGGGTCGTGGAAGGCCGACTTGCCGCTGGCGCGGTCGCGCAGGGAGACGTGGATATGCCCACTCTGCCCCGGGTACTTGCCCGACCATTTGGCCATGAAGGTGGCCATCAGGCCGTTGCGCTGGGCCAGCACCTTCATGAAGGTCTTGAACAGCGCGCCCTTGTCTCCTGCCGCTTCGGCATGGTCATAGGCGATGGCCGCCTCGATCACACCGGGACCGGTCTCGGTGTGCAGGCCTTCGATGGGAAAATCCATCCGCTCGGCCAGTTCGAGAATCTCGTGGTACAGCTCGGCATGCACCGAGTTGCGGATGGTCGAGTAGCCGAACCAGTCGGGAGTGAACGGCTTGAGGTTGCGATAGCCCTTCTCCCGCGCCGACTCGGGCGTCTCGTCGAACATGAAGAATTCGTACTCGAGCGCCGCGAAGGGGTCGAACCCCATCGCCTGGCAACGCTCGATTACCCGCCGCAATGTGCCGCGCGGGCATACCGCCTCGGCCTGCTCGGCGAATTCGCAGATAAACAGCAGCATACCGTTCTCGAAGGGAATGTCGCGGCAGGTATGCGGCAGCACCCGCACCGGCGCGTCCGGGTAGCCGGTGTGCCAGCCGGTGTAGCTGGCGTTGTCGTAGAGCTGATCCTTGACGTCCCAGCCAAGCACCACGTCGCAGAAGGCGAAGCCGCTGTCGAGGGCGGAGAGGAACTTGCTGCGGCTCAGGTACTTGCCGCGCATCACTCCGTCGTTATCGAACACCCCGACCTTGACGTGACTGAGGCCACGCTCCTCAACGATGCGCCTGGCGTCTTCGCTGGTCTTAACATCCCGCGGATTGAGCATATGCACCCCTGTTTTTTGTTATGGCGCTGTTGCCGTTGCCTGCTGGCCCCGAAGCGCTGACGTGTTCCACGATCTGCACTCTGACGGGACATTTCGCGGCCATGGAACTGGGCGTCCCCAGCTAGGCGCACCTGCCGGTCCTACGGAACCGGGGGCATGGCGCAGGGAGGCGTTGCCCCAGCGATCCGCGCTGGCCGCGCGCCCGCACCTGCAGCCACGGCGCAGCCGCCGTGGCATGCGCACGCCGACCTGCCCGCGATCCGTCAGGAATAGCGATAGGGCGGGCCGGCCTTGGCCATCAGCGCGTTGTACTTCTTGAAGATCTCCACCACCTTGGCCGTACGCGGACTGGTCTTGGCGATCTCGTCCCAGAACTTCAGGGCCTCGGCCTCGACCGTGGCCCATTCGGCGTCGGGGATGGTGGTCAGTTGCAGCTTGCCGCCTTCGACCCGCAACTGCGCCTCGCCGCCCCAGTACCAGTGCTGGCGGTAGTAGTGGGAGCTGTCCATGCACAGTTTGAACAGGGTCTTGAGGTGCTCGGGCACTTCGGCCCACTTCTCCGAGTTGGCGAAATAGGAGCCGATCCAGGCGCCGGAGATGTTGTTGGTGAGGAAGTACTTGGTCACGTTGGCCCAGCCGACGGTGTAGTCCTCGGTGATGCCCGACCAGGTGATGCCGTCCAGCTCGCCGGTCTGCACCGCCACCTCGACGTCTTCCCAGGGCAGGGTCACCGGGATCACGCCGAAACGGGAGAGGAATTTGCCGGCAGTGGGAAAGGTGAAGATGCGTTTGCCCTTGAGGTCGGCCAGGCTCCTGATCGGCTCGACCGTGGCGAAATGGCAGGGGTCCCAGGCCCCGGCACCGAGCCAGGTGACGCCCTTGACCTCGCCGTAGGCTTCTTCCCAGATCTGCCGCAGGCCGTACTTCTCGAACAGCACCGGCACGTCCAGGCTGTAGCGGGTGGCGAAGGGGAAGTAGCCGCCGAACACCGAGACGTCCACCGGTGCGGCGATCGAGTCGTCGTCGCTTTGCACCGCGTCGATGGTGCCGCGCTGCATGGCGCGGAACAGTTCGCCGGTCGGCACCAGCTGGTCGGCGTAGTAGAGCTGGATTTCCATCTGGCCGTTGGCCGCCTGATTGAAGGCATCGATGGACGGTTTGATCACGTGCTCGCCGAGGGCCGGGCCGGCATAGGTCTGCAGGCGCCAGGTGATTTTCTTCGGTTCCTCGGCATAGATGTGCGCCGAACCCAGGGCCGTGGCGCCCACCGCACCGGTGGTGACCGCCGCGGTCTTGAGGAAGCTGCGTCTCGTAGTCATGCTGGTATCTCCAATAGTGTCGACTCAGATGTCATGCATCAGCACCACTGCGACCCGGCCAGGTCGGTGCAGCGTTTTCAGGTGGGCAATTCGATCCTCATGGGTGGCTGTACCGTTCTGGTTCGTATCGACAAGCCAATCGTCATTTACTGCCGTTCCTGAATTCTTGGGTTCAACGTGCGTAATGCCACTGCGGCAACCACAGGGCGATCTGCGGAAACACCATGACCAGCACCAGGGCCAGGACCATGACCAGCACGAAGGGTGTGACCGAGACGTAGATGTCGCGCAGCGTCACCTCCGGCGGTGCCATGGCGCGCATGAGGAACAGGTTGTAGCCGAAAGGCGGGGTCATGTAGGCGATCTGGCAGGTGATGGTGTAGAGCACGCCGTACCAGATCAGGTCGAAACCGAGGGCGCCGACCAGCGGCACGTACAGTGGCGCGACTATCACCAGCATGGCCGTGTCATCGAGAAACATGCCCATCAGGATGAACGACAGCTGCATCATGATCAGGATCTGCCAGGGGCCCAGCTCCAGGCGGTCGACGAAGAAGGACTCGATGGCCTTGACCGCGCCAAGGCCGTCGAACACCGCGCCGAAGCACAAGGCGGCGAGGATGATCCACATGAACATGCAGCTGATGCCCAGGGTCTTGCGCAGGGTTTCCTCGAACACCCTGGCGTTCAGCCGGCGCTTGACCAGGGCGACCAGGGTGGCGGCCGTGGCGCCTACCGCCGAGCTTTCCACCAGGCTGGTGATGCCCATCAGGAACAGGCCGGTCATGGAGAAGAAGATGAACAGCGGCGCGATACCGGCCCTGAGCAGGTGCAGCTTCTCGCCCCAGCTGATCTGCTGGCGCTCCTCCTCGGGCAAGGCTGGCCCGAGCGCGGGGTTCAGGCGGCAACGGATGACGATGTAGAGCACGAACAGGGTCGCCATCATCAGGCCGGGAAAGACCCCGGCCAGCCACAGTTGGCCCACCGGCTGGCGGGCGATCATGCCGTACAGCACCAGCACCACGCTGGGCGGGATGAGGATGCCCAGCGAACTGCCGGCCTGGATCACCCCGGTGACCATGATCTTGTCGTAGCCACGCCGGAGCAACTCGGGCAGGGCGATGCTGGCGCCGATCGCCATGCCGGCGACGCTCAGGCCGTTCATCGCCGAGATCGCCACCATCAGGGCGATGGTGCCGATGGCCAAGCCGCCATGCAGCGGCCCCATCCAGACGTGAAACATGCGGTAGAGGTCTTCGGCCAAGCCGGACTCGGAGAGCATGTAGCCCATGTAGACGAACAACGGCAGGGTCAGCAGCGGGTACCACTTCATCAGCTTCATGGCCGCGCTGAAGGCGATCTCCGAGCCGCCGTCACCCCACAGCAACAGGGCCGCGGCCACTGCGACGAAGCCGATGGCACCGAACACCCGCTTGCCGGTGAGCAGCAACAACATCATCGAGGAGAACATCAACAGCGCGATGAGTTCGTAACTCATTACAGCGTCTCCCCGCGTGCGCTGGCGAGGTCCTTGAACAGGGTGGCAATCGCCTGCAGCAGCATCAACGCTACGCCGACGGTCATGATGATCTTGATCGGCGCCATGCGCGGCGACCAGGACGAGTAGCTGGTCTCGCCATACTCGAGGGCATAGAGCGTCGAGGAGACGCCGCCATAGAGCAGAAAGACCAGGTAGAAAATCAGGAAGCCGATGGTGATCGCATCCATGGTCGCACTGGTGCGCGGCGACCAGCGGCTATAGAACAGGTCCATGCGCACATGGGCATCGAGCTGCATGGAATAGCCACCGCCCAGCAGGAAGTAGGCGACCATCAGAAACTGGGCGGCTTCCAGGGTCCAGATCGCCGGATCGGCAAAGGTCTTGCTGATCGAGGAATAGAGCAGAACGCCAATCATGGCGAAGATCAGGTACATGGCGAAGCGGCCGATGACCCGGTTCATCGTGTCCACCGCTCGTACGAATACCCGTATGACCTTAGGCATGCAACAGACCCACGAAATAGTGGCTATTCCGAAACTCTAGTTGAACATTCGA
This sequence comes from Pseudomonas sp., assembly GCF_033723075.1. GTDB lineage: Bacteria > Pseudomonadota > Gammaproteobacteria > Pseudomonadales > Pseudomonadaceae > Aquipseudomonas. The sequence goes on from NZ_JAWVXU010000029.1 coordinate 37,023, forward strand.
TAAAGCCAACTTGGACCCGGCGATGTGCCAGCAATCGGATCCTGGCAGCTCGCTTTGCCCTGGCGCGAGCACGCCCCGCGCGCGCTACAACCCGGCGTCGTGCAGGCGCCGGGCATGTTCGACAAAAAGCCCCACGGGATCGGCGCCCTTGCCGACCAGACCGAAGGTCTGGTTGACGATGTCGAAGTGGTCGAGCGGAAAGTCATCGCCGATCACCGTACCCAGGTGCGAGCTGTAGCGCCCGACCATGCCGTCGCACTGCCCGGCTTCGCGGCGAAAGGTGCGGGCGAACAGGCGGCAGGCCCGGTTCGGCCCGTCGAAGCGGTTGCCGCCACGATCGGTGATGCCGGGCTGCAAGGTGCCGGACCAGGAGTAATAACGCACGCCATTGACCTCGGCGGCACCCTCGCCGCCCCAGGTATCCGGCAGGCCTTGGGGGAATTGCCGATTGAAGGCGGTGACGCCCTCGCTGGTCAGCGATTGCTGAGCGGCGGCGACATCCATGGGCAGACGCGGCCCCTTGTAACCGGTCTCCAGCCAGGCCATGCAGCGCGCCACGACGCGCAACAGCAGGGTCAGCACGCGCTCGCGCAGGCTGCCGTGGGGCGCCTTGCGCTGGAGAAAGTCGGCCAGCTCCGAGCCGTGATTGGGCCCGGCGACCGAGGTCACTGACGCCACCCACTCGGGTTTCAAGGCGGCGGCGTAGCGGGCGCTCAACGCGCCCTGGCTATGGCCGATCAGGTGCACCTTGGCGGCACCGGTTTCCTTGAGCACCTGAGCGATGCGTTCGAGCAATTGCTCGCCACGCACCTCGCTGGAGTGCACCGAGGACACCAGCACCGGGAAGACCCGAGCGCCCTGACGGCGTAGCGCCGAGACGATGCCGAACCAATAGGAATAACCGAGCAAACGGATGAAACCGAGCAAGCCCGGCACCAATACCAGGGGGTAACGTGGCGCAACACTATTCGACATAACTGATCATCCCTGTATGAAACGTATGGACCGGCACCGCCAGCAACCTCGGTATGCGCGCAACGTGCGGCCAACCATAACCTGAAGTCGGCGAAAACATGGATGGCCCGGCGCCGGCGCCATAATCACCAAGATCGATGGTCACTATCAGGTCGTTCAACTTCTTATTAACGGCCAAGCCCCTAGTATTGCCTCCTGTAGCCATTGAGCCCCACCTGGAGGAGCCGATCATGAAAAGCACATTCGTTATCAGCCTGGTTTTGAGCCTGCTCGCCAGCAGCGCCTTCGCCCTGCCGAGCAACAACCCGCCACCGCTGCTCGGTGAGGTGAAAGACAGCCAGCAAGAGGTCCTGTCGCAGGATCGTCATGTCGCCGAAGGTGGCGCCGAGCGCACCCTGGAGCAACGTCTGCGCACTGCGGAAAATGGCTCCGAGCGGACACCCGGCCAGCAACGTCTGCAGCTCGCCGAAGGCGGTGCCGAGCGCCTGTTGGAACAGCGGCACAACGGCTGAAACCGGCGAGTCAGAGTACTGGAGCTGGTGAAAAAACTCTCGCCTACTGCGGCAATGCTGTTCACTAAAGCCAAGTGAGCAGCATTTTTTTGTAGCCCGGATGCAATCCGGGGAAGTCTGACCCTGAAATACCGCGCCTGGCGACCGCCTCGCTAGGGCACTCGATATGTTCACAACCTCTGAAGGCCTCCACAACGGCAACGTCAGCGCCGCCAGTACGGCGCCGGGGCCGGAGTTTCCTGCCAAAGCGGTTTCGTCGCCAGTTCCGGCAACGCACCAAAATAAAGCATCCATCCCGAGCACGCACCAAAACAACCCCTCCTGACGCCCCAACTCTGGCCATCACGCGCCACGCAGGCCGCTGCCGGCCGGCGTGCGCAGGGTTTGGCAAGGCCCTTGCTCTATCACCGAGATCATCCTGCCGGAAACTGCCCCCCATGCTGGTGATCCACCAACGCATCGCGGCCCAGGAACATTGGGACGCGGAACTGGAACTGACCTTCGAGGCCCGCAGCAAAAGCCGCCTGCGCTGCTTCAGCCGCGACGGCGAAGACGTCGGCCTGTTCCTAGAGCGTGGCCAGCCGCCCCTGCACGACGGCGAATGCCTGCAGGCCGAAGACGGCCGCATCGTGCGCGTCTGCGCCCGCGCCGAACAGTTGCTGCACGTCACCTGCGCCAACCCCTTCGAGCTGATGCGCGCGGCCTATCACCTGGGCAACCGCCACGTCGCCCTACAGCTGGGCGACGGCTGGTTGCGCCTGCCCGACGACTACGTGCTCAAGGCCATGCTCGAGCAACTGGGTGCCGAGGTCACGCTGATCGAGGCGCCCTACCAGCCCGAGCAAGGCGCCTACGGCGGCGGCCACCACCACTCCCACGCCGGCGACGCCGAATTCAGCTATGCGCCACGCCTGCATCAGTTCGGGGCGCGCAAGTGAACGAGGCCCGGACACTAGCCGGACTCGCCAGCCTGCGGTGGCCGAGTCGCCGGCCGGCTAACGCTCATAAGTGCCTGCTTCCGCTCGGTGCGCCCCTGTGAATAAGGCCTGGGCACTCCTCAGACTCGCCAGCCCGCAATTGCCAATCGGTGGCTACAGCTATTCGCAAGCCCTGGAAATGGCAGTCGAACAGGGACTGGTCGCTTGCCCGGACAGCGCCAAACGCTGGATCGCCGAGCAACTCCTGCTCAACCTGGCGCGCTTCGAGGCGCCACTGTTGCTGGCCCACTGCGCGACCGCGGTCGCCGGCGACTGGGCGACCCTGCAGCGTCTCGCCGCCCAGCAACGCGCCAGCCGCGAAACCCGCGAACTGCGTCAGGAAAGTCGGCAGATGGGCTATTCCCTGGAGCAGCTGCTGAGCGGCTTGCCCGAACTGGACGACGCAGCCCGCGCACTGTTCGCCGATCTGGAGGAGCCCGGCCTGGCCGTCGCCTGGGCACTGGCCGCCCGTGCTTGGCAGATCAGCCCGCAGGACGCCCTCGCCGCCTGGCTCTGGGGCTGGCTGGAGAACCAATTGGCGGTACTGATGAAAACCCTGCCGCTCGGCCAGCAAGCCGCCCAGCGCCTGACCTCACAGCTGTTGCCCTTGCTCGACCAGGCGCAACAGCAGGCAACCGAACGACCTCCCGAACACTGGGGCAGCGCCGCCTTCGGCCTGACCCTGGCGAGCATGGCGCACGAGCGCCAGTACAGCCGCCTGTTCAGGTCATAGCGTGATGCTCCCTGGATCGACCGTAGCAGCGGGCCATGCCCTCGATTGTTTTTCGCGGGCATGGAACTAGGCGCCCCCCGCTCCTACGCATTATTTCGACGGCCGGACCGCTTCCGGCGCGAGCCCTGCAACAGAGGAAACCCACAGATGAACAGCCAACCCCTGCGTATCGGCATCGGCGGCCCGGTCGGTTCCGGCAAGACCGCCCTGACCCTGGCCCTGTGCCTGGCCCTGCGCGAGCGTTACAACCTCGCGGTGGTGACCAATGACATCTACACCCAGGAAGACGCCCAGTTTCTGGTGCGCAACCAGGCCCTGGCGCCGGAGCGAATCATCGGCGTGGAAACCGGCGGCTGTCCGCACACGGCGATCCGCGAGGACGCCTCGATCAACCTCGAGGCGGTCGACCAGCTCAACCGGCGCTTTCCCGGTCTCGACCTGATCATCGTCGAATCCGGTGGCGACAACCTGTCGGCCACCTTCAGCCCGGAACTCTCCGACCTGACCATCTACGTGATCGACGTGTCGGCCGGCGACAAGCTGCCGCGCAAGGGAGGACCGGGCATCTGCAAATCCGACCTGCTGGTGATCAACAAGATCGACCTGGCGCCCCTGGTCGGCGCCTCACTTGAGGTAATGGAGCGCGACACCCTGAAGATGCGCGGCGACAAGCCCTTCGTTTTCAGCAACCAGAAAGTCGGCCAGGGTCTGGAACAGATCATCGCCTTCATCGAACGCCACGGCATGCTCAACGTCGCCTGAAGCCTTTCGTAGGAGCGGCCCATGGCCGCGAAGCTTCCGCGGCCATGGGACCAGGCGTCGCCCCCACGCCTACACACGACCAGGCCTGGACCCGCACCACCAGGACACCAAGGAGATCCACCATGAACCTGCGCCAATCACTGTTCGCCCTCGCCCTGTTCCTCAGCCCGGCCGTGGCCTTCGCCCACGCCGGCCATGACCACTCCGGCCTATTGGCCGGCCTGGCCCACCCGGTCTTCGGCCTCGACCATTTGCTGGCGATGCTCGCCGTCGGCCTCTGGGCCGCACAGCAGACCGGCGCGGCACGCTGGGCGCTGCCACTGACCTTCGTGGTCAGCATGCTGCTCGGCGGTCTGTTCGGCTTCGCCGGCATGCAGATCCCGCTGATGGAAACCGGCATCGCCGGCTCAGTACTGGCCTTCGGTCTGCTGGTGGCAGTCGCGGTGCGCCTGCCGATGTCCCTGTCACTCGGCCTGACCGCGCTGTTCGCCCTGACCCACGGCGTGGCCCACGGCCTGGAGCTGCCGGCGCTGGCCAGTCCCTGGGGCTATGCCGGCGGTTTCGTCATCGCCACCGCCGCTCTGCACGCCAGCGGCTACCTCATGGTGCGCCTGCTGCCCCAAGCCGCAGCGCCACTGGTGCGGCTGACGGGCGCCGCCTCGGCGGTCACCGGCGTGTGGCTGCTGGCCGGCTGAGCCTCACCGCTAGATGCCCCCTCGGACGCTGGGTGCGGACCTCCCCGGATTGCATCCGGGCTACGGTTTTCAGGTGTTTCGTAGGAGCGGGCCATGCCCGCGATGATTTTTGCCAGCGTGCTCTATCGCGCCATGGGCTAGGTGCCACGCCAGCGCCGAGGTCCTGCGCGGCTTGAACGTGCAACTGTGGACCATCAACGAACAACCGGCGAGCCCGCCTGCTCGAGCAAGGCGCCCACGGTCTTGGGCACGCCCTGCAACTGCTCGGCCGCCCTCAGTTCGGCGCACTGGATCAGTAGTGGATTCTGCAATTGAGCAAAAAACCAGCAACTACGACCACGCCTAGTCCGCTGTGGCCTGGATACAAGCGCGCTCAGCTTATCCACAGAACGCTCCACAGCTGCACTGGATAACTATTCGGACAGCGCCGAATACGCCAGACAAATCCTTGAAATAACTGGATTATTCCTTGACCCGAAGCGACTCGACATGCCCTTGCCGAACGTTCGGATGAATTGATCAAAAGCTGATCAACCTGCGCAAAGCCACGATTACCAAGGCATTCAGCCAGGCATACAGAGTTACCCACAGGCCTACCCACAATAGTCGTGGACAACTTTCTGATTTTATCCCCACTCCTTGAATAACACCGCCAAGCGCTTGTTTTATCAACAAAACAGAACTGATCAAAAAACGTACAAACAACCCGGGCAGCCGCACAACTAGGCCTGCATGCGCCTACACCCACCTTATCCACAGTTCGTTCCACAGTCTTTGTGGGCAACTCGATTGAATACTTATCCACTTGCCCAGCCAGCCCTGAAACTATCGCCATCATCGAGACAATCAACCAGCCTCGACGGCACCCGGGATATAGCCTGAGGACCAGACAACAGGAAAGAAGCCATGCACCTCAATGATTGGATGGGCTGCTTGCTCGCCGCCTATGCGGGCGGCGCCAGTGGCAGCATGATCGCTTGGTAGATCCCCGCAGACTGGCTACCCTGTGAGCCCTTCACAGTCAGGAAGCGAGCATGACCTTGCGTTCAATTTGCGTGTTCTGCGGCGCCAGCCCTGGCGCTCATCCGATCTATCGCCAGGCGGCGGAAAACCTGGGTCGGCATCTCGCCGAACAAGGCCTGCGTCTGATTTACGGTGGTGGCGCGGTTGGCCTGATGGGGGTGGTTGCGGATGCAGCAATGGCCGCGGGAGGCGAAGTCATCGGCATCATCCCGCAGAGCCTGGAGCGCGCCGAAATCGGTCATCCAGGCCTGACCCGCCTGGAAGTGGTCGACGGCATGCATGCACGCAAGGCCCGCATGGCCGAGCTCAGCGACGCCTTTATTGCCCTGCCCGGCGGACTCGGCACCCTGGAAGAGCTGTTCGAGGTGTGGACCTGGGGGCAACTCGGCTATCACGGCAAGCCGCTTGGCCTGCTCGATGTGGGCGGCTTCTACAGCAAACTCGGCGAATTCCTCGACCATCTGGTCAGCGAACGCTTCGTGCGTTCCCAGCACCGCGCCATGCTGCAACTCGGCGAATCGCCCCATGAACTGCTGCAGCTGTTGCGTGACTGGCAGCCGAGTGCCGCCCCAAAATGGGTGGAGCACGAACCTGACTTCGCTGGCTAGCCCACAGAATGCAGCTGGACTTCCACGACGGCATCGGCACGGGTTGGCTGCGGCTCCCCAGTCAGCTCGCTGATCAGCGCCCACTGTTGATCGAGCTCCTTGCTAACCGCTTCCAGCCTGACGATCATCCGCGAGCCGGCGCCGCGCACACTGGGGTCGGTGCTGCGCATCAGGTCGAACGACAGGGAGGTTATCGCGGCAGTCAGGTGAGTGAGGCTGCGCGAGTTGAGTACAAGAAGTTCGCTGAGCTGCTGTTCTTTGGGCGACATATCGGCCTTTCCTTGGCGGGCAATGCAGTATGTATGAAGTGCAACGAGGATTCTCGCAAGCGCCAGCCACTGCAGTTGACAAGATATTACCCCAGCGGTTCATCCGTGCAAGCTGCGTAAGCTCCCCGGCGAGCGTGATCGTTTGGCCGAATGCCTGCGGCAATCTTGCGCAGACAAGCGGCCTCGACCTACGCAGGCAGGCGCGCATCCGTTACCATCGCGCCACTCACGAAAAGAGATGCGGCATGTATATCTATCGATTGGTTCTGATCCTGGTGGTGGGGATCTACCTGTTCTCCCCGGCGATCATGGATTGGTGGATCGACCCCAACGGCGCGTGGTACCGGCCCTATTTGCTCTGGCTGATCCTGATCGTGGTGACCTTTATCCTGCAGAGCCAACGTGATGCCGATGAACTCTGATCCACACCGGCGAATCCTGGTGACCGCCCCTTATCATTCTTCGCAGAGCCAACGCGATGCCGATGAACTCTGATCCACACCGGCGAATCCTGGTGACCGCCCCTTATCATTCTTCGCAGAGCC
>NZ_JAWVXU010000030.1:0-36592 GCF_033723075.1 Pseudomonas sp.
CTTGCCGGCTTCCTCGAGAATGGCGCTGGCGGTGTCTTCGTCCACCACTTCGGCCAGGGCCGGCAGTTGGGCCCACAGCTTGGATACTTCGAACACTTCGTTGAGCACGAAGCGCATGTCGCGCAGGGGGGCTTGGTAGTCGGACATGATTGAGTCACTCAGGTAGTGAGAGGGCATTGAGCATGCCCCTATTGATAGAAGGTCAGCCTCGCGGGCTTGTACCGGGGACGCGCAACGCAACTACGGTTGCGTTTTCTGCAGCCGTTGCCGGCTGCTTGAGAACGCCAGACAGAGAACCGAGAACGATTGCGCCTATCACCTCCTGCCGCTGCGCCGGGGTCAAACCGGACTGACCCAGCCAGGCTGGCAGGTTGTTCAGCCAGGCGACGACACCTTGCACGTTAGCCTTGAGCACCGGCAGCGGGCCTGTCGCGCCGGCCTCCAGCAGCAGCGTCATGAGCTTTTCCTCATAGCGCCTGCGCAGCTGCTCGATCTGCCCCTGGTGCTGCGGCGTGAGACAGCGATACTCCCGCTCGGCCAGCAGAAAATGCAGGCCGCGGCGCTCGTGCAGGGCTATATGGGCCTGCAACAGCACCTGCAGGCGGCCCTGGGCTTTGCCCTTGTCGGTGAGCACGGCCGCGTCGAGCAGGTCCTCATAGAGCTCCTCGATCAGCTCGAACAGCAGTTGCTCCTTGCTCGCGAAATGGTGGTACACCGAGCCCGCACCTATCCCCAGATGCAGGGCCAGCTCACGCATGCTCACCTCGGCAAAGCCGCGCTCGGCGAACAGTTCAAGCGCCTGGCCGCGGATCTGCTCGAGGCGCGAGAGCGCTACCGCGCCTGACTGGTCGGGGCAATCCAAGGCGAACGATCGTTTGCGATTCATGGCGTCATGACTCCCGGAAAAAGCCGGCGGCAGCCCGTCCCTGGCAGCCGCTGATCAGTTGTAGCGAGCAATGGTCGCCACGGCCTTGGCCAGGGCGGCTTCGGATAGGTCCACCAGCGCGACGGACAACCCTGCCAGGGCACACAGCCGGGCAATCCCGCGGCCCATGCTGGCGCCGCCGATGACACCCACATTTGCGTCGTTCATGCTCGTCTCCCCTCCGCTCACACGCGCTCGAAGATCGCGGCGATACCCTGGCCGCCGCCGATGCACATGGTCGCCAGGGCATAGCGACCCTGGGTGCGATGCAGTTCGTGGATGGCCTTGGTGACGATGATCGCCCCGGTGGCGCCGACCGGGTGGCCGAGGGAGATGCCCGAACCGTTCGGGTTGACCTTGGCCGGGTCGAAGTCGAGCGCGCGGGCCACGGCGCAGGCCTGGGCGGCGAAGGCTTCGTTGGCCTCGATCACATCCAGGTCGGCGACCTTGAGGCCGGCGCGCTGCAGGGCCAGGCGGGTGGCCGGAATCGGCCCCAGGCCCATCAACTCGGGCTCGACACCGGCATGCGCATAGCTGACCAGGCGGGCCAGCGGGCGCAGGTTATCGGCCTGCACCGCTGCGCCCGTGGCCAGAACCACCGCCGCCGCGCCGTCGTTGAGTCCCGAGGCGTTGCCGGCGGTGACCGTGCCGCCCGGCTTGAACGCGGTGCGCATGCCCGCCAGTTGCTCGATCGAGGTGTCGCCACGCACATGCTCATCGACCTCGAACAGCTGCGTGCCTTTACGGCTCTTGATTTCAACCGGCACGATCTGGCCGGCGAAACGTCCTTCGGCAATCGCCCGCGCCGCACGCTGCTGACTGACCAGCGCCAGGGCATCCTGCTCTTCGCGGCTGATGCCATGCAGTTCGGCAATATTCTCGGCGGTAATGCCCATGTGAATGCGCTGGAACGGATCGTGGAGGATACCGAGCATGTAGTCGACGGCCTGCATGTCGCCCATGCGCCCACCCCAGCGCGCCCCCGGCAGCAAATAGGGGCCGCGGCTCATGGATTCGGCGCCGCCGCCAATGGCCATCTCGCAATCGCCCAGCAGCAGGCTTTGCGCCGCCGAAATGATCGCCTGCAGGCCGGAACCACAGAGGCGATTGACGTTGAACGCGGGGGTTTCCTTGGGGATACCGGCATTCATTGCCGCAACCCGGGCGAGATAGGCATCGCGCGTCTCGGTGGGGATGACATTGCCCATCACCACATGACCGATACGCTCGGGGGCGCAACCGCTGCGTTCAAGCGCCGCGCTCAATGCGCTGGTGGCCAGTTGCACTGGCGGCACGTCCTTGAGTGCACCACCAAAGGATCCAATGGCCGTTCTGGCAGCGCTGACGATATAGACTTCGGGGGTAGACATGGAACACTCCGCTGGCGTGGCTATCGACCGGCCCAGCAGCACGGGCCTGGCCGGGGTTACACTGGCGGCCAGTCTAAAGACGGCATGCCCCCCGGCCTATGCCGAAAATGACCCGTTTACCTGATGCTTTTTGCAACTCCTGGCGGCCAGGCCGCAATGAAATGAGCGAGGCTATGCAAGAAAAGGACTCGGTGGCCGTGTATTTCGTCCAGGTCGCCCTGCACGGGCTGCAAGGACACCCCCAGCAGATTGCCAGCGTCCTGGCCGAAGCCGGGATTGACCCGCAACAGTTGACGGATCTCTCCGGACGGGTATCGGCCAGCGCTTTCGCCAAGCTGTGGCTGGCCGTCGCCCGCGAGCTGGACGATGAGTTCCTCGGCCTCGACTCCCACGGCATGCCCATGGGCAGTTTTGCCCTGATTAGCCGCGGCCTGATTCAGTGTTCCAGCATCGGCCAGGCCCTCGAGCAATGCCTGAAAAGCCTCGGCCTGTTTCTGCGCGACATCCGCGGCAACCTCTGCGTACGCGGCAAACAGGCGGTGATCCGCCTGGAAAACCGCCAGCAGGACAGGCCCGCCAGCAGCGACGCCGAGGAAACCTTCCTGACGGTGGTGCTCGGCCTGCTGTGCTGGCTGGCGGGACGCCGCCTGCCCATCAGCCGTTCGCAATTCGCCCACCCGCGACCGGCCCATGGCGACGACCACCTGTTCTGGGGGCCGAACCTGACCTTCGAAACCACGCCTACCGAAATAGCGTTCGACAGCAGCTACCTGCGCCTGCCTGTGGTGCAAGACCTCGCCTCACTGAAGGTTTTTCTGCGCACTTCACCGCAATGGCTCATCGTTCGCTTCATCAATCGCCAAGGGCTTAGCAGTCAGGTCTTCAAGCAATTGCGCAATTGTCATTACCAACACTGGCCCACACTCGCGGACATGGCCGACGAACGCGGCCTGAGCATCGCCAGTTTCCGCCGTCAGCTGCAGCGGGAGGGATTCTCCTTCCAGGAACTGAAAGACGAAGTACGCCGTAGCATTGCCTTCGAATGCCTGCGCAATTCAGCTATGAGCATCAGCGATATTGCCGAAAAGGCCGGTTTCCGTGAGGCGAGCGCGTTTCACCGGGCGTTCAAGCAATGGACGGGAGAGAGCCCCGGCCACTACAGGCTGAGCAGCCAAGCTAAAAGCAACGAGGACAGATAGTCTTCGCGCCTGCAGAGCTCGCGACAGTTAACGGCTACATGGCCAATCAGACAGCCGCGCACTGCGCGGCTGTCTCGTTGTCATCCCGCCAGAACCCGGACCACTGCCGACTTGATGCCCCCGCGGCTTAGCCGATCGACTATCGCAGATGCACCGCAGGCGCGCCATTGGCGCATGGCATGAGTCACGGGTACGACGCCAGCGTCTAGTCTCTAGCAGGTTGCCCGGCTGCACCGCCATCCTCGCGCGGCACAGGAAGGCGAGGTCCGGATTTACGGACAGCTGTCTGAATTTCTGGACATCCTGACCAAGCTATCGCGGAGACTGTCCAGATTTACGGACTGACTGCTTCGCCTGGTCGTCCTGAAACAACCTAATAATCTGATTTAAAAGGATTTATTCAATGAGGCACAGAATCTGCTTAGTCCCACAGGCTAATTGCCGGCGCCCTTGCGGCGTCGACCGCTGCAGCTGACGGGGCGCGATCCGCCCCGCTTCGCCTTGGCCACTGCCCGACCGGCAGCCCAGACAAAAACAACAAGAAGGAACTCCAGCATGTCGATGAAACAACAGCTATCCCGCCTGACCCAAGGCATCACCGCCGCCGCCCTGCTCGCCGGCAGCCTGCTCGCCACCCCGGCGCTGGCTGAGAAAATCCGCTGGCAGGTGCCCCTGGCCTTTCCCTCGCACCTGGTGGGCCTGACCACTCCGGTCAAGCACCTCTCCGAATCGCTCAAGGCCATCTCCGGCGGCGATATCCAGCTGCGCTACTACGAGCCGGGCGAGCTGGTGCCGCCGTTCGAGATCATGAATGCGGTGAGCACCGGCAAGTACCCGGCCGGCTATACCTGGATCGGCTACGACCAGGGCAGCATCCCCGCCCTGCCGCTGTACTCGGGCGCGCCCTTCAATATGGAGCCGCCGGCCTACCTGGCCTGGTACTACCAGGGCGACGGCAAGAAGCTGCTGGAGGAGATCTACGCCCCGCACAATATCCACCCGATGCTGTGCAGCATCATCGGCCCGGAAGGCGCCGGCTGGTTTGCCAAGCCGATCGAGAAGCTGGAGGACTTCGATGGCCTGCGCATCCGTTTCGCCGGCATCGGCGGCAAGGTGCTGGAGAAGCTCGGCGCCTCGGTCACCATGATTCCCGGCGGCGAGATCTACCAGGCGCTGGAGCGCAAGACCATCGACGCCACCGAGTTCTCCCAGCCGGCGATCGACAAGATGCTCGGCCTCGACCAGATCATCAAGAACTACATCATGCCGGGCTGGCACCAGACCCTGACCACCTCCCACCTGCTGGTCAACCAGGGCGTCTGGGACAAGCTCGAGCCGCAGAGCCGCGCACTGATCGAGATGGGCTGCGAGTCGGCCACCCTCAAGGGCTTCGCCGAGAGCGAATGGGCACAACCGACCGCCCTCGCCGAGTACAAGAAGGAAGGGGTGCAGGCCCGGGTGCTGCCCGAGCCGGTCCTGCGCGAACTGCAGCGCGTGACCAATGAGGTGCTCGACGAAATCGCCGGGCAGGACGCCATGTTCAAGCGCGTGCTGACCAGCCAGCGCGAGTTCATGGCCCACCACGCCACCTGGCACGGCATGGGCTACCTGCCGCGGGACTTCTACCAGCACGACTGATCGCGGAACCCGGACGGGCCCGGCCAGACCGGCGCCCGTCGACTCCCTTTCCCTGAGCGTCCGAGGTTTCCGTGTCTCAGCCACCCGTTCCAACCGACCTGCCCGCACCAGCGGCGCAACCCGACCCGCTACCGAGCAACCGCCTGTCCTGGCGCCTGGATCGCTTTATCGTCGCCATCGGCCGGGCCAGCGCCTGGCTGTGGCTGGCGGTTCTGCTGGTGGTGCTGAGCAACGTGTTCAGCCGCTTCGTCATGGCGCGTGGCTCGATCGCCCTGGAAGAACTCTCCTGGCACCTGTTCGGCGCGGCGATGATGCTGGCCCTGGCCTACGCCGTGGTGCGCGACGATCACGTGCGCGTCGACGTCCTGCGCGAGAAATTCTCCCCGCGCCGCCAGGCCCTGATCGAACTGCTGGGCATCGTCCTGCTGGCGTTGCCGGTCATCTACCTGATGATCCACGCCCTGGTCCCCTATGCCTACACCGCCTTCGTCTACCAGGAACACTCGCAGGCGCCGAGCGGGCTGCCCTACCGCTTCCTGTTCAAGAGCGTGCTGCCGCTGGGCCTGCTCCTGGTGGGCATCGCCCTGTTCTCCCGCGCCTCGCGCTGCAGCACCCTGCTGTGGCATTTCCCCCGGGCCATCCAAACGCCTGACGATGACCGCAACGGCGGCCATCCGCATCCCTGATCACGAGGCTGAAGTAATGGGTCTGGAACAAATTCTCGTCATGGCCATGTTCGCCAGCTTCATGGTCCTGCTGCTGCTCGGTTTCCCGGTGGCCTGGTCGCTGGCCGGCATCGGTCTGGTCTTCGCCATCACCGGCCATGTGCTGGTGGAATATTTCGACGCCGACCTCTGGTTCACCTGGGGCGGCACCATCGGTGTGCTGGATGCGCGCATCTACGGCATCGTCGCCAACGAACTGATGGTGGCGCTGCCGCTGTTCATCTTCATGGGCATCATGCTCGATCGCTCCGGCATCGCCGAACGCCTGATGCACAGCCTGGTGCGGGTGCTCGGGCCGCTGCGCGGTGGCTATGCGATCACCGTGGTGATCGTCGGCGTGCTGCTGGCCGCCTCGACCGGCATCGTCGGCGCCTCGGTGGTGCTGCTCGGCATGCTCTCGCTGGGGCCCATGCTGCAGGCCAACTACAACAAGTCCCTGGCGGTCGGCACCGCCTGCTCGGTGGGCACCCTGGGCATCCTGGTGCCGCCGAGCATCATGCTGGTGCTGATGGCCGATCGCCTCGGCACCTCCGAGGCCTCGGTCGGCAAGCTGTTCATGGGCGCGCTGATTCCCGGGATGATGCTCGCCGCCCTGTACATCCTCTATATCGTCATCGTGTCCTGGCTGAAGAAGGACTTCGCCCCGGCGCCGAAGAATCGCCCGCAGCTGGACGCCCGCGCCCTGCTCGACGTGTTCTGGGCCGTGGTGCCGCCGCTGACGCTGATTCTCGCGGTGCTCGGTTCGATCTTCTTCGGCATCGCTACCACCACTGAGGCCTCGGCCGTGGGCGCGGCCGGCGCCTTGCTGATGGCCTCGCTCAGCCGCCGCCTGAACCTGGACGTGCTCAAGGAGGCGCTGTACCAGACCAGCCGGACCACCGCGTTCATCTTCGGCATCTTCATCGGCGCCACGGTGTTCGCCGCCGTGCTGCGCGGCCTCGGTGGCGACGATGTGGTGCGCGCGGCGCTGACCGGCCTGCCGTTCGGCCAGACCGGCGTGCTGCTGACGGTGCTGTTCATCACCTTCCTGCTGGGCTTCTTCCTCGACTGGGTGGAGATCACCCTGATCATCCTGCCGCTGGTGGCGCCGGTGCTGTTCGCCATGGGGGTGGATCCCCTGTGGTTCGCCATCCTGTTCGCCATGTGCCTGCAGACCTCGTTCCTCACCCCGCCGGTGGGCTTCGCCCTGTTCTACATCAAGGGCGTGTGCCCGCCGGGCATCACCACCCGCGATATCTACCTGGGCGTCGCGCCCTTCATCGCCCTGCAGCTGCTCGGCCTGGCTCTGGTGTTCTGGTTCCAGCCGCTGGCCACCTGGCTGCCCAACGAGGTGTATGGCGGGCCCTGAAACCCGCTCGATCGGTGCGCCCGTCCCCGGCGGCGGCAGGCTCGGCAGCCGCCGGGCCCGAGCGGGGCGCGCCTGCCTTGCCTCGGCCAGGCGCCGGCTCCCATAATCGCCTGCATCACTCCTTGGAACCCCTGCTGCCATGGCCATATCCCGCGACGACCTCGACCAGCACGGCCTGATCATCGGCGTCTCGCCCGAACGCTTTCGCGCGGTGGCCATGCCGCTGCTGTTCGACCACCTCAACGCCCAGTGCGAGGGCACCATCGCGGTCAACCGCCAGGCGCGGATCGTCTGGATCAACGACAAGTACGCCGAGAAAGTCGGCATCACGGATCCGCGCAGCGTGCTCGGCCAGGAGATCGAAGAGGTGCTGCCGGCCAGCCGGCTGCGCGAGGTGGTGGAAAGCGGCCAGCCGAGCATGCTCGACCTGATGGCCTTCGGCAGCGAGCATTTCGTGGTCACCCGCATTCCCCTGCGCGACGAGGATGGCACCCTGGTCGGCGCCCTGGGTTTCGTCTTGTTCGACCGTGCCCGCCACCTGAAGCCCTTGATGGCCAAGTTCAATGTGCTGCAGAACCAGCTGCTGGACACCCAGAACGAACTGGCCAAGGCGCGGCGGGCGCGCTACACCATCGCCGGTTTTATCGGCAGCAGCGCGCCGGCCAGCGAGGTCAAGCGCATGGCCCGGCGCGCCGCGCAACTGGACGCCACTGTGCTGCTGCGCGGCGAGACCGGCACCGGCAAGGAGCTGCTGGCCCAGGGCATCCACAACCTGTCGCCGCGGGCCAACGGCCCCTTCGTCGCGGTCAACGTCGCGGCCATCCCGGAAACCCTGGTCGAGGCCGAGCTGTTCGGCACCGCGCCCGGCGCCTTCACCGGCGCCGACCGCAAGGGCCGCATCGGCAAGTTCGAGGTGGCCAACGGCGGCACCCTGTTCCTCGACGAGATCGGCGACCTGCCCCTGCCGCTGCAGGCCAAGCTCCTGCGCGTGCTGCAGGAACAGGAGGTCGAGCCGCTCGGCTCGAACCAGGTCAAGCCGCTCAATGTGCGGGTGATCGCCGCCACCCATATCGACCTGGAGGCCAAGGTCGCCGCCGGCCAGTTCCGCGACGACCTCTACTACCGCCTCAACGTCCTGGCCCTGCAGGTGCCGCCGCTGCGCGAGCGCCGCGAGGACATCCCGGCGCTGGTCGAGCACCTGCTCGACGACATCGCCAACCGCTCCGGCCAGCCGCCCATGGAACTCAGCCCCACGGCCCTGGCCCTGCTCGGCGCCCAGCCCTGGAAGGGCAACGTGCGCGAGCTGCGCAACCTGCTCGAGCGCGCGCAACTGGACGCAGACGGGGCCTTGCTGGAGCCCGCGCAACTGCAGCCGCTGCTGGCCGCACCGGGCCTGCTGGCACAAGCGCTGCCGGCCGAGCCGCCGACCACTGCCGAAGCGCTCGCAGGCACACTGCGGCCGCTGGCCGAAAGCATCGCCGAGGCCGAACGCCGCGCCCTGCAGCACGCCCTGGCCGCCTGCAACGGCAACCGCCGGCGCACCGCCACTGAACTGGGCATCTCCCGCGCCAGCCTGTACAGCAAGCTGCAGCAACACGGCTTGAGCGCGCGCTAGAACGGAATCCCGCTGCACCGCACAGCCCGTAGGGCGGACTCAGGAGCGCAGCGAACAGTCCGCCACCTTTTGTCCCGCGCCGATCAACCATGGTGCACTGCCTGCGGCGAGTGGCACCCTACGAATCGTGGCTTGCTTCCAAATTCGGCAGCCACCATCTGTCCGTAGGGCGGATCGAGCGGCGTTCCGATCAGGAGCGCAGCTACAGTCCACCAAGCGATAGCGAAAATCCCCCTTCCCCCTGCGCAAGTACGCCTTACCGACCAAGCAACGAGGGCCGCGCTCCGCCGCGCCGCCGTCCAGAGAACTGGACAATGCCTTCGACGGCCACCGCCCCACTGAGCATGTCCAGCCAAGCAGACACTCGCATTTGGCCCGACAGCGGCGCCCGGGCACGACGCCGCCCGCCGACACAGGGCGCCAAGCCCCATTGCACCTGGCCCGCAGCCTGCTCTTCAGCTTTCCCCAACGCCCCCTCGAACGACTTGGCACGGCTTTCGCTAAAGCTTGTCCATCCACCGCACCGGGCCACTGCCCGGATGCTCGACGTTCGGCGCACCGCAGAGTGGCGCCGTAAAACAACAACAAAAAGGAACGCCCCGACCATGGGTACCCTCGGTATTCTGATTTCCCTCGCACTGCTGATGTACCTCGCTTACCGCGGCATCAACGTACTGATCCTCGCCCCGCTGCTGGCCCTGCTCGCCCTGCTGTTCTCCGGCGATATCGCCTTGCTGCTGCCGACCTACACCCAGGTGTTCATGAAGGCCATGGGCGGCTACGTCATCCAGTTCTTCCCGTTGTTCCTGCTCGGTGCGCTGTTCGGCAAGCTGATGGATGACTCCGGCTCGGCCCGCGCCATCGCCCACGGCATAGTCGCCAAGGTCGGCAGCCAGCGGGCGATCCTCGCCATAGTGCTGGCCTGCGGCATCCTCACCTACGGCGGCGTGTCGCTGTTCGTGGTGGCCTTTGCCGTGTACCCGATCGGCGCGGCGCTGTTTCGCGAAGCCGCGATTCCCAAGCGGCTGATCCCCGGCGCCATCGCCCTGGGTTCCTTCACCTTCACCATGACCGCCCTGCCCGGCACCCCGGCGATCCAGAACGCCATCCCCAACCCCTTCTTCGGCACCGACGCCTTCGCCGCGCCGGGCCTGGGCCTGATCGCCGGGCTGATCATGTTCGGCCTCGGCACCTGGTGGCTGAGCGCCCAGGCGCGCAAGCTGCAAGCCGCCGGCGAAGGCTACGGCAGCCACAGCGACGACCCGGTGGCCGAGGACAACCGCCACATCCCCGGCTTCTGGCTGGCGCTGCTGCCGATCCTGCTGGTGATCGCGCTGAACTTCCTGATGGCCAAGCAGGTGCTGCCGAACCTCGACGCCAGCTACCTGGCCAAGCCGGAATTCGGCGGCCTGCAGGACGCCAGGTCGCTGATCGGCATCTGGTCGATCATCGTCGCCCTCGGCGCCGCGATCGTCCTGCTCATCGGCCTGCACTGGCAGCGCTGGCTGGACCTGAAGAAAACCGTCAACGACGGCGCCTTCGGCTCCATGCTGCCGATCCTCAACACCGCCGCAGAAGTCGGTTACGGTACCGTGATCGCCTCGCTGGCCGGCTTCGTGGTGATCCGCGACCTGGTCCTCGGCGTGTCGAGCAACCCGCTGGTATCCGAGGCGGTGGCGGTGAACATCCTCGCCGGCATCACCGGCTCGGCCTCGGGCGGCATGTCGATCGCCCTCAAGACCCTCGGCGAGCAGTACCTGACCCTGGCCACCGCCGCCGGCATCAGCCCCGAGTTGCTGCACCGGGTCGCCGCCATGGCCTCCGGCTGCATGGACACCCTGCCGCACAACGGCGCGGTGATCTCGCTGCTGGCGATCTGCAAGCTGACCCACCGCGAGTCGTACAAGTTCATCTTCGTCAACACCGTCGGCTTCCCCATGGTGGCGCTGGCGGTGGTGATCACCCTGGGCACGCTGTTTGGCAGTTTCTGAACCGATGCATCCGTAGGAGCGGGCCATGCCCGCGATGGGTTTCGCGGGCATGGAACTAGGCGTCCCCCCCGCTCCTACGGTCGAGACCCCTTTTCGTCACGAGTACACCGCCATGAGCAAGATCATGACAGCCGCCGCCGCGGTGGCGCGCATCGCCGATAACGCCAACGTCGCCACCGGCGGCTTCGTCGGCATCGGTTTCGCCGAACAGATCGCCATCGCCCTGGAGCAGCGTTTCCAGAGCGAACAGGCACCGCGCGACCTGACCCTGGTGTATGCCGCCGGCCAGGGCGACGGCAAGGGCCGCGGCCTCAATCATCTGGCCCACGAAGGCCTGGTGCGGCGGGTGATCGGCGGCCATTGGGGCCTGGTGCCGGGGCTGCAGAAGCTGGCGGTGGACAACCGCATCGAGGCCTACAACCTGCCCCAGGGGGTGATCTCCCAGCTGTTCCGCGACATCGCCGCCGGCAAGCCGGGGCAGCTGTCGCGGGTCGGCCTGGGCACCTTCGTCGACCCGCGCCACGGTGGCGGCAAACTCAACCAGCGCACCACCACCGAGCTGGTGCGGCTGATGCCGATCGACGGCGAGGACTACCTGTTCTACCCGACCTTGCCGATCCACGTCGGCATCGTCCGCGCCACCAGTGCCGATGCGGATGGCAACCTGAGTTTCGAGCGCGAGGCGCTGACCATCGAGAGTCTGGCCATCGCCATGGCCGCGCACAATTCCGGCGGCATGGTCATCGCCCAGGTCGAGCGCATCGTCGAACGCGGTTCGCTCAATCCACGCGAGGTGAAGATCCCCGGCATCCTGGTCGACTGCGTGGTGGTCGCCGAGCCGCAGAATCACCAGCAGACCTTCGCCACCGCCTACAACCCGGCCTTCGCCGGCGAGACCCGGGTGCCGGTGGACAGCCTGGCGCCGCTGGCGCTGGACGTACGCAAGCTGATCGCCCGCCGCGCCGCCCTGGAGCTCAGGGCCGGCGCGGTGGTCAACCTCGGCATCGGCATGCCCGAAGGTGTCGCCGCGGTGGCCGCCGAGGAAGGGGTGATCGAGCGCCTGACCCTGACCGCCGAACCCGGGGTGATCGGCGGCATTCCCGCCTCGGGTCTGGACTTCGGCGCGGCGAGCAACCACAGCGCGCTGCTCGACCAGCCCTACCAGTTCGACTTCTACGACGGCGGCGGCCTCGACCTGGCTTTTCTCGGCCTGGCCCAGGCCGACGCCGCCGGCAACCTCAACGTGTCCAGGTTCGGCAGCCGCCTGTCGGGCGCCGGTGGCTTCATCAACATCAGCCAGAACGCCAAGCGGGTGGTGTTCGTCGGCACCTTCAGCGCCGGCCCGCAGGACATCCGCATCGAGGACGGCCGGCTGCGCATCGTCGAGGACGGCGCGCTGCGCAAGTTCGTCGCCGAGGTCGAGCAGCGCACCTTCGCCGGCCGCCTCGCCGCCGAGCGCGGTCAGCCGGTGCTCTACGTCACCGAACGCTGCGTGTTCCAGCTGAGCGTCGACGGCCTGGAGCTGATCGAGATCGCCCCTGGCGTGGATCTGGAGCGCGACATCCTCGCGCGCATGGATTTCATGCCCATCGTGCGCCAGCCACGCCTGATGGATGCGCGGCTGTTCCGCGCGCAGCCCATGGGGCTGCGTGATGCCTTGTAACCCTTGAGCGAAAACGCGAGCCCGCCCTTGGGCCCGCGCTTTTTTTCGGATTCACCCCAAGCCCACGGCGCTGTTCCGGCAGGCGCTGCCAGGACGGCCGTGGGCAAAAAAGTCCTAGCCACAATAACAACAAGAGGAAATACCCATGCGACACACCCCGAAATTCGCCCGCCAGCTGCTCGGTGCCGGCATCGCCCTGGGCCTGGCCGCCCCGGCCAGTGCGGCCTTCATCGACGACAGCAAGGCGGTGCTGGATACGCGCAACTTCTACATGAACCGCGACTTCCGCCAGGACGGAGCGGCCCAGAGCAAGGCCGAGGAATGGGCCCAGGGCTTCATGTTGCGCTTCGAGTCCGGCTACAGCGAAGGCCCGATCGGCTTCGGCGTCGACGCCATCGGCCTGCTCGGGATCAAGCTCGATTCCAGCCCGGATCGCACCGGCACCGGCATCCTCAAGAGCGACCGCGAGGCGCCCAGGCGTGCCCAGGACGAGTACGGCGAGGCCGGCCTGACCGCCAAGCTGCGCGCCTCCAACAGCACCCTCAAGCTCGGCACCCTGCAGCCGGTGTTGCCGGCGCTGATGCGCAACGACAGCCGCCTGCTGCCGCAGACCTTCCGCGGCGCCTGGCTCAGCAGCAACGAGGTCGAAGGCCTGAGCCTGGACCTCGGGCGCATCGACCGGGTCAACCAGCGCGACTCCTCGGACAACCAGGAAATGACCGTATTCAACGGCGGCAAGCGCAATATCGTCCTGGGCAGCGCCAAGACCAGCGACGAATTCCTCTTCGCCGGCGGCCGTTACCAGTGGACCCCCGAGCTCGCCAGCAGCTACTACTACGGCGGCCTGGACGGCATCTACCAGCAGCACCTGGTCAACCTGGTGCACCAGCTGCCGCTGGGCGAGGGCCAGAGCTTCAAGTCGGATATCCGCTACGCCCGCTCCAGCGACGACGGCGGCAGCAACATCGACAACCACGCCTTCGGCGCGCTGTTCACCTACCGTCTGGGCGGCCACGGATTCACCGCCGGCTACCAGCACCTGTCCGGCGACACCGGCTTCGCCTACGTCGCCGGCGCCGACAACGCGCTGGTCAACCTGGTGCAGATCAACGACTTCGGCAACCAGGACGAGCGCTCCTGGCAGGCGCGCTACGACTACAACTTCGCCGGCCTCGGCCTGCCCGGTTTGAGCCTGATGACCCGCTACCTGTCCGGCGACAACGTCGACCGTGGCGCCGGGTTGAGCGAGGGCAAGACCTGGGAGCGCAACACCGATATCGCCTACGTGGTGCAGAGCGGCCCGCTGAAGAACTTCGGCCTGCGCCTGCGCAACGCCACCACCCGCAGCAACATCGGCAGTGACCTGGACGAGAATCGCCTGATCCTCAGCTACAGCCTGTCACTCTGGTAACAGGCAACACCGGCACGATTGCTCTCCAGCATCTATTTGCCGGGCCCGGGTGGCCCGGCTTTTTTCGTTGCGGGCTGCCGGTACAGCACGCCATGTGCAGGGGTATCCCGGATGGAATCCGGGCTATGGGTTCGGATATTTCGCAGGAGGGTCCGCCCCCGGTGCGCGCAGCGCACCCTACGGGCGTATGGCCGCATACAGGCAGACCATCGCCCCCCGCGGTCGCCAGCCGAGCGAGGCGCAGCTGGCCTTCGTCGAGGACCTGCTCGACGCCTTCGCCCGCTAGCACCATGAGTGTCCAATGCCCAGCGCCGGGCGGTCTATAGTTTCAGTTCACCCCCCTCTTCCACTCTCTCTGGCAAGGAGTCGTCATGAACAAGGTTCACCACATCGCCGTCCTGGTCGGCAGCCTGCGCAAGGGCTCGATCAACCGCAAACTGGCCCTGGCCCTGATCGAACTGGCGCCGGCCTCGCTGCAACTGGAGATCGTCGAGATCGGCGACCTGCCGCTGTACAACGAGGATATCGACCACGACCAGCCGCCCGAGGCTTACATCCGCTTCCGCGCCAAGCTCAAGGCCGCCGACGCGCTGCTGTTCGTCACCCCGGAATACAACCGCTCGGTGCCGGCACCGATGAAGAACGCCATCGACGTCGGCTCGCGACCTTATGGCCAGAGCGCCTTGAGCGGCAAACCCGGTGCCGTGCTCAGTGCCTCGCCGGGCGCCATCGGCGGCTTCGGCGCCAACCAGCACCTGCGCCAGTCCATGGTGTTTCTCGATGTGCCGATGATGCAGCAGCCGGAAGCTTACATAGGCAATGCCGGCAGCCTCTTCGAAGAGAGCGGCGAACTCGGCGACGGCATCAAGCCGTTCCTGAAAAAGTTCATCGACGCCTATGCCGAGTGGGTGGCGCAGCAAGTAAAAGGCTGACCCACGCGGGCCACACCGCGCATTCGCCAGCCGCCGACCAGGAAGTCCCGACCAGGGTTGCCCTATGGCCGCACCGTATGTCGAGGAAGCCTTCTGGCAGGATGCCGCCGTGGACAAGCGCCGGGTCGACGGGCTCGGCGCCGCCCTGGAGTTGCGCGCACGCAACGGCCCACCGATGGCAGGTTTCCAACTGAAGAACGCCGAGCTGGCCGGTATCGATCTGGTCAACCACGGTGGCCACGCGGGCTTTAGCCTGCGCGACACCGACCTGTACCGCGCCAACCTGCAGAATGCCCACCTGTTCGCCCTCGACCTGCGCGGCAGCTCGCTGATGAAGGCCGACCTGCGCCGGGCCAACCTGCACTGCGCCGATCTGCGCGACTGCAACCTGCTGGGCATCCTGCTCGACGGCGCGCGGCTGGACAACGTCATCTGGGATCGCCAGCTGCTACAGGAGCGCAAAGGCCGCGAGCAACTGCGCAGCGGCCACACCGCGGCCGCCATCCAGCTGTTTCAGGAGGCCGAAGAAACCTATCGCAACCTGCGCCTGCACCTGGAACAAGCCGGACTGTTCGAGCAGGCCGGGCTGTTCTTCCATCGCGAGATGGTCATGCGTCGCCTGCAGATGCCACGCCACTCGGGCCGGCGCCTGCTGTCCTGGGTGGTCGACCTGTTCAGCGGCTACGGCGAGAAGCCACTCAACGTGGTGCTGTTCTCCCTCGGCCTGATCGGCCTATGCGGTCTGCTGTACTTCCTGGTCGGCGTGCAGCAAGGCGACCTGCGCCTGGGCCTGGCACTCGAGCGCGGCCTGTGGGCCAATCTGACGGACCTGCTCGACTGCCTGTACTTCAGCGTGGTCACCTTCACCACCCTGGGCTACGGCGATATCACACCCCAGGGCCTGGCCCGGCCGATCGCCGCCTTCGAGGCCTTTGTCGGCAGCTTCACCATGGCGCTGTTCGTGGTGGTGTTCGTCAAGAAGATGACCCGCTAAGCACCACGGATCCCACCGCGTGGCTCGACGTGAGCAAACGCTCGCCTGCTGCGGCCTGGATACGTGCACAACCGCTGACGCCTTGGCTCACAGCCCGTACTTCGCCTTCAGCGCAGCGACCGCCTGCCGCTCGCTGCGCAGGAAGGCATCGAAGCGCTGGATCAGCTCGGGATGGCGGATGCTCGACAGGTAATAGTGGCTGTCGCTGGACTGCAACAAGCTGGGTTCTGCCACCAGGGCATCCGGCCGCTCGAGTTGGCCCAGGTGGTAGCGCGCGACCTGCCGGGCCATGTTGGCACCGTCGATGTAGCCCGCCAGGGTCATCCGGATCAGGCCCTCCGGGTTCGGCGCCCGGTGGATCTCCACTTCGCCGGCAGCGATCTCGGCATGAAACTTCCAGGGGGTGAAGCCACGGACGAAGCCGAGCTTGCGAAAACGCTCACGCGGCTGGCCCAACCGCGCCGGCAGCACCAGCATCACATCCTGGAAGGTCAGCAGCGACTGCGAGTAGGTAATCAGCGCTTGCGGTTTACCGACCTCATGCCAGCGCGGGCTATCGGGGAATACCAGGTCGAGCCGACCCGCCCAGTATTCGTGATAGAGCCGCCGTACCGGCAACGGCACATAGCGCAGCTGGATTTTCGCGTGGGAGGCGAACAGGTCGAGCAGGTCGCGGGCGTAACCGCGGTACTGGTTGTCCGCCGACACCGCAAAAATCGGATAGTAATCGACGTCTTCCACCCCCACGCGGTATAGCTGCGCGGCGGCCACTGGCTGGATCGCACCCAGGCTCAACGCGGCGAGCAGCAGCCAGCCCAAGCGGACCGATGGCGGGACACAGAGGACAAGCTGGATCAGCATGGCGAGGCTCGGCGAGTGCACAATCGGCACAGCTTACTGCAGTTCGCCAGCGATTCGACTGGCCGTTGGCCGTCGACGCCTGGCTGCCGCTGGAAATTGCCCCCGTTGTGGAGCATCGCTGTACCGGAGAGGGATGCGACAGAAGCGCCACACAGGGCGAACGCCCAAAAAAAGAAAACCCCGCTGGTGCGGGGCCTTTGCAGACTGTGTACTGACATCCATGTTGCGCGCACCATCCTGGCGGCTATCCAGCGTATCCCTTTTGGTTACTCTGCGCTTCCTGCGCTACGTCCATGAACAGAAGGTTAGCCGCCCGGCGCCGATCGCAGTAGTGGCGATCTGCAGCACGCCCTGTAAGCTAAGGCTTACATGACGCCCATTTTTCGGCTTTATCATGCGTCGTCGATGTTGTCAGAGACGGCCACCCTACAAAAACAACAGACGCCGAACACGGCGGTCAGCGGGGTCTTGTCATGCGTACTGTGGTTATCGCCCTCGCTTGCCTGGCCGCCAGTTTCAGCCTGCTGGCTCTGGCCAATGGTCAGAGCCAGCTAGCCGAGCGGCAAGTCCGCGACCAGTTGTTCTGGAATGAGCTGTATGGCGCCGGCGGCACCTCGCTGTATTGCGCCAAGGCCTTCACCGGCGAAAGTGGTGGCGGACTGCTCAGCGCCAGCCCGATCTACAGCAGCAAGCAGTTGAAAAGCGCCCTGCGCTGCATCACCGCTCGCCAGTGCAACATCATGAACCCGCGCTATGCCTATATGGCCGCCGACCTGCATAACCTCTATCCGGCGCTGAGCCGCGTCGAACAGGTACGACGCAAGGCGCAGTTCGGCGAGCTGGACGCCGGCGCGCAGAGCCCGTTCGCCGACATCGGCTGCGACCTCAAGAGCCGCTTCAAGGTGCTGCAGCCGCGCGACGCCGCCAAGGGCAATATCGCCCGGGCGATCTTCTATATGCACATCGAGTACGGCCTGCCCATCGTCGGCGACGTGCGCATGTACAAGCAGTGGCACCGGATGGACCCGCCGGATGGCGAAGAAAACGCCCGCAACGAAAAGATCGGCAGCCTGCAGGGTACGCGCAATCGCTTTATCGACGACCCGGCCCTGGTCGACCAATTGATTGCCGACTGACCAGGCGCCGCGACCATTGACCCGACCAGCATCGGGCCGAACAGATTCAGACGACCAAGGCCCTGATCCTCGAGCGCGACGGAGGCGACCCCATCGCCCCCATTGTTCCGCTCGGGCTTATGGCCAGCGCCTGGCAACCCTAGCTGCCAATCACACCGCCATCGTTTTTGCTGATCATCACCGTGGTCGAGCGAGGGCGGGTCTTGTTGTCGCTGGCCGGGTAGCTGATACCCGGGTGCTGGATATTGGCCCACATGGTTTTGCCGTCCGGGCTCCAGGCCAGACCCGTCACTTCGCAGCCCCGCGGGCCAACCAGAAAACGTCTGACCTCGCGAGTGCTCGGATCAGCGCAGAGCAATTGATTGCAGCCCATGGCCTGCATGGCCGGCTCGTCGTCGCCGTAGTCGGTCTGGATCCACAGCCGTCCATGGCGGTCGAAGGCCAGGCCATCGGGCGAGGAGAAGATGTCGCCGTTGGTGGTGCCGGTGAGGTTGGCTGGCACGGCGTTGCCGCTGGCGTCCCTGGCGCCTTTCTGCTCGCCGGCGAGGAGGAATAGCTCCCAGTTGAAGACAGTCGCGGTGGGGTCGGCGTCCTGTTCGTTGAAGCGCAGGATCTGCCCGTGCAGATTCTGCGCACGCGGGTTGGCTTTGTCGGTGGGTTGTTTGTCGCCACGGCCATCGTTGTTGGTCAGGGCGACATATACCTCGCGGCTCGCAGGGTGCACGCTGGCCCATTCCGGGCGATCCATGGGCGTGGCGCCGGCCTGATCGGCGGCCGCGCGGGTGTTGAGCAGCAGCTCGGCCTGGCTGGCAAAGCCATTGGCGGCGGTCAGGCCGTTCTGCCCATGCACCAGGGCCAGCCATTGACCGGAACCGTCGGCATCGAAGCGCGCGACGTAGAGGATGCCTTCGTCGAGCAGGTCGCGGTTGGCCTTGGGGTTGGCCGCGTCGAAACGCCCGCTGGGGACGAACTTGTAGACGTACTCGCCCTTGGCATCGTCGCCGGAATAGAAGGCCATGCGCCCGTCATCGCTCAGACTCAGGGCCGCACATTCACGGCCAAAACGGCCGAAGGCGGTGCGCTTGATCGGTTGGGCCTGCGGGTCGAAGGGGTCGATTTCCACCACCCAGCCAAAGCGATGGGGCTCGTTGACGTAGCCACCGTGCGCTAGCTGCGGATCGGGGGTAGCGTCGAAGCGCGGGTCGGCGGTTTCCCAGGCGTAGTTTTTACTGGTGCCCTCTTTGGCCAGGCCATAGCGTTTGTGCGACACGCGCGTGGCGTAATCGGCCTGATCACGGTTGATGAAGTAGTTGTGCCAGTTTTCCTCGCAGGTAAGGAAGGTGCCCCAAGGCGTAACGCCGGTGGCGCAGTTGTTGATGGTGCCGAGCACTTCGCGGCCACTGGAGTCGGCAACCGTTTTCATCAGTTCATGCCCGGCCAGCGGGCCGGCGATGCGCATGGCAGTCAGGGCACTGATGCGGCGGTTGTAGGGCGAATCCATGACCCGCTGCCATTGGCCGTCAGCGGATTTTTTCACCTCGATGACCGAGACGCCATGGGCGGCCTGTTCCTTGCGCACCTCACTCAGCGGCCGCGGCTTGCTCTGGTCGATCTGGTTGCCGGGGTGCAGCGGCGGGTTGACGTATTCGTGGTTCATCACCAGCAGACCGCGATCGGTCTCACCCTCAAAGGCGAAGAAATCCATGCCGTCGTGGTTGTCGCCGGCCTGCTTGAGCTGGGCCTGCCAATCGTCGCTGGCATCCGGGTTCCACTGCGGCGCGCCGGCCTCGACCGGGTCGCCCCAGGAGAAGAACGGCGTGGCGCTGTAGCCTTCGGCGACCAGCACGCGGTCGAACTGAGGATCGATCTGCACCGGCACGCCCTTGAAGCCCAGCAGCGGGCTGGCCCCGGCACTGCGGCAGGCACTGATGCCGCCGGCGAAGAAGCCGAGTGCTGCAAGCGTAAGGCCGCCCTTGAGCACATTGCGCCGCGCCGGGCTGAGCAAGTCGCTCAGGGCCGGGTTGGCGCTGGGGTTGATGGCCACATCGTCGTGGGCTTCAAG
The DNA here is from genome assembly GCF_033723075.1 of Pseudomonas sp. Classification (GTDB taxonomy): domain Bacteria; phylum Pseudomonadota; class Gammaproteobacteria; order Pseudomonadales; family Pseudomonadaceae; genus Aquipseudomonas. The sequence continues at coordinate 19,871 of NZ_JAWVXU010000030.1, forward strand.
GCTGGCGTGAAACTGTTGGTGATCCTGGTTCATCACGGCTCTCGCAAAAGGTTGGCGCGCACCGGCCCGCACCGCTCGACACAGAGCGGCCTGGGTGGCGGCATGGGTTTATTCGATGCGGTAGGTAAAGGTGTTTTTCACATTGGGCACGGCGACGGCGCGGCCCTCGATCACCCGCGGCTGGTAGCGAAAGCTCTGCGCAGCAGCCAATGAGGGGCGGATAAACAGGGGATGGCAGGCACCCACCACCTCGGGCTGTTCAACCCGACCCTGGGCGTTGACTGTGTAGCTGACGGTGCATTCACCCTCGATGCCCTTGTCCAGTGCGCGCCGCGGGTAAGCCGGTGCCTGTTTGGCAATCGGCAGGTACTGACGGCTGGCCGCCGCTGCGGCTTCGGCCTTACGCGCCTGCTCGGCAGCAGCATCGGCGGCCTGCTGACGTTGCTGCGCGGCAAGCTGTTCGGCGGCTTGGCGTTGTTGCGCCTGCTCGCGTTGTTGCTGTTCGAGGCGGGCCTGCTGCTGACGCTTGTGCTCAAGCCGCTGGCGTTGCTGCTCGACCTTCTGTTGCTCCACGCGATTGCGCGCCAGGGCAGCCTGCTCCAGTTTCTGCTGGGCGATACGCGGGTCGACCTGCGGTTCCACGGGCGCACGTACCTCCGGCAGCGGGGCTTCGACCGGCACAGGCGGCGCGGTTTCCACCACTGGCGCCGGTGGCGGCAGGCTGACCAATTGCATGCTGATGGTGCTGATGTTCGGCGCAGCGGGCTTTTCCACCGGCCAGTTGGCCAGCAACAGCGCCAGCACCAATGCATGCAGGACCAGGGTCAATAGCGCAGCCTGGGCATTGCGCAGACGCGAAATTGGCAATCCGGGCCAGACAATTGAAGTGGGACGATCCATCAGCACACTGCTCACTGCGGCGCCTCGGTAACCAGGCCGAGGTTGCTCACCCCGCCCTGCTGCAAGGCGGCGATACCGGCGACCACAGTCGCGTAGTCGGCGGCCTGGTCGGCACGGATATACACCTGGGTATCGCCACGTTCGGCGATGATCTGCGTGACCTGGGCAGTCATTTCCTCCAGCCCCACGGCGCTATCGGTCTGCTGCTCGGTGTTCAGTTCGCTGCCCAGGTTCCAGTAATAGCTACCGTCCGCCTGCACCGAGAGGGTGAGGATCTGCTGCTGGGTATCGGTGGGCAGCGCTTCACTGGCGACCTTGGGCAACTCGACCTTCACCCCCTGGGTGAGCATCGGCGCGGTGACCATAAAGATCACCAGCAGCACCAGCATCACGTCGATGTAGGGCACCACGTTCATCTCGGCCTTGGGGCCGTGTTTGTTCATCGGCTTGCGCATGGCGGGCTCCTCAGGCGGCGGCGCTGACGTGGCTGCTGGCGGCGTGCAGCTTGCGGTGCAGACGCCCCTGCAATTCGTTGCCGAAGCCGTAGTAGCGCGAGGTCAGGGTGGCGACGCGGGCACTGAAGCGGTTGTAGGCGATCACCGCGGGAATCGCTGCGAACAGGCCGATGGCCGTGGCGATCAGCGCTTCGGCGATGCCCGGGGCGACCGTGGAAAGCGTCGCCTGCTGTACCTGGGACAGGCCGATAAAGGAATTCATGATGCCCCAGACGGTGCCGAACAGACCGATATAGGGGCTGACCGAACCGACCGTGGCGAGAAATGGCAGGCCCTTCTCCAGGCGCTCTTCCTGCTCGCTGATGGCCACCAGCAGCGAGCGCTCGACCCCATCGATTACCAGCTCGCCGGCAATCCCCGGTTCGCGCTTGAGCTGGATGAACTCGTGGTAACCGGCCTGGAAGATCTGCTGCAGGCCGGCATCCTCGTCGAGCGAGTCGCTGCCTTCGCGGTACAGCTGGGCGAGGTCGTGGCCGCTGCGAAAACGCAGCTGGAAGTCTTTCATCAGGCGTTCGTTGCGGCGCAATACCGTGCTGCGCTGGATGATCAGGTACCAGCTGAGCAGCGACGCCAGCAGCAGGGTGAGCATCACCGCCTGGACCAGCAGGCTGGCATTACTGATCAGACTCCAGACGGTCATCTGTTCGAGGGTGTTGTGCATGGTTGTCTCCTTGCATCGCAAGCCGAGGAAAACCCTCGGCCGCTATTCGATTACGTTTGTGTTGCCGATTGATGACGGCGGCGCGTAGAGCGGTCGTGGCTATTCCAGGCCGAGGGCTTGCGCCACGGCGGTCCAGGGCAGGTATTTGTAGTTCTGCCGGTCTTCGGGCATGCGCTTGCGACCGTCTTGCACCACCAGCATGCCGGCGCTCCAGATGCCGCCGAGGTTGGCCGAGGTGACTTCCAGGCCGTCGGTTTCCGAGGTGCCGTCGATGCCCAGTTGCGCGTTCAAACCGATGCGAAACGCGCCGCGCACGGCATAGGGCGCAGTCGCATCGAGCACCACGTAGCTGTCGTTGCCCTGGCTGGAAATCACCAGGTAGTTGCGTGTAGCGCCCTGGTAAATGGCCAGACCTTCGATGTCGTCGTGGACCACCTCGCCCACAGCAATCACCTGCTCGAGCCGGGTTGGCGCATCGGCGCGGGCATCCAGCGCCCAGACCGCGACATCCTCCTCGCCGACGAACAGGCGCTGGTTGCGGTCATCGGCGACGCAACCTTCCGGCTGGCTGTCGACCCTGAACTGGCGCACCCGCTCGCCTTTGATGCGTCCAGCGTCCGCAGTCAGGCGGTACTGCACAAAGGTGCCGTCCTTGTCGTTGGCAATCGCATGGATCGCCCCTGCCACATCCTTGAACAGGCACAGGCCGTAGATGTCCTTGAGCGACGTCGGCAACTGACCCAGATTGCGCAGCTCGCCACTGCTGCGGTCGATGGCAAACAGCTGCAGGCTGTTCTGATCGCGGTTGCTGGCCACCGCCAGGTCGACCAACTGGCCATTGAGGTCGAAGCCGGTGCGCACATCGACGTTGTTCATCCGCCCGACGCGCAGGTTCTGCAGCTGCTTGCCGGCCAGATCATAGGCCAGCAGGCCGCCCTGTTTGTCGGTGCCCAGCACGCGGCTCTTGAGCGGGTCACTCGGGTGCACCCAGATCGCCGGATCATCGGCGGCATCGCCCAGGCTCGGGACCGGTTCGGTCTGCGCCTGCACCGGCAGAATCGGCAATACCGGCAGCTGCTCAGGGGCTTGCGCCAGCCAGGCCAGCTGGCCGTGCTGCAGGCCGTCGTCATCGCGCACCAGCAGTTCCAGGCCGCCCGCAACGGCACGCACACTCAGGCCTTGCGGCTCGTTCAGCTTGCCCAGGGGCAGTACGGGCTGAGCCTGCCAGCCGGCTTCGTCACGCTGATAGCGGTGCAGGCTGTTGCTTTCCGGGTCCAGCGCCAGCACCCCGCCCGGCACCACGGCCATACCGGCGAGCGCCTTGCCGATATCACCGAACGGTTGCACCAGGCCCACCGGCTCGCGCACCAGGTCGGCCTCGGCGTGAGCGGCATAGGCCCAGAGGCCGACACCCTCTTCATTGACATACAGCCGCTCGGCCACATCGTCGACCTGACAATGCTCGCTGGCCGGCGGCAGGCTCATGCCGCGCACACGCTGCGGCTTGCTCAGGGGCACCTGGTGCTGGGCTACCAGCCACTGCTCACCGATACCCTCCTCGCCGATCAGGAAAACAAACTCGTTGTGCGCCCCATCGCGGTATAGACACAGGCCGTCGATCTTGTAGGCCGGACGCGGCAGATAAACCGGCTCGCCCCAACGCTGGTTCGCCAGGTTGACCAGCATTGCCTGCTGGCGGTCGACATCCAGGGCTGCCACCAGCAGGCCGCGTGGGCCAACACGGTGATCGATGCTGGCGAAGGTGCCGGGCAGTCGGCTCAGGGGCGCACCCTGGCCATCGAGCACGAACAGGCCCTTTTTCTCGCTGCTCTGCAGACGCTCGGCCCCTGGCCAGAAGCTGTCGCTGGCAAGCCATTGCGCCGCCTCGACCGCGTCCATGCCTGGGCTGGCAAGCGCCTGCAGGCTCAAGGCTGCAGCCGGCTGATCGGCCACAGTGCCCTGGCAGGCGCTCAAGGCAACCAGACTGGCGAGCAAGAGGTTTTTCTTCACAAACGAAAGGTGCATACAGGCGAATCCTTACTGAAAACTTAACAGTCAGCCGGGCCCGCCCGCGGCGCGCCCGGCCGATACACAGGTCAGAAGTGGGTGAAGGTCAGGCCGAGCTTGTAGGTCGGGCCGTATTCCTCGTACTGGGCGTTGAAGTCGCGGTGCCCGCTGTAGGCGTAGAAGGACTCGTCCGTCAGGTTCTGCGCCTGGAAGGTCAGTTGCAGCGCCGGGGTGAGGAAATAGCCGGCGCTGAAGTCGACGAACAGTTGTTCATCGGCGTAGAGGTCATGGGCCTTGTCGTCGATGGCGGCGACTTCGGCCAGGTACTCGGACTTGTAGTTGGCCGACAGGCGCAGGCTGAGCCTGTCGTCTTCCCAACCGAGCATCAGGTTGCCGACCGTATCCGACTGGTTCGGCAGGTCGATGCTGCGCGACAGGCCCTGGCCTTCGATGCTCGCATCGGAGCGGCTGAAGGTGGCGTTGGCCCCCAGCAGCAGGCCGTTCCAGGGTGCCGGCAGCCAGTCGAACTTCTGCGAGTAGGCCAGCTCCAGGCCATACAGCTCGGCACTGTCGCCATTGGCGAAGGTGCTGGCCTCGGCGAAGTCGGCCCAGATGCCAGTGCCGCCCAGGTCGGTGTTGTAGACGAAACTGTCGATGTCCTTGTAGAACACGAACGCCGAGACCACACCGGCACGGCCCATGTAATGCTCGATACCGAAGTCGAGGTTCATCGCCTCCAGCGGATCGAGTTCCGGGTTGCCGAAGCTGGCCTCGTCACCGTCGATGACGAAGCCCGGCGCCAGTTGGCCGAAGGTCGGCCGCACCACCGTGTTGGTCCAGGCGGCGCGTAGCTGGGTGCTGGCGTTGAGCTGATAACGTGCATGCAGGCCCGGCAACCAGTGCTCGTAGCGCGTGTCGCTCTCGGTGTTTTCGAATGCGCCATCGCGGATGCCGCTGCCCTTGGCCTCGAACTCGGTGCCCTCATAGCGCACCCCGGCGATAAAGCGCCAGTCGTCGAGGTCGAGGCTGTTCATCAGGTAGGCGGCGTTGATGTCTTCGCTCATCTCGAAGTCATTCACCCGCGACTCTTCTGCGTTGTAGAAGTCGTCTCTGTTCAGGCCGCCGAGCAGGCGCTCGATGGCCTTGGCGCTGATGCCGGGGCCGAAGCGGCCCAGGCCGTAATCCACGCTGCCCTTGCTGAACTGGCCGAGGTTGAGATCGGCATCGCTCAGGCCGACATCGCCGAAATCCTCATACTTCCAGGCTTCCAGGTCATTGTCTTTTTCCCGCCGACTGAGCTTGCCGCCGAACTTGACCTGCGCCGCATAGCCGCTGAGGTCATAGTCGCGAGCCAGGTCGAGCTTGATGTTCTGCTCGGTGTCGGTGGTCTTCTGCTTTTCCCACTCGACCTCGCTGAGGGTGAAATTGTTCGGGTCGTAGAACGCAGGATCGATACTCAGGCGCGGCTTCTTGCTGTCGCTGAAACCGGCGTTGATAAAGTCATCGTTACCGTCGAAGGTGGCCCCGGCAATGCCTTCCGGGGTGTCTTCGCTGGAGCGGCTGTAGCCGGCCTGGGCACCGATGGTCCACAGCCCCAGCATGCGCTCGCCACCCAGCACGTAGGACTGTACTTCCTGGGTTTCCTCGCGGCTCTTCAGCTCGCGGTAGCCTTCGGCATCGCCGCTTTCGCCAGGCAACTGCGCATCGGCAAATTCGACGCCGGCGGCGTTGCGGGTTTCGCTGTCCTGGTAGCGGCTATAGAGGGTGCGCAGGTAATAGCTGGAGAGGTCATCGGGTTTGTAGTCGAAATTGAGGCCAAACCCCGTGCGCTCACGGGTGATCTCATAGTCGCGCTGCTCCAGCTCTTCTAGCCGGGCGCCGTTGCCGAAGTCCCAGGCACCACCAGTCTCGACGTTGTCCGAACCGAAATCGCGCTCCTGCCAGCTCAACGCGGCGGCCACACCGAAGTTGTCGATGCCATCGCCCAGGCTGAAGCGGTCGCTGATCGCGCCGGAAAATTTCGGGCTGGTTTGTTCGGTATTCTCGTCGTAACTGCCTTCGGCGCTGCCGGTGTAGAACAGCCCGTCGTGATCGAAGGCCGACAGGCTCTCCACCTGCACGGTGCCGCCCAGGGAGTTGGCGTCCATGTCCGGGGTCAGGGACTTGACCACCGTCAGCGACTGCACCAGCTCCGAGGGCAAGACATCCAGAGCGACCGCGCGGCGGTCACTTTCCGGCGAGGGCACTAGGGTGCCGTTGATGGTCACGCTGTTCAGATCCGGGCCGATGCCGCGCACGCTGACAAAGCGCCCCTCGCCCTGGTCGCGCTCCACCGAAAGACCGGGGATGCGCTGCAGCGCTTCGGCGGCGTTGTCGTCCGGCAGCTGGCCGATGCCATCGGCGTGCACCACGCTCTGTACGTTGTCGGAGCTGCGCTGCTGCTTCAATGCCTTGTCGATGCTGACGGCCTGGCCGACCACCTCGACGTATTCGGTGGCCGGCTCATCGGCGAAGGCCAGACTGCCACTGGCGATCGCCAGGGCCAATGTACTGATCTGCAGACCCGCACGACGGACCTTCTGTGTGCAGCGCTTCATCGCATACCCTCCGCAAACATGAACTACGCCGGGCAACACTGGCCTGGCAACGTGGAGGGCAAGCTAGGTGGGGGTCATGACGCTTCTGTGACAGCGCATGGGCGGCAACGGGTAAACCGCAGGTTTTCACAGGATTTCCTGAGCGTTTGAGCTGATTCGACCCCCTTCGCGATGCCCCGGCTCAGCGGTGACCACGACTGCAGCCCTCTATATAAGGGTGCTACCAGGCGCCGGGAATCGCGGCTAAAGCCGCTCCCATGATGTCGCAGCTGTACCGGCGGGGCAGCCGAGCAAGAAAGTCGCTAACTGACCTGAGCTGAATCGACCTCCCCAAGCTGTCACCAAACCGTCATGGGCATCTGCTCTGCTGGCGCGACTGTGTCTATACGGAGCCTTTCCAGCCATGCCACCCCTGCTGAAATTTCATGCCTGGAAACTCTGCGGCCTGCTGCTGGCGGCCAACTTCGGCCTGCTCGCCTACCTCGGCGTCGGCACGCTCAAGCCCCTGGGCGAGTGGAACTGGACCGATATCGGCGGTGAGGGCGGCTCGGCGCTGCTGGTACTGGTGTGGATCGGCCTGCTGCTGAAAAGCCGCCCGGCCGGGCAAGTCACCGCACTGCTGTTCTACGGCCTGGCCTGCCTGTTCTTCTCGCTATGGATGGATACCCTCGACGAGTTCGTGCAATTGCCGGCGAGCATCGCCTGGGACAAGTGGCTGGAGTCGGGGCCAATGCCCGTGGGTTTTATCCTGATGACCCTGGGTATCTATCACTGGCATCGCGAACAGCTGGCAATCAGCGGACAGATGGAAAAGCGCGAACGGCTGTTTCGCGAGCACCGCCTGTTCGACAAGGTCACGCCGCTGGGCGGGGCCGACTACCTGCGTTTGCAGTTGCAACAGGCCCTGCAGGAGGCGCACAGCGAGCAGCAACCGCTGTCCCTGGTGATCCTCGACCTGGACGATTTCAGCCGGGTCAATCGCGAATACGGTCACGCCGAGGGCGACCGCGTGTTGCAGGTGGTGTCCCAGGTGGTGGTGCTCAACCTGCGCCGCCAGGACCTGCTCTGCCGCCTGGCCGGCGACCGTTTCGTGGTGCTGCTGCCCAATACCGGCGAACAGCAGGCCCGGCAGCTGGCCCTGGAACTGCAAGCCGCCGTGCAGCACCTGGCCTACAAAAGCCACCTGCACGGCGAGCGCCTGCAACTGCGCGCCAGCGTGGCGCTGGTCATGGCCCAGCAGGACAGCCCGGAGGGTCTGCTGCAACGGCTCAACCTGGCGCTGGCGCGAGCCAAGCAACCGCCAATGATCAAGCGCGCCTGAGGCGTAGACGATGGCCGTTAAAACCACCTGGTACGAGTGCGACAGCCGCTTTATCGCCGCCCATTACCAGCCCGCGGCGCTGCTCGACCTGGCGCTTGGTCGCGACGTCGACAGTCACCGCCTGCTGCGCGGCACCGGCTTGTTCCATGACGACATCCTCGCCGGCCAGGTCCGCATCAGCCCCCGGCAATTCCTGCAACTGATCGACAACGCCCAGCGCCTGCTGGCGGCCGACGACAGCAGCTTTCTGTTCGGCCAACGCCTATTGCCCGGCCATTACGGCGCCGCCAGTCATGCCTTGCGCCACGCCGCCAGCCTGCACCAGGCGCTGACTCTGCTGGTCGAACAGCGCGCCCTGCTCAGCCCGCTACTGGCGCCTCGGCTGCTGGTCGATGAGCACAACGTCTATCTGTACTGGCTGGACAGTTGCGGCGGCGGCGAACAGCGGCGCTTTCTGCTCGAAGCCAGCATGACCGCCGTTTACGCCAGCAGCCGCTGGCTGGCCGGGGAAAAACTGCCCTGGCAGTGCAGCTTCAGCCATGCGCAACCGCGTTATATCGAGCAGTACTGGGTCAATCTGGGCGAGCAGGTACAGTTCGAGCGCCAGGTGGACATGATGAGCATCCCGCGTCATTACCTGCACCAGCCATGGCCGATGGCCTCGGCCACGGTCGGCCAGGTGGCGCAGCAGCAGAGCCAGCGGCAACTCGACGAACTGGGTTTCGACGCCAGCCTGCTGGATCGCCTGTACGACCACTTGCAGGCGCACATTCGCCAGCCGCTGAACCTGGAGCAGGTCGCCCAGGCATTCGCAATGAGCCCGGCCACCCTCAAGCGCAAACTGCACAAGCACGGCACGCACTTTCAGGAACAGCTCGACCTGGTGCGCAAGCACGTCGCGCTCTATCTCTATCAAGCGAAGGGGTACAGCAACGAAGACGTGGCCGCTTATCTGCAGTTCCACGACACGACCAACTTTCGTCGCTCGTTCAAACGCTGGACCGGCTTTGCCCCGAGCGCCCTGTTGCAGCTGCTCGGCCCTTGACCGAACCGCTGGGAGCCTGGGTGGCACGGATGATCAGGCCCGGTGGTGCGCTTCTACCGCAAGGCCCAGGAGCAGCTGCGCATGGCCCGCGAGTTCGTGCAGAACGCCCTGGCCGACAACGACGTGGTGGCCGGACAGCGCCAATGAGGACTTCCAGCACGCCACGCCCAGCACCCTGATCCTGCCGGGCGATCTCCTTATCGTGTCCGGCGCGACCCGTCTGATCCAGAAGTTTGCCGGTCACGCACACTAGCCTGCTGACCAGCGCCAGCGCCCAGCCCACAGCGGCCGGGCTTGCAGGAAAATCATTCGGCCGCCGGTTCGAGGACCGCCAACAGCTGGGATAGCCGCGCATCCAGTTGCGCCAGTTCTGTGGCGGCAATCGGAGCCAGCAGCCGCGCCTCGTTTGCGACATGCGCGGTCACCGCGCGGTCGATCAGTTCCAGCCCGGCCGGAGTCAGCTGCACCAGCATGCTACGCGCGTCGCCGGGGTTGGCCAGGCGGCTGACCAGGCCGGACGCCTCAAGCTGTTGCAACTGTCGGGTCATGGTGCCGGAAGTGATCATCAGGGTCGAGAACAGGGTGGTTGGGGCCAGGCGGAAGGGCTCGCCGGAACGGCGCAGGGTGGCCAGCACATCGAACTCCCAGGCCGTCAGGTCAAAGCTGCTGAAGACCTTGTCCAGCTCGCGCCGCAGCAACGCCGAACAGCGTCCAAGCCGGCCGATCACGCCCATCGGACTGACATCCAGGTCAGGCCGCTCGCGGTGCCACTGCTGAAGAATTGCATCGACCGCATCCATCTGTCGCTGGATTGCCATTGGCTTACTCCTGGAAATTTATCTTGAACTCAAGACAAGTTGCTATTAGCCTCGCATTTTATCTTGAATACGAGACAAATACATGGGCAGCTCACCCCCACGCACCTCCTGGCTGGATGTGCTGATCACCGCCCTGGCGCCGGCCATCTGGGGCTCGACCTATATCGTCACCACCGAGATCCTGCCGCCGGACCGGCCCTTTACCGCCGCGCTGCTGCGCGCCCTGCCGGCCGGCTTGTTGTTGGTACTGTACAGCCGCCACCTGCCCAGGCGTAGCGAGTGGCCGCGCGTGCTGGTTCTCGCGGCGCTGAACATCGGCTTCTTCCAGGCCCTGCTGTTTGTTGCGGCGTACCGCTTGCCGGGCGGGCTGGCGGCGGTGGTCGGGGCCATTCAACCGCTGCTGATGATGGGCCTGGTGTGGTCGATGGATCGCCAGCGGCCGGCGTCTCTGGCGGTCGCCGCCAGCGTGGTCGGTATCGCCGGGATGGCTGCCCTGCTGCTGGCACCGGGGGCCAGCGGGGACCCGATCGGGATTGCCGCCGCCTTTGTCGGCACCGCCTGCATGGCCAGCGGCACCTACCTGACCCGGCGCTGGCGCCCGACGGTGCCGCTGCTGGCCTTTACCGGCTGGCAGTTGCTGATTGGCGGCTTGTTGCTGCTACCGGTGGCCTGGCTGATCGACCCGCCGCTGCCGCAGCTAAGCCCCGTGCAGTGGCTGGGCTACGCCTACCTGTCGCTGTTCGGCGCGCTGCTGGCCTATGTGCTGTGGTTTCGCGGCATCGCCCGCCTGGCTCCGGTGGCGGTGTCTTCCCTGGGGCTGCTCAGCCCGCTGGTGGCGGTGCTGCTGGGCTGGGCATTGCTGGGGCAGAGCATCACCGGTGTAGCGCTGTTGGGCCTGATTGCCGTGCTGGGCAGCATCCTCGCGGTGCAATGGGCCGCGGCGTCAGCCCAGGCGAAAAGCATCGCAGCCGCGCCGGCCAGGCCAGAAGTTGCTGCGCCCCATGCTAAAGTCGCGCCCTGAGCACCCACGGCCCAAGGCGACAACTAGCGATTATGGAACTCCCGGCATTTACTGGCGAACTGGAAGACTGGAGCACCCTGAACAGCAGCATCGGCTTTGCCGAGCTGCTGATCGGCAACGGCGCGAGCCTGGCGGTATGGCGCAAGTTCGCCTACTTCTCGCTGTTCGACGAGGCCCAGACCACCCGCAATCGCCCTCTCAGCGCGACCGAACTCAGCGTGTTCCGGGCCCTGGAGACCAGCAACTTCGAGCAGGTGCTCAGCGCCCTGAAGAACAGCATCCGGGTCAATGCCGCGCTGACCATCAACTCGTCCTCGCCGCGCCATCGCTACTTCGCCATCAAGGAAGCGCTGATCCACGCCGTGCGCTCGGTGCACATTCCCTGGAGCCAGATGCAGGCCGCCAGCCTCAGCCGCATCAACAGCGCACTCAGCCAGTACCAGACGGTCTATTCCGGCAATTACGACCTGCTCAACTACTGGGCCGTCATGCAGGCCCCGGAGGCCTTCGAAGACCTGTTCCGCGGCGCGGACTCGACCTTCGCCCCCGGCAACTGTCAGCGCTCTGGCAATGCCACGCGCATGCTCTACCTGCACGGCGGCATGCACCTGGTGAAGAACATCGATGGCAGCACGCGCATCCTCAATTCATCGGAAAGCACCCTGCTGGCCAGTTTCGCCATCAACCGGCTGGGCGACATCCCGCTGTTCGTCAACGAAGGCAGCAGTGCGGACAAGCTCAAGGCCATCCGCAGTTCCGACTACCTGTCGTTCTGCTACAGCCAGCTGGCGCAGCCCAAGGACAGGCTGTGCATCTTCGGCCACAGCCTGGCGGCGCAGGATCAGCACCTGATCCAGGCCTTGCAGCAGGCCGGCTTGCAGACCCTGGCCATCTCGATCTACCCGCACAGCCCGGCGTTTATCGCGCAGCAGAAGCAGCATTACGCCAGCCTGTTCGCCGCACAGAACGTGGAGCTGCGCTTCTTCGATGCCCTGAGCCACCCGCTTGGGCATCCCGGGTTGCGCATCACGGCCCCACCAGCGCAGTAAGAACTACTGAGGGCTGTGAAAAAACTCTCGCCTACTGCGACCGCCTTCGCAACCGCCCCCATATGCAGCCGGCCAAGTTCGTCGCCACCCTGGGCAAGTGCACCACCAGGGTCAACCTGATCACCCGTGACGGCCCGGAGGCAATCCGGCAGCAGCTGCTCGGTAGTGGATTTCCCCGGGCTTGATCGGGGTTAAAAAAATGCCGTTCACTTGCTTGAAGTGAACGGCATTGCAGGACACGGAAGGGGCTTGCTCAGACTGACTCAGGCCGAGAACGCCTTACCAGCCGACGCCAAAGCCCAGGCTGTAGTGGGTCTCGTCCAGTTCGCCTTCCGAGCCACTGACCAGGTCTTTCTCGGCCTTCATGTTCAACGAAGCCCAGTCGGTAACCTTGTAGCGCAGGCCCACCGCGGCATCCAGGGTGTAATCGGCAACATTGGCCAGCGGCTTGCCGACCTCACCATCGCTGAACAGCTCGATGCTCTTGCCGACCAGATAGCGGTTGTAGTCCCACTTCATGCTCATGGCATAGAAGTTGTCCTTCTCGCCATTGGCATACAGGTAGTCGGTGCGGTTGAGCAGACCGGTCATCGAGAAGGCGCCCAGCTCGTTATCCCAGAACTGGTAACCCGGGCCGGTACCGACGGTGCGCTGTCGAGCCAGGTCCTCGACCTGATCGCGCTTGTACTCGAGACGCCCCTGCCAGAACCAGTTCTCGTCGAGAAAACGGTCGAGGGCGTATTCGGCACCCCAGTTGTCCGTGGACACCACACCGTCCTGGTACTCGCGGTTGTAATCAGCCTCGGCATTGTGCCGCCAGAGGCCATGCCGCGCCTGGGTTTTCAGGTCGACGACATAATCATCGGTGTCGGTTTCGGCGCGCTTATAGTCCAGCGCCGCATCGATATTACCCTTCCAGGTCAGGTCCTCGACCAGCGGCTTTGGCTTCATGATCCGCTCGATACTTGCCAGTTCGATGGTTCTCGGTCCTTCACCATTGGCCAGGGTGACCTTGCCCTGCTCGGCGGCCAACAGGCCCTTGGCCCGCTCACCGGTCACTTTGCCTTCCTTGACCAGCAATTCCTGGTCGCTTTCAAGGGTGGCGATTTTCTTCCAATCCAGGGCAATAGCGCCACCGTAATCGGTTTCCAGGAGCAGTTTCTTTCCCTCGAAGAATTTGATGGTTCCGCTCAGCCGATCGCCGTTTTTCAACCACACGGTATCGGCCAGCAGAGGGCTGGTAGCTGCCGAAAGGGCCAGGCATAGCAAGGTTCTGGAAATCATAAGAGGGCTTGAAAGGCTCTGATTGAATAAAGGCCGGGCATTATGCGCAAGGCCGGGCACCGAACAAGGACTGACCGTCGGATTTAATCGGAGTTCAAGCCAAACGACCGGTGTCACGGTGGCGCGGCCTCACCAGCCGAAGCCGACTCCCATCAGGTAATGGCGCTCGGATGAGGTGCGCCCCAGGCCACGGATCTGATCCAGTTCGTACAGCAGCGACAAGCGGGCCCAGCTATTGAGCCGATAGCGCAGGCCGTACTCGCTGTCGAGCACATAGTCGATTTCAGCGATTTCGGGGATATGCAGTTCGGCGTTGCTGTAGAACTCCAGGCGGGTGCCCCACAGCAGGCGCTTGTAATCCCACTCCAGAGAGAGGGTGTTTAATGACAGATCACCGGCGCTCGTATCGAAGTGAACACGACTGAACTGGCCGATCAGGTCGAAGCGCCCCAGCTCGTTATCCCAGAAGCGATAGCCGGGCCCGGTGCCGACCATCTGCTGACGGGTGACGAACTCGAACTGGTCTTCCTGCTGCTCACCGCCGACGCGCCAGAACCAGTGTTCGGTGAGGAAGCGGTCGAGGTCGTACTCCAGCTTCCAATTATCGTCGACCTTGCTGCCGTTCTTGGTCTCGTGTTCCAGATCGCCGGTCAGGACATGACGCCAGCGACCATGCTCGACCCGGGTGTTGCCCTTGAGCTTCCACTCATCGGATTCATCCTCGTTGCGCTCCATGTCCAGCTTGGCGTCGAGATTGCCCTCCCACACCTGATCTTGCAGCACTGGCCGTGGCGGGACCAGGCGGGTAATACTGGCCAGCGGCACGGTCTGGGTGGTCGCATTGATGACCCGCACCATGCCTTTGCCTGCCGCAGCCAACTGCTTGCTGTGCTCGCTGTCCAACCCCTGGCGACGCAGCAACAGGGGTTTGTCCGAACGCAAGGTATCGATATCCTTCCAGTCGATCAGCACCTGGCCGGCATAGCGGGTTTTCAGCGCCAGCTTGCCGCCGTCGAGCAGCAGGATGTCGCCGCTCAGGCGGTCGCCATTATTCAGCCAGACCGTGTCCGCGGACACCGGCATGGCCAACCCCATGAATGCGGATAACAGCAAGATGCGCAGCAGCATGATCGGTCGACAACCGCCAGGTCAGGGTGAGGCTGCCAAGCATGCCGCTTCGCCCCCGTCAGCGACAAGTCAGGCAGCACGCCGTGAGGCGCTGTATATGACGCTTGCACAAGTTCCGGCGGGCAAGGTGGTCAGCTATGGCCAACTGGCTGAACTGGCCGGCCTTGGCCGTGCCGCGCGCTGGGTAGGACGCAGCCTCAGCCAGCTGCCCCAGGGTACGACGCTGCCCTGGCATCGGGTGATCGCCGCCAGCGGTCGCCTGAGCCTGCCGGAGGGCAGTGTTTCCGGCGCAGAGCAACGGGCACGCCTGCGCGCCGAAGGCGTGTTCGTGGTCAATGACCGGGTGGATATCCGACGGCACGGCTGGCGCCCAATGGAGCACAGCGGTTAGAGTGCGCCCTTTAATTAACTCATTCCAAGCAGACAGATACCCACTCAATGCCCCGTAAAAGCTGGCGCGAAGCCCTTGCTGCCTACTCCAGCCCCTCCACGCTGGTGCTGTTGCTCCTCGGGTTCGCCGCCGGCCTGCCCTATATGCTGGTGTTCTCCACGCTCTCCGTGTGGTTGCGCGAAGCTGGCGTGGCGCGCGAAACCATCGGTTTCGCCAGCCTGATCGGCCTGGCCTATGCCTTCAAATGGGTCTGGTCGCCACTGCTCGACCAGTGGCGCCTGCCGCTGCTCGGCAGGCTTGGCCGGCGCCGCTCCTGGCTGGTACTGGCCCAGATACTGATTGCCATCGGCCTGGCCGGCATGGCCTTGTGCGACCCGCAGACCAAGCTGACCTGGCTGATCTCCCTGGCGGTACTGGTGGCCTTCGCCTCCGCCACCCAGGACATCGCCATCGATGCCTACCGCCTGGAAATCGTCGAAGACACCCGTCAGGCTGCCCTGGCCGCCAGCTACATGGCCGGTTACCGGGTCGCGGCGCTACTGGCCACCGCCGGCGCCCTGTACTTCGCCGAAGGGTTCGGCTCTACCGTGCAGCTCTACCAGCACAGCGCCTGGGCCGGCACCTATCTGGTATTCGCCCTGCTGATGCTGCCGGGCCTGCTCACCAGCCTGTGGATGCGCGAACCGACGGTGCCGCTGCAAATCCAGCTGGCCGCCGCGCGCTATGGCTTCAGCCACCAGATAGCTTCGGTAGTGGTACTGATCGTGTTACTGGTTTCGGTGCCGGCGATGCTGACCCAGTTCTACCACACCGATTTCGCCAGCCTGGTGCGCGGCGAAGCCAGCCTGCTCGATCTACTGCTCGAAGACCGCGCCTTTCTGCGTGCCCTGCTCTACAGCATCCTCACCACCCTGTGCCTGTCGCGCATCGGCCGGCGCGGTCTGGCACCGGTGCTGACCCCGGTCAACGATTTCATCGTCCGTTACCGCTGGCAGGCCCTGCTACTGCTTGGGCTGATCGCCACCTACCGCATGTCGGATACCGTGATGGGCGTGATGGCCAACGTGTTCTACATCGATCAGGGCTTCACCAAGGATCAGATCGCCAGCGTCAGCAAGCTGTTCGGCCTGGTGATGACCCTGCTCGGCGCCGGGATCGGCGGCCTGCTGATCGTACGCTTCGGCATCCTGCCGATCCTGTTCATCGGCGGCATGGCATCGGCGGCGACCAACCTGCTGTTCATGCTGCTGGTCAGCATGGGCGCCGACCTGCAGATGCTGATCGTCACCATCTCCGCCGACAACTTCAGCGCCGGCCTGGCCACGGCGGCGTTCGTCGCCTACCTGTCGAGCCTGACCAACCTGCAGTTCTCCGCCACCCAATACGCCCTGCTCAGCTCGATCATGCTCCTGTTGCCGCGGCTGATTGGCGGCTATTCCGGCGTCATGGTGGAGAAACTCGGCTACGAGCAGTTCTTTATCATCACCGCCCTGCTAGGGGTTCCGACCCTGATCCTGATCGTCCTGCAATGGCGACGCGAACGCCCGCAAGCCAACGGCTCGACCCCGCCCGAACCGGCCGATACACCGCCATTGAAGACTGAAGTCAACAGCTAGCCCAGATGTAAAAAGCCCCGGTACATGACCGGGGCTTTTGCATTGCCGGGTGCTGTTTAGAACTGCGCCGCATCCAGCAGATACAGGCTCTCGCTGCCGGCCTTGACCGAGGCGGTCAGGGAGTGGATGCGCGGCAGGATGCGGGCGAAGTAGAAGCGCGCGGTGCCCAGCTTGCCGGCGTAGAAGTCGTCCTGGCCTTCCTTGCCCAGCGCGGCCCGTGCCATCAGTGCCCACATGTAGGCGTAGGCGGTGTAGCCGAATACCTGCAGGTACTCGACCGAGGCGGCGCCGACTTCGTTGGGGTTGGCCTTGGCCCGCTGCAGCAGGTCGGCGGTCATCAGCTCGAGGTTGGCGATGGCACCTTTCAGC
>NZ_JAWVXU010000031.1:0-36232 GCF_033723075.1 Pseudomonas sp.
GCGGCTGTAATCATCGGCCGCCCTGCCCTCGTCGGTCACCGGCAGCAGGCCGGTATTGACCCGATCCGGGCTGCTGTCGAGCTTGAGCCCGAGCAGGCCGATGGCGTCGACACCGAAGCCGACCGGGCCTGGGGTATAGCCAGACTTGAAGTTGAGGATAAAACCCTGGGCCCATTCCTCGGCCTTGGACTGCTGGTTCGGCCCGACTATGTCGGAGTAGTCGCGGCTGAAGTAGTAGTTGCGCGCCTGCAAAGTCGCAGTACTGTCTTCGATAAAACCGCCAGCCTGTGCCAGGGCTGGCAGGCAGAGGGCTACGGCAACGGACAGCAGGAGGGGCTGCATCTTCGGATAGTCAGTCATGGTTTAGCTCTAGTTGTTGTTATTGGAAGTGGGCTGTTGCGCCACCCTTGCCGAGGACAGTCCCCGGCAACGCAAGTGGGTGGTGTGACTGGCGCCGCGCCGCCTTCAGGCCAGGCACGACGACAATGCTCATGGGCCAGAGGTGGCTAACCGGTCGCCTCCTTCTTTGGCCAAACTCGTGGTACGCAGCGGCGCTGGGGCAACCACGGCCTTACGCCGTACGCTAAGCAGCAGATGCGCGGCGATGCCGAACATCAGCCCCCAGAAGGCCGCCGACAGCCCCATGAAGGACATGCCCGAAGCCGTCACCAGAAAGGTGATCAGCGCCGCTTCGCGGTCGTCCGGCTGGGCCATGGCTCCCGCCAGCGAACCGGCAATCGCGCCGAACAACGCCAGGCCGGCCAGGGCGGCGATCAATTCCTTGGGAAAGGCAGTAAACAGCGACACCAGGGTCGCGCCGAACAGCCCCAGCAGCAGGTAGGCAAAACCACCGACCACCCCGGCGACGTAGCGTCGGGCCGGGTCTTCGTGGGCTTCGCGGCCGGTGCAGATGGCCGCGGTAATCGCGGCCAGGTTAAGGCCGTGGCAGGCGAACGGCGCCAGCAGCAGTGAACCCAGGGCGCTACTGGTGATGATCGGGCTGGCCGGGGTCTGGTAGCCGGCGCCGCGCAACACCGCCATGCCCGGCACGAACTGCCCGGTCAGGGCCACCATCACCAGCGGCAGGGCGATATTCAGGCTGGCCGACAGGCTGAATTCGGGGCTGATCCATACCGGTGTGGCCAGGCCGATCACCAGTGCCTCCTGACGCAGGTCGCCGGTGGCGAAGGCGATGCTGCAACCGACCAGCAGCACCGCCAGCACCGCGTAACGCGGCAGCACACGCTTGACTATCAAGTAGCTGGCGAACATCGCCAGCACCAGAAAGGGCTTGGCCTGCAGCGAGACAAACAAGCCGGTGCCGAAGCTGAACAGGATGCCGGCCAGCATGCCGGCGGCAATCGCCGCGGGCAGTTTGCTGATGATGCGATCGAAGGCGCCGCTGATGCCGACCAGAAAGATGATCAGGCTGGCGACCATATAGGCACCGACCGCCTCGTTCAGACTGATCTGCGGCAGCAGCGACACCAGCAACGCCGAGCCCGGCGCCGACCAGGCGATGATGATCGGCACGCGGTAACGCAGACTGAGGGCGATACCCAGCACCGCGCTGCCGATGGAAATCGCCCAGACCCAGGACGACAGCACGGCATGCGACATGCCCGCACTCTCGGCCGCCTGGAAGATGATCACCAGGGGGCCGGCATAGGAAATCACGGTGGCGATAAAACCGGCCACCACGGCGGACAGGGAGAAATCATTGATCAAGGCTTTCATGTGGCCTCGCAAGGTATTGGTGGCGCTCCTCGGGGAGCGCTCTCGTTGTAACGTAGAGTGCGCCGCGCGCACCGCGGCCTACACGGAAGCCTGCTGCGCGCAGTGCACCCTGCGGAGCTGCAAGCAGCCCCGCCGCTCCTACAAAAAGCCGTCCGCAGAAGGATCCCGGTGCGCACAGCGCACCCTACGGTCCTCAGGCCTGCTGCATGGCGCGCGGACGCTTGCTGCGCTGTTCGGCTTCGGCGACCGGGGCCTGCTGCAGCTGGAAGTCGAACTGCAGTTCGGCAAAGCGGCTGCCTTGCACGCCACGGTCATGGGCAGCCGCGGCGTCCTCGACGAAGCTGATATCGCCGACCAGGCCGTCGCGGGTGGCGTAGGCGAAGTCGTCCCACAGGTACTGCTCGCCGGCCAGGTTGATCTGGGTGGTCAGGTGACGATGGCCGGGGGCGGAGATAAAGAAGTGGATATGCGCCGGACGCTGGCCGTGGCGGCCGAGCAGGTTCAGGCATTCCTGGGTCGGACCGTCCGGGGAGCAGCCGTAGCCGGACGGCACGATGCTGCGGGCGCGATAACGACCATCGGCATCGGTAACGATGCGTCGGCGCAGGTTGTAGTCCGATTGGCTCTGGTCGAAGTAGGAGTAGTTGCCCTGGGTGTTGGCATGCCACAGGTCGACCACCGCGCCGGCCACCGGCTGGCCGTCGGTGTCGCGCACCACGCCTTCGAGGAACATCACGGTGGCGGTATCCAGCTCGCTGCCGTCGTCCATGCGCACTTCGCCTTCGGCCAGCGGCGCGCCGGCGACATACAGCGGGCCTTCGATGGTGCGCGGGGTGCCGCCGGTCAGGCCGGCCTGGGCATCCTTGGCGTCCTGCAGCAGGTCGAGGAAATGCTCCAGGCCCAGGCCCGGCACCAGCAGACCGGCCTCGTTGCGCCCACCCAGGCGGTTGAGGTAGTCCACCGCGTGCCAGAATTCGTCGTCGGTGATTTCCAGGTCTTCGATGATCCTGGCCGCGTCATTGATGATGCGCAGCATGATCTGCTTGACCCGCGGGCTGCCCTGGTCGTTGTTGAGGCCGGCGGCCTCGTTGAACAGCTTCTGGATTTCGGCGGTGTGGCTGACTTTAACGGTCATGGTGGTGTCCTCGGTTTTTGTTCTAGGGCTGATCAACGGTCGTCTTCACGGATCGACGAGGGATGCCGGCACAGGGCGTCGATCTCGATCTCCATGTAGGGAAACAGCGGCAACTGCGTCAGGGTGTCGTGCAGCTCCTGCACACTCTCCAGGTCGAATACGCTGTAGTTGGCGTACTGCCCGGCGATGCGCCACAGGTGGCGCCACTTGCCCTCGCGCATCAGGCGCTGGGCCAGTTTCTTCTCGTCCGCCTTGATCCGGGCGGCCTGGGCCGGGTCCATGTCCAGCGGCAGTTTTACGGTCATCTTTACGTGGAACAGCATGGGTTTATCTCCTCGGCGGGTTGGGCCGTTGGCGCAGCGTCAGGGGCGACGGAAGAACGCCAGGCGCTCTTCATCGAGGGTCAGGCCGAGGCCCGGGGTACGCGGCACATGCAGCTGGAAGTCGCGGTACTGCGGCGCTTCGTTGACGATTTCTTCGGTCAGCAGCAGCGGGCCGAACAGCTCGGTGTGCCAGGTCAATTGCTTGAGCGTGAGGAAGGCATGGGCCGAGGCCAGGGTGCCGATCGAGCCTTCGAGCATGGTGCCGCCGTACAGGGCGATGCCGGCCGCCTCGGCGATTGCCGCAGTGCGCAACACGGCGCGCGGGCCGCCGTTCTTGGCGATCTTCAGGGCGAAGATGCTGGCGGCGCCGTCGGCGGCCAGGCTGAAGGCGTCCTCCACACTTTCGATCGATTCGTCGGCCATGATCGGCGCCGGGCTGCGCTGATTCAGGCGCACCTGCCCTGCCCGGTTGATCCGCGCGATCGGCTGTTCGATCAGGTCGATGCCGTTGTCGCCGAGCACCTGGCAGGCACGCAGGGCCACCGACTCGTCCCAGGCCTGGTTGACGTCGACCCGCACGCTGGCCTGGTCGCCCAGGGCCCGCTTGATGGCGATGACGTGCTTGAGGTCCTGGCTGACCTCGCCCGCGCCGATCTTCAGTTTGAAGATGCGGTGGCGCCGAATTTCCAGCATGTGCTGGGCTTCGGCGATGTCCTTGGCGGTGTCGCCACTGGCCAGGGTCCAGGCGACTTCCAGGCTGTCGCGTACGCGGCCGCCGAGCAGCTCGCTGACCGGCAGGCCCAGGCGCTTGCCCTGGGCGTCGAGCAGCGCGCTTTCCAGGCCGGACTTGGCGAAGGTGTTGCCCTTGGCGGCTTTATCCAGACGCTGCATGCAGGCGTTGATATTGGCCGCGTCCTGACCGATCAGCAGCGGTGCCAGGTGGCTGTCGATATTCTGCTTGATGCTTTCCGGGCTTTCGTTGCCATAGGCCAGGCCACCGATGGTGGTGGACTCGCCCAGGCCTTCGATGCCGTCGGCGCAGCGCAGGCGGATCACCACCAGGGTCTGCTGCTGCATGGTGTGCATCGCCAGCTTGTGCGGGCGAATGGTCGGCAGATCGACGATGATCGCCTCGATGCTTTCGATCAGGGAGTGGCTCATTTCAGGTTCCGCTAGGTTGCGCAGGTTGGGGTCAGGAAGCCGTGGCCGCCGGCAGCGGCGCGGCACTGCTGCGCTGGCTGCTGATGGCGAACACGCTCATGGCAATGGCGGCGATGGCACCGGGAATGGCGAACGCCAGAAAATTCAGTTGCAGCGGCAGGTTGATGCCCAGCAGCGCGCCACCCAGCAGCGGGCCGACGATGGCGCCGTTGCGGCCGATACCCGAGGCCCAGCCGAGGCCGGTGGAACGGATCGACAGGCCATAGAACTGCGCAGCGCAGGCGTACAACAGGATCTGCGTGCCGATGGTGGTCGCGCCGGCCACGCCGATCAGCAGGTACAGCACCGGCGTCGGACTCTTGATCCCGAGCAGGCTGATCGACACCGCGGCCACCACGAAGAACACCGCCAGCACCCGCGGCAGGTTCATCCGGTCGCCGAGCAGGCCGCCGCCGATGGCACCGAACACCGCACCGACGTTCAGCGCAAGCAGGAACGACAGGCTCGAACCCAGGCTGTAGCCGGCGTTGGCCATCAACTTAGGCAGCCAGGAACTGAGGGCGTAGACCATCAGCAGGCAGCAGAAGAACGCCAGCCAGATCATCAGGGTGCGCAGGGCACGGCCCTCGCGGAACAGCTCCAGCACCGAGGCGGCGTTGCCCTTGGCCCCGACCATGCTGATCGGGTCGGCGTCACCGATGGCACGGCTCGGATCGACCCGACGCAGAATGCCGCGGGCTTGCTCGGTGCGCCCTTCGCGGACCAGAAAGCCGACCGACTCCGGCAGGAACCAGAGAATCAGTGGCAGCAACAGCAAAGGCACCGCGGCGACGAAGAACATCGCCTCCCAGCCGAAGCGCGGCAGCATGTAGATGCCCAGGCCGGCGGACAGCATGCCGCCCACCGAGTAGCCGCTGAACATGACGGCCACCAGGGTGCTGCGCAGCTTCTTCGGCGCGTACTCGTTCATCAGCGCCACCACGTTGGGCATCAGGCCGCCGCAACCGAGGCCGGCGATAAAGCGGCAGATGCCGAATTCGGTGGGGTTGCTGGCGAAACCGTTGACGAGGGTGGCGCTGCTGAACAGCAGGAAGCACACGGCAATGCCCTTCTTGCGCCCGATCTTGTCGGCCAGGGTGCCGAAGGCCAGGGCACCGAACATCATGCCAAACAGCGCGTAGCTGCCCAGGGCACCGGCCTGCAGTGGAGTCAGGCCCCACTCCTGCATGATCACCGGCAGCACCACGCCGTAGATGAACAGGTCATAGCCGTCGAAGATCAGCAGCAAGGCGCACCAGAACATCACCATCCAGTGATAACGGTTGAAGCGCGCGTTATCTATTACCTCGTGGACATCAATATTTCGCATGGCATCGGTTCTCTCTTTTGTTTTTATTGTCGAAACTGCGTTGTTGATCAGTCCGCGTGATGGGTATCGCTACGCTCAACCCATCAACGAACCCGTGTTCCCCGCCTACCCCAGATCTCCGCCGCCCACCGGCAGGGTCACTCCGGTGATGTAGGCGGCGTCGTCGGAAGCCAGGAACAGGATCGCCCCGGCCTGCTCGTCGATAGTTCCGTAGCGCTTCATCAGGCTGCTGCTGACCGTCTGGTCGACGATCTGCTGGTACCAGAGCTTCTCCTGCTCGCTCTGCTCGGCGCTGTTGCGCGGGATACGCCGCGGCGGCGCCTCGGTGCCGCCCGGCGCGGTGGCGTTGACCCGGATGCCGCGCTCGGCAGTCTCGAAGGCCAGACAGGCGGTCAGGGCGTTGACGCCGCCCTTGGCCGCGCCGTAGGGCACGCGATTGACCCCGCGGGTGGCAATCGAGGAGACGTTGACGATGGCGCCACTGCCCTGCTCGAGCATCTGCGGCAGCGCGGCATGGCAGCACCACAGGGTCGGAAACAACGAACGACGCACCTCGGCTTCGATCTCATGCGCCTGGTAGTGCTCGAACGGCTTGGCCCAGATGGTGCCGCCGACGTTGTTGACCAGGATGTCGAGGCGACCGAAACGCTCGACCGCCGCGGCCATTACCCGCTGACACTCGGCGAACTGCTCGAGATCGGCGGTCAGGCACAGCACCTCGGCGACCCCGGCCAGCTCATCGGCCAGTTCATGCACCAGTTCGGAACGATCGACCAGCAGCAGCCGCGCGCCCTCCTCGGCCAGGCGTTCGGCCACGCGGCGGCCGATGCCCTGGGCGGCGCCGGTGACCACGGCGACTTTGTGTTGAAAACGCATATTCATAGTCCCGACCTCGATCAAGGCTGGCGGCGCATCGCCGACCATTGGCGTGGGCTCCGGCCCGCGCCGCGAATAAAACAGGCCCGCCTAACCGGTAAGCGGACCAAAGGAGCCCTTAGGCGCTGGCGGCGAACTTCTCGTAATAGAAGTTGGCCGGTTGCAAGCCTTGTTCTCGGATGTAGCTGCTGACCGCCTCGACCATCGGCGGTGGACCGCACAGGTAGACATCCACGTCGCCGTCATTGAGATGCTTGGGCGCGATGTGCTGGGTGACGTAACCCTTCAGTGGATAGCTGCTGTCCGGGCTGGCCACGCAAGCGCTGTAGGTGAAGTTGGGGATGCGCGCGGCCAGGGCCTCGAGCCTGTCCATCTCGACCAGGTCGAAATCGTTGGTCACCCCGTAGATCAGGTGCAGCGGGTGCGCGCTGCCCTGCTCGGCGATCTTCTCGAGCATTGCGGTGAACGGCGCCAGGCCGGTGCCGCCAGCCAGCAGCAACAGCGGCCGCTTGATCTCGCGCAGGTAGAAACTGCCCAAGGGACCGGCCAGGGTCATGCTGTCGCCGGCCTTGGCCAGGCCAGTGAGGAAGCTGCTCATCAGGCCGCCCGGCACGTTGCGGATCAGGAAGCTGACTTCGCCGTCCTTCTGCAAAGTACTGAAGGAGTAGGCGCGACTCTGCTCGCTGCCCGGCACTTTGAGGTTGACGTACTGGCCCGGCAGGAACGCCAGCTTGCTCAGCGACTCGCCCTTGATCGACAGCGCGATGGTGCTGTCGGAGAGCTGGCGCACCGCGCTGATCGCTGCCTCGTAGCTGGCCTGCTGGGTCTTGCACACGTCACTGGACGCCGGCACGCGCACCACGCAATCGCTCTCGGCGCGCATCTGGCAGGTCAGCACATAGCCCTGCTCGGCTTCTTCCTCGCTCAGCGCGTCTTCGACGTATTCCTCGCCGAGGTCGTATTGGCCGGCTTCGGCGAAGCACTTGCAGGCACCGCAGGCACCGTCACGGCAATCCAGCGGAATATTGATGCCCTGACGGTAGGCGGCATCGGCGACGGTCTCGCCGAGGTTGGCGTCGATGAAACGGGTGACCCCGTCTTCGAAATTCAGTGCGATCTTGTGGCTCATGGCACACCTCGCTGTAGCAGTTCTTGGCGATTTCGGAGCGCAGACGACCCGTAGGCGGGAGGGTGAGCCTCCCACCGGCCATCCCTGTCCGGGCTCCGAAGCGGCTGGTTAAATGTGATAAACGTCGATGACCTGGCGCACGTAGTCGTTCTTCAGCACCACCTTCTTGGCCTTGATCAACGGGTTCGGCCCGCTGGTGTCGAGGCTGTAGAAGCTGGTGCCGTAGAAGTGGTCGACGACCTTGTAGCGGAAGCTCATGGTGTGCCAGTTGAAGCGCAGCTTGCACACGCCATCGGCCTGCTCGAGCAGCTCGATGTTGCTGATGTTGTGCGAGGTGCGCGTATCCGGAATGGTGGCACTGGAGCGCTCGGTGCGGATGCGGAACACCCGGTCTTCCAGACCGCTGCGATTGCCGTACCAGATCAGCGAGATCTCGGTCTGCGGGTTTTCCACCAGCTGGTCGCGGTCGTCCCAGGCCGGCATCCAGAAGGTCGCATCGCTGGCATACAGCTCCAGCCACTCGTCCCACTGCTTGTCGTCCAGGTAGCGCGCCTCACGGTAGAGGAAGTCGCGCGCGGCTTCGTAAGTCAGGCTCATTTACGCGCCCTCCACGTGAATCAGCTGGTCCTGCTGCTCTTGCAGCGCCTTGATCATCTGCTGCTGCCAGTAGTGGTGCTGCAGCACGAACAGGCCCTCGTCTTCGGTGCGCACGCCACTCATCAGCGGATGCAAATCGATCTCCTGGGCCGCCTCGTCGGCGCCCTCGACCCAGTGCTCAGAGCCACGGGACATGTCGTTCCACTCCATGGCGCGACCGGCGAAGCCCTGCTGGCAGGCGCGGAACTCCTCCAGGTCGTCCGGGGTGGCCATGCCGCTGACGTTGAAAAAGTCTTCGTACTGGCGGATACGGCGGGCGCGGGCCTCGGCACACTCGCCTTTCGGCGCGATGCAGTAGATGGTCACTTCGGTCTTGTCGACAGACAGCGGCCGGGCAATACGCAGCTGCGAGCCGAACTGGTCCATCAGGTACAGGTTCGGGTACAGGCAGAGGTTGCGCGAGTTGCCGATCATCCAGTCGGCGCGGGCTTCGCCGAACTCGCTGGCGAGACGATCGCGCTCGGCGAACAGCGGCCGGTCTTCCGGGTTGTCCCAGCGGGTCCAGAGCAGCAGGTGGCCGTTGTCGAAGGAGTAGAAACCACCGCCCTTCTTGCCCCAGCCGCCGGCGCTCATGGCGCGGATATCGTCGCCGGCCTCTTTGAGCTTGCGCTGCTGCTGGGTGGCGGCGTAGTTCCAGTGCACGGCAGTGACGTGGTAACCGTCGGCGCCGTTCTCGGCCTGCAGCTTCCAGTTGCCTTCGTAGACATAGGTACTGGAGCCGCGCAGTACTTCCAGGCCATCGGCGGACTGGTCGACGATCATGTCGATGATCTTCTTCGATTCGCCGAGGAAGTCTTCCAGCGACGCAACGTCTTCACGCAGGCTGCCGAACAGGAAGCCACGGTAGGACTCGAAGCGCGCGACCTTCTTCAGGTCGTGGGAACCGTCGCAATCGAAGCTTTGCGGGTAGCCCGCCTCCTTGGGGTCCTTGACCTTGAGCAACTTGCCCGAGTTATTGAAGGTCCAGCCATGGAACGGGCAGGTGTAGGTGGCCTTGTTACCGCTCTTGAAGCGACAGAGCATGGCACCGCGGTGGCTGCAGGCGTTGATGAAGGCATTCAGCACGCCGTCCTTGTTGCGCGCGATGAAAACCGGCTGACGCCCCATGGCGGTGGTGTAGTAGTCGTTGTTCTCGGGGATCTGACTTTCGTGAGCCAGATACAACCAGTTGCCCTCGAAGATGTGTTCCATCTCCAGGTCGAACAGGCGGGGGTCGGTGAACATCTCGCGCTTGCAGCGGAAAATGCCCTTGTCTTTGTCTTCTTGCAGCAGGCCGTTCAGGTAGTCGAGTCGCAGGGTCATCGCCGTGGCTCCGTTATTATTGTTTCAACGGAATCAAGGCTACGACTCAGAACTGTCCGACAATATCCAGTTTGTACACGACCTCTATCCGTTTTCTGCAGGACGGCGAAAACGGATAAACGCTATGAGCGGGAAGCGGGAAGCGGGAAGCGGGAAGCGGGAAGACGCTAGCGCGCCTGCATTAGCGGGAGGGGAAATTCAGTGCGTAGGGCGTACTCGCGAAGCAGTACGCCAAGGGGCATGCGGCGGTGCAGCCAACAGGCGGCTCACCCGCGCCGACGCAGGGTGTCCGAGGGCAGCTCGCCGAAGGTGCTTTTGTAGCTCTCGGAGAAACGGCCCAGGTGCAGGAAGCCGTAGTCCAGCGCCACCTCGGTGACGTTGCGCACCTTGGCGGTCGGATCGATCAGGCAGGCATGCACCTTCTCCAGCTTCTTGTTGCGGATGTAGTGCTTCGGCGTGGTGCCGGCATTGCGCTCGAACAGCGCGTAGAGCGAACGCGGACTCATGCGCACCACCTCGGCCAGTTGCTCCAGGCCGATGTCCTGCTTGAGGTTGTCCTCGATGTACTGGGCGATACGCTCGAACGATGGACAGCTCTCGTCCAGCTCCTCGCGCCCGACGTTGTTGGCCAGCAGGCCGAGCAGCTTGGCGGCGATGATGCGGGTGTAGTGCTCTTGCACCTGGGTCAGCGGCTGCGCGCTTTCGGCTTCCTCGCAGACCAGCCCGAGCAGATTGACGAAGCCGTCGAGCTGCTGCAGGTTGTGCCGTGAGGCGAAGCGAATGCCGTCGGCCGGACGGCGCCAGTGGTTCTCGCTACAGGCCCGATCGAGAAAGGTCGCCGGCAGCTTGACGATGAACTTCTCGCAATCCTCGGAATAGGTCAGATCGACCGGATCGTCCGGATTGATCAGCAGCAATTCGCCGGGGGTGAAGTAGTGTTCCTGGGCATGGCCGCGCCAAAGGCAATTGCCCTTGAGCAGGATTTGCAGGTGGTAGATGGTTTCCAGCGCCGGCGAGATGACGCGTACGCTGCCGCCGTAACTGATCCGGCACAGATCCAGGCTGCCGAAGGTGCGGTGGCTCAGGCTGGCCTCGGGGCGCCCGCTTTGCGGCAAACGAATGCAATGCGAGCCGACATGCTGATTGACATAATCGGAGACGGCATAAGGGTCGGCATTGTGAAATATCCGACTTTTCTCGTTCAGCAGGCGACAGTCCATAACTCACGGCACTCTTATAATTTTTATGACACTGAGGGTCGGCACAAGCAAGGCATCCGCCTTCAGCTCTTCTATTGATACAGGCAAAACAGCCATACAGCCGCCCGCACCGATCAACGGTCAACAAGCACCATCCGCCCACCGCTTCGGTCGATTCGCTGGCATCGATCATATCGGTTGCGACAGCTTAGTGAATTCGAGCAAAGGCAGGATGATCAGTGCGCGATAACCGCACACATTCATACCCGGGCATCAGCCCAAAAAACGCCCTGGGACCCAGAGGTCGTGAAAATTTTGGTTCACAATGGCTTGAACAGCTGACTGCTCAGCTCGCGGCTGGCGCTGAGCATGATCGGCAGGAAGCGCTGCTCCAGTTCGCGGGCAGGCACCCGTCCGGCGTGGGTGCTGACGTTCATCGCGGCCAGCACATGACCGGACGAGTCGTACACCGGCACGGCCAGCGAGCGCAGCCCTTGCTCCAGTTCCTGATCGACCAGGCACCAGCCCTGCTGACGTACCTGCTGCAGGCACTCCCAGAGCGCCTCCGGGGTATGCAGGGTGCGACTGGTCTTGGCCTGCAGGTCGGCATGATTGAGGTAGTCGTGCAGGCTATCGTCGTCCAGCGCGGCGAGGAGGATGCGGCCCATCGACGTGCAGTAGGCCGGCAGGCGGCTGCCGACGCTCAGGTCCACCGAGATCAGCCGCTGCGGAATCGCCGAGCGGGCGATGTAGAGCACCTGCTCGCCCTCCAGGGTGGCCAGGTTGCAGGCCTCGTGCAGCTGCTCGCTGATCCGGTCCAGGTAGGGCTGCGCCGAGACGGCCAGGGGCGTCGACGACAGGTAGGCATGGCCGAGAGTCAGCACCTTGGGCAGCAGCGAATAGGTGCGCCCGTCGCTGGTCGCGTAGCCCAGTTTCATCAGGGTGTACAGGCAACGACGCACTGCCGCGCGGGGGATCTCGGTACGGTGGCTGATCTGCGCAATGGTCAGGTGGCGCTTGCGCTCCTGAAAGGCATTGACTACCGCCAGGCCGCGCGCCAGCGAGGTCATGAAGTTCGGATCACCGCTCAGGTCGGCAATGCGCTTGGCCGGAGAAACATACACCGGCGGCACCAGGCCGGACAACGGCGGACGTGCATCGGTCATACAACCTCCTGAACAGATGAGAGCAACAACGATCCGATTATCGGACGGCAGTTCGATAATCGCAATTGCTCCAATCGGTGCAACTGGTAACCTTGCCGCCACTCGGCCAACGCCCGCTACAGCGTGCGCGGACAAGTCGACAACTTGCAATTTGAACCAATTGAGGACTTGGATGATGGCGTCGATGGCCTGAAAATGATCGCTGACTCGCTCTCTTTCAAAATTCTGGCTCGGCGTCTGTAGTGCTGGCCGGCACACTTGCTGACAAGCTGCACCTGACCTGTGAGGTTTTGCGTGACCAATTCAAACGACCATGTGGACGTGAGTGAGTGGCTGAACAAGGATCGCAACGTCGCCCTGAACGGGCAGACCACGGTTTCGCTTGACTCTCCCGAGTCGACAGCCCCCGCTGCCCCCGCAAGGACCGGACGGTTCAATCTGCGCCTGGCGAAGCTCGGCGGCCTGATGCTGGTCTCGATCTATTTCCCGATCCTGTACCTGCTGACTGGCCTGAACAGCATCCGTGACTGGTTTGTCTTCCTGGTACTGGTGGCTCTGACCGGCGGCATTCTCTGCCTCAAGCCATTCCGGCCGGCCTTCGAACGCAGCATTCGCTACTTCACAGCGCTGATGATCACCGCCTTGTCGGCGGCAGTGGTATTGATCATATACAAGGTCTTCCTGTAAGGCGTATCAGTGGCCCACTGAACCGCTGGGCACAGATTAATTTCAATCAACTCGACGTCATCGACCCGGCCGCAGCCATCGCTATGTTCGAGTCACGAGTGAAGACCGACCGCACAGCGCGGTGCCAATAGATCAGCCCTTGCAAGATGACCGACGCTTACCGCCAGGGATGCTGCCTGCCTGCATTCAGTTGCTCAGCAGTGGCGCAACGACGCACGTCCCATACCGCTTCCATTTCCTCCAGCGATACGTTCCGGCAGTTCAGGAGCGACTGGTTGCTGAACGAACCTTTGCTGTTGTTGGCTGTGGATCGTAAAGGCCAGCCAGGCTATGGGGGAGTCACCATTACTGCCAATAAACTTTCACCAATGTTATGCGTTCTTCGACCCACATGATTTTCATGGAGCCCGCTTGGCTTGCAGGCATTCAGCATGCTTCATCGGCCACACCTTGGTCGTGGACGATGATCTTTAGCGTGAGACACTGGCATTCAGCAGTACACAACAGTGAGAGTCGTAAACATGATCTGGTTTCTTCAGGGTCAATCGAGCCAGCGTGACGTCATCGCCGGTGCGATGGATGTCATCAATGGCCGCATCCCTGTCATCGCATCCCACCGCCAGCACCGCCCGGAAGTAACCGCCGCGGCCGACATCGTGCTTCGTGAACCGTCCGACGATGCAGAGCGTCTGGATTGGGCTTTCGATACCGCCCTGGCCAATGGCGTCAAAGTGATGCTGGTCGGACAGGCGGGACATGACTTCGAAGCCCAACGCGAGCGCTTTGCAGCAGTCGGCATAGACCTGGTGACCGGCGGTATGTCGATCGAGACCTTCAACCTGGTCGACGACAAGTCTGCATTCACCGCCGCAGCGATGCGTGCCGGCCTGTCTGTTATTCCGGCCATCACTGTCAATAACGCAGACGAGCTGGTCGCTGCACTGGCCAGTATGAAAAATGACGGCCCGGTCTGCGTGAAGCCGGCTCGCGGTATCTATGGCATGGGTTTCTGGCGCATCGAGGCGCAAGCCGACCCCTTCCGCTGCTTTGCCAACGCGGCTCAGCACAGTGTCAACGAAGCACTCTTCGTCCAGGCATACCGTGCCAGCGCCAGCCCTGAGCCCCTGCTGGTAATGCCCTACATGCCGGGTTCCGAGTGCTCGGTGGATATGGTGGTGCACAAGGGCAAGGTCATTGCTCACTGTGCCCGCCGAAAAGAAGGCGCTTTGCAGACCTTTAGCCTGACGGGACCGGCAGTCGATTTGGCTATTCAGGCCGCTGAATTCTTCCGTTGCGATGGTATCGTGAACGTCCAGACTCGCGATGATGCCGCTGGTGCACCCCACCTGCTGGAAATCAACCCACGCTACTCCGGGGGCATTGGCTACACCCGATTGGCGGGCATCAATCTTCCGGGAATTTTCGCTGCAAGCCGCCTGGGCCTGTCTATTCCGGCAACGGAGTGGATTGAGGGCGTGCAGATCAAAGGCATCACGTCGGCGGTTCGGGTCGACACCTTGTCTTAGTCAATACCTTTGACCGCATAATGCCAGCATTCAGCCTGCACAATCGGGCCTCGTAACTCGGATGAGAGAAATCAGGGAAGATGATCACCTTGACCCCAGGCGCCAACTGCGCCATCAGCGACGCCAACGTCACCTTCGTTCTCGCGAGTCAGGATCCGAGCGCCTGGGATCGGGCTGGCGTCACTCTTATTCCAGTCGATGAGAAGCGTCAGCCAACGGGTACTGCCGCACTCCTGGCCAGCCCTGATCCGTGGAATAGCTGGCACGAGAGCGGCAGTAACGTCGGCTGCAGGCTGAACCTCGATCAACTGCCTGCCAACACGACCCGCCTGCTGGTCATGGTCTACACCTATGGTGCTGCAGTGCCCCTGGAGTTTCTGCGCAACCTTGAACTAACGATCGACAGCGCAATCAACATGAACCTGTCGCTGCAGAACATGGGCGATGCAGCGCTGATCATTGCCGAGTTCTACCGCCGGGATACCCAGTGGAAAGTCCGCTCCCTCTGCGAAGGCAGCGCCTACGGCCTTTCGGCTTTCGGCCGGCGCATTGGCCTTAACGTCGATGACTGCCATCCATCCCAGGCCGGCAACGGCCGATCTGGTGGACGCCATGACAATGATCGCTGCACCTCTGCCACCGGTACCGGTTTTGCGGTGTCGACGCAGCACATCATGACCTGCGCCCACGTCATCAAGGACATGACCAGCTATCGCATCCGCTCACTGACTGGCAGTTATGAGCTCGATTTCGTGATGAGCGACGAAGCCAATGACCTCGCGCTGCTGCGCGTCATCGGCAACATTGATCTCACCCCTGTGGTGTTCAAGGAAGGCCCGAGCATCAGCCTGGGTGAGTCCGTTGTCGCAGTGGGTTATCCGCTGTCGAACCTGACCGGCGGATCTGTCGCCGTGACCCAGGGCGGGATTTCGGCCCTGACGGGCCTGCGGGCGGACGCGAGCGTGCTCCAGTTCACCGCCCCTATTCAGCCCGGCTCCAGCGGTAGCCCGCTCTTCGATATGTCTGGCCAAGTCACCGGCATGGTCACTTCGGCCATCCCGGACGCCCAGAACATGAACTTCGCCGTGAAGTCCTGCCTGGCCATCTCTTTCCTCGAGGCGGCCCAGCTTTCTCCCCTCCGCTCGCAAACGCGCCCCGCGAAGGTAGCTCACGAACTGGTGCGCGATGTTCAGCCTTCGCTGTGGCTGATCGAGGCTCGCGCCTGACGACCAATCCGACTTGATAACCCGCAAGTCGCCGCTACGGTCTTTACACACCCAATTTTTGGATTCCCGTTGTTATGAATGCTAGCCCCAACCACTCCCAGGAAATGAGCGCCGAGCTGATGCGCGGCCGCCTTTGCGTCAAGGTCGCGCAGTCCGCTGCGAGCCCCGAGTCACTGTTTGGCTTTGCCGAGCGGCGTAACCCCAAGCGTGCGTTCCTGTTCGTGTCGAAAGTGCTCGGTCGCCATATCCCGGTTGCCCCCGCCCTGATGCAGGCAAGCTTCGCAGAGCTGGCCAGCAAGATTCCTGCCGACCTCCCGGGTCCGGTGCTGGTCATCGGCATGGCCGAGACTGCTGTAGGTCTCGGTGCCGGCGTGCATCGCTGCTTTGCCGAAACCCGCCCAGACACGATGTACCTGGTGAGCACCCGCCATCCTGTGGGTACCGAACTGTTTGCGCGCTTCGAAGAAGAGCACAGTCACGCCAGCGCCCACCTGATTCACCTGCCGACCGACCCGGTAACCCGCGACATGATGCTCACCGCTCGATCCCTGGTGCTGGTCGACGACGAGGCGTCTACCGGCAAGACCTTCATCAACCTGCTGGCGTCGCTTACTGCCGCAGGCCTGGACCACATCGAGCGGGTCGTCACCGTCACCCTCACCGACTGGTCAGAAGGCGCGGTTGCTCGCCAGGTCGGCAGCCACGCCGCTTCCGTGGCCCTGCTGGAAGGCTCGTATGCCTTCGACGAGAACCCGGATGCGCCGTTGCCGGAAATGCCGGAGGTCGGCATCGTCGCTGCCGGCGACTGGCCTCTGGTGGCGAAAAAAGACTGGGGCCGCCTCGGTGTGCGTGAACACCTGGACACCCTCGCTCCCGATCTGCAGGTTGCTCCGGGCGAGCGCATCCTGGTCGTTGGCACCGGCGAGTATGTCTGGCGGCCCTTCCTGCTTGCCGAACGTCTTGAGAAACAAGGTGCTCAGGTTCACTTCGGCTCGACCACCCGCTCGCCGATCGCATTGGGCCATGCCATAGGCCATGCCCTGGTTTTCGCTGACAACTATGGCCTCGGCATCCCGAATTTCATCTATAACGTCGCGCCCGGCCAATACGACCGCGTGCTGATCTGCTGCGAAACGCCTGTGCAATCTATCGACCCTAGACTTGTCGAAGCCCTCCAAGCCAAGGTCATTTCCGATGCCGACTAATCGCCCGCTGGTCTTTGTCGACCTCGACGACACGCTGTTCCAGACCGCCCGCAAGATGACCGCTGGCGACGCGCGCTTCGTGGCTACCCGCGACGTCGAAGGCAATCCCAACGGTTACATGAGCCCGGTTCAGAAGCAGTTTATCGACTGGCTGCTGGCAACGGCGGATGTCGTGCCGGTCACCGCGCGCAGTGTGGAGGCCTACAGCCGCGTACAGCTGCCGTTCACCCAGGGTGCCATCTGTGCTCATGGTGGCGTGATCCTCTCGGCCGACAATGTGCTGGATGAGGACTGGCACGCTCGCATGACCGATGAACTGGCCCATGTCCAGGGTCGCCTGGACGGGCTGAGTGCCACCACGCTGCAGATCGGCGAAGAATTGGGCTATTCCCTGCGTGGCTGGGTGGTCGAGGAAGTTGGCCTGAAACACTACACCGTGACCAAGCACAACGGACAGGACGACGCCGTATTGCATGCCGTTCTGGCAGAGGTCCGCAAGCGCGACCTGCTGGATGGCCTGTACGTTCACGGCAACGGCAACAACCTCGCCTTCCTGCCTGATGCCCTGCGCAAGCAGCGCGCCGTCCAGGAGTGGATCGACCGCGACATGGCGATTCATGGCGAGCGGCCTCGCATGGGCTTTGGTGACTCGATTTCCGACCTGGGCTTTATGACCCAGTGCCACTGGTGGGCCACGCCCCGTCGCGGCCAACTGGCCGGTCGTGTGGCGGAGGTGCTCCTGCATGAGTGAGCACATCCTCAAACTCGATACCGTAGGCTCCGGCTCGTATGCGCCGGCGGACGTCAGCTTCCTGTTGCGACAGGTGAGCATCGAGATGACCAGCGTTGCAGAGAAAGAGCGCCTGATTCAATCGAACCAGCGTCACTACTCCGAAATGATCAGCGAAGAGCACCCACCGACCACCACTCACATGGACCTGTATGCCCGCGCCCTGCTGCAGAACGGCGACCGCATGGCCATTGACGTACAGGCCCTGGGGCTGACGCTGAACAAACTCTACAGCGGCCAATCGATCGCCCTGGTGTCGTTTGTCCGCGCGGGTCTGCCGCTGGGCGTCCTGCTACGCCGCGCGCTGGCGGACATGGGCCGTGAAGCCAAACACTACGGCATCAGCATCATCCGTGACCGCGGCATCGATACCGTGGCGCTTGAAGCCATCATCAAGATCCATGGCGCCGAGAATATCGTGTTCGTTGACGGCTGGACCGGCAAGGGCGCTATCTCCGGCGAGATCCGGCGCAGCCTGGCCGGCGATACGCGTTTCCCGGCAGACCCGCGCCTGGTGGTGCTGGCCGATCCGTGCGGCAAGGCCTGGCTGTCGGCATCGGCCGAGGACTGGATCATCCCGTCAGGCATCCTCGGGGCGACCGTCTCCGGTCTGGTGTCTCGCTCGATCTGGCCGCGCGACGGCGGCCTGCATGGCTGCGTCGTCTACGACCACCTGCGTGAGCACGACGTTACCCGCAGCTTCATTGACGATATTGCCGGGCGTGTTCGCGCCCTCGGCGCGGTTGATGCTGCTCAGCCGTGGACTGCAGAGCAGGCTGCGTCTCTGCAAGCCAATGCGCTGGGCGTGATCGCGGGGCTCGCCGAGCGGTTCGCGATTACCAACCTCAACCGTGTGAAGCCCGGCATCGCCGAGGCGACCCGCGCCTTGCTGCGCCGCGTGCCTGACCACGTTCTGGTCAGAAGCCGCGACGACCAGGATGTTCAGCTGCTGATGCACCTGACCGAGCGCGCCGGGATCGCCGTCGAAGCAGCAGGCGACCTGCTTGGCCCGTACCGCGCGGTGACCATCATAAGAAGTGTGAATTGATGAAGAAGGTATCCCCTTTCGCGCTCGGCGCCACCCTGTACATGCCGGCCACCCGCGATGACCTGCTCGGTGTGGTATTCGCTGAAAAGCTCGAAGGCCTTCGTTCTGTAGTGGTGTGCCTCGAAGACGCCGTGTCCGAGTGCGACATCGACTGCGCCTTGCACAACCTTAACCTGCTGCTGCTCGCAATCGACGTGCGCGGCGGACGTCCGGAATCCGCCCCTCTGGTCTTCGTTCGCCCGCGCAATGCGGATATGGCAGCCATGCTGGCGCAGTGGCCGCTGATGAAGCATGTCGACGGCTTCGTGATGCCCAAGCTCACCCTGAAGAACCTCGGGGCGTGGGACGACGCTGTGCGTGGTACCGAGCTGTTCCTGATGCCGACCTTGGAAACCAGGGAGGTGTTTGACCCGTCCGCCATGGTTGAGCTGCGCGATGCCATGCTGGAAACCGCCAAGGAGCGCATCATCGCTCTGCGCATCGGGGGCAATGACCTGATGGGCTGCCTGGGCCTGCGTCGTAACCCGCGCACCACGCTTTATCAAACGCCAATGGGTTATGTGATCCCGCTGCTGGCTGGCGTTATGGGTTCGGCTGGCTTCGCCCTGACCGCACCAGTGTTCGAGCAGTTGCAGACGCCAGACCTTCTCGTTGAAGAGCTGGCTTTGGATATGGCACATGGCCTGGTCGGCAAGACAGCCATCCACCCGACACAGGTTGCAATAATTCATCGCGCGCTCCAGGTTGGAGTCGACGACCTCAACAGCGCACGCGCCATCCTTAGTGATAGCGCCCCGGCGGTGTTCCAGTTCAACGGCGCCATGTGTGAACCGGCCACCCACCTCAAGTGGGCGACCAACATGATTGAGCGCGCCACATGGTACGGTGTTCGCCAAGACAAAGGCATGAATAGCGCCAACGGCCCGTTCACCCTGATCGAGGCCTCGGCATGAAACATAACCGATTGACCAGCAAACCCGTGCTTGCCGCATTCGACTTTGACGGCACGCTCACCTACAGGGACAGCTTCACTCTGTTCCTGAAAACGGAGCTGGGGTTTGCTCGGTACTCGGCTGGGCTGAGAAGGCTTTCCATACCGACATTCAAGCACCTAACCGGATTTAGAACCCGCGACCAGCTGAAGGAGGACCTCATTCGTCATTTCCTGACAGGCTTTTCGGTCGCGGAGCTGGTCGACAGATCGGATTATTTTTGCTCGAAAATCTGGCCTCGACTGATGCGGCCAAATGCATTGAAGGAAGTAGAGCATCAGTTGCAGGTCGGGGCGACCGTGACGCTGTGTTCGGCATCACCGGAAATCGTCCTGAGGCCTTTTGCCAAGCGACTTGGCGTGAGCCTGATCGCCACCCGACTCGAAGAACACGACGGTGTTCTTACCGGGGGGATTCAGGGCAAAAACTGCCGGCAGGCCGAGAAAGTAGCTCGGCTCGCTGAGGTGCATGGCGATCTCAGCCTGCTCCACCTTCGCGTCTGGGGCGATACCGCAGGGGACAAGCAGATGCTGGAGGCCGCACAAGAACGCTATTACCGCTGGTTTCACTGATCAATCTGAGCGCTTCTTTTGTGGGGGGAAGCGGTCATCAAAATTCCCACGATGACATGGAGAGCAACATGGCACTTACCCTAAGCAAGAACCAAACGATTTCACTCGAGAAAACTGCTGGCGCCACTCTGACCAAGGTAAGCATGGGCCTGGGCTGGGACCCCGTGAAGAAAGGCGGCTTCCTCGGCAAGCTCCTCGGCGGTGGCGGTGGTGACATCGACCTCGATGCATCCTGCCTGATCCTCGACGCGGACAAGCAAGCTCTGGATATCGTCTGGTTCAAACAGTTGAAGTCCAAGGACGGCTCCATCAATCACAGCGGCGATAACCGAACTGGTGAAGGCGATGGCGATGATGAAACCATCCATGTCAACCTGGCAGGCCTGCCGAGTGCGGCCAAGTATCTCGTCTTCACTGTCAACAGCTTCACCGGGCAGACCTTCGACCTGGTAGAAAATGCATACTGCCGAATCGTCAATGGCTCGAACAACAACGAGCTGGCTCGCTTTAACCTCGCCGAAAAAGGTCGCCACACGGGCGTCCTGATGGCTTACATGACACGCAGTGGTAGCGACTGGAACCTCACGACTCTGGGCATCGTCGCCTCTGGCCGCAACGTGACTGACCTGGTGGCGGATGCGGCCCGGGTGATCACTGCATGACGGTCCTCGTCCCTGGGGGCAATGCGCCTATCCCCAATGGCGATCTCACTGTCACAGTGACCTACAGCCCTATCGATGGCGCTGACATCGACGTGTCGGCCTTCCAGCTTACCGCTACCGGCAAGGTACGCGGCGACAACGATATGTGCTTCTATGGCCAGCAAAGTGTTTCGGCTGGCGCCCTGCGCCTCTCCGAGTCTGCGCCGGGGTGCGCGGTGTTCGCCCTGAACCCGAACGGCATCGAAGCCTCTATCGAGAAGATTGCTCTGACCGCGACCATCTACGAGAACCGAGCCAAGTTTGCGACTTGCTCGAACCTCGCGCTGAAGGTCGCAGGCTCGCCGGGCGGCGAGCAAATTGACGCCCCCATCACCACTGCCGGCATGCAGGAAACGGCCTTGATCCTGGGTGAGTTCTATCGCCGCAATGGTCAATGGAAATTCCGCCTGGTCGCCCAAGGTTTCGCCGGTGGCCTGGAGCCTCTGGCCAAGAACTTCGGCGTTGAAATTGCCGCACCGGCGCCTACCCCGACGCCTGCGCCAACGCCACAACCGGCAGCGGAACCGGCACCAGCCAAGATCAATCTGAACAAGATCACCCTCGACAAGAACACGTCGTCGATCAGTCTTGAGAAGAAAGCCGACTTCGGTGAAATAAAAATCAACCTGAACTGGAACCGTGGTTCGTCAGGCGGCTTCCTGAGCTTTGGCAAATCAAGTTCCATTGACCTCGACCTGGGCTGCCTTTTCGAAATGCAAGATGGTGTCAAGGGCTGCGTTCAGGCACTTGGCAACTGTTTTGGCAACTACCGCAGCGACCCGTACATCGAGCTTATGGGGGATGATCGTACCGGCGCAGTCACCGATGGCGAGTGGTTGCGCATCAACGGTGCCCAGTGGAAAGACATGAAGCGCATTCTTGTATTCGCCTTCATCTACGAAGGCGCGCCGAACTGGAAATCCACTGACGGTATCGTCACGCTCTACGCCCCGGGACAGCCGCCCATCGAGGTACGCCTGAACGAAGAAGGTGGCCGGCATGGCGTGTGTGCTATCGCAATGCTTGAGAACGTGAACGGTACCGTCAAAGTGTCCCGTGAGGTTCAGTTCTTCAAAGGCCACGAAAAGTTGGACCGGGCCTATAACTGGGGCATGCGCTGGTCGGCAGGGTCCAAGTAATACATTTGATCGGGGTTCAATCGAACCCCGAGACATATTAGGAGATTGTCATGCTGGATTGGTTGAAGACGAACGTTGCAGCAACTCGCGAAAAACTTGCAACCGAGGTTGGCAAGTTTCGTAACCGCGAGTTTATGGAAGGCCTGGTAGCGGGTTGCGCTTTGGTTTCGGCTGCCGACGGAAAAATCGACAGCGCAGAAAAGCAGCGCATGACCGGGTTCATCCAGAACTCCGCCGAACTGAAGGTCTTTGATCTGCGTGACGTGATCAAATCCTTCAATGCGTACTGCGAGAAATTCGAATTTGACGCCGAGATCGGCAAGGCTGAAGCGCTGAAAGCCATTGGCAAGCTGCGCACCAAGCCTGACGCAGCCCGACTGCTCGTGCGTGTTTGCCGCGCCATTGGCAGCGCCGACGGCGATTTCGATGAAAGCGAACGCGCTGTGTGCCGCACCATCTGTACAGAGCTGGATCTGAATCCAGCTGACTTTGAACTTTAGGAACTACTAACTTAATGGAAAGCTCTACAGCAATCGGCTTCCCGCCGACAACTATCGCTGTATTCGTGGGCCTGGCGATCATTGCACTTGCAATAGACCTCCTGACCCACAACAAGGACAAGCCGGTAACCCTGGCCAACGCGTCGATGTGGTCGATCTTCTGGGTCATGATATCGATGGCGTTTGCAGGCTACTTGTATGCGGTCCATGGCCCAGAAACAGCCAGCCTGTTCGTGACGGGCTATGCGCTTGAGAAAGTGTTGTCTGTCGACAACCTGTTCGTGTTCATGGCGATCTTTGCCTGGTTCAAGATTCCGGACGGCCTGCGTCACCGAGTCCTGTACTGGGGCATCATCGGGGCGATCGTCTTCCGCGGCATCTTCGTGGCAATCGGTACCGGCCTGCTGGCGTTCGGCCCCTGGGTTGAAATCATCTTTGCGGCCATCGTTGCCTGGACTGCCGTGATGATGCTTCGCGCTGGCGGCGATGACGATGAGGATGTCGACTACTCGCAGCACATTGCCTATCGCTACGGCAGCAAAATGTTCCCGGCCTGGCCCAAGCTCCACGGTCATGATTTCTTTGTGAAGCGCTCGGTTCTGCAAGAAGAACTGAAGAAGCCCGAGAACCAATCGATGACGCTGGCTCAGAAAGGCGTGTGGTTCTCCACCCCCCTGTTCCTGTGCGTAGTTGTCGTAGAAATCTCCGACATCCTGTTCGCCTTCGACTCCGTTCCTGCCGTCATCGCAGTGAGCAAAGAGCCGCTGATCGTGTACTCGGCAATGATGTTCGCCATCCTTGGCCTGCGGACCATGTACTTCGTGCTCGAAGCGCTGAAGCGTTTCCTGGTCCACCTGGAAAAGTCGGTGATCGCCTTGCTGTTCTTCATCGCCGGCAAACTGGCACTGAACGCAACCAACCACCTGTTCCACCACGGCTATAGCATTGACCCGAACACCAGTCTTGCTGTCGTCATGGTTGTGCTCGCGCTCGGCATCGTTGCCAGCGTGCTGTTCCCGGGCGACGAAGTAAAAGCCGAAGAAAACGCTTAACCCATCACGCCATTCAAGGAGAAACCAAATGGCTCTTACCCTGCAAAAAGGCGGCAACCTGTCGCTGGATAAAGTAGCACCAGGTCTTGTTGAAGTGCTCGTGGGTCTCGGCTGGGACCCACGCTCGACTGATGGTCAGGACTTCGACCTCGATGCCAGCGCATTTCTCGTAACCGCGAGTGGCAAGGTTCGCGGTGAATCTGACTTTATCTTCTACAACCAGAAAGAAAGTCCCTGCAAGTCGGTTATCCACGCCGGTGACAACCGCACTGGCGAAGGTGACGGTGACGACGAAAGCCTGATCGTGAACCTGCCAAAAGTACCGGCTGACGTCGACAAGATCATCTTCGTCGTGACTATCCATGACGCGGACAGCCGTCGTCAGAACTTCGGTCAGGTTGGTGGTGCGTTCATTCGTATCGTGAACCAGGCCGGTGGCCAGGAACTGGTTCGTTTCGACCTGGCTGAAGACGCCGCAACTGAAACCGCGATGGTGTTCGCAGAGCTCTATCGCAACAATGGCGAGTGGAAATTCCGCGCCGTGGGTCAAGGTTACGCAGGCGGTCTGAAAGCCATGTGCGCTCAGTACGGCATGAACATTTGACAATCCCCGAACAAAAGGAAATTCCAACATGGCAGTAAGTCTGAGCAAAGGCGGTAACGTAAGCCTGTCAAAAGAGGCTCCGGGCCTCACCGAAGTGGTTGTGGGCCTGGCGTGGGATGCTCGCGCTACCGACGGCGCGGAGTTCGACCTGGACGCCTCCGTTTTCATCACCGGTGAAGATGGCAAGGTTCTGGATGACAGCTCCTTCGTGTTCTACAACAACAAGAAATCGACTTGTGGCAACGTAGAACACCTGGGCGACAACCGTTCGGGCGCTGGCGACGGCGACGACGAGTCGGTGAACGTCAAACTGAACACCCTGCCGGCCACTGTGA
Source organism: Pseudomonas sp. (assembly GCF_033723075.1). GTDB lineage: Bacteria > Pseudomonadota > Gammaproteobacteria > Pseudomonadales > Pseudomonadaceae > Aquipseudomonas. Next base: position 24,432 of record NZ_JAWVXU010000031.1, read on the forward strand.
AGAAACTGGTTTTCGCCGTAACCATTCACGATGCGGAAAATCGCAAACAGTCCTTCGGCCAGGTTTCGAACGCGGCTATCCGCGTTCTGAACAAAACCAACGGTACTGAAATCGCTCGCTTCGACCTGTCCGAGGACGGTGCCGTAGAGACAGCGATGATTTTCGGTGAACTGTACCGTCATGGCGAAGAGTGGAAGTTCAAGGCTGTTGGCCAAGGCTTCGCTGGCGGTCTCGGCCCCATGGCTGCTGCTCACGGTGTAAACCTGGGCTAACCTTGGCAGCGCTATCAAAAAACTCCCCCATCGTCTGACTGGGGGAGTTTTTTTATGGGGCAGAAACACATGATTAGAGCAACCATCGCAGTTACTTTGTTGTTTATGAGCCTGCTAGGGCTGCCCGCAATTGCTGCGGGTCATGACTGCGACCTATCAAGAAACAACGATCTGTAGTGTTGAACGACTCAGTTTGTTGGCTGAAAAACTGGCTCTATCATTCCGCGCCGCCCTAGCAGTAACTCCGTGGAGTCAGGGCACGCTGTCCACCTGAACGGGCTGGTTTGCCGACCGCCCCAGACACCACAAGCGCATTACCTCCGAACTCCGCTCGCGTAGTAGCTGTGCAGCGCCCGAGCAGGCGGCGTCCAGCGTCATCGGCCCCGAGGTAATGGAAAAGGCCGCGCTGATACCGATGCCACGCAAGCGCTGATAACCTGCGCCAAGCGTACCGGCGATCGCAATGACAGGAACGCCGGCAGCCATGGCAACAGCTGCAACTCCGGCCGGGGTCTTACCGTAAAGCGTTTGTTCGTCGATTCTGCCTTCCCCGGTAATCACCAGGTCAGCACCTTGAACGGCTTCGGCCAGGTTTGACAGATCCGCGACGAGTTCTACACCCGGACGGAAACTGGCGTGCAGGAACATCTTGGCGGCGTAGCCAATACCACCTGCGGCACCAGCGCCCTTGAATCCACGCTCATCCCGCCCGAACGTCGACATGCAAATATCCGCGTAGTGCTCCAGGGCAGAGTCTAGGGCCAGCACCTGCTCAGGTGTGGCCCCCTTTTGTGGGCCAAATACATGGGAAGCCCCCTTCGGACCGCATAGCGGGCTATCAACGTCACAGGCCACTTCGAAAGCAATGGCTTGTAGGCGTGCATCCAGCGCACCCAGCTCCAGATAGTGGAGACGCTGTAGATCAAGCCCACCCTGGGCTATCGCTACACCGGAGCTATCAAGAAACAGTGCTCCCAGTGCGCGCAACATCCCACTACCACCATCGTTGGTTGCGCTCCCGCCGAAGCCAAGGATGATCCGCTGTGCACCAGCCTCGATGGCCTCGACAATGAGCTGTCCGGTGCCATAGGTGGATGCCTTGCAGGCATCGCGATCGGCCGGGGCAACCAGGTGGATACCACTGGCAGCGGCCATCTCGATCACCGCGGTCAGCGTGCCTGGCAACCAGCCCCATTGAGCGGTGACCGGTTGCCCCAGCGGCCCCTCTACTTCGCTATACCGGCGTTCACCGTGGGTGGCAGCCAGAACGGCGTCTAACGTGCCCTCACCACCATCAGCCATCGGCACGCAGAGAATTTCAGCATCTGGCATGGCATCACGCACGCCAGCGGCAATTGCCTGTGCTACACACTCTGCCGACAGGCTTTCCTTGAACGAATCTGGGGCAATGACGATTTTCATGCTGGCTCCGGCGATCAGGTTTATCGGTATACCTCATTCTTGCGCACTGGAACGGCCGGGGGCGCGTGAGAGGCTACAAAGATTAGCTCGATAGGCGCTGGACAGACGGTCCGGCAGACAGCCTCAAGCCGGCGCGAGCATCAGTCCGAGGTAGAGGCTCAGCATCCCATCAGAGGAGTTGAAGCCTCATAGAGAGCCAACCAACCAGGCCATTCAACAGAGTTGAGCACCTTACGTCCAATCGGCAGCCGCGTGAGGCATGGCAAAGGCCTACCGCCCCGACTGACCGAGGCCCAATGCCGCTGGAGTTCTCGTCGGTTGATTCGGTTTCGCCCTTACCACCGGGGGACTGTTCGAGCCCACCATGCTGCTCACGCTAATAGCGCATCTGCAGAGGCCAGCGTCCATGGAGCCGAACAGACAGCCAATGCCAGAGCATCTCCCTGGGCTGCTCTCTGGCACCGCTATCGACAAATGACGCTTCGCCATTTGAGGAAAATGGCGAGATCTCGTATCAGATGCAGCGGATAGTGCCAGGCGCCGCCTGAAAAGGCATCGGCGCACAAGTAGAGCGCGTTTCAAAGAAGAGGCAACGGGCCACAACTCCTGTGAACGGTCACATTGGGGTCGATTCCGCACGCTTACAGAAAGGAATAAAGCACCAGAAACAGAATAGCCCGCCTAAAAAGGCGGGCTATTCCATGTAGACATCACGTAGGAGCGAAACTAATGTTCGCCCCAGACGGCTGCAAGACTGGCAAGGCGGTACAGCAATAGCCTTCCTGGAACTACATGCCACCATGCTGAAAATGGTGGGTCGTGTGGGATTCGAACCTACGACCAATTGGTTAAAAGACAATTGGCCCGGGAGCGTCTAGGAAGGGTCTCTAAGAACCCGCAGAAGCCCGGCCAGCTAGCTGTTGCAGCCTCTAATGAATTCACATTAGAGGCGCTCTACCATGAAAACCGCATCGATCGTATCGACCAAAGGTGGCCCTGGGAAAACCACAACAGCGGCCAGCCTCGGCGCTTTTTGCGCTGATGCCGGCCTAAGAACACTCCTGATAGACCTGGACCCCGTCCAGCCCTCACTTTCCTCGTATTACCCATTACTTGAAGAAGCGCAGGGCGGAATCTACGACCTGCTCGCCTTCAACGTGACGGACTGTACCCGGATCGTTTCCAGCACCACCATCCCGAATCTGTCGCTGGTGATCTCCAACGACATCAACAACCATCTGATCAACCTTATCCTGCAAGCTCCCGACGGCCGGCTTCGCCTGGCCAACCTGATGCCGGCGTTCGAAGACCATTTCGACCTGGTCCTGATCGACACCCAAGGCGCCCGCTCGGCCATGCTGGAGATGGTTGTCCTAGCTTCCGACCTGGCTATCTCCCCTCTCCAACCTAACATGCTCACCGCCCGCGAATTCAGCCGCGGCACGATGCAGATGCTGGATGGGCTACGCGCCTATGGACGTCTGGGCTTGAACATCCCACCGGTCCGCATCGTGGTCAATTGCCTGGACCTGACCGCCGACGCCCAGATGATCTACCAGTCGGTTCGCGAGATATTCCAGGACAACCTCGAGATCAGCGTCCTGGACTGCACCATTCCTGCCGCTGTTGTGTTCCGCAACGCCGCCTCCCGTGGAATCCCGGCGCACCGGCTTGAATACCGCCAGCCATCCAACCGCCAATCTCCGTCCGCGCTCAGCATCATCCGCAGGCTGGCGATCGAAGTCTTCCCCGAGTGGCACGACCGCTTTGAGTCCGTCACCGAGGAGACGATGGCCGCGCTGGTTAAAGGGGGGCGCTGATATGGCGAAGTCCTCCATCACCGAAGCCAAGAGCATCACTGCCGAGGCGATTCTCAAGCTTGGTCAGTTCTACAGCGCACAGGAACTGCGGGGCATGCAGTCGAAACTGACCGGAGCAGCTCGGGAAGTCCGGGCGCTGACCGGTAACAAAGGCCTGATCTCACGAATTGGCGAGTTGCTGACTCACGAGCAGCGGCAGTTGCTTCGCGATGCCGCGAGCTTGGTCGAGTCGGTAAATGCCAACCTGGAACACGCCAAGGAGAAGCGCCTTCGCGACGAAAAAGCAGCTGCAGTAAGGCTGAAAGAGCGTGAGTTGCAAGCGAAGCAACTCGTGAGTGAATCGTTTCCCCTGCCTTGCGACACTCCGGAGCAGATGCTCGAAGTAATCCGCCTAGGCCTGACTCTCAACCATGCCCGGGCTTTCCAGAGCTTCTACAGCCCCTGGGAGTTTTCTCAGAAGCTTCGGCAATCCGCGACTCTCCCACCTCAAACCAAGCCATTCCGAAATGACTGGGGCTTGGAGAAAGAACTCAAGCATCAGGCCTCTTACCTGCGGGACGACATCCGCAGGGAGCTTACTGATCTCCCCGCACATAACATCGACAACATGAGCGTCAAGGACAAGCACGCTGTCCTGCAAGCAAAGATCGCGGAAATCCGTACACGTGTCCTCGAGCAGGAGACCGAAACTCTTGGCGTATGGGTCGCGGCCCTCGCCTCCCTGGAAAAGAGGGAGGGCGAGTAATGGACAAGCAGAAGGTCCTCAACAAAGTGGCCAAGCTCATGGCGCTGGCCAACTCAAAGGGAGCAGCCCCCAACGAGGTGGAAACCGCGCTCCGCCAAGCGCGCAGCCTGATGAAGCAGTACAACCTGGAGATCATCGAGGTTGCAGCTCACGCTGTCGATGAGGCGAGTGTGGTCACCAACACCCGCCGCGCCCCCCAAGACTGGCTGCACACACTGGCATCAATCTGCGCGACCGCCTTCGACTGCAGCCACCTTGCCTATTTCAACCCCCTGTGGGGCTGGTCGTTCAAGTTTCTCGGCAAGGGCATTTCCCCAGAACTGGCGGCTTACGCCTACTCCACCCTTCACCACCAGCTGGTCGCCGCTCGCCGTGATCATGTTGCCCAACAGAAGCGCTGCCAGCTGAAGACCAAGCGTCGGCGGGGCCAGTTGTTCGCTGAAGGTTGGCTAAGGGCCATTTCCTCCAAGGTTGCCCAGTTCGCCGACGGCATGGACGAAACGACCCGGGAGGAGATCAAGGCCTATCTGGAGATCCATCACCCCCAGTTGAAGGAAATCACCATCGAACCGCTGAAGGCCAAAGGTCACGACAGCGGATCGCTTCGTGCCGGCTGGGACCAGGGCAAAAAAGCGAACCTGCATCGCGGTGTCGCACAAGAACGCCAAGCGTCCCTGGCCTATGGAGGTGGCCAATGATGCATCTCGACCTCTCCCCTCCTCATTCGGTGGAGGCTGAACAAGGTGTCCTGGGCGGCCTGATGCTGGATAACAACACCTGGGATCTCATAGGGGACCAACTGCTTGCCGAGGACTTCTTCCGCCACGAGCACAAGATGATCTTCCAGGCTGTTGCCCGCCTCGCGACGAAAGGCCACCCATTCGACATAGTCACGTTAGGCGAGGCGCTGGCTGAGCCGGCAGAGGTCGGGGGCCTGCCCTACCTCGTCGAACTGGCCAAGAACACCCCCTCGGTGGCCAACATCGAGCATTACGCCAACATCGTGCGCAATCGTTCGCATCTACGTCGCTTGATGTCTCTGGGCTACCTCTGCTCCAGAGAAGCATCCGATCAGCAGGCGGACGCGTTCGAAGTCCAGGAGTCCGTCGAGCAAAAGCTGTTCGCCCTTGGCCAAGACCGCAGCGCTTCCGAGTTCATCAACCTCACCCAATGCATCACGAATGTCATCGAGAAGATCGATGAGCACTTCAACGGCAATGTGACGGTGACAGGTGTGGCATCCGGCCTGGGCGACCTGGATGAGCTGACCGCAGGCTTCCAACCTGCCGACCTGATCATCCTAGGTGCTCGACCGTCGATGGGTAAAACGTCCTTGGCCCTTAACTTCGTGGATACAGCCCTGCAGAACAAGCCCCAGGAAACCGTTCAGGTTTACAGCCTGGAAATGCCGGCTGAAGCGCTGATCTACCGCTTGATGGCCATTCTGGGTCACCTCGATCTCGGCAAGCTGCTGAAAGGCCGTCTGGATGATGACGACTGGCCGCGGTTGACTGCGGCTGTCGCACGGATGCACGGCTACGGCGATCGCCTAGTCATCGACGACTCCTCCGGCCTGACGCCAACAGCCATACGGGCCAAGGCTCGCCGCGCTGCGCGCCGGTTCGGCAAGCCCGCTCTGATCCTGGTCGACTACCTGCAGTTGATGCGCTGCCCCGGGCAGGAGAACCGGGCCAACGAGATCAGCGAGATCTCGCGTGCCCTGAAGGCCTTGGCCAAGGAGATGAACTGCCCCGTCGTCGCCCTCTCCCAGTTGAACCGGGACCTGGAGCGCCGCCCGAACAAGCGCCCCATCAACGCGGATCTCCGTGACAGCGGCGCCATCGAACAGGACGCCGACGTGATCATGTTCGTCTACCGCGACGAGGTCTACCACCCAGAGACCGAGTTCAAGGGCATCGCCGAAATCATCATCGGTAAGCACCGCAACGGCCCCACTGGGACGGTGCGCACCGCCTTCATTCCTCACCAGACCCGCTTCGCAAATCTCAGTGCCAACAGCGATTGGCAAGGAGTCCATGCATGACCACCACCGCCCTAACACCGCTGACGCACCATTGCCGCAATTGCGATGCCCACCATCCGCGCCATCAGGTTCGCCAGTGCATTCCTGCCGAGAACACGCCTGAAGGTGAGGTCGAGGTGCTGGTCTGCCCGATTTGCGGTAGCTACGACCTCGAGCAGCTGCAGGAGGTCGATCGTGCACAGTAGCGCAGCCCACTTCCCGTCAATCCCAGCCAGCGTCCCTTTCGACGCTTCGGCGGTTGCCCATGCCCACCGCGTCGGCGTGAATGCCTTCGAGCTCGATGCAATTGCACAGGTGATCAACCGGCTGACCCGCGACGACAACACGGTAGTGCCGGCGAGCATGCAAGCCGACCTGACCGAACTGCAGGAGCTCGGCTACGTCGAGCTGTCTCCAACCACCAGCGGAACGGTGTCGGTCAATCTGCTTTGCCCTGGTGCTCTCCTGTCGAGTTACTTCTGGTCGGTCTGGGTGCCACGTCACCTGCTGGATCGCGCCTTGAAGGTGTCTGTTCTGCCCTACCTTGACGCCCAGTCAGAGGTGCAGCACTGCACCGTAGTGTTCCGCATTCCTGGCCCCCGCGAGGCAACCCGCGAGTTCCTGACGGACTTGGGCACGAAGTTCCCTGGCCATGAACCCGAGATCATCGCCATCCAGGTCGGAAACGGCCTGGATGACAAGGAGCGGACGGTATGAGTACCGACCCAGCTTCGCGACCAGTTGACGCTCCATTGAATCGAACCCGACCGAATTTGGAGATTGCCATGGCCAACAAGCCGCAACGCAAAGAAGAAGAGAAGTTCGTCGTCCGCCTGCCCGCCGGCATGCGCGACCGGATAGCCATCAAAGCCCGCGTCAACTCACGCTCGATGAACGCCGAGATCGTTCATCGCCTCGAGCGGGCTACCGACCTCGAGGTCGAGCTGGAGCGCGCGCACCAGATCATCGACAGGCTGCTGTCCGGCTCGAAGGCAACAACTGCTGAAGCTCTGGAGTCCAGAACATGACAAAGCCCACCGTAGCCTCCCTGAAGGACAAACTACTGCAGCCCGGCTTTCAGCCGCTGTCTCCCGCAGCCCAGCGTTTCAGCGATCCGATCGCCGACACCCCGATGGTGCTGACCCTGGACGATATCCTTCCCTACGACTCGAACCCCAGGACCACCCGCAATCCGAAGTATGCGGAAATCAAGGAGTCGATCCGGCAACGCGGGCTGGACGCCTCGCCCCCAGTCACCCGGCGCCCCGGGGAAGATAAGTACCGCATTCGCAACGGTGGCAACACGCGACTGGCCATCCTTAATGAGCTCTACCGCGAGACCGGCGACGAGAAGTACTTCCGCTTCAACTGCCTGTTCCGCCCCTGGGATCAGGCCCGCGGCGAAATCATCGCACTGACCGGTCACCTGGCGGAAAACGATCTGCAGGGCCAGCTCATGTTCATCGAGCGGGCTGTTGGGATCGACAAAGCTAAAGCCCTCTATGAGGAAGAGGCAGGCAAACCCATTTCCCAAAGTGAATTAGCCCGCCGTCTAAGCGCTGATGGCTATCCGGTCTCCCAGCCCCACATCAGCAAGATGCAGGACACCATCCGGCACTTACTCCCGGCTATCCCAGGGGTACTTTACTCGGGGCTAGGAGTTGACCGAATCAGCAAGCTGCTATCGCTACGCAAGACTGCACTGCAGTGCTGGGAGCGCCACAACAAAGATGAAAGCATCGAGTTCGAGATGCTGTTCCAGGATGTCCTGGCCCAGTTCGAGGGTGACGCCGAGGAATTCCTGTCCCAGCGTTTCCAGGACGAGCTGATCGCCCAGCTGAAGACACCGCTGGGCATGGGCTATGAGGCCATTCTCCTGGATATTACCCAGAACCAGGATCAGCTTCGACGCTCTACCCCGGTGGTGAGTCTGCCTCAGACGCTACCCCCTTCCCCACAGCCGGAAGCAGATATCCAGCAACCGCTCGCGCCACCGGCGCCGAGCACAACAGAGCTGCCGCAGAACGCCCAAGGCAATGGCCTGGAGCCCGAGTTACCCGGCACCCACAGCCAGGATGGGAGCGCTACACCTCCACCGACCAACGAGGCCCCTGCTCGCCAACAGCGGAAAGTTGCGCCGCCACCTGTAGAGCAGATGACCCAGGATGAGCGTCAAGCACGGGTCGACGGTCATGTGGCCAGCCCGGTTACGACCTCGCCTCGCGTCCAGCAGATGAAGCAAAAGCTGGCCGCCTTGGATGGCGAGGTTCTGCCCGACTTCAATGCGAACGCCCTGGTGTCCATCCCTGTGCAGGCAGGAGGTCTGCACCCCATTTCAGACCTCTGGTACATCGAGCGCGACATCGACACGCCAGACGTCCTGCGTCAGCACATTGCCGAGCTGGCCCGTGAGATCGCCAGTTCGGCGGACGCCCCGGGCGAGTTCGTCGACGTAGCGGGTGGGATCGGCTTCCGCTATCGCCATCCGGCGGAAGATGTCGAAGTCACTGCTACAGCCCAACACACCCTGACGCTGCTTCAGTCCCTCAGTGGCTCGATGAGCATCGCCCTGAAGATGCTCGAGGAGCACCCCGAACAGAAGGACGCGCTAGGCGAGTTCGAATTCGCAGCAGGCCTCGGTCAGATCCTGCTGGGCCAGCCCCTTGCCAAGGACCAGAACCCTGACGACTCCGGTCGACTGAGCGACGGCGCACTGGTGAAGCTCTTTCGCATCGTCCGCCTCGCGCGTCGCCTGATCGACCTGGAAATCCAGGCCTTCAACGGCACAACACCACCGACCGACAGCTGAGTACGGACAATCGCAGGAGGGAGTCGCAATGTCCAAATCACCGATCAACGAGGCCATCCTGTCGCAGGTGCTCAATCACATGCGCAATGGTCAGCTCAGGCGGTGCATAGAGATGGGATTGGAGCCAGAGATTCTGGCCCAGCTCCAGCAACCCGCAGTGCTGAGCCTTCTCCTCAACACCCCTGTGTCTTGGTGCCACGTCACCATCGACACTGAGATGGTGAAGAAGCTGCTCACCAGCGCCGAACGCTCGGACGAAGAGTTGCGCATGATTGAGCGCGCGCTCCGTCTGGGCGCGACGACCACCATGCTGCAACAGTTCTTCGGCCTATCTCCACAGGATGTAGCGCTGCAGCGCCTCATGATGGGTGTCCGCGTTCGCCGCGGTCGCTGGCGGGAATTCAGTGAAGACCAGGACGCCCTGCTCTGGTACCGCTGGACCCACCTGATGAAAGAGCACCAGGTCGAGATCAAGGACAGCCTGGCCATGCTCGACATCGCCATGATGGTGGCCGAGGAGCTGAACACCCCCCAGGAGCCGGAGGCCGAAGACAGCACCGAAAGCCTCAGCCTGGCCATCATCTGGAACCGTATCCAGACCTGGATCAGCGAAGGTTTTTACCCTCCATCCCGGGAGAACTCCTGGAAGCCCAGAAAACTTCACCTGGTCGCTTCCCAGGCGCAACGGCAACAGCAGCTTGCATTGGCCTCGGTGGAAGGTGACCCCGACCTATGAAGCTTTCGCGGTTTCCTATTTCTACGCTCCTGGACTCGGCCACGGGACACCTCGAGGCCCATTTGCTTCAAAAGAAGGAGAAGGCAGCAGCCGGGGCCACCTCCCCCTCTTCTTACTCCGGCATCATCTTCAGCGGGAACCCTCACGAGACGGTGCCCCGTCGTTTGCTGCTGGATGACCGGCTGACGCCTCTGGAGCGCAATGCCTGGCAGGTATTCCGTCTTCTGGTCAATGAGGATGGCATCACAGCCTTCCCGACCTACGACCAGCTTCGCCCCTACCTGGGCATGCACCCGGGCAAACTCGCCTCGCGGGAAACCATCGCCAAGGCGCTGACGGTCCTCCGCCTGACCCGCTGGCTCAGTTTGGGCCGTCGAGTACGCAACGACCTCAGCGGACAGGTCCAGGGTAATGTTTACTTGCTTCACGATGAGCCCGTCAGCCCGGCCGAGGCGCTGGAGTTCGACAGGGACTACATGCAGTTGCTCGGCCAATCCATGGAACACCCCAATCGTGCGATCCGCGAAGTGGCCGAGATCACCTGGCGTGAATTCGCCAGCGACCACGATGTTGGCCGGCGCCTACCCTCCCGCATGGAAACGGTTGAGGACCGTTTGAACAGCCAGCAGTGGGCAATCGAAAGCAACCTGGCAGCGCTGCCAGCACCTGATTTCGGATTCCGAACTAAGCCAGACATCACCCCGTCTGCACTGATTTCGGATTCCGAACTCAGCGACAACTCAGCGAATCAAGGCACTCTGGCCCTCAGTTCGGAATCCGAAATCAGCCAGAAATCACAGAGGTCGGCCTTAGTTCGGAATCCGAACTCATATAGTACGTATACAAATACACACCATGATGTATGTAAAAGCTCTGTACCGCGCGCAGAGCCAGACGCCATGGCTCGGTGGCTGATCGGCCTGGAACGCTTGCCATCGGAGCAGAAGTTGAAGGCAGTGAGTGCCATGCAGCGAGTGCCTACCGAGTTACGGCCCGCTGTCATCGAGCAATGGCTGCATCGCTGCGACGCCGGTGGGGTTCGCAACCCTTTGGGCTACTTGCTCAGCTGCGTTCAGCGGGCGATTCGTGGTGAGTTCAACATTGACTGGCGACCCGAGACCTCCCTACCTCCAGCGGGCCCGACACCAGGCGCAGTAGCTGCTGCTGGTTCCCCAGTACATCCCCCAACTCGGAGCGGTGCGGCAACTGCTGCGGTTGCGGCTGCGGTCAGAACACCTGACACGGTACGAACGGCCAGGGAGCAGCTCAATGCGATGCAGCACCTGCTGAAGCCGCGGCTGGTCAGCACAAACCAGACGTGAACAACCAGAGTCAATCATGCAATCGAAGAGGAGCAACAGAATGGAAAACGATAGGGCCAAGCTGATCAGATCCGGCTTGAAGGGCATGGCGGTGGATCTGCTGGGATTGCTGCTGGGGGCACCACTGATGATCCTCGCCTTGGTAGTGATCCTGATATGCGTCTATGTGGTGGTGGCAAGCTTTGCTGGGATCGCGGAATTCCTCCCCTTGCGAATCTTCTGGGCAAAAACAGTTGTGGCTGTGGTTGTGACAGCGATGCTGTATGCCGCCACCATCCAACTTCACCGCTCACTCCCGGATGTGCTGATGAAACGAGGCAAAGCATACGAGCGGGCGAAGAACGTGGCATTGGCACGGAAGCGTTTGGCGTCTCGTGATGCCTATACCGATCCGCGTCGCAATATCTGACCCAGTTCAGTGATCCGGGCATCGGTGCCGACGGGCAGCCAGGTGTTGCGGCCCGCGACACTCCGACCATGACTAGGCAGCGGTGCTGACAGGCAACTGAGCTATTCGGCCCGAATAGCTCCAGCCAGGACCAGGCAGCGGTGCCGACAGGCAACTGAGTTATTCGGCCCGAATAGCTCCAGCCAGGACCAGGCAGCGGTGCCGACAGGCAACTGAGTTATTCGGCCCGAATAGCTCCAGCCA
>NZ_JAWVXU010000032.1:0-34731 GCF_033723075.1 Pseudomonas sp.
CAACGCCATCGGCACCGGGGTGGCGGACGACAAGTCGACCTATCCCTACGTCACCGAGATGATCCGCTTCTACCTGGATGAGGAGCCGATCCTCAAGAACGTGCCGACCTGGCAGTGCAGCAAACCGGCTGACCTGTCCCACGTGCTGGCCAACCTCGGCGAGCTGGTGGTCAAGGAAACCCAGGGCTCCGGCGGCTACGGCATGCTGGTCGGGCCGGCCGCGAGCAAGGCCGAGATCGAAGACTTTCGCGCCCGTCTGATGGCCAAACCCGAAGCCTATATCGCCCAGCCAACCCTGTGCCTGTCGACCTGCCCGACCTTTGTCGAGACCGGCATCGCGCCGCGGCACATCGACCTGCGCCCGTTCGTCCTGTCCGGCCGCGAAGTGCGCCTGGTGCCGGGCGGGCTGACCCGGGTGGCGTTGCGTGAGGGCTCGCTGGTGGTCAACTCGTCGCAAGGCGGCGGTACCAAGGACACCTGGGTGGTGGAGGACTAGGGTCTGTTGCCGTTTCGTCATGGCCACGTCACTGGCTCGCAAGGCGCAAGGCAAGGAATGAGGAGGGAAGTTTGGCTATTCCAAATGAACGACGAATAACGCGGGATTGCGCCTTGCGGGGCGCGGCCCTTCGGGTTGGTGTTGTGAGCCCGCCATGCAGCGTTGCGCGACTTGACGAGGGAGTAGCCCCGCGCCTTGCCTGGCAGGCTCACAGCGCCAACGTGGCTCGCCATTTAACATGAGAGCGCCCTGACTATGCTGAGTAGAACTGCCTCCGATCTGTACTGGATGTCGCGTTACCTGGAACGCGCGGAAAACCTCGCGCGCATGCTCGATGTCAGTTATTCACTGTCGCTGATGCCGCAGGATGGCCGTGGCGATGGCCTGGAAGAGCTGGCCATGCCGCTGCTCATCACCGGCACACTTGAGGAATACATGGCGCGCCATGGCCAGTTGCATGCCGAGCGCATCCTGCATTTCTTCGCCCTGGATGCCGAGAACCCGGCGAGCATTTACAACTGCCTGGGCGCGGCGCGCAGCAATGCCCACGCGGTGCGTGGGCGCATCACCGCCGAGATGTGGGAGAACATCAACGCCAGCTGGCTGGAGATTCGCGGCATCGCCGAGCAGGGACTGGGGCGTTACGGCATCAGCCGCTTCTGCGAGTGGGTCAAGGAGCGTTCGCACCTGTTCCGCGGCGCCACCTTCGGCACCATCATGCGCGGCGACCCGTACCGTTTCATTCGCCTGGGCACCTTTATCGAACGGGCGGACAACACCCTGCGTCTGCTCGATGCGCGTTACGAAATGCTCGGCGAGGACATCGACGAGGTTGACGGCCGCCCGGCACGCAGCTACTACCAGTGGAGTGCGCTGTTGCGCGCACTGTCCTCGTTCGAGGCTTTCGCCGAGATCTACCGCGGCTCGCCGGGTACGCGCAAGGTCTCGGAGCTGTTGCTGTTGCGTCCCGAGGTGCCGCGCTCGCTGCGCGCCTGCATGGACGAACTCAGCCTGATGCTCGCCAGCCTGCCTGGCGAGAATGGTCGCCCGGCCCAGCGCCTGGCGGCCGAACTGGAAGCCCGCCTGCGCTACACCAGCATCAACGAAGTGCTGGATGAGGGCCTGCATGCCTGGCTCACCGACTTCATCCTGCTGGTGCGCAAGCTGGGCCACGCCATCCACAGTTCCTACCTGGAGGTTGCATGAGACTGTCCATCAGCCACGACACCACCTATCACTACGAAAATCAGGTGCGCGCGAGCATCCAGTACCTGCGCCTGACCCCCCACGACAGTGAACGCCAGCGCGTGCTCAACTGGCAGCTCAAGCTGCCGCGCCCGGTGCGCGCCCAGCTCGATCCGTACGGCAACATCCTGCATGTGCTGACGATCGATGAGCCCCACGAATCCATCGTCATCGGCGCCAGCGGCCAGGTCGAGATCGATGAACAGCGTGAGTCCGAACACGAGAGCCAGTCGGCGCTGCCGTTCCTGCGGTTCACCCGCCTGACGACGGCGGATGCAGCCTTGCGCGAGTTCGCCCAGCTGCACTGCAAAAAACGTCGCGACCGCAGCGCCTTGATCGACCTTATGCAGGGCTTGCATGGCCACATCAGTTACCTGACCGGCAGTACGGCGGTGGAAACCAGCGCCGCCGAAGCCTTCGCCGGGCAGCAGGGCGTCTGCCAGGACCATGCCCATGCCTTTCTCGCCTGCGCGCGCAGCCTGGGCATCCCGGCGCGCTATGTGTCTGGTTATCTGCTCACCAACAGCGACGACCACCTGGCCAGCCACGCCTGGGCCGAAGCCTGGCTGGAGGGTGCCTGGTACAGCTTCGATGTGACCAACTGCCTGGCCAAGCCGGAACGCCATCTGAAGCTGGCGATCGGCCTGGATTACCTGGATGCCTGCCCGGTGCGCGGCATGCGCCGCGGTGGCGGCACCGAGCAGATGCACGCCCTCGTAGAAGTTTCTCCGCTGTTGCAGGTGCAACACCAGTAGAATTCGCACGATGAGTACTCAACCGCGCCCGGTGCAGGATTTACCACTGCACCGGGCGCATTGGTTCTACAAGGTGAAGCATGACCTACTGTGTTGCCCTGAACCTGGCCGAAGGGCTGGTGTTCGTTTCCGATTCGCGCACCAACGCGGGTGTCGATCACATTTCCGTATTTCGCAAACTGCATGTGTTCGGGGTACCCGGCGAGCGTTTGATCGTCCTGCAAAGCGCCGGCAACCTGGCCACCTCGCAATCGGTGATCAGCCTGCTACGCCATCGCCTGGGCGCTGACGGCGAGCATTTGCACAACGTCCCGAGCCTGTTTGCCGCGGCGACTCTGGTGGGCGACACCCTGCGCGAAGTGTTGGCCCATGATGAAGGCGCAACCCTGAACCAGGGCATCGAACTAGGCTGCTCGTTTCTGCTCGGCGGGCAGATTCATGGCGAAGCCCCGGCGCTATACAACCTCTATCCGCAGGGCAACTTCATCGCGTCCAGCGAAGACACGCCGTACTTCCAGATCGGCGAAAGCAAATACGGCAAGCCGATCCTCGATCGCGCGCTGAGTTACCAGACGCCTTTGCAACTGGCGCTGCGTTGCGCCCTGATTTCCTTCGACTCGACCATCCGCAGCAACCTGTCGGTCGGTATGCCGCTGGATCTGCTGGTCTACAAAACCGACAGCTTCGAGGTGCCGAGCGGTTTTCGCGTACGCGAAGGCGATGCCTATTTCGAGGGGATTCGTCAGCAGTGGTGCGGCGGCCTGAGTACATTGCTCGGCCAGCTGCCGATGCCGCCGGTTGACTACTGGGAATAGTCGGGAAGCGTGCGGCTGATACACCGCTTTCCTGGCTTGCATCCAGGCTACGGTGTGCGCCGCAGCCCGTATGCAGGTGGAGCTGGTGCGTAGCGAAACCAAGCTGCGGGCTGCTTTTTACCGATTCTGCACCCTGTGGCCGGCCGTCGATGGGCGCCTTGGCATAATTGAAGAAGCCGAGAATAGAGCAACCTGGGTGACAGTTGATGACGGGCTTCGGACAGCCCATGCGCACCGCGCAACCCGGCGCGAGTCGATGAGCGTGTTGGTCTGTTCATGGCGAACGCTTGCCTGCGCCGCGCTCGCCGCTTAAACGCGGTACGCAGCAACAGTACAGGCGAGTGCTCAGCCGACCAGGCGAGTCAGGTTGGGAATTATCAGGATCAAGGTCGTGGCAAATATGATCAGACTCGCTTGCCGGATTTTGGGCTGTTTGAACATGGCCATCTGCCTTTTATTTTTGTTGGTGTGGCGTCGAATACCCGCTCTAAAGGCCTGTCGGGCTGCAGCGTCACGCCTGGGCGTGGACTGAAAAACCGCCCCGGCAAAACCCGGCGGCGGCATCTACTTTTGTAGCTCTATTTCCATGTAGTCATGCTAACTCTAGGGGGGATGTCACCGATCGCTTAGATAACTTGGTTGTTAGCCGTTGCGAATTCTGAACATTGAGTTATGCCTGGTACCGCCAAGAGCCTGAGCAACCCTTGAACCAGAGCCATTACGCTGGCCTGTGCCTGCATAACGCCAGCAGACGACCGTTCGTCTGAGCAGAGCGGTCAATGTGCCTGAGCACTTCGGTCATTGAGCCTGCCCCATCTGGGGGTAAGGTAGTGCAGCCAACCAGAACAGGCGCAGCCAGGCAGCAATGCGCCGCCATCCATACCCTCCAAGGGAGGTCAGAGGACGCCATGACCGAAGCATTCATTTTCGATGCAGTGCGCACGCCCCGCGGCAAAGGCAAGAAAGACGGCGCGCTCTACAGCGTCAAGCCGGTCAACCTGGTCGCCGGCCTGCTCAACGCCCTGCAAGCGCGCAACAACCTTGATACCAGCCAGGTCGACGACATCGTGCTTGGCTGTGTGACGCCCGTGGGTGACCAGGGCGCTGACATCGCCAAGACCGCCGCCATGGTCGCCGACTGGGACGTCAGTGTATCGGGCATGCAGCTCAATCGTTTCTGCGCGTCGGGCCTGGAGGCGGTGAACCTTGGTGCGATGAAAGTGCGCTCCGGCTTCGAAGACCTGGTGGTGGTGGGTGGCGTCGAGTCGATGTCGCGCGTGCCCATGGGCTCCGACGGCGGCGCCTGGGTGATGGATCCGGAAACCAACCTGCATAGCCATTTCACCCCCCAGGGCATCGGTGCCGACCTGATCGCCACCCTGGAAGGCTTCAGCCGCGGCGATGTCGACGCCTTTGCCCTGCGCTCGCAGCAGAAGGCCGCGCGCGCCAGCGCCGACGGCTCGTTCAACAAATCGCTGATTCCAGTGCGTGATCAGAACGGCATCGTGCTGCTCGATCACGACGAATTCATTCGCGGCGACAGCACCCTCGAGGGCCTCGGCAAGCTCAAGCCGAGCTTCGAGACGATGGGACAGATGGGCTTCGACAGCACCGCACTGCGGGTCTACAGCCATGTCGAGCAGATCAGCCACGTGCACACCCCGGGCAACAGCTCCGGCATCGTCGACGGCTCGGCGCTGATGCTGATCGGCTCCGCCGCCAAGGGCAAGGAGCTGGGGTTGACACCCCGTGCGCGCATCGTCGCCACTGCGGTGATCGGCACCGACCCGACCATCATGCTCACCGGCCCGGCACCGGCCACGCGCAAGGCACTGGCCAAGGCTGGGCTCAATGTCGAGGACATCGATCTGTTCGAGGTCAACGAAGCCTTTGCCTCGGTAGTAATGAAATTCATGAAGGACATGGGAGTGAGCGAAGACAAGGTCAACGTCAACGGCGGCTCCATCGCCATGGGTCACCCTCTGGGCGCCACTGGCTGCGCGATTCTCGGCACATTGCTCGACGAGCTGGAGAAGCGCCAGTTGCGTTACGGTCTGGCCTCTCTCTGCGTAGGCGGTGGCATGGGCATCGCGACCATTATCGAGCGTATCTAACTCGGAGCGTAGGAGCGGGGGCGGGCCGCCGGGAAAAGCGCGCGGGGGGGCCCCGCCCCAGGGTTTGGGGGTGGATTGGGAATCCCCACATTTATCTTGCTATACAACCTCGGCGGGTCGGCGGGGGCCTGCCCCGCCAAAACCCGCGGGGGCTGGCCCCGCTCCTACGGTTTCTGCGTTGCCCTCCAGTCGAGCGCAACTGCCGGCAAGAAAGGAATTAACTAATGACTGACGCCATCCGTTACGACAAAGGCCAGGACGCTATCGTCGTGCTGACCATCGACATGCCCGGGCAGAGTGCCAACACCATGAACGCGGAATATCGCGCGGCCATGGGCAAGGTCGTCGCGCGCCTGGAAACGGAGAAGGACAGCATCGCCGGGGTGATCGTCACCTCGGCGAAGCAGACCTTCTTTGCCGGCGGCGACCTCAATGAGCTGATCAAGGTCACCAAGGCCGATGCCAAGCCGTTCTATGACATGATCCTGACGATCAAGGCCCAACTGCGCCGCCTGGAAACCCTGGGCAAACCAGTGGTGGCGGCGATCAACGGTGCGGCCCTGGGCGGCGGTTGGGAAATCTGCCTGGCCTGCCACCGGCGTATCGCCCTGGACAGCTCTCGCGTGCAACTCGGCCTGCCGGAAGTGACCCTCGGCCTGCTGCCCGGCGGCGGCGGGGTGGTGCGCATGGTGCGCCTGCTGGGGCTGGAAAAGGCCCTGCCGTACCTGCTCGAAGGCAAGAAGGTGCGCCCGGATGCCGCGCTCAAGGCCGGTCTGATCCATGAACTGGCCAGCGACAAGGATGACCTGCTGGCCAAGGCCCGGGCCTGGATCCTGGCCAACCCGAATGCCGTGCAACCCTGGGATATGCCCGGCTACAAGATCCCCGGCGGCACCCCGGCGAGCCCCAATGTGGCGCAGATGCTCGCCATCGCCCCCTCCATCCTGCGTGACAAGACCAAGGGCTGCTTCCCCGCGCCGGAGAAGATCATGTGCGCCGCGGTCGAGGGCGCCCAGGTCGACTTCGACACCGCGCAGATCATCGAGGCACGCTACTTCACCGAACTGGCCACCGGCCAGGTGGCGAAGAACATGATCGGCACCTTCTGGTTCCAGCTCAACCAGATCAACGCCGGTGGCTCGCGCCCCCAGGGTTTTGCGCCCTATGTCACGCGCAAGGTCGGCGTGCTCGGCGCCGGGATGATGGGTGCGGGCATTGCCTATGTCTCGGCCGTGGCCGGTATCGAGGTGGTCCTCAAGGACGTCTCGCTGGAAGCGGCCGAGAAGGGCAAGAGCTATTCGGCCAAGTTGCTGGAGAAAAAGGTCGGCCGCGGCCAGATGAGTGTCGACAAGCGCGACAGCATCCTGGCGCGGATCAAGGCCACCGACAAGGATGCCGACTTCGAAGGCTGCGACCTGATCATCGAGGCGGTATTCGAGGATCGCGACCTCAAGGCCAATGTCACCGCCGCGGCCGAGCGGGTTGCGCTGGCGGATGCGCTGATCGCCTCCAACACCTCGACCCTGCCGATCACCGGCCTGGCCACTGCGGTGCAGAAACAGGACAAATTCATCGGCCTGCATTTCTTCAGCCCGGTGGACAAGATGCCGCTGGTGGAGATCATCAGGGGCGAGCGCACCAGCGACGAGTCCCTGGCGCGCGGCTTCGACTACGTCATGCAGATCAACAAGACCCCGATTGTGGTCAACGACCGCCGCGGCTTCTTCACCTCGCGGGTGTTCGGTACCTTCACCAACGAAGGCATCGCCATGCTCGGCGAAGGCGTGTCGGCGGCGCTGATCGAGAATGAAGCGCGCAAGGCCGGCATGCCGGTCGGCCCATTGGCGATCAGCGACGAAGTGTCCATGAGCCTGATGAACCATATCCGTCAGCAGACCCTCAAGGACCTGGCCGAAGAGGGCAAGAGCATCGCGCCGCATCCCGCCTTCGCGGTGATCGAGCTGATGCTGGGTGAATACAAGCGACCGGGCAAAGCGGCCGGTGCGGGGTTCTACGAGTATCCGGCCGGCGGCAAGAAGCACCTGTGGCCGCAGCTCAAGACCCGTTTCGAAAAGCCCGACGCGCAGATCTCGCAACAGGATGTGCGCGACCGCCTCTTGTTCATCCAGGCCATCGAAACCGTGCGCTGCGTGGAAGAGGGCGTGCTCGAGTCGGTAGCAGACGCCAACATCGGCTCGATCTTCGGCATCGGCTTCGCTGCCTGGACCGGCGGGGCGCTGCAGTTCATCAATCAATACGGCATCCGCGATTTCGTTGCCCGCGCCCAATACTTGGCCGAGCAGTATGGCGAACGCTTCCTGCCGCCGGCCCTGTTGCTGGAGAAAGCCGCCAGGAACGAAAACTTCTGACTCCGAGTGACCCGCCGGGGACTCGCACGCAAGCGCACCGATTAGGCTGTGCTGCTGCGCGAGTTCCCGGCGCTGGCGATGTGCCCCTGTCGCTGTTTCTGGAGGCGTTGATCGAGTGTCCTTCCGGGTGGCCTGGGCTCGGCCCGCCGCGCCGATCATCTGCGCGCTGGATGACAGACGCGAACAGATGACTTGCGGACTATCGAACGCGCTGATACAGGCGCAGACTGGCTGAGAGGTCGATTTTGTGCCGGGCTGGCGACTCGTCCTCTTGCCTTGCCGCCCAGCCACAGGCAGGCTTGAACACCCTACCAATCACCACTCGCGTTTCAGGTATTTGCCCCATGCCGTTGCAGATTTGCATTCTGGAAACTGACATTCTTCGCCCCGAACTGGTCGACCAGTACCAGGGCTATGGCCGGATGTTCGAGCAGCTCTTCGCTCGCCAGCCGATCGCCGCCGAGTTCACCGTGTACAACGTGATGGAAGGCCACTACCCGCCGGACAGCGAACACTACGATGCCTATCTGGTCACCGGCAGCAAGGCCGATTCGTTCGGCAGCGATCCGTGGATCGAAACCCTCAAGACCTATCTGCTCGAGCGCTATGCCCACGGCGACAAGTTGCTCGGCATCTGCTTCGGCCACCAACTTCTGGCGCTGCTGCTCGGCGGCAAGGCCGAGCGCGCCGAGCAGGGCTGGGGCGTGGGCACCCACCGCTATCGCCTGGCCCATCAGCCGGCCTGGATGACCCCGGTGCTGGAGGAGCTGACCCTGCTGATCAGCCACCAGGATCAGGTCACCAAGTTGCCGGAAAATGCCACGCTGCTGGCTTCCAGCGATTTCTGCCCGATCGCCGCCTACTGCATCGACGACCAGGTGCTGTGCTTCCAGGGCCATCCGGAGTTCATCCACGACTACTCCAAGGAGCTGCTGGAGATTCGCCAGCAGCACATTGGCCAGGAGGCCTACCGCAAGGGCGTCGACAGCCTGCAGCACGAGCACCAGGGCCACACGGTGGCCGAGTGGATGATGCGCTTCGTCGCCCATGGTCGCGCCGGCCTGAACGACTGAGCTGGCTGTTGCGGGCGGCGCGCAGGGCGCAGTATGGGTAGCAAGTGCCGGCAGGGCAGCTGCCGGGAGTCGATGTTGGCAAGCCACGTGCGCCGAATGATCGAGCTGCTGGCCCGGGTTCGTTTTCACTGGGTGTGAGAAAACAATCGCCTGCGCCGGCCGCTGCACATTCGGCAGTCTGCCCTGGCATAGAGCAGCCTGGTCGGCGCTCCATTCGAAGCGCAGCGACAACCCGCCAGCATTGGTGCGCGGCGATAAACCATGATGCACTGCCTGCGGTGCAGACACCCAGGGGGGCACCCAAAACGCCTGCTGCGGCGTTGCGCTCGATATTGTCACAACCGCTGAGTTTTTTTGCCTGTAGACGCAAACGCCCCGAACCAGTCGGGGCGTTTGCTTTGACCGTTACCAGTCACCTACACATCGGTCTACGATCAGTCAGCCTGGATCAGACGATCAGGCCCTGGCTGCGCAGATAGTCGTCGTAGGTGCCGCTGAAGTCGACTACGCCGCTGGCGGAGAGCTCGATGATGCGCGTGGCCAGGGAGCCGACGAACTCGCGGTCGTGGCTGACGAAGACCAGCGTGCCCGGGTAGTTTTCCAGCGCCAGGTTGAGCGCCTCGATCGATTCCATGTCGAGGTGGTTGGTCGGTTCGTCCATGATCAGCACGTTTGGCTTTTGCAGGATCAGCTTGCCGAACAGCATGCGGCCCTGTTCGCCACCGGAAATCACCTTCACCGACTTGAGGATCTCATCGTTGGAGAACAGCATGCGGCCGAGGGTGCCACGCACCAGTTGCTCGCCGCCCTGGGTCCAGCGGCCCATCCAGTCGAACAGGTTGCTCTCGTCTTCGAAGTCGGAGGCGTGATCCTGGGCGTAATAGCCCAGCTCGGCGCTTTCGGTCCATTTGACGGTACCGGCATCCGGGTACAGCTCGCCGACCAGGGTGCGCAGCAGGGTGGTCTTGCCGATGCCGTTGGGGCCGATGATGGCCACGCGTTCGCCGGCTTCGACGGTGAAGCTGAAGTTCTTGAACAGCGGCTTGCCGTCGAAGCCCTTGGCCATGCTGTCGACGATCACGGCCTGGCGGTGCAGCTTCTTGTTCTGCTCGAAGCGAATGAACGGGCTGATCCGGCTGGACGGCTTGACCTCGGCCAGCTGGATCTTGTCGATCTGCTTGGCACGCGAGGTGGCCTGCTTGGCTTTCGAGGCGTTGGCCGAGAAGCGGCTGACGAAGGATTGCAGCTCGTTGATCTGGGCTTTCTTCTTGGCGTTATCCGACAGCAGTTGTTCGCGCGACTGGGTCGCAGCGGTCATGTACTCGTCGTAGTTGCCCGGGAACAGGCGCAGTTCGCAGTAATCCAGATCCGCCATGTGGGTGCACACACTGTTGAGGAAGTGGCGGTCGTGAGAAATGATGATCATGGTGCTGTTGCGCTGGGTCAGGATGTTTTCCAGCCAGCGGATGGTGTTGATGTCCAGGTGGTTGGTCGGCTCGTCGAGCAGCAACACTTCCGGATCCGAGAACAGCGCCTGGGCCAGCAGTACACGCAGTTTCCAGCCTGGGGCGACTTCGCTCATCGGGCCGAAATGCTGAGCCAGCGGAATGCCCAGGCCCATCAGCAGTTCGCCGGCGCGGGATTCGGCGGTGTAGCCGTCCATCTCTGCGAACTCGGTTTCCAGTTCGGCCACGGCCATGCCGTCGTCTTCGCTCATTTCCGGCAGCGAGTAGATGCGGTCACGCTCGGCTTTGACCTTCCACAACTCTTCGTGGCCCATGATCACGGTATCGATCACGCTGAAGTCTTCGTAGGCGAACTGATCCTGGCGCAGCTTGCCCAGGCGCACGTTCGGCTCCAGCATCACCTGACCGCCGCTCGGTTCCAGGTCGTTGCCGAGAATTTTCATGAAGGTCGACTTGCCGCTGCCGTTCGCCCCGATCAGGCCGTAACGGTTGCCGCCGCCAAACTTGACGGAAACGTTCTCGAACAGGGGTTTGGCCCCGAATTGCATGGTGATGTTAGCGGTGGAGATCAAGGGTCTTTCCTATCAATAACTTAGAGCGGGCTGAATGCTGCTGATACCGATTTGATACCAATTTGCAGTTTTATAGCTCGCCCCAATCGGAGCTTGAGTTGAGCCAGCGGGCATAGGTCGAGAGCAGCATTTGCACGCTGTGACCCAGTTGCTGGGCAATAAATGCGGGATTGAGGCCGGACATTAAACATATTGTCGCATAGGTGTGGCGGCAGTTGTATGGTGGCCGATACCTGACACCGGGGGTTGCGAGGGCAGGGCGCCGTTGGTGCTGGACGTTCGAGGTTTCCTTGACGTGCTCCTGACCTTTCGATGAGGGGAACACATCCGGTGTGTTTTTGATGCGGCTGGCACCCTGCCGAGCGTCGCTCGGCGTACGTCCTGGCGAACTGCAGTGCATGTATTGCCCGATCATTCAGCAGGACATAGCGGTCTCGGCCGGTCTTGGTGCGCCTGGCAATCTCGCCCAAGGCTCCGGTGTGGCAAATGTGCACCTGGCGCTTGCTCATGTCGACGGAGTCCCAGTGCAAAGCTAGCAGGCCGTTGAAAAACTACCTGCGTTGGCAATACTGCGTTAAAAACAGGCTCGGAATGCTCATTTACAGCTCGTAAACTGCGCTTCCTCGCCTGTTTTTGCCTTGTCTTGCCTGCCTCGCCTACGTTTTTCAACGGCCTGCTAGTGCTTCCGAGATGCGCAGGGCGGTAAAGAACAGGAACTCCAACAGCGCGGCTGCTGGACTGGACCGTGGCCCACGGCCAATCCAGCTTAAGCCCGCGCTGAGTTTTTAACCGTGCACCAGCCTCGGCGCGTGGCTAGAGTGCCGCGGTGGCAGTCGCCTGGATGCGTTGGACCATGGCCCGCAGGCCGTTGCCGCGGGTGACGCTCAGGTGTTTGATCAGGTTCAATTGCTCGAAATACTGCTCGATATCGAAATCGCGGATTTCGGCTGGGCGTTTGCCGTTATAGGCGGCCAATACCACGGCCAGTAGACCCTTGACGATAAAGGCATCGCTGTCCGCGTCGAAGAACAAGTGCTCGTCGCGCAACTGGCTGACCAGCCAGACCTGGCTCTGGCAGCCGCGCACCAGATGCTCATCGGTGCGCTGGGCGTCATCCAGCGGCGGCAGTTCGCGGCCCAGGTCGATGATGTATTTGTAGCGCTCTTCCCAGTCATCGAAAAAAGACAGCGTCTCGATGATGTCGTCGCTGCTGATCTGGGTGCCGAATTGACTCATGCCCTTAGCCCTCGCAAACCGTACTCGCTCAACCTCGGCACCTTCAAAAGAACATCCCGGTTTCGAGCTGCGCTTCTTCGCTCATCATTTCACGGCTCCAGGCGGGATCGAAGACCAGTTCGACCTTGACCGTTGCCACATTGGGTACCAGGCGCAGCCGATACTCCACGTCCCCCACCAGCACCGGGCCCATGCCACAGCTTGGCGCAGTCAGGGTCATGCGGATATCCACACGCTTGGCTTGCTGATCGATTTCAACCGCATAGATCAGCCCGAGATTGACCAGGTCCACCGGGATTTCCGGGTCGAACACCGTGCGCAACGCTTCCCACACCTGGGATTCGTGGATCAGCTCATCGGTCGGCGCGGGGAAGCTCAGCAGCTCCGGTTCCAGGCCGATATTGGCTGCATCGGTGCCATCGACCCGCACCATCTGGCCGTTATAGGTCACGGTGTAATTACCCCCCAGGGACTGGGTGATAGTTACGAACGTGTCTTTGGGAATGGTCAGCGGTGTGCCATCGGGGACCCGGCGCGCGGGGCAATCGGCCTGCGCAACTACCATACGTCGTTCCATTGTTTAACTCACACTGAAGCTTTCGCCGCAACCACATTGGTCTTTGACGTTGGGGTTGATGAACCTGATCTGGCGGTTGACGCCTTCCTTGACCAGGTCGATTTGCGTGCCGGACAACACCGGCAAGCTCTCGCGTTCGATGAACAATTCGATCTGCTCATCCAGGCGGTAATGCAGATCGTTCTCACCGGCCTGCTCGACCATATCGAGCACATACTTAAAACCGGTGCAGCCGCTTTTCTTGACGCTAACGCGCACCGCCTTGCCCGCCTGGCTATTCAGTTGGCGGCGCAGATATTCCAGAGCGGCCGGGGTGACGGTGACCACCTGCTGGCTCGGATCGAAGGATTCAACGCTCATGCCATGACTCCTAAAAAACTGTGTGACCCTTTAGAGAAACTCTCTGACCTTGGCCAGCGCCTCGAACAGCCGATCAACCTCGGCAAAGGTGTTGTAGATGCTGAAACTGGCGCGCACGGTGCCGGGAATGCCGAACTGATCCATTATCGGTTGTGCACAGTGGTTGCCGGAACGCACGGCTACACCCTGCTGATCCAGCAACATGCCCACGTCATGCGGATGGGCGCCTTCCAGCAAAAAGCTCAGTACGGCGGTCTTGTGCGCCGCCGTGCCGATCAGACGCATCCCCGGAGTGGCTTTGGCGCGTGCTTCGGCATAGGTCAGCAAGGCCTGTTCATGAGCCGCCGCGGCCACGCGGTCAAGGCGCTGCAGGTAATCCACCGCCGCACCGAAACCAATCACCCCGGCAATGTCCGGCGTACCGGCTTCAAACTTGTAAGGCAGCTGGTTGTAGGTGGTGCCGGCAAAACTCACCGATTCGATCATCTCGCCACCGCCCTGGTAGGGCGGCATGCTTTCCAGCAGTTCGGCCTTGCCATACAACACGCCCAGTCCGGTGGGACCAAACAGCTTGTGGGCGGAAAACACGTAAAAATCGCAGTCCAGCGCCTGCACATCCACCGACCAGTGACTCATGGCCTGGGCGCCGTCGATCAGGCACAAGGCGCCGACGGCATGGGCCATGCGCACGATCTCTTCGACCGGATTGATGCTGCCCAGGGCGTTGGACACCTGCGCGCAGGCGACCATGCGCACGCGGTCGTCGAGCATGTCGGCAAAAGCGGCCATGTTCAGCGTGCCGCTGGCGTCTACCGGAATCGCCTCGACCGTGGCGCCCCTTTCGGCGGCAATCATCTGCCAGGGCACGATATTGGAGTGATGCTCCATGGCCGAGACCAGAATTCGATCACCGGCCTGCAGCTGACTGCGACCCCAGCAGGCGGCCACCAGATTGATGCCTTCGGTGGTGCCACGGGTCCAGATGATCTGCCGGTTGTGTGGCGCATTAATCAAGCCGGCAACCTTGCCGCGCGCTGCTTCGAATTTTTCGGTGGCGCGCTCGGCCAGGGCATGGGCACCGCGGTGCACATTGCTGTTGTCCTGGCGGTAGTAATCGACAATGGCCTGAATCACCACCTCGGGCTTTTGCGTAGTGGCGGCGTTGTCCAGGTACACCAGCGGATGGCCATTGACCTGTTGGTGCAGAATCGGGAAATCCTGGCGGATGTGTTCGACATCAAAGGCCGGAAGCGAGTGCAGTGCGTGCTCAGTCATCGTCCAGTTGCTCCAGGTGGGCTGATTCACGGCCGAGCAGGGCGGCGATACGCGGGCGCAGATAGGCCTGCACCGCCGGTTCTGGTACCTGATTGAGCAGCTCGTTGATAAATCCGAAACTGAGCATGCTCATGGCCTCGGCATGGGACAGCCCGCGGCTCTGCAGGTAAAACAGCGAGGTCTGATCGAGCTGGGTGATGGTTGCACCATGAGCGCAGCGCACATCGTCGGCGTAGATCTCCAACTCGGGCTTGGTGTAGACCTCGGCGTTGCGCGAGGTCAGCAGGTTCTTGTTGCTGAGCTCGGCCAGGGTCTTCTGGGCCTGGGGATGAATATGAATGCGCCCGTTGAAAACCGCCTTGGCCGAGTCGCCAATAATGCCGCGGAAAATTTCATTGGTGCTGCAGTGCGGCACGCAGTGCTCGACATTGGTGTGGTAATCGATCAACTGTTTGTTGCGCGGCAGGTAGACGCCATGCAACTCCAGGTGCGCGCCCGGGCCGCGGTGATTGACCTGGTAGTCGATGCGTTTCAGGCGGCTGCCCTGGGCCAGGGTGAAGCCATAAAAGCGCGCGTCGCGCTGCAGGTCCACATGCACGCCGCCCACATGCAGCAGGTCTTCCTGCTCCAGGTTGATGCGGTAATGCTGCAGCTGGGCATTGGCGCCCACCACGGCCTCGGTCAGGCAATTGACGAAGCCGTTCTGCGTGGCTGCGCTGGAGGCGTAGTGCTCGATCAACTCAGCCTGGCTGCCTTCTTCCAGCACCAGCAGCACGCGCTGATTGCTCACCGCCGGTTGCGCCTCGGGGGTCGAGACATTGAGGATATACACCGGTTTTTCGAGTGTCTGGCCGTTGCCCACCTGCACCAGAATCCCGTCGGCCAGCCAGGCGTTGCTTAGCGCGGCAAACAGGTGGCGCTGAACATCGACCACCTGGCCCAGGTGCTGCTGGATCAGCTGTTGCTGCGCCGTGTCGGCATCGGCAAAGCGTACCACCCCTTGCGGCAATGGGCTGGAGTGCTCAGCAGCAAACTGGCCGTTGATAAACACCAGGCGGGTGGCGTCCAGCTGCATGGCCTCGACGCTGGCCTGCCAGTCGCTAGCGCCCGTCGAGGCCCAGCGAACCGGGCCGCTGGTTTGCAGGGGGGCCAGCGTGGTGTGCTGCCATAATTCGGTTTTGCGCCCCGGCCAGGTGGCTGCCGACCAGTCTGCTGCGCCCTGTTGACGCAAGGTGGCAAGCCAGGCCGGATTTTTCTGTGCGGCGGCCAGAGTGATGGCGTTTGTTTGAAAGTCAGTCATGGTTTCAGGCGACCCCGTTTTCCAACCAGCTGTAGCCTTTGGCTTCCAACTCGAGGGCCAGGCTCTTGTCGCCGGATTTGACGATGCGGCCATCGGCCAGCACATGCACGTAATCCGGCACTATGTAGTCCAGCAGGCGCTGGTAGTGGGTGACCACGATAAAGCTGCGCTTGCCGTCACGCATGCTGTTGACGCCTTCGGCCACCAGTTGCAGGGCGTCGATATCCAGCCCGGAGTCGGTTTCATCGAGAATGCACAGATCAGGTTCAAGCAGCATCATCTGCATGATCTCGTTGCGCTTCTTTTCGCCGCCGGAAAAACCTTCGTTAACCCCGCGCTTTAAAAAGCTCGCATCCAGATCCACACGCTGGCTGGTGGCCCGGGCCAGTTTCATAAACTCGACTGCCGACAGCGGCGGCTGGCCGGAGTGCTTGCGCTTGGCATCCACCGACACCTTGAGAAATTCCATATTGCTCACGCCGGGAATTTCCACCGGGTACTGGAAGGCTAGAAACAAACCTTCACGGGCACGTTCTTCGGTGCTCATGGCCAGCAAGTCACGGTCCTTGAAGGTGATGGCGCCGGCGGTGGCTTCATAGCCTGGGCGGCCCGAGAGGACATTGCCCAGGGTGCTTTTGCCGGAACCGTTGGGGCCCATGATAGCGTGTACTTCGCCGGGTTTGATCTCGATAGCAAGGCCCTTGAGAATCTCAAGGCCTTCAACTTTCGCGTATAAATCTTTGACTGATAACATATTTAATGCCTGATATCTGCGTGAATTTGGGGCGTTCAAGGTCGTTGTTCGGTGTTCAGGTCAACCCACTGAACCTTCGAGACTGACTTCCAGCAACTTGCCGGCCTCGACCGCGAATTCCATCGGCAGCTCCTTGAACACATCGCGGCAAAAGCCGTTGACGATCATCGAAATGGCCTTCTCGGCGTCGAGTCCGCGCTGCTGACAGAGAAACATCTGGTCATCGCTGACCTTGGACGTGGTCGCTTCGTGCTCAACCACGGCCGTGGGGTTTTTACTTTCGATATAGGGAAAGGTGTGCGCGCCACAGCGATCACCGATCAGTAGCGAATCGCACTGGGTGTAGTTGCGCGCGCCGTCGGCGCCCGGATTGATGCGCACCAGGCCCCGATAGGCGCTGTTGCTGCGGCCCGCGGAAATCCCCTTGGCGATGATGGTGGAGCGGGTGTTCTTGCCCAGGTGGATCATCTTGGTGCCGGTGTCGGCCTGCTGGAAATTATTGGTCAGGGCCACCGAGTAGAACTCGCCCACGCTGTTGTCACCCTTGAGGATACAGCTGGGGTACTTCCAGGTGACCGCCGAACCAGTTTCCACCTGGGTCCAGGAAATCTTCGCGTTGGTGTGGCAAATGCCACGCTTGGTCACGAAGTTGTAGATGCCGCCCTTGCCCTCGGCATTGCCCGGATACCAGTTCTGTACCGTCGAATACTTGATGGTCGCGTTATCCAGTGCGACCAGCTCGACCACCGCCGCGTGCAGCTGATTCTCATCGCGCATCGGCGCGGTACAGCCTTCGAGGTAGCTGACGTGGGCGCCTTCTTCAGCAATGATCAGGGTCCGTTCGAACTGCCCGGTGTTCATCTCGTTGATGCGAAAGTAGGTCGACAGCTCCATGGGGCAGCGCACGCCCTTGGGGATGTAGACAAAGGAGCCGTCGGAGAACACCGCCGAATTGAGCGCGGCGTAATAGTTGTCCTTTTGCGGCACCACACTGCCCAGGTACTTCTGGATCAGCTCAGGGCAGCGGTGTACGGCTTCGCTGATCGGACAGAAAATTACCCCGGCTTCTTCCAGTTTGGCGCGGTAGGTGGTGACCACCGAAACCGAGTCAAACACCGCATCCACCGCTACCCCGGCGAGCATTTCCTGCTCATGCAGCGGAATGCCGAGTTTTTTGTAGGTGGCGATCAGCTCGGGATCAACTTCATCCAGGCTCTTGGGTTTGTCGGCCATGCTCTTCGGCGCGGAAAAGTAGGAAATGGCCTGGAAGTCGATTTCGGGGTAATGCACATGGGCCCAAGTGGGCTCGTCCATTTCCAGCCAAGCGCGGAACGCTTTCAGGCGCCAGTCGAGCATCCATTGTGGTTCGCCTTTTTTCGCCGAAATAAAGCGCACGGTGTCTTCATTCAGGCCGGGCGGCAGGGTGTCAGATGCGATATTGGAATGAAATCCAGCCGCGTAGTCCTGCTTGATTAGGCTTTTGACTTGCTCAGTCACGGTATCACCTCAGTCATGCCGCCAATCGGCGTAGGCCCTTGGCGGCAAAGTCAGTTCAGGCTTGCAGTCGCACTGCCTAGTGCCGATGGTACTCGGCTGGCGTACTGCACGAATCAGGCGGCTCTAACGGCCGCTGCAAATAATGTGTTCCGGGCTTGCAGTTGACTGGCCAGGGGCGCAGTCGGACTGGTTCTGGCGCGAATGTATCCCTTTGATATCCTCGCGACAGACCAGATCTGCCAGGCTGATATCGTTTAAAAAATTCTGCAAACGTTCACTCAGGTCCGACCACAAATGATGGGTAAGACACACCGCACCCTGCTGGCAATCGGCCCGGCCGAGGCAGCGTGTAGCATCCATGGAGTCATCCGCCGCATCGACGATCTGCGCCACGCTGATCTGTGCGGGACTGGTCGCCAAGCGGTAGCCGCCGCCGGGCCCGCGAGCACTGATTACCAGCTTGTTACGACGTAACTTGGCAAACAGTTGCTCCAGGTAGGAGATAGACACCCCTTGGCGCTGGGAAATCTGCGCCAAGGTGATGGAGCCTTGATCCTCATGAAAAGCTAGATCAAGCATCGCCGTTACCGCATAGCGGCCTTTAGTAGTCAGTCTCATTAACGGCTCCAAGCCGGGTGGACAGGTCTGTACCATGTAATAACCAAGCGTTTTAGTCAAGTATTAGTCGCTTGCCGGACATTGTGCCGCGACGTCCTGGACTGTGCGTAGCAGGGGCTTGCGCAGTGCGCTGGCGGAGAATTTGCTCAGCACGTCGTTAGCGCCGACTTGATGGGCCTTGTCGGTGTTCATGGTGCTGTCCAGTGAGGCGGGGGAGTCCATAGCCTCTGTACCTGTATGCCCTAGACTGCACGTTCGAGAGTGTTTAAGCGTGCTTGCCTCAAGTACTCCGGCTTCGCTAATAACGCCCTTTCACGATGCCGGGACCACCGTTAATCACCGGTACAACTAGCCATAGGCCGCTTATTAATGCACCCTTGAGGTCCCGCATAACCGAAAATTACGGGTTCTAAATTAGTAAGGGTTACCTCGTAACCATTCAATAGCAGCAGGTGTTGACCACACCCTGTCCGGCAGAATCGCAGCGCATGTCGCGATTAGCCACGGTATTCCATACCTCCTTTCGTAAACCGCGAAGCGCTATTTCGGGCTTGAAATTGCCGTTCCCGCTTCACTTGACCGCGCCTGTAACGGGCCGGCTCAACTTCAGATGGAGAGTTCTCTTTGAACCCACTCGCCAAACTAATGACTGGAGCGCTCGTCTTTACTTCGACCTGCGCCTTCGCATTGTCTGTTCATGCCGCCGTACCGGAATCGAGTGATCCGATCAAGATCATCGATAACAATTGGTCGAGCCAGAAAGTATTGGCGCGGGTCGCTCAGCAACTGCTTGAGCAAGTCGGTTATGAAACCCGGCTGGTGCCAGCGGACAGTCAGGGACAGTTCCCGGCCATGGGCCTTGGCGATCTGCATCTACAAATGGAAATATGGGAAGGCACCATGGCCCAGAACTTCGATAAAGAAGTAAAGGCCGGCCGTATGACCGATATGGGCAGCCATGTCGCGACCACGCGCGAAGAGTGGTGGTATCCCAATTACGTCGAGGAAATATGTCCTGGCCTGCCAGATTGGAAAGCACTCAATGCATGCGCCGAAAAACTCGCGGCCGTCGAAACCGCACCCAACGCACGCTACCTTGCCGGCCCAGTTGACTGGATCAAGCACGACCAGGAGCGCATTGATGCGCTTGGCCTGAACGTCACCGTGGTCAATGCCGGTTCCGCCGCGGCCTTGTTTGGCGAATTGAAATCCGCTGCCGCACGCAAAGAGCCCATCATCCTTTTCAACTGGTCACCCAACTGGGTAGGTGCCGCCTTTCCGGGGAAATTCATCGAATTTCCCGAGTATTCGCCAGAGTGCGTGACGGACCCTAGCTGGGGGATTAATCCGGATAAAACCTATGACTGCGGCAACCCTGTCGGCGGCTATCTGAAAAAAGGCGCTTGGTCGGGCTTCGAAGAGAAATGGTCTTGTGGTTTCGAATTGATTGAAAATATCAGTTTCACCGGTCCCATGATTGACCAGGCCGCAGCGATGGTGGATGTCGACGGTCTGAGCCACAGCGACGCGGCTGCAGCCTGGATTAAACAGCATCAGCAAGAAGTGGCCGAGTGGATGCCTGCTTGCGCCAGTTAATTTAGCCCTACCCGCAGTATCTCTTGCTTGAACGAGCGCCCGGAAAATCTTTCCGGGCGACTCGCTTCTGCGCCGCCGATGCGCCGTGCATCTTGCTTAAAAGGACCTGTCGATGAGCCGAGCCGTGAAGGTATCGTGTAAAAATCTGTGGCTGTTATTCGGTAAAAAAGCCACTGAATTTCTCGAGGCTCAGCAATCCGCGCCTAGCGATGAGGCAATTGCCAAGGCCGGCCTGGTTGCCGCCGTGCGCGACGTCAGTCTTGACGTTTATGAAGGCGAGATACTGGTCGTCATGGGCTTGAGCGGATCGGGTAAATCCACCTTGATTCGCTGCCTGACTCGCTTGATCGAGCCCAGCGCCGGGGAGGTCATTTTTGACGGCGAGGATTTGCTGGCAGCGTCCGCTCGGCAACTTACCGACATCCGGCGCCACAAAATGGGCATGGTGTTTCAACACTTCGGTTTATTGCCGCACCGCACCGTGCTGGAAAACATCGCTTTTCCGCTGGAACTGCAGGGCATCGACAAGCAAACGCGACTGAAAAAGGCCCGTGAGTTGATTGAGACGGTCGGTCTCAGCGGGCGCGAGGATGATTTTCCCAGGCAATTGTCCGGTGGCCAGCAGCAGCGCGTGGGGATCGCCCGTAGCCTGGTCGATGAGCCGCAAGTCTGGTTTCTGGACGAGCCGTTTTCCGCCCTGGATCCGCTGATTCGCCGTGAGATGCAGGATGAATTTCTGCACCTGCAGGCAAAACTGAATAAAACCATCATCTTTGTTTCCCATGACTTCGATGAAGCCGTGCGTCTCGGCAATCGAATCGCAATCATGAAAGATGGCCGCGTGGCGCAGATTGGCACGGCCGAAGAACTGGTAACCGCGCCAGCCAACGATTACGTCGAACAATTTGTCCAGCACGCTCCCACGGCGCGCCTGGTCACGGTGCAAAAAATCATGGCGCCGTACAGTGGCAGTGACCACGTCCAGGGCGCCATTTTGTGTACCGATCTGCTGCAAGATATTGCTGCACGGGTGATCAACGCCCCGCACGCCTTGCCGGTAACCGACGCGGCAGGTCAGGTGGTCGGGCATGTCGACAAGGAACAACTGGCGCGGGTGCTGTTTTGATAACCGGCGCCACAGCTGTCACCACAGTTAAAGCCAGCGGCCTGAGCCCGATAATAGCGTCACGCCGCACCATCGGCTTTGTGCTGTTGGCGATCCTGATCGTGGTGGCCGGCCGGATTGGCTACCAACAACTGGACTGGGTCACGCACTACCCATCTGCCTGGGTGTTGCCGTTGAGCGACTGGATCAGCGCATTTTTCGAATGGCTGGTGTATGACTTCAGATTTTTTCGCGACAGCGCGCTGGAGTTTTCCGCAAGAGACGTAACCCGCGGCTTCGGGGCTCTGCTGAACTACCCGTTGGCATTCACCGAATCACTGTTTTTCTCTGGCTTCAACGGCCAGGTTCCGGCCTTGCCCTGGGTCACGGTGGTCGGCCTGGCCTTTGTCCTGGGTCATTGGGCCGGCGGCTGGCGCGTCGCACTGATCGGCGGCCTGGCGTTTCTGTACCTCGCGGTATTTGGCGTATGGCAAGCGTCGATGCAGACCTTTGCCCTGGTGATCGTGACGGTGCCGCTGGTTTTTTCGCTAGGCCTGTTGTTCGGCATTCTGATGGCGCGGCACCGCACGTTCGAGACCCTGGTGACGCCTCTATTCGACATGCTGCAAAGCATGCCGCCGTTTGCCTATATGGTGCCTATCGTGGTGATGTACGGCGTGGGCAATGTCCCGGCGATGGTGGTGACCGCGGTATTTGCGGTGCCGCCCGTGGCACGTTGCGTTGCGCTCGGCCTGAAAAGTATCAGCCACGAATTGATCGAAGCCGGCCTGATGATGGGTTGCACCCCGCTACAGCTGTTGTGCAAGGTGCGTATGCCTGCGGCGCGAGAAACCTTACTGGTTGGTCTGAATCAAGGGATCATGCAGACGCTGGCGATGATCGTACTGGCCTCGCTGATCGGCGCTTCCGGCCTGGGCAGCCAGCTGCTCACCTCGTTGCAATCCTTGCGGCTCGGCCAGGCGCTGGAACAGGGCCTGGCGATAGTGGTGATCGCCGTTGCGCTGGATCGCCTCAGTCGGGCTTATGCGCGGAAGCCGCCGACCTATAGCAACCGGTCGCTGTCCGCATGGCGGCGTCACCCTTATCTGACGATGGCACTGGTGTTCATACCGCTCAGCATTGGCTTGGCGCATTTCATACCGGCGCTCGGCGTGCTGTCTGACACACAGACCCTGTCAACCGCGCCATGGTGGGATGCAAAGGTCGAATGGGTCACGGTGCATTGGTACGACTCGGTGCAGACCTTTCGTAATTTCATGCTGATGCAGGCCTTGATTCCGATCCGTGATTTTTTCCAGTCCACGCCCTGGGTGACCTTTGTCGGCCTGGTCGCCTTGCTGGGCCATCGTCTGGGCGGCTGGCGACTGGCACTCGGCAGCAGTGTGCTGATGTTGTTTCCGGTCGTCACCGGGTTGTGGACGCAGACCATGACCACCGTCTACATGATCGGTACGGCCGCAGCTGTCTGTATCGTCATCGGTTTTCTGCTTGGCGTGAGCGTTGCCGGCAGCCAGCGCTTGTCGAAAATCACCCTCGGGCTTTGTGATTTTTTCCAGACGTTTCCCTCTTTTATCTACCTGATTCCCGTGGTGATGCTGTTCAAGGTCAGCGACTTGTCAGCCATCATTGCCGTGCTGCTATTTGCTGTGGTGCCGATGGTGCGCTACACCATCCTCGGCTTGCGTAATGTGTCACCGCGCCTTTTAGAAACCGTCACGCAACAGGGCACTACGCGCTGGCAGCGCCTGGTAAAAGTAAAGCTACCGATCGCGCTGCCAGAGATCATGCTCGGCATCTCTCAGGTCATCTTTATGGCCCTGTTTATGGTGGCAATCACCTCGCTGATCGGCACACAGGATCTGGGTGCGGAAATCAATGCGGCACGCTCCGGCAATGACACCGGGAGGGCCCTGGTGGCCGGCTTGTGCATTGCGTTTTTGGGCATAGTGGCCGACCGTCTGATCGGCGCATGGGCCAAACGGAAAAAGGCCGAACTTGGCGTGAGGTGAGCGGCATGGCGGCCTCGCCGCCCTTAAATCCGCGGCATCAGCTGGTTCTGATTGGCATTACCTTGAAAACCTGGCGCGCCGTCCCAGCATGCGGCTGTATAAAACAGAAACCTCCCAATTTCGGCCGTCTGATGTATTGCTTCGCCCGGGGAACTGGGAGTTTTCCATTCAAACGAGACGAATGCTGTGTGATTCGGGCCGGCAGCATAATGTCACTAGAGCGAAGTAGCCTGGACAACGTTTACCTGTCCACCAGCTTTGTGACCGGTTGCTCTTGACCGGTCTCTGGCTGGCCATTTCCTCAGCTGTGGCGGGCATGCCGGATGTGAAGGGTGAGCAATAGCAATTCAACGGGCGGCAATATGCGGTGCAATTCTGCAACTATTTCCAGCCGGTGCCTGCTGTAGCAAAAAACGGTCGTTCTGGGGACACCGTTCCTGACCTGTTTCGATGGCATAGGCAATTCGCAGGCCTCACTCTTTCGCCATCTGCAGGTAAATATCGGTGTTGCGACGAGGGTCTATTGCCGCAGCCTCTGCCGCTTTTCTGCCGCCGAGCAGATAGAGGATTTGTGCAGGCCATCTGCGTACACAGGCTCGAAAACAAGCACCGCCACCTCTATAAATAAAGGCGAGCCCACTGCCATCGTCTTGGCTGCTGCGCCAGAAATGTTCGGTGAAGCGCTCGACCAGTTCGGACGCAATGCCTGGCCCCTGATCCTGCACGGTGAAGCGAGCCTTGCTTTCGTCAACCTGCTCCAGCGTCAGGCAAACGACCGTGCCGCCGCGCGTATGGCGACGAGCGTTGTCCAGGAGGTTGCGCAGGGCAGCGATGGCCAATGCGGGCGGAATCGCCAGAGCGCTGCGAGACACTTTATCCGTGGCGTGCAACTCGATCGACCGGCCTGCGGGCTGGCGTCGGTAATCGCCAGTTGCGCCCCTTCGACTGCGCTGCAGCGAAGGCCGTCATCGAAGGAAACCCGGCCTTCCACGCGCGTGAGCAGGAGCAACTGTTCCCGCGTGCGATGAGCATCTGCCCGATCCGCGCGAACAGCTGGTTTTGCGCTTCGAGCAGCGGCGCCAGTGTTGAAAAAACCACCGTGCCGGCGCTGCTGCCCAGGCCGCTCAGAGCAGGCCCAGTTCCATCGCCGTGCGATCCACCGCCCGCTTGGTTTTCCCCACTAGCTCGTCCAGTTCCGTGCGTCCAGCCACCAGGGCGGGTGCCATGATCATGCGGCCCTGGGTGGAGCGGATGATCAGGCCTTCCTCGAAGCCGATGGTGCGGCAGCGCCAGGCGATGTCGCCTTCATTGGCGAAGAGCTTACGACTGGTTTGGTCTTCGGCGAACTGCAGGGCGGCGACCAGGCCGGTGCCCTGGATATCGCCGACCAACGGGTGATTGCCGAACACCTCACGCAGGCACTGTTGCAGGTAGGGGCCGGTATCGTCCTTGACCCGGCTGACCACGCCTTCATCGCGCAACGCCTTGATATTGGCCAGGGCCACGGCGGCCGCCACCGGGTGGCCGGAGTAGGTCAGGCCGTGGGCGAATACCCCGCCTTGTTCCACCAGCACCTCGGCGATGCGCTTGGAGAGCACCAGGCCACCCATGGGCACATAGCCGGAGGTCAGGCCCTTGGCAATCGACAGGGTGTCCGGCTGGAAGCCGAAGTGCTGGTGGGCGAACCATTCGCCGGTGCGGCCGAAACCACCGATCACCTCGTCGGCGCACAGCAGCACGTCGTACTGACGGCAGATGCGCTGGATTTGTGGCCAGTAGCTTTCCGGCGGGAAGATCATGCCACCTGCGCCCTGGAAGGGTTCGGCGATAAAGCCGGCGACGTTTTCCGCGCCCAGTTCGAGAATCTTCTCCTCCAGCTGCAGGGCGCAGCGGCGGCCGAATTCGGCAGGCGTGAGCTCGCCGCCATTGGCGTACCAGTAGGGTTCGTCGATATGCGCGATATCCGGCAGCATGCCGCCCATTTCGTGCATGAATTTCATGCCGCCCAGGGCCGTGGCGGCCAGGGTGGAGCCGTGGTAGCCGTTCCAGCGGCCGATCATCACCTTCTTCTGCGGCTGGCCGAGAATCTGCCAGTAGCGGCGCACGGTGCGGATCAGCACCTCGTTGGCTTCGGAGCCGGAGTTGGTGTAGATAGCGTGGCTGTAATGCGCGGGCAGCAGGCTGAACAGGGTTTCCGAGAGCTCGACCACGGCCGGGTGAGTGGTGTGGAAGAACATGTTGTAGTAGGACAGCTGCTCCATCTGCTTGGTCGCAGCGGCGACCAGGTCCTTGCGGCCGTAGCCGAGGTTGGTGCACCACAGGCCGGACATGCCGTCGAGGTAGCGCTTGCCATCGTTATCCCAGAGGTACAAGCCCTCGCCCCGGGTCATCACCCGCGGTCCCTCGACGTTCAGCGCCTTCTGATCGACGAAAGCATGAATGTGGTGGGCGGCATCCAGCGCCTGGTAGTCCTGAGTCTGGCGGTTGGGGGTGTTTGGTACTGTCATTTTCAGCAACCTCGGTGATTACCTATGGTGTTCGAGTAAGCCGGAGGCGAGCCCCCGGCGGGACTTCATTTGCGTGCCAGCACCTTGTCGATGGGCTCCGGGGTGAACAGCGGTTTGCGCATCACCAGCTTGATCCACAGCACGGCGATGACCGATACCAGACCGAGTACCGCGCCTGCGCTGTAGAAGATCGACGCGGTCATTTCCGGAGTGGGCGACACGTAGTAGATCGATACCAGCATGCCGGCGATGCCAAAGACCTGTGGCAGCGGGTAGAAGGGCGTCTTGAATGGGCGGGCCAGATCAGGGTAGCGCCGGCGCAGGGCGATCACGTCCAGGTGGCAGACGATATAGGCCAGCAGCCAGGCCACTGCCGCGGCCAGCAGCAGCAGGCCGATGGCAGCCGGGTCGTCTCCCATAAACACCACCGGCAGGCCAGTGATGGCGGCAACGAACAGCACGGCGACCCAGGGGGCCTGGTACTTCTTGCTGACCAACTTGAACTGCGGGAAGGCCTGGCCGTTGACCGCCATGCCGTAGAGCATGCGCGGGATGGCCGCCAGCGAGGTGTTGACCGTGCTGCAGGTAGCGGTGATGGCGGCGACTACCAGGAAGATTTTCCCGGCTTCGCCGAACAGCGCGGTGGCGAACAGGTAGTGCGGCAGGGCCGAGCCGGCCAGCGCTTCCTGCGGTACATAGAGCAGCGCACCGACGCAGTAGAGGGCGATGGTGATAAAGATCACCGTCACACCGAGGATCATCGACCAGGGAATATTGCGCTGCGGGCGACGCGACTCTTCAACCAGCGGGCAGACGAATTCGGCGCCGACGAAGCCCCAGATGGCCAGCGCCACCAGGGTCATCACGCTGGCACCCATGGGGTTCCAGTCGCTGGTGATCGAGGTGCTCAACGCCGGTTCGCTGCCGCTGCCAGTCACCGCCGCCAGGCCCAGGGCGAGCAGCACGATAACCATGATCAGCGCCAGGGCCGATTGCAGGCGGGCAAAGATGTCGATACCCAGCAGGTTGAGCAGGGTAAACACCACCAGCACCCCATAGGCGATCAGCATGCTGGGGAAAGCGCCGGGATAGACCTCGTTGATGATCAGATCAAGCAGCAGCAGTTCCGCCGAGAGGGCGAACATCGCCACCACTACATAGCCGGAGAAGGTTGCCAGGATGGCCGGGAAATGCCCCAGGGCCACCTCGGTGTAACTGCTCAGGCTACCGGCGCGGGGGATCATCAGCGCCAGCTCGGCGAACGACACCACATAGGTCAGCGCCAGCACAAAGGCCAACGCCAGGGGAATCAGAAAGCCCAGGCCGGCGATGCCCGCGCCTTGCAGCATCAGGACCATCACGCCCTGGGAAACCACCAGGCCGATGGCTACGGCGAGCAGGGCGGTCAGGCCCAGGCTGGGTTTGCGTGTACGCGCGGTTGCTTGAGCCAGGCCAACGGGGGACGCAAGGCTGATATCGGGATCATGCATGGGAGTTCTCCTGCAATCTTGTTGTTGTGTCAGGTGAATCGCACGCGGCAGGGGCCGCAGTTATCGCCGCGCTCTTGAGTGCGCAGTTATCGCCGCGCTCTGGGAGCGCAGTTATCTGCTGCACTCTTCAGAGGCGCAGCTGGAACCAGGTGGTTTTCAATAGGCTGTATTTGTCGAAAGCGTGCAGCGACAGATCGCGACCGAAGCCGGACTGCTTGCAGCCGCCGAATGGGGTACATACATCTAGAGCGTCCGCGGTATTTACCGACACGCTGCCGGCACGCAGGCGGCGAGCGACGCGGTGGGCGCGGTTGAGGTCATCGGTCCACAGCGAAGCGGCCAGGCCGTACTGGCTGTCGTTGGCCAGGGCGATGGCCTGTTCTTCGCTGTCGAAGGGGATAACGGCCAGCACCGGGCCGAATACTTCCTCGCGGGCCAGCTGCATATCCGGGCTGACGTTGGTGAAGATGGTCGGCTGGATAAAGCTGTCCGAGCCGCCCACCGACAGGCGCTGGCCGCCGCAGACCAGGCTGGCGCCCTGGCTCTGCGCCCGGTCGATAAAGCCCATGATGCGTTCGGCCTGGCGCGCATCGACGATGGCGCCGGCGCGGCTGGCCGGGTCCAGCGGGTCGCCCGGTTGCCACTGTTGTGCCTTGGCGATCAGACGCTGGACGAATTCATCGTGAATCGAGCGTTCGACCAGCAGGCGCGAGTTGGCCGAGCAGACTTCGCCCTGGTTGAAGAAGATCGCGAAGGCGGCCTTTTCCGCCGCCAGATCGAGGTCCTGGCAGTCGGCGAACACCAGGTTGGCGCTCTTGCCGCCGCATTCCAGCCACACCTGCTTGAGGTTGGACTGGGCGGCGTAGGCCATAAAGTATTTGCCCACCTCGGTGGAGCCGGTAAAGGCCAGGCAATCCACATCCATATGCAGGCCCAGTGCCTTGCCGGCGCTTTCACCCAGGCCCGGCACCACGTTCAGCACACCGGCTGGCACGCCAGCTTCCAGTGCGAGCTGGCCCAGACGCAGGGCGGAGAAGGGTGACTGCTCGGCGGGCTTCAACACCACCGAGTTGCCGGCGGCCAGGGCCGGGGCGAGCTTCCAGGCGGCCAGGTCCAGCGGGAAGTTCCACGGCACCACGGCACCGATCACGCCCAGCGGTTCGCGGGTGATAGTGGCCAGGGCATCGGAAGCGGTAGGGGCGATCTCGTCGTAGCGTTTGTCCAGGGCTTCGGCGTACCAGCTGAACACCTGCGCCGCGCCGGGCACATCGATGTTGTAGGCATCCATCACCGGTTTGCCCATATTCAACGAATCGAGCAGGGCCAGCTCCTCGCGGTTGGCCATGATCAGCTCGGCCAAACGCAGCAATACCTGCTTGCGCTCACGCGGGGCCATGCGTGCCCAGGGGCCTTGCTCGAAAGCCTGGCGGGCGCTGGCCACGGCGGCATCGACATCCGCCGCGTCGCAGGCAGCGACCTGGGCCAGTAACTGGTTATTGGCCGGATTAATGGACGCGAAGGTCGCGCCGCTCTGGGCCGGACGCAGCTGACCGTCGATCAGTGCCTGGGTAACAAAGCCTTGTGCGGCGGCCCGCTTCTGCCAATCGCTGTACTGCAACATCGCCTCTATCCTCATACCTGATGCCGCGAGCGGCTTTCTGGGTTGTTGAGGTCGATGGTGGCGCAGGCCGGGCTCAAGGAAAATTAGTAAATATATGCTCGCAGGCCATGAAAAAACTGGGCAGCTCCAGTGCCGGGCCTGGGGTATGTTGGCATTCAGTAAACGCATCACAAGACGGCCTGAAGGCCGCTATCGAGGAGGTATCGCATGGCCGCCTATACCCTGCGCCAGCTCAAGTATTTCGTCACCACCGTGGAAGCCGGCAGCGTGGCCGAGGCGTCGCGCAAGCTGTATATCGCCCAGCCGTCAATCTCCACCGCGATCAAGGGCCTGGAAGAAAGCTTTGGTGTCCAATTGCTGATCCGCCACCACGCCCAGGGGGTATCGCTGACGCCCGGTGGCGCGCGCTTCTA
The DNA here is from genome assembly GCF_033723075.1 of Pseudomonas sp. GTDB lineage: Bacteria > Pseudomonadota > Gammaproteobacteria > Pseudomonadales > Pseudomonadaceae > Aquipseudomonas. Next base: position 29,285 of record NZ_JAWVXU010000032.1, read on the forward strand.
CCGCAAGGCCCAGGAGCTGCTGCGCATGGCCCACGAGTTCGAGCAGAACGCCCTGGCCGACAATGAAATGGTGGCCGGCCAGATCGATATTGGCTGTTTCGAAACCGTGGCACCGCTCTACCTGCCGCGGCTGATCGCCGGTTTCAACGCGCTCTACCCCGGGGTGGAAATCCGCATCCGCGACGGTGAGCAGCAGGAGCTGGTGCAGGGCCTGACCGCCGGGCGCTTCGACCTGGCGATGCTCTACGACCATGACCTGGATGCGACCATCGAATGCGAGCCGCTGATGGTGCCGCAGAAACCCTATGCCCTGCTGCCCGAGGGCCATCGCTTTACCGGCCAGGCTCAGGTGTCGCTGCGCGATCTGTGTCTGGAGCCGATGATCCTGCTCGACGTGCAACCGAGCCGCACCTACTTCGTCAGCCTGTTCGAAGAGCTGGGTCTGACGCCGAATATCGTCTTCAGCTCGCCGTCCATCGAGATGGTGCGCGGCATGGTTGGTCAGGGCTTCGGCTTCTCCCTGCTGGTCACCCGACCACACTCGGAATGCACCTACGACGGCAAGAAGGTGGTGACCGTGGATATCACCGAACCGGTGGCCAGCTCCGGGCTGGTCGCCGCCTGGCTCAAACGCGCACCGCTGACCAAGCCGGCGCAGTTGTTTGTCGATTTCTGCAAGGAGCAGTTGGGTGCGGGGAATGGGTTGTTGTAGGCGTAACACAACCTTGCCTGTAGAAAAGCCCGTCCTGCGCCTCTGCCGCGCAGGACGGGCAAGGGGTGACTCAGTTGTTTTGTTGCAGCCAGTCGGCCAGGCGCGTGAGCATGGCATCGCAGCCGGCCAGTTGTGCACAGCTGACAAACTCATCCGGTTTGTGGCCCTGGTCCATGCTGCCGGGGCCGCAGACCACGGTGGGGATGCCGGTCTGGTGGAACAGGCCGCCTTCGGTGCCGAAGGCGACGGTGCCAAAGTCGCGACTGCCGCTAAGCAGCGCCAGCAGTTCGGCGGCTTCGCTCTGGGGTTCGGTGGCTAAACCTGGATAGGCCGATAGGGGCTGGAAGTCGATGGCGCTGGCGGTGCTGCGTTGGCGCATCAGTGGCAGCAGTTCCGTCTCTGCGTAGGCGCGCAGCTCATCGGCCACCTGCTGGGGATCGTCGCTGGGCAGGGCGCGTACCTCGAAGTCGAACTGGCAGTCGGCCGGGACGATATTCAGCGCTCGACCGCCGCTGATCAGTCCGGTCTGCACAGTGGAGTAGGGTGGATCGAAGCGAGCATCCTGGCGTTCGACTGCGGTCAAGCGCTGGCTTATTTCACCGAGCCGGTTGATCAGCTTGGCGGCGTACTCGATGGCATTCACCCCCTGCGGTGCATAGGCCGAATGGCAGGCCGCGCCCTGCACCTGGCAGCGCATGGCCAGTTTGCCCTTGTGGCCGAGCACCGGTTTGAGCTCGGTGGGTTCGCCGATAATGCACAGCAGGGGTTTGTTGGGGCGCTGCTGCAATTTGGCCAGCAGTGAGCGCACGCCCAGGCAACCGACCTCTTCGTCGTAGGAAAATGCCAGGTGCAGTGGCAGGCGCAGCGGCTTTTCCAGAAAGTGCGGCACGGCAGCCAACGCGCAGGCGATAAAGCCCTTCATATCGGCGGTGCCACGGCCATACAGCTTGCCGTCGCGCTCACTCAGGGCGAAGGGCGGTTGCGTCCAGTCCTGGCCAACCACCGGCACCACGTCGCTATGCCCGGACAGCAGCACGCCGCCGCGGTCAGCGGGGCCGATGGTTGCGTACAGGTTGGCTTTGCTGCGTTCGGCGTTGTAGTCCAGTTCGCAGGCCACGCCGAGGCCTGCCAGGTAGTCGCGGACAAATTCGATCAACGCCAGGTTGGAGTCGCGGCTGACGGTAGGAAAGGCTACGAGTTCGGCCAGCAGGTCACGGCTGCTTATGTTACTCATCGCCGGGTACGCCATAACTGGGCGCGCGGGTAGGGTCAAGCGCGCGGATCACATAGTCCTGCATCTGCGGCCGGTAGGCCTGCCAGAGACTGTCCAGTTGGCCGATAGGGTCTTGTTCGGCCCAGTCCACGCGCAGGTCGATCAGCGGCCAGGTGAGGTCATCGACCACCTTGAGCGCCGCCGAATGTACCGGTCCGGCTTCGCCGCCGGCGGCCATCGCCGCATGCATGGCGGCGAGCAGGCGTTCGGCCAGGAACCCCTGGGTGTGTTCGAAGGCATAGAGCATGGCGCCGATCACTTGAGGCGATGCCAGCAGATTGCCCGCCGCCACACATTGCTCGCCGGCCTGGGCGCTGTGCAGCCCCAGCGCTTCGCTGCCAGTGAACAGCGCACTGCGGCCCTGGCCGTCGACCACGGCAACCTGGCGATACTGGCTGTAGCCATTGCGACTGAGCGCCTGGTCCAGCGCCGCCGCTGGTTCGAAACCGGCTTCGAGGGCATCGAGAATCTGTGGGCCGAGGGCCGGCAGGGTGATGTTCTGACTGGCCACCGCACCGACTCCGGCGCGCAGCCAGGGACAACGCGCGCCGACGGCGATGCTCGACGAGCTGATGGCGATGCCCAACTGCCCGGTTTCGGCGCAGCGGCCGACGATGGAAAAGGTCATGGCACGCTCCTTACTGGTTCCAGTCATCGGGGACGACGGCAATCACATCGATCTCCATCAACCACTCCGGCTGACCGAGGCCGCTGATCACCAGGCCGGTGGAGATCGGGAATACGCCCTTGAGCCACTTGCCAACTTCCTGATAGACCGGCTCGCGGTAGCGCGGGTCGATCAGGTAAGTGGTGGTCTTGACGATGTGCGACAGGTCGCTGCCGGCTTCTTCGAGCAGTTGCTTGACGTTCTTCATGGCCTGTTCGGCCTGGGCGCGCGGGTCGCCGAGGCCGACTAGTTTGCCGGAAAAATCGGTGCCGATCTGGCCGCGTACATACACGGTGTTGCCGGCACGCACGGCCTGGCACAAGTCGTTGTCCAGGCTCTGGTTGGGGTAGGTGTCTTTGGTGTTGAACATGCGGATGCGGGTATGAGTAGGCATCAACGGGCTTCCTTTAATCTGACGGGTTGAACTGGCACAGCAGGTATGTGCCAGCGGGACTCCAGCGGGACTGTCGTTGCGCTCAGTCGACTGTCTGGCGCGCTGCGCTATCGCGATAGGCGAGGTAGGTGCGCTGGGTGGCGATATGCCCGGCAACGTGTTTGGCGTCGTGCCAAACGCCCCAGATAAAGCTCGAACCACGGCGTGACAGCCACGGCAGACCGAGGAAGTAGACCCCCGGCTCGCTGGACACACCGCGCTGATGCCGCGGCTTGCCCTTGGCGTCGAAGGCGTCCACCTGCAACCAGCTGAAATCCACGGCATAACCGGTGGCCCAGATAATCGAGGTGACACCGGCTTTGGCCAGGTCCAGCTCGAGCAGCGGCTTGATTACGCAGTCCGGGTCCGGAAACAGGCTGCGGGCCTCGGGTTCTTCCGGCAGGTCGAGAGCGTTGCGAGCGATATAGGCGTCGGCTGCATCCAGCAGCGCCAGGTAGTTTTCATCGCCGCGTGCCAGGTTTTCCGCCAGGTCCGGCTGGAAGGTCACCACGCCGTTGTCGAAGGCTTTGGTCAGCCCCACCAGGGTCATGCCCTGATGAGCCAAGCCGCGAAAATCCACGGTATGGCCGCCACGGGCGCCGCTTACGGCGATGGTCACGTGCTCCTTGCCTGGCTGGGCGGTTTCCGCATCCCACTCGCCGAGCACGCCCAACCACCAGCAGAAGTCACGGTTGCGGTAGCTGCGCGGCGGACGATCATGCGGGCCGACCGAGAGGTAGACCTTGCGTCCGGCACGCTGCAGTTCATCGGCAATCTGCACGCCTGACGAACCGGCGCCCACCACCAGCACGGCGCCTTCAGGTAGCTGCTGAGGGTTGCGGTATTCGGCCGAGTGGATCTGCGTGAGCGCGGTATCTTTCGGCGCGACCGGCGGGATAACCGGACGCTGGAACGGCCCGGTGGCGCAGACCACGCGATTGGCCTGGATCACACCCTCGGAGGTCTCAATGGTGAAGCCCGGACGGTCGCTATTGCGCACCACCTTCTTGACCTCCACGCCGGTGCGGATCGGCGCGTCGAACTTCTTCGCATAGGCTTCGAAATAGGCGGCTACGCGGTCTTTCGCGGCAAAGGCGTCGGCGTCGAGATCGTCAAATTCCAGACCAGGGAAGCGGTCGTGCCAGGCCGGACCATTGGCTACCAGCGAATCCCAGCGCCCGGTGCGCCAGGCCTCGGCGATGCGGTTGCGCTCCAGCACCAGGTGCGGCACCCCGAGCTTGCTCAGGTGTTCGCTGATCGCTACGCCGGCCTGACCGGCGCCGACCACCAGGGTATCGATTTCAGTTCTTGCAACGGCCATATCGCTGTAGTTCTGCAAGGCGCTTTGATTCAGGTCGGTCATGGCAGGTTTCCTCTGATTCCGAACGTTGTTGTTCTACTGTTGCGGCTGTCTGTGAGTCTTGGCCGCATTCTGTTCGGAGCCAGGGATTCGCGAAATGATGTTTTTTGTACTCGCTGGCGAGGAAAAAACGTGTCCGCACGCATAGCGCGGAGCCCTCATGGCAGAAGGCTTGAGATATAGGTCTTTTAGCTTCAGGCGCAAAAAATTAGCTAGGCTCGTGAAGCCCAAGGCGTGCGCAGAGTCGGCCTCGCTGGCTGACGCGAAGAGGACTCGTGAAAGGAATGCGCCTGCCTCCGCCCCAATCCCGGCAGCGAATATTCGGCCGGTCAGGGCTCCACATCTCCAGGCTGCAAGCCGACGACGAACTCCACTCGCAGGCCATCATCCCGGGACACGAACCTGAGCTCGCAGTCACAGCGCTCTGCGATCGCCTTGACGATGGACAGTCCCAGCCCACTGCCTTCGCCTTGGCTGCTGCGCCAGAAACGTTCGGTGAAGCGCTCGACCAGTTCGGACGCAATGCCAGGCCCCTGATCCTGCACGGTGAAGCGGACCTTGCTTTCACCCAGCTGCTCCAGCGTCAGGCAAACGACCGTGCCGCCGCGCGTATGGCGACGAGCGTTGTCCAGGAGGTTGCGCAGGGCTGCAATAGCCAATACAGGCGGCATCGCCAGAGCACCGCGAGACACTTTATCCGTGGCGTGCAACTCGACCGGCGGGCCGGCCTGCTGGCTGGCGTCGGTAATCGCCAGTTGCGCCACTTCGAGTGCGCTGCAGCGAAGGCCGTCATCGAAGGAAACCCGGCCTTCCACACGCGCGAGCAGAAGCAACTGTTCCAGCGTGCGATGCAGGCGATCTGTGCCGATTTCCGCCTGGGCCAGGGCACGTTTGGCGGTGTCACCCGCGGTCATGGCCGCGACCTGCAGGTGAGTCTTGATTGCCGTCAGCGGGCTGCGTAATTCATGTGCGGCGTCATCGGTCAGTCGCCGTTCGCGCTCG
>NZ_JAWVXU010000033.1:0-28110 GCF_033723075.1 Pseudomonas sp.
CGAGCGCGAACGGCGACTGACCGATGACGCCGCACATGAATTACGCAGCCCGCTGACGGCAATCAAGACTCACCTGCAGGTCGCGGCCATGACCGCGGGTGACACCGCCAAACGTGCCCTGGCCCAGGCGGAAATCGGCACCGATCGCCTGCATCGCACGCTGGAACAGTTGCTCCTGCTCGCGCGCGTGGAAGGCCGGGTTTCCTTCGATGACGGCCTTCGCTGCAGCGCACTCGAAGTGGCGCAACTGGCGATTACCGACGCCAGCCAGCAGGCCGGCCCACCTGTCGAGTTGCACGCGACTGACAACGTGTCTCGCAGCGTTCTGGCGATGCCACCTCTATTGGCTATTGCAGCCCTGCGCAACCTCCTGGACAACGCTCGTCGCCATACGCGGGACGGCACAGTCGTTTGCCTGACGCTGGAGCAACTGGGCGAAAGCAAGATCCGCTTCACCGTGCAGGATCAGGGGCCGGGCATTGCGCCCGAACTGGTCGAGCGCTTCACCGAACGTTTCTGGCGAAGCAGCCAAGGCGATGGCAGTGGGCTGGGACTGTCCATCGTCAAGGCGATCGCAGAGCGCTGTGACTGCGAGCTCAAGTTCGTGTCCCATGATGATGGCCTGCGAGTCGAGTTCGTCGTCGGCTTGCAGCCTGGAGATGTGGAGCAGTGATCGGCCGAAAGCCTGAACGACCAGCAGCACACATCGTCCGAATAAATATTGGGCAACCCCGCCCTGCCTTTTCATAGAGGTGGCGATACATTGGGGCTCGGTCAGGTACGGAGGCAGATCATGCATTCGCCTAGGCATACACCCGAACACATTTCGCTGTTGCTGTTCGATGCGCAGCAGAGCAACAAGCCATTCGCCCTGTTCATCGGCGACACGCTGTTCAACCTCGCTGTCGGGACCCCGATTTGCTTGGCGAGGGCAGCGAGCGAAAACTGGTCGGCGAGTTGTTCCACTCCCTCTTTGATCGTTACCTGCCGCTTGGCGACCGGATGGACATCTATCCCTGCCATGGCGCTGGCTCAGCGTGTGGAAAGTCGATCGGTGACCGGCGTCACTCAACCCTTGGCAACAAGCGGCTCTTCAACCCTGCTCCAAGAGAACTGATCATACTGTCCCGGGGATCACCAGTGCGGCGTGTGTCCGCCTGACCTGACGGCAAACGTTCGCCATTACTGCGAACAGGTTGAACACCGTCCGCTGGGTTGAGCCAACGTCAGCCTTGGGTCGTTATGCAAAGTTCTCGATTATGGAAAGTTGCCATCGTGATGGACGTTCAGGACCAGGCGGCATGTGAGAGGATTGGTCGTAAGGCGGCGACAAGCTCGACATAATTTCTTGGCTTTCCTGAAGTGGGAACTCTACTTCAGGAGACGACCATGAACGTCAACACACCCCGGTCTGCGCCGATCGCACGGACCACCGAGACATCCCCGAATCACATCGGCGAAGAACTGCGGCACTACGATGCGTACCTGCGCGATCTGCGTGGGCTGTCATCGGGTAGTCGGATCCTCCAGTTGCGCGTGGTGGGCCGATTCCTGCATCAGACATTTGGAGACGGTGTCGTCGATATCGCCCGACTGCGTCCAGGCGATGTGCGGCAGTTTCTTGCAGACCAGCTGGCTGCTCGCCAAACCCCTTCCAATGCATCCAAGCTGGCTTCGGGACTGCGCAGCTACCTCCGATACCGACGCGCTTGCGGCGATCCCGTCGATGCGCTAACCGCTGTCATTTCATCCCCAGCGCATTGGAGACTGGCGAGCTTGCCGCACGCGCTGACGACGGAAGAGGTGGCACAACTCCTGGATTCCTTCACGTTCGCCCGGCGGTGGCCGAAGCGCGGCTATGCCATTGTTCGTTGTGCGCTCGACTTGGGCCTGCGGGCCAGCGAGATTGCCTGCCTGACGATCAGTGACATCGACTGGCGCGCCGGGACGGTTGCGTTGAGGGGCACAAAGTCGTGCCGGCAGGACATTCTGCCCTTGCCAGCCGAGACCGGGCAGGCACTTGCGGACTATCTGCAGCACGAGCGACCGCCGACGTCCCATCCGGCCATCTTTGTTCGTCGTCAGGGCGCGCGCGACCGGCCCATTACGTCGCTTGCAATCCAGAAAGTGATCACGCGTGCCTATCGGCGCTGCGGTCTGGCGCATTCTGGAGCGCATGCCCTGCGCCACACCTTCGCGTGCCGGCTGGTGGAGCACGGCAGTTCCCTGAAGGAAGTCGCCGATCTTCTGCGCCACCGTTCCCTGAACACGACACTGATCTACGCCAAGCTCGATACGCCCAAGCTCTCCACGGTGCCGCTTCCATGGCCTGGGAGCGAATCATGAGTGCGCACATCCGCCTACAGACGAGAGTCGCCGACTATCTGGCTGAGCGCCGTCGGCTGGGGTTCGAGCTGCACTCCCACGACACGCTCCTGGCCGACTTTGCGCAGTTCGTCGCCGATCGGCACCACCACGGCCCGCTGACCGTCGAGCTGATGGCCAATTGGGTGCGAACCGGCAAAGGGGGGCTTGGTACGCCGGAGACCTGGTATCGTCGGATGGAGAAGCTGCGCCGCTTCATCCGCTACCTGCAACAGTTCGAGCCGCAGCCCGAGATGCCCGACGCGTCGATCTTCGGCCCCGAGCCCGGTCGCGTGGCGCCGCACATCTACCGCGAGGAGGAGATCGTCGAACTCTTGGCCGCGGCCCGCACACTCGGGCCACGCGGCAGCCTGCGTCCGGCGGCCTTCGAAACCTTGTTTGGCCTGATGTCATCGACCGGCCTACGGGTTTCCGAAGCCCTTCACCTGCGCGATGCCGACGTCGATCTCAAGCGCGGGATGCTGATCGTGCGGCAGACCAAGTTCGCCAAGTCGCGCCAATTGCCCTTGCATCCGAGCACGGTCGCAGCGCTGGCACGCTACCGGCGGCAGCGCATGCGGCACGTGCCGACGGCGGCCGACACGCCGTTCTTCATTGGCAGCCGGGGTCGGCGGTTGGGGCAACCGCTTGGCGATCGACAGGTTCATCGCGTCTTCAACGGATTACGGGATGGGCTCGATTGGGTCAATCGAGGCGCGCATGCCGCGCCACGCCTGCATGATCTACGGCATACCTTTGCCGTCAGACGCTTGATGCTCTGGCATCGTGAAGGCACTGACGTCGACCAGATGATGCTGGCCCTGTCGACCTACCTGGGACACACCAAGATCTCCCACACGTACTGGTATCTCTCGGCGGTCCCTGAACTGATGGCCCTGGCCGGAGGCAAGTTCGAGCGCTTCGTCGAACTGGCGGGAGCCGACTATGAGTAAGCCCGCCAAGACGCCGCCGTCATTCGCCGCGCTCGTACAGGCCTACTTTGCCGAGTACCTGACCCAGCAGCGGGCGCTCAGCCCCCAGACCATAGCTGCCTACCGCGATGCCTTTGTGCTGTTCCTCGAATTTGCGCAGTCCCGACTGGGCAAATCGCCGGCCGCGATTGTGCTCGCGGACATGACGCCGGAACTGATCACGGCGTTCCTCGTTCACCTTGAAGAGCAGCGCCACAATTGCGTGCGCAGTCGCAACGCGCGCCTGGCCGCGTTACGGTCATTCCTCAAGTTCGCCGGCCGTCGGGATGTGTCGTCCCTGCTGGTGGTCGAGCGCGCGCTCGGCATACCCGCAAAGCGTTTCGAGCGCCCGATGTTCGGCTACCTGTCCCGCGAGGAAATGCTGGCCGTAATCGATGCGCCCAATGAAACGTGGATCGGCCGGCGTGACCACGTGCTGTTCCTGATGCTCTACAACACGGGCGCACGCGTGTCCGAGATCACCGGGGTCAAGGTCGGCAATGTGGTGCTGGATGAGCGTGCCGGCTGCGTTCATCTGCACGGCAAGGGCCGCAAGCAGCGCAGCGTTCCGCTGTGGCGCTCGACGGTCAGGACCGTCCGAGCCTGGTTGAAGCAAAACCCTCAGCTCGTGCCAGGATCACCGTTGTTGCCCAACCGCAACGGGCATGCGATGACGCGCACCAATGTCGCCCTCCGATTGGCATTGGCAGTACGCACCGCGACCCAGACCTATCCGGATCTAGCGAAGCGCCACGTTTCGCCCCATGTGATTCGCCACACGACGGCGATGCATCTCCTGCAGGCCGGCGTCGACATCAGCGTGATCGCGCTGTGGCTGGGCCATGAGAGTCCGGTCACGACCCATCAGTACGTCGAGGCCGATCTGGCGATGAAGGAAAGGGCGCTGGCCAAGCTTCATGAACCGGACGCCAACATCCAGCGTTACCGGGCACCTGACTCGCTGATCGACTTCCTGAAGACCTTGTGATTATGAAAATGCCGCAGCCCACTCCCGCCGCCGCCCTCCGGGCGTCGGCGCGAGCTGCACCCCGCTCCTTTCCATAATCGGGAACTTTGCATAACGACCCTTATGGAAAGCTTTCCATAAGGGTCGACTGCTGCCGGTCACGGATGACCGCTCCTGGCCGGCTCCTGCCTGTCGCGACCATCCGGCTTGAGTCAACCGCTGTCGGTCACTGCTCGCTGTTTGGGATCGATGGCAGCACTTCATGACGAGCATTGCCTCACTGAAGTCTCACGGAAATTCGTTGATCAACACGAACTTCTGTCATCTCCCCTCTCTCGGAAACACTTAGCCTAGCAGGGCTGCATTTTTCACTCGGCGTGAGTCAAAAAAAATGCCGGCCTGCTGGTGTATGTATTTCCTGCTGCACCATGGCAATAGGCCTGCCAACGTGGCCCCCATCATCAAAGGGGGCCTCTCGGTACATGATCAGGCAGTTGACCACTCTCTCGCTGCTCGCGCTCGTCGCCAGCTGCACCACCCAGAAAGTTGAACAGCCCAAACTGGCTTTCGACAGCAGCCGCAACCCTGACCTGCTCGCCCCCGACCTGTACCCCAACGGTGCGGTCGCCGAGAAAGAGCCAGTCGTGCGATACGGCCGCTACACGCTCGTCAGTACCCAGCCCGACGCTAGCCAGCGTGACCTGATGGCGCAGATCATCGACGTGACGATCCCGGCGAACATGCACCCGAATGTCCGCGATGCGATGCAGTATGTCGTCGAGCGCTCAGGCTACTCGCTCTGCCCAACTGACAGCGGGCACGTCAACATCCTGTACACCCGGCCCCTACCTGCCGCCCAGTACAAGCTCGGGCCCATGACCCTGCGTAACACCCTGCAGGTGCTGTCGGGTCCTGCCTGGCAGGTGAAGGTGGACGAGGTCAACCGCCAGGTGTGCTTCGTGCTGCGCCCGGGCTATCAGTTGCCCGATCCGCCGCAACCCTCGACCACGCTCTACGCTAAGAAGAACGCCACACTGTCGACGCAGGCGTCAGGCAACAGCACTTCTGGCGACTCCACCTCCAATAGCGGCGTTATCGTTTCAACGGTAACGACACCTCCCGCCATCAACCCTGCACCTACTGCAACTCTCCCGAAGGCCTCCAGCAGTCCCACGCAGCATCCTGTGCTCTCCCCAGTGGCACCCGCCAAGGATGGCCCTATTGCCACGGCCACTACTTCCGCGGCACCAGGCCAGGCCAAAGGCCCTGGCGACGTGGACGCCGTTTCCAAGCCAAGCACCGCCAGCACGCAGGTCGCAGTTGCCGGTCTGTCGACCAAGACCGCTGCGCCCCCTGCCCCGGCTCCGCGGCCGCTGCCTCAGATATGGATGGCCGCATCTGGTTCAACACTTCGCGACTCCGTGGAGGACTGGGCCAAACGCGCTAACTGGACGGTTATCTGGCGAGCGGTCGGGTTGGACTACCCGATCGAGGCGCCCCTGCGCTTCGAGGGCACTTTCCCTGAAGCCATCAGCCAGGTCTTCCCGCTGTACGACAGGGCGCCGCGTCCGTTCTACGTCAACATTTCGCCTCCCTCCCAGCAGCTGATCGAGGTCGTCGAGAAAAAATGATGATCAAGCCCAACCTGAAATCCATCGCCGTTCTCACCCTGTTGGCCCTGGTCATTTCCGGATGCGGGATTCAGCGCGTCAACGAGTCGATGCAGCGCAGCGAGGTTGCCGCCGACTCTGCCAGCGCCATTGCGGCATCCCTGCGCAACAACCAGGCGGAACCGGAGCGCGATACCGTCGTTTTCTCCGACAGGCCCTGGGTCAGTACCCAACCGATCGTTTCGAAGCGCGGGCTGACTAAGCACCAGGACTGCACCTTCATCTGGAAGCCGGTTGGCAGCGTCTCCCTTCAGCAGGCGGCGCAGGAAGTAATCAGCCAATGCAAGCTGAACGTGCAAATCACGCCTGATGCGCTCAACCCCGCGGGGTTGATCTCGGCGCCGACCGTGACCAGCAGCTCCCCGCCCACCATCCCGTCCAACCAGGATATGGCAAGCATGCTGTTCCCAAGCTCTGTGGCCGGTGCCGGAGGATCGCTGGGCAATAACTTTGGCTCACTCGGTGGGCTCGGGGCCGGCGGCTCGCGCCTGATCTCCAACATCAGTTGGAACGACAAGGTCTCGGGCTTCCTCGATTTGATCACCTCGCGCGGCGGGGTGTCCTGGCGGTTCGACCCCGCTGAGAAGGCGGTCGTCATCTACTACCTCGATACCAAGACCTTCCGGGTCTATGCCTTCGACGATACGACCCAAGTCGACTCCACCGTCCGCTCCGGCATGACCGCATCCACCGGGGCCAGCGGAGACGGCTCCTCTGGCGGAGGTGGCGGCGGTTCATCGGGCATCAGCGGTGACTCTGGCAGCACTCAGTCCACCAGCGTCTCCCTCAAGACCTCGATCCTGAATGACATTGAGGGCAGCGTTAAATCGATGCTCACGCCAGGTGTCGGTCGTATGGCGCTGTCCCGTGCCACCGGCACCCTGACCGTCACCGACCGACCGGACGTGCTGCGCAGGGTCGAGCTGGCCATCAACCATGAAAACGACAGCATCACCAAGCAGGTGATCCTCAACGTCAAAGTCGTCACGGTGGAGCTCACGGATCGCGACCAAATCGGCATCGATTGGGATCTTGTCTACAGGTCGCTGAGCAACAAGTGGGGCATTTCACTCAAGAACACTACGCCCGGAATCGACCCGAGTGCGGTCTCAGGTTCGGTCAGCATCTTGGACACGGCGAACAGTGCATGGGCAGGCTCCAACGCGATGCTCCAGGCGCTGTCGCAGCAGAGCCGCATCCTGAGCGTGCGTTCCCCCTCGGTCACGACACTCAACCTGCAGTCAGCGCCGATCCAGATTGGCTGGCTCAAGAGCTATCTCGCCTCCAGCCAGGTCAGCAGCGTGGCGCAAGTGGGAACTACCACTTCCCTGATCCCAGGCACTGTGACCAGCGGCTACAACATGTCGCTGATCCCCTTCGTCATGCCGGACAGCGAGCTGCTGCTGAAGATCAACATTAACATGTCCTCTGAGCCGACATTCGAGACGGTCACTAGCGGCGAGTCCAGAGCTCAATTTCCCAGCTTCGGCGTGCAGATCTTCGACCAGAAGGTGAGGCTGCGTAGTGGCGAAACCCTGGTACTCAGCGGCTTCGAGCAAGACACGGAGGACAGCAGCAAGCTCGGTACCGGCGATTCCGATTTCTTCGGCCTGGGCGGCGGGCGCATGCGTAATACCGGACGAAACGTCATCGTGGTTCTGATTACGCCGGTGGTGATGGGCTGACCATGGAAAATGACATCACCCGCCCCGACCCAGCATCCTGGGTCCGCGTCCTGACCTATAACGGCCGCAAGTTCGTGACCGGCCTTTATTGGCATCCACTGAGCACTCCCCGGCAGCTCATGAAGGAGGCGCGTGCCTACGGCAAGGAGCACGGGCTGGATATCGTGGCCATCCGAGAGGCACCCACCAAGATTCAGGCGGGCTTCGTCGCCAAGAAATTGGGCGCGGTCAAGGGCATGTACTCGATGGCCACGGCGCTGGCCGGCCAGTTCGATGCGGACTTCGTGGCCTGCTGGAAGATCGACGAGGACCTATACGCCATCGCCGGCACCGCCGAGGGGGCAATCATTCCCGGCGGGGATCTGGTCACGACGTTCGCCGATGCGAAACAACGCATCACCGTCCTGCAGAACCGCGGCCTGCTGAAGAACGCCCAGCTCTTCGTGCCGGAGGGATTCGGCTTCGACGTCAGGCCTTTTGACATCGAGGAACTGCTCGCCCCCAAGCGCTTGCGCAATGGGTACAAATTACGTCAACTCACATTCGGCCTATCGCGCAAGGAACTGATCGCCGTCGGCGTCTGCACCGGGCTGCTCTTCGGCGCCGGCATCGGCTTCCATCTGTGGCAGTCCCACCAGGAGGAGCTGGCTCGGCAAGCGGCTCTGGAAGCCGAAAGGCAGCGCCTGGCTGAGCTGGCGACCAAGAACGCCCAGGCCAAGTCGCCACTGGATCTCGCCGCGCTGGAACATCCATGGGCCTCGATGCCGGACACCCAGGACCTGGTGAAGGCCTGCAGCAAGGCCGAACGGGTATTGCCGCTGTCGATCGCTGGCTGGCAGTTCGAGTCGGCCACGTGCGATGGCCTGGCGTTGGCCGCCACCTACCAGCGGGCTGGGACCAGCACCGCCAAGCAATTCACCGAAGCGTCTGCCTTGTTGTTCGAAGAGGCCCCTGCCTTCCTGATCGACGACGGTAATACGGTCGGCGTGCGCGTCCCGCTCAAGGTGGCTATTGGCAGCAACGAGGAGTTGCCCTCGCAGGACCAGGTCCTGCAGGCGGTGACCAGCTACTTCTACCAGCAAGGCATCGCACCGCGGCTAGCCCCCGCCCAGGCCGAGCCGATCCAGCAACTGCCGGGTAACGACCAGCCAGCCATAACAGTCACTCCGCCCTGGACGAAGTTCACCTTCCATGCGGAATCGACGCTGCCGCCGGTGCTCTCACTGGAAGACCTGCCGGGCATAGGCGTGCGCACCACGCTCATCGAAACCACCCTCAAGAACAGCCAGCTCGCCTGGTCTGTAGCAGGAGAGATTTATGCGAAGCCTCAATGATGCGCTGTTGTCCCTGTCGCTGTTTCTGCTGGCCAACCTGACAGGGCTCGCGCTTCCGGTCCATGCCTCCTCGACAGTGGGCGAGCTGTCGGACGTCCAGGCCGAAACCGTCTTGGCCGAGGCCAAGGTTCGCCTCGAGGAAGCCAGATCCAAGCTACAGGGGCGCAACGTCACCCTGGAGCAGGGAATGACGATCAGTTCGACCCTGCCGCCGGCGGAGATGTCGTTGCCTGCACCGGTGGTCAGGACCATCTACGGCTCTGGCGGCAAGATGACGGCCTCCTTCTTGTTCGCTGGCGGTTATGAAGCCGATGCGGGCCAAGGCCAGGATCTGCCTGGGGGGTACCGCGTGGAGTCGATCAGCCTGGACAAGGTGCTGCTGAGCAAGGACGGCAAGCGCTTCCCCGTCGGCTTCTCCAACACGGCCCCCACCGTTGAGTCGACTCCACAAGGACTGGCCATGCCCATCGCGCCGGCTCTACCTGGCGCGGTGCCCGGCCAGATGCCCCCGTCGACCTACGATCGCTGAGGACCCGTCATGTCCAGCCTGTCGGTTGCAAACAAGGCACTTATGCTCCCCCCGCGCGTCTTGAGCGCGCCTGGCGAACACTGGGAGCTGCCAAAAGAACAGCGCGAGATCATGGCGCTCACCGAAGACGGCACACTCTTCGTGTCGGGCAGTCACCAGAACGACCTGCACGTCATGGCGTTCTGCGACCGACTTGAGCGCTCCAACTTCCATTACCAGGTGGAGCTGGCCGACCTCGACCACATCAACCGTATCTACAAGGCGGGGATCGTCCAGGGCGGTGAAACCATCGTCGGCGACGGTGAGCGGGTCACGCACAACCAGGCCGAGGTCATCAAGATCATCCGCCAAGCCTGCGAGCAGCGAGCGAGTGACATCCATTTCATCGTCGCCCATGACGGCAAGAGCAAGATCCGCTTCCGCATAGATAGCCTGCTGAACACCTTCACCCGACCGCGTTTCCAGCAGATCCAGCCGCTGTGCTCGACCATCTACCAGTCCATGTGCGACGTAGCGGAATCCTTGTTCCAGCCCCACCTCAGTCAGGACGCCCGCGTCAGCAAGGCCTTCGTGGACCAGTTGGGGCTGTATGGCGCGCGGGTGTCGACCCGGCCCCGGGCCGACGGTTTCATCATGGTGCTGCGCCTGCTCTACAACGACGCCAGCCTGAACAGCCTGGAGGATCTGGGCTACCTGCCAGAGCAGACCAAGCTGCTGCAGCGCATGATGCGGCTGCCCTATGGCATCAACATCCTCTCCGGCCCCACCGGCTCCGGCAAATCCATGACCCTGAAGGTCGTGCTGACCCTGCTGGACCAGATGATGGGAGGGACCAAACACATTTTGACCGTCGAGGATCCCCCCGAATACAACATCGACGGCGACGGGGTGAACCAGACGCCTCTGGTCTATGACGTAACCGATCCGCAGGCTGAGACCCAGGCCTGGGCGGCAGCGATCAGCAACAGCATGCGCCTGGACCCTGACTATCTGATGTACGGTGAGATCCGTGACCTGTTCGCGGCCGTTGCCGCAATGCGCGGCGCCATGACCGGCCATGGTGTCTGGTCGACCCTGCACACCAACACCGCCATCGGCATCCTGCAGCGCTTGCTCGACCTAGGCGTCGATCCGACCCTGCTGTACGACCCTGCGCTGCTCACCGGCATGATCAACCAGAGCCTACTGCCCAAGCTCTGCCAACACTGCAAGCAGCGCTTCGTCGATCACCGCCAGCATCTGGACCAGAACCTGGTCGAGCGCATCGACAAATCCTGCACTGCCGAGACGGTCTACGTGCGCGGCCCGGGCTGCGATCACTGCCGGCAGACCGGCTTCTCCGGGCGCTCTGTCGTTGCCGAAGTACTCATGCCCAACCTGCGGTTCATGCGCGTGTTCCGCGAGCGAGGCCCCGCCGAAGCCCGCAATTACTGGGTACAGCACATGGAGGGCATCACCAAGCACGCGCATGCCATTCGCCGCATCAACGAGGGCCTCTACGACCCGGCAGCGGCTGAGATCATCATCGGCCCGCTGGATATGGACCTGTACGTCCTCGACCCAGAGGAGGCAGCCTGATGCTCGCCGAGTTCTTGAGCGACATCCAGGAGCGCTGGTACAGCACCCAGTTCGGGGCCAAAGAGCGCCTGCAGTTCTACGAAAGCGCCTCTACCCTGCTGGAGAACGGCGTCCAGCTCAAGGACGCCGTGCGGGAGGTTCATGGCATCTACAGCGACAGTGGCAAGCAGAGGCACCATCCCATCGCCCTCGCCAGCCGCGAGGCCTTTATGGGCGTCTCCAACGGCAAGGTACTCGCCGACGCCATGGCGGCCTGGCTGCCCTCACAGGAGCGCGCCCTCATCGATGCCGGCCAGGAAAGCGGCGACCTCATCAGTGCACTGAACGACTGCGTGCGCCTCATCGAGGCGCGCGGCAAGATATTGTCATCGGTGGCCCAGGCAACCTTCTATCCGGGCATGCTGTGGGCCTTGCTGATCTACCTGCTGAGCGTCATCTCCTACAAGATGGTGCCCAACATGGCGCGCATGTCCGATCCCAAGACCTGGACGGGCACCGCTGCGGCGCTCTATGACATCGCCACGTTCGTGACCGACGAAGGCGTTTATGCCTTGGGCGGCTGCATCGCTTTGCTGATCCTGGTCTTCGCCACACTGCCCTACTACACCGGGCGCGGGCGAGTATTCCTCGATCGCCTACCGCCCTGGTCCATCTATCGGACGCTACAAGGCACGACCTTCCTGCTGAACGTCGCGGTCATGCTTCGTGCGGGCATCAAGCCCTACGACAGCCTGCAGAGGCTCAGCCGCACCGCCAATCCCTGGCTCAAGCAACGCATCGAGGCTACTCGCTATGGCGTCGGCCTGGGCCAGAACTTTGGCCAAGCCCTGAAGAACGCCGGACACGAGTTTCCAGACAAGCAGGCCATCCAGTTCCTCAGTGTACTGGCCAGCCGCAAAGGCTTCGCCGAAGCCGCCCTACGCTTCAGCGACCGCTGGCTCAATACCAGCCTTAAACAGGTCGACGCCGCCGCCGGCCTGATCCGCGGCCTGTCTCTCCTGCTCGTCGGCGCCATGATGATCCTGGTCCTGCTCGGGACCTACGAGATGGAAGCCATCGTCCGCGCCGGCATTGCGCAATGAACCCCAAGCCCAAAGAGGATCCACAGATGCAAACCGCAAAGAAGCGCCCGCACCACCAACAAGGCTTCGTCTCCATCGAAGCAGTCATCGTCCTGATCATCGTCGCCATCGGCATCGGCCTGGCGGTATCCCGCGGTGCCGGCCTGTTCGGCTCATCCAACATCAGCGAAGAGCAGGGCAACATCGCCGCCCTGACCACCAACACCAGGGCGCTGAAAGGCTCGAATGGCTATGGCACCAGTGGCACCAACTTGGTCACCAGCCTCATCGCGGTAAACGGTGTGCCGAAGAATATGAGTGTCGTCTCGGGCGTGCTCTACAACGTTTACGGTGGATCCGTGACCGTCACCTCGACCGGCATGGGCTTTGCGATTACCAGCTCGGCTCTGCCCAAGGATGCCTGTATCGCTCTGGCCACTCGTGTCGCCAAAAACCAATACGAGCAAACCAAGATCAACAGCGGTACCGCCACCACTGCAGAGGTGACGACTGCAGCGGCCACCACCAGCTGCAGCGCAGCCACCAACACCATCACCTGGACCGTCAATTCGTGAGTTTGATCACCGAAGCGGACTTCGTCGACCTGTACTTCGGCGACGATTTCGCGGACGTGAAGGGCTTGAAAGGCGCCGGCACCTCAAGGGTGTCAGTGCCGGAGGCTTGGGCCGCTGAAATCGAAGAACTTCGCCAACGCTGCCAGGCGGTCTACCAGGAGCGTCAGGACCCCGAGTTCGCCCTTTCGGTCGAGGGCACCATCTTGCGGGTCACCCAGTTCAACGATGCGTTCAGCGGCAGCGTCTATGTCCTGCGCAAGTCCAATGCGCAAATCCGCGACTTCAACATGCTCGGCTTCCCCCGCGAAGTGGCCGAGGCATTGCTCGACCCAGGCCTGCGCGGCCTGGTGCTGATCTGCGGCGATATGGGTACGGGCAAAACATCTACGGCGGCATCGCTGATCGTCGAACGACTGACCCGCCATGGCGGCATTGCGTTCGCGGTTGAAGATCCAACGGAAACCAACCTGAACGGTCAGCACGGACTGGGCCGCTGCATCCAGGTGCAGACCTCACGGCGATCTGGCGGTTACTCGGAGGCATTGACCAGAACGCTCCGCACCGGCGCCGATCTGGTGCTGATCGGCGAGATCCGCGACGAGGACACCGCCTACCAGGCCTGCAAGGCCTCGCTGAACGGTCACCTGGTCATCACCACCATGCACAGCAAATCCGGGCCACAAGCCATCGAGAAGCTGGTCACGCTCGCCAAACCCTTGGCTGGCAACGCCTACGAAGTAGCGGCCGAAGGCCTGCAGGCAGTGATCTGCCAGTCCTTGGATACGAACGGGATCACACGCCATCTGGTGGCAGAGCCGCTACTGCTGACCGGCGCCGACGCCCCCTCGATACGCAACAAGATCCGCCGGCAGGAAATCCACCTGGTCGAAGACGATACCACCCGCCAGAAGCAGGCCAGTCTATGGGGCTAACCATGAAAAAACGGAGCAGCGGTTTCATCAGCGTCGAGCTGCTAATTGCCTTGGCCGTCATCGCGATCGCTGTCGTCAAAGGCACGCAGCTGTACATGCAACACTTGGATGGGCTGAACCAGCAGATGGCTGCGCAGCAGCAGATCAAGGTCGCTGAGGCAGGCAGCAAATACATCAAGGACAATTTCGCCGCTGTACTCGCCGCGGCCGGGCCGACCACCCCGGCAGTCATCACTGTCGCGATGCTGAAGAACACCAAGTACCTGCCAGCAGGGTTCAGTGAACAGAACATCTATGGCCAGGATTACCGAATCCTGGCCCGCAAACCCCAGGCCAACCAGTTGGAGACCCTGATCATCACCACTGGAGGATCTGCAGCCGGAGAGATCGACATCCGTCGCGCCGCTCAGATCATCGGCGCCCAGGGCGGCTACATCTCATCCACCAACACAGCTGTGGCCCAGGGCGCGGCCTGGCAGGTGCCGCTGAGCAACTACGGCGTGTCCCCAGGTGCGGGACGGCTCGCAACTGCTCTGTTCTTTCAGGACGGGGCTATCGCAAACGACTACCTGTATCGCAACGCCGTGCCTGGCAGACCGGAACTCAACCGGATGAACACCGCCCTCAACATGGGGGGGAACAACATCGAAGCGGCTGGCACAGTCAACGCCAATGGCGATGTGAACGCGCAGAACATGAACGCCCGTGGTCAAGTAATCGCCCAAGGCAACATCACTGCTCAGAATGCAGACATCCGTGGTGAGACCTACACCAACGGCTGGTTCAGAACCCGGGGGGACAGCGGCTGGTACAGCGAAAAATGGGGTGGCGGGTGGTACATGAGCGACAGCACCTGGGTCCGCTCCTGGATGAACAAGAGCATCTACACCGGGGGCCAAGTGCGCGGTGGACAGGTTCGATCAGATGGCCGGACCTACGTGGGTGAATACCTACAACTCGGTGGAGTCGCCACAGAGGGCACGGGCTGCGCACCGAACGGCCTAGTCGGCCGGAACGCGGCCGGCCTCACGCTATCTTGCCAATCCGGGGTGTGGAAAGCAGGGGGGGGCATTGATGTTGGCCCCCGTACTCCACTGAGCTTTAACGTCAATTACTGCCTAGGCTCCAATGCCTTGGTGTATGCCCAAATACGAGGGGATGTGCGCGACTCGATGGGAGTAGAAATTGTTGTGAATGGCCTCGTAGAGGCTGCATCAAAAGCTGATACCGAAGGCTGGTACAGCTACCAATCAACCAGCACGATCCTTTCAGCAAGCGATTGCTTCATGATCAGATCACTCGTCGCTACCAGCTCCCAGCGTATCGCTTGGTTTAAGAGGCTGTAGGTTCATCTTGGCAAGATGGTCACTCAAGCTCGCAACAATATGCGTGGTGATCCGAGTACCCGGACCCATAGCCTATATAGTTGAAGCCGACCAGGACTTTGGGGGATGGACATATGCGCGTTTGATATGGAGAGCCCACAATCCAACTACAGTTTTTGTGTCCTGTTACTCCTCCCCCATTAGATCGCCACACCCCGGATTGGCAAGATGGTCATGGTTTATAACAGCCATATGAGATACAGGGTTGGCATCCACCAACAGCTACTGCGAACTGAGTAAACACGTTATATCCGGCTGGGCAACTACAAGAGCCTGTAATTGGATTTCCAGCGCCGCACCCACCCGCAGCCCAACTAGCATAGAAATATGCACCACCCCAGCGCTCTGCTGGCGAGGCACCTTTCCACACCCCGGATTGGCAAGGTTGTATCTCCCCGGGCCAGGCGCTACGCGCCATTCCAGCTAAGCCCCCTCACCGAATCACTGTAAAAAAGTGTGAGGCCTCTCTGCCTGTGGATCCTCGAAGGTGCAGAGCGGATCGAGCATGATGATTTCGTCCTCGTCGACCGACTCCAGATACTGGTCTGGTGCCGGGATGGGTTGTTTGTCGCGCAGAGCGATCATGAGATGCCGCAGCAAGGCATCCTGAGCGCTTCGTAGAGCCTTTTCCTGTGTATCTCCTTCGCCGTATACTCCCTCGAAGTCTAGAACGCGCACAACCACGCCCTCCGGCGTCTGGGCCGCGATGGCCGGGTAGGGCACCAGATGGTTGATCACGACCTGTTGGCCGCGGTGTTTATTCCCCTCCAGCTTCTTCACTAGTTTGACGGCCTTCAGGTGCGTGTATCTCTTCAGCATGGAGAGACTCTTGTGCCCTGAGATGGCGGCAATCTCCATGACATCTAGGGTGTTCAACTCAAACAGCCGCGAACACGCTTCGTGTCGAAGATCGTGGAAGTGCAGATCCTCTATGCCGAGCCGCATCATCATCACGCGCCAGGCCGACTTAATACCGTTGGACGTGTAGCTGAAGACGCGTCCCTTGGTTTTCACGCCAAGGCGTATCAAGGCTTCCCTTGCTTTCAGGCTGAGAGGGACATCGCGCTTCGAGCCGTTCTTCGTATCCGGCAAATGCGCGATCCGGTTCCGCAGATTTATGTGTTGCCATTCCAGCTTCAGGAGCTCGCCCTGGCGCATTGCAGTTTCCAGCGCAAGGATCACCAGCGAGTAGAGCTCCTTGGTCGTGTGGTTGTGGCAATAGCGGAAGATCAGGCGCTCTTCCCGGGGAAGAAGTCGCCGGTCGCGCCCGGGAGGTGACTTTGGCTTGCGGACGTTTGTGACCGGATTTGAGTCGCAGGCGCCCCACTCGATCCGCCCGACGTCGAACACATTCGACAACAGCGACATTTCCAGTCGAACTGTTGCCGATGAAATTGGCTTCCCAGTGCGCTGGTTCTTCTGGGCCAGTCGTGTGTCGCGAAAGGTGGCGATATCTGGACTGGTCACCTCCCGCATCGGTTTTGCGGCAAGCGGCGATTTCAGGATGTGTGCAATACGGTAGCTCTCTTGCACATACCCTTTTTTGAGGATCGATACCTTTTCTCGGTAGAGTTCCAGGCCTTCGCCCAGCGTGAGCTCTTTATGCATTCATTACATCCAGCTTGGCCTCGATCAGCAGGGCCAGCTGGCTGAAGGGAATATCCAACGCGTGACAGAGGCTGAATATCGTGTCGAGCGTAGGCGATCGACGGCCACGCTCGAGGAGGCTGATGAAAGTCCGGTCGAAGTTGGCTTCAAATCCGAGTTCCTCCTGAGACAGCTGCCGATTCCGGCGCAGCTCTGCCAGCACACGGCCGAATGCGGCGTTGTGTTTCTGGCATTGAGTACGCTTGCTTTTCAAAAGCCCGGCCTATGTTTAAAGATCGGGATTCTGTGTGTGCAGACTATTGTCGTCTGCGGACAATAGTCTGCACCTACCAACCCAAGAGCTTCACCGGTATGATGAAACTCTGTGCGTTCTAATCGGAGCTCTGGCGAATGCCAATCCTATGGCTTGTCCTGGTCGTCCTAGTCTTCTCAGGTGGGCTGATGATGCAGACCCATGACCGTGCCATCACAGCCGCGGAATACTCCACCGTCGACACATTGAGCCAAAGCCTGCTCGTGTATCGTTCCGCAGCTGCGGAGTTCGCCAAGGCGAATCCTGCATTCGCCGGCAATCCTGCAGATGCGGCCTTGAATCTTCCCGGATGGTTCCGAAAGCCAACTGGCATCTCCTCCTATGTCAGCGGAGGCCGAAGCTACACCTACTACCCTGACGGGCCAGGTGGCATGCTGGACGCGCTGGCGAGTGCTACGGAGTCGGAGCTGGTTGGGGTGAAGCGTTCTGGCATCCTGGTATCACCCCGCTCGGCGAGCACCGGAATTGCCCTACCAGCAGTCATTCCCGAGGGTGCAATTGTCGCCTTGAACTGAACGGCAGCCCCCGTCTGGCAAGGCTCGCAACCGTATGTTCACTTGCCAATTCGGGGTGTCGAACACATAATGCCATCAGCAACTGTTCCACCCCGCTGGCTACTGACGGTCATCAGTAGCGCCCTGGTGTTGAAGGTTCGCCTCCTCACCAAACCAAAAGCACGCTGAGCTCCGGGAAGGGCGTGCGGATCTGGTTGATGATTCTCCCTGTGTCTCCCTGTTCTTTTGCTAGTCACGCAGCCGTCAACTCGTGTAATGCGAGTTCACAGACACATAGGGTTCTCAAGAGGTTCGGTGCACCATGATCCAAGGGCCGCACTGGTGTTGCGGCCCACACTTTTCCCAATTCTCCATGGGTAGCCTGATGACCTTGCGAAGGGTCATCAGGCTACCCATTGGGTATTGCTTGTCTCTGCCGGTGGCCCGCCGGCGAAACGCAGGGCTCCCTTTGTGCGCGGATGCGTGCCTTCTGATTGCTGGCCTCAGCCACGATAACCGGCCAGGTGATGTGAGACGTTACGATCAATGCCCAGGGATCGACGCTTCAACTGTCACAGGTGGCGTACTTTTCTCGATTCTGCTTCCCCGACTTCAGCCGAGGGTAACTACTGACATGGTTGCCCTCGGTCGCTATTCCATCTCCCCCCTTCCCTCTGCTTTCCCCATCCCTCCTTGCTTGACACATTCCCAGCCCCCTTCGATGATAAGCGCGTGCCTTGCTGACGTCGTCAGCAACATGCCCATGCAGCTTGGATCCGAAAGGCTGCGACACGGTTTTTCCGTGTTGATCCACCCAAGGCCGCTTAGCTTCTGGTAGCGCGGCCGGTCGACCTCGGTCGATAGAAGCACCTTCCGCCAACCCAGCGGGGAATTCACTTCCCCGTCGGGGTCAGTGTTTCTCCGCATTTTCAACCTGCAGGAGAAACACCATGTCCACGTTCAGCTATCGCGCAGGTTACGCCCTCGGTACTGTTACCCGGGAATTCCTGCGTGCGGTCAAACAGTCCACGCCCGCTGCACCCGCCAAGCCTCTCATGGCCAAGCGGGCCATGCCGGCAGCAGCCCCTCACCCTTCTGGTCAGGTCCTGGAGCACATGTGTCAGGTGCCCGCGATCGTTCGCCAGAAACAGGTCGATCTCAACGCCTGGTATGAAGCCAACACCCGTGAAGTGCAGGTGAAGGTGAAAAAGCCGCGTACTCGCAAACCCAAGACCAAGCCGGTTCAGGCCGCTACCAATGCGCTTCGCCTAGGCTCTCTCAACGAGTTGATCGCTCCGATTGAGCCGTCCATGAACTGCTGATCCACCTTCACTCACCCTCGTCGGGAAATTCCCCGACAGGGAGGTTTTCCGGCGATTCACGCGAGGAAAACCATGCCTCCCAAGAAGCTATCTGCTATTGCAGATGATCTTCGCAAGATCGGTACTACAGCTGTTGCAGCCTCCCTGATAGGTGTATTCCTCAGCGAGCATCGGCTCCTGACGGCGTACGCTTTCCTGGTCGGTGTTATCATCTGGTCCATCGGGATCTTTCTCACCCAGGAGGAATGAAATGAGTCAGACCGTTTTCGGCATGATCATCATGACCTGCCTGCTTCTCTTCTGCTCCGGGATGGCTGTTTGGGCAAAATGGCCCGACATCAAGGACTGGTGCCACAAGCATCGCCTGCATCAACGCCATCACTGAACTGCACTACACCCAGCCCCTCGAAAGAGGGGCTTTTTTCTTTCATGGGGCTTGACTTTCCTTTCCGCTGTTAACATATTTTCATCCGTGAGCTGCTGACGTCGTCAGCAACCATGCCCAAGCAGTCATGATCCGTGAGACTGCGACACGGTTAACCGTGTTGATCTAACCTAAGATCGCCGAGCTTCCGGTAGCGCGATCGGTCAATCGACAGCGATTGATGGAAGCATCCTCACCTAGCTGTTCCAGCACACACCTTCCAAGCTCTAAACCTCGCGGGGAATACTTTCCCCCAAGGGCGAAGTGTTTCTCCGCTTTCAGACTATCGAAACTGGAGAATCACCATGAGCAACGCACAATCCAACGAAACCAAGTTCTTCGATCTGCACACCACCGGTATCGGTTACCTCAACCGTATCCGCGAAGTGAAGCCGCGTAAGGGTTCCCCTTTCATGGCCACCACCATCGCAGCCCTCCGTGGCTCGTCCGATGACGTGGAATACACCTACATCGACTGCAACGTCGTCGGTGCCGAAGCTGAAAAGCTCGTGCGTCGCTGCGAGCAAGCCGTCGAAGCCGGTAAGAAGGTCCTCGTGTCCTTCCGTATCGGTGACATCTGGGCAGACTCATTCACCTACGAAAAGGGCGAGAAGAAAGGTCAACCTGGCGCAAGCCTCAAGGGTCGGCTGCTCTTCATCGGCTTTATCAAGGTGGATGGTGAAACTGTCTACGAAGCCAAACCGAAGGATGCCGGCGAGCCCCAGGACAACCAACAAGGTGGACCTGAAGCATCGTCCGACGAGCCCTCGGCTGAAGAGCAACAGCAACCTGATGCACGTCAGCGCCAGACTGCTTGATTGAAAAACAGGGCGCCCTTCGGGGTGCCTTTCATCACCTACGCAATGCGCCGCTTGTCATCGCATACCCATCCGGGGGGCACCATTCCCCCAGGGCATGGTGTTCTCCAAATTCATTTGGAGATCATCATGAGCTACAACGCCCAAGCTGGAGATATGCCCGCTCTGCCGGAAGTTGAGGAAGTGTCCATCAACGAAGTTGAAGCCGAACTGCTGACCAGCAGTCACTTCTGCGACGTGGTCTGGATCCTCTTCGCTGGCAACACCGGAGACCAAGCTGTAATGGCTGCATGACCTAAGGGCACCTCACGGTGCCCTGGCTTCACTCACACCCACTGGGAAACGCGACCCACTGGGTCATGGCCGTTCCCCATCAAGGAATTCCACATGACCTACGGAAAACTCGCTTTTGCCCAGCTCAACATCAAGTACCCGCTGCAGATCCTGAAGAGTGGTGCCGGTTTCTATATCGGCACGGCTGACGAGTCTGGTCCTATCTCGAGGGAGTCGGTGGAGTATTACTCCACCGCTGAAGTAGCGGCACAGGCTCTGGCTGGAAACGCCTGGACCCAACGAAGCGACTCTTAGATCCATTCGCTTTTGTCCTTGATGGCGTTCCGGTCTTCTCGGACTGAGTCACCTGGCCGGCGGGATTTCCCGCCAGGCCAACCGAATGCTGATTGGGCTTGCTGTCGTCGACAGCAGACCATCCCAGGGAACCTGAGTCTCATGGTTCCGGCGCGCAAGCGTTGACTCACCCAAGGTCGCCAAGCACTCGGCAGCGCGACCGCATCGCCTCAGGCGATGGAGTGCATATTTCGAACTACCCACGCGGGGATTCACTCCCCATGGGGTGCGTACCCCCCCTGTATTCAACGCGGAGGTACCACCATGAACACACAGCTCACGCTGATTGAAACCACTGACTTCAAAGCCGCTCGTATCGCCCAGGAAAACCGGGTGATCGAGAAAGCCTTGCAGATCCTTGACCAACGGATCTTCACCCGCGGCCCCGAATTAACGTCACCCGGCTTGGTAGCCGACTACCTGAAACTGCAGCTTGCGCAGCAGGATCATGAGGTATTCGGCGTGGTGTTCCTCGATGCCAAGCACCGGGTGCTGCAGTTCGAGGTGCTGTTCCACGGCAGCATCGATAGCGCCAGCGTCTACCCCAGGCAAGTGGTCAAACGTGCCCTGGCCCACAACGCCGCGGCCGTCATCCTCACCCACAACCACCCCTCAGGCTGCCCTCAACCCAGCCAGGCGGATCGCACCTTGACCGCACGACTGAAGGAAGTCCTGGCGGTGGTCGACGTGCGTGTCCTGGACCACTTCATCGTTGGCGAAGGTCGCCCCCTGTCCCTCGCCGAATACGGCTGGCTCTAACCCTCACCGGTGCCTTCGGACACCTTTTCTCACTTACGCAATATCAGTTACTCCACCCACCCTCGCGGGGATTCACTCCCCAGCCCGGGCGACGTGCGTCTCCGTTTTTCCTCTGGAGATTCACCATGTCGAAACTGTACGGCGCAACTGCGCTTACCCCTGCGGCTGCACGGATTCTGTCCATGCCGGTGGTATTCACCCCCGAGGCATGGCAGCAGGCTGTGAATCTGGAGTCGGCTGACGAGCTGGCCGACATCGAAGACCGCCTCTGCTCCACTCTGGCTGCAGCCTACAAAGCTGTATTCGCCACACCCTCGGATGACGTTGTCGACTTCGGTCTTCACCGCCTACCGCCCGATGGCAACCCTCACCAACCGCTCTGGCTGGATCTGCAAGCGAGTCATCAGGACGGCATGGGCTCAACCGCCCAGTTGCTGATCTCGCTCAAACCCAACCCTGTCCAACTGGCAGCTTGACGGGATGCGCCTGGTTCATCAGGCGCTCCTCCAACCACTCAGAGCCCTGGCCTCACACCAGGGCTTCGCTTTTCTCGCAATCGTCCGCTGAGGCCTCGCCCCTCAGGGGCTGGCCTCCGCTCTATGAGGAGGACGTCAATGATCCACATCGATGGCCAGTTGGCCATTCGCACCATCACCGGCCGGAACGGCAAGTTCAACGTCGGACGCCTGGCAACCTCTATCGGGGAGTTCGTCATCAAGGACGCCCTCCTCGATCAGTACACCGAAGGGAAGTACCGCGGCAATTTCGCAATTTCGGAAATTCGCCCGTCGTACTACTCCACTGGTGGCCGCCTCGTCGTCGAGATCCGCGCGAAAGTCGACAGCATGACGCTGGAGGACGTCGACAACCTCACGGCCGAGGATGCCGCGCAGCTATCACCTAGCGAACCCGACCCCCTGGACGAGGAGCCAGTCAGGCCTTCGTCCCCAGAGGCTCCTCGCGAGACCAGGAATCCCACGCCCACGCGGGCCGCCCAGATGCCGGCAGACGATGCGCCTTTCGGTATGGACAGTTCCAGCTCGAGCACGAAGCACTCCCAGCCAAACGAAGACGCCGAGCTATTCGGCACCATCTGGCCGTTGGGCAGTGAAGTTCGCCTCGACACCACAGTGGATCGCCAGCGCCTGCGTGCCCAGTGCGCTCGCCTCGGCGAGCTGGGGTACGAGCTGGATTTCAAACTGCAACTCTGGAAACGCCAACCACAATCGTAGGAGCGCCTATGGATCCGCGATACCACAGCGAGGAAGTCTCCAACGAACTCCTGTTGACCTGCAGCGCGCTGCGCGAGGTCGGCCTGGATCAGGAGGCTGATCTGTTCCGAGAGGCGATCTTCGATCGCCAGTACGTCGACCTTGCCCTTCAGTACCTGCGGATGCGTGTCCATCACGCCTCCCCAGATGACGGGCAGTCCGCCAATCAGGCAGCCCATCGGCTGCTTGAACGGCTGAGTCGTCTGCTCGCCTGACCCTTAACCAACCACCACCCTGCCGGGGACTCCCCGCCAGGGAGCCCGGCCACCACATGAGGCCCCACATCATGGGATGGCTATTTTCACACCGCGACAAAGACAGCCTGGTTCAGCGGCTGCTGGAGCCCGCGGAAAGCTTCACCCACAAACGCACGATCCTGGAGCACGCACTGACCGGCCAAGAACTCTGGACCGTCGTTCAGCTGGAGCTGAAGGTAGCGAACATCATCAACGGCAATGCCGTCGGTGACACCTACACCTTCATCAACTGCGATCTGTTGGAGGTTCAGGGGGGACTCTGGGGCAGCAAGTCGATCCCAGAATCCGCTGGCCCGTATTACTACGGGTGCCCCCTGCACTTCCTGGACATGGCGCCGGACGGCGTCTGTCCGGCGTGGCGCGAGGCCCTTCGCAACGACCAGCCGGCCCGGCCCGCCTGATCGACCATCGTCATCCACCCCGAGGGGCAGTCCTGCCCCTCCCCGGGCAGGTCCCCATCTGCAATGGAGGCCACACCCTATGCTGCCTACCCCGCTGCACCAGGTCGAGGAATGTCCCGACCTTTACGTTGACGCCTGTGTCTGCGATGAGCAGCGCAACCTGGTCTTCCTCTCTGCCTGGGGCCGCGACACGGCCCTGCAGGAGTTCCTGGCCAGGCTGACCCTCGGTTCCGCCGAGAACGGCCTGGATCAGTTCCACATCACCATGGATGACCGGAGTCTTCCGGTCTTTCCCAACGTCGATCTGCTGGAAAAGCGCACCACACGGCAGTTCCGCGGCACCTTGTTCGGCAGCCTGCTGCACCTTTGGCTGTTCGACCGGCGCTGCGCTCGGCCCGACCAGGCCAACCACTTCGCCTATGCCCTCCTCGAGGAGGCGGCGGACCCACTCCAGCAGCTATGGCCGCTGGTCACCGAAACCTGCCCTTTGCCGCTCCTGCAGCACTGGCGGGAGCCGGTGATGGAGGTCCTCACCCAACACGGCATGCTCCAGCCCCTCCCCGGGGCGCTGGGCGCGATCAGCGCCTGGCGGCTGTCCATGCAGCTCGACGTGCTCGAACCCGCCCTCGGCGACCTAATCCGCCAAGGGCGATTGACCACCGAGGCTCAGGCAACCGCCTGAGCCCTCTTCCCGACTTCGCGCAACTGCTGAACTTCACATACCAAGGAGGCCTTATGGCTTTGATGTTCCCGCGCCTGGCGCACAACTTCGCCCGCAACGGCTACTTCCCCACTGACGAAATCACCCTGGAGCGCGCGCTGCAGGCCCTGGCTCCATCCCCTGCCGGCAAGATGAGGATCTTCGATCCCTGCGCCGGCGAGGGAGTGGCCCTGGCCGAGGCAGCCCATGCTCTTGGGTGCGACCAGGTCGAGGCGTTCGCGGTCGAATATGACCGGGAGCGCGCCGACCACGCACGCACCTTGCTGGATCGGGTGCTGCACAGCGACCTGATGGACACCATGATCAGCCGGCAAGCCTTCGGGTTGCTCTGGCTCAATCCACCCTATGGCGATCTGGTGGCCGACCACTCCGGTGCATCTCAGTACCAGGGCAACGGTCGTCGCCGACTGGAAAAGGCGTTCTACCAACGGGCCTTGCCGCTGTTGCAGTACGGTGGCGTGCTGGTGTTCATAGTTCCGCACTATGTCCTGGACGACGAACTGACTGGCTGGCTCTGCAACCACTTCACCGCACTGCGGATCTACGCGGCTGCCGACCCCACCTTCAAACAGGTGGTCATCTTCGGCATTCGTGTGCGTCGCCAGGACCTGGCCAAACCACGGGAGGTTGCCCAGATGCGTGATCGCCTGCAGGCGATCGGCGCCGGACAGGAAACCGCAGAGGAGCTGCCAGCCATTTGGCCGTGGGAGCCCTACGCGGTGCTGCCGTCGGCGAACGACCTGGAGCACTTCTACCGGGTCACCCTGGAGCCGGAGCAGTTCAGTCACGAAATCCAGCGCCTGCGAGGGCTCTGGCCGGACTTCACCCTCCACTTCGGTCAGGCTGGCATTCAGCCGCGGCCACCGGTCCGTGAGATGTCGCGCTGGCACCTGGCGCTCGCGCTGGCCGCCGGCGCGATCTCCGGAGTGGTGACCTCAAGGAACGGACGCGTCCTGGCACTCAAGGGCGATACCTACAAGGATAAGGTCCGCAAGACCGAATTCACCGAGGACGAGGACGGCAACGTCTCCGAGGTGAGGATCCTGACCGATCGCTTCGTGCCCATTATCCGGGCATGGGACATAACGCCAGGCTCACCGAACCTTGGCAGGGTGTTGACCATCAGCTCTACAGCAGTGGCGACGGAAGAGCCTCAGGCTCCGCCGGCACCAATGACCTTGAGCCCCCTTCCCGGCCCGTTGTTCTCGCCTGGTCGTGTGGTAATGGCCAGCTCCGTCCACCATCTGGTGGAAGGTGGCCTGCTCAATCCGACCCTCTACCTGAAACGCCATCTGGCGGGAGACTGGGGAGAGCTGACCGATGACGACAAGCAGGCGAACCAGCAGGCCCTGCAGTATGGAGACCGGCTGTTCTCCGGCTACGACATCTGTGCCGGCGACGAAACCAGGCTATGGATCATCACCGAAGCCGATCGCAGCGTGACCACCCTGTTGTTACCTGACGACTACTGACCCACCGCCACTCCGGCACCTTCAACCAACCCGCAGGGTATGCACATACCCGGCCGGGTGTCGTGCATGCCCTGCTTCATCCCCGCCAGGAAAAGCACCATGAACGATCTGACCCAGACCTTCACCCAGGTCCCTGCCACACCACTGACCATCGGCCTCACCGACTTCATCGACGAATTCGGCGACGAGCTGCTGGACTCCCTCAACCGCTCCAATCCACCTGTCTATGCCGGCGACGCCAACGGCGCCCGCCAGTTGGTGATGGATGGTCTCAAACGCACGCCCTTCCCCGCCCAGGCGGACGTCGTCCAGGCCATCGCCGCGTTGCTGCTCGATCGCAACGAGCAGGCAGGCATCATCAACGCCGAGATGGGTACCGGCAAAACCATGATGGCCATCGCCGTGGCGGCCGTCATGCACAGCGCTGGCTATCGCCGCACGATGGTCATCTCTCCCCCACACCTGGTCTACAAGTGGCGGCGCGAGATCCTCGAAACCATCCCGGACGCCCGCGTCTGGGTGCTCAACGGTCCCGACACCCTGGTCAAGCTGCTGAAGCTGCGCGACCAGGTCGGCCAGCCCTACGATGGACGCCAGGAGTTCTTCATTCTCGGCCGCGTGCGCATGCGGATGGGATTCCACTGGCATCTGGCCTGCTGGCAGCGGCGCGCCGCCGGCGGCCGGCTGATGGCTGGCTGCCCGGATTGCGGGCGTGTGCTCGAGGACCAGGAGGGCAACCTGATCACAGTCGAGGAGTTTCACCGTGAGGAGCGCCGCCGGCGCTGCCCCCACTGTGAGGCGGCTCTGTGGACACTGATGCGCCCGGGCAGAGCGGACGGCGGCAACCGCCGCTCGACGATCCTGAAGTCGATGTGTCGGATCCCGACCATCGGCCCCGTGCGTGCCGAGCGGCTGCTGAACGACTTCGGGGAGGACTTCCTCGCCTCGATGCTGGTGGACAACGTGTCCGAGTTCATCAACCTGATGGACGCCAAGGGCAACTTCATCTTCAGCGATCGCCAGGCCAAGCGCATGGAGCGCGCCATGGCGAACATCGAGTTCGGCTTCGGCGAAGGCGGCTACCAACCTACGGAGTTCATCAAGCGCTACCTGCCGGATGGCTTCTTCGACCTGCTGGTGGTGGACGAGGGGCATGAATACAAGAACAGCGGTTCGGCCCAGGGCCAGGCCATGGGCGTGCTTGCAGCGAAGGCACGGAAATCCGTGCTGCTGACCGGCACGCTCATGGGCGGCTATGCCGACGACCTGTTCTACCTCCTGTTCCGCATCCTCACCCAGCGCATGATCGAGGACGGCTACCGACCGAACGCACGCGGCAGCATGGCTCCTGCAGCCATGTCGTTCATGCGCGATCACGGGGTGCTGAAGGACATCTACACCGAGCGCGACGGCGAGTCGCACAAGACGGCCAAGGGCAAGAAGCTCTCGGTACGAACGGTGAAGGCTCCGGGCTTCGGCCCGAAAGGCATCCACTGCTTCGTGCTGCCGTTCACTGTGTTCCTGAAGCTCAAGGACATCGGTGGCAATGTGTTGCCCGACTACCAGGAGGAGTTCGTCGACGTGCCCATGTCACCGGAGCAGGCCTCGGCCTACCAACGACTGGCAACCACACTGACCGCTGAACTGCGCCAGGCCCTGGCTCGTCGAGATACCACGCTCCTGGGCGTAGTGCTCAACGTGCTGCTGGCTTGGCCGGACTGCTGTTTCCGGGCGGAGGTGGTGAAGCATCCTCGCTCCCGGGACACGCTGGCATTCGTGCCGGCGATCTTCGGCGACGAGGAGCTGATGCCCAAAGAGCAGGCGCTGGTGAACCTCTGTCTCGCGGAGAAGGCCAAGAACCGCAAGGTGCTGGCCTACACCGTGTACAGCGGGACGCGCGACACAACCAGCCGGCTCAAGCGGGTGCTGGAACAGGCCGGCCTGAAGGTGGCAGTTCTGCGCGCCTCGGTGGATACGGCAAGGCGCGAGGACTGGATCCTCGACCAGGTCGACCGCGGCATCGATGTGCTGATCACCAACCCGGAGCTGGTAAAGACCGGTCTGGATCTGCTGGACTTTCCGACCATCGCGTTCCTGCAGACGGGCTACAACGTGTACACCCTGCAGCAGGCGGCACGGCGGTCGTGGAGGATCGGGCAGAAACACCCGGTGCGGGTGATCTTCTTCGGCTATGCCGGTAGCTCGCAGATCACCTGCCTGCAGCTGATGGCCAAGAAGATCGCCGTGGCGCAGAGCACGTCGGGAGACGTTCCTGAGTCAGGCCTCGACTCGCTGAACCAGGATGGTGACTCGGTCGAGATGGCACTTGCCAGGCAGCTTATCGCAGCATGACTTCAAGGCCACCTTCGGGTGGCTTTTTTTATGTTGGCACCTAACTACTCCACTACCCTGCAGGCTGAGCCGTTTCCTTCCTAGCAGCCTGTCGGACTTTCTCGCTTCATTCGAGGATAATCCCGGCACCGCCCAGCCGACGCCCCCGCATGAGCCGCTTTCGCCCGATCGACCGCAAGACCGACTACCTGCTCCCGCCATCGCTGGACGACTGGTTGCC
>NZ_JAWVXU010000034.1:0-27664 GCF_033723075.1 Pseudomonas sp.
ACGGCTTCGCTGCAGGGCGATATCACCAACAATGCCACGCTGGCTTTCGATCAGGCCGCGAACGGTAGCTTCGGCGGAGCAGTCAGTGGCAGCGGTGCATTGATCAAATCCGGTGCCGGTACGCTGACCCTCTCCGGGGCCAACAGCTACAGCGGCGGCACCAGGGTTTCGGGCGGCATATTGCAGGGCAGCACCACGTCCCTGCAGGGCGCTATCAGCAACAGCGCCCAGGTCAGCTTTGATCAGGCGGCTGACGGCGTTTATGCCGGGGTGATGAGTGGCACGGGTAGTCTTTTCAAGTCCGGTGCCGGCATGCTCGCGCTTACAGGTATTAACAGCTACAGCGGTAGTACCCTCATCGATAGCGGCAGACTGGCGGTCAATGGCTCGATCGCCAACTCAGCGACCACGGTCAATGCCGGCGGCACCCTGGGCGGCAGCGGCACGGTGGGCAGTATCTCGCTCAATGGCGGCATCCTCGCCCCCGGTAATTCCATCGGCACCTTGAATGTGGCCGGCGATCTGGACTTCTCTGCGGGTGGCGTGTTTGAGGTGGAAGTCGATGCCGCAGGCAACAACGACCGTATCAACGCCACCGGCAGTGCAACACTTACCAACGGCACAGTACGGGTGCTACCCGAAGCCGGCGACTATAGCGTCAGCACTGACTACAGCATCCTCACTGCCGCAGGCGGCTTGGGCGGCACCAGCTTCAACAGTGTCAGCTCTAGCCTCGCCTTCCTGACACCGACCTTGTCTTACGATGCCAACTCGGTAGTCCTCAATCTGCGCCGCAATTCGTCCGACTATGCCTCGGTTACCGGCACTACCAACCAGGGTTCGGTCGGCACTGCGCTCGATACGCTGGCCAGCAGCGGTGCCACGGGTGTCGATGAGCTCTTGAACAACCTCAACCTCCTAACGGCTGATGGTGCCAACCAGGCGTTTGATTCGCTCAGCGGCGTCCAGCACACCTACAGCAACCAGATTGCCTTGCAGTCCCTGAACCAGTTCAAGGGACTGCTGTTCGACCGCCTGCAAGGCAACAACCAGTTCCTGGCGACTAACGGCCAGCTCATGCTGGCCTATAACGACAGCGGCAGCATGAGCGATGCGGGCTCGCACTTGCTGGACAGCCAACCGGCGACTGACCGCGGTTGGTGGCTGCGTGGCACCGGCAGCTACGGTGAAATTGACGGCACGCGTAATGTCAGCGGTGCCCATTACAACGCCAGCGGCACCGCCACCGGCATCGATTTCAACCTCAATGACACGCTGACCCTTGGTGCCGCCTTCGGTTACAGCCGTACCGATGCCGATGTGGCGCAAGGCGGTCTTGAGGTGGACAGCTATCAGGCGGCCCTCTACGGCAGGTGGCTGCTCGATGATGGCTACTATGCCAGCGGCATCGCCGGCCTCGGCCACCATGACATCGATGCCAAGCGTCAGGTCAGCGTCGGTCTTTCCAGCAACACGGCCAAAGCCGACTACGATGCCTGGACGGGTAACGTCGCCATCGAGGCCGGCCGTACGTTTGCCCTCACCGCCAACACCCACATCACGCCACTAGCCGGCTTGGAATACGCCCACATCAAGCGTTCCAGCTTTACCGAGAAGGGAGCCGCTGCTGCCGATCTGCATGTCGGTAGCGACCAGCAGGACTCACTGCGCTCGGCCCTCGGCGCTCGTCTCGAACACAGCTGGACGAGCCACAACGGCAGCCGCATCCAGCCCACGATCGAACTCGCCTGGCTGCATGAGTTCATGGACAACGAGGCCGCGCTGCGCGCCGACTTCGCAACGGCAGCCACTACCAGCTTCGGTGTCAGCGGCCCCGAGCTGGATCGCGACCGCGCCCGACTTGGTCTTGGTCTCAACATGCAGGTCAGTGAAACGGCCTCGCTGAACCTGGGTTATCAGGGCGAGTTCGCCCGTTCAGACGACCGTCATCATATTTCCGCGACCTTCAAGATGGCCTGGTGACGCCGTTCCGAGGCGACGCCAAGAAGGTCATCGAGGACATGGTCAAAGCCGTCGACTGACCGCTGCTGTGAATGACAAAACCCGGCCCTGCGTGCCGGGTTTTTTCTGCGCGCAGGAACTCCACCTTCTCGCCCGGCGACTTCTCTGCAGGGCCGCGTAACCCATACAGATCGGCCCGGGCCCGCAACGAAATTCGATAAAAAGCTGAACCACAGATCAATGCCGCCTGCCAATCAATTTCAAACTGTACCTATAGATAATCACTGTTCGTCTGTTCAGTAACGAGAAAAAAAGCTGCTTATATCAGAATTACGCGGTATTCAACTTGTCACCAGTACAGTAGTCGAAGAAAACAGCAAAACAGTTACTAAGCACGCTATCTAATAGCTCAACAATTTAATCCAGCTGTGACTATTGCACTGCTTGCAGGAAGCGGAACATGGGCACCAGGCAAAACACTCTCTAGACCCGCCACAAGCGGAAGGATGACACCATGGAACGTACATTCAGTTCCGACCTGCTTTTTCAAACCAACTCTTCCAACACCGCCAGCGGTCTGCCGCTGCGTATGGCCGCCACCCTGTTCACCTGGCAGCGCCGCATCGTCAGCCGTCGCCAACTGGCGCGCCTGGATGCCCGCCTGCTGGCCGATGCCGGCATCAGCGAGGCCCAGCGCCACGCCGAGTTGAGCAAGCCGTTCTGGCGTTAAGGCTGGCGGCGCAAGCCGCTCCGCACGCTCTGACAAACCCGCCCACGCCCAGCGTTGGCGGGTTTTGTCGTTATGCGCCGGAGCGAGCGGCACAGCTTGCCTCGCTCACAAGCAGAACAGTTTTATAGAAATCGCAACTGACCCAGTACACTTTTGCCTGGCTGTGGCTGTCAGGCAATCCAGTGGCGCGCGACCATGGATACCCATACCGCCACGCCCGCCCTGTACGGGAAGGATCATTGCCATGGAGCGTATTCTCAGCGACATTCCAGCAACTCTCGACCGGCCACATATCGGCCCGCTCGCCCTTTTGCGCAGCACCCTCAAGCGCTGGCAGCTCAATGTCCGCACCCGCCACCAGCTGGCCAGGCTGGATCCACACCTGTTGGCCGATGCCGGCATCAGCCCCGGCGAACGCCTGGCAGAGCTGGAAAAACCGTTCTGGCGTTAAGCCAGCATGGTGCATCGGTGGACCCCTGAGCTAGGCTTGTAAGAATGTGGCGTGGCCGATTGCCACGCCCTTGAACGATGGTTAAGGAGTTTCAGGATGATCGCCTTGCGTGCACTCGGTTTTTCCGCTTTGTTGGTGCTGGCCACCAGCGCCACGGCTTCCAGTTTCGTCGCCACCACCGATACCCTGGGCGGTGCTTTAATGGGCACCTCGGACGCCACTTCCGATGCCAGCTCTTCGCTGCGTGACGACAAGATCGTGTTGGCCGCCCGTAGCGACGCTGCCAGTTTCGTCGCCAGCCAGGGCGCCATTCGCGGCGTGCAACTGGAAGCGGCGCTGCAGCACATCCGCCAGCAAGCCCCCGATCTGGTTGCCGACGATGAGCAACTGGCGCAGGCGATTCTAAGCCGCTGAAGCGCCGGCAGGTGGGCACGCAGCTAACAGGCCGGTGAAAAAGGTAGGCGGCGGGCTCGCAAGAATGGCCGCACTGTAGCGCAGCGAAGTAACAGCGCAGGCTGGCCCGCAGGGCGAGCGCAGCGATTCAAGAGCAGGCCGTTTTTCAACGGCCTGCCAAGTAGCGGCGCGGCTTCAGGGTCGATGCAGTAGGCTTGCTTTGCCCAGCGCAGCCTTGCGTGCTCAGCCGTACGCAGGAACTGTCCGCGTTGATAGCCATCCAACCGTCATCACCTGCTTTCCCGGAGATTGCCATGCATCGTTCCTTGCTCGTCGCTGTTGCCCTGCTTGCCTTGTCCGTCGGCAGTGTCCAGGCACAAACCCTGGTTGCCACCAGCAATATCATCGTCCGTGCGCTTGACCGTACGTTCGACTTCACCTCGGATACCACCACCTCGGTGCGGGACTCGAAAATCGTCCTCGCCGCCCGTGACGATGCTGCCAGTTTCGTCGCCAGTCAGGGCGCGATCCGTGGCGTGCAGCTGGAAGCAGCGCTTGGCACCATTCGCAGTCGTGTGCCTGAGGCCCAGCACGCTTCCGATCAGGTGTTGGCCGAAGCCATTCTCGCCAGGTGAGTCCTGCCCGCGCCTGGCTGCTGGTGCTTGCCCTGCTGACCAGCGTCGGCAGCCATGCCGAGCTGCGTCTGGTGCTCGATAGCGACGCGCTCAGTCACCGCGAACGGCAGGCCAGCCAGTTGCTGCTGAACGAGGCGCTGGCGGCCCTGCCGGCACTCTTCAGGCAACGCCTGGACCGGCGCGTCAGGGTGCGCTGGCGATCCATGCCGGCCGAGGTCTATGGTCGCGCCGGACGCTTCAGCGGCATCGAACTGAACAGCCAGTTGCTGCCGTCCCTCAGTGCCGGCAGCGCCGCCATTACGCCGACCCGGCGCCCGCACGGCAACGTGCGCCGTGAGCTGCTGGCCACCGTGCTGCACGAGCTGACCCACCTCTATGACCGCGCACAGCTCTGGACACAGGACGAAAAACGCCTGCTGCAGCGCTGCCGACTGCGTCTGGCCAGCCTCGGTCCGGTCGGCTTGCCCGATGCCTGTCGCGGCCAGACGGCGCGCCGTTTCACCCTCAGCGACAATCCGCGGCTGCTCGATCTGGCCGGTTGGCCACAACAGGTCGGCCGGCGCGGCGCGCGCGAGCAGGCCAACGGCCAGGTGGCGCGCAGCCCGGATATCTATGAGCTGAGCAATCCACTCGAGTTCGTCGCGGTAAACATGGAGTACTTCCTCCTCGACCCCAGCTACGCCTGTCGCCGACCCTCGCTGGCAGGCCACTTGAGCGAGCATTTTGGCGGCTGGACACCGGCCCGCCAGCAGCCCTGCGCCGATGGTTACGCCTACCTCAACGCCGGCCGCGATTTCGCCCGCCAGCCGCTGGGCACGCTCGATCCCGCACGGGTCTACCAGGTCGACTACCTGCTCGCCGAAGCCAACCAAGAATGGGCCAGCCGCTGGGGCCACAGCATGCTGCGCCTGGTGATCTGCGCCCCCGGCCGGCCGCGTGGGCCGGATTGCCGGCTGGATCTGGACGAACACCTGGTGCTGTCCTACCGGGCCTTCGTCGGCGATCTGCAACTGTCCAGCTGGGACGGCCTGACCGGCGCCTACCCGTCGCGGCTGTTCGTCCTGCCGCTGGCCCAGGTAATTGAGGAATACACCAAGGTCGAACTGCGCAGCCTGGCCTCTGTGCCGCTGCAGCTCGAGCGCGCGCAACTGGAGCGATTGGTCACCCGTGCCGCCGAGCAGCACTGGAGTTACGACGGCGACTACTACTTCATCTCCAACAACTGCGCAGTGGAAACCCTCAAGCTGCTGCGTAGCGGCAGCCAGCACCCGCGTCTGCAGGCGCTCGACAGCATCCTGCCCAACGGCCTGCTCGAGACCCTGGTGGCGCGCGACCTGGCCGATCGCAGCGTGCTCGATGATCCGCGCGAGGCTTTGCGCCTGGGCTATCGCTTCGACTCCTTTCGCGACCGTTACCAGGCCATGTTCAGGGTGCTGCAGCAGCGCCTGCCGATCGAGCAGCGCAGCGTCGAAGACTGGCTGGCGCAGAGCGCCGAGGCCCGCCGCCCCTGGTTCGCCAAGGCCGACCTGCGTGCCAGCGCCGCGCTGCTGCTGCTCGAACAGGCAGCGCTACGCCGGCAACTGCTGCTGGCCCAGGATGAACTCAAGCGCCGCTACCTCACTGGTCGTGCGGCCAAGGATCCGAGTCTGGACAAGGCCGGCGGGGCGCTGGAACAGATCCTCGCCAACAGCGGATTTCTCAGCCGCCCGGCGGAACTCCTGGAAGGCGGTTACGGCTTGCCGCAACGTGCCGAATGGCAGCGCCTGGAAGCCGAGAGCCGTAACCGCCAGCAGCAGCTGCGCCAGCTCAGCGACGACCTCGACCAGGAAGTGCGCAACCTGCTGGAGCCGACGCGCCTGGCCGAACTGGAGGCCAGCGAAGCCAACCTGGTGCAGCTTGGCGATTATCTGCGCGCGCTGCACAAGGCCAGCGGCGGGCTGCAACTGCCTTGAGCTGACAGCAAAGCCGGCCTGTAGGGTGCGCCCTGCGCACCGCCCCTTGCTGGCGGCCCCTGTGCTTGGCTCGATCACGATCAGCCTGTAGCCGGGTGCAATCCAGGGGGAAGGTTGCGCCGCCGCCATCGCTTCCCCGATTGCATCCGGGCTACGGGCTACGGGTTGCGCTTGCGCTGGCATGGCGCAACCCGTAGCCCGCCTTACGGAATCTGTTCCTGCTGCTCTTCGGGCAAATGCCCATCCAGCTGCAGCCAGGGCAAACGGCTCTGCACCCAGATATGCCGGTCCGCCGGCGCCAGTTCCGGCTGATCCAGGGTGGCGACCGTGATATCCAGAGTCTGCGGACTAAGCGTGGTGAACAGGGTCAGGTGGGCGCCACACCTCGGACAGAAACTGCGCGTGCAACTGGCGGACGAGGCGAACTCGGTCGCTGTACCGGCCAGCCACTCGAAGCTCGCCAGCGGCACCGTGATCCAGGTGGTGAGGATGCCGCCGGTGGTGCGCCTGCAGATCGAACAGTGACAATGGGCGATGTCGCGCAATGCTGCGCGGAATTGATAGCGCAAGGCGCCGCACTGGCAGCCACCGCTGTGAACGTCGTTCATAGGCTCTCCTCACTACGCATTAACTTCAGCCTAATACCTTTTAACGCACTTGCGCCGCCGCGGCGCGCTCTCCAAGATGGTCGCTGGTTTGCTGGCGGGGATTGCCGTGCTGGAGTTGTTGCTGGCCCTGTGGCCATTGTTCGCCTTGATCGTCGCCGGCTACGCGTTACGCCGTCTGGGCTTCCCCAGCGAAGCCTTCTGGCCCGGCGCCGAGCGGCTGAATTACTTCATCCTGTTTCCTGCCCTGCTGTTCAGCAGCCTGGCCAGCGCGCCGTTGGACAACCCGGCGCTGCCACGTCTGGCCCTGGCGGTGCTGCTCGGCCTGGGTATCGCCTGGCTGGCGCTGCTCCTGCTGCGGCGCCTGCGCGGTTGGCCGGCCGGACGCTTCGGTGCCTTCACTCAGGGCGCGCTGCGCTTCAACACCTACCTGGGGCTGGCCGCGGTGGGCAGCCTGTACGGCCAGGCGGGCCTGACCCTGGCCGCCTTGATGCTGGCCTTGATGGTGCCGACGGTAAACGTGCTATCGGTCTGGTCGCTGACTGCCGAGCGCGGTGTCAGTGTGCGCAGCCTGCTGCTGCCGATTCTGAAGAACCCGCTGATCCTCGCCTGCCTCGGCGGCGCCCTGATCAACCTCAGCGGGCTCGGCCTGCCCGGCGGCAGCGAACGCCTGCTCGGCCTGCTCGCGGCCGCCAGCCTGCCCCTTGGCCTGCTCTGCGTCGGCGCGGCGCTGAAACCCGAGCAACTCGGCGGCGAGATCCCCGCCCTGGCCTGGAACAGCGGCCTGCGTCTGCTGGTCATGCCGCTGCTGGCCTGGGCCGTGGCCTACGGCCTGCAATTGCCGCCGATGGAAAGCAGCGTGCTGGTGCTGTTCTTCGCCCTGCCGACGGCGCCGACCGCCTATGTGCTGACCCGCCAACTGGGTGGCGACAGCCACCTGATGGCCGGCATCATCACCCTGCAGACACTGCTCGCGGCCGCCAGCCTGCCCTTGCTGCTGATGCTGGTGGTGGGCTGAAGGTCTGACTCTTTTGGCGTTAAAAATATTGGACTGTTCGGCAGGCTGAGAATAAATTTAAATCGTTTATAAACA
The DNA here is from genome assembly GCF_033723075.1 of Pseudomonas sp. Taxonomy (GTDB): domain Bacteria; phylum Pseudomonadota; class Gammaproteobacteria; order Pseudomonadales; family Pseudomonadaceae; genus Aquipseudomonas. The sequence goes on from NZ_JAWVXU010000034.1 coordinate 7,822, forward strand.
TATGGATATGACTATTTTGCTCGGCACTCCGCATAGCAAGCGGGCAGGTTTTACCTGCAAATTACCCATAATTCGTTTGACATATTTTACGGCCTTGGCAGACTGAGCCGGAGTTTCGACAGCCAGAACGCACCGAGAAGCGGCTCAACCGCCGCCCTCTCGACAAGCCTCTGCCCGCCTGTTGCGCCTGCGCAGGCGTAGTCGACACCGGCAACAAACAGGAAGCAGCGCCGCCGCGGCGGCCCTTCCTGCACAGCAACGGCAGGCTCTCCCTGCCCCAAGGTGATCTATGTCCAACAACAGCTGCACTAGCCCCAACGCCAAACGCAAGCCCGTGGTCCTCATGTCCATGGGCGCCCAGGAACGCAAAGGCCATGCCTACCAGGTGATGACCCACAAATACATTGCCCCCCTCGTCGAGTTCTCCGGCTGCGTACCGCTGCTGGCACCGACCTGCTTCGGCACCGACGACCTCGAGCAATACCTCGACATGGTCGACGGCGTGTACCTCACCGGCGCCGGCAGCAATATCGACCCGGCGCTCTACAACCAGGAAAACCTGACCCCGGACAAGGCCCAGGATCGCGACCGCGACCTGTTCGACCTGCCGCTGATCCGCGCCGCCATTGCGCGCGGCCTGCCGATCTTCGGCATCTGCCGCGGCATGCAGGAAATCAACGTGGCCCTGGGTGGCGACATCCACCAGAAGCTCTATGCCGTGGGCGACTTCGACGACCACCGCGAAGACGCCAACGACCCGGTGGAGGTGCAGTATGGCGAAAGCCACAACGTGCGCCTGGTCCCCGGAAGTTGGTTGGCCGAGTTGCTGGGCAAGGATGAGATCACCATCAACTCGCTGCACGGCCAGGGCGTCGCCACCCTGGGCGAGGGCCTCGAGGCGCTGGCCTACGCCGAAGACGGCCTGATCGAGGCCATCCATGCCCCCGGTCTGGCGCAATTCACCCTCGCGGTGCAGTGGCACCCGGAATGGCAAGCGGCGCAAAACCCCGACTCGGTGAAGATCTTCCAGGCCTTCGGCGCGGCCTGCCGCCAGCGCGTGGCGCAGACCGCGGCGGTTAACAACCGCTAGCAGGCCGCTGCACGACCCTTACGCGGTCAAACGCCGGCACGCAGGGAGATCGCCGGAATCGCCGGAGTGAGCGGGCTATTCCAGGGTGAACCACTGCACCTCGACCCGGCGGTTCTGCTCGCTGTCGGCGCCGAGGGGCTCTTCCCAGCCACGGCCGACCAGTTCGATGCGATCCTCGGCGATGCCGGGGTGGCGCGCCAGCAGCGCCTCCTTGACCGCCTGGGTACGCTGGCGCGACAGTTCCATGGCCTTCAGCGCCATGCGCCGCAGCAGCGGGGCGCCGCCCTGGCGCTCGAACTCGCCGACCATGGCGTTATCCACATGGCCGCGCAGCAAGACGATGGAGCCGGGGCTGACCTGGAGGAACTGCTTGATGGTGTCCAGGTAGTCCTGGTTGTCCTTGGATTGCTTGTCCAGCTCCGCCGAGTTCGGCTCGAAGAAGAAGCGAATGTCCTTGCTCAGCAGCGCATCGCCTTCCAGGGCGACCTTGCCGCTGGTGCGGATCGGCGCGATGGCGATGCTCTGGCCCTGGAACTGGCCATCTTGCTGCAGCGCCTTGAGGTGCTGCAGATCGGCGAAGCGCGCCGGGTCGGCCGGGTTGCGGATCAGCGCGCCATAGGCCAGCACCGAGGACTGGAAGATGCCCTGGAAGGAACCGGCTGAATCGATGCTGCCGTCGAAGAACGCCAGGTTCTCCGGCAGGTTGCTCAGGTGCACCTTGCTCAGCTCGTCGAGGGTCTCCTCGGGCGTCCAGCCGAAGGCCTGGGCGACCACGCCGGCATGGCTTTTCGGATCGTCGCGCAGCAGCCGGTTGCCTTCCAGCAGGCCGTGCACCAGGCCCTTGACGATCTCCGGGTGGGCGCTGGCAAAGCCCTTGTTGACTACCAGAATGTCCGCCACCACCAGCAGGTTGCGGTTGGATACCAGCATCTTCGCCGCGCCGGCGGATTCGGCGACCACCTGATCGGTGCGCGGCGACCAGCCGACGCAGCCGTTCAGGCGCTGCTTGCCGGTCAGCTCGGCGGCGTAGGCATCGCAGGCGAGAAAGGCGTCCTCGTAGAACACCAGGCCCAGCTCGTTCGGCCCCGGACGACCGTCGAGGTCGCGCAGCACCTTGACCGGCACGCCGGCTTCGGAGGCCAGGTAGCGGATAAAGAACTCGCTCTCGTTGAACTGGGTGGCGCCGAGCACCTTGCCCTTGAGCTGGTTGACGCTGGCGATGGCGCTGTCCACCACCACCTGATCGGCGCCGCGGGAGAAGGCGATCTGCGCCGGCACCGTGACCTCGAACTGCCTGCCGAGCACCGCCAGCACGTCGGCGGTAGTGGCTACCGCGGCCATCTGACCGTTGTTCAAGGCCGACCATTCCTCGCTCTCGCCCTTGCTCAGGCGCACCTGGAAGCCGTACTGCTTGGTAAAGAACGACTCCGGATTGGGTTCCAGCCCGCCGTTGGCGACGATCAGGCCGCCATAACCGGCGTACTCGCTCATGTCGACGTCGATGATGTTGTTCTTCATCTCGTAGGGCGCGGCCGATTGCAGGGTCGGCGTGCCGCTGACCGGCTCGACCGGCGCAGGCCCGGCGGCCACCCCGAGGCTGGCGGGCAGGCCGCCGAGCAGGCTGTCGCCACCGTCCTTGAGCATGTCCTTGCCGACCAGCCAGGCGCCCAGGCCAAGCAGGCCGAGCACCAGCACTATGGTCAGCAGCTTGCCGGCAACACTGCCCTGTTGGCGCTGCCTGGTTGCGGATAGATACATGACGCCTCTCCCTGTCGGATGCGGGCCAGCGGCCCGCCAATCAAAAGTGTTCATAGCCTAAATCGCTTCCCGGATTTCATCCGGGCTACGGTCTGCGACAACGTAGGGTGGATGACGCCTTTTTCATCCACCATCGTCGATGGTGGATGGGTTAAGCGTCATCCACCCTACCCGTATCCGTGACCCGGATAAGCCTGGGTGCAGCAGCCCATCAGTGTCGAAGCGACTGGCCTTGCGCCGGCTTGTCGCCCTGGCCTTGCAGCACATAGCGCGGCAGGGCCTGGTGTTCGTTGAGTTCGAGTACGCCGAGCAGGTCGCGCTGGCTGTTGAGCCAGCGGCTGGCCTCGTTGAACGAGGAGGTCAGGGCATTCAGCGCCACGCCGATCTGCTCTTCGTCGGTGGCGAGCAGGGTCTGCTCGCGGATCAGGGCGATCTGCTGCTCGATGCGCTGCAACTCGGCATCGACATGTTCCTTGCGCCGCAGGCCTTCGGCATGCGCCGCCTGGCGCGCGTCTATCACCTGTTTCTGCTGTTCCAGGCTGCGGCGCAACTCGTCGTTCAGCTCGGCGCTGGCCAGGCGCGCGTCGATCTGCTCTTCCTGCTGCTGCAGCTCGGCGCTGTCGCGGGCGGCGGTGTCCGCCACCACGCTCAGCGCCTGGCCGGCGACCAGCAGACGCAGGTTGAGCCACACCAGCTGCTCCAGGCTGTCGGCGTGGGAGGCCATCAAGGGCGAGCGCGAGAGCAGCTGCAGCACCTCGCGGGCACGCGCCTCGACCGCCTGCTGACGGGCGCGCTGCGCGGCATCGAGCAGGCCCAACGTAGTTTCATAGCGTTGACTGGCGGGATCGGTCGGCGGCACCTGCCGGGCATCCACGGTACGGCGAAAGCGTGCGCTGCGCGCCAGCAGCGCCAGATAAGCCAGCTCCAGGCCGGCGCCGAGGACCCAGAAGCCGGGGCTGACGAAGGCGCCGAGCAAGGCGAACGCCGCCAGGCCGAACCAGTTCGGCGCCAGCGGCATGCCCAGCGGGCGGGCATTGAAGGCCGCCCAGAGGTAGCGCCCGCCACTCATGGGCTGAGATTCTCCTGAGCGAGATGGCGCAGGGACTCGGGGACGAAGGCCATGTCGGTGGCTTCGCGGATGGCGATGCTCATCTGCATCCGCAGCACCTGCTCGGCCACCGGCGGCTGATAGCCCTGCAGACAATGCTCGAGCGCCGTCAGCGGCTGCAGCTGCGCGGTGCGCACCTGGCGGTAGACCTTCACCGCCAGCGCCTCGGCGGCGCCGGGGGTGAGCAACAGGGGCAGCGGCAACTTCACCAGCGCTTTGATCTCCAGCTTGAGCTCGAAGCGTTTGAGCAGGGCCCTGAGCAGCGCCGCGCTTTCTTCGACCGTGGTGGTCGGCAGCAGCGGGATCTTCACGTCGACCCGGCCCGGGCGCTTGAGGTCGACCTCGATCAGGTCTGGGCGCGACGAGGCGAGAATCCAGATCACCTTGCCGCGGTTGTCGGCATCGCCCATCTCCTGGGCGATCATCGAATAGAGGCGCCCGGACAGGCCGCTGTCGCCGCTGCCGCCGTCGCGCTTGCCGAGGGTCTGGTCGGCCTCGTCGATAAACACGATGCAGCGCCCCAGGCCACGGATCAGGCGGAAGATCTTCTCCAGATTGCCCTCGCTGGAACCGACCCAACGGTCGCGGAAGTTCTTCAGCTTGACCACCGGCACCCCGGCCTCGCCGGCCAGGCACTCGACCAGGTAGGTCTTGCCGGTACCCACCGGGCCGCAAAAGATGTAGCCCTTGGGCAGTGCACGCAGGTCGGCGGCCTGCCACAGCGCCATGTCCTGGCGCAGCCAGACTTTCAGCGCCTCCTGGGCGTGGTAGTCGTCCAGAGTGCGCCTGGATTCGATAAATTCCACCAGGCCGGCGCTGTCGGTCTCCACCAGCTCCTTCTTGGCTTCGACCCAGTCCTGGGCGCCGAGCACCTTGCCCTCATGGGCGCGGCGTTTGACCAGGCTGGTCAGGGCGCTGAGGCTGACCCCGGCGAGGGCCTGCACGGTGCCGTTGTCTTCGCTGGCGAAGGCGGCAGGATGGTCGATGCGCAGTTGCGCCAGGCACTGGCCGAGGCTGTCGGCATCCGGCAGCGGCACCTGTACCCGGTCGATGCGCGGGTTATTGGCCACCAGCGGATGCAGGTCATTGAGGTTGTCGGCGAGCAGCAGGCTGGCGAAGGCCATGTCGGCGAACGGCGGCTCGGCGGCCCAGTCGCGCACCAGGCTGGCCAGGCTGGCGCTGGCGAAATCGCCCTGGCGACTGGCCGGCAGCACCAGCTCGGCGCCGCGCAGGATTACCGCCACATGTTCGTTGTCGCCACGACCCAGGGCCTGCAGATTGGCACGATAGCGCAGGTAGCGACTGATCAGCTCGATCGCCGCGCGCGGCTCATGGGGCCAGGGTCTGACCTGCTCCGCGGCAGGCCACTGGGCGAAGCGTTCGCCGCCGCGCAGCAGGCTCAGGCCATTACCGGGATCGTAGAGAAAGACGATATCGAAGGTGCCGAGCAGCCTGGCCTCGAGGTAGCGGGTCAGGCTGACCAGGCGACCGTCCAGGGGGAAACGATCGGCGACGTTGCCATAGAGCACGAACTGGCCATGGGCGCCGCTCTCGTAGGCCAGGCGCAACTCGTCGAGCCAGGCGGGTGCTTTGCCTTCACTGCTCATGGGCGCGCCTTACTGGCTTTCGGATTGCGGGTTGCTGCCGCCCATGCTGCGGCTGGCCGCCGGCGTCTCGCTGCCGGCTTCCTGGCCCGGCAAGCTGATGCCTTCCTTGGCCGCGAAATCGGCCAGGGCCTGGTCGGCCAGGGCGTCCATCTCGGCTTCCTTGAGGTTGACTTCGCTCATGTCCATCGAGTCGCGGGCCATGCGCGCACGACCGGCGGCCTGGGTGCGTTCTTCCTCAACCATCTCGTGCAGACGGCTGAGGGTGTCGCCGGAACCGCCGATGCTGCTGACCATGCCGGCGGCCATCTCGTTCATCTCGGCCATGGCGGTCTTCATGCGCAGGTCGTTGATCGCGCCCTTGAGCGCCTCGATCTTGCTGCGCGCGGCGGCCACCGCGACTTCGCGGGCCTTGGTCAGGTTCTGGTAGGTCTCTTCGGCCTGGGCCAGCTGGCGGCGGTTTTCCTCCAGTTCGCGGCCGAGGTTCTGCAAGCGCAGGGCGTTCTGCGCGGCGGCCGACTTGTTGCCGGCACGCAGGTGCGCGGTGGTGCGTGCATGCAGCTCGCGTTCCTCGGCTTCCTGCTTGCGCACCTGGCTCATCAGCCGCTCGGCCAGACCGGCGTGGGCGGCCAGACCCTGGTTGAAATTGGCGATCTGCTTGCGCAGGTTTTCCTGTTCCAGCTCCAGCAGGGCTTCCGGGTTCTGCCGCTCCAGGTCCTTGATGAACAGGGAGAGAATGCCTTTGAAGATATTGGTCAGACGAAAGAACATGGTGTCTCCTTGCGCTATGCGGGCAATCCATCGGTACCGGCGCCGCCGGTCAGGCTTGGCGCATTCTTGGCGAGCGCGTCGATTGTTGCAACCTTCTCGGCAATTGGCCGGGCTCGGGCCACGGCTGCCGGCTATGGGCACAGGCTAGGATGGCGTTGAGCGCCAGCATGGGTATCGCTGCGCTCAAGCCTACGCGGCCCGCCACATCCTGCAAAAACCGCTCGCCTGCACGCCTGGCCTGGCTAGAACAGCGGCAGTTGAGCGTGCCCGGCGCCGCTGTCGGGCGGCGCTGCAGGCCTGGCCTGCGTGGCCGGGTCGACGGCCAGGCGCTCGGCCAGGCCCGCTGCGCGCTCGGCGCGGGTGGCCACCGCCTCGCCCAAGCGTGCCGGCAGGCCCCAGATTTCCACTTTGTGTTTGGCCCGGGTGATGCCGGTGTAGAACAGGCTGCGGCTCAGCAGCGGGCTGGGTTGTTCGGGCAGGGCCAGCAGCACCTCGCTGAATTCCGAACCCTGGCTCTTGTGCACGGTCATGGCGAAGGCACTGTCGTGGCTGGGCAGGCGGGCCGGAGCGAAGGGGCGGTAGCCGTCTTCGGCCTCGAAGAACACCCGCAAGCCGTACTCAGTGTGCAGGCAGATACCGATATCGCCGTTGAACAGGCCCAGGGCGTAGTCGTTCTGCCGCACCATCACCGGCCGACCGACGTACCAGCGTTCGCGGCTGGCGACCTGACCGCGTCTTTTTACCCGTGCCTCCAGTGCTTCGTTGATTCCGGCCACACCCCAGGCGCCTTCGCGCTGGGCGCAGAGCGCGCGGAAGCCGTTGAAGGTGGCAAAGGCTGCCGCCGGATCGGCGCTTTTTGCCGCCACGAGAAAGGGCGCATAACCGCGATCCAGCCGTTCCAGCAGATCGGCGGGGGTCGGCTGGGCATTCCAGGCCAGATCGCTGCGCTGTTCTTTGAGCAAACTCAGGGTAGCGCTGACGTCGCCGCCATTGATTCGTCGCGCCAGCTCGCCGATGCCACTGTCGCCGGCGAAGCGGTGGCTGTGGCTCAGCAGCACCACGGCATCGCCCAGGCGCGATGTTGGCTGGGCGACCGCTACCTGCTGGCCGGTGATGCGCTGCAAATCCGCGGCGGCCTGGGCGTCGAAGCCGCGGCCTTCGCAGAGTTCGGCGAATACCGCGCCGGCTTCCACCGCACAGAGCTGGTCCTTGTCGCCGAGCAGGATCAGCCGTGCGTTGGGCGGCAGGGCGGCGACCAGCTTGGCCATCAGCGCCAGGTCGACCATCGAGGCTTCGTCGACCACCAGCACGTCCAGCGCCAGCGGGTTGGCCGCGTTATGGCGCACCTGCGGACTGTCGCCACGGCTGCCGAGCAGGCGGTGCAGGGTGCGCGCCTCGTCCGGCAGCGCCGCCTTGATCGCCTCGTCGACCGGCAGGCCGGCCTTGGCGTTGCGGATCGCCTCGGCCATGCGCGCCGCCGCCTTGCCGGTGGGCGCGGCCAGGCCGATGGCCAGCGCAGCGCCGCCAGGCTGCTCGAGCAGCGCCGCGAGCAGACGCACCACCGTGGTGGTCTTGCCGGTGCCGGGACCGCCGGAGATCACCGCCAGCCGGCGCCGCACCGCCTGCGCCGCGGCCAGGCGCTGCCAGTCGGGTTGCTGGGCGTTGAAGGCGAACAGGCGGGTCAGGCTTTCGCTCAGTTGCGCCTCATCGACGGTGGGCAGATCGGCCGCGCGGCTGAGCAACTGCTCGGCCAGCTGGCGTTCGTAAGCCTGGTAGCGCGCCAGATAGAGGCGCTCGCCGACCAGAACCAGCGGAGTGAAGTCGCCGTCGCCACCGACCAGGGACGAGGCGGCAAGCCGCGCCTGCCACTCGGCCAGGGGCGGCAGGCAGAAGGCATGCTCGGGCCAGGGCCGTTGCCCGGCGCGCAGTGCCAGGGGCAGGCAGACGTCGCCGTTATCCAGCGCCGCACAGAGCAGTGCGGCCGAGGCCAGCACCAGCGGTTCGGCGGCCGGGTCGAGCCGCCGCAGGCTGTCGACCAGGGCACGCTCCAGCGGGCCGAGGGGCAGATCGGCAAGGTTCATAGGCCACTCCCGTAGGGTGCCGCGGGGCCGCCTAGGCGGTGCGCACCATCAACCGACGGGGCGGTGCGCACGGCGCACCCTACGGATAGCCAGCCCATAGCCCGGATGCATTCCGCGGCCTCTTGCAGTTCGTAGGTTGGGTTGAGCGCAGCGATACCCAACAATTGGCAGACCTGCATATCGATGGGTATCGCAGGCTCAATCCATCCTCCATAAGCCGTCATTTGCCCTCCGCAAACAGGTTATCCAAGGCATCCAGCAAGCCATCCTCCGGGCGGGAAAAATACACCCCGGCGCTGGGCATGCCGCGCAGGAACAGGTAGTAGGCGCCGCCCAGCTGGCTGTTGTCGAAGTCGACCAGGCGCTGGCGCAGGAAGCGCCGCAGCGCCACCAGGTAGATCAGGTATTGCAGGTAGTAGTGCTCGCCGGCCAGGGCCTGGAGCAGGCGTTCGCCGCCGTAGAAACTGGCGTCCGGGCCGAGCCAGTTGGACTTGTAGTCGGCGATATACCAGCGGCCGTCGTGCTCGAAGGTCAGGTCGATAAAGCCCTTGAGGAATCCTTTCAGGCTGTCGAACTCCAGCCGTGCGGCGGCTTCGCGCATCGGCGCGGCCAGGCCATGGGCCGGATCGGCGAGGATGGCGCGCAGACGCTGCAGGTCGAGATTGGCCACCGGGAAGGTGAACCCGAGTTCCGGCAGGCGCCGCGCCGACTGCAGGCTGGACAGGGTCAGGCCATTGCCGTCGAGGTCGCTGTCGAGCACCTGCTGCAACTGGCTCAGCGCCACCTCGCGCCAGTCACTGTCGATGCCGTGACCGCGCAGGGCCGGTTCGATCAGCTCGGCCAACGGCGCCTTGCCGCGCGCCCAGTCCTCCAGGATCGCGTGCAGGCAGGTGCCGGCGCGGGCGCCGCGGGGGAAGGCAAAGAAGCCGCTGCCCGGTTCGCTGGCGGCGGGCAGCACCAGGCCGTCGCGATCCGGCGCCTCCATGTGCATGCCCGAGGCCAGCCCGGAGAAGCTGCCGATGCGCCAGGCGCTGTGCAGGCTGCGGTTCATCTGCTGCAGCTGCAGGGGCGGCGGCGCGCGGCGTTCACCGGCGGCGCTGGCTTCGCTCTCGCGTAGCGCCTGCACGGCCATATGGCCGTGGCTCGAACCCACCAGTTGCTCGATCTCGCCGCGCAGGCCGGCAGGGCTGAGGGTTTGCAGATGGCCGGCGAGTTCGTCCAGGGCATCCTCGCCGGGCAGCTGGCGGCCGTGCAGCAGCCAGGCCAGGGCACTGCTGTGCAGGCCGGCCTCGCTGAGGCTGCCGTCCTTTTTCGGCTTGCAGTCCACCGGCCCCCAGTGCAGCCAGAGGCGGTCACGGGCCCGGGTCAGGGCCACGTAGGTCAGGCGCAGGCGTTCGGCGAAGCGCTCGTGGCGGGCGCGCTCGCGGTGCACGTCGAGCTGTTCGCCACCCAGGTCGAGCAACGGCGTGCCGTCGTCGGCGTGGCAGCTGATGTCTTCGCTCTGGCGCAGCAGCGCGCCGTCCCACAGGTAGGGGCAGAACACCAGCGGGTATTCCAGGCCCTTGGAGGTGTGGATGGTGACGATCTGCACCCGCTCGGCATCGCTTTCCAGGCGCAGCAGGGCTTCTTCGCCGTGGGCCTCGGCGCTGCGCTGGGCGTTGAACCAGCTCAGCAGTTGTTCCAGACCGGGGCGTTGCAGGCTCTCGCTCTGCAGCAGTTCGGCCAGGTGCAGCAGGTTGGTCAGGCGCCGTTCGCCATCGACCAGGGCGAGCAGCCGCGGCGCCACCTGCTGCTCGTCCAGCCAGGCGCGGAAGGCGCGCATAAAGCCCTGTTGCTGCCAGAGCTGATGGTAGCGCTCGGCGGCTTCGCGCTCGGCATCCCAGGCCTGGGCATCGTCCTGGCAGGCGGCCAGGTCGGCGGCGCTGCGCCCGAGCAGGCGGCTGGCCAGGGCATAGCGCAGTGCGCCTTCGCGGCCCGGTTCGGCATAGGCGGCCAGCACCGCGGCCAGCTCGCCGGCCTCTTCGCTGTGCCAGACGTTTTCCTTGCCGCGGCGCACGCTGGGCACGCCGCGCGCCGCCAGCTCGGCGGCGACTTCGCCGGCCTGGCGATGGCTGGCGACCAGGACGGCGATATCGCCGCCCTTGAGCGGAGTCCGTTTAACGCTGCTTTGCACGGACTCCTGGGCGCTTTCTTGTTTGAAATAGGCCTCGCCACGAGCGCTCGCGGCCAGCAGCGTGGCGATGCGCCGGGCCGTGTCGCGGGCCACCAGGGCACCGGCCTCGCCTTTGCCGAGGTAATCGTCGGCCAGCCAGACCAGCGCCAATGGCGCGTCCTGTTCGGCATCAACAACCGGCAGCACCAGCTGCGCGCGCGCGCGCTGGCTGGCGCCGACCTGCGGATATTCCAGACCCTTTTCGGCGAAGGGCATGGGCCGGTCGAACAACTGGTTGAGCGCGGCGATCAGCTCGGGCGTGGAGCGGTGGTTGGTGGCCAGGCTGTACTGCCGCGCGGCTTCGTCGCGGGCCTTGAGGTAGGTGGCCAGGTCCGCGCCGCGAAACGCGTAGATGGCCTGTTTCGGATCGCCGACAAAACACAGGTCGCCCTGGTTTTCGTAGATGCGCCGGAACACCTGGTATTGCACCGGGTCGGTGTCCTGGAATTCATCGATCAGCGCCACCGGGTACTGCTCGTGCAGTTTTCCGGCCAGATGTTCACCGCCCTCGCCGTAGAGCCCCTGCTGCAGTTTGTTGAGCAGATCGTCGAAGGCCAGCAGGCGCTGGGCGGCCTTGCGTTGCGGCAACTGCTCATTGAGTTGACCGATCAGGCGCACCTGCAGGTCGATCAGGCGTTGCTCGGCCTCGGGCTGCGCGGTCTGCAGGGCCTCGCACAGGCATTGCAGGGCATCGGCCAGCGGGCTATCCGGCGCGCTTTCACCTTTCTTGCTGGCCTTGGCCAGGCCTTCGCGCGACAGCCGCTGGTGCGCCTCGGTCTTGCTGAACAGCGCGGCGGCGTCGCTGAAGTAGCCGTCCAGCTCGGCCTGCCAGGCGCCCAGCTTGGCCGGGTTGCACATATTGCTCTTGAAGCCGGCGAACGCCTTGAGCTGCTCCAGCCAGCCGGCGCTGTCGCGTTGCCAGGCATCCCGCGCCTGTTGCCAGGCGTTGCGCAGGGCGCTCATCTCGCTGCTGACGCCAGGCTGCGGTTCGATGCGCAGGTAGGGTTTGCCCAGGTGGTTGCGCAGGCGCTGACGCAGCCCCTGCGGGGTCAATTTGTGCTGCACCAGAAAGGCCGCCCACTCCGGTTCGGCAGCGGCCAGCTCGTGGCGCCAGAGGTCGGCGAGCAGGGCGTCGAGAATCTCGCGGTCGTCGTGGGTCAGTTCGTTGTCGAAATCGCCGCCGGCCTCGAATGCCGCATCCTGCAGCGCGCGCTGACAGAAACCGTGGATGGTGAAGATCGCCGCCTCGTCGAAGCCGTGCACCGCCAGCAACAGACGGCGATGACTGGCCGCATCCGGGTACTGCGCGTGCAGGCGATTGAGCAGCTCGTCCGCGCCTGGGCCGTTGTCGTAGACCGCCAGCAACTCGGCCAGGCGCAGACGAATGCGCTCGCGCAATTCGGCGGTGGCCGCGGTGGTGAAGGTCACCACCAGAATCTGGCTGACGTTGAGCCGCTTCTCCAGCAACAGCCGGGCGTACAGGGCGGTGAGGGTCCAGGTCTTGCCGGTGCCGGCACTGGCCTCGATCAGCGAGCGGCCGGCGAAGCTGTCCTGCAGCAGGTCCAAAGGTGCGCTGGTCATGTCTCGTCCTCGTCACTGCCGTGCAGGGCATCCAGGGCCGGGCCGTAGAGTTGCTCGGCCAGGGCTTCGAAGCGCTCGTCCAGCGGGTCGCGGTCGCGGAAGGCCAAGGCATTCCAGGGGTCCTGGCCTTCGCCGCTCATATAGTCGTTGCCCTGCCACATCACCCGCGCTTCGCTGCGCGCGGCGTCGAGCGGTTCCTTGCGTCCGGGTTTGCGCCATTTCTTGGCGAAGCCATAACTGCACTTGGCCAGGACCGGCAGGGGTTCGCACAGGGCGCTCTTGTAGGCCTCGAGCCAGGGTTCGAGCAGTTGCAGGGGGTTGGCCAAGGGCCCCAGGCGCCATTCGCTTTTCGGCGACAGCAGGCGGCTGTCGCGGGCGATGCCGGGAGTGGCGGCGCAGTTGAGCAGCAGGTGGCGCAGCCAGAACGGCGCCAGCTCCCAGGCGCCGAGGTCGCGCAGGCGGTAGTCGAACAGGCCGCTGGCGCTGACCCCGTCGAGCCAGCCGTGGATGCGCACCCCAGCCAGCTGGATATCCACCAGCAGCGGTTGCGCCGCATCCTCCGGGCGCTCGTCGAACAGGGTCGGGGCGAAGGCGCGGATCGGCCCGCGAATCTGTCCCCAGTGCGCCTGGCCCAGTTCGCCCACCGGTAGCCAGCCGGAGGCGGCGGCCACGCTACGCTCCTCGCGCTCGCTCCAGCCCTGCTCGATGGCCTGCAGCGCCAGCTGGCGCAGGCCGTGCTGGCTGGTCCACTCGACACTGAAGGGTTCGTCGCCGGCCAGGGCCTCTTCGCTCTGCGCCAGGCGCAGGCCGAGGCGCTGTTCCAGCAGGTAGCGCGCCGGGTGTTTGAAGCAGTGGATCAACTGGCTGGGTTCCAGGGTCAGCGGATCGCCGCCCGGCCCGTCTGCATCCGGCGCGGCCAGGGTGCCGGCGAACGGCTGCGGCGCTTCGACCGCCTCGCTCAGGCGCTGGGCGGCGCGGAACCAGGGCGCGGCGAAACCGGCCTGCGCGCCGTCGGCGAAGTTGCCGGCGGCGAAGGGTTGCAGCGGGTGCTGGTGGGTGATGTGGGCGCTGGCGGTTTGCGCCTGTGGATCGGCGCAAATCGCGGTCAGGTCGATGACATCCAGCAGTTCGCTGACCAGCACCGAGGGCGGCAGTTCGGCGTTGCTGCGCGGGTCGCGGCCGACGTAGCTGAGGTACAGGCCGGCGCGCGCGGAGAGGAGAATTTCCAGCAGCAGGTAACGGTCGTCGAGGCGCCGGGCGCGGTCGCCACGCCGGGGTTTCTGGCCGATCAGGTCGAAGCCGGCGGCCGGAGTGCGCCTCGGCAGGGCGCCGTCGTCCAGGCCGAGCAGGCAGACCAGGCGGAACGGCAGGCTGCGCATCGGCACCATGGTGCAGAAGGTCACCGCACCGGTGAGAAAGCCCGAGGCGCCGCCGCCCTGCTCCAGGGCAGAGGTCAGGTGCTGGCGGACCAGCGCCAGCTCCAGCGGCCGCTCGATGCCGGCAGCCGTGGCCTGATCCTGCAGGGCCGCGCAGGCTCGGGAGAGCAGCAACAGGGTATCGCCGGCCTCGCGTTCGTCGAACAGGTTGTCGATCAGCTCCAGCAGGGTCTCGCTCCATTCGCCCAGGCTGCGCGGGCGCTGCAGGCTCTGCGCCAGGGCGGCCAGACGCTCGACGAAGGCGGCCAGGCGCCCGAGCAACTGCGCGCGGCCGCCTTCCAGGGCATCCAGCGGCCAGCTGTCGCCGAGCAAGGGCGCGTGCGAACCGGCCAGTTGCGGCGGCGCGGCGAAGCCCAGGAGCAGGCGATCCAGGCCCTGGCGCCAGGTAAAGGCGGCATCCGCCGGCAGGCCCAGTTGCTGGCGATGCTCGCCGTCGCGGCCCCAGCGCACGCCGGCCTCGCGCAGCCAGTCGCGCAACAGCGTCAGGTCCTCGGCTTCGATGCCGGCGCGGCGGGCGAGCGCCGGTTGCTCCAGCCAGGCGAGGATTTCCTCGGCGGCGAAGCGGCTGTCGGGCAGGGCGAGCAGGTTGAGAAAGGCTTCGATCAGGGGGATTTCCGCGCGCAGGCTGCGGTCGGCCAGGCTGAAGGGTATCCTCGGGGTACCCGTCCGGGACGCGCCGCTCTTGGCTGCGAAAATCGCCTCGACATAGGGCGCGTAACGCTCGATATCCGGGGTCAGCACCACCACCTGATCCGGGGTCAGCTCGGGATCGGCGGCAAAGCGGGCGAGCAACTGGTCATGCAGGATTTCCACCTCGCGCAGCGGCGAGTGGGCGATATGCAGCTCCAGCGAGCGGTCGTCCTCGCGTAACAGCAGGCGTTCGTCGGCCTGGCGGGTGCGCAGGCGCAGGATGTCGTTCTGCAGGGCCTGCAGCAGGCTGGTGTCATGCAGGTCCGCGTCTTCGGAATACAGGCCGACTTCCTGGCTGCCTTCGCTCGAAGCCAGGGAGAACAGGCTGTCGAAGAAGTCGCGGCCCTGCTTGCCGAGACTCGCCAGCAGTGGATGGCCGACATCCAGGTACCAATCGTCGGGGCTGAGTTCGGGTTGCCGGGCCAGCTCGCGGATATCGCGAATCTCGCCCCAGGCCTCGCGGCATGGGTTGAGGGCGAAGATCACCACCTCGGTATGCCGCGCCAGGCCTTCGAGCACGCGCAGATGGTGGGTTGGCAGGCTGCTGATGCCGAACACCAGCAGGCGCTCGGGCAGCTCGGCGATGGGTGCGCTGTCGTACAGACGGCGCAACAGCTCGTCGAGCAGGCGCGCGCGGTGCGGGTGGCCGTCGCGGGTCAGCTCGCGCCAGAGCAGCGCCTGCCAGGCTTCGTCCGGCCCCAGGTCGAGCAACTCGTTGCGCTCCCAGGCGGCCAGCCAGTCGTCGCGATACAGCAGGTATTGGTCGAATACGTCGGCGATCTTGCTGGCCAGCGACAGGCGGCGGCGCTCGTCGCCGCCCTCCAGGTAATGCCCCAGGCGCGGTGCTTCGGCCAGGTTGGCCGGCTCGCACAGCCAGTCGTACAGGCGCCAGGCCAGGGTGGTCGGCGCGAACGCCGATTGCTCCGGCAACTGGCCCAGCACCAGACGCGACAGGTCCCAGACGAACTTGGCCGGCAACTGCACCTCGAGCTGCATGGCGATGCCCTGCTTGCGCGCCAGTTCCAGGGTCAGCCAGCGCCCCATGCCCTGGCTCGGCACCACCACCAGCGCCGGCGCCAAGGGCTCGCGCAGCGGCTGGGCGAGCAGGGTGGTGGCCAGTTCGCCGAGGGTTTCCAGGTCGGGAGCGTGATAAAGGTTGAGCATGGTGGGCACTGCATCCGTGGCGAAGCGCTAGTAGCCTGGCGGATTTGACCGTCCGTAGCGAGGGGAAGTCCGGGTTGAGGCAGTTTTGCTGCTCTTTCGAGGCGAATAGCTAGCTATTTAACGAGAGAGAGCAGCAAAAATGACCAAGTCCGGCTTTCCCGCAGTAGGACAGCGTTAAGTCCGCCAGGCTGCTAGGTTAACCAGTCTGGCGGCGTGGGGCGACAGCCAGTGCTAGGATGGAGCGCACAAGGCCAGGAGGCGCGATGAACGACACGACCGACGATGCAGTAGATGTATTCCCCTATCTGCAGCTGCTCTACGAGCGCGGTGGTTCGGACCTGTTCTTCAGTGTCGGCGCGCCGCCGCACATGAAGGTCGAAGGCCATAGCCAGGCGGTCGGTGAACGCGTGCTGAAGGCCGGTGAGGTACAGCGGCAAGCCTACCAGTTGATGACCCAGAAACAGATCATGGAGTTCGAGCGCGATCTGGAGATGAACCTGGCGGTCAGCGTGCAGAACGCCGGGCGCTTCCGGGTCAACGTCTACTACCAGCGCGGCGAAGTGAGCATGGTGGTGCGCCTGATCAAGAGCCAGATCCCCGATTTCACGGCGCTCGGCTTGCCCAAGCTGCTGGAAAAACTGAGCATGCAGGACCGCGGGCTGATCCTCATGGTTGGCGCGGCCGGCTCGGGCAAGTCGACCACCCTGGCGGCCATGCTGGATTTCCGCAACCGCCACAAGAGCGGGCATATCGTCTGCATCGAAGACCCCATCGAGTTCTTGCACAAGCACCAGAAGTCGATCATCGACCAGCGCGAAGTCGGCCTGGATACCCACAGTTTCGCCGACGCCCTGCGCAACGTGCTGCGCGAGGCGCCAGACGTGATCATGCTCGGCGAGATCCGCGATGCCGCGACCATGCAGCATGCCCTGCACTACGCGGAAACCGGTCATCTGTGCGTGGCCACCCTGCACGCCACCAGCAGCAGCCATGCGATCGAGCGGATCGTGCGCTTCTTCCCGGACGAGGCGCGCAAGCAGGTGCTGGCCGATCTGGCGCAGAACCTGCTGGCGGTGATCGGCCAGCGCCTGATTCCCGGCGTGACGCAGAAACGCGTGGCAGCGGTGGAGCTGATGCTGGCCACCCCCTATATCCGCGACCTGATCCAGCGCGACCAGTTGGACGATCTTCGCGAAGCCACGGCACGGGCGCTGGAGCAGGGTTTGCAGACCTTCGATCAGCACCTCTACCAGCTGCTCGAAGCCGGCCGGGTCAGCCTGGGCGAGGCGCTCAAGTTCGCCGATTCGCGCACCGACCTCAGCCTCAAGGTCAAGCTGGAGCGCGGCTTCGGCGCCGAGGATGGCGAGCTCAAGGTGCTGCGCGACAATTGACAGGCACGCCGGGTTAACCAGCCGGGCGTCATTCAACCGAGGAAGTCCCGATGTCCAGCAGCCTGGCCTTCGATGTATACGGCACGCTGATCGACCCCAGCGATGTCATCCGCCAATTGCGCCCGCGGCTCGCCGGCGAGGCCGAGGGTTTCTATCGGCGCTGGCGCGACAAACAGCTGGAATACAGTTTTCGCCGCGGCCTGATGGGCGCTTATGTGGATTTCGCCCAATGCACCCGCGAAGCCCTGGCCTACCTGTGTGCCGCCGAGCAGGCACCCCTCGACGAACAGGTGCAACAACAGCTGTGCGACGCCTGGACAAGGCTGCCGGCCTTCGCCGACAGTGCCGCCGGGCTGGCACAGTTGCAACAGCGTGGCGCCCAGCTGTATGCCTTCTCCAACGGCAGCCACGCAGCGGTCAACGCCTTGCTCGAGCAGGCCGGCCTGGCAGATTTTTTCCGCGAGATCGTCAGCGTCGAGGCGGTGGGCAACTTCAAGCCGGCACCGGCGGTCTACCAGTATCTGCTGCAGCGCACGGGGAGCGCGGCGCAGGCGACCTGGCTGGTGTCGAGCAATTCCTTCGACATCCTCGGCGCCGCCCATGCCGGCTTGCGCAGTGTCTGGGTCAAGCGCGCTGCGACGGCGGTCCTCGATCCCTGGGGCATCGACGCGGATCTGCAGGTGAGCGATCTGCGCCAGTTGGCCGAACGCTGGCCCGGATAAACCGGGTGACCCGGTCAAACAGGCTGGCGTTGCAGCCATTCGCCGACTAAAGCTAACTACAGGCCTTGCCATCAATGATTGTGCTTCACCCATTCTCCAAGAAACGACACCGGCCGGCGCATGACCCCCGAGCCTTGAGCGTCGCCACCCTTGGCCGCCCCATCTGGTGCGGCCGCTGTCAGGGAGATGCATGATGCTGACCCTGCTCAATCTGCTGTCTGCCGTCGCCCTGCTGATCTGGGGCACCCACATCGTCCGTACCGGCATCCTGCGGGTGTACGGCTCGCACCTGCGCCAGGTGCTCAGCCACAACGTCAGCAAGCAGCCCATGGCCTTCGCCGCCGGTATCGGCGTCACCGCCCTGGTGCAGAGCAGCAACGCCACCGCGCTGCTGGTCACCTCCTTCGTCGGCCAGGGCCTGATGGCTTTGCCACCGGCGCTGGCGATCATGCTCGGTGCCGACGTCGGCACGGCGCTGATGGCGCGGGTGCTGACCTTCGACCTGAGCTGGCTGTCACCGCTGCTGATTTTCCTCGGGGTGATCTTCTTCCTCTCCCGCCGGCAAACCCGCGCCGGCCAGCTGGGCCGCGTGGGCATCGGTCTGGGCCTGATGCTCCTGGCGCTGGAGCTGATCGTCGCCGCCGCCACGCCGATCACCCAGGCCACCGGGATCAAGGTGATGTTCGCCTCGCTGACCGGCGACCTGCTGCTGGATGCCCTGATCGGCGCCTTGTTCGCCCTGATTTCCTACTCCAGCCTGGCGGCCGTGCTGCTCACCGCGACCCTGGCCGGCGCCGGCCTGATCAGCCTGCCGGTGGCCATCGGCCTGGTGATCGGCGCCAATATCGGCAGCGGCCTGCTGGCCTTCCTCACCGCCAGCCTGCAAACCCCGGCAGGCCGCCGGGTAGCCCTGGGCAGCCTGCTGTACAAACTGCTCGGCCTGATTGTGGTGATCCCCCTGCTCAACCCGCTGGTGAGCTGGCTGGACAGCCTCAACTGGCGGCCGGCAGAGCTGGTGATCGGCTTCCACCTGCTCTACAACAGCCTGCGCTGTGTGCTGATGCTGCCCACCGTCGGGCTGATGGCGCGCTTCTGCAACTGGCTGCTACCGGATCGCCCCGACACCGGCGGCGTCGCCCGCCCGCGTCACCTCGACGCTACGGCCCTGGCCACACCCAGCCTGGCGCTGGCCAATGCGGTGCGCGAGACCCTGCGCATCGGCGATCTGATCGAAACCATGCTCAACCACCTGCTGGAAGTGCTGCGCAGCAACCAGCCGGCGCTGAGCAAGGAGTTGCGCCGCCTGGACGACGACGTCGATGCCCTCTACAGCGCGGTCAAACTCTACCTGGCCCAGGTGCCGCGCGAGGCACTCAGCGAACAGGACAGCCGGCGCTGGGCGGAGATCATCGAACTGGCGGTCAACCTGGAGCGCGCCGGCGACATCATCGAACGCATGCTCGGCAAGGTGCAGGATCAGAAGACCGCGCAGCGCCATTCGTTCTCCGACAGCGGCCTGGAGGAGCTGGCTGACCTGCATGCGCGACTGATGGTCAATCTGCGCCTGGGGCTGTCGGTGTTTCTCTCCGGCGATGGCGAGAGCGCTCGCCAGCTGCTCCGCGAGAAGCGCCGTTTCCGCGCCCAGGAACGCCGCCTGGCCCACGCCCATGTCGGCCGCCTGCATCGCCAGGTGGTGCAAAGCATCGAGACCAGCTCGCTGCACCTGGAACTGATCGGCGACATGAAACGTCTCAACTCGCTGTTCTGCAGCAGTGCCTATGCGGTGCTGGACACCAGGGAAACCGGCGCGCTACACGCGGAGGAAGTGGGCGGGGAGTAACCCAACAGCAAAAGGCTCGGTCGCCATCAGGTGTGCACGCAAACGTAGGGTGGGCTGAAGCGGAACGCCGGCCGGCCCACCCTACGCGCAGATTTGCTGTCAAAAGCGCTTTCAACCACTAACGCAGACATAGCCTAAGCAAAAGGCTATGTGCCCATTACGTGTTGCATGGGGCGCTTGGGGACAAGGGCACTGCTGCGGAAGCCACAATGGGTAGGGTGCGCCGTGCGCAGCAAGAATCTGCAGCCGACGCTGGTGCGCACGGTGTTCAGCCGGGAGACATAGGTAACAGGTGTCGGGAGACATAGGTAACGCATTTAGGCTTACGGAATCTTTCGAATGAAGGGAGTTCGAGCGATGCCGTGGCAGGAGTGCACCACCATGTCGATACGACG
>NZ_JAWVXU010000035.1:0-23865 GCF_033723075.1 Pseudomonas sp.
CGAAATCGTCGTGGTGTCGATTGGTCCGACTGCCGCTCAAGAGCAGCTGCGTACCGCTCTGGCGTTGGGTGCTGATCGCGCCATTCTGGTCGAGTCGAATGACGAGCTGAATTCCCTGGCGGTGGCCAAGCTGCTCAAGGCGGTGGTCGACAAGGAGCAGCCGCAGCTGGTGATCCTTGGCAAGCAGGCGATCGACAGCGACAACAACCAGACCGGCCAGATGCTGGCGGCGCTGAGCGGTTATGCGCAAGGCACCTTCGCCTCCAAGGTCGAAGTGGCTGGCGACAAGGTCAACGTGACTCGCGAAGTCGATGGTGGCCTGCAGGCCGTGGCGTTGAATCTGCCGGCGATCGTCACCACCGACCTGCGTTTGAACGAGCCGCGCTACGCCTCTCTGCCGAACATCATGAAGGCCAAGAAGAAGCCGCTGGAAGTGGTCACCCCTGAAGCCCTGGGCGTTGCCACCACTTCCACCGTGAAGACCCTGAAAGTCGAAGCGCCTGCTACCCGCAGCGCCGGCATCAAGGTCAAGTCGGTGGCGGAACTGATCGAGAAACTGAAGAACGAAGCGAAGGTAATCTAATGACTATCCTGGTTGTTGCAGAACACACCAACGCGGCCCTGGCGCCTGCCACCCTGAATACCATTGCCGCGGCGCTAGCCATTGGTGGTGATATCCATGTGCTGGTGGCCGGTAGCGGTTGTGGCGCAGTGGCTGACGCCGCTGGCAAAGTCGCCGGCGTGGCCAAGGTCCTAGTCGCCGACAACGCCGCCTTCGCCCATCAGCTGCCGGAAAACGTTGCCCCCCTGGCAGCCGAGTTGGGTAAGGGTTACAGCCACATCCTGGCTGCCGCCACCAGCAACGGCAAAAACATCCTGCCGCGCGTCGCCGCTCAGCTGGACGTCTATCAGATCTCCGAAATCATCGCCGTGGAAAGCGCCGATACCTTCAAGCGGCCGATTTATGCCGGCAACGCCATCGCTACCGTGCAGTCTTCCGCTGCCGTTAAAGTGATCACCGTGCGTGCCACCGGATTCGACCCAGTGGCTGCCGAAGGCGGTTCCGCTGTCGTTGAAGCTGTAACTATTGGCGGCGACGCCGGTAAGTCGGCGTTCGTCGGTGAAGAGCTGGCCAAGTCCGATCGTCCGGAGCTGACTGCTGCCAAGATCGTCGTGGCCGGCGGCCGTGGCATGCAGAACGGCGACAACTTCAAGCACCTCTATGCCCTGGCCGACAAGCTCGGCGCGGCAGTCGGTGCCTCGCGCGCCGCGGTCGACGCCGGTTTCGTGCCCAACGATATGCAGGTCGGTCAGACTGGCAAGATCGTCGCGCCGCAGCTGTACATCGCCGTCGGTATCTCCGGCGCGATCCAGCACCTGGCCGGCATGAAGGACTCCAAGGTGATCGTTGCGATCAACAAGGATGAAGAAGCACCGATCTTCCAGGTCGCCGATTACGGCCTGGTGGCGGATCTGTTCGAGGCCGTACCGGAACTGGAGCAGGCACTGTCATGAGCGCATTCAAACAGATCGGTGTGATTGGCAGTGGTGCCATGGGGCGCGGTATCGCCCAGTTGTTCGCCAGCGCCGGCGTCGAGGTGCTGCTGCATGACAGTCGCAGCGAAGCCATCGAGCAGGCCCTGGTGCAGAACCGCGAGTTGCTGGAGCGTGCGGCGGCCAAGGGCAAGCTCAGTGCCGAGGCGCTGGCCGGCACGCTGGCGCGCATGCGGGCGGCACCCCAGCTACAGGATCTGGCCGGGTGCGATCTGCTGATCGAGGCCATTGTCGAGAGTCTGGACGCCAAGCAGAACCTGTTCCGTGAACTGGAAAAACTGGTTGGCAGCGACGCTGTGCTGGCCAGCAACACCTCGTCGCTGTCGATCACTAAGATTGCCAGCGCCTGCGAGCATCCAGAGCGGGTTGCCGGCTTTCACTTCTTCAACCCGGTCACGCTGATGAAGATAGTCGAGGTGGTGCGTGGTGAGCGCACCGATTCGCAGGTGATCGAGCGGCTCTCGGCACTGGCCGAACAGGCCGGGCACTTCGCCGCGGTGACCCCGGATTCGCCGGGCTTTTTGGTCAATCACGCCGGCCGCGCCTATGGCCCGGAAGCGCTGCGCATCCTCGCCGAAGGTATAGCCACGCCGGCGCAGATCGACCGCATTCTCAAGGACAGCCTGGGCTTTCGCATGGGCCCGTTCGAGCTGTTCGACCTGGTTGGCCTGGACATCTCCCATGCAGTGATGGAGTCGCTTCACGACCAGTTCTACCAGGATCCGCGCTACACCCCTTCGGCGCTGGTGCCCGTGCGCCTGGCAGCCGGCCTACTGGGGCGCAAGACCGGGCAGGGCTTCTATCGCTACCAGAACGGGCGTGCGGTCGAGGGAACTCAGCCAGCAGTGCCAGCGGTGGCCATCGATCGGCCGTTCTGGCTGGACTGCGGGGATGGTGCGATGCGCGACAAGGTCGCCGCCGTGTTGGCGAGTGCCGGTGCGCTGCTGGAGCAGGGTGAACAGCCCAGCGCGAACGCCATCTGTCTGGTCACACCGTTGGGTGAAGATGCCAGCAGTGTAATCGCCCGCCGGCAACTGCCGGTCGCCCGCAGCCTGGCCCTGGAAACCTTTGCCGGTTTCGACCTGCGCCGAGTGCTGATGCGTCAGCCGGGGCTGGATGCCGCCGTGTTGGCGCAGGCGCGGCAGGCGCTGGGTGCCGATGGTGTGCCGGTGGAAGTGATCAACGATTCGCCCGGTTTCATCGCCCAGCGGGTGCTGGCCAGTATCGTCAACCTAGGCTGCGAAATCGCTCAGCGGCGTATCGCCGATCCCGCCACTCTCGATCGTGCGGTGCAGCTGGCGCTGGGTTATCCCCATGGCCCGCTGGGCTTCGGTGACCACTATGGGGCGACGAAGATCGAGCAGATCCTGCATGAATTGCACGACCTCTATCAGGAGCCGCGCTACCGGCTCAGCCCCTGGCTGCGTCGCCGCGTACAGCTCGGCCTGCCCCTGACCACTCCCGAGGAATAAGCATGACTGCCTACATCTACGATGGCCTGCGTTCGCCCTTTGGCCGCCACGCCGGTGCCCTGGCCAGTGTGCGCCCCGACGATCTGCTGGCCAGCGTGGTGCGTGCCCTGGTGGCACGTAACCCGTTCGCCGCAGAAGAGTACGAAGACCTGATCGCCGGCTGCACCAACCAGGCCGGTGAGGATGCGCGCAACCTGGGCCGCCATGCGGCCCTGCTGGCGGGGCTGCCGCCTGCCGTCGGCGGCCTGACCGTCAACCGTCTGTGTGGTTCGGGGCTGGCAGCCGTGCTGGATGCTGCCCGTGCCGTGCGCTGCGGTGAAGGCGAGCTGTTTATCGCCGGTGGTGCCGAGAGCATGAGCCGCGCGCCTTTCGTGATCGCAAAGGCGGAAAGCGCCTACTCGCGCGATTTCCGTGCCTTCGACAGCACCATCGGTGCGCGCTTCCCCAATCCGCAGGTGGAATCCGAATTCGGTACGGACTCGATGCCGGAGACCGCCGATAACGTCGCGCGCGAGCTGGGCATCAGCCGCGAGCAGGCCGATACCTACGCCGCGCGCAGCCAGGCGCTGTTCGAGGTGGCGCTGCAGGACGGTTTCCATGCTGGCGAAATCCTGCCCATCGAGGTGGTGCAAGGCCGCAAGCAACCGCCAAAAATTGTCGAGCGCGACGAACACCCGCGCCCCGAGAGTGATTTCGCCAGCCTGGCGCGTCTGCGCCCGCTGTTCGACGGTGGTGTGGTCACCGCCGGCAACGCCTCGGGGGTGAATGACGGTGCCGCCGCTCTGCTGATCGGTTCGCGCACCATTGGCGAGCAGTACGGCCTGAAGCCACGCGCGCGCATCCTGGCCGGAGCCATTGCCGGCGTTGAACCGCGCCTGATGGGGCTCGGCCCGGTGCCGGCGATTGCCAAGGCACTGCAACGCGCCAAGCTGAGCCTGGCCGACATGGATCTGATCGAAATCAACGAGGCCTTTGCCGCGCAGGTGCTCGGTTGCGCCAAGCAGCTCGGCTTGGCCTTCGATGACCCGCGCCTGAACCCCAACGGCGGAGCCATTGCGATTGGTCACCCCCTTGGGGCATCGGGTGCGCGTCTGGCATACAGCGCGGTGCGCCAGCTTGAACGCACGGGCGGCCGTTATGCCCTGGTCAGTCTGTGCATCGGCCTCGGCCAGGGCATCGCCTGCATCATCGAACGACTCGACTGAATAGATAGAGCATTACCACCCCTGAATTTGGAGAAACACCCATGACCAAGGCAAACTTCAACTGGATCGACCCACTGCTGCTCGACCAGCAACTGACTGAAGAAGAGCGCATGGTGCGCGACAGCGCCCAACAGTTCGCCGCCGACAAACTGAAGCCGCGGGTGCAACTGGCCTTTCGCAACGAGCAGACCGATCCTGCGATCTTCCGCGAGATGGGCGACACCGGCCTGCTCGGTGCAACCATCCCCGAAGCCTACGGTGGCAGCGGCCTCAACTACGTGTGCTATGGCCTGATCGCTCGTGAAGTGGAGCGCATCGACTCCGGCTACCGCTCGATGATGAGCGTGCAGTCGTCGCTGGTGATGGTGCCAATCTTTGAGTTCGGCAACGAAGCGACCAAGCAGAAGTACCTGCCCAAGTTGGCCAGCGGCGAATACATCGGCTGCTTCGGCCTGACGGAGCCAGACCATGGCTCCGATCCGGGCAGCATGATCACCCGCGCCAAGAAGGTCGACGGCGGCTACCGCCTGAGCGGCGCCAAGATGTGGATCACCAACTCGCCGATCGCCGACGTATTCGTGGTCTGGGCCAAGGACGATGCCGGCGAGATTCGCGGCTTCGTCCTGGAAAAAGGCTGGCAGGGCCTGAGCGCCCCGGCGATTCACGGCAAGGTCGGCTTGCGCGCCTCGATCACCGGCGAAATCGTCATGGACAACGTGTTCTGCCCGGAAGAGAACGCCTTCCCCGATGTGCGTGGCCTGAAGGGACCGTTCACCTGCCTCAACTCTGCCCGCTACGGCATCGCCTGGGGTGCGCTGGGCGCCGCCGAAGACTGCTGGCACACCGCGCGCCAGTACTGCCTGGATCGCAAGCAGTTCGGCCGCCCCCTGGCGCAGACGCAACTGATCCAGAAGAAGCTGGCCGACATGCAGACCGAGATCACCCTGGCCCTGCAAGGCTGCTTGCGTCTGGGCCGGATGAAGGACGAAGGCACCGCCGCAGTGGAAATCACCTCAATCATGAAGCGCAACAGCTGCGGCAAGTCGCTGGACATCGCCCGCCTGGCCCGCGACATGCTCGGCGGCAACGGCATCAGCGACGAGTTCGGCGTGGCCCGCCACCTGGTCAACCTGGAAGTGGTGAATACCTACGAAGGCACCCACGACGTCCATGCGCTGATCCTCGGCAGAGCTCAGACCGGCCTGCAAGCGTTTTTCTAAGCAGAGTCGGCACCGGTAAACGCATAAGGGGGGCTTCGGCAGGCTGTTGCAGTCCCTCGTCGTTTTTGCATCGCAACGCCGACCCCGACGATTGTCGGCATATGACAACAGGAAAATTGGCCATGTACAGTCTGCGCAATCTGCTCATTCGCCAGCGTCTTTGGCTGATGCTGCTGGCCGCTCTATCAATGTTGCTGGCGCTAGCCGTGCTAATGCTGGAGCGTAATTACAGCCACCTATACAGCGCCAAGATCCAGCAGACTCGCAATGCCGTGGAGAATACCCGGGGCATCCTTGAACACTTGCATCTCCAGGAGCAGACCGGCGAGCTTAGCCGCGAAAAGGCCCAGAGGCAGGCACTGGAGATGGTGCGCGGGTTACGTTATGCCGGTGGCGAATACTTCTTCATCCATGACCTGCAGCCGGTCATGCTGATGCACCCGCTTAGTCCCAAGATGGAAGGCCAGGATGTCAGTGGCCTGAAGGACAGCAATGGCGTGCTGATCACTGTAGAGATGGCGCGGATGGCGCGGGATGAAGGGGCCGGAATGCTGGCCTATTTTTGGCCCAAGCCGGGGCAGAATGCGCCTGTGGAAAAGATTTCCTATGTGGCCCTGTTCGAACCCTGGGGCTGGGTTCTCGGCACTGGGGTCTATCTCGACGACATCAAGGCACAGTTCCGCCAGGAGTTGCTGCAGGTGGCTGGTATCGGCCTGCTGATTGCCTTGCTGCTGTCTGCTGCGATCAGTTTGATCGCGCGCAGCATCACCCAACCATTGCAGCAGACCGTCGATGCCATGGCTGGTATCGCCAGCGGTGAGGGTGATCTGACCCATCAATTGCAAGTGTCCGGTCGTGACGAGCTGAGTACCTTGGCCCGGCACTTCAATGCCTTTACCGGGAAAATGCGCAATCTGATTGGCGAGATGCTCGGTGTGGCCCAGTCGCTGGAGCAGGCCGCGCGGAGTTTGAGTGACAACGCGGGTACCGCCCAGCAGCAGAGCGGTCAGCAGTCGCAGCAGATGGAGCAAGTCGCCACGGCCATCAATGAAGTGGCCTACAGCGTGCAGGATGTGGCGAAGAACGCCGAGCATTCCGCCAGTGAAGTCCACAGCGCCGAGCTGCAGGCAGCATTGAGTCAGCGCAACATTGAAAACAGCCTGGTGCAGATCGATCAACTGTCGTCGACTATTACCCAGGCGGTTGAGGTGGTGCAGTCGCTGGCCGAGGAGAGCACGCAGATCGGCAGTGTGCTTGAGGTGATCCGTTCAATCGCCGAGCAGACCAATCTGCTGGCGTTAAATGCCGCTATCGAGGCAGCCCGTGCCGGCGATCAGGGTCGTGGGTTTGCTGTGGTGGCTGACGAGGTGCGCCTCCTGGCTCAGCGTACGCAACAGTCGACGGCGGAAATCCAGGTAATGATCGAGCGTTTGCAGAGCAACTCTGCGGCCGCGGTAAAAGCGATCAACGATAGCAATCAAGCCTGCCGCCTGACTGTTGAGCAGGCCAGCCAAGCGGGTACCAGTTTGCAGCAGATTGTCGAGGCCTTACGCACCATCAGCGGCCTGGGCGTATCTATCGCCAGCGCGACATTGGAGCAGTCGCATGTGGTGGACGACATCAACCAAAACATCACACAGACTGCCAGCCTGGCTCATGACAATGCTCAGGTCGCGGAACAGTCGAGCGCCGCAAGCCAACACTTGGATCAGGTGGCTAAGCATTTGAGCGGTCTGTTGGGTCAGTTCCGCGTTTAAGGATTAAATGGGGGTACTGGTGCGTTGATCAGTTCGGATGCAGGGGATTAGAGAGTCCGACCGGTAACGCACGCTATACCGGATTAGCTCAAATTCGAGCTATTAATTGCAGCGCCAGAGAGGTCTATCTTGGCGCTGTTTCATAATCGTGTTTCGCTGACTATCCCCCGCTGGTATCTAACCAAGCAATGAACAGATACTTACCCGGAGAACGCAGGAACTCCGAAAGAGGGGTGCCAAGCTTTTGCTTGATGTGTGCTTCAACGTAAACAATTGACCATGCGTCGAGGTGAGCTTGTTGATCGGGGCTGAGCATAAATTTTATTTGAGGTGTCATGAGCTGGCTCTGTGTGGGGATGCTTCCAGTTTCCTCTGAATTTTAAAAGTGCAAGTCTCCTGAGCCAGAAGCCCAAAACGCTGGGCGGCACTAAAGGAGCGCTGGTTCGGGATCATGCTGCGGATTCCGTGCCCACTTGAGCACCCATCCCACGAGTGATCCCAGGCTGATCCGAACACTCTTGCCGGAGCCATTCGGACAGCGATGCCACAACCATCTGGACACGCCCGGCAGAAGCGGCGCAGTGATTTCCTTCACTATCATCGGCCTCTCCTTTTCGCAGCTGTAAGCTCGTAGTACCGCTCAGAAGAACATTCTCCTCCGCGGAAGGGGGGCGCCAGGCGCAGTGAGTCACTATGTTTTGTAGCGTACGTTTTTAGCTGTGCTGATGAGGCCGTGTTCGTGACGCCTGTGGTGTTGTGATTTGTGATGTCACAACTCACAACTCATAAGTCACAAGTCATAAGTCATAAGTCATAAGTCACAATCGATCTTTCCTGTCAGAACAGCCGACTCTATGACTGCGCGTCTGATCAGCGCGCTGACCGAGCGTTCTGCGCATCCAGAGCGTTTGTTTTTTACCGCCAGATTCTCAAGCTCGACAATCATCCATATCGGCAAGCTGACAGTTATCGGCCGCATGGCAGATTCTGATTTTTGTTCAGAACCGCGGTAGGCTCGGTCTGCAAGGGCGTGGGTAAGCCTGGCCACGTCTGGAGCCAATTGAGCAGATTTGCGTGGTGGATTAACCATGCAGGATCTCTCCCAGCAGCTGCTGGATCTCATGAGCGGCATGAGGGTTGCCGCTTTCGATTACACCTGTACCCTGTGAGATACAGTCGCGGTATATCAGGCGCTGAAAGCCTATCGAGTTACCCAGCTGAAGACCCTTAAAGTCACGGACATAGCGACAAAAGTCACTTCTCTCGCGTTGTCGGATGGCAGGGTTGGTTGTGGCCATACTTTGATAAAGCAGTACGCGCAGATCTGGATTCAGCATCCGTACGGCATGCACCTGCTCCTCAAGCTCCTGCAGTGTTTCCAGATCCAGTTGGCTGCAGGTCAAGGGAGAAACCAGCGTGTCCGCAACTGACATTGCGCTGATGAGTTCCTGGCTGTTCCTGCCAGGAACATCGACGAGAACTATTTGGTGCTGCTGGTCGAGTAGCCTTAGGGCATCTACTAGGTTGCCCCGGCGCTGCACGACAGTGATCTGCGGTGAGTGTCGCTCCTGCTGGCGCATGGCGCCCCAGTAGAGGGCAGACCCCTGAGGATCTGCGTCAACCAGAACGACCTTTTGCGCTCTGGATGCAAATGCTACGGCCAGGTTCGAGGCTAGGGTTGTTTTGCCCACCCCACCTTTATTGGAGCCGACGACAATGATCATGTGTATGCACCTGCCTGTATGACTTGTGATGTGTGAAATCACAGCCTGACAGGCATTTTAGAAATGCAAGCCGTCCTCGCCGCCTACGATTGGAGCCGCTTTGGCCGTTGTGTTCCAGGTAATTGGCCCACGGTCGATGAGAGCCAGAAGAACATTCGACCGGGCTGAATCAGCGTTGGTGATGGTGACTTTCAGGGGCATCAGTCGCTCAACGGGAGCCGAGTCCCGCCTGGTTGCATATTCAGAAAGCCGTGTTTGTGTGGAAGCACAACACAGCTTGAGGAGTATCAAATGAGCGTTCTTAGCCCTGGCGTCGAAAACCGTTTAAGTGCACTTGCCGCTTCCTTTATGGTGCGAAAAGCCGATGCGCTTGAGGCCTTTTCAAGGCTCACGGCCTTGGACTTACTATTTGTAGACTCCGCCCAGCGCAATCGACTGCTGCGACTGCAGTCAGCGTTGTTGGCTTACCTGAAAAGCCCGGCGGATGCTTTGCCGCGTACTCGCTTCTTATCGAGCCTGCGGGCTTGTGAAGCCGGGGCACAAATGCCTGAAAAACAGCTCAGCGCCAATCAGCCAAGCCTGCGGCCAGTAGAGACGTTCGCTGAATCAATCTTTGCAGAGCCAGTGGACTCTCCCGCTCAGTCAGGCAGGGCATCCAGGCAGCGTTACACGCGCAGGCACTCCACGAATCGCCAGGCTCCCGTATTCATGGCGCGCAGCAACATCCCTTCGGAAGGTTCTGCTTTTGGCCCTGCTCTCACGGGGCATAGTGATGAGGATTGGGATTGTGTGCTGCCTGTTGCGCTCGGTCAGATGTCTGCATTGTCGAGCACGAGTTACCCCAGCTGGAAGGATGAGCCATTCACAAGTGAAAGCGATCCGGCGCAGGGGATACTCGACGCAATGATGGGCATCCTGACCATCGATAGCGCGCCATATTTAGGCATGTTTGACACGGACAACGATCCCGTTATGGAACTGGGTACGGGGCTTGGCTTTGACGACACTTCGTTCTCAGGTGACCTATGACCTACAAAGTGGTGAAGTTTCACACGAGCAAGGGGCCAGGGGAGGGTTGCTACGAAGTGGCGTTCAGCGGTGATGATCGCTGCTTACAAAAGCTGGAAGTTCATTCTGCGGTCGATTTTGGTGGCGATGCGCTCGATTACGTAGAGCTCTTCGGCATCTGGTATTTCCTGATGAGCATTGAGATTGCAGGGCAGGGGCGCAGCGCCAAAAACCTCAAACTAGTGGTTTCCCGCGGGGCGATTAAGCGTCTTCTGCGCGAGAGCAGCTCAAAAGCACACCTTTTTTCATTCACCAATGCTTTGCGTACTCAGCTTTTCGGCTTGAAAGATATTGAGGTGGAGAAGGCTTGCGCGTGGGCAGCAAGCGCAAGCGTAGGGGCTTCTGCATGCGTGCGCTGGGATGGTTTGCCTCCAGACTATCCCGAGATAGAAAATCCTGTTTTGGGCCGCGTGCGTGTCACGCACCACGCCGTTGAGCGCTACTACGACGCAACTAATCGTGCGGGGCGCGCGGATCAGATCTTTCAGCGTGTCTGCAGAATTCTGCGTGAGGCTGATCAAGAAGCCCGGCTACCGGCGCATGTGCTCCAGCATAAAAACCGAACCTATGCGCATGCGAACGACGCGGCTCGATATCTCAATACCCAATCAGGCTGGCAGATGGTCATCCTATCCCCAGCCAACGAGAAACCTCTGCTGGCTACTGTTTATCAGCGAAACGGCTGAGTATGCGGGCGAATGTCGTTTCCAAACGCCCGCTGCGGTGTTGTGCTACTGACGCCTGGAGGCAGCCTCACTTCGGCGCTCGATATGTTCAGACCCTCTGGGCGCCTTAGCCATGGTGCTTTTGGTGAGTATTTAAACGCTCATCAATCAACCCCGAGCGCCTTGAACACGGCTTCCACCGGCTCGCCATAGAAGCTGGTCTGGAACTTGGTGAACAGCTCTGCCGGAATGGTCGGGATGTCCATGGCGCTGCTCATCGGTAGGCAAACACGCTTACCGCCAGCGTCGAAGGCCACTTGCAGGCATTCGGCGATGCTTTCTACCGGGGTGATGCTGCCGCCCAGGCTCATGTCGCCGAGTACCACCATCTGCCCTTGTGCGGGGCGGCCCATCAGGCCGGAGGCGAAGGCCACCAGACTGGGTAGGGCCATGTGGGTCAGCGGGCCGGTGTTTTGCAGCTCGACCACATGCAGATGGAAGTCGTGCTCCAGCACCTTGGCCGATGCACTGAGCCGTGGCTGCCGGCAGGCTATGGCCGAGCACATAGCGCTTCTTGCTCTTCAAGGCAGTTTCGGCTTGTCAACCGGAGTGGTGGCCAGCTCCGACTCTAGCCGTGACGCTTGCTGTGAGCGGGGCAGTGAGTCGGCTGGGGAGGGTGCAATGATGAAAAAGTTATCGCAATCGGTCTGTTGCCGGTTTGTCGGCTCGCCGAGTGTCAGGCTCAGAACGCTGGCGTCGTCTTGCAGCTGCTGCAGATCTACGCCTTGCTTCAGGTGTTCGTACCAGTAACCGTCGGTACACAGCAGAAGGCTCGCGGCGGGTTCGAGGACGGTCGCGTAGCTGTCTGGGGCGCAGAAGCTCCTTGCGTTGAGGGATCGGGTCAGCAGATGCCGCTGTTCTGCAGCTTCGGTTGCCGGTGGCAGTTGCGCGTAGGGCGGCTGATTACTCAGGGTGTGTGGGGTGGTTAGCCAGTCGATCCGGCCATTGGCCTGTTGTGTGCCAACCAGGCAGTCGCCTGCATGCAGGATGTGCAGCTGGCGGCTCTGCAGATCGATCAGTACGCAGCAGTAACTGGCTATTTCATGCAGGTAGTGATGCCGCAGCTCGCGCTGCTGTTCGCGCATCAGCTGGGTAATGCTGGCGATGTCCGGCGGCTGGTTGCCACTCAAGGCTGCCCGGACAATGGTTTGCGCCCAGTGCTGGGCAAGGCCTTGGCCGTTGCTGCCTTTGTCGGCGGCGTCGACCAGCATGGCCAGCAGGTAGTGATCCTTATGGCCGACTGCCGCGGCGTCGTTGTTGGTGCGGGTTCGTTGGCCCTGGCGACTCATCCAGCTGATGGGCATCAGGCGTGCCCCTTGGCCAGTTCTTCGAGGCGTTCGAACAGTAGCTCTTCACGATCCTTCGAGCCAAGGGACTGGCTGGCTACGGCATATTCAAAATTGGCGTCGCCAAGCAGCCGGGCTATTTCCAGGCTGATGTAGGCGCGAATTTCTGCGGATGCACTGTGGATCTCGTGCAGCAGTTCCGGACGGCCGTCTACCAGGTTGAGGATGTCTTCGATATCCCGGCTGCTCAGCGCATCGCCACGACCACGGCCTTTGTAGGCTTCCAGCTTGGTCGCGATGAAGTAGACGGGGTTGACCAGGTTTATGGTGGTTTCGTCGTCGAGCACGCAGGCTGTTGCGCTGGCCACGGCGCCTTTGTACCAGCGGTTGCTGAAGCCCAGTACCCGCTCGTCATCGGGAATGAAGTCGACGCGCAACTCGCCGAGTTTCATGGCGCAGATGGGGAAGTCATCGTCGTCCTGTCCCGCGCTGACCTTGAAGCCGCGCTGGCCCAGCTGGTGCTGCAGGGTTGCAAAGGCCTGATAGCCGATGACGTGCACGATCAGGTCTACATCGTCGGTGCTGCGCACCTGCTCGCGGGTGAATGCGTCGGTCAGCAGCAGCCCGGTTGTGCAGCCGCCGACAAAGGTCATGTGTTGACGCAGCTCTGGCCCCAGGGCCTTGGCGACCAGCTTGAGCATGTCTATCTGGGTGTTGAAAATGGTCATTGGGTTACGCCCAGGCGTTCTTTGAGCAGTGCAGTGGCCAGGTTGCTTTCGCGCGGGTGTCCCAGGCGTATGGCATCGACCAACGCCAGCAGCGCATACATCTCGGGGTCTTTTTTTGCCGCATAGGTGGCGGTCTTGAACAAGGGTTCGACGGCCAGGCCCTTGGTGTTGCCACGGGCATCGGGCCAGACCGGCGGGTATTCGCCGGCACTCAGCAGCTTGTCTTGCAGGATCGGCGCGGCGAAGGCGGTGGCGATGCCTCTGGTCATTTCGCCCGTCCGGGCTGGGAACACGAATTTGAGGCCGTAGACGATGAAATCAAACAAGGCCTTGCTGTTGGCTCTGGGTACACCCAGTTTGCGATCTGTTTTAGCCAGGCCGATGTCGATGCAGCGGTTGAGCGACAGGTTGATTTGCGACTTGCTGATACCTGTCTGCTGTTCCAGCGCTCTGGCGGTGTAGTACGAGTGATGGTCTGGGCCGATTGCCAACTCACCCTGCACTGCGGGGTCTTGCGCTGCCGCCTCTTCTTCCCAGTCGCGCCAGTCGTGCGGCCAGGCTTTTTCAGGCGTTGCGTGGCTGCGCTCCGACTCCTGCCGTTGCAGGGCGATCAGTTTCAGCAACAAGCCTATGTCTTGACTTTTCATCGATTATTAAACCCCGTTGTCCCTAGTCCTAGGACTCAGGACAACGTTCTCAGTAGTCATCAGGAAATGCAAGGGCTGGCCTGTGTTTTTAATGGTGCCGGGATTCATTGCATATCCTGTCGAGCCTGCTCGCGCAGCGGTACGAGGTGCATTGGCGGCTGGGTCAGCGAATCCTGACCCGTTTGTCCTGCTTGATCGCCGCTTCCAGCTCGGCCTTTAGCGCGTCGATAAAACGTTCGATGTCGCGCTGGCTTTCCAGGTAAACGCCATTGCCCAGCTTGTTGAATACGCTAGTGGCGGCGACGTCTACCACAGGTTTTGGTGGCGCCACCGGCCTGGCGGCAGGGGTCGGGGAGGGCGCGCGGTCTTCTTTGACCCCGTTACCCTGGCTGGCGGCTTGGGCGGCGACCTTGGCCTGTTCCTGCTGCAACCTGTGTTGGCGTTCGGCCTCGGCCTGGATGGCGCGTTCGAGTTCAAATACGCCGTCATGCAGGCGCTCGTCTGCTGTCTGGGTCTGCAGCATGTAGATATTGGCGATGCTGGTTTCGGTTTCCAGCTCGGCTTTGACCAGTTGCAGCGGGCGCAGCAGGCGGTTGCTCAGTTCGGGCGTTTCGATGCTGCTCTTGGCGATTTCCGCCTTCAGCTGGGTGATCTTTTCATCGACGCGACTCAGGGTATGGCCGCCGAACAGGCTGCGGGCCTGCTGAACCGATTTTCGCGGATCATTTTCGGCTCATTGATAGCCGACTGCGTATGTCGGTGGATTTTCGTTTTGGTGCATTCCTTTCTACTGCATCAGCGCCGTGCTTATGCCCTATAGCCAGGCGAGCCACGGTTGCCGCCTCAGAATTAACCGAAAACTGCTTTGCCGTAATTGTGATTTCCCCTTCTATGGCACCAGAGAGGGTGATTTGGGTCTGAGCCTGGGGCGATTTTGCAGCGCTCCTCATCGAGCAGTTGCGAACCTCAAATCACGGTCCGTCGTTGTCTCCGGCTGGTTATATGCACGGCGGGGCGTGATTTGACCCCTGCCGTAATGAGTGGAGGCCTAGTGCTGCCTGGGCTGTGGTGCCCCAATGATTTGTTTGCATTTTCATGAACGTCTCAAATACCGGTATTTCGGGGGTTGAGATCCTCAGCGGGTCACTTTTTGCCTGAATTCCCCCTCTGCCCACTCAAATTGGCGCATCGACAGGCAATATCGGTCGCCATGGGGGCTGAGGTACGAAAAAGGTGAACATTTGTATACGCCCAATATCGAAGCAGGCGGCCGATTGGTGAATTCCCAAACAATATTTATTCATGAAATAGGGTCAAATCACGGCGACATTGCTGCGCAATTTTTCGTGCATTGAGGGTCCGCGAGATCGTATAAAGTCAATTAAAAACAATGGGTTGATATACATCGGTAACAAAGATTATGCGTGTGATTTTCCTATCAAAACACGGAAATATTGCCCGCTAAAAAATCGGCAAATCACGTTTTGCCAATCCGTGATTTCCCTCCGATTTCATTAGTTTCAAGTGCTGTGCTTGTGCTGCAGATCCGGGGGCCTTCTCAGCTGAAATTGCCGAGATAGAAAACTCCTGGACCGTGTGCGCGTATACAAATGTTCACCTTTTGTATACGCAACACTGCAGATCGCAGTTAGACACTGCCTACCCTGATGCAGTGAGCTGCGGTCAGAGGCAATCAGTAGCGGTCAGTCGACCGCCTTGACCATATCCTCGATGACCTTCTTGGCGTCGCCGAAGACCATCATGGTCTTGTCCAGGTAGAACAGTTCGTTATCCAGGCCGGCGTAGCCGCTGGCCTTCGAGCGCTTGTTGGCGATCACGGTCTTGGCCTTGCATGGCAGAAAACTGTTTCCCTCTCTATGCCGATGCCGTGACCGTGCACCCTACTTGGCTAGGACGCACGGTTTAGGCTTGAGAGCATCTACGAAATAAACTTCAGTCAATAACCCAAGAGGGCGGGCAGAGTCAGGCTGATCGCCGGCACGTAGGCAATGATCACGGTGGCGATGGTCAGGATCGCCACGAAAGGCAGGGCCTTGTGCGATATTTCCTCGATTGCCGTACCGGAGATACCGGAGGCGATGAACAGGTTCTCGCCCATCGGCGGCGTCATGAAGCCGATGCTCAGGCAGCAGATCAGCACAATGCCGAAGTGCACCGGGTCGATGCCCAGGCTGTAGGCGATCGGCAGAATCACCGGGGTGAGGATCATGATCGCCGCCAGGGTTTCCATGAACATGCCGACGAACAGCAGGAATCCGATGATCAATATCCAGATCAAGTAAAGATTGTCGGTCAGGCTGAGCATCGAATCGGCGACTATGGCCGGAATCTGGTTTTCCACCAGCAGGCGGCCGAACACCGTGGCGGTGAACAGAATCACCAACACCCGCCCGGTGATCCAGGTGGTGGTCTCCAGCGACTTGAACAGCTCCTTGATGTGCAGTTCCTTATGGATGAACAGGCCGACGAACAGGGTGTAGAAGATCGCCACGATGGCCGATTCGGTCGGGGTGAACAGACCGGTGTAGATGCCGCCGAGAATCACGAAGGGGGCGAGGATCGACCAGAAGCCATCACGCAAGGCCTTGCGGATCTTCGTCGTGGACCAGCCTTCGCCACTGCCGGTGTAACCCAGCTTTTTGCAGCGGAAGTAGTTCATCACCAATAGTCCGCCGGCCAGCATCAGCCCGGGCACGACCCCGGCGATGAACAGCTTGGGAATCGACACCGAGCCGAATTCGCCGTACTTCTCCACCGCATCGGATGACGGCAGCATGCCCATGGCCGAGATGCCGAAGATCACCATCGGGATCGATGGCGGGATGATGATCCCCAGGCCGCCGGAGGAGGCGGTGACCGCCGAGGCATACCCCTTGCCGTAACCACGCTTGACCATGGCCGGGATCATCAGCATGCCGACCGCGGCGGTGGTGGCCGGGCCGGAGCCGGAGATGGCGCCGAAGAACAGGCAGGCCATCACGGCGGCAGCGGACATGCCGCCGGTGATCGGCCCGGCGAAACTCTCCGCCAGGGTTACCAGGCGTTTCGAGATACCCGCTGCCTCCATCAGCGCACCCGCGAGAATAAAGGCCGGCAGTGCCATCAGCGGAAAGGAGCCCACCGAGGTGAAGGCGATCTGCACGAACTTGATCGGGTTCTCACCCAGGTAGACGAACGAGGCCAGTGCCGAGACCGCCAGCGAGATGCTGATCGGCGTGCCGATCAGCAACAGCAGGAGGAAGGAACCGAAGAGGATATAGACAATATTGGTATCAACCATGGACCCGCTCCCGGAGTTGGCTGTCGTCGCGCTGTGCGGACTCGTGAATGATCTTGTCGAGTTCCTCGGTTTCCGGGTCGCGGATGTCGATGCCCTTGACCAGCTTGTAATAATTGACCTGGAGAACGCGCAAGGTCATCAGGCTGAAGGCGATGGGCAGGATCAGGTACAGGTACTTCATCGGAATGCCCAGGGTCTGGGATTTCCAGAACACGTTGGCCTTCATGAAGAAGATCACGCTGAGGTAGACGAAGTAGCTGTTGAAGCCGACCCAGATCAGGTCGGAGAGGGCTTCCAGGCCCACCGCCACTTTGCGTGGCATGAACCTGAACTGGAAGGTCACACGGTTGTGGGCTGCCAGCTTGGCCGCGTAGCTGGCACCGAAAAAGGCGAACCAGACGAACATGTAAGTGACCAGTTCTTCGCTCCAGGAGATCGAATGGTTGAACAGGTTACGGCTGAGGATCTGGGCAAACAGGATGACCACAAACAGTGCCAGCAGCGTGCGGCAGATGTAGTTTTCCAGGTTGTCTATGATCTTGAACAGGGTGCTGGCCGGTTTCATGGGGGCGCCTCCTGAAGCGTTGCACCCGGGCCAGGGCACAGCACTTCACCGCGTGGAACGAATAGCCAGGCTTTGCCGGTTGGCGGGCTGGCGGTTCTGAGTCGAGGGCGTCGGGCGGCTCAATCGCCCGACGCTTGCACTGTGGGGTTTTAGGCCCCCGTGCAGAGGATTAGATCGCGTCGCGCCCCAGCGCCTTGAGCACATCGTTGAGCTTATCTTTGCCCCCCAGTTGCTCATAATATTTCGGCCACACCTGGGACACAGCGTGATCGATCCACTCTTTTTCGCCATTGGCCGGATCGGCGATGACCATGCCCTTGGCGGTCAGCTCCTGCTTGATCTTGCCCTCTTGCTCCACCAGCCACTCGGCGCTGTGTTGGGTAGCGGCTTTGCCCGCGTCGAGTATCGCTTGCTGCATTTCAGGCGACTGCTCCTGGAACATCGACTCGCTGACGATCAGCGGCTCGATGGAGAACAGGTAGCGTAGGTTGGTGACGTACTTCTGCACCTCGTCGAATTTCATCGCCGATACGGTGATGTAGGGGTTGTCCTGGCCATCGACCACCTTCAGTTGCAGGCCGGTGAAGGTTTCCGACCAGGCCATTGGCGTCGGGTTGATGCCCCAGGCGCGGTAGGTGTCGATCATGATCTCGTTCTTCGGTACGCGGATCTGCAGGCCCTCGAGGTCTTCGATCGTGGTTACCGGACGCTTGGAGTTGGTCAGCACACGGAAGCCCGAGTATGCCCAGCCGATGATGCGTACACCCGCATCGCGCACGGTGTTGTCGATCATGGTCTGGCCGATATTGCTCTGGGTCAGGGTCACTGCATCATCCAGGCTCTGGATCATGTAGGGCAGGGTGAGTACGCCGACCGAGGGGGAGAAGGGGGTGACGTTGTTGATCGCCAGAATTGAGAAGTCCAGGGTGCCCATGGCGGCGTTGCTGACGGTGTCTTCTTCGCTACCCAACTGGCCATTGAGGAACAGCTTGGCGTCGTGTTTACCAGCGGTTCTGGCCTTGAACTCCTCGACGAACTTGAGGCCGAGCTCATGCTGAGTACCACCGGCGCCATCGCCCACGGCGACGCGGAAGGTCTTGGCGTGGAGGCCACTGCTGATGGCGGCGGCAACCAGGCACAGAGCCAGGGCCAGGGGACGGGTAAAGTGCTTGCGGGGTGTCATAACTGCGTTCTCCGTTGTAGTTATTTTTGGCTACGAAAGTGCAGGATGGGTCTGTTGCGACGAGCTTCCGGGTCTGCAAAAAAGTCGGCGGCACGTCTGGGTATGAGTGTCTCAGGGCGACGACAGTGAGGCTGTAGTCTGCGCGACGTCAGCCTCGCTGAAACATCCCCGTCGTTTCCCTTCGACCGGGTTCAATAGTCCCCCCAGGGTACGGCGCTGTTTAGGACCACATCAGTGGCGTTTCTGGGGCCAGCGCGGAGGTGGCAAAAAAATAGGCTAAAAGCGCTCTGGGACGGCCATTGGCACCAGGCGTCGGCGGGCTGGCGTTCGGGCTGGAAGGGGATTTTTCACGGTTGCGGGCGTTTGCTGGCGGCGCTGGCTCAGCGGCGCTGAGCCAGTAACTGCAGAACTTCGTCGAACACCGCATTGTCCAGACTACGCGACAGGTCCAGTTCCAGGCTGTGGCGATAGTAGGGGCTCAGGTCAAGGCCGACGCCGAGGGCGTACAGCTCGATGCTGCCCTCCTGCTCGATCTGCCGCGCCACCTGCTTGAGGTGCAGGTCGAGGATGTCCTGTTGGTTGGCCTGATGGGTGGCGCTGTCCATCGGGCAACCGTCGCTGACGATGATCAGGATGCGCCGCCGCGCGTCACGTTGCAGCAGGCGCTGGCGCGCCCAGAGCAGTGCTTCGCCGTCGATACCCTCGCGGAACAGATCGGACTTGAGCAACGCGGCGATATTCGGCCGGGCACGCCGCCAGGAGGTTTCGGCATCCTTGTAGACCAGATGGCTAAGCTCGTTGAGTCGCCCCGGATTGACTGGCTGGCCCATGCCGCGCCAGCGCTTCAGAGGGCGACCGCCGTTCCATTGGCCGGTGGTGAAACCGAGGATTTCACTGCGCGCGCCAGCCAGTTCCAGGGCGCGACTGAAGGCGTCGGCCAGCAGGGCGACGCTCTCGATGTGGTTGCGCATGGAGCCGGAGTTGTCGATCAGCAGGCTGACCAGGCAATCGCTGTGCGGGCGTTCGCGTTCGTGACGGAAGATTTCGCGTTGTTCGGGGCTGATGATCAGGCGGCTGAGACGGCCGGCATCGATCTGTCCGTCCGTCTGGGCGAAGGCCCAGCCATCCCGACGCGGTGCGGCCAGCAGGGCGCCCAGGCGTTTGGCCAGGCGCGGCAGGTTGAGGCCCTGGCCGGCCAGGCGGCGGTCCAGGCGTTGCCGCAGTTCTTTCAACAGTTCGGGGCGCACCAGGCTGGCGGCGCTGCGCTGACAATCGTAGTCGCGGCTGAACACCTGGTAAGTAAAGGAGTTGTCGCTACCGCGCGAATTACCCTGGGCAGCGCCGCTGGTATTGCCGTCGCCCTCGCCATCCTGCTCGACGTCCAGTAGCAGGGCGAAGGCCAGGTGGGTTTTCTCGGCGATTTCCGAGACCTTGCGTTCGTCGTTGCCGAGCAACTCGGCATCCAGCTGCTCGATCAGTTCCTGCGCCTTGGCGGCGATCAGCAGGGCATGCTCGGTAAACTCCGCCTGGGTATGGCGGCAGCGGCGCAGCAAGCCGAAGGCCGCGCCGAAATGGCCGAGCAGGCTCAGGCGCGGCGCCTCGATAAGCATTTCGGTCTGTTCGCCGGCGCGCCCGCCACACAGCAGCATCCAGCTCATCTGCGCCAGGGTGAAGAGCAGCAGGCCGACGTGACCTTCGGTCTGCCCGGAGTCGAGAAACTGCTGGCTCCACTGCTCGAAGCGTTGCAGCAGATTGCGCCGCACGCCGGGGTGACTGTCGGCCACCAGCGACTCGACGCGCAGCTGTTCGAGCAGCTCGAATACCAGGCGCGCGATGGGCTGCGCCGGCAGGACTTGGCGAACCAGCGCCTGATCGCTGTGCTTGATGCGCAGCGCCAGGCTGTCGGTCACCCCGCGCCAAGCCTGGAAGTCATCGACCTCGGGGTCCGGGTGCAGGTGCGGGGCGCGCACTGGGACGTGCCGGTCCTGCACGTCCAGGCGGCCGCCGCGGTAGCGCACACGCGGCTCCCCGGACAGTGCTCGGAGAGTCGCCGCGCAGAGTTCTTCGAGCTGTTGCTGGCGTTTCTCGCGGCGTGGCGGCTGGTTCATGGTGGGTGTCCTTGCAGGGTCAGGCCAGGGCGAGCAAGGGCAGCGCCGACTCGCCCAGCTCCTGGTCGAAGCAGCGCTGGTAGTACTCGGCGACGATCGGCCGTTCAGCCTCATCGCACTTGTTGAGGAACGACAGGCGGAAGGCCAGCGCCGGGTCGCTGAAGATCTCCATATTCTCCGCCCAGGAAATCACACAACGCGGCGACATCAGGGTCGACAGGTCGCCGGCGGCGAAGCCCTGGCGGGTCAGATTGGCCACCGCCACCATCGCTTCCAGCAGCGGCTCGCCATGCCGGGCGAGCAGGTGCGGCACCCGCGCGGCGACTATCGCGACCTCTTCGGCCTGGGGCAGGTAGTTCAGGGTGGCGACTATGTTCCAGCGGTCCAGCTGCGCCTGATTGAGCACCTGGGTGCCGTTGTACAGCCCGTTCAGGTTGCCCAGGCCGACGGTGTTGGCGGTGGCGAACAGGCGGAACCATGGGTGCGGGTGGATCAGCTGGTTCTGGTCGAGCAGATTGAGCTTGCCGTCGCGCTCGAGGATGCGCTGGATGACGAACATCACATCCGGGCGGCCGGCATCATATTCGTCGAAGATCAGTGCCATGGGCCGGCGCAGCGCCCAGGGCAGGATGCCTTCCTGAAACTCGGTAACTTGCTTGCCGTCGCGCAGGACGATGCCGTCCTTGCCAATCAGGTCCAGACGGCTGATATGACCATCCAGGTTGACCCGCGTGCAGGGCCAGTTCAGCCGCGCCGCGATCTGCTCGATATGGGTCGACTTGCCGCTGCCGTGCAGGCCCTGCAGCATCACCCGGCGATTGCGGGTAAAGCCGGCGAGAATCGCCAGGGTTACTTCCGGGTTGAAGCGATAGGCCGGGTCGATCTCCGGCACCAGCTCGTTCGGCGTGAGGAATACCGGCACGCGCATGCAGGA
Source organism: Pseudomonas sp. (assembly GCF_033723075.1). GTDB lineage: Bacteria > Pseudomonadota > Gammaproteobacteria > Pseudomonadales > Pseudomonadaceae > Aquipseudomonas. The sequence continues at coordinate 21,478 of NZ_JAWVXU010000035.1, forward strand.
GTCGATACCGAACAATTCCCGGGCAGGAACCAGACGGCTGGCGGGTTCGATGGTCAGGTCGGTCATGGATGTCGCCTCTGGGCCGGGGGATGGCCAGTGATTCTAGGGGCGTGGCCGAGACAGGAGAGGGACCAGTTACCGACGCCTGATGCGGCCAGTGATGGCTGGCGCCACGTTCGGGCGAAAACTGGCTCTATGGTCTGGCGCGGCGGCGGCTAAGGATGGTGCCAGACGTTAACCACTCGGTCGTAGTTGCCGAAAACCTTGAGAGGTCAATCAGATGTCCGCCGATACGCTGACGATCAAGCTGGACCCGCAGCTCCTTGCGCTGTTTCGCCGTTACCAGGCGCACACGAGCATCGCGCCAGAGTTCTACATCGACGAGCTGCTGGCCAAGACCCGGCCGACCCTGCAGGCCGTGGTCGAGGCGCTGGACGAGGCCGCAGGCGACCCCGGGGCCCTGGCTCAGTTGTTCGGCCGCAAGATGGCCAGCCTGATGCCGTCCCAGACCAAGCAGGCCAGTGCCTGAGGCGGGTTCAGTTCAGGCGCTCGATTTTTTCACGGATTTCGGCCAGCTTGGCTTCAACCACATTCTCCAGGTGCTGCAAATCCTGCAGCAGCTCTTGCTTGGGCGAGAGTGGTTGCTCGCTGGTGCCGGTCAGCAGCTTGAGCTCGTCGAGGGCCTGCTGCAGTACTGGGCTGCAATCGGTCAGTTGCTGCCAGGCCTGGCTGTGACGGCTCTGCCCCGGAATCGAGTTGCGCGGACGGGCGAAGGTGAACTTCTGGCTGTGCGGGCGCAACGAGGTGACGGGGCGCAGGTAATAGACCTTGAGCACGTCGCGGTCGTGTTCGCGGCGCAGGCTGAAGCGGGAAATGAGTTCGAAGGAGCTGATGCCCATTTCTTTCAGGGTCGTAAAGTCGGTCATGGCAGGTATCTCGTCTGTCGTTAAGGCTGTCGTGGTTGGTCGGCTCCTGGGGCGCATAGCAACAGACAGCGGCAGGCCGGCTGTAGCAGCAGGTCGCGGGGCTGTCTGGCGGGATTGTTATTGTTGTTCAGGCCTCGGTCGTTGTGCCTTGTCGTGAGGCGGCAGGCTGGACCGAGGTGAGGAGGCCACTCTCGTCAAGCGAGAGGTGCGCGCAGTTTAACCAGCGTTGGCCAGTCGCCAAGAACCAACCCTGGGCGATCAGTGGAGCCAGGTGCCGGCCCCGCCATTGCTGGATCAGTGGCCCTGGCACCACTGGCTCTGGGGGCGGCAGCGGCCCTGGTTAAGGTTTTTCATTCATTTACGCAGCGCCCTTCAGCGTTCTATTCAGGAGTCCACCATGAGTCAGAGTTCCGTGTCGGCCAATAGCAAGAATCTGAGCCCGATTTTGAGCGAGTCGGCCCAGGTCGATCAGCAGTCGATCCAGCCGTTTCCGCGTTCGCAGAAAATCTACGTGCAGGGCTCGCGCCCGGACATCCGCGTGCCGATGCGCGAGATCAGCCTGGACATTACCCCGACCGAGTTCGGCGGCGAGATCAACGCCCCGGTGCTGGTCTACGACACCTCCGGCCCCTACACCGATCCGAGCGTGACCATCGATGTGCGCCAGGGCCTGGGCGACGTGCGTTCGGCCTGGATCGACGACCGTGGCGACACCGAGCTGCTCGACGGCCTGTCCTCGCACTTCGGCCAGGAACGCCTGGTCAATCCCGAGCTGACCAAGATGCGCTTCGCCCACGTGCGCAATCCGCGCCGGGCCAAGGCCGGCAAGAACGTCAGCCAGATGCACTACGCGCGCCAGGGCATCATCACCCCAGAGATGGAATACGTCGCCATCCGCGAGAACCTCAAGCTGGAGGAGGCCCGCGCCACCGGTCTGCTCGAGCAGCAGCACGCCGGCCAGAGCTTCGGTGCCAGTGTGCCCAAGCAGATCACCGCCGAGTTCGTCCGCGAGGAAATCGCCCGCGGTAGAGCGATTATTCCGGCGAACATCAACCACACCGAGCTGGAACCGATGATCATCGGCCGCAACTTCCTGGTGAAGATCAACGGCAACATCGGCAACTCGGCGCTGGGCTCCTCGATCGAGGAAGAAGTGGCCAAGCTGACCTGGGGCATCCGCTGGGGCTCCGATACTGTGATGGACCTGTCCACCGGCAAGCACATCCACGAAACCCGCGAGTGGATCATCCGCAACTCGCCGGTGCCGATCGGCACCGTGCCGATCTACCAGGCGCTGGAGAAGGTCAACGGCGTGGCCGAAGACCTGACCTGGGAGCTGTTCCGCGACACCCTGATCGAACAGGCCGAGCAGGGCGTCGACTACTTCACCATCCACGCCGGCGTGCTGCTGCGCTATGTGCCGCTGACCGCCAAGCGGGTCACCGGTATCGTCAGCCGCGGC
>NZ_JAWVXU010000036.1:0-23766 GCF_033723075.1 Pseudomonas sp.
CCTCAAATTAACCCAATAACAAAGCTACAAAGGTCAACGAAGAACCGAAAAACCACTCAATGTGGTGAGTAGGTTTTCCGCTGATGGCCGTGCCTGAGTTCAGGCGATCTAGAAAATCCGACTTTTTCAACAGAATCGGCCAAAAGCGGACAGTGCCGATGCCCCTTCGTATTCTTTCGCTAGTGTTGTTAGGGTTGGCGTTGGGCACGGACCACCCTCACTGAGCTATCCATTATGTTTGCGGCAAGATCGAACCTGCAACTAGGTCGCAGCAGCTTTGCTTCCGCCTCCGCATTGATGGCCTGATCAAAATCAGATGGTAATCTAACCACGGTTTACCCACTAGAAAGGATTGACGATGGCAAGGATGACAAGAAAGCTGATGCGTATATCACGGCACCCGAATACTGCTACGGTACTAAAGGTCGCCGACATCGCTGCGAAAGTTGGCGTGCATATTGCCTCGGCGGGCTCTCCAATCGCTAACGCGTTGTACGAACTTTCAAAAACCGGAGTGGGTAAGGTTCGGGACTATGTACATGCTAGAGATGACCGACGGATTTTAGAATTCCATCAACATCTTCTTTACCGCGATGAAGTGCTTGATGAAGAAATTTTAGACGGCGAACTAGAAGAGGCTAATTTTCATGCGCTGATGCACGCATGTCTATCAGACATCGAAGACGAGAAAACAATACCTTACGCACTGCTTACCCGGAGCATCGCTTTAGGAAAAATAAAACCTGAGCTAAGACGGCATAATATTCTTGCTCTAAAAGATATTGCCTGGGATCACTTGGACTTTTTAAGAAAGGCATATGTGGTTTCAAAATACGCAATAATTCCTAAGCAAGGATCAGGCTCGGTAACAGCCGAGTCTATTTTAACGGGCTATGCCCCTGGCAGTATTGAGCACCTCGCGGTTGTCAGCCTAACATCTAAAGGCTTTATAGATGGAGTACAGCTAAGTGACCTCGGCAAAGAGTTTGTCGAAGCTTGCTCGTCAAATGATGACTTGACTCCCGGAGCGTATGAGCTTCAGGTTTGGTCCGATAGCAAGTGCGACATTATCCTTTTAGATCAATCCGACTCATCAATGCGTTTTGTGGAGCTAATCCAAAGCGCTCTCAGAGCCAAAGGGATTAGCTGCGGTAGCGGAACAGCAATGGAGGGAGCACTTGAACGTCGCGAGGCTAATCTGTTCGCAAACTGCGCTATCGTTATTTTCCGACGTGGAAAGCGTCTAGAGGCTGAGCTGCAAGAAAATTTGCAGCACAGAATCGGCACCAAGCCAATGGTTCAATTGCTAATTGATAGCGATGGCGTGGAAACTCCAGAACAATTAGTTCCCGGTGAAGTATTGGTCATCAATAGCAGTGACGAAAAGTGCAGTGCGACACTAGTCGTAGAGAAGCTAGCTACTCAAATTTACGGGATTTAGAATCATTTATGGCTGGTTTGGCAACTGAAGAGACCCAGTAAACCAACCTGGGCGAGTGGGGTGAGTTTATGTCGAGCAAGGATGAAGATAAGAAACCGCTGATGGATCTGGCGACTCTGGACGATTTCGCACATATCAATCCAGCCTCAATCATGGCGATGAGCAACTCGCTGCATTTTCACACGCTGGAGCATGCATTTAGAGAGGCTGCTCAGGCCGCAGAAAACGCTGGCGATGCCGCTGCTTTTAGGGCCTTCAACGTCTTGGCAGTTGTCTGTAGCTATCACTTCAATCCCAGCAGGCCCGACACCTTCTCTCCCCAGATCATTTTTAAGGGTAAGCGGACGCTCATCCCGAGTGATTACCTGGGCGAGCAACAGGGAGTTCTTGTCCAGATAGCCGAGCAGATTGACCACCCCCTGCTTCGGGCTCGGATCGCTGATAGCTGCTGGTACGTCAACCGCAAGCTCCATGCTGTCGCCGCGCTTGCCGCGAGTTCGTATTTGAATGCAGTAGAGCTCTTCTTCAAAAGAGAGCTGCTCGATCAATACGAGTCGGATTTTGCGGTTCCCTTCAAGGTGGTTGATCTCATTGATCGGGCATTCGCTATCTACGCCTCTGCTGGCAAGCGGAAAGAGATCCCGGACAGTGCCAAGGATGTGCTGAAACTGGCCTATGAAACGGCCAAGGACAATGAGTGCCTTGTCGCCTTCGTGAAGTTGTCATCCATTGCCCAGTCCAGTGGACTGCTTGATTGGCAGGAAATTGCGGCTGTGGCCGAGGCATTGGCGCAAGCTACGCAAGATAAACAATATGCTGAGGCAGTGAAGAGAGTATGGCTCCATGCGGCTCGTGCTTATCTCAAGCTGGACGACAAGGAATCTGCTGTTAGATGTAAGGTGAGTGCGGCGGAGCAGACGCTACGCATGCGAGACTCCGTCAGCACCGCCATGGCAAAAGCCTCATGGACACGCAGTGCTATTGGTGAATTCCGCGCAATTGGCGGTATGGCGGAGAGAGTCGAGCTCCTCAAGACGGAGCTCCAGCAGCATGAGGAAGATTCGCTTTCCGAGTTTGGCTCGTTCAGTGTGCCGATAGACTTAACGGATGAGCGTCGGGCGACGATAGAAGAATTCGAGCCGCTTGATGTTCACGAAATGCTGCTGCGACTGGCATTCGCATGTCGCGCCCCAGACAAAATTGCGCTTCATAAAAACTGTTTGGAGAAGAGAGACAAATACTTCTTCTCGTCGATGTTCGGTAAGTCCTATGCCGACGAACGAGGAAAGGTGATCGCGACAGCGGCGCAGGTGCCGCTTGGCAGTGAACCGCCAGAGGAGTGGTTTGCTCACGAAAGCCTTAGTGAGGCGGGACTTCACTACCAAATAGCGACAGAGGCATTTATTCGGCCAGCGTGTATAACGATGAGCCGTTGTCAGCTCATTGATGATCGGCATTTTGAGCCCATTGTCTGTAGCAGTGGATTCGTGCCGCCAGGGTTCGAGGCAATTTTCTCCCAGGGCTTTTCTAAGCTTGTACAGGGGGACATGGTCTCGGCAGCTCACCTGTTGATCCCGCAGCTTGAGAACGCCCTCAGGCATGTGCTGAACAGCCGCAGATCGAATACCGCCAAGCTGAATGTGGATCTCACCCAGGAAGATCAGTCACTCAAGCAGTTGCTCTCGAACTACTGGGAAGAGATAGAGCAGGTGTTCGGGGTAGATAATACGTACCTATTCCACATCCTGTTCAACGTCAAAGGTGGCCCCATGCTAAGGCACGAAGTGGCGCACGGTAAGCTCTCAACGGCGCAATGCTATGAGCCTTCATGCATTTATGCGTGTTGGTTTATCTTCCATCTTACGTGTGTCCCTCTCGCCCCGCAGTGGAGCTCAGTAATAGCGGGGGCGATTCAGGAAATGGCGAGCTAAGAGGCGGTGTTTAGGAGTTGGCTAAAGCTGGAGTTTGCAATGCGCTCCATCATGGGGTTGAACCGCCCCTGATTTAGTAGGCACCGCCATGCATTTCTGCTCGACGGGCTGATATTGACTGTCTAATGCTGACGCTGGCGACAGGCTGCTTTTGGCCGGGAGTCGCCAGTAGCAGCTGGCTGGAGTCGGCCCAGACTGTGTAAAAACGTAGTTAGTGATGGCAATCAACTGCCGGGGGATTTTCTCAGTGTCCAGGAGGCCGTGGGAGGCCCAATCAGGCGCATTCGGTGATTCTGGTTGCTATGGCACTTTCGGCTTCGGCGCGCCTGCTGGAGGGCGGTAAGAGTCGTAAAACAGGCCTCAGGCCTTCATCGCGGCCATCAGGGCACCGCTGCCCAGCAAGTTCAACACGCGTTTGAGATTGTAGGCGAGCACATGCAGGCTCATCTCGGTACTCACCCGGTCGAGTGTTCTGGTGAGGAAGTGGGTGGCGCCCATCCAGGACTTCAGCGTGCCGAACGGGTGCTCAACCGTTTGGCGGCGGATCCGCATCATCTCGGGCGCTTGATCTAGGCGACTCTGCATCGCCTCGAGCACTGCCTCATGCTCCCAGCGGCTCACTCGTCGCTCTGAGCTAGGCGTACAGTGCTCTTTCAACGCACAACCTTGGCAGTGCGAACTCCAGTAGCGGTGCAGCTTCAGCCCTTTCTCGACGCTTGAAAAACGCCAGATCAGGCTTTGCCCTGCCGGGCATCGGTATTCGTTCTTGGCTGCGTCATAGATGAAATCACCTTTGCCAAAGCGGCCAGCCGCTGTCGCTCCCGAGGTCAGCGTCTTGGGTACGAAAACAGTGATTCCAGCCTCATGACACGCCAGGATTTCTTCGCCTTTGAAATACCCTCTGTCTGCGACCGCCGAGAGCTTCTCGACGCCCATGGCCTCTCGCGCCTGCTTGGCCATGGAGCTCAGTTGGTCTCGATCAACTCCGTCGTTCGTGACCTCGTGCGTCACGATCAGATGGTGCTTCGCATCGACCGCCGCCTGCACGTTGTAGCCGACCATTCCGCTGCCCCGGGTCTTCATTGAGCGGGCATCGGGATCGGTCAGGGATATCTGTTTATCCGGTGTTTCGTTGAGCTGAACCTCGATTTCCTTGAGCTCTTGCAGCTTAGTTTTCAAGGTCGCGATCTTGTCGTGTAGGCGTTCGGCTTTGACCTGCGCCACGGGAGGTTCCTGACGATCTGCGGTATCCAGTGCGGTCAGGTAGCGATTGATGCTGGACTCGATCTCCTCCATACGCCGCTGCAGCTTGGCGCTGGTGAAGTTGCGGTCGCGATTGTTGACCGCCTTGAACTTGCTGCCATCGATGGCCACAAGCGCTTCAGAGAACAGACCAAGCTGCTGGCACAGCACCACGAACTGCCTACAGACGCCGCGGATTGCCTTGCCGTTATCCTTGCGGAAGTTGGCGATGGTCTTGAAGTCCGGCATCAAGCGTCCGGTCAGCCACATCAACTCAACGTTGCGCTGAGCCTCGCGTTCAAGGCGGCGACTGGACTGGATGCGATTGAGATAACCGTAGATGTAGATCTTCAGCAGGTCGGCAGGATGGTAGGCCGGCCTGCCGGTTTCCGCTGGGACGACGCCCTCGAAACCCAGCGCGCCAAGGTCGAGCTCATCGACGAAAACATCGACCACCCGCACCGGGTTGGTGTCCGCCACATAGTCATCCAGGCTCTCGGGAAGCAGCGCACTTTGCCCTCGATGCTCTCCCTGGATAAAACGCTTCATTGACGTCCCCCGCCGATTCGAATCCATCAAATCATAGCAAGGTCGATGCCAACGTTTTTACACAGTCTGGGCCGGTTCCAGTCATTCGTGACCAACTGCTATCGCCCGGCGCGAGGCGAACGGCCCCACTTTTCACGCCACACGCCTCGCCGCGAACACCGGAGACGCTCTGGCGACGGCGCTCGAGATTTTCACAACCTCTGACTTCGGGAAAAGGGGAGGAGTTATTTATACAGGTGCCCACCCGGCGGCCGAGCACAAAACCCCTTTATTTGCACCGTTCCTCCAGCGCTTGCCAGTCCCCGGCAAAAAACACTTATCATTCAGCCATATAGATCATGCCCAGGGGGTAATCGTCGAATGCTGTCTGCCGTCGGGCGTTACAAGTTGCTCCTCTCCGGGGCCTTGGCGCGTTATTTCCCGCGAACCACGGCCTATCTGCGCGCCGAGCGCGAGGCGGGGTTGCCGCAGAAAAAGCCGCGGACCCGGGCGAAGAAGGCTGGCGTTGCAGCTGGCAAGGGCAAGGCGGGCGCTGGGAAGAAGCCTGCCAGGCCGCGTGGCAAACCCGGCAAGCCGGCCAGCACGGCCATCTACGGGCCGGCGTTGCTGGCGGTCGACGCGGCGCAGGTCGAGGCCATGCGCGCGCGGGTCACCCAGGCGGTGGCGGCGGGGGTGATCAGCGCGCCTTCGGACGAGCAGTGGGCGATGATCCTCGGGCGCCATCCGCTCACGCGGATCTTCGCCGGGGCGGGGTCGGGCAAGTCCACCACCCTGGTGCTGCGGGTGGTGTTCATGTTGTGTCATCTGGGCATCGAGCCGGGGCGGCTGACGGTGATTTCCTTCACCAACGCCTCCTGCGCCGAGCTGCGCGAGCAACTGCTCAGGGTGCTGGGCTTCTGGCAGTACCCTTTCGACGCCGCCCAGGCCCGCCAGTGCGTGCGCACCTTCCATTCGGCCATGGGCGTGCTGGCCAAGCAGGCGCTGAACAGCCCGCGCTGGTTCGAGCAGCTGGACGACCCGCACGGTGCGCCGCGCGAGCTGGATAACCCGCTGACCTCGGCGCGCTTGCGTCCGGCCCAGCAGCGCCTGCTCAAGCAGGCCTACCAGCAGTGCTACGCCCAGGAACCGGTGTTTCGCGAGTTGGTGCACAGCCTGCTGGGGCTGCCGGCGCCGGCGGCGGGCACCACCGAGGGCAAGCGGCCACGGGCGGCCAAGGCGCCGCTGGATGGCTTCAAGCTGGCGGGTGAGTTCACTGCCTTGCCGCTGTTCGAGGCCTTTTATGTGCAGGCCGGCTTTATCCAGAGCATCGGCATCCGTCCCGAGCGGATAGACCTCCAGGCGCTGTCCTGCTCCGTCCGCGAGCGCAATTTTATCGAGGCCCTGGTGCTGTTCTGCAAGGCCTTCGAGAGCTGTCTGCAGGAGCAGGGCCTGATGACCTTCGACGGCGCCTTCCAGCGTCTCGGCGAACGCCTGGCCGGCGACGCGCCGGGGATCTCGGCCGAGGTGCTGGCGCCGTTCAATCACCTGTTGATCGATGAATTCCAGGACATCTCGCCGCAGATCGTCCAGTGGCTGCAGGCCGTTCACCGCTGCCTGGCGCGCCAGGGCACGGCGGTCAGCCTGATGGCGATCGGCGACGATTGGCAGTCGATCTATGGCTGGCGCGGCAGCTCGCCGGAACTGTTCATGGACTTCGACCGGCACTTCCCGGGCAAGGGCAAGGCGAAGAGCAGCGCGCTGTTGATGCTGGCCACCAACTACCGCTGCATCGAGCCGGTGATCCGCGACGGTGAGGCGGTGCTCGCCGGCGTCGCCTGCAAGCAAACCAAGACCAGCAAGGCGTTCAAGGCCATGCAGCCGGGCGATCACGGGGTCAAGCTGGTGCAGGGCTTCGACATCAAGGCGCGCATGCCGGAGCTGCTGGCGGCGATCAAGGCCCAGTGCGCCCACGTCGCCAGCCGCAGCATGGCCGACCGCACAGCGGTGCTGCTGTTGAGCCGGCGCAACGAGCCCTTGCGGGCGATTCAGGCCCAGCTGGACAAGCAGCTGCCGGTCAAGGCCTACACCATCCATCGCGCCAAGGGTCTGCAGGCCGAAGTGGCGATCATCGTCGACGATTGTGCGCCGGCGCAGCCGCACCCGCTGCGCAATGCGCTCTATGCCTACTCGGGATTCTTCCGCAACAGCTACGACCAGGCGATGAGCGATGAAGGCTTGCGCCTGGCCTATGTGGCGATCACCCGGGGCGTGAGCCGGGTGCTCTGGTTCACCGGCAAGACCCAGGGCGCGACCCGGGTGTTGGCGGCGCGCGCCGGTCGGCATGCTGGTCCCCTGTGAGCCTGTCGGTGTCGGCGGGCTCCGGGCGCGGCGCCTGGCGCCTGGCGCCAGGTGCTTGGCCGGATCCCGTTGCGCTACGTGAACGACGGGGTCATTTAGCTCACCAAGCGCTCTCGTTTTTCGCGTAGCGCGTCTTGCCGCAAACGGCTGGAGAGGGTGCCGGTATTTTCACAAGCTCTGATCGTCGCGCGGGGGAGGGCGGGGGTCATCATCGCTACGACTTCTTTGGATAATCGAACGCCACTGTCGCGGTGGGGCAGGTGCCGATGTCCGACCACGACTTCGCCGCGAAGCCGAACTCGGCGACAGCGCCGGTTGGCAGGTGGCCGATCTCGCCGCACAGGCGCTGGGCGAGTTCGCTCAATTCGGGGTTGTGGCCGACGATCATCACGCACTGCAGGCGAGCGTCGAGCGCGTGGATGATCTCGAGCAGGTCATCTGCCTGGGCGGCATACAGCCGCTCATCGACGACGATGTGCTTGCGCTTGTAATCGAGCTTGCCGGCGATGATCTTTGCCGTCGTCAGCGCCCGCACGGCCGGACTCGACAGGATCAAGTCGGGCTTGAGCTCGCGCCTGGCCAGGCGTTCGCCGATCTTCGGCGCGTCACGCTTGCCGCGCTCGCTCAAGGGGCGCTCCCGGTCGGTCGGCGCGGCGTCATCCTTGCTCGAGTCGGCGTGACGAATGAGAAATAGCCTTTTCATGCCACCCCTCGCTGTCCCCCATCGATAGATCCGGGCCAAAACCTGGCGGCCTGGCCGTTACTCAGAGGGTGTTTACATATCGAACGCCGCAGCAGGCGAGAGTTTGTTCACACCCTCTCAGAGTTTGTAGCCGATCTGGCGCAACAGGTTCTTGCGCCAGAGGATGTCGTCATCGCCTTCGAGGTCACGGGCGCAGTAACCGTCGACCACGCCGAGCACGGCGCGGCCCTGTTCGGTCTCGGCGAGAATCACCTCGGTCGGATTGGCGGTGGCGCAGAAGATCCGGCAGACCTCGGCAACCAGCTTGATGCTGTTGAGTACGCTCAGCGGAAAGAAGCCCGCGCCGAGGAAGACGATGAAGCAATGGCCGGCGCCAATCGCCTGGGCATTGCGCTGGGCCAGCTCGATCATCGCGCTATCGGTACCCGACCAGCGCACCAGGCATTTGCCCGAGGCCTCGCAGAAGGCCATGCCGAACTTGATCCCGGGCACGGCCGCGACCAGCGCCTCGTGGATGTCCTCGACGGATTTGATGAAGTGGGTCTGGCCGAAGATGAAGTTGATCTCTTCCGGCTTGTCGATGTTCACCGTGAGCAGTTGCATGGCGCAGGCCTCCTCGGCCGAAGGGGTCGGCAGCCTGGAAAATCCCTGGCTGGGAAACGCTTTCGGCACTGGGGTAAGCATAGTCGCGGATGGGGTGGGGTTCTGGCCGTGGCCTGGGATCTGCGCTGTCGGGCGGCGGCTTGTTGCGGTGGCATGACCCGACAATGGCAGTGCGTTTGTGGACGCTGCGTTGGGTAGCGCGGCGCTCGGCAAGCGCGCCGTTGGCAAGTACGCGCTCTGCGCCGCTAACCCGTACGGCCTAACCCGCGTTCGGCCCAGACCTTGGCCGCGCTGTGATGGAGGATGCCGTGGCGGCGGGCCAGGGCATGGCGGTCCTGGTCGTAGCCGCCGCCGATCAGGCCGACCACCGGGATGTCGCGGCCCAGGCAGTGCTCGAGTACCGCCTGGTCGCGGGCGGCGACGCCGGCGTCGCTCAGCTGCAGGTAGCCGAGGGCGTCGTCCCGGTGTACGTCGACCCCGGCGTCGTACAGCACGATGTCCGGCTGGTACAGCGGCAGCAGGTAGTTCAGCGCGTCGTCCACCACCTTCAGGTAAGCGCCATCGCCCATGCCCATCGGCAGGGGGATGTCCCAATCGCTGGCGGCCTTGCGGGCGGGGAAGTTCTTTTCACAGTGCAGGGAAACGGTGATCGCCTCCGGGACATCGGCGAGCAGGCGGGCGCTGCCGTCACCCTGGTGTACGTCGCAGTCGAAGATCAATACACGTTGTACCTTGCCGGCTTCGAGCAGGTAGCGGGCGATCACCGCCAGGTCGTTGAAGATGCAGAAGCCGGACGGGTGATCGTAATGGGCGTGGTGGGTGCCACCCGCCAGGTGGCAGGCCAGGCCATGCTGCAAGGCCTGCTCGGCCGCCAATAATGAGCCGCCAACGGCGCGTACGGTGCGTTGTGCCAGGGCCGCGCTCCACGGCAGGCCGAGGCGGCGCTGGTCTTGCTGGGGCAGTTCGCCGCTCATATAGCGGGCGATATAGGCGGGGCAGTGGGCCAGGGCCAGTACTTCCGGCGGGCACAGCTCGGGGCGCAGCAACTCGGCATCGCTGGTCAGGCCGCCGGCCACCAGGTGATCGCGCAGCAAGCGGAATTTTTCCATGGGGAAACGATGTGCAGCCGGGAAAGGGGGACTGTAGTCGTCGTGATAGACCAGCGGCAGGCGCATACAATGGCACTCTTTAATGCAGCGCCTGAGTATGGCGGCGTTGCCTGGACCGACTCAAGTGGAGCACCAATGACCGAGCAGGACGCCGTGCGCGCCTATCACCAGTTGAGCAAACACCAGCCGCAGCGTTTCGCCCCCGGGCCTGGACAGCTGGACTGGGCGACCCAGCCGGCGCCGTTTCGGCGTTACGCCGGTGCGCGCCTGATCGAGCTGTGGCACCGGTCGCTGCAGGAGTCGCCCGACTACGACGCGGTGTTCGCCGCGCCGCTGGGCGCGCCGGCGCCGCTGAATCGGGCCAGCCTGTCGCAGCTGCTGTATGACAGCCTGGCGCTGTCGGCCTGGAAGGAGGCGAGCGGCAACCGTTGGGCGCTGCGGGTCAATCCGTCGTCGGGCAATCTGCACCCGACCGAGGCCTATCTGTTGCTGCCGGCCGGCAGTCTGCAGGACGAGGCCGTGCTGGCCCATTACACCGCAGATGCCCATGCCCTGGAGGTGCGTGGCGAACTGCCGGCGCAGCTGGCCGCACAGTTGTCCCAGGCGTTGCCCGCGGGTGGTTGCCTGCTGGCGCTGACCAGCATTGCCTGGCGCGAGGCATGGAAATATGGCGAACGCGCTTATCGCTACTGTCAGCATGACCTCGGCCATGCCCTGGCTGGCCTGGCCATCGCCGCCAGCGCGCTGGGCTGGCAGGTGCGCCTGTTGCGCGGGGTGGCCGAGGCGCGTCTGGACGGCGTTTTCGGCCTGGGTCGCGCGGGCTTTGCCGAGGCCGAGCATGTCGACTGCCTGCTCTGGATCGGCCCGGCCCAGACCAGCGAGTTCGCCCTGCCCGAGAGATTGCTGCAAGGCCTGGCGGCGCTGGAACTGAGTGGCGCGCCCAATCGCCTGTCGCCTCAGCACCAGGACTGGCCGGAATTGGCGCGGGTGCAGGCGCTCTGTCGCGCGCCGGCCCTGCCTGCACAACCCTGGCCGGCTGAGCCCGGCCGTGCGCAGTCGGACAACCCCGGCCTGGCGCTGCGGCCGCTGCTGCATCGCCGGCGCAGCGCACAGGCCATGGATGGCAAGAGCGGGATTCACGCCGAGCTGCTGTTCGCCTGGCTGCAGCGGCTGATGCCGGCCAATTCGCCGGTGCCTTTCGCCCTGACCGGCGAGGCGGCGCAGGTCGACCTGCTGCTGTTCGTTCACCGCGTGCAGGGCCTGGAGTCCGGTTTGTACTGGCTGGCGCGGGTCGACGGGCAGGCGCAGCCCGGCCTGCGCGAGGACTTTCTCTGGCAACGGGTGCACGACGAATTGCCGCTGTACCGCCTGCTTGAAGGCGACGCCCGCGGCCTGGCGGAGTTTCTCTCCTGTGGCCAGGACATTGCCAGCGATGGCTGCGTGGCCCTGGCCATGCTCAGTCGCTTCGACACGGCCCTGCAGGCGGGCGCCTGGCGTTACCCGCGGTTGTACTGGGAGTGCGGGCAGATCGGCCAGTTGCTCTATCTGGAAGCCGAGGCGGCGGGGCTGTCCGCTACCGGTATAGGCTGTTATTTCGATGATTCGGTACATGAATTGCTCGGACTTGCCGACAGCCGCTGGCAAAGTCTTTACCATTTCACCCTGGGTCGGGCGGTGTGGGATGAGCGCTTGAGCAGCTTACCGGCCTATCCCGAATCACGTTTGCCGCCCGCTGGGGCAGTTATTGGAGAACAAGCATGAGTCAGGTACTGGACGAGTTGGTCGCCCTGTTGAGCCTGGAGGCCATCGAAGAGAACCTCTTTCGAGGCCGCAGCCAGGATCTGGGCTTTCGTCAGCTGTTCGGTGGTCAGGTGCTCGGCCAGTGCATTTCGGCGGCCAGTCAGACGGTCGAGGCGGATCGTCATGTGCATTCCATGCATGGCTATTTTCTGCGCCCTGGCGATGCGTCGCTGCCGGTGGTCTATCAGGTGGAGCGCATCCGTGACGGCGGCAGCTTCAGCACCCGCCGCGTGGTGGCCGTGCAGAAGGGCAAGCCGATCTTCTTCTGCAGCGCCTCGTTCCAGTATGACGAGGAGGGCTTCCTGCATCAGATCGCCATGCCGGATGTGCCGGGGCCGGAGGAGCTGAAGTCGGAGACCGAACTGGCGCGCATGGTCGAGGCGATGATTCCCGAGCGCATGCGTGAACGGGCGACCAGCGACAAACCCATCGAGATCCGTCCGGTGACCCTGATCAATCCCTTCGACCCGAAAGCCTGCGAGCCGGTCAAACATGTCTGGTTCCGCGCCGCCGGTGCGCTACCGGACGAGCCGCAACTGCACAAGTTGCTGCTGGCCTACGCCAGCGACTTCAACCTGCTGACCACCTCGATGCAGCCCCATGGCGTGTCGGTGTTCCAGAAATTCATGCAGGTCGCCAGTCTCGACCATTCGCTGTGGTTCCACAGCAACCTGCGCATGGACGACTGGCTGCTCTACGCCATGGACAGCCCCTGGTCCGGCAATGCCCGCGGTTTCTCCCGCGGCAGCATCTTCAACCGTCAGGGCCAACTGGTCGCCTCGGTGGCGCAGGAAGGCCTGACCCGAATCCGTGAGGATTGGAAGTGAGCCGCGAGGACTGGAAATGAAGCTGGGCGCGGCGCGCCACTGGGTGTTCGACATGGACGGCACCCTGACCTTGGCGGTGCATGACTTCGACGCGATCAAGCGGTCGCTGGACATTCCCCTGGAGCACGACATCCTCCACCACCTGGCCGCCTTGCCCGAGGACATCGCGGCCGCCAAGTACGCTTGGCTGCTGGAGCACGAGCGCGAACTGGCGCTGAGCGCCGAGCCGGCGCCGGGGGCCATCGAGCTGGTGCGCGCGTTGCACGGACGCGGCTGCCGGCTCGGCATCCTCACCCGCAACGCCCACGAGTTGGCGCTGGTGACCCTGCAGGCGATCGGCCTGGGTGACTGCTTCGCCAGTGGCGACATTCTCGGTCGCGACGAGGCGCCGCCCAAGCCCGATCCCGGCGGTTTGCTGCACCTGGCCGAGCGCTGGCAGGTAACGCCGGGCGAACTGGTGATGGTCGGCGACTACCGCTTCGACCTGGAATGCGCCCGCGCCGCCGGTGCCTATGGCGTGCTGGTCAATCTGCCGGACAACCCCTGGCCGGAGTTGGCCGATCACTTTGCGGTGGATTGCGCGGCGCTGCAGCGGTCGCTATAGGGTGGATGACGCTTTACCCATCCACCACGCTCGTCCCCCGGGTGGATGAAAAGAGCGTCATCCACCCTACGTCAGATTCGCGCTTGAGCGCGTAGCCCGGCGTCTTTCAATGACAGCCGCCGGACGCCAGGTCCTTGAGGATCGGGCAGTCGGGGCGGTCGTCGCCCTGGCAGTGTTGCACCAGGTCCTGCAGGGTGTCGCGCAGGCTGCTGAGTTCGGCGATCTTGCGATTGAGCTCGACGATATGCCCGGCGGCCAAAGCCTTGACGTCGGCGCTGGCGCGCTGGCGGTCCTGCCACAGGGTCAGCAGCTGGGCCACTTCGGCCAGGGAAAAACCCAGGTCCCGCGCGCGCTTGATAAAGGCCAGGCGATGCAGATCCTGCGGGCTGTACTGGCGATAACCGCTGTCGCTACGCCCGGCGGCCGGCAGCAATTCGATGGCTTCGTAGTAGCGGATCATCTTGGCGCTGAGGCCGGTTTTCTGTGCTGCTTGGCCGATATTCATGGGCGGTCTCCGAAACGTTGTTCGTAGGATGAGCGTTGAGCGCAGTCGTAGGTTGGGTTAGCGGCGGCTGCACTCCCGAGCAAGCCACAGATGCGAGACGCCGCGTAACCCAACAGAACGTCAGCAGGTACGCCGCAATGATGGGTTACGCCGCGCAGAAAACGCGGCCTTGCCGGGCCTCGCCTGGGCGGCTAACCCATCCTACGGTCCGGCAGCAGGTCAATTTGCGGGCGCCTAACCCATCCTTCGGTCTGTCCGTGAAATAGTGATCGCGGGCATGGCCCGCTCCTACGGGGATCTCGTGGACTCGCTCGTCGTCGTGTAGGAGCGGCCCATGGCCGCGATTTGGGTTATTGGTGATCTTTCGGCTTCCAGGTCTTCAGCAGCAGGGCATTGCTCACCACGCTGAGGCTGGACAAGGCCATGGCGGCGCCGGCGAGCATCGGGTTGAGCAGGCCGGCCGCGGCCAGAGGGATGCCGACCAGGTTGTAGACGAAGGCCCAGAACAGGTTCTGCCGGATCTTGTTGTAGGTGCGCCGGCTGATGTCCAGCGCCGCCGGCACCAGGCGCGGGTCGCCGCGCATCAGGGTGATGCCGGCGGCATGCATGGCCACATCGGTGCCGCTGCCCATGGCGATGCCGACATCCGCGGCCGCCAGTGCCGGGGCGTCGTTGATGCCGTCGCCGACCATCGCCACCACCCCGGTTTTCCTCAGATCGCCGATGATCGCCGCCTTGTCTGCCGGCAGCACCTCGGCGTGTATGGCGTCGATGCCCAGGGCACTGGCCACCGCATTGACGCTGCCGCGGTTGTCGCCGCTGATCAGGTGGCTGTCGATGCCCTGCGCCTTGAGCTGGGCGATGGCTTCGGCGGCGCCGGGTTTGAGGGTGTCGCCGAAGGCGAACAGGCCCAGCACCTGCGGCGTCGGCGCCTGTTCGATCAGCCAGGACAGAGTGCGGCCCTCGGCTTCCCAGGCCAGGGCCTCGGCGGCCAGGCTCGGGTTGTGCAGCCAGCCCTCCTCGAGCAGGCGTTTGTTGCCCAGGGCCAGCTGGCGCTCGCCGATCTGCCCGGCAATCCCGCGTCCGGCCAGGGCCTGGCTGTCGACCACCTCGGCCAGCGATAACTGGCGGGCGCTGCATTCGTCCAGCACCGCCTTGGCCAGCGGGTGCTCGCTGCCGCGCTGCAGGGCGCCGGCCAGTTGCAACAGGGTCGCGGTGTCGCCGTCGAGTGCCGTCATGTGGGCGATCCGCGGCGTGCCCGAGGTCAGGGTGCCGGTCTTGTCGAACGCCACGGTCGTGACCCCATGGGCGACTTCCAGGGCTTCGGCGTCCTTGATCAGAATGCCGTGGCGCGCGGCCACCCCGGTGCCGGCCATGATCGCCGTCGGCGTGGCCAGACCGAGGGCGCAGGGGCAGGCGATCACCAGCACCGCCACGGCATTCAGCAGCGCGGTTTGCAGCGTGGCGCCGAACAGCAGCCAGCCCAGCAGGGTGGCCAGGGCGAGCAGCAGCACGGTTGGCACGAAGACCTGGCTGACCTTGTCCACCAGCTTCTGGATCGGCGCCTTGGCGGCCTGGGCGTCCTCGACCAGGCGGATGATCGTGGCCAGCACGGTTTCCGCCCCCAGGGCGGTGGTCTCGATCAGCAGGCGGCCTTCGCCGTTGATCGCCCCGGCGGTGACCTTGTCGCCCGGCTGCTTGGGTTGCGGCAGGCTCTCGCCGCTGATCAAGGCCTCGTCGGCATGGCTCTGGCCTTCCAGCACCTGGCCGTCGACCGGGAAGCGCTCGCCGGGCTTGACCACTACCTGATCGCCCAGGACCAGGGCACTCAGCGCCACCCACTGCTCGACGCCATCGCGCAGGCGCAACGCCTGATCCGGGCGCAGGGCCTGCAAGGCGCGGATGGCGCTGGTGGTCTGCCGTTTGGCGCGGCTTTCCAGGTATTTGCCGAGCAGGATCAGGCTGATGATCACCGCGGAGGCCTCGAAGTACAGATGCGGCATCGTGCCGCCCGGGGTGATCGCCCATTGATAGAGGCTCAGGCCATAGGCGGCGCTGGTGCCCAGGGCGACCAGTTGATCCATGTTGCCGGCACCGGCGCGCAGGGCCAGCCAGGCGGCGCGGTAGAAGCGTGCACCGAGAACGAACTGCACCGGTGTGGCCAGGGCGAACTGCAACCAGGCCGGCAGCATCCAGTGGGCGCCGAATGGTTGCGCCAGCATCGGGATCAGCAGCGGCGCGGTGAGCAGCAGGGCCAGCGCCAGGGCCCAGCGTTCGCGCTGCAAGTGACGCTCGGCGGCGGGCTGGGCGGGTTTGGCGCTATCCAGCAGGGTGGCTGTGTAGCCGGCTTTGGCGACTGCCTGCAACAGGGTTTGTGGGTCGAGACCCGCCGTGACCTGCAACAGCGCGTGCTCGGTGGCCAGGTTGACGCTGACCGTGAGCACGCCGGGCAGTTGCGCCAGGGCGCGCTCGACGCGGCCGACGCAACTGGCGCAGGTCATGCCGGAGATGGCCAGCTCCAGGCGTTCGCTGGGCACCTGATAGCCGGCGTCGGTGACGGCGGCGAGCAACTGCTCCAGGCTGTCCGACGGCGCTTCGATGCGCGCCTGTTCGCTGGCCAGGTTGACCGTGGCGCTGGTCACGTTGGGCACTTTGCGCAAGGCGCGCTCGACCCGGCCGGCGCAACTGGCGCAGGTCATGCCGCTGATCGGCAGATCGAAAGTAGTCAGGTTGGACATGCAGGAGCCTCCGTTGAGTGCCATTACAGGATCAACCTTGACCCATGGGTAAGGTCAAGTGCTGTTTTATGCCTTGACCTTACCCATGGAGGAAGACGGACACTGAGCATATCCCGCAAAATGGGGCATACATTCAATCAGGAGGTTGCAGATGCAGACAACAAAGGTTCACACACTCAGGATCGAAGGCATGACCTGCGAGCATTGCGTGAAGACGATTACCGAGGCCTTGCAGGCGCGTGATCCGGCTGCCGATGTAAAGGTGAAGTTGCAAGGTGGTGAGGCACGCGTGGTCAGCAGCCTGTCGAGTGACGAGCTGATCATTGCGATTGCCGAGGCCGGCTACGGGGCGGGGCTGGCGTAAGGTTTGATTCGGCCATGGCTTCGCAGCTAATGACTGCTTTATGGGAGGGCTGACCCGGCGCGATGCTTTTGGTCCGCTATCGCCATGCGCGGCGATGAATCTGCGCCACGGCCTCGGCTGCCGGTGCGTACGGCGCACCCTACACAGGTGCCTCGGCGTAGCCGGGTAGGGTGGATGACGCTTCACCCATTCACCCAATAGCGGTGGTGGGTGAAAAAATCCTCATCTACCCTACGCGGCCTATCCTTACTGCCAGTCGCGCACCAGCGGGTAGGGTGGGCTTTAGCCCACCGCCGCTATATAAGCGGTCTTTCGGGGGGCTGAAGTGGGGCACCGCCCGGGGGCCCCTCTAGGGTTTCTTGCCGGCGCCCTGCCAGTCGCGCACCAGGCCGCGAAAGCAGGCGTCGATCATGGGCGCGGTGTCGCTCAGTGGGTCGAATAGCGTCGGGTCGCGTAGCCAGTCGTGGAACAGGCCGATGATCAGTGCGTGCAGGGTGCAGGCAGCGAGGCGTGGGCTCATGCCCGGTTGCAGGCGCGACCTGACACCGGGCTGGCCGAACTGCTGTTCGCACAGGGCGATGAATTGAGTGATGAAGGCGGCGTGACGCTGTTCCGCCTCGCGCAGCTCATCGGTGAATTCGCAGCGGCGCAGAAGGATGGTGAGGATGCGTCGCTTGCGCTCATCGCGGGCGAGGTTTTCGATGGCCTCGATGCACAGCTCGTGCAGCGCCAGCAGGGGATCGTGCCCGGCACAGGCGCTCAGGCGCACGGCCATCTGCTCGGGCGGCAGGCGCACCTGGTCGAGCATTTCGTGGAACAAATGTGCCTTGTTTTCGAAGTGCCAGTACACCGCACCACGGGTGACCCCGGCGTGGCGGGCGATATGTTCCAGGCTGGTGTGGGCCACGCCCTTTTCCAGAAACAATGCCTCGGCAGCGACCAGGATGGCGCAGCGGGTTTGTTCGGCTTGCTCCTTGGTTCGACGCATGGCAGTTGGGTGATTTCTGGCTAGGCTCTGTCTGGGGAACAGAGTGTAATGATTTTGAGCACGATGTTCTATTTACAATCAGTGGTGTATGTAACTAGCATCGTCGCCTTTGTGTTTGGCGCCTTTCGCTGTCCCGGAGACATCTATGTTTGCTGCCCGTCATCTCCCATCTGTTCTCGGGTTTTTAGCCTTCGCTACGCTGGCGTCTGTGCTCCATGCCGCAGATGCGCCACCCGCGCCCGAGGTGGTGGTGGAGACCGCCAAGGTGGGTCCGCTGCCGCTGGTATTCGAGTACTCCGCACGCACCGCGGGGTTCCGCGAGGTGCAGGTGCGCGCCCAGGTCAGCGGCATCCTGCAGGAACGCACCTACCTGGAAGGTAGTCGGGTCAGCAAAGGCCAGGTGATGTTCCGTATCGACCCGCGCACCTACCAGGCCGCCCTGGCCCGGGCCAAGGGTGCGCTGGCCCAGGAGCAGGCGCGCTACCGGCAGACCGAACGCGACCTCAAACGCATCCGTGAATTGCAGAAGAAGGGCTTTGCCAGCGAGAGCGAGCTGGATAACGCGATCTCCAACTTCGAGCAGAGCAAGGCCAATATCCAGGCCGCCGAGGCCGAGGTGCAGTCCAGGCAGATCGATCTCGACTACTGCACGGTGACGGCGCCTATTTCCGGCATCACCAGCAAGGAAACCGTGTCCGAAGGCAGTCTGATGGTGGCCGGCGATCCGAATGCCAGCCTGCTGAGCAACATCACCCAGCTCGACCCGATCTACGTCAACTTTGCCGCCCCGGACAGCGACGTGGAGAGCGTGCGCAGCGGCTTGCAAAGCGGTGCGTTGGTGTTGCAAGGCGAGCAGATGAGTGTCGAAATCTTGTACGGCGATGGCTCCAGCTACCCGCTGGAGGGCAAGGTGGACTTCACCGACAGCCTGGTCGACCGCGCCACCGGCACCGTCAGTGCGCGCGCCGTGGTGCCCAACCCCGAGCAGAAACTGCTGCCCGGCCAGTTCGTCCGAGTGCTGGTCAAGGGCCTTAGCCTGCCCGAGGCCATTACCGTGCCTGAGCGCGCCGTGGCCCAGGGGCCGCGAGGCACCTTTGTCTATGTGGTGGACAATGACGGCGTCGCGCGGATGCGCGAGGTCAGCACCGGGCGCACCGCCGATGGTCGCTGGGTGATCGAGTCCGGCGTCATCGAAGGCGACCGGGTCATCGTCGAGGGATTGCCCAAGGTGCGTGCGGACTCGCCGGTGAAAGTTGCTGAAACACCCGTCCAACCTGCCAAGCAATCCTAAGGAGCGTCTCGGTGATCTCACGCTTCTTTATTGACCGCCCGGTATTCGCGGCGGTCATCTCCATCGTCATCGTACTCGCCGGCCTGATGGCCATGCGTGCGCTGCCGATCGCCCAGTACCCGCAGATCCTGCCACCGCAGGTATCGGTCAGCGCCACCTACTCCGGCGCCAGTGCCCAGGTCATCGCGGAAACCGTGGCCGCGCCGCTGGAACAGTCGATCAACGGCGTTGAGGGGATGATCTACCAGCAGTCCAACTCCGGCGGCAGCGCCATGAGCCTGTCGGTGTACTTCCAGGTCGGCACCGATCCCGACCAGGCCACCATCGACGTCAACAACCGGGTCCAGGCCGCCCTGGCCAAGCTGCCGGAAGAAGTGCGCCGGCAAGGCGTCAAGGTGGTGAAGAAGTCCTCCGACATCCTTCAGGTGGTCACCCTGTTCTCCCCGGATGATTCGCGTGATCCGGTGTATATCAGCAACTATGCGCTGATCAACGTGATCGACGAGCTCAAGCGCCTGCCTGGCGTCGGTGATGTCAGCCAGTTCGGCTCCAAAGACTACTCCATGCGCATCTGGCTGCGCCCGGACAAGCTGGCGCAGTACAACCTGACGCCGAGCGATGTGGTCAGCGCGATTCGCGAGCAAAACTCGCAGTTCGCCGCCGGCAGCTTCGGTCAGCAACCGTTGGAGCAGGCGCAGGACTTTACCTACACGGTGACCACCCAGGGCCGCTTCACCGACCCGGCCGAGTTCGAGAACGTCATTCTGCGCAGCGATGCCACCGGCGCCAGTCTGCTGCTCAAGGACGTCGCGCGGATCGAGCTGGGCGCCCAGGATTACTCGCTGATGACCTCGCTTAACGGTCAGCAGAACGCTGCCTTCGGGGTCTATCTGCAACCGGGGGCCAATGCCCTGGATACTGCCGAGGCGGTGCAGGCCAGCCTGGAGCGGCTGTCGCAGAACTTCCCCGACGGCATCACCTACAAGATCCCCTACGACACCACCAAGTTCGTCCGGGTGTCGATCGAGGAGGTGATCCACACCTTCGTCGAGGCCCTGGTACTGGTGGTGCTGGTGGTCTTTATCTTCCTGCAGAACTGGCGCGCCACGCTGATCCCGGTGCTGGCGATTCCGGTGTCGCTGGTCGGCACCTTCGCCGGCATGTATATGCTCGGTTTCTCGATCAACCTGCTGACCCTGTTCGGCATGGTGCTGGCCATCGGCATCGTGGTGGACGACGCCATCGTGGTGATCGAGAACGTCGAGCGGGTGATGAACAGCGACAAGATCGGCCCGCGCGAAGCGACCATCAAGGCCATGGAGGAGGTCACCGGGCCGATCGTCGCCATCGTCCTGGTGCTCTGCGCGGTATTCGTGCCGGTGGGCTTCCTCGGTGGCCTGGCCGGGGAGATGTACAAACAGTTCGCCATCACCATTGCCGTGTCGGTGGTGATTTCCGGCATAGTCGCCCTGACCCTGAGCCCGGCGCTCTGTGCCCTGTTGCTCAAACCGGGGCATCATGAACCGGCCGCCCCGTTCCGCTGGTTCAACCGCGGCTTCGATCGCCTGACCGCCGGCTACACCAGCGGTGTGCGTTTCTTCCTCAAGCGTTCGGCGGTGGGGTTGCTGCTGTTCGGGCTGATGATTGCGTTGATGGTGGTGTTGTTCGGTCGGGTGCCCAGCTCCCTGGTGCCGGATGAGGACCAGGGCTATGTGATCAACGCCTACTTCCTGCCGCCGGCCGCTTCCCTGACGCGCACCGAAAAGCTCACCAGCGACGTCACCCGGCAACTGATGGCGCACCCGGCGGTGCAGGACGTGGTGACCTTCGCCGGTTTCGACGTGCTGACCTTTGGTACGCGGAGCAACGCCGGGGTGTCCTTCGTGCCACTGAAAGACTGGAGCGAACGGACCACGCCGGAACTCGATGCACGCAACCTGACCCGCGAATTCATGGGCATGGGCGCGCAGCAGAAGGACGGCGTGGTGATGACCTTCAACCCGCCACCGATCACCGGCATGAGCACCACCGGCGGTTTCGAAGGCTATATCCAGGACCGCAGCGGCGGCAGTACCGCGCAACTGGCCGAGCGGGTTGCCAGCTTCCTCGCCGCGGCGCAGAAGCGCCCGGAACTGGGCGGGGTGCAGAGTACCTTCAGCGCCAACGTGCCGCAGTACTACATCGATCTCGACCGCACCAAGGCCCGCGCCCTGGGCGTGTCGATCAGCGACGTGTTCACCGCCATGCAGGCGACCTTCGGTAGCTACTACGTCAACGACTTCAGCCTGTATGGCCGCACCTTCCAGGTCAGCCTGCAATCGGAGTCGGAGTTCCGCCGCAAGCCGGAAGACCTGTCGCAGGTGTATGTGCGTTCGGCCGGTGGCGAGCTGGTCTCGCTGTCGACCCTGGTCAAGGTGCAGCGCATCCTCGGCCCGGATACCTATGCGCGCTTCAACGTCTACCCGGCGGCGAAGATCCTCGGCGGCCCGGCGCCCGGTTACAGCTCCGGACAAGCCCTGGCGGCGGTACAGGAAGTGGCGGATGAGGTGCTCGGCAGCGACTACAGCATTGGCTGGACCGGTTCGGCGTTCCAGGAGCTGGCGACCCAGGGCTCGGGCAGCACCGCCTTTATTTTCGGCCTGATCATGGTGTTCCTGATCCTCGCCGCGCAGTACGAGCGCTGGACCCTGCCCCTGGCGGTGGTCACCGCAGTGCCCTTCGCGGTGTTCGGCGCAATCCTCGCGGTATGGTTGCGCGGCATCGAGAACGACGTCTACTTCCAGGTCGGCCTGGTCACCCTGATCGGCCTGGCGGCGAAGAACGCCATCCTCATCGTCGAGTTCGCCGTACTCTGCCGGGCGCAGGGCATGAGCATCTTCGACTCGGCACTGGAGGCTTCACGCCTGCGCTTCCGGCCGATCATCATGACCTCACTGGCCTTTATCCTCGGCGTGGTGCCGCTGGCCATCAGCAGCGGCGCCGGCTCGGCCAGCCGCCACTCGATCGGCACCGGGGTGATCGGCGGCATGCTCGCGGCGACCGTGCTGGCGATCTTCCTGATCCCGATGTTCTACCTGCTGGTGGAATCGTGGGCAGCCAAGCTGAGCGGTAGCCGGAAGAACGCCGCAGAAAAGGCGGCCGAATCGTAGGGCGGGGCAGGCGGGGGCGTCGATATGCTTGATGCGCGCAGAACCTGGCGCGGCGCAAATGTCGTGGATTCACCTTGAGTGAAGCTTGCCGCTAACCCGCCTCATGCCTTGGTCATGGTGCCGGGCGAACACTTACCTGATTTGTTCTGGAACCCCATGCCGCTACGTCTTCTGCTGATCCTCGGCGCCTTGAGCGCCTTCGGCCCCCTGGCCATCGACTTCTACCTGCCGAGCTTCCCGACCCTGGCGCGGGTCTTCGCCACCGACGTCGAGCATGTGCAGTTGTCGTTGGCCGCCTATTTCATTGGCCTGGCGCTGGGACAACTGATCTATGGGCCGCTGGCCGACCGTTTCGGCCGGCGCAAACCGCTGCTCGCCGGGGTGCTGCTGTTCAGTCTGGCCTCGCTGGCCTGTGCGCTGGCGCCGAGCCTGGAATGGCTGATAGCTGCGCGTTTCGTCCAGGCCCTCGGCGGCTGCGCCGGCATGGTGGTGAACCGCGCGGTGGTGCGCGACCTGTGCGATCCGATCACCTCGGCCAAGGTATTTTCCCAGCTGATGCTGGTCATGGGGCTGGCACCTATCCTCGCGCCGCTGGCCGGTGGCCTGCTCCTGAGTTGGCTCGGCTGGCAGTCGATCTTCGTCTGCCTGTTCGCCTTCGGCGTGCTCAGTTGGCTCGGCGTGGCGCTGTGGCTGCCGGAGACCCTGGCGGCCGACTCGCCCAGGGCGCCGTTGCGCGGCGCGCTGGGCGAGTACCGGCGGCTGCTCGGCGATTTGCCATTTCTCGGCCATGCGCTGACCGGCGGCCTGGCCGTCGCCGGAATGTTCGCCTATATCGCCGGTTCGCCCTTTGTCTTCATCGAGCTGTACGGCGTGCCGGCCGAGCACTACGGCTGGCTGTTCGGCAGCAATGCCCTGGGCTTTATCCTGGTGGCGCAGCTCAACGCCTGGCTGGTGGCGCGGCATGGGCCGGGCTACTGGCTGCGCCGCACGGTGTGGTTCTACCTGGCCTGCGGCCTGCTGCTCCTGGCGGTCGCGATCTCGCGCCCGGCGCAACTGTGGCCCCTGCTGATCCCCCTGTTCGGCTGCATCGCCTGCCTCGGTATTCTCCTGCCGAATGCCTCGGCCTGCGCCATGGCCGGCCAGGGCACGCATGCCGGCAGCGCCTCGGCCCTGCTCGGCAGCCTGCAGTTCGGCATAGCCGCCAGCGCCGCCGCGCTGGTCGGTGCGTTGCATGACGGCAGTGCCTGGCCGATGGCCCTGGTGATCTGCGGCTGCGCGGCGCTGGCCGTATTCACCTCGCGCCTCACACGCTGGGCGGAGCGGCGTAGCGGGCATCCGGGTTGGTGAGAGATCCCGCCTCGTCTTCGACGCCGCGCTGTCGTGCAGAAAACGGGAGGCAATCGTGTCTGTCGGCTTGTGGGCACCTGTAGGCGCGAAGGGGACGCCTAGCAGCCTGTCGGACTTTCTCGCTTCATTCGAGGATAATCCCGGCACCGCCCAGCCGACGCCCCCGCATGAGCCGCTTTCGCCCGATCGACCGCAAGACCGACTACCTGCTCCCGCCATCGCTGGACGACTGGTTGCC
>NZ_JAWVXU010000037.1:0-21567 GCF_033723075.1 Pseudomonas sp.
CCTCAAATTAACCCAATAACAAAGCTACAAAGGTCAACGAAGAACCGAAAAACCACTCAATGTGGTGAGTAGGTTTTCCGCTGATGGCCGTGCCTGAGTTCAGGCGATCTAGAAAATCCGACTTTTTCAACAGAATCGGCCGCTTCCCGCCTGTCAGGCGCCGGCAACTGCCGACCCAATAATGCCACTCAGCAGCATCAATAGATGTCTCCGATTGTTTCGTCCTGCTGAACGATTTACTGATCGTCTCGGGTGCCACGCAGCCCATCCAGACGTTCGCGACTGCACTGAAGTAGCTGGCGGTGTCGGCCGGCTCGCTAAACCGCCGCGGCGACGTGCTCGCGGAGCCAGCGGTGCGCTGGGTCGCGGTGGGAGCGCTCATGCCAGAGCATGACCATCTCGTAGCCCGGCACCTGAACGGGCGGCTCGGTCACCTGCAGTGCAGTGTTTCCGCGCACCAGACGCTCGGGCAGCATCGCCACCAGGTCCGTGCCCAGCAGCACCGACACGACGAACAGAAAGTGCGGCACGGAAAGCGCCACCCGGCGCGACAGGCCCACCGCCGCCAGCGCCTCGTCGGTCACGCCGCGAAAACCACCGCCATTCGGCGAGACGATGACATGGTCGAGCCTGCAGAATCGCTCCAGCGTAAGCGGCGTTGCCAGTTCGGGATGACCCGCCCGGCCCGCTAGCACGTAGCGCTCAGCGAACAGGGTGCGCCCGTGAAGCCCAGGCGGCGCATCCTCCAGGATATGAAATGCCAGATCGATCTCGCCCTGCTCCGCCTGCCGGGCGATGCGCGACGGCGCCATCTCCAGCACGGCCAGTTGGGTATGCGGTGCCGCCGTGCGCAACCCGGCCAGGGCCGGTAGCACGATGGTCGATTCGCCGTAGTCGGAAGCCATGACGCGCCAGGTATGCCTGGCCTCGGTGGGATCGAAGGGCCGCGCGGGCGACACCGCGTGTCCCAGCGCCTCCAGCGCCTGGCGCAACGGCTCGCGCAGCTCGTCCGCCCGAGCGGTGGGGCGCATGCCGCGCGGGCCCGGCAACAGCAACGGGTCGCCGAAGAACTCCCGCAGCTTGGCAAGGTGCACGCTCACCGCGGGCTGTGACAGGTTCAGCCGCTCCGCCGCACGGGTGACGTTGTGCTCCGCCAGCAGTACATCCAGGGTGACCAGCAGGTTGAGGTCCAGCCTTCCGAGATTACTCACCGTAATACCTGGGATATTGGATATTCATTTCAACTATACCTGGCAAACCTCCATCCTGCCCGCACCCAACCCTTGGAGGCTCACCCATGAATATCCTGCTCGTTTATGCCCACCCCGAACCCCGTTCCCTCAACGGCTCGCTCAAGGACTTCACGGTCAAACACCTGGAATCCGCTGGTCACAGCGTCCAGGCCTCGGATCTCTATGCGATGAACTGGAAAGCGCAGCTCGATGCCGACGACAGTATCGCGCGCCGGTCCGGCGAGCGCTTCGATCCGTCCCTCGACTCCAAACATGCCTACGAGAACGGCCTGCAGAGTCTGGATATCGTGCACGAACAGGAGAAACTGCTGTGGGCGGATGCCGTCATCCTGCAGTTCCCGCTGTGGTGGTTCTCCATGCCGGCCATCCTCAAAGGCTGGGTGGAGCGCGTCTATGCCTACGGTTTCGCCTACGGCGTGGGCGAGCATTCCGACACCCGCTGGGGCGACCGCTACGGCGAAGGCACGCTGGCCGGCAAGCGCGCCATGCTGATCGTCACCACCGGCGGCTGGGAACCGCACTACAGCCCGCGCGGCATCAACGGCCCAATCGACGAGCTGCTCTTCCCGATCCACCACGGCATCTTCTATTACCCCGGCTTCGACGTCCTGCCGCCATTCGTGGTCTACCGCACCGGCAAGACCGACGATGCCCGCTACGCTTCGATCTGCGACCAGCTTGGGCAACGCCTGGACGAACTGTTCACCGCCACGCCAATACCCTTTCGCCCCCAGAATGCCGGCGCCTACGAAATCCCGGCGCTCACCCTGCGTCCAGAGATCGCGCCGGGGCAAACGGGGTTCGGCGTGCATGTCGAGTCACGAGGAGATGGCACGCGTCCGGCAAGGAGCCGCTGAAGCTCCCCGTTCACCGCGAACCGAAGCGGATGCCGGCTAGATGATTCTCAAGCCACGATGTTGACGCTGCTGACCGCCCGATATTGGCCGGTCTCTGCCGGTGGGTAACAAGCAGCAGTCGGCCAGAAAAAGTCACTCGTAAAGGCTCAAGCCAGCAGTTCAATAATCCACTGCGTCTGTCGGGCGACCTTCTGCACTTTCTCCTCGGGCACCGCCTGCCGCGCCTGAGCGAGGTCGGCCAGTGTCTGCTGCTTCAGACGCAGCATGCGTTGCCACTTGGCCAGGAACGCCGGGCTGCGCTGCTGCATCTGCAGCGGGCCAAAGTACAGTTCCTCGGCGCTGTACATCACCGGCCCAGAGCGTTCGGCAACGATGATCTCGTATGCAAAGCGGTTTTCCCGCAGCACTTCCTCGCAAAGGATGCGGTAGCCATTGTCCATCAGCCATTGGCGCAGCGGCTGCTCACCGCCGTTGGGCTGCAGGATCAGACGCTCCCGACCACTCAGGCGGGACTTGCCGCTGTCGAGGATGTCGCGAATCTTCTCGCCGCCCATACCGCAGAGGCTGATTGCCGTTATTGCGTCTCCCGGTTCGATTGCCGCCAAACCATCTGCCAGGCGCACGCTGACCAGTTGGCTCAGGCCGCTCTCGCGTACGCTACGTTCAGCCGCGTGGAACGGGGTCAAGGCCACCTCCCCAGCCACCGCCATCGCGATGGCACCACGGCTCATCAACGCCACCGGCAGATAGCCGTGATCCGAGCCAATATCGGCTAGCCGCGCACCTGCTGGCACATGCGCCGCCACACGCTCCAGGCGCATAGACAATGTCTGTTCGTTCAACTCCAGCCCCTTTTCACCATCGGCGTCCGGCAGCTTTGGCCGAATCGGAGCGAGAGTTTGTCGAGCAACGCCGTGTCTGGCAAATCCTTGCGACCAGCGCCATGGATCTAGCCGAACCTAGCGCTCGGGGATCACCCACCGCGAACCTTATTGTGGGCCGCTGGTAGCCGTTATTGGTTGAAGAGCAATTTCAAGGGCGGGCCGGGCGCGCAGATTGGCTGTCAGAAAGCGCTTGCAAGCACTCACGCAGACATGGCCAAAAAGAAGACCGGCGGCCGCCTCCCGACCAGGGACGACTCACATCCTTACGGGCTGATGACTATAGTCAATGGGTCGGTTGAGTTTCAGCTATTGCTCCACCCCCCGCAGAGAGGAAATGGATGGAGCGCTCCCCGGCTCGCAGGGAGAGAACGCTCGACTGTTCTGCTGGCCCGAAGCTCAAGCGATTGCGTATTTTTCAGCGGCGCACCGAGTCCCGCTTCAGGGGCTGCCACTTTTGTTCGGGTACTTTTCCGAACAGCAAGCCGGAAGGGCAACCAGGAGCAGACATGTGAAAACCGATAGCGCAAGGCAAGGCAGCGCAGGGCAACCCCTGGAGCATGCCGAGCCGGTGCACAGCCTGCGAATTCTGACGGTGAACACGCACAAGGGCTTCACCCTGTTCAACCGCCGCTTCATCCTCCCCGAACTGCGCGATGCGGTGCGCAGGGTCTCGGCGGAAGTGGTGTTCCTGCAAGAGGTGCTGGGGACCCATGAACGCCACTCGCGGCGCTTGCACAACTGGCCGCCGACGCCGCAGTACGAGTTTCTCGCCGACAGCATGTGGAGCGACTTCGCCTACGGGCGCAATGCGGTCTACCCGGATGGCGATCACGGCAACGCCCTGCTGTCGAAGTACCCGATCATCCGCGAGCGCAATGTCGACATCTCGATTGCCGGCCCGGAGTGCCGCGGCCTGCTGCACTGCGTCCTGCAGTTGCCGGCGCAACGCGAGCTGCACGCCATCTGCGTGCACTTGGGGCTGCGCGAGCAGCACCGCCAGCAGCAACTGCAGCTGCTCTGCGAGTTGCTCGGCAGCTTGCCGGCCCAGGCGCCGGTGGTGGTGGCCGGGGACTTCAACGACTGGCGGCTGCGCGCCACGCGCCTGCTGGAGGGCGAGGTCGGCCTGCACGAAGTATTCGAGCGGGCCCATGGTGCGGTCGCCCGGAGTTTTCCGGCACGCTGGCCGTTGCTCTGCCTGGACCGCATCTACGTGCGCAACGCCAGCAGCCATGAGCCGCGGATACTCTCGACCCGGCCCTGGTCGCACCTGTCCGACCACCTGCCGCTGGCGGTGGAGATCCGCCTATGACGTTTCCCTGGCGCGCAGACAACCGCCTGAGCCTGCTGATAAACGGCGAGGCGTTCTTTCCCCGGGTGTTCGCGGCCATCCGCGCGGCCGAACGGGAGGTGCTGATCGAGACTTTCATCCTCTTCGAGGACAAGGTCGGCAGCCAGTTGCAGGCCGAATTGATTGCCGCAGCCGCACGCGGGGTCCGGGTCGAATTGACGGTGGACGGCTACGGCTCCGCCGACCTCAGCGACGCGTTCGTCACGGCCATGAGCGAGGTCGGCGTGCGCGTGCATATGTTCGACCCACAGCCCCGTCTGCTCGGCATGCGCACCAACCTGTTCCGCCGCATGCACCGCAAACTGGTGGTCATCGATGACCGCCAGGCGTTTGTCGGCGGGATCAATTTTTCCGCCGACCACCTGGCCGATTACGGTCCCGAGGCCAAGCAGGATTACGCCGTCGAAGTCGAAGGTCCGGTGGTGCACGATATCCGCCAGTTCGTCCTGACCATGCTGGCGCCGCCCGCCCAACGTCGGCGCGGCTGGCGGCGGCGAGCCAGAGCGACGCCGGGTAGCCAGGCCGCCGACCAGGCGGGAGCAGGCTCGGGCCAGGCGCAGTTGGTGATCCGCGACAACCGCCAACACCGCATCGATATCGAGCAGCAATACTTGCAGGCCATCCGCGGCGCGCGCCAACGCCTGCTGATCGCCAACGCTTACTTCTTTCCCGGCTACCGGCTGCTGCGCGAGATTCGCCACGCGGCGCAGCGCGGGGTCAGGGTCGAGCTGATCCTGCAGGGCCAGCCTGACATGCCGATCGCCCGCTTCAGTGCCCGGATCCTCTACGACTACCTGCTGCGCGGCGGCGTGCGCATCCTCGAGTACGACAGCCGGCCGCTGCACGGCAAAGTGGCCCTGGTCGATGACGAGTGGGCCACAGTCGGCTCCAGCAATCTGGATCCGCTGAGCCTGTCGCTGAACCTGGAGGCCAACCTGATCATCCGCGACCGCACCTTCAATCGGCAGTTGTTCGAGCACCTGCAGGCATTGGCTAGCGAGCATTGCCAGGCGATCAGTCAGGCGCAGTTGGCACGCTGGGCCTTCTGGCGAATGCCGCTGGTGTTCCTCGGTTTTCACTTGCTGCGCCACTTTCCGGCCTGGACCGGCTGGCTCCCGGCGCACACGCCGAAGCTCGCCCTGCTGCAGCCCCATGAGCAGGCCAAGGCGGCCCGCAGCGACGCCCTGCGGCGCGAGCGCCAATGAGCAAGCAACGCCGCTTGGTGTCCGCCTCGAGTGCCAGGCGCGACTGGCCGACGCTCGGCAAACGCCTGCTGGCCCTGGTGTTGTTCATCCTGATGCTGGGTCTGCTGGTCGCCCTCACCCGCAGCCTGGACTGGCAGGAACTGCTCGCGACGCTGCGCGGCTATCGCACCAGCACCTTGCTTCTGGCCGTGGCCATCGCCTTCGCCAGCTACGCGCTGTACAGCTGCTTCGACCTGATCGGCCGCGCCTACACCCGCCATCGTCTGCCGCTCTGGCAGGTCCTGCCGGTCACCTTCGTCTGTTACGCGTTCAGCCTGAACCTCGGCGCCTGGATCGGCAGTATCGCCCTGCGCTTTCGCCTTTACTCGCAGCTTGGTCTGCGTCCGTCCGTGATCACCAAGGTGCTCACCCTCAGCCTGATGACCAACTGGCTGGGCTATATCGGCCTGCTCGGGGTGGTCCTGGCCCTCGGCCTGATCGTCCCGCCGGCAGGCTGGGAGCTCGGCATCCCGGCCTTGCGCCTGCTCGGTGGCGGGCTGCTGGCCCTGCTGCTGGGCTATCTGCTGCTCTGTGCCTTCTCGCGCCGACGCTACTGGACGATCCGCGGCCACGAAGTCTATCTGCCCTCGCTGGGCATGGGCCTGCTGCAGGTTGCCCTCGGCGCCAGCAACTGGGCGCTGATGGCCCTTGTGCTCGACATCCTGCTGCCGGCCCAGTTCGGCTACCCGGCCGTGCTTGGCGCCCTGCTGATCAGCGCCTTCGCCGGGGTAATCACCCATATCCCGGCCGGTCTCGGCGTAATGGAAGTGGTGTTTATCGCCCTGCTGCAACAGCAGGCATCGATCGGCGTGCTGCTGGCGGGGCTGATCGGCTACCGGGTGGTCTATTACCTGCTGCCGCTGGCGCTGGCCGGGCTCGGCTATGCGCTGCTCGAGATGCGGGCCAAGCGCATGCGGCAGAGCAACCGGCGTAAGCAGGCGGCGCTCGACAAGCCTTGAGCAAGGCCGTTGAAAAACCACCTGCTAGAGGCCAAGTCCCTCTCAGCCATAGATCGCCGGCTCGCGGTAGTGGCGCGGGCAGGCCTGGCCATCGGAGCGGAACAGGTGGCACTTGCTGGCCATCAGGCCGGCAGCGAAAGTCTGTCCGACCGCGACCCGCAGGTTGCCGTCGCCGCGGACCGTGACCATCTCATCGACCCCTTCCAGGGTCAGGTAGATCAGGTTGTGGTCGCCCAGGCGCTCGGCCACGGCGACCTCGCCGTGGAAGGCAAAATCGGCCTGCTCGGCGGCGACGAAATGCTCCGGGCGCACGCCCAGGGTCAGCTCCTCGCCGACTTCGACGCCACTGCCGTCGACCAGCACCTGCATGCGGTAGCCGCCGGGCATCTCGATTTCTACCGCCTCGTCGCTGACGGCGAGCGCCCTGACCTTGAGGAAGTTCATCTGCGGCGAGCCGAGGAAGCCGGCGACGAACTGGCTCTGCGGATAATGGTAGAGCTGCAGCGGCTGGCCGATCTGGACGATCTGCCCGGCATTGAGCACGACGATCTTGTCGGCCATGGTCATGGCTTCGACCTGGTCGTGGGTGACGTAGACCATGGTGGCCTTGAGGCGCTGGTGCAGCCGCGAGATCTCGATGCGCATCTGTACCCGCAGGGAGGCGTCGAGATTGGACAGCGGCTCGTCGAACAGGAACACCTTGGGCTCGCGCACCAGGGTGCGGCCGATGGCCACGCGCTGGCGCTGGCCGCCGGAGAGATCCTTGGGCTTGCGTTCGAGCAACTGGTCGAGCTGCAGGATGCGCGACACTTCCTCGACTTTGCGCTGGATCGCGCCCTTGTCGACCTTGGCCAACTTGAGGCCGAAGGCCATGTTCTCGGCGACCGTCATGTGCGGATAAAGGGCATAGGACTGAAACACCATGCCCACCGACCTATCCATCGGCGGCAGCTCGTTGACCCGCTGACCATCGATCAGCAGGTCGCCGGAACTGATGTCCTCCAGGCCCGCGATCAGCCGCAGCAGGGTCGACTTGCCGCAACCGGAAGGACCGACGAAGACCACGAACTCGCCGTCCTCGATGTCCAGATTGATATCGCGGGTGATCGCGGTGCCGTCGTAGCTCTTGCAGATATTGCGCAGGGTGAGACTAGCCATATGATTTCTCTCGAACAGGGCCTGACCGAATCGATTCGGCCAGACCGGAACCCTTTATAAATTGTGTAGGAGCAATCACCCCAGCAGGCGGGCAAAACCGAAGCCGTGAGCCGGCAAGTTTACCCAGCTGCCGAGAAACTCGGCAGTGCTGGCCGGTACACCGTCGAGCGGCTCGACCATCAGCGGCAGATCGTAGCGGCGCGCGCGGGCACTCATATTGAACAGACACAGCCAGGCGTCATCGCCCAGGCGCCGCTCGAACACCAGCAGGGCGTCGTCGTGATGGCGCATCTGGATCTCGCCTTCGATCAACAGCGGCTGCTGCTGGCGCCAGGCGAGAAACTGCCGGTAGCTGTTGAGCATCGACTGTGGATCCTGCTCCTGCACATCCACCGCCAGCGCTCGATGGCGCTCGGCCAGCGGCAACCAGGGCTGCTGCGCGGAGAAGCCGGCATAGTCGCCCTCACGGGTCCAGGGCATCGGCGTGCGGCAGCCATCGCGACCCTTGAAGTCCGGCCAGAAGCGGATGCCATAGGGATCGACCAGGTCTTCATAGGCCAGCTCGGCTTCGCCCAGGCCCAGTTCCTCGCCCTGGTACAGGCAGACGCTGCCGCGCAGCGACAACAGCAAGACCATGAGCATGCGCGCGCGCGCCGGGCTTTCCTCGCCGGCCAGCGCCCAGCGGCTGATCACCCGTACCACGTCGTGGTTGCCCACCGACCAGCAGGGCCAGCCGTCGCCCAGTTCACGCTCGATGTTCTCCACCGTGTGGCGGATAAAGGCCGGACTGCACTGGGCGGTGAGCAGGTCGAAGGAATAGGCCATATGCAGGGTATTGCCGCCGCCGGTGTAGGCGGCCATGGTGCGCAGGGAATTGTCGCAGCCGATCTCCGCCACCGTGGCCGTGCCCGGAAAAGCATCCATCAGCGCGCGCAGGCGGCGCAGGAAAGCGAGGTTCTCCGGCTGGGTCTTGTCGTACAGGTGGCGCTGGTAGGCGTAAGGGTTGTCGGCGCGCACGCCGATGCCGCCTTCGCGGATATCCGGGTTCGGCGGATTGTTACGCAGCTGCAGGTCGTGGAAGTAGAAATTGGCCGCATCCAGGCGGAAGCCGTCGACCCCCAGCTCGAGCCAGAAGCGCATGTCCTCGAGCAACTGCTGCTGCACCGCCTCGCAATGGAAGTTCAGGTCCGGCTGGCTGGCCAGGAAGTTGTGCAGGTAGTACTGCTTGCGCCTGCCGTCCCAGCTCCAGGCGGAACCGCCGAACACCGACAGCCAGTTGTTCGGCGGCGTGCCGTCCGGGTTGGGTTCGGCCCAGACAAACCAGTCGGCCTTGGGGTTGTCGCGGCTGGTACGGCTCTCCTTGAACCACTCATGCTGATCCGAGCAGTGGTTGAGCACCTGATCGATGATGATGCGCAGGCCGCGCTCGTGGGCGGCGGCGACCAGTGTCTGGAAATCATCCAGCGTACCGAACAGCGGATCGACCCCGCGGTAGTCGGCGACGTCGTAGCCGAAATCCTTCATCGGCGAGGTGAAGAACGGCGACAGCCAGATGGCATCGACATTCAGGCTGGCGATGTAATCGAGCTTGAGCAACACGCCGGGCAGATCGCCGACACCGTCGTCGTTGCTGTCGAAGAAACTGCGCGGGTAAACCTGATAGATGACGCCACCGCGCCACCAGTCCTTGCGGATAACAGCCATACATCAATGCCTTATATGTTCGTGATGACGGCTTCACTCTAGGCAAGCATGACGCCCGTCACATCCTCCCCGCCCGGCTTTTCGCGGGCGTACGTTTTCGCGACGCGGGGGGAGGAGTTTTCCCCGTAGGGTGCGGTTCAATCCGTAGGGTGCGCTGCGCGCACCAATGGCCGCAGCATCGCTATCCGAGCGCAAAACATGGCCACGGCAGCAATCCCGTTTGTGCACGGCGCACGACCCCAGCTCGACCCTACGAGCCCAGTTCAACCCGTAGGGTGTGCTGCGCGCACCAATGGCCGCGACACCACAGCCCGGACGCAAACATGGCCACAGCGCCAACCGCAATGGTGCGCATGGCGTACGGCCGTCCCCCCTACTCGCCCTGGATCTTGCTCAACAGACTGCGTGCCAGCTGCACCGCCTCGCTGCGCTGGGTGATATTGAGCTTCTGGTAGAGGCTGCGGATATGGGTCTTGATGGTGGTCGGGGCGACGTTGAGGTGTTCGGAGATCTGCTCGTTGGACAGCCCGGCGTGGATCAGGCTGAGCACCTGCCATTCGCGCCGGGTCAGCGGTGAGTGGCGGATCAGCTCGGGCACGTCGGGGCGGTTGATGATGTCCTGGATCACTGCCTCGTCGAGGGTGATGCGGATCGCCCGGCTGAAATCGCGCTGCTGCTGGGCCAGCTGGATCAGACGGTCGGCGCGCTGGCTTTCCAGCTCGTCCAGTTGGCGTTCGTGCTGCAGGCCCTTGAGCATCGCGATCAGCGGTTTGCCGATGCGCAGGAAGCTGCCGATCACCCCGGTGCTGCTGGCCAGGGTCAGGGCCTGGTGCAGATGATCGAGGGCCGTCTGGCGCTCTTCGCGTTGCCAGAACAGCTGGGCCTGGAGGATATGGTTGCGGTTCTGATCCATCACCAGCTGGTGGCGTTCGGCGTCGACCTGCAACTGGCGCAGGATCGGCAAGGCGCGCTCGCCCTGGTTCAGCGCCAGGTAGGCGCGCACATGGTTGCGCGCATTGCTCTGGGCGAAGTGGTTGGCCCCGGGCTTGAGCGGCGGCGCGGTGCTCAGCCACTGCTGGATGCTGTCCTTGTCCTGGGTCGAGTCCCAGTAGGTGAGCATCACCGCATGGGCATTGGCCAGCCAGTCGATATGGTAGTTATCGCCGGCCAGCAGGCTCCGGATCTTGCCGATATAGTCGGCGCACACGCTCTGCTGGCCGCGAGCATGGGCGACCCGGGCGAGCAGCACATAACACTGCAGGAACCAGTGATCGCCGACCGCATCGAGGATCTCCAGGCCCTGCAGGGCGCACTGCTCCACCGCATCCAGGTGGTGCCATTCGAGCAGCACCTGGCCGCGCACGCGGTGGATGAACTCCATGATCGGGGTCACCGGCAGCTGTTCCTGCTCGATGTACTGCAGTGCCCGTTCCTGCAGGTTGTAGGCCTTCTGCAGATGGCCCTGGGCGATGGCGATCTCCGACAACTGGCCAAGGCTCCACAGCACCGGATGGGTGGCATCGATCTGCTGCGCACGGCGCACGGTTTCCTCGTGCTGCTGCTGGGCCTGCTGCAGTTCGCCCTGAACGAAGTGCACCTCGGCCAGCACCGACATTGCCGCCACCCGCGAGGTGCGCATGGTCAGCGGTTCGAAGGCCAGGGCCTCGCGGGCGAAGATCACGGCCTGCTGCAGATCGCCCTGATTGATCGCCACCTGGGCGCGTACTGCCTTGAAATCGGCCTCGATGCGCTGCCACTGCTCCGGGCTGTGCAAGCCCTTCTGCGCCGCTTCGCCGGCCTGCAGCCAGCGTTCGACCTGATCGCTCTGGTACTGGTTCTGCGAAGCCCAGGCCTGCAACAGGGTGAACAGCGGCGACTCGGCGATGGCGCTTTCCGGCAATACCGCCAGGCAGCGCTGCAGCAAGGCCAGACGGCCCTGGCGATAGAACTGGCGGCCGTGACTCTGCAGCACCTGGGTGACGCGCTGCGGATCGCGGGCCAGTACCGCATGGCGCGCCGCCTCCTCCGGCATCTTCTCCTCCAGCAGCGCCTCGGCGGCGCGCAGGTGCAGTTCGGCGACGCGCTGCGGCTGGTGGGTACTCAGCTCGTTCTGCAGAAAGCAGGCGAACAGCGGATGGTAGGCGAACCACTGGCGCAGGCTGTCCACCGCCTGGATAAACAGGCCGGCACGTTCCAACTGTTCGAGCATCTCGCGGCCGTTGCAGCTTTCGGTCAGGCGGTCAGCCAGGGCCGCGCTGAAGCGCTCGAGCAGGCAGGTGGCCTGGAGGAATTCCAGGGTCGGCGGGTCCAGCCCGTCGAGCACCTGTTCGCGCAGGTAATCGCGGATATAGGGATGACCGAGCTGCAGACTCTCGAGGAACAGGTCCATGCCGCGCCCGGTCTGCACTTCCTGCTGGGCCAGTTGCAGGGCGCAGGGCCAGCCGCCGATACGCCGGTTGAGGCGCTCGACCTGCTCGCGGTTGATCGCGATCGGCAGGCCCAGCGCCAGCAGCTGCTGCACCTCGTCGTGCTCGAAGGCCAGCAGGCTGGCATCCAGTGCCAGCAGCTGGCGCTTGACCCGCAGCTCGGCGACGCCGAGCTCCGGCAGGCCACGGCTGCATACCAGCAGGGTCAGCCATGCGGGGCTGTTGCGCAGGAAGAAACGCAGCGCCGCGATCAGCTCGGGGTTGTGCAGCACCTCGAACTCGTCGAGCACCAGCAGCAGCGGCGGGTGTTCGACCGGCAACTCGGCGAGCAGGCGGGTAAGCAGGCCGTCGAGGTTCTCCTCGCCCTGCTCGGCGCGGGCCAGGCTTTGCGCACAACCGCCGTCGAGCTGACGATGCAGGGCGTTGAGCAGGTAGCGGCCGAACTGGCGCGGGTTGTTGTCCTTGTCATCCAGGTTGACCCAGGCCACGGCACCGGCGAAGGCCGCCGCCCACTGGCTGGCCAGCACCGTCTTGCCGAAACCGCTGGGGGCCTGCAGCACGGCCAGGCGCGCCTGGGGCAGGCGCTGCAGCCACTCGTCGAAGCGCGGCCGGGCGAGCAGACCGGGATGCAGGGCCGGCGCACAGAGCTTGGCCGGAATCAGCGGCAGTGGTTGGGCTAATGCAGCATTCATACAATCACTCCCGTTAATTGTCTTTGTATCGGGTAGCGGTAGATTTTACGCAAATTGCAGGCTCAAGCCTGCGCTATAACGACAAAAACCGGCATGCCCCGCTAGCGGGTATGCCGGTGGATGGGGCAAACCCCGTAGGGTGCGCGGGGCCGCCTAGGCTGTGCGCACCGATAGAGCCGCGATGCCACGATCCGGGTGTAAGCAGGGCTACGGTGCCAATCCCAATGGTGCGCACGGCGCACCCTACGAGCCCGGCTCAAACCGTATACCGTGCGCACCAATGACCGCGAGGCCACAACCCGTAGGGTGCGCCGTGCGCACCGGTAGAGCCGCGATGCCACAACCCGGGCAACAAACATGACCACGGTACCAATCCCTACCCCTTCACCCCGCCCGCAGTCAGGCCGCCGACTATCCACTTCTGGCAGTAGAGGAACACCGCGGTGATCGGCAGGCCGGAGAGCACCGCGGCGGCGGCGAAGTCGCCCCACAGGTAGTTCTGCTCGTACAGGTACTGCTGGGCACCGACCGACAGGGTCAGCTTGTCGACGTCCATCAGCAGCACCGAGGCGATCGGGTATTCGGTGATGCTGGTGATGAAGGCGAGGATAAACACCACGGCCAGGATCGGCACGCTCATCGGCAGGAGGATATGCACGAAGGCCTGCCAGGTGGTCGCGCCGTCGACGATAGCGGCCTCCTCCAGGCAGGCGTCGATGCTCTCGAAGTAGCCCTTGATGGTCCAGATATGCAGGGCCATGCCGCCCAGCGACGCGACTATCACCGCCCCGTGGCTGTTCACCCCGAGCCAGCCGGCATGCTTGCCGAGCTGGTCGAACAGGGCATAGATGGCCACCAGCGACAGTACCGGCGGGAACATCTGGAAGATCAGCATGCCCTTGAGGATCGGCCCCTTGCCGGCGAAGCGCATGCGCGCGAAGGCGTAGGCGCTGGTGGTCGACAGCATGAGGATCAGCAGCGAGCTGATAATGGCGATCTTCAGCGAGTTCCACAGCCAGGTCAGCACCGGGAACGGCGGGTTGAGCACAGTGCCGTTGTCCAGGGTGTAGGGAATGCCCAGGGCCAGCGACCAGTGTTCCAGGGTCGGCTGGTCCGGCAGCAGGCTGCCGGTGGCGAAGTTGCCCTCGCGAAAGGAGATCGACACCACCATCAGCAGCGGAAACACGATCAAGGCGATAAAACCGAGCATCGCGGCGTGGGTCAGCCAGAGGCGGTATTTCACGGATTTGGGTTGCACCATGGCCATCAGCAGCCTCCTCAGACTTTGACTTTCGAGAGTTTCAGGTTGAGCCAGGCCATGCCGCCGACCACCAGGAAGATCAGGGTGGCGATGGCCGCCGCCAGGGCGAAGTTCTGTCCGGAATCCTGGAAGGCGATACGGTAGGTGTAGCTCACCAGCAGGTCGGTGGTGCCGGCCGGGGTGGTCGCGCCGATGATGTCCGGGCCACCGCGGGTCAACAGGGTAATCAGCACGAAATTGTTGAAGTTGAAGGCGAAACTGGCGATCAGCAGCGGCGCCAGCGGCTTGATCAGCAGCGGCAGGGTGATCTTCAGCAGGTTGTCCAGGGGCGTCGCGCCGTCGATCGCCGAGGCCTCGTAGAGGTCGCGCGGGATCGCCTGCAACAGGCCCATGCTCAGTAGCAGCATGTAGGGATAACCCAGCCAGGTGTTGACGATCAGGATCATGCTGCGCGCCAGGGTCGGGTCGCTGAACCAGTCCGGGCGCACGCCGAACAGGCTGTCGAGCATCAGGTTGATCTCGCCGAAGTTCTGGTTGAACAACCCGCGAAATACCAGGATCGAGATGAAGGCCGGCACCGCGTAGGGCAGGATCAGCATGACCCGGTAGAACGCCTTGCCACGCACCAGGTCCCACTGCAGCAGGCTGGCCAACACCAGGCCAATAGCCAGGGTGAAGATTACGGTGAGGCCGGCAAAGGCCACGGTCCAGACGAATATCTCGAGGAAGGGATCGCGAATGCTCGGCTCGCTCAGCACCCGGGCGAAGTTGCTCCAGCCGGCGTATACGGTAAAGCCCGGGGCCACCTTGTTGCCGTGGCTGTCGACATAGAAGCCGCTGCCCTGATCGGCCTCCAGGCGCTCATTGCTACGGGTATTGAGCAGGTCGCCGTTGTCCAGCAGGCGGTACAGCGGCTTGACCGCCGCCACCTCGCGCAGGCCATAGAGACGCAGCAGCTCGCCCTGGGTGCCGAGTAACACCCATTGCTCCAGCTCGGCGCGGCGCTGGATCACCTCGCGTAGCGGCAAGGCTTCGGCCAGGCTCACGGCGCTGTCCGGCAGCAGTTCCAGCGGCTCACTGACCAGCGGATCGCCCTGCAGCGGCGGCGAGACGAACACGCCCTGCTCGCCCTGGTCCACGCGCAGGCGCAGTGCGCCGGCGTCATCCGCGTGCAGGCTGAAGGCGAAGCGGTCGCCGGCCAGGTAAGTCTGATTCAGGTGATAACGCTGCACCTGCTCGAAACTCAGCAGATTGGTCGCGCTGTAGTTGGTAAAGCCGATGCCGACGGTGTACAGCAGCGGGAAGATCACGAACACCAGCATGCCTGCCACCGCCGGGTAGATATAGCGGTGGGCATAGGCCTTCTTGCTGATAAACACGTAACTGGCGATACCGGTCACCACCAGCCCGAGCAGGGCGAAGGCGATCTGCTGCTGGGCGTAGAGCGCCACCACCAGGTACAGCGCCAGGGCGTTGAACAGTCCCCAGACAGACCAGCGCAGGGTCTGGCGCAGGGACGGCAAAACAGAAAATCGGGTCATGGCAGGACGGGCCAGTTCAGCGGGAATATTCGCGGCGGACATCTCGTTATAGCCTCAAGCAAGGCGGTTGCCGACGTCAGGCGTCGGCAACCGCCGGTTGTCACTTGGCGATGCGCTTGGCAGCGTCATCCAGTGCGGCGTCCACGGTCTGGCGACCGGAGGTGATGTTGGTCAAGGCCGGCGCCATGGCCGACCAGAACGCACCCATCTCCGGGACGTTGGGCATCGGCCGGCCCATGGCGGCGTTGTCGAAGGTGGCCTTGATCAGCGGATCGCTGGCCAGCTCGGCCATATAGGCCTTGTTCGGTACCGCGCCCAGAGGCACATCGGCGTTGACCGTCTTCAGCCCTTCGACCTGCAGCAGGTAGTTCTCGAGGAACTCCACGGCCAGCGCCTGGTTGGGGCTGGCGGCATTCAGGGTCGCGGCCATCACCCCGGTGAACGGCCGGCTGACGGCATCACCC
Source organism: Pseudomonas sp. (assembly GCF_033723075.1). GTDB lineage: Bacteria > Pseudomonadota > Gammaproteobacteria > Pseudomonadales > Pseudomonadaceae > Aquipseudomonas. The sequence goes on from NZ_JAWVXU010000037.1 coordinate 15,792, forward strand.
ACCGCAGGGATCGGCGCGATGCCGAAATCGATGCCGCTCTTCTCGATATTCGACCAGGCCCAGGGCCCGCTGATGAACATCGCCGACTCGCCCTTGTTGAAGGCCGCCTCGGCCGCGCTGTAATCCGCGCCCTTGGGCATCACCCCGGCATCGATCAGCGCCTTGAGGACGGCCGCACCCTGCTTGGCCCCGGCGCTGTTGACCCCGGTCTGGCTGACGTCATAACCACCGTCCACTTCGGCGAAGGCATAGCCGCCATTGGCCGCCAACAGTGGCCAGGTGAAGTAGGTGTTGTTGTAGTCCCAGAGGATCGCGCGCTTGCCGGCCTTGGCCAGCTCGACGTTGAGCGCCAGTACCTCGTCGAAGGTTTTCGGCGGGGTCGGCACCAGCGCCTTGTTGTAGATCAGGCCGGTGGCTTCAACCGCCATGGGGTAGCCCCACAGCTTGCCCTGGTAGGTCACCGCGTCCCAGGCGAAGTCCTCGATGGCCTCCTTGCTCTTGGCGCTCGGATTGATCGGCGAGATCAGCCCGCTCTGCGCCCATTCGCCGAAGCGGTCGTGGGCCCAGATAAAGATGTCCGGGCCATTGCCGGTGGCGGCGGCCTGCTGGAACTTGTCGGTGGCGCTATCGGGGTGCGCTACCTCGACCTTGATCCCGGTGTCGGCGGTGAATTTCTCGCCGACTTCGGCCAAACCCTTGTAGCCCTTGTCACCATTGATCCAGATGACCAGCTTGCCTTCCTCGATGGCCGCCTGGGCCGATAGCGGCAGGCTCAGGGTGGCGGCCAGGCCAATGGCGGCAGCCGTAAACAATTTTTTATTCATGGGTGAGAGTCCTCGTGGCTTCTTATTGTTGATCCACAACCAGTGCATGCCGGTAGATGGTCGCGCAGCCCTTGCATCCTCGGACAGAACCACACGCGTCACATCCTCCCCCGGCGCAGCTCGCGAGGGCGTAGAGACGGGGGCGTAGTCTGCCAGCCGCCGGCGAAAAAAAGTATGCGCCCCGGCCCTTTCCCCGCCTGCCGCAGGCGGCGGCGACTGGCTTAAATAGCGGCTCAACCGTTCCGGGAGAAATCCATGCGCCGCTCGTCACCGCTGCTCGCCAGCCTGCTGATCACCCTGCTCAGCCCTCTCGCCCTGGCTGCCCCGCAGCTGCAGGCCTGGTTCGACCAGCAACCACTGCAACTGCTCTGGCGCAGCGAAGCCGGGCAGCGTTACAGCAGCGAACTGGCGCTGCAGCCCGGCCTGCTGGTCTTGCGTGGCCCCGCCGGCGCGGAGCCGGCACAAGCCCTGGCGCTCTACCAACGTCAGGCTTGGCAGGCCGACACTCACCTGAGCCTGCAGGTGCCGACGGCCGGGCGCTATCGCCTGCTGATCCAGGACGGCGACAACGCCCACCTGCGCCTGCTGCCGGTCAAAGCGGCGACCGCCAGCCAGGCCGCCTGTACAGCTTGGCAGGGTCAGACCCTCAGCGTCGATGTCAGCCGGGTATTTGCCGACGGCCAGCAGTTGCGCGATGCCTATAGCGGACAGCTGGCGACGGTAGAACAGGGCCATGTGCGGTTGACCCCGGCCCCCCATAGCGGCGGCCTGCTGTTGCTCGAAGCCGCCGAGGCTGACGTACAGCCGGCCCATGACTGGCGCAACGCCACGGTGTATTTCGCCCTCACCGACCGCTTCGCCAATGGCGACCCGAGCAACGACCACAGCTACGGTCGCCAGCCGGATGGCGAGCAGGAGATCGGCACCTTCCATGGCGGCGACCTCAAAGGCCTGACCGGCCGGCTCGACTACCTGCAGCAGCTTGGAATCAATGCGCTGTGGATCAGCGCGCCCATTGAACAGATCCACGGCTGGGTCGGCGGCGGCGACCAGGGCGATTTTCGCCACTATGGCTACCACGGCTACTACGCCCTGGACTTCACCCGCCTGGACGCCAATATGGGCAGCGAGGACGACCTGCGCGAACTGATCGGCCAGGCCCACGCCCGCGGCATCCGCGTGCTGTTCGACGTGGTGCTCAACCACCCCGGCTACTCGACCCTGGCCGATATGCAGGAATTCGGCTTCGGCGGCTTGCGCGACGGCATGAGCCAGTACCTGCCGGCGAGCTGGAATGCCTGGCAGCCAGAAAGCTTCGAGAACCTGCACGCCTACCACAACCTGCTCGACTACCAGCACCCGGCATGGGACCAGTGGTGGGGCAAGGACTGGCTGCGGGCCGGCATCGCCGACTACGATCAGCCACCCAGCGTGCTGGTCGACCCGCTCAAGGGCTCGCTGGCGTTCCTTCCCGACTTCAAGACCGAGAGCGAGCAGGCCGTGGCGCTGCCAGCCTTTCTGCTGCACAAGGCCGATACCCGCGCGGTACCGCGCGAGGGCTACCGGGTGCGCGACTACCTGGTGGAATGGCTGACGCTCTGGGTGCGCGAATTCGGCGTCGACGGTTTCCGCGCCGACACCGTCAGGCATGTCGAGCTGGACGCCTGGGCGGCGCTGCGCCGGGCGGCCGACCAGGCCCGCGCCGAGTGGTCGGCCGCCAACCCCGTTGATCCCATGAGCGGCAGCCCGTTCTGGATGGTCGGCGAAGTGTTCGGCCACGGCCCCCAGGCCAACGTCTACCAGGACAACGGCTTCGACGCCCTGATCAACTTCGCCTTCCAGGGCGAGCTGGCGGCCAAGGCCAGCGACTGCCTGAGCCAGGCCGATAGCGGCTACGACGCATACGCCGAGCTGCTGCAGAGCAGCCCCGGGCACAACTTCATGAGCTACGCCTCGTCCCACGACACCTCGCTGTTCTTCGCCGAGCAGAGCAACGATCTGGCGCGCCAACAGGGTCTGGCCGCGGCCCTGCTGCTCAGCCCCGGCGCGGTGCAGATCTACTACGGCGACGAAAGCGCCCGCCGCCTAGGCCCCAGCGGCTCCGACCCGTATCAGGGCACCCGCTCGCCGATGAACTGGGAGGCGCACCAGCAGCCGCCAATCGCCGCCCTGCTCGAGCACTGGCGCATCCTCGGCCAGTTCCGCGCGCGCCACCCGGCCATCGGCGCCGGCAGCCATCAACGCTTGTCCAGCCAGCCCTACGCCTTCGCCCGCCGCCTCGGCGAGGACAAGGTGGTGATCGTTCAAGGCCCGTGAGGCACCCCAGCAACCTTCGCCAACACCTGCCCGTAGGGTGCGCTGTGCGCACCAACTCCACCCATAGGTGCCGATATGACGCCCGAACAACAACGCCAACAGGCCCAACTCGCCTTCGCCAACAGCCACGCAGACATCCAGGTCGGCCAACCCGCCGACTGTCCGCTGCCCATCGAGCAACTGCTGCTGACCACGGCTGCCAGCCCCTGGGTACGCCGCCATTTCGCCAGCGGCCTGACCGCCGAGGTCTACCAGATCGAGGCCGATGGCAGGCTCTGGACGCTCAAGCGCGCGCGGGCGCAATGCAAGGTGCAGAACCTCAATGGCCAGACCTCCTTTCTCAACGAAGTGCAGCGCCGCGCCGAGCTGCAGGCCTTGAAACAGCAGCCGGCCTGGGCCTCGGCGCTGAGCGGGATAGTCGCCACCCAGTACGCCAGCTACCGCCGGGGCCTGCTGCTGTCGCCCTGGATCGCCGGCGAGGCCGTACAGGAGTGGGACGAGCGCCGCCTGCTGCAGCTGTTCGCCAGCCTCTCGGCGCTACTGCAACTGGGCTTCTTCGACTGGGACCTGTGCCCGGGCAACCTGCTCGACGACGGCCAGATCCGCCTGTTCGACTTCGGCTATATGTACCGCTTCGATCCCTTGCGCGCCTGCAACAGCAACGACCTGCTGACTCCGCAGTGCCACGCCGCCGAACGCTTCGAAACCCGCAGCTACTACGCCTACCTGCTTGACCTGGAACAGCGCCGGGGCAGCACCGCCGCCCTCAACGCCCTGGAGCTGGAAAAGCGCATCGCCCTGGAGTGCTACCAGCACCTGCGCCAGATCCTGGCCCGGCGCGGGGCGAGCAGCGACGTATTGACCTGGCTGGATGGCATTATCGGCGACTGGCAACAGGCCCTGCGCCACGACCTCGCCCGCCTCTACCTGCGCGAAGCCTGGCGCTCGCACTGGAGCGACCTGGACGACGACCTGCAAGGCCAGACCTGCACACCCCTGACCCTGCAACGCCTGGATTGGCTGACGGAATGCCTGGACGCTCAGGCTACAGACTTGCAACGCCTGGACCTGCTGCAAGGCCGGCCCGTGGCGGCCTGGCGACAACAACTCGAACAGGCACGGAAACAGGCCCTGGCCTGGCAGGTCGGCGGTTAACCCCCAGCACCGCACTCCGTAGGGTGCGCCGTGCGCACCGCGACTTGCGCGGTTATTCGCCATATGCCACCCCATCCGGCGACAACAGTTTGAGCGGTCGTTGGCCCGGCAGATCGGCGTTTAACCCCGGTGCGCACAGCGCACCCTACGAGACCGTTGCCAACCCAGCACCGCCGCAAGGCACCGCATTCCATAGGGTGCGCCGTGCGCACCGCGACTTGCGCGGTTATTCGCCACACACACTTATCGCCCAGCACACCATCCAACGGCAGCAGCTTGACCGGTCGTTGACCTGACAGATCGGGTTTAACCCCGGTGCGCACAGCGCACCCTGCGGGAGCGAACCCAGCATCGCCGCAAGGCACCGCATTCCGTAGGGTGCGCCGTGCGCACCGCGACTTGCGCGGTTATTCGCCACACACGCTTATCGCCCAGCACACCATCCAACGGCAGCAGCTTGACCGGTCGTTGGCCCGGCAGATCGGGTTTGACCCCGGTGCGCGCAGCGCACCCTACGGGAGCGAACCAAGCATCGCCGCAAGGCACCGCACTCCGTAGGGTGCGCCGTGCGCACCGCGACTTGCGCGGTTATTCGCCATATGCCACCCCATCCGGCGACAACAACTTGACCGGTCGTTGGCCCGGCAGATCGGCGTTTAACCCCGGTGCGCGCGGCGCACCCTACAAAAGCGTCGCGCCCGCAACTTGCGCGGTCACTCGCCGAATGCGCCCTCCGCTTCCCCCGCACCGCCCCAATTCGCCGGATAAACGCCCTCGCGCACCAGGCGGTGATAGCTCGACCAGGGCCAGTCGGCTACCCGCTCGACCAAACCATGGCGCACCGGGTTCCAGTGCAGATAATCCAGGTGCCGACGGTAATCCTCGTCATCGCGGATGCGGTGTTCCCAGAAGCGTCGCTGCCACAGCCCGGACTCGCGGCGCAGGCAGCGGCTCAGGCTGATTGCCCCCGGCGCGCGGGGCAGCGCCTGGCTGGTGAGGCGTTTGATCAGCGACCAACGCAGGCCGAAGTCGGCATCGCCCGCAGGCAGCTGCCACAGGCAATGCAGGTGATCGGGCAGCAGCACCCAACCCGCAATAGTGAAGGGATAACGCTGGCGCACCTGGACGATGGCCAGGCGCAGGGCTTCACGCAACCTCGGCTGGGTCAGCAGGGGCTGGCGCTGCTCGGTCACTAGGGTAAAGAAATAGCAGGCACCCGCATCCTGGGCGCGGCGGTAGTCGGACATTCCCTGTCTCCTGACGCTGATTGCCTGTACAGGATAGCCGCTGGTGCGCGCAGCGCACCCTACGAGACAACTGGCCCCCGGCACGATGCCGCCTTCGTAGGGTGCGCCGTGTGTTCAGCCGGGATACATGGGTAACGCCTGTCGGGAGACATGGGTAACGGGTTGACGATCCTCACTTGCGCTTTCTCAAGTCGATCTGGCGGATGGTCTTGTGGATGAAAATCACATCGTAGA
>NZ_JAWVXU010000038.1:0-21474 GCF_033723075.1 Pseudomonas sp.
CCACTACCCTGTCAGCCCGGCGCATTCTACACAGCTTTCGCTGCACTGCAACTTCTCTTTTTAAGCTAACTTCTTGTTTTACAAGAGGTTTGCCGAGAAGCCTGCGCCAGAAGAGGTGCGGATTATAGGCCCAACAGAAACCACGTCAAGGCTTTATTCCGCCTTTAGCGTAATGCGCGCAAAAGCCTTCTTGCCCGCCTGACAGACATGGGTTGCGCCCTGCTTATATATAAAGGAACGATCCACCACATCGCCATCTACTCGCACCCCACCGGAACCCAGCAAGTCACGCGCTATGGCAGCGTTCTTGACCAGTCCAGCCTTGTTCAACAAAGCCGCGATAGGCATATCCTCGGCTGAGACCAATTCGATTTCCGGCAAGTCTTCCGGCAGCTCACCCTCGCGCATGCGGTTACCCGCCGAACGATGAGCGCTCGCCGCCGCCTCTTCCCCATGAAAGCGCGCCACTATCTCCTCAGCCAGCTTGATCTTGATATCACGCGGATTGGCACCACTCTCGACATCAAGCTTGAACTGAGCGATTTCTTCCATCGAGCGGAAGCTGAGCAACTCGAAGTAACGCCACATCAGCACATCGGGAATGGACACTAGCTTGCCGTACATGACCCCCGGAGCTTCTTGGATGCCCACATAATTGCCCAGCGACTTGGACATCTTCTTGACACCGTCCAACCCCTCGAGCAACGGCATGGTGACAACGCACTGCGACGCCTGGCCATAGGCGCGCTGCAATTCTCGCCCCATCAACAGATTGAATTTCTGATCGGTGCCACCCAGCTCGACATCCGCGCGCAGGGCAACAGAGTCATAGCCCTGCACCAACGGATAGAGAAACTCATGGATAGCAATAGGCTGATTGGTCGAGTAACGCTTGCTGAAATCATCACGCTCGAGCATGCGCGCAACCGTGTATTGCGACGCCAGCCGGATAAAGTCGGCTGGCGTCAGCTGATCCATCCAGGTGGAGTTGAAAGCCACCTCGGTTTTCGCCGGATCGAGGATCTTGAACACCTGAGCCTTATAGGTCTCGGCATTCGCCAGTACCTGGTCACGTGTCAGTGGAGGCCGGGTAGCACTCTTGCCGCTCGGGTCACCAATCATGCCGGTGAAGTCGCCGATCAGAAATACCACCTGATGCCCCATCTCCTGAAACTGCCGCAACTTATTGATAAGCACGGTATGCCCGAGATGGAGATCCGGTGCCGTCGGATCGAAGCCCGCCTTGATGCGTAGCGGCTGACCACGCTTGAGCTTTTCCACCAGCTCGGACTCAACCAAAACCTCTTCCGCACCGCGCTTGATCAGCGCCAGCTGCTCTTCGACCGACTTCATGACAGGACTCACAACCACACAAAATTAAAGGGAACCAACGATACAAGATCGCAGACAAATAACAAGTTTTGCTCTGAGAGTCACACCCCTGCAGCCTGCTGCTGCCTTTTGGGGTTGCCTCACAGACGATTTGGTTATATTTTATACAATTAACGTATATTCATCAGGTTCTTCATCTTTTCTTTTCACCTATTTCAAAGTCAAAGCCATCTATGACCTCTATAAACAAAGCGCCCCCGCCATACCCAAAAACTCACATTCTGGCTGCAAGCGGCATAGCTGCAGTGCTCAGCCTGGCTTTGCTGGTGTTCCCCTCACGCGAAGTCGAAGCCAAGAAAACCTACCTCAGCCTTGAGCTCGACAACGGCTCCGAGCTTGTTTTGCTGGAAAAGAATGACCCGCTTCCTGACGACCTCACTGACGATCAGAACACCTCGCCGTTCGCCAGAATCGAGCAGCCCTCGGATACTCGCAATAGTGCCAAGCAGCGTGTCGATACCAGCGACGGCAGTACCAAGCCAAGCACCGAGACAGCTGAGCTCACGCCAAGCGATCCCCATTACAAGGTTGTCAAGGTTGCCAATGGCGATACGCTCTCCACGATTTTTGCTGATGTAGGTCTCTCTGCCAGCAGCCTTCATGAGGTATTGAATAGCAGCAAAGAGGCCAAGCAATTCAGCCGCCTAAAAGTTGGCCAGGCACTCGAGTTCCAGCTCTCCGCAGACGGTCAACTCGAGAGTCTGAACAGCAAGCTCAGCGATCTCGAAAGCATCAACCTCAGCAGGGATGACAAAGGTTTTTCCTTCAAGCGCGACCTCGTCAAACCGGACGTCAGAACCACCTACACTCGCGGTGTAATCAACAGTTCGCTGTTTTTGTCAGCGAAGCGTGCCGGACTCTCCCATGGATTGACCATGGACCTGGCCAACGTTTTTGGTTACGACATCGACTTCGCCATGGATATTCGTGATGGCGATGAGTTCGAGCTGGTCTATGAAGAGAAAGTGGTCAACGACAAGCAAGTCGGTACCGGCAATATCCTCTCCGCCCGCTTCACCAACCGTGGCAAAACCTTTACCGCGGTGCGCTACACCGACAAACAAGGCAATACCAGCTACTACAGCGCAGACGGCACCAGCATGCGCAAGGCCTTCATCCGCACACCTGTAGATTTTGCCCGCATCAGCTCACGCTTCTCCAACGGCCGACGCCATCCGATCCTGAACAAGATCCGCGCGCACAAGGGCGTCGATTACGCCGCCGCCCGCGGTACACCAATCAAAGCCGCCGGCGATGGCAAGATCGCCCTTGCCGGACGCAAAGGTGGCTACGGAAACACCGTCGTCCTCCAGCATGGCAGCCGCTACCGCACCCTCTATGCCCATATGCAGGGCTTCGCCAAAGGCATCCGCACCGGCGGCAACGTCAAGCAGGGCCAGATCATCGGCTACATCGGCACTACCGGCCTTTCCACCGGACCACACCTGCATTACGAGTTTCAGGTCAACGGTACCCACGTCGATCCTCTGAGCCAAAAGCTGCCAATGGCCGATCCTATTGCCCGCAATGAAAAGCAGCGCTTCATGCAACTGAGCACGCCCTTGATGGCACGCATGGATCAGGAAAAAACCACCCTGCTCGCTCTCAACAAGCACTAACGCAGATGCCGCTCTATCTTGGGCTGATGTCCGGTACCAGTCTCGATGGGCTGGATATCGCCCTGATCGAGCAGAGCGAGAAGACCACTCTACTCGCCACCCATTACCTGCCCATGCCGGAAGAGTTGCGCGCCGAGCTGTTGGCGCTGTGCGCACCGGGCCAGGACGAACTGGCGCGGGCCGCCATGGCTGAACAGCGCTGGGTGAGGCTGGCTGCCCAGGGCATGCAGACGCTACTGCAACAGCAAGAACTCAGCCCCACTTCAATCCGCGCAATCGGCAGCCACGGCCAGACCATCCGCCATGAGCCGGGCCGCGGGTTCACCATCCAGATTGGCAACCCCGCCCTGCTTGCCGAGCTGACCGGCATCAGCGTAGTGAGCGACTTTCGCCGCAGGGATGTCGCCGCTGGAGGGCAAGGTGCACCGTTGGTGCCCGCTTTCCACGAAACCTTATTTGCCAAGCAACGCAGCTACCGCGCGGTATTGAATCTCGGCGGGTTCAGCAATCTCAGCCTGCTCGCGCCCGATCAGCCCGTGCGCGGCTTCGATTGCGGCCCGGGCAATGTGCTGATGGACGCCTGGATCCAGCGCCAGCGCGGCGAAAGTTATGACCGCGACGGCGCCTGGGCGGCCAGTGGCAAGGTGCAGCCCGATCTACTCGAAGCACTACTTGGCGACCCTTTCTTCAACACCCAGGGACCCAAGAGCACCGGTCGCGAGCTGTTCAATCTGGACTGGCTCGACCAGCACTTGGGCAAGCGCCTTCGCTACGCCGAAGCGGATGTACAAGCGACACTGCTGGAGCTGACCGCCATCAGTATCAGCAAGGCCCTGCTCGGCGCTCAGAGCGAAACCGAAGAACTGCTGGTCTGCGGCGGTGGCGCGCATAACCACACACTGATGACACGCCTGGCCGCGCTACTCCCAGGCTGCGCAGTCAACAGCACGCAGCTCCACGGCGTGCCTGCCGACTGGGTGGAAGCCATGGCCTTCGCCTGGTTGGCGCATTGCTGCCTGGAAGGCATACCCGCCAATCGGCCGAGTGTAACGGGCGCCAGCGGATTACGGGTGCTCGGCGCTATCTACCCGGCCTGACGGCTAACGCACCAAACGCAGAAACGACAACGCCGTACCCTCGGTTGGGCGTTAGTCCTCAGCGTGAAGGCGGTCAGATCGAGAAGGACGAACCACAACCACAGGTAGTGGTAGCGTTTGGGTTCTTGATCACGAAGCGCGAGCCCTCCAGGCCTTCCTGGTAATCCACTTCGGCGCCCGCGAGGTACTGGAAACTCATCGGATCTACGACCAGGCTCACCCCTTCGCGCTCGACGATGGTGTCATCATCGGCGACTTCTTCATCGAAGGTGAAGCCGTACTGGAAGCCCGAACAACCGCCGCCCGTGACGAACACGCGCAACTTCAGGCGAGGGTTACCCTCTTCATCGACCAGGCTCTTCACCTTGCTCGCCGCGCCCTGCGTGAATTGCAAAGCTGTAGGGGTGAAGGTTTCGACGCTCATGCTGACTATCTCCCGGCGCTAGACGCCATACTGCGTTGAGGCCCTGCATTATCCACTTACCCTACAAAAGCGGTCAACTATTCTGCAGAAACCAGATTCTCCGGCAACTCCAATGGCCGCGGCTGCTCTTTTAGTGGGCGCAATCCCCCTTCGATCTGCGCCCCTATGGCCATTTCCATCAAGCCGTAATACAGGGTACCGCACACCCGTGCGCGACTGCCCAACTCCAAGTGCTCGCAGGCATAAACATCGCCGATCACTTCACCGTCAATCACGATGCGCGGGGCGCGGATCTCACCTTCAACCTGCCCCTCGGCACTGACCCGAACCATGCCATCACTGGTCTGCAGATCGCCACAGACCCGGCCATCGACCTGCACTGCCCCGTGAAAGCGTAAGTCTCCATTGAACTCCGCCCCGGCGGCAATCAGGCTGGTCTTGCCAGTGAAACGCTGCAGGTCGGTCTTGCGTTTGTCTTTATTCCACATGCGAGGCTGTCACTCCTGGTCGATCCATTTGAATGTACGCTCCAACGGCTTTTCGCCTTTGACTTCGGCACGCACCCTGATCTGCTGCGGCGCAAAGTCCTCAGGCAACTCCAGCTCGGCGAAGCGTCCAGCTTCAGGAATCGCCTGGAAATGCCTGAAGGCAAAGGGAATCACCTGACCACTGAACTGATCAGGCAAGTCTTGCGTCAATGCGGCCAGTTGCAAGCTGACCTCCTTCCCCCCCTGGCGCCCCTCCACCGTTACCACTAACTGGCCCTCAAGCGGCTTGTCGTCCTTGCCCACCCGGCTGAGCAGTATTTTGTAGCGAAAGTGCATCGGCCTGTCCGTGGCCTGCAGCTCAAAGGTGCGAATGCGCAGGCCTTCCCGACGACTGGCTGGTGCCAGCACACCTTTGTAGAACGCCAGGTCCTGCTGCTGCTTGAAGATCTGTTCTTCAAGCAGCTTGATGGTCAACCGACTCTGTTCGTTGGCCTGCTGTGCGACTTTCTCGCCACTGCCGACCACAACCAGGCGTTGGCGCAACTGATCCAATTCCTTCTCCAGCGCGATCACGCGCTCCTGCATCGGCTGGTATTGCACCTCGATCGCCTGAGTCGTGCGCAGCTGCCACCAGGTTCCGGCATAGAACGCGGCGGGGATAGCCAGGAGCAACAACAGCAACACCAGTCGCATGCGACCGGCACGACGCGGGTCACTGGGGCGGACTTCCCAACCGGCCATCAGGGCAGCATGGCCGCATGCGACAGCCCCAGTCGCTCGTCGAGACCGAAGAGGATATTCATGTTCTGCAGCGCTTGGCCGGAAGCACCTTTGACCAGGTTATCGATTACCGACAGCACCACCACCAGATCGCCATCCTGCGGACGGTGCACGGCCATGCGACAAACGTTGGCCCCCCGCACGCTGCGGGTTTCCGGGTGGCTGCCAGCCGGCATCACGTCGACGAACGGCTCGTTGGCGTAGCGCTTCTCGAACAGTGCCTGCAGATCGACCGTGCGGTCCGCCACTGTTGCATACAAGGTCGCGTGAATGCCGCGAATCATCGGGGTCAGGTGCGGTACAAAAGTCAGCCCCACCTCGGTGCCCGACGCCCGACGCAGACCCTGGCAAATTTCCGGCAGATGGCGGTGGCCCTTGACGCCATAGGCTTTCATGCTTTCACCAGCCTCGCTGAACAACGAGCCGACGCTGGCACCGCGCCCGGCGCCGCTGACCCCGGACTTGCAGTCGGCGATCAACCGCGAAGTGTCGGCCAGACCGGCTTCCAGCAGCGGAATCAAGCCCAGTTGTGCGGCGGTCGGGTAGCAACCGGGCACGGCGATCAGGCGCGCCTGCTTGATCGCTTCGCGGTTGACCTCCGGCAATCCGTATACCGCCTCCGGCAGCAGATCCGGCGCGCCGTGGGGCTGGCCATACCACTTGCCCCACTCTTCGGCGTCTTGCAGACGGAAGTCGGCAGACAGGTCGATCACTTTGGTCCCGGCCGCCAGCAACTCGCCGGCCAGGGCATGGGCGACGCCATGCGGAGTGGCGAAGAACACCACGTCGCAAGCCCCCAGGGTCGCTACATCCGGAACACTGAAAGCCAGGCCAGGGTAGTGACCGCGCAGGTTCGGGTACATCTCGTCGACGCGCAAGCCCGCCTCTGAGCGCGAAGTGATGACTGCAACTTGCGCCTGTGGGTGCTGCGCCAACAAGCGCAACAACTCCACACCGGTGTAGCCCGTGCCGCCGACGATACCGACCTTGACCATCACTTGCCCCTTGCATAAAGCCATTGGAAAGCCGTCGATGATAAGGCCGTAACCGCCAGCGGCCAACCGCGCAGATGACGTATCGGGCGCCGGCCACTACTATCGGGGCACTTTTATTGCGCTGGAGTCGGACAATGCTCTATCTGTGGCTCAAAGCCCTGCACATCATCGCCATGGTCTGCTGGTTCGCCGGGCTGTTCTACCTGCCACGCCTGTTTGTCTACCACGCCATGAGCGAAGACGACACCAGTCGCGAGCGCTTCTGCGTGATGGAACGCAAGCTGTACCGCGGCATCATGCTGCCGTCGATGATCGCCACCCTGATTTTCGGTGTCTGGCTGATCAGCCTCAACCCCGGCTACTACTTCAGCCAAGGCTGGATGCACGCCAAACTCAGCCTGATCGTCCTGCTGATCGGCTATCAGCACCTCTGCGGCGCCCAGCTCAAACGCTTCGCCCGTGGCGAGAATCGACGCAGCCATGTGTTCTACCGCTGGTTCAATGAGGCGCCCGTGCTGGTCTTGCTCGCTGTTGTCATCCTGGTTGTGGTCAAACCCTTCTGAACCTGCCCGAGGAGCCCGTATGAGCCTTCCCGCCCTGCTTGAACAACGCCTGCGCCTGCCCGTGGTGGCCGCCCCCATGTTCCTGGTGTCCAACCCGCAACTGGTTCTTGCCTGCTGCCGTAACGGCATCGTGGGCAGCTTTCCCGCACTCAACCAGCGCGACAGCGGCGCCTTCAAAGCCTGGCTGGAAGAGATTGAAGCCGGTCTGCAGGCAGAATCCGCGCCTTACGCGGTCAACCTGATCGTGCATGGCAGCAATCCACGCCTGCAGGCAGACCTGGCCATCTGCATCGAACAGCGCGTGCCGATCGTCATCACCAGCCTCGGCGCGGCCAAGGAAGTGGTCGATGCAGTACACAGCTACGGTGGCCTGGTATTCCACGACGTGACCACCCGCCGCCATGCGGAGAAAGCCGCAGAAGCCGGAGTCGATGGCCTGATCGCGGTCGCCGCGGGCGCCGGTGGCCATGCCGGCACCTGGAGCCCCTTTGCCCTGATTGCGGAAATCCGCCAGTTCTTCGACAAGACCCTGCTGCTGGCCGGCTGCCTCAATCACGGCCATGAAATTCTCGCCGCGCAATTGCTCGGCGCCGACCTGGCTTACCTCGGCACCCGCTTTATCGCCACTCAGGAGAACAACGCTCCGGCGGCTTACAAGCAGATGATTCTGCACGCCCGGGCCGCCGACATCATCCACACCCCGGCTGTATCCGGGGTGCCGGCCAGCTTCATGCGCCAGAGCCTGGAACTGGCCGGCTACGACCTCAAGCAACTGCAGAACAAGGGCGAAATCAACTACGGCGAGAAGCTCAAGCCGATCAGCGACGAGGCCAAGGCCTGGAAAACCGTATGGTCGGCCGGCCAGGGCGTCGGCACCATCAGCGATCTGCCGAGCGTCGATGCGCTGGTGGCACGCCTGGATCGCGAATACCGCGATGCGCAGCGTCGGGCCCAACTATTGCAGCAACACTGGCCGCGCTGAAGCGGCAATGCCGACTGGGCCTGAGTAACCCTGAGGAACATGCTCGACTCGGCTATCGACCGCCAGGCGCGCTACCCGGCATTCGGCGCAAAAGCTTCAGCAAACGATGCCGACCACATAACGAACCTTTTGTCGGCTGCAGGACGCCGCCTGCAAACCTGTGAAGTGAGCAGCATATTTGTGCTCTAGGCTGCTTGTTCAGAGGCCTGCAGGCCCGCTAGGCTGTAGTGGCCACTTACCCATAAGCGCCGACAAGGAAGCTTGCATGACCCAAGCCCGTTTCAAGATTGTCTTCAATGGCGAATTGATGCCTGAAGTAACGCTGGAAACCGCCCAAGACAACCTTGCCCGCCTGTTCAAAAGTGACCGCACGCGAATCAACGCGTTATTCAGTGGCAGTCCTATCGCCATCAAGCGCGATCTGCAGGAAAACGAGGCCGATCAATACCTCGCGGCCCTGCACCGCGCGGGCGCCAAGGCGCGCAAGGAGCCGGACCTGGCCGCCAGCCTGAGCCTGGTCGACACCGAGGATCACCGTTCCGGCGCAGCGGCAAGCGACGCCGGTCGCGAGATGAACTGCCCCAAGTGCGGTCATCGGCAAGCCAAGGCAGCAGAATGTTCTGCTTGCGGCATCATCATCGAGAAGTTCGTGGCGCGTCAGGCCGTGCCTACCGATGCGCCGGCAAGTCATGCCCCCCCAGCCGGCGATCCGGCCAAGACCCCCTATGCCACGCCCCGGGCGGCAGTGGGTGAAGTGCTACCGGCGTTCGGCGAGCTGAATGCCTTCACCATCGACGGCAGGATCGGCCGACTGCGCTATCTGGCCTGGTCACTGGTACTGATGTTCGCCACCGCAGGGGTCATGGGCGTGGTGGCGATTGCAGCCGGCATTTCCGAGGTGCTCGGCGGCATTCTGGGGATCGCCGTGCTGATCGGCATGCTGGTCGTCAGCGTGCAGATCGGCGTGCAGCGCCTGCATGACATCGGCTGGAGTGGCTGGCTGTTGCTGCTCAATATCGTGCCGATCGTCAACAGCGTGTTCTGGCTGCTGATGCTGGTGGTCCCCGGCAGCCAGGGCGCCAACCGTTTTGGCTCGCCGCCGCCGGCCAACAGCACCGCAGTCAAGATACTCGCCGGGCTGTTCCTGGCGCTGCTGATCGGTAGCGTGCTGACCCTGTTCCTTGGTGGCTTCGCCATGCTTGGTCTGGCGCTCAGCGATATGGATCCGGGCATCCTGGGCACACCCGGCAATTGAGCCAGCACCGGGCCGCGGTAATTTGGCCGGCGGCCCAGGCAACCCAGGAGCACCAGGGCGGTCAAAGCTGTCCCTTCACGGAGAACCCCCATGCCTCGTTACGCCCTGATAACCGGCGCATCCAGTGGTATCGGCCTGGCCTTGGCCGAAGCCCTGGCACGTCGCGGGCGTAGCCTGATCCTGGTTGCACGGCAACGCGATGCGCTGGACAGCATCGCCCGCGAGCTGACCCAGCGCTTCGCCGTGGAAGTCCTGTTCCGCGTCTGCGACCTCGGCGAGCCGCTGCAAATCTCCGGACTGCTGCATGAACTGGAACAGAGCGAGCTGTCCATCGACCTGCTGATCAACAGCGCCGAGGTGGACACTGGTGGTGCCTTCGTCGCGCAGGACTGGCGCGGCGAGCAGCAACTGATCGAGGTGAACGTCCTCGCACTCGCCCGCCTCTGCCATGCTCTCGGCACGGTGATGGCCGGACAGGGCAGCGGGCAGATCCTCAATGTCGCCTCGCTGGCTGGATTTCACCCCGGTCCCTGGATGAGCAACTACCACGCGAGCAAAGCTTATGTCCTGCACTTCTCCGAAGGTCTGCGCGAAGAACTCAAGGAATACGGTGTCAGCGTGTCGGTGCTCTGCCCGGGGCCGATGCGCAGCGCCTACTTCTGCTCGGCACAGATGGACAGCACGCAGGCAGAACACGACAAGCGGGTGATGAGCGCCGAGGAGGTGGCACTGATCACGCTCAAGGCGCTGGAGAAAAACCGCGCGATCATCATTCCCGGCTGGCGCAACCGGCTGCGGGCCATCGCGCCACGCCTGGCGCCGCGCTGGCTGGTGCGCAAAGTCGCGGCGCGGCGCAACCGGCCGCTCAGCCGCAGCTGATCAGGCCATGACCGTACGACCCTGGGCCCAGGCCCGCAAGGCGTTGAGGTCTTCGGCCATCACCACCGACAAGGGCGCGGTGCTGTGGATAGCGTGCAGCAGCAAGGCCTGATCGACCGCCTGTTGTTGCGCCTGGGCCGCATACAGGGCGCTGACCACGACCTGTTCGATCTCTGCCCCGGAAAACCCGGCGCTGGCGAGCGCCAGCAGGTGCAGGTCGAACCCGGCAGGTTCCAGCTCGCGCCGCGCCAGATGAATGCGAAAGATCTCCGCGCGCACAGCCTGATCGGGCAAGTCGACGAAGAACAGCTCATCGAAACGCCCCTTGCGCACCAGTTCCGGCGGCAGACGGTCGATCGCGTTGGCGGTCGCCACCATGAATACCGGCGCCTTGCGCTCGGCCATCCAGGTCAGCAGGGTGCCGAGCACCCGCTGGCTGACGCCGCCGTCATGCTCGCCGCTGGCCAGACCTTTCTCGATCTCGTCGATCCACAGCACACAGGGCGCCATCTGCTCGGCCAGGCTCAAGGCCTCGCGCAGGTTGCGTTCGGTCTCGCCAAAGAACTTGTTGTACAGGCAGGCAAAGTCCAGACGCAGCAGGGGCAAGCCCCACAAGCCGGCCACGGCCTTGGCGGCCAGGCTCTTGCCGCCGCCCTGCACACCGACCAGCAGCATGCCCTTGGGCAGGTCGCGGCCATTGCCGTCGAGAAAAATGCCCTGGCGCTCGGCCAACCAGCGCTTGAGGTTGTTCAAGCCACCGACCTCGGCGAAGCGTGCGGTGTCGTACTCGAAGCTCAGCACCCCCTCAAGATCCAGTAGCTGGAACTTGGTCTTGTTCAGTTCCGGCAAATCCTCCTGGGTAATCGCGCCGTCATCGCAGATCACATTGCGCGCCAGCACCCGGGCTTCGCCATGACTCAGGCCGCGCAGGTTCTTCACCACCTGCTGCAAGGTACGATTATCGGTGCGCACCCGGGCATTGCGATTACGCTCGCTCCAGCGGCTGGCTTCTTCGCGCACGATCGCCAGCAATTCGTCTTCCGACGGCAGCGCCAGGCTGAAGCGCGCGGCAAAGCGTTGTACCTCCGCCGGCAGCTTGCAGGCGTGGGAGACCAGCACCAGGGTTGGTGCCTGCGGCCTATCGCGCATGGCGATTTCCTTGAGCAGGCGCACCAGCCTGGGGTTGTCGGCGAGAAACGGATGCAGGTCGCACAGCACATACAGATTCGCCTGCGGATCGGCCTTGATCAGCCGCAACGCGGTCTCCGGCTCCTGGCTCGAGGCTTCGCCCGACTGCTCACCGCCGAAGCCCAGGCGCTGCAGGCCTTCGGTCACCGACCAGGTGTGCAAGCCGAGGCCACGTTTGACCGCCAGACCGGTCAGGGTTTCCAGTACGCGCGGCTCATCCCAGGACTCGATGAGGATCAGCTTGACCCTGGAGTCGAGCACCAGGCCCAGATCATGGATATCGTTCTTCACACCCGCTCCTTGTGGCGGTCATATGGTCGGGATCGACCCAGCCCGTTAGACTCGGGCCTCATTCAACAGGCCAGGAGACTGCGCCATGGACTGTCTGTTCTGCAAGATCGTCGCCGGGGAGATACCCGCGCGCAAGCTTTATGAAGACGATCAAGTGATCGCCTTTCACGATATCGGCCCCAAGGCCCCGGTGCATTTTCTGGTGATCCCGAAGAAGCACATTCACAGCCTCAACGACCTCGGCGAAGACGACAAAGCCCTGGCCGGACACATTCTCTATACCGCTCAGCGCCTGGCCAAGGAACAAGGCTGTGAACAAGGCTTTCGCGTGGTGATGAACTGCAATGAATTGGGCGGGCAAACCGTCTACCACATCCACATGCATGTCCTCGGTCAACGGCAGATGACCTGGCCGCCGGGCTGAACAACGCTCCCAGCCCAGTCGAACGGCCCTGACTCCGGTCAAGCCGCAGCACATCGATTGGAGTAAACTCGCCACTCTCTTTTCGCCGGAGGTGCCCGATGGCCAGCGAACGTCAGTACTCCCCCGTAGACCGCCTGTTCCTGCAAGCGGACGCGGCTCTGCGCACCCTGCTGCCCTTCAGCGGTCAGCCCAGTCGCCCCTCGCCAGCCATCGTGCAGGAGGAGGCCGAACTGGATGAACCGACCGCGCGGCATGTCGCCGGCCTGATGCGCATCAACCACACGGGCGAGGTATGCGCCCAGGCGCTGTACCAGGGTCAGGCACTGACCGCCAAGTTGCCGGACGTGCGAACCGCCATGGAGCATGCCGCCGATGAGGAAATCGATCATCTGGCCTGGTGCGAGCAACGTATCCGCCAGCTGGGCAGTCACCCGAGCGTGCTCAACCCGCTGTTTTATGGCCTGTCTTTTGGTGTCGGCGCCGTGGCCGGCCTGATCAGCGACAAGATCAGCCTGGGGTTTGTCGCCGCCACCGAAGATCAGGTGGTCAAGCACCTGGACGACCACCTGCAACAGCTGCCAGCCAACGACGACAAGTCACGGGCGATACTCGAGCAGATGCGCCTCGACGAAGAGCGCCACGCCACCAGCGCCCTGGAGGCCGGCGGCCTGCGCTTCCCGACTCCGGTAAAATTCGGCATGACGCTGCTGTCCAAGGTCATGACCAAGAGCGCCTATCGGCTGTAGCCGCAGGCACGTTGCCGGCATATCGATAAAGGGCGCCAATGGCGCCCTTTATCGATATCACTAGCAGCTTATGGCTTGACGCTCTTGGGTGCGTCAGCCAATTCGACGATCTCGTAGTCGTGGGTGATCTCGACCCCGGCACGGCCGAGCATGATCGAGGCCGAGCAATACTTCTCCGCCGACAGTTCCACCGCACGCTTGACCTGCGCCTCCTTCAAGCCTCGGCCCTTGACCACGAAGTGCAGGTGGATCTTGGTGAACACCTTGGGTTCTTCGGTGGCCCGTTCGGCCTCGAGAAAGGCTTCACAGCTCTCTACCGGCTGTCTGGATTTTTTCAGGATGCTGACCACATCGAAGTTGCTGCAACCGCCCAGACCGATCAGCAACATCTCCATCGGGCGCACACCCAGATTACGGCCACCGCTCTCCGGCGGGCCGTCCATCACCACCGCGTGACCGCTGCCCGACTCGCCGATAAACAGGGCTTCGCCGGCCCATTGAATGCGCGCTTTCATTACCAAGCCTCCGCTGTTAAAAAGGGACGCAGCTTAGCACAGCCCTTTTCGCGGCCTGACTTCAGCCTTCCGGACGAAAGTTCCGCGGCTAGATGTTAGCCATGTCGCAAAATCGACCCAGGCCTTGACGTGTTTGTTAAGCTGACGCCGGATTGCTGGCACACTGGCCAGATAACTATAAGAAATTGCCTGTCAGACAAAGGCTTACCTTTTTATTTTCGGGACTCGGGCATGGTCGCAATTACCCTTACACCTAAAATCAAGAATCTCGACAAACTCCTCGCACATTGTCACCGTCGTCGCTATACGGCAAAAAGCACCATCATCTATGCGGGTGATCGTTGCGAAACCCTGTTCTTCATCGTCAAAGGTTCGGTCACCATCCTCATCGAGGACGATGATGGTCGCGAAATGATCATCGCCTACCTCAATCCCGGCGACTTCTTTGGCGAGATGGGCCTGTTCGACAAGGATGGGGCAGAGAAAGAGCGCAGCGCCTGGGTGCGCGCCAAGACCGAATGCGAAGTGGCTGAGCTCAGCTACGCCAAATTCCGCGAACTGACCCAGCAAGACCCGGACATCCTCTACGCGCTAGGCAGCCAGATGGCCGAACGCCTGCGCAACACCACGCGCAAGGTCGGCGACCTGGCGTTTCTCGACGTCACCGGCCGCGTCGCGCGCACCCTGCTCGACCTGTGCAAACAGCCGGACGCCATGACCCACCCGGACGGCATGCAGATCAAGATCACCCGCCAGGAAATCGGCCGCATTGTCGGCTGCTCGCGCGAGATGGTCGGCCGCGTGCTCAAGGCCCTGGAAGAGCAAGGCCTGGTCAACGTCAAAGGCAAGACCATGGTGGTATTCGGCACCCGCTGAAGTCGCCAGGCATAAAAAAGCCGGCGCATGCGCCGGCTTTTTGTTATTCGCCGAAATCAGCGGCTATGTAAATATCGAGCGCCGTAGCGAGACCGTCTCCAGGCATTCGCAGCGCAACGCCGCAGGGGGGGGGGGTTGCAGACGGCCGCAGTAGGCGAAAGTTTTTTCACAGCATCTCAGTCCACATCGGACCTGGCGATTACCCGCCGGCGCTCGGGGAAGAACAGTCGTTCCAGTTCAATTCCCGGATTTTCCGCACGCATAAAGGCTTCACCGACCAGGAAGGCGTACACCTCGCTGATTTCCATCAGTTCGACATCGGCGCGGTTGAGGATGCCGCTCTCGGTCACCACCAGGCGGTCGCGCGGAATTCGCGGCAGCAGATCCAGGGTGGTCTCCAGGTCGAGTTCGAAGGTATGCAGGTTACGGTTGTTGATGCCTACCAGCGGTGTATCCAGGGTATTCAACGCACGCTCCAACTCGTCGCCATCGTGCACCTCGACCAGCACATCGAGATCGAAGGCCTTGGCGGTCGCCGCCAGCTCGGCCATCTGCGCATCGGACAGCG
This sequence comes from Pseudomonas sp., assembly GCF_033723075.1. Taxonomy (GTDB): domain Bacteria; phylum Pseudomonadota; class Gammaproteobacteria; order Pseudomonadales; family Pseudomonadaceae; genus Aquipseudomonas. The sequence continues at coordinate 15,083 of NZ_JAWVXU010000038.1, forward strand.
CCGCAACGATCAACAGCACGCAATCGGCGCCCAGGGCACGGGACTCGACGATCTGGTAGGGGTCGATCATGAAATCCTTGCGGATCACCGGCAGCGAACAGGCGTTTCGCGCTTCCTGCAGGTAGAGATCGGCGCCCTGGAAGAAATCCTCGTCGGTCAGCACCGACAGACAGGTCGCCCCACCGGCCTGGTAACTGCGGGCGATGTCCGCCGGGACGAAGAGTTCACGCAGCACGCCCTTGCTCGGCGAAGCCTTCTTGATCTCGGCGATGACCGCCGGCTGCTTGCGTTTGGCCTGTTCCTGCAAGGCCCGGGCGAAACCACGCGGGGTATCGGCGGCACGGGCTTGCTGCTCGACTTCCTCGAGGCCGACGATGGCGCGACGCTCGGCCACTTCTTCGGCCTTGCGGGCAAGGATTTTCTCCAGAATGGTTGGAATGCTCACCCTTGATTCTCCTGCTTGAATACCGCGGTAAAGGACACCAGTTCCTGCAGTTTCTCCCAGGCCAGCCCGGTATGCAGCGCATCATGGGCCAGTTGTACACCTTCTTTCAGGCTGCTGGCCAGATCGGCGGCATACAGCGCCGCCCCGGCATTCAGCACGATCATGTCGGCCGCCTTCTGGCCCTGCTCGCCCTTGCGCTTGGTCAGCGCATCACGGATCAGTGCCAGCGATTGTTCGGCGTCATCGACGGTCAAACCGATCAGGCTCTGGCTCTTGATGCCGAAATCTTCCGGCTGGATGCTGTACTCGCTGAGCACGCCGTCTTTCAGTTCGGCAACGAAGGTCGGTGCCGCCAGGCTGATCTCGTCCAGACCATCCTGGGCGTGCACCACCAGCACATGCTCACTGCCCAGGCGCTGCAGCACTTCGGCCAGCGGCCGGCACAGCGCCTTGCTGAACACCCCCAGCACCTGATGCCTGACCCCGGCCGGATTGGTCATCGGCCCGAGCATATTGAAGATGGTGCGCAGGCCCAGTTCGCGACGCGGGCCGATGGCGTACTTCATCGCGCCATGGTGGGCCGGGGCGAACATGAAGCCGACCCCCACGCTCTCGACGCAACGCGCCACCTGCTCCGGGGTGAGATCGAGGTTGACCCCGGCGGCTTCCAGCAGATCGGCGCTGCCGCTCTTGCCCGAAACCGCACGGTTGCCGTGCTTGGCCACCCGCCCCCCGGCCGCGGCGACGACCAAGGCCGCCGCGGTGGAGACGTTGAAGATATTCATGCCGTCGCCGCCGGTGCCGCAGGTGTCGACCAGGTGTTCGGCGTCGATCTGCACCGGCGCAGCCAGCTCGCGCATGAGCTGCGCGGCACCGACGATCTCGTCGATGGTTTCGCTCTTCATGCGCAGGCCCATGAGGAAGGCGCCGACCTGCGCATCGGTGCACTGGCCGGTCATGATCTCGCGCATCACATCCTGCATTTCTGCAGTGCTCAGGTCGAGCTGACTGACGACCCGATTGAGGGCTTCCTTGATGTTCATGCGCGCACGCCTCCATGTTGTTTGAGGAAGTTGGCAAAGAGCTCATGGCCCTGCTCGGTGAGAATGGATTCCGGATGGAACTGCACACCCTCGATATTCAACGTCTTGTGCCGCAGGCCCATGATTTCATCGACCGCGCCATCTTCGCGCTGGGTCCAGGCGGTCACTTCCAGGCAATCGGGCAGGTTTTCGCGCTTGACCACCAAGGAATGATAGCGGGTAACCGTCAGCGGGTTGTTGAGACCGGCGAACACCCCGCTATTTTCGTGGAACACCGGACTGGTCTTGCCGTGCATCACCTGGCGCGCACGCACCACCTCGCCGCCGAAGGCCTGACCGATGCTCTGGTGGCCCAGGCAGACGCCGAGAATCGGCAGCTGGCCGGCAAAGTGCTTGATTACCGCCAGCGACACGCCGGCCTCGTTGGGCGTGCAGGGCCCGGGCGAGACCACGATGCGCTCGGGCTGCAGGGCGACGATCTCGGCGACACTCAGCTCGTCGTTGCGGATCACGTGCACCTCGGCACCCAGTTCGCCGAGGTACTGCACCACGTTGTAGGTAAAGGAGTCGTAATTATCGATCATCAGCAGCATGGCAGGACTCCTCAGCGCTCGTTCTGGTCAGGGACGGTTTGTTCGGCAAGCGCGACGGCACGGAACATGGCGCGACGCTTGTTCAGGGTTTCTTCCCACTCCAGAGCCGGTACCGAGTCGGCGACAATGCCGGCGCCAGCCTGCACATGCAGCTCGCCGTCCTTGATCACCGCGGTGCGGATGGCGATGGCGGTGTCCATGTTGCCGTTCCAGGCCAGGTAGCCGACGGCGCCGCCGTAGACGCCACGCTTGACCGGTTCCAGCTCGTCGATGATTTCCATGGCACGAATCTTCGGCGCCCCGGACAGGGTGCCGGCCGGCAGGATGGCGCGCAGCGCATCCATCGCCGTCAGGCCTTCCTTCAGTTGACCGGTGACGTTGGAGACGATGTGCATGACGTTGGAATAGCGCTCGATCACCATCTTCTCGGTGAGTTTGACCGAGCCGGTGCTGGCGACCCGACCGACGTCGTTGCGACCCAGGTCGATCAGCATCAGGTGCTCGGCGACTTCCTTGGCATCCGCCAGCAGGTCCTGCTCCAGGGCCACATCGGCCTCCTCGTTGGCGCCGCGCGGGCGGGTGCCGGCGATGGGACGCACCGTGACCAGGCCGTCCTCGAGGCGCACCAGCACCTCGGGGGAACTGCCGACCACGTGGAAGTCGCCAAAATTGAAGAAGTACATGTAGGGCGTCGGGTTGATGCAGCGCAGCGCCCGGTACAGATCGATAGGTGCGGCCTTGAACGGGATCGACATGCGCTGGGAAATCACCACCTGCATGCAGTCGCCGGCGAGGATGTACTCCTTGATCGCGCTGACCGAACGCTCGTAATCGTCGCGACTGAAGCTGGAGCGGAATACCGGCTCGGCACCGGGCGCGGCATTCAGGTCGACACCCAGGCGTGGGGTAATGGGCTGGCGCAGCTTGTGCAGAATTTCCTGCAGGCGTGCCTGACCCTGTTCCAGCGCCCCCTCCTCGGCCGGGTCGGCGAGGACGATGGCGTGCATCTTGCCGGCCAGGTTGTCGAACACCACCACGGCGTCGGACACCATCAGCAGGATATCCGGGGTGCCCAGCGGGTCAGGATGGCTCCCGGCCGCCAGCTTCGGCTCGACGTAACGCACGCTGTCGTAACCGAAGTAGCCGACCAGGCCGCCGTTGAAGCGCGGCAGCCCGGACAGGGTCGGCACCTTGTAACGCGCCTGAAACTGCTCGACGAAGGCCAGCGGATCGGCGCACTCGTGGCGCTCCACTTCGACGCCATCGACGCTGATGCTCACGCGGTGGCCATAGGCGCGCAGCACGGTGCGCGCCGGCAGGCCGATAATCGAGTAGCGGCCCCATTTCTCGCCACCCTGGACCGACTCCAGCAGGTAGCTGTTGGCCTCATCGGCCAGTTTCAGGTAAATCGACAACGGGGTATCGAAGTCGACCAGGGTTTCATAGGCAAGCGGAATGCGGTTATAGCCGGCAGCGGCTAAACGCAGGAATTCTTCGCGGGTCATATCAGCCTCGTGGCTTGAGGGTAAACGGTCGTGTGCAAACGCGCGGCCTGTGCGGCCAAGATCAGGTCAGAGGCGCCAGCGCCAACGGGCCAGGGCCTTGATGATTTTCATACCGGTTCTTGCGGACCAGCGCGTGCAGGTAACCACCACGGAGCTCTCTCAGGCAGGAGTAAAGTCCGGCAACACTAGCGCAGCCGCCAGACCTAAGCAACCCGGCCCGCGCGGCTTAGCCGGCAACCAGCAGTTGGCGCAAATCATCCAGCACGCGCAGCGGGTTCTCTTCGGCGATCGGGCGACCGTGGTTGTAGCCGTAACTCAGCGCCACGCAGGGCACACCGGCCGCCTTGGCCGCCAGCACGTCATTGCGCGAATCGCCGATAAACAGCGCCTGCCGGGCCTCGACCCTGGCCAGCTGCAACACATGCAGCAGCGCGGCCGGGTCGGGCTTCTGCTGAGGCAGGGTGTCGCCGCCGATGATCCAACGGAAATAGCTGCCCAGGCCTTTTTCATCCAGCAGCGGCGCGACGAAGCGTTCCGGCTTGTTGGTGATAATCGCCATCTCGACCTGTTGCGCGCGCAGCCAGTCGAGGGTTGCCAGCACACCCGGATAAATCCGGGTCAGGCTGTGGTCTTCGGCATAGGCCTGCATGAACAGTTCGAGCGCCTGCTCGGCGTCGGCATCGTCAATATGCTCGTGCTGCAGGCCACCGGCCAGGGCGCGCCGCACCAGCACCCGAGCCCCATTGCCGACCCAGTCGCGCACCTGCTCGATCCCGGCCGCCGGCTGCCCGAGCAGAAGCAGGCTCTTGTCCACCGCCGCCGCCAGATCCGGCACCGAATCGACCAGCGTGCCGTCCAGGTCGAACATCACCAGACGTGGCAACTCGCCCTGAAACAGCTCTTGCAGCATGCTCACCCGCGCACCTGAGCCAGCTCGGCACGCATTGCATCGATCACGCGTTTGTAGTCCGGCTGGCTGAAGATCGCCGAGCCGGCCACGAAGGTGTCGGCACCGGCGGCGGCGATCTCGCGGATGTTCTGCACATTGACCCCGCCGTCGATCTCCAGGCGGATGTCGCGGCCGCTGGCGTCGATCAGGGCACGTGCCTCGCGCAGCTTGTCGAGGGTACCGGGGATGAATTTCTGCCCGCCGAAGCCCGGGTTGACGCTCATCAACAGGATCATGTCGACCTTGTCCATGACGTGCTTGAGCACCTCCAGCGGGGTGGCCGGATTGAACACCAGGCCGGCCTTGCAACCGCCAGCCTTGATCAGCTGCAGGGAGCGGTCGACATGCTCGCTGGCCTCCGGGTGGAAGGTGATGTAACTGGCACCGGCCTCGATGAAGTCGCCGATGATGCGATCCACCGGCTTGACCATCAGGTGTGCGTCGATCGGCGCAGTGATGCCGTATTTGCGCAGCGCCGCGCAGACCATCGGGCCGATGGTCAGGTTGGGTACATAGTGGTTGTCCATCACATCGAAGTGGACGATGTCGGCACCCGCGGCGAGCACCTTGTCCACTTCCTCGCCCAGACGGGCGAAATCGGCGGAGAGGATCGACGGGGCGATGGCGAAGGATTGCATGGCGCACCTCAGTGGCATTCACGAAAGTGGCGCATTGTACCCGAGCGCATTCTCAGCCGTCGCTGGGACGATGGTCGGCTGCCCGCTCAGCAGAGCGGTGTAGGGTGGATGACGCTTTTTTCATCCACCATCGCAGTTGGTGGATGGGTGAAGCGTCAGCTACGCGCCCCGATCCGCCCTACGAGGTCGCGGATAAAAGAAAACCCGCCGCAGCGGGTTTCCATACAGCAGTTGCGCTTACGCCAGTTCGTCGAAGCACTCTTTGATGATCGCCAGGCCCTTGTCGAGCAGGGCATCTTCGGCGGTCAGCGGCACCAGCACCCGCAGCACGTTGCCGTAAGTGCCGCAGGACAGCAGGATCAAGCCCTTGTCGCGTGCCTTGGCCACGATCTGGCCGGTCAGCGCGGCGTTCGGCTTGTGCAGATCGCCGTCCTCGCACAGCTCCATGGCGATCATCGCACCGAGGGCGCGCACCTCGCCGATGCTCTTGTGCTTGGCCTGGATGACCTTGAGGCCCGTGACCAGCCGCTCGCCGACGGCCTTGCAGCGCTCCAGCAGCTGTTCTTCCTCGAACACGTCCATTACCGCCAGGGCTGCGGCGCAGGCAATCGGGCTGCCGGCGTAGGTGCCGCCCAGGCCACCCGGGGCGATGGCGTCCATGTATTCGGCCTTGCCGCACACGCCCGCCACCGGGAAACCGCCGGCGATCGATTTGGCGAAGGTGGTCAGGTCGGCGGCTACGCCCATCTGCTCCATGGCGAAGAAGGTGCCGGTACGCCCGGCACCAGTCTGCACTTCGTCGGCGATCAGGAGGATGCCGTGCTGATCGCACAGGGCGCGCAGGCGCTGCATGAATTCTTTCGGCGCGACGTAGAAGCCGCCCTCGCCCTGCACCGGCTCGATGATGATGGCGGCAATGTCGCGCGGTTCGGCGTCGTTCTTGAACACCCGCTCGATGCTGGCGATGGCGTCGTCAGTGCTGACCCCGTGCAGCTCGCACGGGTATTGGGCGCGGAACACGCCGCCGGGCATCAGGCCCATGCCGGCCGAGTAGGGATTGACCTTGCCGGTCAGCGAGAGGGTCATCATGGTGCGGCCGTGGTAGCCGCCGGTGAAGGCGATCACCCCGGCCCGGCCGGTGGCGGCGCGGGCGATCTTCACCGCGTTCTCCACCGCCTCGGAGCCGGTGGTGACCAGCAGGGTCTTCTTGGCGAAGTCG
>NZ_JAWVXU010000039.1:0-17201 GCF_033723075.1 Pseudomonas sp.
GGAGTCGGTGGACCACGCCCACTACCCCGAAGACCTGGTCGCCAAGGGCCGCGACATCGAGTGCCAGACCCTGGCCAAGGCGATCGCCTACCACCTCGAACGGCGGGTGTTCCTCAACGCCAACCGCACCGTGGTGCTGCATGCCTAAAAGACTGAACGCCACGTAACCGCCCGGGTCGAGTGCAGCGACACCCGGGAAAGGCTGCCCCTGGGTATCAGCTACAGGCATCTGACAGCAGCGCCGCTCAGCAATACAGAGATTCACGGGTGACCCCGCCGACTGCCAAACCCTCGGCTCCGCCCGGCAACAGACACATAAAGCTCCACTGCAAGGCCGCGTGGCCGCCGGTCGCGCCTTTGTATCCACAACAACAAAGGAGAACATCCAATGTCAGGTAATCGTGGCGTCGTCTATCTCGGCGCAGGCAAGGTCGAAGTCCAGAAGATCGACTATCCGAAAATGCAGGACCCGCGCGGCAGGAAGATCGAACACGCGGTGATCCTGCGTGTGGTTTCCACCAACATCTGCGGCTCCGACCAGCACATGGTGCGTGGCCGTACCACCGCGCAAACCGGCCTGGTACTGGGCCATGAAATCACCGGCGAAGTGATCGAGAAGGGTCGCGACGTCGAGAACCTGCAGATCGGCGACCTGGTCTCGGTCCCGTTCAACGTCGCCTGCGGCCGCTGCCGCAGCTGCAAGGAACAACACACCGGGGTCTGCCTGTCGGTCAACCCGGCGCGTCCCGGCGGTGCCTACGGCTACGTCGACATGGGCGACTGGACCGGTGGCCAGGCGGAATACGCCATGGTGCCCTACGCCGACTTCAACCTGCTCAAGCTGCCGGACCGCGACAAGGCGATGGAGAAGATCCGCGACCTGACCTGCCTGTCCGACATCCTGCCGACCGGTTACCACGGCGCAGTCACCGCCGGAGTGGGCCCGGGTAGCACGGTGTATATCGCCGGTGCCGGTCCGGTCGGCCTGGCCGCTGCCGCCTCCGCACGCCTGCTCGGCGCGGCGGTGGTGATCGTCGGCGACGTCAACCCGGTGCGCCTGGCACATGCCAAGGCAGTCGGCTTCGAGATCGCCGACCTGTCCCTGGACACCCCGCTGCACGAACAGATCGCCGCCCTGCTCGGCGAGCCGGAAGTCGATTGCGCGATCGATGCGGTGGGCTTCGAGGCCCGCGGTCACGGTCATGACGGCGTGAAGCACGAAGCCCCGGCCACCGTGCTCAACTCGTTGATGGGCGTGGTGCGGGTCGCCGGCAAGATCGGCATCCCCGGCCTCTACGTCACCGAAGACCCGGGCGCGGTGGATGCCGCGGCGAAGATCGGTGCCCTGAGCATCCGCTTCGGCCTCGGCTGGGCCAAGTCGCACAGCTTCCACACCGGCCAGACCCCGGTGATGAAGTACAACCGTCAGCTGATGCAGGCGATCATGTGGGATCGGATCAACATCGCCGAGATCGTCGGGGTTCAGGTGATTTCCCTGGACGACGCACCCAAGGGCTATGGCGAGTTCGATGCCGGGGTACCGAAGAAATTCGTCATCGACCCGCACAAACTGTTCAGCGCGGCCTGAAACCAACGCCTAACCTGGACCGCCCCCGCGTGTGGGCGGCACCAGTCTTTCGGGAGCCTTGTGGCTCCCTTTTTTATGCGCGCGTTTTAACTATCGTGGCAGGCAAGCCGATAACCCGGCCGACATGCACGGGCCGCGGCAGGTCACAGTGCGCCTCGCCCAGCGCCAGTACCCGCGCCAGCACCTGCTCGTCGAACGGCGCCGAGCGCGCGGTCCGGCTGTCGATGTTCATCAGCATCTGCTCACTGGCGGCCAGCAACTGGTCGTCGTTCGGGTAATGGAGGCCGTGGTGGATATGCAGGCGCTTGCGGTCATGCGCCAGCAACTGGGTGCGCACCTCGACCTCGGCACCGAGCTTGACCTCGGCCAGGTAGTTGAGGTGGCATTCCAGGGTGTACAGGGTGTGCCCCGTGCGCGCCCGCCCGGCCTCGTCGAGGCCGAGTTGATCCATCAGCGCGTCGGTGGCATAGCTGAAGATCAGCAGGTAGAAGGCATCGCGCAGGTGGCCGTTGTAGTCGACCCACTCGGGCTGGATGGCGGTGCGGTAAGGGATGAGCATGGCGGTCGTCCTCAGCGTTGCATGAAACCCGTAGGGCGGACTCAGGAGCGTAGCGAACAGTCCGCCAGCGAACGGCGTACTGCTGCGCGAGCGGGCTGTCGTAGGAGCCGGGGAACCAGGTGTTCCCCCCGCTCCTACAGGCTCTGCGCCGCGCCTGGGTTATTCGGCGAAGGCGAAACCATGCTGCGCCTTGGTCTGTTTGATCGCCCCGAGCACGGCCAGCAGGCAGTCGTCGCGGTAGCGTTCCAGTTCGGCGATGCTGCGCTCACCCTGCTGGGCGCTGGTGCCTTCGACCACCTGGTCGATCAGCGATTCAGTCAGCTCCGGCGCCTTCAGGTAGGTCCAGGGTAGTTGCAGGGCCGGGCCGAACTGGGCCATGAAGTGGCGCATGCCGGCATCGCCGCCGGCCAGGGTGTAGGTCAGGAAGCTGCCCATGAACGACCAGCGCAGGCCGGCGCCGAAACGGATCGCGTCGTCGATCTCGCCGGTGGTCGCCACGCCGTCGTTGACCAGGTGCAGCGCCTCGCGCCACAAGGCCTCGAGCAGGCGGTCGGCGATAAAACCCGGCACTTCCTTGCGCACATGCAGCGGGCGCATGCCCAGCGACTCGTAGACCTGGATCGCCGCCTGCACCGCCTCCGGCGCGGTCTTGGCGCCGCCGACCACTTCCACCAGCGGCAGCAGATAGACCGGGTTGAACGGGTGGCCGACCACGCAGCGCTCGGGGTGCACGGCGTCGGCATAGAACTCGCTGGGCAGTAGGCCCGAGGTGCTCGAGCCGATCAGCACATCGGGACGCGCCGCGGCACTGATTTTGGCGTGCAGCTCACACTTGAGCTCGAGGCGTTCCGGGGCGCTTTCCTGGATGAAGTCGGCGTTCTCCACGCATTCCTCGATGCTGGCGACGAAGCGCAGCCGCTCGGGTGCGGCGCCAGGCGCCAGGCCTTGTTTCTCCAGCGCCGGCCAGGCATTGGCGATACGTTGGCGCAGCGCCGCCTCGGCGCCGGGCGCCGGGTCCCAGGCGATCACGTCGAGGCCGTGGGCCAGAGCGCGGGCAATCCAGCCGGCGCCGATCACGCCGGTGCCGAGGGCGGCGAAGGTTTTGATGTCGGTGACAAAGGGCATGGTGGCTCCTGTTCAAAAAATTAAGGTGGCGACTATTCGTAGGAGCGGGCCATGCCCGCGAAACGCATCGCGGGCATGGCCCGCTCCTACAGGTGCCTATAAGCCGACAGACGCAATTGCCCCCAGTTTGCTGCGCGACATCGCGGCGTCTGGACGACGGGGGATCTCCTACGTCCGGTAGTGCAGCTCAGCGGCGCTTGAGCTTCATCTTTTCGCGGCCCTCGGCAGGGGTCAGGGCGCGGCCGCCGAGGCGCTGGATGATCTCGACCGCACGCTCGACCAGTTGCGCGTTAGTGGCATACACACCGCGGTCCAGCCAGATGTTGTCTTCCAGGCCGACCCGCACATGGCCACCGAGCAACATGGCCTGGGCGACCATCGGCATCTGCATGCGGCCGATGCCGAAGCCGGCCCAGGTGGCGCCCGCCGGCAGGTTGTCGGCCATGGCCTTCATGCTGGTGGTGTCGGCCGGCGCGCCCCAGGGGATGCCCAGGCAGATCTGGAACAGCGGGTCGTCGAGCAGGCCTTCCTTGAGCATCTGCTTGGCGAACCACAGGTGCCCGGTATCGAAGATCTCCAGCTCGGCCTTCACCCCAAGCTCGGTGATGCGCTTGGCGCCGGCACGCAGTTGCGCCGGCGTGGAGACGTAGATGTAATCGCCGTCGCCGAAATTCAGGGTGCCGCAATCCAGGGTGCAGATTTCCGGCAGCAGCGCCTCGATATGCTTGAGTCGCTCCAACGGGCCGACCAGGTCGGTGCCGGCGCCGAACTCCAGCGGTTGCTCGCCGCGACCTATCTCCAGGTCGCCGCCCATGCCGGCGGTGAGGTTGATGATCACATCGGTGTCGCTCTCGCGGATGCGCTCGACCAGTTCGCGGTACAGCGCCACGTCGCGGCTCGGCTTGCCGGTGTTGGGGTCGCGCACGTGACAGTGGGCGACGGTGGCGCCGGCCTTGGCCGCTTCGATGGCGGCGGCGGCGATCTGCTTGGGGGTGACCGGAATGGCCGGGTGCTTGCCGACGGTATCGCCGGCACCGGTCACCGCACAGGTGACGATGACTTCGTAGTTCATGGGTACAACATCCTTCTTCAAGGCGAGCGGAAGCCATGCGCGGCGAACCGCGCAGGCGCTTTAACAGGTCGTTGAAAAATGTAGCGAGCGACGGTTAGGCAAGGCGAAATCAGCCGAGGACGCAGAGTGTACGAGTTGTACATGAGCAGTCCGAGGCTGACTTCAACGCCGCATAGCCGAGCGCAGTAGTTTTGCAACGGCCTGTTTGGGTTTACTTGAGCGTGGCGATAGCCGCGTCGGCGCTGGAGCTGCCGTCGAAGCTGGTGACCCCGGCCAGCCAGTCCTTGACCACCGCGGGATTGGCCTTGATCCAGGCACGAGCGACCTTATCCGGCGCCTCGCGCGCCATGATCGGCTGCATCAGCTCGGCTTCCTGGGCGCTGGTGAAGCGCAGGCCGCTGAGCAGCCGATCGGCGTTCGGGCAGCGCTGGGCATAATCCGGCGCAGTGACGGTGGAGACGGTAGCGGCACCGTCATTCGGACCGAACAGATCCTCGCTGCCGCTCAGGTAAGTGATCGGCATCTGGATATTCATCGGGTGCGGCTTCCAGCCGAAGAACACCACCGGTTTGTTGTTCTTCACCGCGCGAGTGACCGCGGTGAGCATGGCCGCCTCGCTGGACTCGATCAGCTTGAAGTCGCCAAGACCGAACTGATTGCTGTCGATCATTTTCTTGATCGCGGTATTGGCCCCGGAGCCGGCTTCGATGCCATAGATCTTGCCGTCCAGCTGCTCCTTGAAGCGGGCGATGTCGGCGAAGGTTTTCAACCCCGCTTCGGCGCTGTAGGTCGGCACCGCGAGCACTGCGATGGCGTCATTCAGTGAGGGCTCGGGCGCCACCCGCACCGCCTTCTTGGCCAGGAAAGGCTTGATGTTGTCGTCCATGATCGGCTTCCAGTAGCCGAGGAAGACGTCGATCTGCTGCTTCTGGATACCGGCGAAGATGATCTGTTGCGAGGCCTGGGTCTGGGTGGTCGAATACCCCAGGCCTTCGAGCAGCTCGGCGGCGACCGCGGTGGTGGCGACCACGTCGGTCCAGCCGACCACGCCGATACGGACCTTCTGGCAACTGGCGTCTTCGGCGGCCAGCAGTGGGGAACTGACCAGCGTGAGTAAACAGCCAGCGGCGAGTGCGTTGAGACGTTTCATGGATGCTCCCAGCCTTACGGTTGATTTGATTATTGTGATGGAGCCTGGCGGCTCCCTCCGTACTCAGAGGTTGTGAAACTATCGAGCGCTGTGCGCCCGATGTGGCCAGATTACGCAGCGCGGTTGGGCAAAAAACGAACTAAAGCGACTAGCTGTTGAACAGAAGCGACCAATTTGCTTGCACTGGCGCGCGGCCTGTCATGTAGTACGGCGATGCCCAACCCAACGGTGCAGCGCCGTAGATCCTATGTTCACGTGCAAGGTTTTCGGCATCGTAGGGTGGATGACGCTTTACCCATCCACCAAACGACGATGGTGGATGAAAAAGGCGTCATCCACCCTACACGGCTCTCGTAGCCCCCAGTACCGGCGGAACACCAGCCATGCCCCAGACCCTGTGCTTTCTCCTGCTGCCCGGCTTCTCCATGATGGGCCTGATGGCGGCCATCGAACCGTTGCGCGTGGCCAATCGCTTTCGCGGCGAGCTGTACCGCTGGCGCCTGCTCAGCCTGGATGGCGCCGCGGTGGCGGCGAGCAACGGCATGTCGCTGAACGTCGACGCCGCGCTGGAGTTGCCGGCCGCCGGCGCCAGCCTGTTCGTGGTCGCCGGCTTCGAGCCGCTGGCCAGTTTCGACGCGCGCCTGGCGCACTGGCTGCATCGCGCCGAGCGCGAAGGCGTGCTGCTCGGCGGCATCGACACCGGCAGCTTCATCCTCGCCGAAGCCGGCCTGTTCGGCCAGCAGCGCCTGACCCTGCACTGGGAAGCGATCGAGGCCTTTCAGGAACGCTATCCACGCCTGGCGGTGACCCAGGAACTGTTCGAGATCGACGGCAAGCGCATCACCAGCGCCGGCGGCACCGCCAGCCTCGACCTGATGCTCACCCTGATCGGCCGCGATCATGGCGAGGAGCTGGCGTTGGCGGTGTCCGAGCAGTTCGTCCTCGGGCGCATCCGCTCGCGCCAGGACCACCAGCGCATGCAGATCACCAGCCGCTATGACGTGCACAACAAGAAGCTGGTGCAGGTGATCGGCGAGATGCAGCGCCACTGCGAGCAGCCGCTCGGCTCCCGGCAGCTGGCCGAGCTGATCAGCGTCACCCCGCGCCAGCTGGAACGCCTGTTCCGTCAGCACCTGCACGAGACCCCGTCGAACTTCTACCTCGCCCTGCGCCTGGACAAGGCGCGCCAGCTGTTGCGCCAGACCGACATGAGCGTGCTCGAGGTCGGCCTGGCCTGCGGCTTCGAGTCCGCCTCGTATTTCTCCCGCAGCTACCGCAGCCGCTTCGCCAGCAGCCCCAGCCAGGATCGCCACGAACAGCCGGCCGTCACGGCCTAGCCTCGCAGGGTGCGCGGGGCCGCCTAGGCCATACGCACCAAGGTGCTGTACGCGTGTCTTGGTGCGCACGGCGCCCCCTACGTCTGGCCATCGCAGCCGACGGCTTATCCGTTCGCGACCTGGCATTGACGCTTTCGGCAATACCCCGGTCGCTTTTGCACCGGGTCGCTGCGCCCCCCAGGGATATGCTCCCCACAAAGCGCCAACACCGGGATTGGCGACAGCAGACCAAGGGGACAGCCTGATGAGCCCAGCAGAAGTACACGCCGACAGCATCGTCATCGACGGCCTGATCATTGCCAAGTGGAACCGCGAACTGTTCGAAGACATGCGCAAGGGCGGCCTGACCGCGGCCAACTGCACCGTGTCGGTATGGGAAGGGTTCCAGGCCACGGTCAACAACATCGCCGCCAGCCAGAAACTGATCCGCGACAACAGCGACCTGGTGATGCCCGTGCGCACCACCGCCGACATCCGCAAGGCCAAGGAGCTGGGCAAGACCGGCATCCTCTTCGGCTTCCAGAACGCCCACGCCTTCGAGGATCAGATCGGCTACGTCGAGGTGTTCAAGCAGCTCGGCGTCGGCATCGTGCAGATGTGCTACAACACCCAGAACCTGGTCGGCACCGGCTGCTACGAGCGCGACGGCGGCCTGTCCGGTTTCGGTCGCGAGATCGTCGCCGAGATGAACCGGGTCGGCATCATGTGCGACCTGTCCCATGTCGGCAGCAAGACCAGCGAGGAAGTCATCCTCGAGTCGCAGAAGCCGGTGTGCTACTCGCACTGCCTGCCGTCCGGCCTGAAGGAGCACCCGCGCAACAAGTCCGACGAGGAACTGAAGTTCATCGCCGACAACGGCGGCTTCGTCGGCGTGACCATGTTCGCCCCCTTCCTGGCCAAGGGCATCGACTCGACCATCGACGACTACGCCGAGGCCATCGAGTACGTGATGAACCTGGTCGGTGAAGACGCCATCGGCATCGGCACCGACTTCACCCAGGGCCACGGCCAGGACTTCTTCGAATACCTGACCCACGACAAGGGCTACGCCCGCCGCTTGACCAGCTTCGGCAAGATCGTCAACCCGCTGGGCATCCGCACCGTCGGCGAATTCCCCAACCTGACCGAGACCCTGCTCAAGCGCGGCATGCCCGAGCGCGTGGTGCGCAAGGTGATGGGCGAGAACTGGGTAAGGGTCCTGAAGGACGTCTGGGGCGAATGATGAATACCTGCGGAGCCTACTGCGCACACCGATAGCCGCGTCGCGTCCTCGCGACAAGCTCGCCGTACATGCGTACTGCTCTCGCTTGTCACTGCGGGTCTCCTTGCTCTCGGCGCGCTCGCTACGGCTCCACAGGCATTCATTACAACTTCTTTATCTGGCCGGGCGCTGCCCGGCCGAACGCAAAACACGAATTCTGGAGTACTGAACACATGGCCACACACGCCCCCGAAATGCCCATCCTGGTCGACGACGAAACCGGCGTCTGGACCACCGACGCCCTGCCGATGCTCTACGTACCGCGGCATTTCTTCGTCAACAACCACATCGGCATCGAGGAAGTGCTGGGCGCCGACGCCTATGCCGAGATCCTCTACAAGGCCGGCTACAAGTCCGCCTGGCACTGGTGCGAGAAAGAAGCCGAGTGCCACGGCCTGGTCGGCGTCGAGGTGTTCGAGCATTACATGAAGCGCCTGTCGCAACGCGGCTGGGGCCTGTTCAAGACCCTGTCGATCGACCTCGACAAGGGCACCTGCGAGGTGCGCCTGGATCACTCCGCCTTCGTCTACGTCTACGGCAAGTGCGGACGCGCGGTGGACTACATGTTCACCGGCTGGTTCGCCGGTGCCATGGACCAGATTCTGGCCGCCCAGGGCAGCCCCATCCGCACGGTGGCCGAACAGGTCTACGGTGCTTCGCAAGAAGGCCACGACCACGGCCTGTTCATCGTCAAGCCGTTGTAAGCGGAGCGTATCGCCATGGCCTTTGAAGCAATGTTCCAGCCGATCCAGATCGGCAAACTGACCATCCGTAACCGTATCGTGTCCACCGCGCACGCCGAGGTCATGGCCACCGACGGCGGCATGACCACCGAGCGTTACGTCAAGTACTACGAAGAGAAGGCCAAGGGCGGCGTCGGCCTGGCCATCTGCGGCGGCTCCTCGGTGGTCTCCATCGACAGCCCGCATGGCTGGTGGAGCTCGGTGAACCTGTCCACTGACCGGATCATCCCGCACTTCCAGAACCTGGCCGACGCCATGCACAAGCATGGCGCCAAGATCATGATCCAGATTACCCACATGGGGCGTCGCTCGCGCTGGGATGGTTTCGACTGGCCGACCCTGATGTCGCCGTCCGGCATCCGCGAACCGGTACACCGCGCCACCTGCAAGACCATCGAGCCGGAAGAGATGTGGCGCGTCATCGGTGACTTCGCCAAGGCGGCGGCCCGGGCCAAAGCCGGCGGCCTCGACGGCGTCGAGCTGTCGGCCGTGCACCAGCACATGATCGACCAGTTCTGGTCGCCACGGGTCAACAAGCGTACCGACGAATGGGGCGGCACCTTCGAGGGCCGGATGAAATTCGGCCTGGAAGTGCTCAAGGCCGTGCGCAAGGAAGTCGGTGACGACTTCTGCGTGGGCCTGCGTATCTCCGGCGACGAGTTCCACCCGGACGGTTTGTCCCACGAGGACATGAAGCAGATCGCCAAGTACTACGACGACACCGGCTTGCTCGACTTCATCGGCGTGGTCGGTTCTGGCGCCGATACCCACAACACCCTGGCCAACGTCATCCCGAACATGAGCTACCCGCCTGAGCCGTTCCTGCATCTGGCGGCCGGCATCAAGGAAGTGGTCAAGGTCCCGGTGCTGCACGCGCAGAACATCAAGGACCCGAACCAGGCCACCCGTATTCTCGAGGGCGGCTACGTCGACATGGTCGGCATGACCCGCGCGTTCATCGCCGACCCGCACCTGATCGCCAAGGTCAAGATGGGCCAGGTCGACCAGATCAAGCAGTGCGTCGGCGCCAACTACTGCATCGACCGTCAGTACCAGGGCCTGGACGTGCTGTGCATCCAGAACGCCGCGACCTCGCGTGAGTACATGGGGTTGCCGCACATCATCGAGAAGACCACCGGCATCAAGCGCAAGGTGGTGGTGGTCGGCGGTGGTCCAGCCGGCATGGAAGCGGCGCGCGTAGCGGCCGAACGTGGCCACGACGTGACGCTTTTTGAAAAGAAAGACGCCCTCGGCGGGCAGATCACCACGGCCTCCAAAGCGCCACAACGTGACCAGATCGCCGGCATCACCCGCTGGTACCAGCTGGAACTGGCGCGGCTGAAAATCGACCTGCGCCTGGGCACCGGTGCTGACCACGCGAGCATCATGGACCTGCGTCCGGATGTAGTAGTGCTGGCCAACGGCGGTCATCCGTTCCTCGAGCAGAACGAGCACTGGGGCGCGGCCGAAGGCCTGGTGGTAAGCAGCTGGGACGTCCTCGACGGCAAGGTCGCGCCGGGCAAGAACGTGCTGGTGTACGACACCATCTGTGAATTCACCGGCATGTCGGTCGCCGACTTCATTGCCGACAAGGGCAGTCAGGTCGAGATCGTCACCGACGACATCAAGCCGGGTGTAGGCATGGGCGGCACCTCGTTCCCGACTGCCTACCGCAGCATGTACCCGAAGGGCGTGATCATGACCAGCGACATGATGCTGGAAAAGGTCTACCGCGAGGGCGACAAGCTGGTGGCGTTGCTGGAGAACGAATACACCGGCGCCCAGGAAGAACGGGTGGTCGACCAGGTGGTGGTGGAGAACGGCGTACGGCCGGACGAAACCCTGTACTACGCACTGAAGGAAGGTTCGCGCAACAAGGGCCAGATCGACGTCGAAGCGCTGTTCGCGATCAAGCCGCAACCTTGCCTGTCCGAGACCGGCGATGGCTATCTGCTGTTCCGCATCGGCGACTGCGTGGCCCAGCGCAACACCCATGCGGCGATCTATGACGCCCTGCGTCTGTGCAAGGACTTCTAAAGCAGCAGCTGGACCCTGGGGTGGCTTAACCGCGCAGCGGTGCCACCCCGGGTTCAGCAGACCGGTCAAGGTAGCGCCTGACGCATCGATGGTGGGTTACGCCTACGGCTAACCCACCCTACATGGTTATACGGTCCCTCCAAGGAGACCAGATGATGTTGAACACCCTACTCCCCATTCTGCTGTTCGCTGCGCTCGGCCTCGCCGTGCTCGGTGCCGGCAAGCGCTTCCTCATGTGGCGCCGCGGGCGGCCGGCCAAGGTCGATTGGCTCGGTGGCCTGCTGGCCATGCCGCGCCGCTACCTGGTGGATCTGCACCATGTGGTCGAACGCGACAAGTACATGTCCAAGACCCACGTGGCCACCGCCGGGGGCTTCGTCCTGGCGGCCGCGCTGGCGATCCTGGTACACGGCTTCGGCCTACACAGCCGGATCCTCGGCTACGCCCTGCTGGGCGCCTGCGTGCTGATGTTCGTCGGTGCGCTGTTCGTCGCCAAGCGCCGCCTCGACCCGCCCGCGCGGCTGTCGAAAGGCCCGTGGATGCGCCTGCCAAAAAGCCTGCTGATGTTCGCCGTGAGCTTCTTTATCGCCACCCTGCCGGTGGCCGGGATTCTCCCGGAAGGCTTCGGTGGCTGGATTCTCGCCGTGATCCTCGCCGTCGGCGTGGCCTGGGGCGTTTCCGAGCTGTTCTTCGGCATGACCTGGGGCGGGCCGATGAAGCACGCCTTCGCCGGCGCCCTGCACCTGGCCTGGCACCGCCGCAGCGAACGCTTCGGCGGCGGTCGCTCGACCGGCCTGAAAGCCCTGAACCTGGACGATCGCAACGCGCCGCTCGGGGTGGAGAAACCCCGCGACTTCACCTGGAACCAGTTGCTCGGCTTCGACGCCTGCGTGCAGTGCGGCAAGTGCGAGGCGGTGTGCCCGGCCTTCGCCGCCGGCCAGCCGCTGAACCCGAAGAAGCTGATTCAGGACATGGTGGTCGGCCTGGCGGGCGGCACCGATGCCAAGTTCGCCGGTTCGCCCTACCCTGGCCAAGCCATTGGCGAACACAGCGGTGGCCCGCACCTGCCCATCGTCAACCTCAACGGCAAGGCGCTGGTCGATGCAGAAACCCTGTGGTCGTGCACCACCTGCCGCGCCTGCGTCGAGGAATGCCCAATGATGATCGAGCACGTCGACGCCATCGTCGACATGCGCCGTCACCTGACCCTGGAAAAAGGCGCCACGCCGAACAAGGGCGCCGAAGTGCTGGATAACCTGATCGCCACCGACAACCCGGGCGGCTTCGCTCCCGGCGGCCGCTTGAACTGGGCGGCGGACCTCAACCTGCCACTGATGAGCGAGAAGAAGTCGGTAGACGTGTTGTTCTGGGTAGGCGACGGCGCCTTCGACATGCGCAACCAGCGCACCCTGCGCGCCTTCGTCAAGGTGCTGAAAGCGGCCAACGTCGACTTCGCCGTACTCGGCCTGGAAGAGCGCGACAGCGGCGACGTGGCCCGGCGCCTGGGCGACGAGGCGACCTTCCAGACCCTGGCCAAACGCAATATCGCCAGCATGAGCCAGTACCAGTTCAACAAGATCGTCAGCTGCGACCCGCACAGCTTCCACGTACTCAAGAACGAGTACGGCGAACTGGGCGGCCACTATCAGGTGCTGCACCACAGCACCTATATGGACCAGCTGATCAGCGCCCAGAAACTCAATCTCGGGCAACACAAGGGCGGCAGCGTCACCTATCACGACCCCTGCTACCTGGGCCGTTACAACGGTGAATATGAAGCCCCGCGCGCGGTGCTCAAGGCCATTGGCATCGAGGTCAAGGAGATGGAGCGTTCCGGCTTCCGCTCGCGCTGCTGCGGCGGTGGCGGCGGTGCACCGATTACCGACATTCCCGGCAAGCAGCGGATTCCCGACATGCGCATGGTCGATATCCAGGAGACCGGCGCCGAGCTGGTCGCCGTGGGCTGCCCACAGTGCACCGCGATGCTCGAAGGAGTGGTCGAACCACGGCCACAGATCAAGGACATCGCCGAACTGGTGGCAGACGTGTTGCTCGAGGCGCCCGTCCCGGCAAACAAGCCCGTCCTGGCCAAGCCTGAAGCCCTGGAGGTGCACTGATGAGCGACATCATCCGCCGCGACCCGCGGGCCGAATGGATCGCCCGCAACCGCCTGCATCCGCTGCACGCGGCCATGCAGACGGCCCAAACCAGTTGGATGGGGCCTAACGGCATCGTCCGCAAGAACCCCCACGTGGTCGGCTTCATCGGCCCCAACGGGCTCAAACGCATCGACCGCAGCGGCGCCCAGCAGGGCGGCAGCGGCAAGCGCACAACCGCCAGCGCAGTGGTGCAACTGCCGCTGCATGTGATCGAGCAGCCGGCGTTTTATATCGCCGTGGTGCCGGACATGATCGGCGGCCGCCTGAGCAGCCACGACAAGGACCTGCTCGGCCTGGCCAACAAGCTGGCCGGCAACGATGGCGCCGTGGTTGCGGTGGTGTTCGGCGAGCACAAGGAAAACGCCTTCGACACGGCCGGCGTCGATCGCCTGCTGCACATCGAGGGCGAACTGTTCGATGGCTACGCCCCCGAGCAGCGGGTGCTGGCCCTCAGTGCCGTGGAAAGCCAGTTGGCTCCGCGCCACTGGCTGCTGCCGGACAGCCGCACCGGCGGCGGCGAACTCGGCCGCCGGCTGTCCGCCAAACTCGGTGAGCGGCCAGCCACGCGGGTCTGGCAGGTCGCCGAGGGCCAGTGCATCGGCCGCGCCGGGGCCGGCCGCGAAGATCTGGTGCGCAGCGCGCCGCGGTTGATCCTGGCCGCCGTCGAGTGCGCCGAGCCGGTCAGCGACAGCCGCCATGAAGTGCGTCCGCTCGAACTCCAGGGCAAGATCGCGCGCAACCTGCCACGCATCGAAGACCTCGGCGCCGTGGCAGTCGACCCGGCCCTGATCCCCATGGCCGAAGCCGAGTTCATCCTCTCCGGCGGCAATGGGGTCAAGGACTGGACGCAGTTCCACCAGGCCGCCGCTGCCCTCGGCGCCACCGAAGGCGCCTCACGGGTGGCGGTGGACGACGGTTTCATGCCGCGCAACCGCCAGGTCGGTGCCACCGGCACCTGGGTCACCGCGCGGGTCTACATGGCCGTGGGCATCTCCGGCGCTATCCAGCACCTGCAGGGCATCGGCGCCTGCGACAAGGTGATCGCGATCAACCTGGACCCGGGCTGCGACAT
The DNA here is from genome assembly GCF_033723075.1 of Pseudomonas sp. Lineage (GTDB taxonomy): Bacteria > Pseudomonadota > Gammaproteobacteria > Pseudomonadales > Pseudomonadaceae > Aquipseudomonas. The sequence goes on from NZ_JAWVXU010000039.1 coordinate 14,104, forward strand.
GATCAAACGGGCCGACCTCTCGGTAATCGGCGATTCGGCGGCGATCCTCGCCGCGCTGATCGAGCGGGTTACCGCCTATCGTCAAGGAGGCGCACGCGATGCTGCCTGACAACCTGAACATCATCACCCTGGTTTCCATCGGTGCTCACCCGACCTCCGGCCGCCCGCGCCGCGCCGAACAGGACGCGCGCGCAGTCGAGCTGGGTCTGCGCCTGGCCGGCGACCAGCTGCAGCTGCTGCACGCCGGTGACCCGGCGGACGACGCCCTGCGCGCCTACCTGGGCATGGGCCTGAGCGAGCTGACCGTACTGGAACAACCCAGCAACGGCGATGCTCTGCCGTTGCTGAGCAACTACCTGAAGGATTCCGGCGCCCAACTGGTGCTCACCGGTAGCCAGGCAGAAACCGGCGAAGGCTCGGGCATGCTGCCGTTCCTCCTGGCCGAACAACTGGGCTGGCCCCTGGTGGTCGGCCTGGCCGAAGTGGAGAAGATCGAGAACGGCATGGCCCAGGTACTACAAGCCCTGCCCCGTGGCCAACGCCGCCGGCTGAAGGTGCGTCTGCCGTTTATTGCCTGCGTCGACAACGCCGCACCGGCCGCCCGTCAGAGCGCCTTCGGCCCGGCCCGGCGCGGCCAGCTGCAGGCTTGCGAACAGACCATCGTCGACGACAGCCTGCTTGTCGAAGCCCGCTTTCAACCCGCCCGGCCGCGACCGAAACGGCTCAAGGTGATCAAGGCCAAGACCGGTGCCGAACGGATGAAAGCAGCCACCGCCAAGGCCGCCGGGGGTGGTGGCCAGGTGCTCAAGGATGTCTCGCCGCAAGCTGGCGCCGAGGCCATTTTCAAGCTGTTGGTCGAGGAAGGCGTGCTGCGTTAAGCCATTGCCGCCACTACCAGGAATACTCAGAGGTCGTGAAAATATCGGTCGCAGTAGGCGGGAGTTTTTTCACAACCATCTCAGGGTGGGTTGAGCCGTGCAGCGCTACCCATGCCCAACCGACGCAGCGCCAACCGAGGATTGAACCATGATGCATGCCGACCTGATCGACCAAGAGGATTTCCGCGAGCGCCTGGTCGCCCTGGGCTTTCCCATCCCGCCAGGCGCCAGCGCCGAGCAGGCCTGCGAACAGGCTGTGAGTGGCCTGAGCCCGGAGCGGGCGCTGGTCTTGCGCCGGCTGATCGAGGACCTGCTGGGCGGCAGCGCCACCCTGCTGCCGGCCGTGCGCGAGGCCATCTCGCGCACCCTGTTGCCAGCGCTGGTGCCGCGCTAAAGAGAGGTCATGCAGAAAAAAAAAGGGGCGCATCGAGCGCCCCTTCTGCTTTCCAGTACCGGGCAAATTGTCGGCCCAGCCCAGGTCGTTCTGCAAGCGACGCGTCCTACAGCAGCCGCACGCTGGCGAAGGTCGACTCGCCCTGGGCGCGGGTCAGGGCCGCCATGGCGCTGGACGAAGATGGCCGCATCAGGTCTTCCGGCAGCGGCACCAGCGCCACCACGCCGCCCGAGCTTTGCCCGGAACGCTCGTCGCGCGGCGGGATGCCGAAGTATTCGCGGTAGCACTTGGAGAAGTGCGGGGTGGAGACGAAACCGCACACCGAGGCCACTTCGATGATCGACATCGAGGTCTGTTTGAGCAGTTGGCGCGCGCGGATCAGCCGCAGTTTCAGGTAGTAGCGCGACGGCGAACAGTGCAGGTACTTCTGGAACAGCCGCTCCAGTTGACGGCGCGAGACGTCGACATACAGGGCAAGCTGGTCGAGGTCGATCGGCTCCTCCAGGTTGGCCTCCATCAGCGCGACTATTTCCTGCAGTTTCGGCTGGTTGGTGCCGAGCATGTGCTTGAGCGGCACGCGCTGGTGATCCTGCTCATTGCGGATGCGCTCGTAGATAAACATCTCGGAGATTCCGGCCGCCAGCTCGCGGCCATGCTCACGGCCGATCAGGTGCAACATCATGTCCATCGGCGCAGTGCCGCCGGACGAAGTATTGCGGTTGCGGTCGATGGAAAACAGCCGGGTGGTCACGGCCGCACGCGGGAAGGCTTCCTGCATGGCGGCGAGGAATTCCCAATGCACGCTGCAGTCGTGGCCATCGAGCAGGCCGGCCTTGGCCAGGGCCCAGCTGCCGGTGCACACCGCACCCATTTGCCGACCTTGGCGCGCCTGCACCTGCAACCAGTGCAGGTGCTCGCGGGTGACGCTGTGCTGGATATCCACGCCGCCGCAGACGATCACCGCATCCAGTGCCGGTGCATTGCTCAGGCCGGCGTCCGGGGTGATCTGCAGGCCGTCGCTGGCGCACACCGGCAGGCCACTCTGGCTCAGGGTATGCCAACGGTACAGCTCCTTGCCGGAGAGTTGGTTGGCCATGCGCAGGGGCTCGACTGCCGAAGCCAGGGAAATCAGGGTGAAGTTGTCCAACAGCAGAAAACCGATGGACCGGGGAACAGGGTTCTGGGGCTGCGCCCCTGGAGCGAACTGCGACATAAAGCAAACCCTCACGCTAGGCTCTTCAAACTGAGCCCCGTTGCATGACGCGGCTCTTTCTTGTGGTTCTGGACAACGACAGCCCCAGATCAGCTTTGTTTATCACGCAAAACTTATGCCTGAATTGATTGGCCGTTCAATTAAAAACAACAACCCCGCAACAGGGCGTTGTCAGGAGCGACAACCGTATTCTGGATGCGACACTCGCAGGGCCTTTTGCGAAATTCTGAGAATTTCGGTAGCAGCCACACGGCAACTGAATTGTCACCCGCCACACTTTGCTATCGGGAGAGTAACAAACAGCTGATCAAAAAACGACCAGCAAGAGGACCAAGGCTCGGCCTGTATCGCACATGCCCGAAAACGGGCAGTGTCTGCCCCGAATTGGCGACTCAGCGGCAGTGTGCATACCGAGCGCCGGCACGCGACTGCCTGGAGGCGGTCGCGGTAGGCGAGAGTTTTTGCGCCAGCACTCAACACTCGATGGCGCTGACCGCCAGGCCGCCGCGTGAGGTTTCCTTGTACTTGTCGTGCATGTCGGCACCGGTGTCACGCATGGTGCGGATCACCCTATCGAGCGAGATGAAGTGCTGGCCGTCGCCGCGCAGGGCCA
>NZ_JAWVXU010000040.1:0-15406 GCF_033723075.1 Pseudomonas sp.
ACCGGCGAATCCTGGTGACCGCCCCTTATCATTCTTCGCAGAGCCAACGCGATGCCGATGAACTCTGATCCACACCGGCGAATCCTGGTGACCGCCCCTTATCATTCTTCGCAGAGCCAACGCGATGCCGATGAACTCTGACCCACACCGGCGAATCCTGGTGACCGCCCCTTATCATTCTTCGCAGAGCCAACGCGATGCCGATGAACTCTGATCCACACCGGCGAATCCTGGTGACCGCCCTTCACCCTTATTCGCAGAGTCAACGTGATGCTGATGAGCTTTAGCCTTAGCCAGCTGATCCTGATCAGTGCCGCCTACCTGCTGGTGCTGTTCGGCGTCGCCTGGGTCAGCGAACACGGCCTGATCCCACGCGCGATCATCCGCCACCCGCTGACCTACACCCTGTCGCTCGGCGTGTATGCCAGCGCCTGGGCCTTCTATGGCACCGTGGGCCTGGCCTATCAGTACGGCTACGGTTTTCTCGCCAGCTACCTCGGGGTGTCCGGGGCCTTTCTGCTGGCGCCGGTGTTGCTCTATCCGATCCTGCGCATTACCCGTACCTACCAGTTGTCGTCGCTGGCCGACCTGTTCGCCTTTCGCTTTCGCAGCACCTGGGCCGGCGCCCTGACCACCGTGTTCATGCTGATCGGCGTGCTGCCCTTGCTCGCCCTGCAGTTCCAGGCGGTGGCCGACTCGATCGGCATTCTCACCCGCGAGCCGGTGAAGGAGCGGGTGGCGCTGGCCTACTGCGGGCTGATCATCCTGTTCACCATCCTGTTCGGCGCCCGCCATATCGCCACCCGCGAGAAACACGAAGGCCTGGTATTCGCCATCGCCTTCGAGTCGGTGGTCAAGCTGACCGCCGTCGGCATCATCGGCATCTATGCGTTGTACGGCGTGTTCGATGGCCCGCAGGACCTGGAGCGCTGGCTGGTGCAGAACCAGACCGCCCTGGCCAACCTGCATACGCCGCTGCAGGAAGGTCCCTGGCGCACCTTGCTGCTGGTGTTCTTCGCCTCGGCCATCGTCATGCCGCACATGTACCACATGACCTTTACCGAAAACCTCAACCCGCGGGCAATGGTCAGCGCCAGTTGGGGCCTGCCATTGTTCCTGCTGTTGATGAGCCTGGCGGTGCCCTTGATTCTCTGGGCCGGCCTCAAGCTGGGCGTCACCACCAACCCGGAGTACTTCACTCTCGGCCTGGGCATCGCGGTCAACAGCCAGACCCTGGCGCTGATCGCCTATGTCGGCGGCCTCTCGGCGTCCAGCGGCCTGATCATCGTCACCACCCTGGCGCTGTCCGGCATGGTGCTCAACCATGTGGTGTTGCCGCTCTATCAGCCCCCCACCGAAGGCAATATCTATCGCTGGTTGAAGTGGACCCGGCGCGCGCTGATCTTCGCCATCATCATGGCCGGTTACGGCTTCTATCTGCTGCTGGGTGCCGAACATAATCTGGCCAACCTGGGCATCGTCGCCTTCGTCGCCACCCTGCAGTTCCTCCCCGGCGTGCTCTCGGTGCTGTACTGGCCGACAGCCAACCGCCGCGGTTATATCGCCGGCTTGCTGGCAGGCATCGGCGTCTGGACAGTGGGCATGCTGCTGCCGATGCTCGGCAACCTGCAAGGCTTCTACATCCCCGCATTCAACCTGATCTACGTGCTGGACGACAGCAGCTGGCACCTGGCGGCCATTGCCTCGCTGGCGGCCAACGTGCTGGTGTTCACCCTGGTCTCGCTGTTCACCGAGGCCAGCCCTGAGGAGAAGAGTGCCGCCGAAGCCTGCGCCGTGGATAACGTGCGGCGCCCGCAACGGCGCGAACTGCTGGCCCAGTCTCCACAAGAATTCGCCACCCAACTGGCCAAACCGCTCGGCGCCAAGACCGCCCAGCGCGAGGTCGAGCAGGCCCTGCGCGACCTGCACCTGCCCTTCGACGAAAGCCGCCCCTATGCCCTGCGCCGCCTGCGCGACCGCCTCGAGGCCAACCTCTCCGGCTTGATGGGGCCGAGCGTGGCCCAGGACATCGCCGAGACCTTTCTGCCTTACAAGGCCGGCAGCGAAACCTTCGTCACCGAAGACATCCACTTCATCGAGAACCGCCTGGAGGATTACCATTCGCGCCTCACCGGCCTGGCCGCGGAACTCGACGCGTTGCGCCGCTACCACCGCCAGACCCTGCAGGAGCTGCCGATGGGCGTCTGCTCGCTGGCCAAGGATCAGGAGATCCTGATGTGGAACAAGGCCATGGAGGAGCTGACCGAGATTCCGGCGCACCGCATCGTCGGCTCACGCCTGTCGTCGCTCGGCGAACCCTGGCGCGAACTGCTGCAGCACTTCATCGAATTGCCCGACCAGCACTTGCACAAACAGCGCCTGGGCCTGGACGGCCAGACCCGCTGGCTCAACCTGCACAAGGCGGCCATCGACGAACCGCTGACACCGGGTAACAGCGGCCTGGTGCTGCTGGTCGAAGACCTCACCGAAACCCAGTACCTGGAAGACAAGCTGGTGCATTCCGAACGCCTGGCCAGCATCGGCCGCCTGGCGGCCGGAGTCGCCCACGAGATCGGTAACCCGATCACCGGCATTGCCTGCCTGGCGCAGAACCTGCGTGAGGAACGCGAAGGCGACGGCGAGCTGACCGAGATCAGCGGACAGATCCTCGAGCAGACCAAGCGGGTCTCGCGCATCCTCCAGTCGTTGATGAGCTTCGCCCATTCGGGCGGCCATCAACAGGCCGACGAGCCGGTGTGCCTGGCGCAGGTGGCGCAGGAGGCCATCGGCCTGCTGTCACTCAATAGACGCAGCGTCGAAGTGGAATTCTTCAATCTGTGCGACGCCGATCACTGGGTTGACGGCGACCCGCAGCGCCTCGCCCAGGTACTGATCAACCTGCTGTCCAACGCCCGCGACGCCTCGCCACCCGGCGCCGCGATCCGGGTCAGAACCGAAGCCAGCGAGCACACCGTCGACCTGATCGTGGAAGATGAAGGCAGCGGCATCCCCAAGGCGATCATCGACCGTTTGTTCGAACCTTTCTTCACCACCAAAGACCCAGGAAAAGGCACCGGACTCGGCCTCGCGCTGGTCTATTCCATCGTGGAAGAGCATTATGGACAAATAATAATCGACAGCCCGGTTGACCCCGAGCACCAACGCGGCACCCGCATCCGGGTGACGCTGCCGCGGCATGTCGAAGCGACGTCCAAAGCGAATTGAACCAGCGACCTGAGACCGTCGAGAGACCGAATTAATGCCCCATATTTTGATCGTCGAAGACGAAACCATTATCCGCTCTGCCCTGCGCCGCCTGCTCGAGCGCAACCAGTACCAGGTCAGCGAAGCCGGCTCGGTACAGGAAGCGCAAGAACGCTTCAGCATCCCAGGTTTCGACCTGATCGTCAGCGACCTGCGTCTGCCCGGTGCACCGGGCACCGAGTTGATCAAACTCGCCCAGGGCAAGCCGGTGCTGATCATGACCAGCTACGCCAGCCTGCGCTCTGCCGTCGACTCGATGAAGATGGGCGCGGTCGACTACATCGCCAAACCCTTCGACCATGACGAGATGCTTCAGGCCGTGGCGCGCATCCTGCGCGATCGCCAAGAGGCCAGGCAGGCGCCGAGTACACCCGCCAGCGCCACTACCGGGCGCAGCAGCGAAAAACCCGTCGACAACTGCAATGGCGCGATCGGCATCATCGGCTCCTGCCCGTCCATGCTGGAGCTGTACAGCAAGATCCGCAAAGTCGCACCGACCGACTCCAACGTGCTGATCCAGGGCGAATCCGGCACCGGCAAGGAACTGGTCGCGCGCGCCCTGCACAACCTGTCCAAGCGAGCCAAGGCACCGCTGATTTCGGTGAACTGCGCAGCCATCCCGGAAAGCCTGATCGAGTCCGAGCTGTTCGGTCACGAGAAAGGCGCCTTCACCGGCGCCAGTGCCGGCCGTGCCGGCCTGGTCGAAGCGGCCGATGGTGGCACCTTGTTCCTCGATGAAATCGGCGAGCTGCCGCTAGAGGCCCAGGCCCGCCTGCTGCGCGTACTGCAGGAAGGCGAGATTCGCCGGGTCGGCTCGGTGCAGTCGCAAAAAGTCGATGTACGCCTGATCGCAGCGACCCACCGCGACCTCAAGAGCCTGGCCAAGGTCGCCCAGTTCCGTGAAGACCTTTATTATCGCCTGCATGTCATCGCCCTGAAACTCCCGGCGTTGCGCGAGCGCGGCAGTGACGTCAGTGAAATCGCCCACTCCTTCCTCAAACGTCAATGCACACGCATGGGCCGCGATGACTTGCATTTCGCCCCGGACGCCGAACAGGCCATTCGTCATTACACCTGGCCGGGCAACGTGCGCGAACTGGAGAACGCCATCGAACGCGCAGTCATCCTCTGCGAAGGTACAGCTATCTCAGCCGAGCTGCTGGGTATCGATATCGAGCTGAACGATCTGGATGACGAGGACTTCCCCGGCCTGCCTACACAGGCCAGCAGCACGAGCCTGGAGCCTACCGAGGATCTTTCACTGGAAGACTATTTCCAGCACTTCGTCCTCGAACATCAGGATCACATGACCGAAACCGAACTGGCGCGCAAACTCGGCATCAGCCGCAAATGCCTGTGGGAGCGCCGTCAGCGTCTGGGTATTCCACGGCGCAAGACCGGCGCGACCGCCGACTAGCAGGCCAACCCCGGAGCGGTCGAGAAACAACACTCCCACCTACTGCGACCGCGTCCAAACGCCCTACGCTCCGACCAATTACCCAGCGCAATCCGCGACCCGGTGGCTGTCGCTCGCCGCAGCAGTGCACCGTGAGTAATCAGCACGGCACAAAAGCTGGCGGGTTGTCGCTGCGCTCCACATCCTGCAATAACGCTGCGGCCGCCAACCGTAGGATGCGGGCCGCGTAGGCTTGAGCGAAGCGATACCCATGCCATGGCGTTGAGCCCTGCGATACCCATCACAACGATGGGCGGCCAAGCAACAAGCCCGGCGGTTATGCACCGATCGATGGGTATCGCTACGCTCAACCGCGCCACGCTCATCTACAAAAGCCCGATAGCGCTACGCCGACATTACCTTGAGCAGTCCACGAGCCGAAGGCTATCGCTCCTGCGCGAGAATGACCGCAGCGCGCTTTCGCCGAGCAGCCGGCCAAAACGAGGTGACAGGGTAGCGAGCGCAAGACTCTCCTCGCTGTTACCGTTTCAACACCTCGTAACAAAGACCGGGGCTTATGGTAACGAACACATGCCTTTTCCATACCAAACGCCCACCCAGAATTGCTCGCAAGCCTTTGTTTTAAAAGGATTCACTAAAACTGGCACGGCTAATGCTTTATTACTTGGACAACAACAATAACAAGCACTGAGCAGATAATAAAAACAAGACGTACCGACTCCAGCACAACAAAAACAACACCGCGGAGGCGCAGCTAACTGATTCTTTTGGAAAGGAATTGCCCTTGGGGCTTGCCCCACAACCAGACAGAGAACAACAAAACTGCCCCGAGGCAGATCCCGTACTGGTTGGGTTACAACATGGCAGCGTCAGCATCCAAAGCAATCCGTTTGCTATTGACTCCTGGCTTGGGAGTATTTCAGAAAGTCGTTGACTTGATGAAACGGGCAACTCAACAAAAACAACAAGCCCGGCATAATAATAAAAACAAAGCACGTACCTACTTGGGGGGGAGCTTCGGCTCCCCCAGTAGCTTCTGCAAATCACCTCTCTCCCGTTGCTTCCTACACCATCTCCCGACTCAATGCTAGAATCCGCGCCATTCCAGTGGTCAGCGTTTATCCTGGCCTGTCATTTCGTCAAACAGTGCATCCCATGCTGAAAAAGCTGTTCAAGTCTTTCCGTTCCCCGCTGCGCCGTGGCAAGCACCCGCACAGCACCCCCGAAGTGCTGAGCAGTAGCCAGCACCCGATCAACCGCGGGGAAATCAGCCGTTACGCCACCAGCGTGGTCGAACGCCTGCAACACGCCGGCTACCAGGCCTATCTGGTTGGCGGTTGCGTGCGCGACCTGCTGCTCGATATCGACCCCAAGGATTTCGACGTTGCCACCAGCGCCACACCGGAGCAGGTGCGTGCCGAGTTTCGCAACGCCCGGGTCATTGGCCGCCGCTTCAAGCTGGTGCATGTGCACTTCGGCCGCGAGATCATCGAAGTCGCCACCTTCCGCGCCAATCACCCCGAGGGCGACGAGGAAGAGAACAGCAACCTGTCTTCGCGCAACGAAAGCGGGCGCATCCTGCGCGACAACGTCTACGGCAGCCTGGAAGACGACGCCCAGCGCCGCGATTTCACCATCAATGCGCTGTATTACGACCCGAGCACCGAACGCATTCTCGATTACGCCAATGGCGTGCACGACATTCGCAATCATCTGATCCGTCTGATCGGCGACCCGACCCAACGTTATCAGGAAGACCCGGTACGCATGCTGCGCGCGGTGCGCTTCGCCGCCAAGCTGGACTTCGATATCGAGAAGCACAGCGCCGCGCCCATCTACAAGCTGGCGCCGATGCTGCGGGAAATTCCGTCGGCACGCCTGTTCGAAGAAGTGCTCAAGCTGTTCCTCGCCGGTTACGCCGAGTTCACCTACGAACTGCTGGTCGACTACGGCTTGTTCGGCGAACTGTTCCCGGCCAGCGCCGCGGCGCTCAAGGCCAACCCGGACTACACCGACAGCCTGATCCGCAACGCCTTGATCAGCACCGACCTGCGCATTCAGCAGAAGAAAACCGTGACCCCGGCTTTCCTCTTCGCCGCCATGCTCTGGCCCGCCTTGCCGGCACGCGTAATCAAGCTGCAGGACCGTGGCATGCCGGCGATCCCGGCGATGCAGGAAGCGGCCCAGGAACTGATCAACGAGCAGTGTCAACGGATTGCCATTCCCAAGCGGTTCACCATGCCGATCCGCGAAATCTGGGACATGCAGGAGCGCCTGCCGCGACGCAGCGGCAAGCGCTCCGACCTGCTGCTGGAAAACCCGCGCTTTCGCGCCGGTTACGACTTCCTCCTGCTGCGCGAGAGCGCCGGCGAAGAGACTGGCGGCCTCGGCGACTGGTGGACGGAGTATCAGGACGCCAGCGACAGTGAAAGGCGCGGCATGATTCGCGACCTCAGCAGCCAGGACGACAGCAGCGGTGCACCGCGCAAACGGCGGCGTAGCGGCAGCAAGCGCAAACGTGCGCCAGGTGCCGACGGCATCGCCAAACCTGCTGCCAGCGAATAATGCAGCGGGTGTATCTCGGCCTCGGCAGCAACCTTGCCGAGCCGCTCGCGCAACTGCGCGGTGCCCTCACGGCGCTGGCCGCGCTACCGCACTCGCAGCTAGTCGGCACCTCCTCGTTCTATATCAGCGACCCGCTCGGCCCGGCCGATCAGCCGCGCTATGTCAACGCCGTGGCGACGCTGGATACCGCCCTGGAACCTCTGCAACTGCTCGATGCCTTGCAAGCTATCGAGCTGAACCAGGGCCGTGAGCGCAAGGCCGAACGTTGGGGGCCACGCACCCTGGATCTGGATATCCTGCTATTCGGCGACCTGATGTTGGACGACCCGCGCCTGCACGTGCCGCACTACCACATGCACGCCCGCGCCTTCGTCCTCTATCCACTGGCCGAACTGGCCCCCGACCTGCACCTGCCCGACGGTCGTGCCTTGACCGACCTGCTCGCCGCCTGCCCCTTCGAAGGCCTCGAGCGCCTGCCCGAGTAGGGTGCGCCATGCGCACCATCGGCCAGTTGCGTACACGAATAGCCCTGGCGCACTCAGGGGTAGCGACAGCCCCACCGACATGCGCTGCGGCATGGCATAGGGGCACGGGCTTACCCAAAGCTGACCGATGCCCGCAATTGCGCAGTGGAGCGGGCTCCCCGCCGCAAGCCCCAGCCTGGCATCTTGGCGGTAACGCCAGTAACAGACCGGTAACACCTGTAATTGACTTCGAGTCGCCCCATCAGGACTATAGGCGTCCCGTTGCCCCGCACCGGTGCAAACCGAGGCCAATGCAGGCCACTTTGAAGCAGCCGACCGCGAAGCAGATTGACTGCTTGCTGAACGCCTGAGTGAGGACGATTGCTATGCCTGACATTACCCTGACCACCCTGCAAAGCCTCAAGCAGAGCGGCGAGAAAATCGCCATGCTGACCTGCTACGACGCCACCTTCGCCCAGGCTGCCTGCCAGGCCGGGGTCGAGGTGCTGCTGGTCGGCGACTCCCTCGGCATGGTGTTGCAAGGTCACGACAGCACCCTGCCGGTCAATGTCGCCGACATGGCCTACCACACCGCGTGCGTGAAACGCGGCAACCAGGGCGCCCTGATCCTCGTCGACCTGCCCTTCATGGCCTATGCCACCAGCGAACAGACGCTGCACAACTGCGCGGCGCTGATGCAAGCCGGCGCGCACATGGTCAAGCTCGAGGGCGCGGCCTGGCTGGCCGAGCCGATCCGTCTGCTGGCCGAGCGCGGCGTACCGGTCTGCGCGCACCTGGGCCTGACCCCGCAGGCGGTGAATATCCTCGGTGGCTATAAGGTTCAGGGCCGCCAGGAAGCCCAGGCGCGACAGATGCGCGCCGACGCCATGGCCCTGGAACAAGCCGGCGCGACCATGCTGCTGCTGGAGTGCGTTCCCAGCGAACTGGCTGCGGAAATCAGCCAGGCGGTGAAGATCCCAGTCATCGGCATAGGCGCAGGCAGCGCCACCGACGGCCAGGTGCTGGTGCTGCACGACATACTTGGCTTGTCCCTGAGCGGTCGCATGCCCAAATTCGTGAAGAACTTCATGGCCGGGCAAAGCAGCATCCAGAACGCGCTCAGCGCCTACGTCAAGGCAGTCAAAGACGGCAGTTTCCCTGCAACCGAACACGGATTCTCTGCATGAACACGGTTAAAACCATCCGCGAACTGCGTGCGGCCGTTGCCCTGGCCCGCGCCGAAGGCAAACAGATCGGTTTCGTCCCGACCATGGGCAACTTGCACGCCGGGCATGTTGCCCTGGTCGAGAAAGCCGTCCAGCGTGCCGATTTCGTGGTCGCCAGCATCTTCGTCAATCCGTTGCAGTTCGGCCCCAGCGAAGACCTTGGCAGCTACCCGCGCACCCTGGCCGCCGACCAGGAAAAGCTCCTCAATGCCGGTTGTCACCTGCTGTTCAATCCGGACGTGGACGAGATGTACCCCGACGGAATGGCCAGCCAGACCCGGGTCAGCGTGCAAGGTGTCTCCGAGGGCCTGTGCGGCGCCAGTCGTCCCGGCCATTTCGACGGTGTCGCCACCGTAGTGACCAAGCTGTTCAACCTGGTGCAACCCGACCTGGCCGTTTTCGGGCAGAAGGACTTCCAGCAACTGGCAGTGATTCGCACCCTGGTGCGTGACCTGAATATGCCGGTGCAGGTTATCGGCGAACCGACCATCCGTGCCGACGATGGTCTGGCGCTATCCTCGCGCAATGGTTACCTCAACGCCGAACAACGCGCCGTCGCACCCACCCTGTATCGCAGCCTGCAACAGATCGCCACTGCGCTTGGCGGCGGTGAGCACGACTTCGCCAAGCTGATCGAGACGGCCTGCCAGCAACAATTGGCCGCCGGCTTGCGCCCGGACTATCTGGAAATTCGCGAGTCGAACAGCCTGCGCCCGGCGACCGCCACGGATCGCCAGTTGGTGATTCTGGCCGCGGCCTTTCTCGGCAGCACCCGCCTGATCGACAACCTGACGCTCGACCTCGCCCCCTCGGCTTGATCGACGCGCACGTGAGCCTGCACCACGGCCAATGACACCGACGCGTGCGTCGGCATGCAGATGGGCAACCAGCGGCAGGCCGCACCGGTAATGCGCTTGCCTAACCCAGGCTCACGCCAGTTACACTGAGACCCGTTCTTGCCCGGCTTTGGGTTGTTTTTTTGGCCATGACCCGGCTAGCTGTTACATGGGCTGAAGCGCCTACAGACGGCGTATTCAGACTACTCAGCTATGGCAACAACCAATAGGTACACCGCCCCTTCATTGTCCTGGCGGCGATTCAGCAAAGACGGCTCAAGCACAAGGAAGCCACCGCATATGGCGTACTACCAGCACCCCCTCGATGTCACTGCCCTGCCCACCTGGAAAGCCCTCCAGGAACACCGCGCCAGCTTGCAGCGTTTCAGCATGCGCGAGGCGTTCAGCATGGACGCGCAGCGTTTCGACCGCCTCTCATTGAGCAGTTGCGGCCTGTTTCTCGACTACTCGAAAAACCTGATCACCCTCGAAACCCGCGACCTGCTGGTCAGCCTGGCCAAGGAATGCGGACTGGAACAGGCCGTTCGTGCGCAGTTCGACGGTGAGCCGATCAATGCCTCGGAAGCCCGTCCCGCCCTGCATACTGCGCTGCGCCGGCCGATCGGCGACCAGGTCATGGTCGATGGTGTCGACGTGATGCCCGAGGTGCAGCGCGTGCTGCACCAGATGACCGAACTGGTCGGGCAGGTCCACGACGGCCTGTGGCGTGGCTACACGGAAAAGCCGATCACCGACGTGGTCAACATCGGCATCGGTGGCTCCTTCCTCGGCCCGCAACTGGTCTCCGAAGCCCTGCTGCCCTTCGCCCAGCGCGGCGTGCGCTGCCATTACCTGGCCAATATCGATGGCAGCTCGTTCCATGAACTGGCCGCCAAGCTGCGCGCCGAAACCACCCTGTTCATCGTATCCTCGAAGTCTTTCAGCACCCTGGAAACCCTGAAGAACGCCCAGGCCGCACGCAGCTGGTACCTGGCCCAGGGGGGCAGCGAGGGCGAGCTGTATCGGCACTTTATTGCAGTGTCCAGCAACACCCAGGCGGCGGTAGCCTTCGGCATCCACGAAGAGAATGTGTTCCCGATGTGGGACTGGGTCGGCGGACGTTATTCGCTGTGGTCGGCCATCGGCCTGCCAATCGCCATGTCGATCGGCATGTCCAACTTCAAGGAGCTGCTGTCCGGTGCCTACAGCATGGACCAGCACTTCCTGACCGCCCCCTTCGAAAGCAACATGCCGGTGCTGCTGGCCCTGCTGGGCATCTGGTACGGCAACTTCTGGGGCGCGCAGAGCCAGGCGATCCTGCCGTACGACCATTACCTGCGCAATATCACCAAGCACCTGCAGCAACTGGACATGGAATCCAACGGCAAGAGCGTGCGCCAGGATGGCCAGCCGGTCACCTGCGCCACCGGCCCGGTAATCTGGGGCGGGGTCGGCTGCAACGGCCAGCATGCCTATCACCAGCTGCTGCACCAGGGCACCCAGCTGATCCCGGCGGACTTCATCGTCCCGGTGGTCAGTTACAACCCGGTGGCCGACCACCATCAATGGCTGTACGCCAACTGCCTGTCGCAGAGCCAGGCGCTGATGGTCGGCAAGACCCGCGAAGAGGCCGAAACCGAACTGCGCGCCCAGGGTCTGAGCGAGACTGAAGTGCAGCGCCTGGCGCCGCACAAGGTGATCCCCGGCAACCGGCCGAGCAACACCCTGGTGCTCGAACGCGTCAGCCCCCGTCGCCTGGGCGCCCTGGTGGCGATGTACGAGCACAAGGTGTTCGCCCAGAGTGCGATCTGGGGCATCAATGCCTTCGATCAGTGGGGCGTCGAACTGGGCAAGGAACTGGGCAAGAGCGTCTACTCGCGCATGGTCGGCGACGAGAAAAACGCCGCCGAAGACGGCTCGACCCAGGGCCTGATCGAGTTCTTCCGCGGTCGCCATCGCGGCTGAAGCATCGCCCACCCGCAACCCGGCCCTCTAGCCGGGTTGCTGCTTTCTGCGGATGGATTTCTGCCAACCAGTAGCCACCACAGCACAGGCCGTCGCCGCGGGATTGGCAGTACAGTCCATGCACCAACACTTGAACCCGGCGTTGGCTCGGGTGCTACCCTTATGCCTATCGCGGCACACAAAAATAAGGACCCGCCATGTTCGAGATCACCCGCCACCCTGTCACCGAGGCGATGCGTCAGCGCGCACACTTGAACGATGACGACTACCAGCGCCTGTACCGGCAATCCATCGAGCAACCGGACACCTTCTGGGCCGAGCAGGCCAAGGCTTTTCTAGACTGGTCCAAGCCCTGGGACAAGGTCTACAGCGGTGACCTGAAAAAGGGCCAGGTCAGTTGGTTCGAAGGCGCTCAACTGAATGTCAGCTACAACTGCATCGACCGGCATCTGCAACAGCGCGGCGAGCAGGTCGCCCTGATCTGGGAAGGAGACAACCCCGCCGAATCAGCCAACATCACCTACAACAAGCTGCACAGCCATGTCTGCCGCCTGGCCAACGCGCTGAAAAGCCGCGGGGTGAAAAAAGGCGACCGGGTGTGCATCTACATGCCGATGATCCCGGAAGCGACCTACGCCATGCTCGCCTGCGCGCGCATCGGCGCGGTGCATTCGGTGGTGTTCGGCGGCTTCTCCCCCGACGCCCTGCGCGACCGCATTCTCGATGCCGATTGCCGCACGGTGATCACCGCCGACGAAGGCGTACGCGGTGGCAAGTACGTGCCGCTCAAGGCCAACGTCGACAAGGCGCTACAGAGCTGCCCGAACGTCAGCACCGTGGTGGTGGTCGAGCGCACCCAGGGCGAAATCGACTGGGTGGAAGGCCGCGACATCTGGTACCACGAGGCACTGCAAACCGCCGACAGCGACTGCCCGCCGGAACCGATGGACGCCGAAGACCCGCTGTTCATCCTCTACACGTCGGGCAGCACCGGCAAACCCAAGGGCGTGCTGCACAGCACCGGCGGCTACCTGCTGATGGCTGCCATGACCCACAAATACGTGTTCGACTACCACGACGGCGACATCTATTGGTGCACCGCCGATGTCGGCTGGGTCACCGGCCACAGCTACATCGTCTACGGTCCGCTGGCCAACGGCGCCACCAGTCTGGTGTTCGAAGGCGTGCCCAACTACCCGGACGCCTCGCGCTTCTGGCAGGTGATCGACAAGCACCAGGTGAACATCTTCTACACCGCACCGACCGCCATCCGCGCCCTGATGCGCGAAGGCACGGGCCCGGTCGAGAAGACGTCCCGCAACAGCCTGCGCCTGCTCGGCTCGGTCGGCGAACCGATCAACCCGGAAGCCTGGGAATGGTACTACCACGTGGTCGGCGAGATGCGCTGCCCGATCGTCGACACCTGGTGGCAGACCGAGACAGGTGCCATCCTGATCACCCCGCTACCCGGCGCCACCGACCTCAAGCCGGGCTCGGCGACCCGCCCGTTCTTCGGCGTGCAACCGGTGCTGCTGGACGAACAGGGCCATGAAATCGACGGCCCCGGCAGCGGCGTGCTCGCCATCAAATCAAGCTGGCCAAGCCAGATCCGCAGCATCTACGGCGACCATCAACGCATGGTCGACACCTACTTCAAGCCCTACCCCGGCTATTACTTCACCGGCGACGGCGCGCGCCGCGACGAGGACGGCTACTACTGGATCACCGGCCGGGTCGACGACGTGATCAACGTCTCCGGGCATCGCATCGGCACCGCCGAGGTAGAAAGCGCCCTGGTGCTGCACGACGCGGTCGCCGAGGCAGCGGTGGTCGGCTACCCGCACGACATCAAGGGCCAAGGCATCTATGCCTTCGTCACGCCGATGAATGGCGTGGAGGTCAGCGAGGCACTGAAGCAGGAATTGCTGGCCCTGGTCGGCAAGGAAATCGGCAGTTTTGCCAAGCCGGAACTGATCCAATGGGCGCCGGGGCTGCCCAAGACCCGCTCGGGCAAGATAATGCGGCGCATCCTGCGCAAGATCGCCTGCAACGAACTGGACACGCTCGGCGACACCTCGACCCTGGCCGATCCGAGCGTGGTCGACAGCTTGGTCAGCCAGCGCCTGAACCAATAACGCCGTATCCATGTAGGCGCCAGGGGGACGCCTGATCTTTGCTGTGGTTCGGCATCCCGACGATCCTTGCAGATCAAAAGCGTCGCCAGCAAGAACGAGGCGTCCCCCTGGCGTCTAAAACCCTTCACCCGAGCCGCAGCACCCCATGGAATTTCTTCGCCGCCACATCGAAACCCAGGTATTCAGCCTCAGCGGCATCGCCCTCGGCCAGATCGACTTTGAAAACCCCAAGGGCGACCCCGGCCTGTTCGGCCCCGATTCGGTGAGTTGGCAGGTGCATGGCGACTTCACCAGTATGCTGATCGGCGGCATCAGCGCCCTGCTCCTGCAGGCATTGCATCCGCTGGCCCTGGCCGGGGTTTGGGATCACTCGAATTTTCGCCATGACCTGCTCGGACGCTTGCGCCGCACCGGCCAGTTCATCTCCGGCACCACCTTCGGCGCCCGCGCCGATGCCGACTGGCTGATCGACAAGGTCAAACGCATCCACCTGCAGGTGACCGGCACGGCATCGGATGGCCGCCCCTATGCGGCCAGCGACCCCGCACTGCTGACCTGGGTGCATGTGGCCGAGGTCCACAGCTTTCTCCAGGCCCACCTGCGCTACCGTAACCCGCGGCTGAGTGCTGCCGATCAGGATCGCTACTACGCCGAGATCGCCCTGGTGGCCGAGCGCCTCGGTGCCAGCCAGGTGCCGAGATCGCGCAGCGAAATCGCCGCCTACCTGAGTGCCATCCTCCCGCAGTTGCTGTGCGAACAACGCTCCCTGGAGATTCTGCGCATCCTGCGCAATGCCCCGACGCCCAGCGCACTCGCCGTGCCGGTGGCCAAACTGCTGACCCAGGCCGGCATTGACCTGCTGCCGGCCTGGGCGCAGAACATGCTCGAACAGCCCATCGGCCCAGTGCGCAGCCGAGTGATTCACGCCGGCGTACACGGTCTGGCCCCCGTGTTGCGCTGGGCCGTGCGCGATGGCGCCATCCACCGTGCGCGCAAACGCCTGGACCTGCCGCCCGCGTGAGGCCGCCTCGCGCCTGCAGCTGACCGGCCGGTTCGTACACTGGCCCACAACCAAGCCCCTGTGCAACCATAGCGCCCTTGCCACAACTCACCGCCCCCCACTTTCTTGAGGAACCCCATCATGCAAGAAGTCGTCATCGTCGCCGCCACCCGCACCGCCGTCGGCAGCTTCCAGGGTTCACTGGCAGGCATTGCCGCCCCCGAACTGGGCGCCGCGGTGATCCGCCGCCTGCTGGAACAAACCGGCCTGAACGGCGCCGAGGTCGACGAAGTGATCCTCGGCCAAGTGCTCACCGCAGGCAGCGGGCAGAATCCGGCCCGCCAGGCGGCGATCCTCGCCGGCCTGCCCCATGCGGTACCTGCACTGACCCTCAACAAGGTCTGCGGTTCGGGCCTCAAAGCCCTGCACCTGGGCGCCCAGGCGATCCGCTGCGGCGACGCCGAGGTGATCATCGCCGGCGGCATGGAAAACATGAGCCTGGCCCCCTACGTCATGCCCAAGGCCCGCACCGGC
>NZ_JAWVXU010000041.1:0-14823 GCF_033723075.1 Pseudomonas sp.
CACCCGCGCGTTGATCTTCTCGCACAGCTCGACGTAGGGCTCGTAGGCCAGCACCTGGAAACAGGTGTGAGTGAGCTTGGTCAGCTGCTCCTGCACCGCGGCGATGACTTTGGGGTGCAGGTGGCCGGTGTTGAGCACCGCAATGCCGCCGGCAAAGTCGATGAACTCGCGGCCTTCGACATCGGTGACCGTGGCGTTCTGCGCCCGGTCGGCGAAGATCGGGTGGATCTGCCCCACACCGCGCGGGACGGCAGCGGTGCGGCGTTGCATCAGGGATTCGTTGGTTTTGCTCATGGTGTCCTCATTCGCCGCTCATCGGTCGGCGTGGTTCAAGGATGAAGTGACCGGGTTAGCGCGATAGCAGCATACGATGATCGACTGCTACAACCCTCCCGGCCACGGGGGATAATTCTTTTGCCTCACCGATACAGCACCCTAATGGAGCGTAGCGAGTGAAGGGGAGGCAAGGCGACAGTGTCGGGAAAAGCGCAGTTGGCTCCTGCCAATGAGCATTTTTCCCGACCCCGCCGACGCGGCATCGCCAAAGCGCAGTAGCGACTGACTAGATACCCAGGCAGAGGTACTTGATCTCCAAGTAGTCCTCGATGCCGTACTTGGAGCCCTCGCGGCCCAGGCCCGAGGCCTTCATGCCGCCGAACGGCGCCACTTCGGTGGAGATGATCCCGGTATTGACGCCGACGATGCCGTACTCCAACGCCTCGGCCACACGGAACACGCGACCGAGGTCGCGGGCGTAGAAGTAAGACGCCAGGCCGAACTCGGTGTCGTTGGACATGGCAATCACCTCGGCCTCGTCCTTGAAGCGGAACAGCGGCGCCAGCGGGCCGAAGGTCTCTTCTTTGGCAACCGCGGCGTGGTTCGGCACGTTGAGCAGAATGGTCGGCTCGAAGAAATTGCCGCCCAGGCTGTTGCCGCCGGCGACCAGCTTGGCGCCCTTGCCGACCGCATCGGCGATATGTTCCTGAACCTTGGCCACGGCCTTGTCGTCGATCAGCGGGCCGGTGGTGATGCCATCTTCCAGGCCGTTACCGACCTTGAGCTTGGCCACTGCCGCCATCAGCTTCTCGGCGAAGGCGTCGTACACGCCGTCCTGCACATACAGGCGATTGGCACACACGCAGGTTTGCCCGGCGTTGCGGTATTTGGACGCAAGGGCGCCTTCCACCGCGGCATCCAGATCGGCATCGTCGAACACGATAAAGGGCGCATTACCGCCCAGTTCCAGTGACACCTTCTTGATGTCCTTGGCGCACTCGGCCATCAACTGGCGACCGATTTCGGTCGAGCCGGTGAAGGACAGCTTGCGCACGATCGGGTTGCCTGTCAGCTCCGCGCCGATATCGCCGGCACTGCCGGTGACCACACTGAGCACACCCTTGGGGATGCCGGCACGGTGCGCCAGTTCGACCAGGGCCAGGGCCGAGAACGGGGTCTGCGAAGCCGGCTTGATCACCATGGTGCAACCGGCGGCCAACGCCGGGCCGGCCTTGCGGGTGATCATCGCCGCCGGGAAATTCCACGGAGTAATGGCGGCAGTCACGCCGATCGGCTGCTTGATAACCAGGATGCGCTTGTCGGCCTGATGGCCGGGGATGGTGTCGCCATATACGCGCTTGGCTTCCTCGGCGAACCACTCGATAAAGGAGGCAGCATAGGCGATCTCGCCCTTGGCCTCGGCCAGCGGCTTGCCCTGCTCCAGGGTCATCAGACGGCCGAGGTCATCCTGATTCTCCATCAGCAGCTCGAACCAGCGCCGCAGTTTGGTCGCGCGTTCCTTGGCGGTCAGCGCCCGCCAGGCCGGCAGGGCACGGTCGGCCGCTTCGATGGCGCGACGGGTCTCCGCGGCACCCATTTTCGGCACAGTGCCGATGATTTCATTGGTGGCCGGGTTGTTGACCTTGATGGTCTGGCCGCTATCGGCGTCCAGCCAGGTTCCGTCGATATAAGCCTGTTGACGGAACAGCTGGGTGTCTTTCAATTGCATGACATTCTCCTTCATCGCGACACCCAGGCGTCGGACGGTTATTGTTGGCACCACGGGCAAGCGCCCCTATAAAGATGTTCTGGCAGGCGCGATGCCGCGCTCTATCAATTTTAGGCAATCCGTCTGATTAGGATTGACCCGGACCGCACAGAGTTCCGAACGGTTTCAGCAAGAACGTTTGAAATCTCAAACGAATCCTAGGGTCATGAGGGGTAAAGGGCAATAGTCTGTTCGAAAAAATTAACGACTCATCCGATTAAGGGCCGTTCTGGCGATCACTCACGACAAATCCGCTGTATTCGTGCGCAATCACACACAAACCGCTAGCATGGACGCCTGCTCGCGAGATGCGTATGATTGCGCCCGCGCTGCACCAGTAGCTCAGCTGGATAGAGTACTGCCCTCCGAAGGCAGTGGTCGTGGGTTCGAATCCCGCCTGGTGCACCAAATAAAACAAGGGCTTAGGTGAAAACCTAGGCCCTTTTGTTTTGGGCTGTGCCAATTCTGTGCCTAAACCGTGCCGCACCATTACGCACGGATTGTGCGCTGACGCTCCCTTTGAGTACTGGCCTCGTGGGCTAGAAAGGCCGAGAAGACTTACTTCTCAGCGAATGACTCAGCCCAACATGCCCCTCATGCTCTGCTGCAGTGACGACTTGAGCACCGCATCGCTGGCCACCAGCCGGTACAGCTCCAGATCCTGACGCCGGCGTATCAGCATCACTTCCTCAAAGATCTTCTCGAAGGCCAGGGCACGGTGGTCTTCGTCCTGGCTCTTCTGATACTTGGGCTCGAAGTCCGGGTGTTCCTGAATACCCTGCAGAATGCTCAGGAACTTCACCCGCTTTTCCTCGGTGGTCACACCCCAGCCTCGGAACCAGCGCTCGTTGAAGAGCTGGATGATCTGATCCAGCGGGTCTTTTTCCTGCTCACCGCCATGCACCCCGCGCGGATTGGGGTTGGCTGGGTCCAGCTCAGTTTCAGCCTCGTCCAGGGCAATACTGTGGTTGAGCTTGACCCGTTCCAGCCCATAAGAGGAACCCCAGAAGCGGTTCCTTTAGTCCAGTCGCCAACAGGAGAGATTCCTTCTGATCGAAGTCTGCCTCGGCAGTAATGCTCGTACTCACTATCGGCCAGGCCGAACTTGGTGCGCGCAAATCCACTGTTACTATCCAGGCGGTACGGATAGAGACGAGCAACGAACTCCTGGGCGCACATGCTCGACGCCTGCATATCCGACGCGCAACAGCGGTTCGATGGCCGTGGTCATGGTGATATCCGTTAGTGGTGTGAAGCAAAAGGTTCACTCACGGCAAGGCGTGCCAGTAGGTAGTGGCAACCAAAAAAAGGAAGGCGCGGCGACTGCTACATAGAGCAGGCTAACGCCTTGAGCGCGGTACCAGTGCAGGGCAGGTAGAAGGTATGTAGCCATGTCCGCGCAGATGGAAACCATGCCACTCTCAATAGAGCAGATCTCCATCAGCGCGCCGTCACCCTGAAAAGTCAGCCGGGCATGGATCACCCGCCCGGCCTGACCTCTACTTCTGGCGAATACTAAAAATGGGGGGATTACCGGCGCTCCTGCTGCACCTGGCTGACCCAGCGGCGTAGTGCTGACTCACCAATGCCGAGTGAACGGCTGGCTTCGATGTAGCTGTAATCTTGCTTGAGCACGAGATCGGCAGCCTCGCGTTTGAATTCAGCAGAAAAGGAACGGCGTTGTTTGGTCATCTGACACCTCGATCTGGCGAGCATTCTCGCCTAAATGGGTGTCCGGAATCAGTAGACCACTACACAGCTATTTGGTGACAAATTGCTTGCCCAACATCCTTTCCTGCTGGTGCCTTCTTCTGTGAACCCACACAGCTGGAATCTTCTTATGAACCCAGAGTTGGCTACCGGCAAGTATGAGGTGGTCATGCAAGAGCCTCTACGCATTGCCCTCCGAAGGAATCAGCGAGGCTGAAGTCAGCCAGAAATGCATGGCTACTTCAGAGGATCTCTTAGGGGGGCCCTAGGCAAGCAATGGCCTGGGAGCTACCCGACTAGAGGACAAACAAATTTTAACAATGAACTGGCTGAGATTGTCGCCCCAATCGGTAAAATTCAGTTCGTAGGAAGACACGTTATCTAGACACGACACACCATTCAGAAAGCACAGTGCCTGCTGAACGAGCTCAGGCTTCAAGAACGCTTGACCTCCCTTGAAAAGTGAGCGCAAGCTCTCTTCAAGGAGAGAGCAATATGCTTGCTGTAAACGAAGAATCTCATGCGTTCGCTCTCTTGGCAAATACCGTATTTCTATTTGGGCGAGGAAGTGCCAATCAGGATGCGTCCGCTGGAACTCCAAATGGTGTTGAACGAAAACACTAACTCGCCTCTCCGGAAGAGAAGTGTTATATAGTCGGTCGCGTGTACTTTCAACTAGTTGCTCGAAACCTTCCTCAATGAGTTCCTGAAGCAGTTCTTCCTTACTTTCAATATGTGCGTATAGCGAGCCTGCCTGCAACCCCACGGCCCTGCCTAGCTGGCGCATGCTAACTGCATTGAAGCCCCGCTCAGCGAACATCCGAGTCGCAGCCTCAAGCAGTCGATAGCGCGGACTACAATCAAGACGATTGCTAAGTAACGCGACCATTACAACCCCCCTTCTATTTATGAAAAAAGGCGCCAATAATCTTTGAATGCAGCTTTGGAATAGCTATTGTTCCTTAAGGGAGATGGGCAATAGCTATCAGGTAAGCTACACTGCGTTAAAAGAAAGTGGACGAGGTATCTTTGCGCCTAACAAAGGACTGTTCAGGCAATTAGTGTAGACACTAAGATTGATGAGGGTATTACAAGCTTTTCGGCTTGAATGATCCTCACGTTCCCTCCTCTCCCCTTGAACGATTAAGTGCGGTTTTGACCATCCTGACGGAATCCAAATCTAGTCGGGTAGTCCCTATGCCATTGCTGGCCTAGCCCCCCCACCCCTAAGAACCGTACGTGCGACTTTCACCGCATACGGCTCAAGCCGTTGTGAGCTCGATCGAGAGCCGATCTATCTGCCTTGATTCCTTCTGGGTACAGATGGATCTTCATAACCCGCTCTGAGCTGGTCAGTTCCCGCTAAACGGACTCAGGTCGCGGACATGGGAATTCCATGCTCTTACGCACTGAACTGCACCCTTTCAGGCCCAACCTCATCTTCGCTCATGTGTTCAACGACCACGCAGAAGTCTGCCCGGTTTCCCGTGGAGTAATGTTCCAACCCCTATGCTCGGCGATATTATCGCCCTTGTAGGCACCCACCTTGTAGTGCATGGCCTCCTCCAGGCAGGCCAGCGGGAACCATCGTTGCGCGGATAGCCTGCTGGCGCTTTTTTCAGCAACCGGTATGGTTCGAGCCTGAACTGCCGCACGTGTCGCCTGCGATACCGCCCATCCTAAGGGAGGCCCGCGTTCAGGTAGGTGGTCTTCACCAGGGTATAGAACTCGCGGGCATGGCTGCCCTGCTCCCGCGGGCCGTAGCTGGAATGTTTACGGCCGCCGAAGGGCACGTGATAGTCGACTCCGGCAGTGGCCGCGTTGATCATCACCATGCCAGCTTGGACATGCCGCTTGAAGTGACTGGCGTAACTCAGCGAGCGCGTGCAAATGCCCGCCGAAAGACCAAACTCCGTATCGTTGGCCAGCGCCAGCGCCTCAGCGTAGTCCTTGGCCTTAAGTACCGAGGCGATCGGACCAAAGACTTCCTCACGGTTGACGCGCATGTGCGGCTCGGTTCCGATCACCAGTGCCGGACGCATGAAGAAACCACGCGTGTCCAGTTCCAGCACCTCGCCGCCGTGCACTTGGCCTCCTTCGGCCCTGGCCACTTCGAGATACTCCTGGTTCTTACGCAGTTGCGCAGCATCCACCACCGGACCAATGTCCACGTCTGCCGCTAGGGCGTTGCCAATGCGCAGGCGCTCCATGCGTTCGAGCATCGCCGCGAGAAAGCGGTCGTGGATGCCTGCGGTGACGATCAACCGGCTGGAGGCGGTGCAGCGCTGTCCCGTGGAATAGAAGGCGCCATTGATGCAGGCCTCGACCGCCACATCGAGGTCGGCGTCGTCAAGCACCACCATAGGGTTTTTGCCGCCCATTTCCAGTTGCAGCTTCTTGCGCAGCGGCAGGCAGGCCGCTGCGATCCGCTGACCGGTCTGTACCGAGCCGGTGAAGCTGATCGCATCGATCAGCGGCGACTCGCTCAGCGCCTGGCCGACCACGGCACCGCGGCCCATGACCAGATTGACCACGCCCTTCGGCACGCCAGCCTCGACCAGGATGTCGATCAGCGCCCAGGCACAACCTGGGGCCAGTTCGGCCGGCTTGAACACCACCGTATTACCGTAGGCCAAGGCCGGCGCGATCTTCCAGGCAGGAATCGCGATAGGGAAGTTCCACGGCGTGATCAAACCCACCACGCCGAGCGGCTCGCGAGTCACCTCGACATTCAGGCCAGGGCGCACCGAACCCAGAATCTCGCCGCTAAGGCGCAGGGCCTCGCCGGCGAAAAACTTGAAGATCTGCCCGGCACGGCCGACCTCGGCAATCGCCTCCGGCAGAGCCTTGCCCTCTTCGCGGGCAAGCAGCCGGCCCAGCTCCTCGCGGCGCGCCAGGATCAGGCTACCGGCACCGTCGAGCACATCGAAGCGCTGCTGCGGCGTAACATCCCCCCAAGCGGGAAAGGCCGCGCGCGCGGCGACGATGGCAGCCTGGGTCTGCGCGACATCGGCCTGGGCGTAGTCGCCAATAACATCCTCAAGGTCGGACGGATTGAGATTGGTGAGGTAATCGGCCCCTTCGCACCATTGGCCGTCGATGTAATTTTCATATCGCATGAATCGAATTCCTTCTTGAAGGTGTGGCGGTTCAGCCGAGCAGGCCGCGGTAGCCTAGACTGCGGTACAGAGCGCGAACACCGAAGTCCCAGGGCGGAATCGCCGTGGAATGGCGCACCTCGTTGACCAGCGCACCTAGGGTTGGGGTGGCGATTCTCACTCGATCATCCAGGTAATGAGTGAAACCGGAGCGGGCCTCGCCACGGTCCTGGATCGGCGAAAACATGGTGCCGAGAAACAGCATGAATCCATCCGGATACTGGTGATGCGCCCCGCTCGTCTGCTCGACCAGTTCCAGCGGGTCGCGACTGATTTCACCCATATTGCTTCGTCCTTCCAGGCGGAAACCGTCAGCGGCGCCCTCGATCAGCAGAGCGACTTCGCAGCGGCGCACGTCATCCAGATCGAAATGCTCATCGAACAGACGAATGAATGGGCCGATGGCGCAGGAACCATTGTTGTCCTTGGCCTTGCCCAGCAGCAAAGCGCTACGCCCCTCAATGTCGCGTAGATTGACGTCGTTACCGAGGCTGGCGCCTACCACTTGGCGCAACGCGTTGACCGCCAGGACGATCTCCGGCTCGGGATTGTTCCAGCGTGACTGCGGATGCAGCCCGACATAAGAACCGAACCCTACCGCCGACATTGGCTGGGCCTTGGAGAACACCTCGGCGTCAGGGCCGATGCCCACTTCCATGTATTGCGACCAGGCACCACGCCCGCTCAGCTCCTCGCGCAACGCCTCAGCCTCGGCCGAACCGGGGCGAATGCGCGAGAGGTCGTCACCGATCAACGCTTGCAGCGTGGTGCGAATTTCCTGAGCCTTGCCAGCATCGCCGGCGGCTTGTTCCTCGATGACACGCTCCAGCAGGCTGACGGCGAAAGTCACCCCGCAGGCCTTGATCGCCTGGACGTCGCAAGGTGCCAGCAGGCGCTCCTCAGCTTGTGGGTCGAGGCTGCGCTCCAGCCATGTTTCGACCGGACCGAGCGCTTCGCCGGGTGTATGCCGAGCGAGTTCGAGGCGATCGTCACGGTCGAGCAGATCGGCCATCAACGCCACGCTGCGGGTGATGTCGTAGAGCTGGCCGTCACGGACCACGACCAATGCCGGGCCATGATGAGGCGCGCCACGCCAAACCCGCCCTACCAGCACGGCGCGAGACAGGTCGTCGGGCAGGCAGGTGCGGCTATCTATGCGTTGCATCACCGGCCCTCCCCTGCGGCTGCCGACTGCGCGCCGGGCAGGTCGATCGAACGGGCGCCATGGGCTGGTCGCAACTGCCCAGGATAGAGCAACTTGCACAGTGCCTCGACGAAGTAGAAATCGCCAAACAAGGTAGCGCCGCGCTCGCCCAGGCGGTGCGGCATGGAATAGCAACCGTCGGTGAGCAGGCCGCGTTGCGCCGGGTCGCACGCCAGGTAGTCGGAGCACAGCGCACCAAGCATCCACTCGGCCTTGTCGCGCAGGAACGCGGCTCGTTGCGGGTCGTCGAGGCTCGCAGAGAGGTCGAGCAATGCCGAGGCGACAATCGCTGTAGTGGCGGTGTCGAGCGGACGGTCGCCACTGGGCGGAGCATCGAAATCCCATGGCGGCACCGGCTCGTCGCCGAGCCGCTCAAGGTAGTAGTCGGTGAGCGCCAGGGCATGCTCGGCATACCGCCGATCGGCGCTTTCCAGCCAGGACTGGGTGAAGCCATAGATGGCCCAGGCCTGCCCACGCGACCAGTCCGACTCATCGGCGTAACCTTGGAAGGTGTAGCCACGCAGAGACTCGCCGCTGACCGTGTCGTACTCCAGCGCATGGTAGGTGGAGCTGTTGGGTCGGACGAAATGAGCCCAGGTGAAATCGGCATGCGCCTGAGCCGCCAGGCGAAAGCTGGCATCGCCGCTATAGTCGGACGCCCAGTACAGCAGCGGCAGATTGGCCATGGTGTCGATGGCCGAGCTGCTACAGCCACGCGGGTCGTCCAGAGGCCCCCAGGACGACAGATAGGCACCGCTGGCGGTGGCGACGATGCGTGCCCGCAGACGCTGGGCAGCGCGCAACGCGGTTTCGGCACAGTCGCGCTCGCCGGTCAGGTACCAAGCGGGAATCGCGCTACTGTCAAAAATAAAACCTATGTCATGGGTGTGCGGATCGTCAGCACGGTGCTCGATCAGCCGTAGGCGCTCGCGAGCCAGCTCGAGAAAATGCTGCTCGCCGGTGTGGATGTGGCTGGCCAGCAACAGGCCAACCCAGAATCCGCAATGCCAGTTGCCGTGGCTCCAGGCTTCGCCCACGTAGCCCGCCGAGACCGAGGCATACTGAGTAACCCAGTTGCCTTGCGCGTCAGTATAGATAGGAAAGGCCAGCCCCAGGCTGCGTTCGTCCGCTACCAGCTTGCGCGCCAACAGGTCAAGCGCATCGCCAGCCTGCCTAAGCAGGGCGGGATCCGCCACGAACGGGGAAAGCTGCGCATTCACCATGGTGTATTGCTCCTTAATTGTTGTAATGAGTGCGGCCCAGCATAGGAATTCGCTTGCCGCAGTCGTTAGGACAATGCCGAGAAATGCTTGTACGATTCACCCGAGCTCGGCAGGTGCTGCGCGCTTTGGCTTGAGCGCGACATAGGTGCCGAGCACCACGCAAACCAGCCCGGCAATACGCCAGATGCCAAGCGGCTCATGGAGGAAGAGCACCGCGAACAACACCCCGGAAATCGGCAACCAGTTAAGGAATACCGAGGAGCGGCTCAGGCCGATGGTGGCGATGCCATAGGCCCAGGACAGGTTGCCCAGTGCCGTGGAAAATAATGCAGAAATACCCACTAGCCACCAGAAATTGCCGTCCAGGCCGGACAACCGCTGGAGCACAGCAGGCTGGTCAATACCAGCATGCAGCACCAGCAACACCGCGCCGAACAGATGCATGTAGAACCCCAGCAGCAGCGGCGGAACAGTCGCTGATACCCGGCGGATGCACACTCCGGCGGCGACATAGGTGAACAGCGCGGCGAACAGTGCCGTATCGCCTGAAGCACCCAAGTGCAGGGCCCCACCATGCAGCACCACTATCGCCGCACCGGCAAGGCCCAGGATGATGCCGATCAGACTGCGCCAGGTCTGCCGTTCGCCGAGCAGAAAGTAACCGAGCAACACCGAAAAGATCGGATTCAAACCGAGGATCAGCGCTCCGTTGGTCGCCGACGAGGTCGCTACTCCCTGGGCCAGGAACACCTGGTGCGCATAGACCATCAGCGCGCCGGCACCAAGCAGCCAGCCGGCATCCCGCCAGCCGACCCGACCGATGCGCTGACCGCGAAGCAAACAGATACCCCAGATGCACAGCAAGGCCAGCAGCATGCGCAACGCGGACAAGGGCAGCGCCGGCAGATCGGCCGCGAGCAGTTTGATCATCGAGACGTTGGCGCCCCAGATCATCACCGCGTAGGTCAGCACGCCGTATGCGGTGCTAGTGCTCTTGCGCGCCTCGGCCGCCAGCGCTTCAGGCGTCAAGGCTGACGGCGCCGAGAGTTTTCAGCGCAGACCGCCCTTCGACGACGCTGACGCCGTCCTGGTTGACTACTCGGCTTTCGCAGACCAGCACCTGTTTGGCCATCTTCTTCTCCGCCACCCGCACCTCTACATACAAAGTGTCACCGATATGCACCGCCCCCTTGAAACTGAGGTTCTGACCGACATAAACGAAACCCGGACCGGTCAGTCGGGTATGTACCGCGGAAATCAAGGCCGCAGAGAACATACCGTGTACTACACGCCGGCCAAACGCCGTGCCCGCGGCGAAAGCATCGTCCATATGCAGCGGATTGTCGTCACCGCTCAGCTCGGCGAACAAGGCAACATCGGCAGCACTGATCAAGCGACTGAGGCTGAAGCGGTCATCTACCTGCAGGCCATCGAAAGTGATCAGGGTTTCGCTCATCAGGACTCCTCCGTTTCGATCACCACCGACTGCTGCAGCAGCGCATCGATTGCTTCCGCACCGTAGCCCAGCTCTGAGAGAATTTCCCGAGAGTGCTCGCCATGCAGCGGTGGTGGCCGGCGCAGCGGCGGCACTTCGCCGTCGTAGCGCAACGGGTGGTTGAGCAGGCGGACTTTGCCGACACGCGGGTAATCGAACTCGACGATGCCGCGATTCCATTGCACCTGCGGATCCTGCTCGACCTGCGCATAGTCGTTCACCGGCGCATGCCAGATGCCGTGCTCGGTGAAGATCGCAAACCATTGATCGGTGCTCTTGCCACGAAGCAAGTCGGCGACCTTCGCGTTAATCTCGTCGCGTTTGTAGGCCTGGTCACGCTTGGAGTAGTCCTTTAGCGACGGTTCGGCGCAGGCCCGCGACAGCGGTTCCATTTCGCTCAGGGAAATCGCAATCCAGCCATCAGCGGTGCGGTAGATGCCGTACGGCGCAGGGTGAAAGCGCGAGCCCATGGCTGGGCTGGTGCGCGACCACAATTCCCCTTTGTTCAGGTAATAGTTGAACGGCTCGATCTGCAGGTCGAGGGCGGCGTTGAGCAGGTTGCTCTCTACCCTGCGCCCAAGACCGCTGTGCTGGCGCGCCAGCAGCGCGACGGTGACACCGAAGGCCGCGAGGATTGCCGCATGCTGATCGACGATCGCCGAGCCTACTGCGACCGGTGCCGACTCGCCGTCGCCGCTAAGCATCGCCAGGCCGCTCATCGCCTGCAACAGCAGGTCCTGGCCAGGACGTTGCACGTAAGGGCCATCGCTGCCGTAGCCGGTGCAGGAGCAATAGACCAGGCGCGGGTTGAGCGTCTTCATCGCCTCGTAGCCGAAACCTAGTTTGTCCAGCACACCGGGCCGATAATTCTCCACCAGCACGTCGGCCTCACCGACTAGCTTCAGGGCGATGGCCTTGCCTTCTTCGCTGCGCAGGTCGAGGGCGATGCTGCGCTGGTTGCGGTTGGCCAGCAGGAAGAACACGCTGACCCCGTTGAGGAAGGCATCGTGCCCCGCCCAATGGCGTTCGAAGGCGCCCTTCGGTGGCTCGACCTTGATCACGTCGGCGCCAGCGTCGGCAAGCATCTGCACGGCTGACGGCCCCTGCAGATAATGGGTAAAACTGACGACCTTGATTCCCTTGAGCATGTTCAGCCCTCCTGCCCTAGGCCCATGGCACGGGCGATAATTTGCCGCTGGATTTCCGAAGTGCCCTCGACGATTTCCAGTACCTTCGCGTCGCCGAAAGCACGGGCCACGGCAAACTCACTGCAGATACCGTAACCACCGTGAATCTGTATCGCCTGGTGCGCCGCGCGCATCGCGCATTCGCTGGCGTGCAGCTTGGCCATCGAGGCTTCCAGGGCGTAGGGCTGGCCGGCGTCCTTGCGCCGCGCGGCGTCGTAGATCGCCAGGCGCGCGGTGTAGGCGTCGCGAGCCATGTCGGCGAGTTTGAATTGCAGGGCCTGGAAGAACTCCAGACGTGAGCCGAAGGCACTGCGTTCCTGCATGTAGGCGTGCGCCCGGTCCAGCGAACCCTGCAGGATACCCAACGCCAGCGCGGCGATAAGGATGCGCCCGCCAGTCACGGTACCGAGGGTCTGGCGCAGCCCGGCACCTTCGACACCGAGCAGGTTGGCGGCCGGGATATGGCAGTCGTCGAAGAACAGCTCGTAGGTGCTCGAGGCGCGCCAGCCGATTTTCTTCAGCTTGCGTCCATAGCTCAGGCCGGGCGTGCCGTGCGGCACGACCAGATTGGAAATCGCCTTGCGTCCGTCCGGGCGGGTGCCAGTGACCGCGGCCACCACGATAGGCCCGGTGATCTCGGTGCCGGAATTGCTGATAAAGGTCTTCGCCCCGTTCAGCCGCCAGCCATCGCCGTTGCGCTCGGCGCGGGTACGGATGGCCGCGGCATCGGAGCCGGCGTTCGGCTCGGTCAGCGCGATCGCGCCGATCGCCTCGCCTTGCAGGATCGGCCGCAGCCAGGCGGCTTTCTGCGTCGCGTCGCCGAACTCGCTGAGCAGCGTCGCGACACTGGAGTTGGCCATAAAGGCGTTGGCGATGGCGCAGTCGATGCGGGCGAATTCCTCCAGCACGATGACGAACGACAACCAGTCGCCACCGCTGCCGCCATCATGCTCGGCATAGGGCAGACCGCTGAACCCATGTTGCGCCGCCTCATGCCAGATAGCGTAGGGAAACCCCTCTTCCTCCCAGAGTTCGGCAGCTATTGGAGCGATGTGTTCCTCGGCGAAGCGCCGGGCAGACTCGCGGATCATCCCCTGCTCTTCGCTCAGGCCGCTGGGCAACGAGCTCAGGGCCGATGTTAATGTGTTAGCCATTGTTCTGCTCTCCTGTCTTGCCGAGAAAGGCGCACAAACCGTTGCGTGCCTCAGGTCGGCTAAAATTCACGCCGTACAGCGCGGCTTCGAAGCCAATTCCGTCGGCGAAGGTCCAATCCTCTGCGCCGTTACACAGGCGCTTTGCCATTGCGAGGCAGATAGGGTCGCGCTCGACCAATCCAGAAACGAACTCCAGCGTTTCGGCACGCAGGGAGGAGGGTTCGCACAGGCGGCTAACTAGCCCCATGGCCAACGCCTCCTCGGCCGAGTAGCGACGGCCGCTGAAAATCATTTCCTTGGCCCGCGCCAGGCCGATCGCCCGCACGGCCAGTTGGGTACCGCCCCAACCGGGGAAGGTATTCAGACGGATCTCCGGAAAACCGAAGCTGGCCTGGCGCGAGGCGACCACAAAGTCGCAGGCCAGGGCCAACTCCAACCCGCCACCGAGGGCATAGCCGTTGACCATGGCCACTACCGGTTTGGGGTAGTCGCGCAGCAGCCGCACCAAACGCTGTCCGGCCTCCATCAAGACAAAGGAGGCATGTGGCTCAGCCTGAGCCAGATGCTCGATGTCGTTGCCGGCAATGAAGGCCCGTTCACCCTCACCGGTCAGCACCACGGCGCGCACTGCGGGATCATCCCGCATCAGTAGCAGTTGCGTTTCGAGCTGATTGAGGATCGCCGAGCTCAGGGCGTTGTGCTTGTGCACCCGGTCGATGCAGAGCAGTGCGACCACGCCCTCGCGACTCAGTTGCAGGATCCCTATGTCTTGGGCAGATCTGTTCATCGGTGCGCGCTCACAATACTTTCAGGTAGGTCTGGCCGTCGGCCACAGTGACTCCGTCCTGGTTCAGTACAGTGGCCTTGAAAATGCAAATGCTGCGCTCAAGGTTCTTCTCCACCAGTTCCAGTTGGGCAGTCACTGTCTCGCCGATGAACACTGGCGCGCGAAAGGTGATGTCGTATCGGTAGGAGACCGCTCCCGCGCCTTCGGCACGGCCCGCCAGGTAGCCCATCACGGTGGCGATGAAACCGATGGACAATGCGCCCTGGGCGATGCGCTTGCCGAAACGGGTCTGCTTGGCAAATTCCTCGTTCAGGTGCACCCCGTAGAAATCCCCGACTATGCCGGCAAAGAGGTAGACGTCGGACTCACCGACCGTCTTGGAAAAGCGCTCGATGTCGCCTATCGAATAGCGCTCCATATTGGCTCTGACTTGCATGGCTTTGCCCTCTTTCACTGTGCGGCCGGGATGGATTGTTCAAGCAACTGGTACAGGCGACGGCCTTCGGGAACCTGCTCGATAAGCTGGTCGCGCACCTGGACGGTCTTCTCGCGCATGGGGCCGACGTCGGGCTGGATCACGGTCACGCCCTGGGCCTGCATCTTGGCGATGGAACCGTCATAGGACTTCTTGTAGTAGTCGACGCCGTAGGCCAGCGCCTCAGCAGCGGACTCGTGCACCCAGCCCCGCTGCTGTTCGGTGAGCGAATTCCAGCGATGCTTCGACATGATCAGCAGCCCCGGCAGGTAGTGCACCCGGGTGATGCTGTAGAACTTGCTGACCTCGGTGAATCTGTCCATGACAAACTGATCGGGCGAGGTGTCGGCACCATCAATCACACCCTGCTGCAGGGCCATGTAGAG
>NZ_JAWVXU010000042.1:0-13817 GCF_033723075.1 Pseudomonas sp.
GATCAGCAGCCCCGGCAGGTAGTGCACCCGGGTGATGCTGTAGAACTTGCTGACCTCGGTGAATCTGTCCATGACAAACTGATCGGGCGAGGTGTCGGCACCATCAATCACACCCTGCTGCAGGGCCATGTAGAGATCGCCGTAGGCCATGGGGGTGGACTGAGCGCCCAGCGCTTCATAGGTCTTCACATAACCGGGCGATTGCATGACGCGCAGTTTCTGGCCCGACATGTCCTCCACACCGTTGATCGGCTTGGCGGTGAACAGGTTGCGCTCCATCGCCGAGACGAAGCCCAGGCCAACCATGTTGTAGTCCGGCAGCAGATCGAGGAAATGCTTGCCCAGCGGACCGGACAGCGCGGCATTGGCCTGGTCCAGGCCATCGAACAGATACGGTACATCGAAGAAGCTGAAGGGCTTGATGATCGAGGTCAGCGCCGCTTGGCCGGTTACCAACATATCAAGGGTGCCACTGCGGGCCGACTGGATCATCTTCACCTCGCCGCCGAGCTGCGATTGCGGGAAGGTGTTGATAGTCATCTCGCCAGCGGACTTCTGCTTGAGTAGCTCGCCCATCTTCTCGGCCATCACTTGGTAATGGCTCTCCGGGGCCAGGACGTGCCCCAGGTTGAGGCTTAGGGCCGAGGCGGATCCGGCAGCCAGCAACAGCAATGGCGCGCACAGGTGGGTCATGATCGAACGAATGATCGATTGCATGGTTATACTCCTGACTTGGTATTGTTGTGTGGAGGGGGTGAGCGTGATCACTCAGGGGAGGAAAAAAGTAGATAACGCCGGCACATAGGTAATAATCAGCAGGTCGAGCACCAGTACGCCGAGAAATATGAACAGCGGCCGCATCAGTTGCTCCATGCGCACGTTCGCTACCTGACAGGCGACGAACAGGTTGACCCCAACTGGCGGAGTGACCATTCCTACCGCCAGGTTGACCACCATGATGCAGGCGAAGTGGATCGGGTCGATGCCGAACTGGGTGGCGGCCGGGGCGAGGATCGGCGCGAGGATGATGATCGCCGCCAGGGTCTCGAGGAACATGCCGATCAGAAACAGTGCCACGTTGATAATCAACAGGAACACCAGCGGATTGTCCGAGATACCGGTGATCAGCGCGCCGAGCATGTGCGGTACGCGGTTGATGGTCAGCATGTAGGCGAAGATCGCGGCGAAGGCAACGATGATCAGGATGATCGCCGTGGTCAACGCTGAGCGACCGCATACGTCCAGCAGGTCGCGCCAGTCCAGCTCACGGTAGATGAACAAGCCCACCACCAGCCCGTAGACCACAGCCACCACGGAGGCCTCGGTAGGGGTGAACAAGCCACTGTAGATGCCGCCGAGAATCACCACCGGCATAAGGATGGCGAAGATCGACTGTTTGAGCGCGACCAGCACCCCGACCGCCCACTGGCCGAAGGTGATCGGCTCGATCAGGTCGTAACCGCGCAGCCTGGCGATCACACAAGTGCAGAGGATCAGCGAAGAGCCTACCAGCAGCCCCGGCAGGATACCGGCAAGGAAGATAGAAGCCACCGACACGTTGGCGGCCAGGGCGTAGACGATCATCGGGATCGACGGCGGAATGATGACGCCCAACTCACCGGAACTGGCGGCCACCGCAGCCCCAAAGGGACGTGGATAGCCTTTCTTCTCCATGGCGGGGATCAACACCGAACCGATTGCGGCTGTGGTTGCCGTGGAGGAGCCGGACATGGTCGAGAAAAACATTGAGGTCAGCACCACGACGCCACCGAGGCCGCCGCGGATCCAGCCAAGAATTGCATTGGCGAGATTCACCAGGCGCTTGGCGATGCCGCCGGACTGCATCAGGTTACCGGCCAGAATGAAGAAGGGAATGGCCATCAGGCTAAAGGAGTCGAGTGACTCGAAGACGCTTTGCGCCACTGTCACCAACGGCATGCCCTGGTAGCTGAGCAGCACCATCGAGGAAGCGCCCAGGGCGATGGCGATCGGCACGCCGATGAACATCAGCACCAGCAACGAAATGAAGAGAATGCCGGTCATGCTTTTGTCTCCGCCAAGGCCGAGGCGATTTCATCGTCTTCCTCGGCGCCGAGAATACCGACCCTGGATTTGACTGCCTCATAGACCAGCGCCAGGGTGTTGAGCACGGACAAGGTAAAACCCACAGACATGGCGGAGTAAGTCGTCGCCATGGGTATTTCCAAGACCGGCGAACCCTGGGTGCGACCGAGTTCTGCCCACTCCAACCCGACCCAGATCAGGATTAGGTAGAAGGCCAGCGACATCAGGATCGACAGATATTTAAGACCGGCGCCGAGCCTGCGTGGCAGGGCATAAACCAGCACCTGGACACCAATCAGTTTGCCTTTGCGCGCCGCTACGGCGGCACCAAGGAACACCACCCAGATCATCAGGTAGCGCGACACTTCTTCGGTCCAGGGCAGCGATAGGTCGTACTGCATATGACTGAACACAAAGCGCGTGAGTATGCCGGCGACTACACACAGAACCATGCCCAACATGGCGACGCCGCAAAGCTTGGTAACGAGACTGTTCAGTCGATCCATGTACACAACGAAGCTCCGACCCGGGCACGCAAACCAGGACCCCGTCTCATACGTCAATGTCTTATTTTTATTCATCGCAATTCCCCTCGAGAATCTATCGTGGGCTGAAATCGCTGGCCAGAAGGCAGCCTCCAGTTCAGTTACGGCGACGCTCCGGGCAGGACCTGGAAACATCGACTGAGGCGAGTATAGGAAGGGAAATACCGGCTTCGTTAGGACAATAGCCACGGCATTCTTGGACGATTCTTCGCGGAGGCACGGATGTCTGTACTAATTGTCCAACCCTGTGCTTCACTCAAAAGACATTGGCGCCACCGACTCAGTCGAATAGGTACCATGTAAATACTTTCTCTAATAAAAACAATAATTTAAAGATGGGATTACAAGCCATGCATGCCTGTAACTGCTGCAGTATTCCAACCTACAAGATCAGGGACTTCGGTGACTCAGTGAAATCCGTGACCTTCGATTTTGCGGCCATGCAGCATCGAATGAACATTCTTCCCTACCCCCATCGGCATGATTTCTTTCATGTCATATGGATCACCCAGGGGTCGGGTACGCATCTCATCGATTCGGTTCGCTATAGCGTGAAACCGAACACGCTGTTCTTCATGATGCCCGGTCAGATACACGACTTTGAATTGTCCGAAGACACTTCTGGTTATAATTTCAACTTCAGCTCGGAGTTCTTCCTGCTGAACATGCGCAGTGACGCGACCATCAGCGACATCCCCTTCTTCCGCCCTGCCGATCCGATCCAGGCGCTCTACCTGACGGATGAGCTGGCCGCTCAACTGCAGTTCGTCACCGACCGCATCGCCGAGGAGTACCAGGCCGAACGCACCGGCTACCATGATGTGATCCGCTCCTACCTGCATATCTTCTTCCTGCAGGCCGCGCGGCTGGTCAGCGTGGCGGATATCCCCGAGCACGCCTCGCCGAACATAGTGCTGGCGCGCCGCTTCCGCAAATTGCTGGAGAAGGAGCCGATCACGCTGGTTAGCGCCGGGCGCTTCGCCTCGATGCTGCATGTGACCGAACGGCGCCTGTCGGAAGCCACTAAGATGGCGGAAGGATTGACCGCCACCGAGGTGATTCAGCATCGTTTGGCGCTGGAAGCCAAACGCCTGTTAGCGCACTCCGAGTTCAACATCGCGACAGTGGCGACCCATCTGGGCTTCGATGATCCAGCCTATTTCAGCCGGTTCTTCAGGAAAAAGGTCGGCGTGCCACCCTCGGAGTTCAAGCGCAGAGTGCACGTCGACGAGGGCATGGACCTCTGAGCAGAGTGCGCCGGAGTAGCGGAGATAGACGACACGCAGGGGGCGACCGGATCAGCGCACTTCTTGTGCAGTGGTTGGCCAGATAGATCTTGGCTTCCGCCATCGTCTCTTCAACGAAATGAAAGGTGCTGGAGAAAACACTCCCCCTCATCAGCCGGTCCCTCGCCCAGGCCGAATTCATACTTACTCTGCCATTGCTTGACGGTTGAGTTTTCCCGTTTCAACACCTGTTCGGTTTATCCGGTCGAGTCCTTTTTCTCACTATTGGCTACGACCGAGTCGTGCCCACAATGACGGGCAGATCGTGCCAGTGCCCAGCATCCTGCCTTCAAGCGGTCAACACCTTGCCGGGCAACATCAAAACGCCGTAACCGGAACCTTCTACGCATTCAATTTCAAGCCTGCGCCACGCTATCTGCCTGGCCGAGTTCCAGTATCGTTTCAATCACTGCTTCGATCTTGGCGCCTTGCTTGATAGAGCGAGCGGTTCTGCGACGCGGCATAGACGCCGCCCATGCCTTAGCGGCTCCTCAGTGTCCTGAGGTTCATACGCAACCAAGGATTGATTTGATATTCCTCGACGATGTGCTCTGCATTCTGTCCGGCCTGTTCAAGCAGGTACCGCGCCATGAGGCCACGCTCATCGGAGCCGATGTCACCAGTTGTTTGAACCCCTCTAAGCGCTTACGCCCGCCAGCATGCCGAGCGAGTTGCGACGTGCGCTGAGCCCCACGCCGTAAATTCATCCCACTATTACTGCAAAACGTCCTAACCAGCTGTCGCATGCAGGCCATACGATTTTTTCACGCAAAGCGGACCGCATTTCCGCAGTGAACGACAAGAACTGGAGACAGCATGAGCAACCCTTTCGCAAAGGACAGGTCCCATTGCCCCGCGTTGTATCAGCCAATCGTTGCACATTGCACGGAAGAGTCGGTCATGAGCCCTGGGACTGCGGGCGGCTCCGCGCCGGAAGCACCCAGCACCGACGACCTAGTGCGGCCACAGACATCGACCGGCCACCCCACCGAGGGATCAGTAAGCCAGAACAGGCGGGAGCGGACAGTATGGAGTTTCAATAGCGCTCAGGAGGTGCTATTCGGGGTTGGTGCCATCGCGCGTATTCCGACGCTGTTGCGGCGCTTCAACGCCTCGCGAGTGGCGCTCTTGAGTGATCCGGGTGTGGCGCGCGCCGGTGTGCTGGCCTCGGTCGAAAAGGTCATGCTGGATGCGGGCATCACGCTGTTTGTTTACGCTGAGGCGATGCCAGAGCCGGACATGGCCTCGGTGCTCCGTTGCGAGGCCGCGGTGCGTGCAGCACAACCCGACTTACTGATCGCGGTGGGCGGTGGTTCGAGCATGGACCTAGCGAAGATCATTGCCCTTTTGTTAACGCATGGCGGTCATCCATCCGACTATTACGGCGAGAACCAGGTGCCCGGGCCAGTCATGCCGGTCATTGCCATTCCGACGACGGCCGGTACCGGTTCCGAAGTCTCACCCGTGGCCATCGTTACCGACGATAAACTCAACATCAAAGTCGGCATTTCGGACAATCGATTGCGGCCTGCCGTGGCGCTGCTGGACCCGCAGCTGACCCTGGGGTTGCCGCCGTATATCACCGCCTGTACCGGTATGGACGCGCTGACCCAGGCGATCGAAGCCTACTACGGCAAAGACTTTCGCTACATCGATGCACCTGGCGACCTGATTTATCAAGGCTCCAACCCCTTGAGCGACTATTTCGCCGAGAAGGCCATCGGCATGATTGCCGAACACCTGCCCATCGGCATGCACCAGGGCGGAAATCTCGAAGCCCGCAGCCAATTGCTGCTCGGTAATCTTTATTCGGCGCTGGCCTTCACCAACTCGGGCGTGTCGTGGGTGCATGCGGTGGCCTATCCGCTCGCCGAGCTGGCACCACGTCCGCACGGAGAATTGGTCGGTCTGCTGCTGCCATACGGCATGCGATACAACATGGTCGTACACCGCGACAAGTTGGCCCGCATTGGCGAACTGCTCGGCGCCCCCGCCTCTCTGTCGCGCGATGCGAAATGCGAAGCCGGCGTGCAGCGGATTTTTCAGTTGCTCGAGACACTGGGCCTACCGTCACGCCTCTCGCAGATCGGCATCGAGGAAGCTCAGCTCGAATCGATCGTCGACGATTCGCTCAATATCGAGCGCCTGAACCGCATCAATCCGCGTACGCCGCGTCGCGACGACCTTCTCGCGCTACTGCGCAGCGCCCTGTGACAAGAGGAAAACCTATGCGATTGAAGGACGAGGTGGCTATTGTGACCGGTGCAACTTCTGGGATTGGCGCCGAAATTGCGCGCCGGTTCGCGCTGGAAGGCTCACGCGTGGCCGTGGTGGGTCGTCACGCGCAGCGCGGTGCCGACGTCTGCCGAGAGATCGAAGCGGCGTCCGGCCACGCCGCCTTTTTCGCAGCTGATGTGACCTGCGAGTCGGATGTGACCGCGCTCGTCGACGCAGTGCGACAACGTTTCGGGCAGGTCTCGGTGGTTGTCAACAACGCCGGTCTGTCGATACCGGGCACCGTCGTAGACACCTCGCCTAAGCAGTGGCATGACCTTTTCGAGATTAATGTGACGTCGGCCTATCTTCTAAGCCGTTGTGTGCTGCCGCAGATGCTTGAGGTGGGCCGAGGCTCAATCGTGAACATCTCGTCCGAAGCAGGACTGAAGGGACTACGGGATCGCGCCGCATATTGCGCAGCGAAGGCGGCACTTGTCGGGCTGACCAAGGCGATGGCTGTCGACCATTCGGCTCACGGCGTACGAATCAACTGCATATGCCCAGGAACGGTGGAAACACCGATGATCAGCCGGATGATCGAAGCCCATCCGGACCCGGACCGCCTGCGCAATACCTTCCTTCAGCGCCGCATCACGCCCTACCTGGGTACACCCAAGGACATCGCCGAAGCTGCGCTGTACTTCGCATTGCCCGAAAATCGCTACGTGACGGGTGCGATCCTGGCCATAGATGGCGGCTCTTCGGCGTCCTGAAATATCGCTCCAACAAGACGTTTACAACATCCGTATTGGTCCTCATATGAACCAAAAGGGGAAGGATGTAGTCATTGCGAAAAAGTGGACGAGTGTTGCTGATGTTGTCGGAGAAATAGAGGGCGATGCTGCATAACTCGTAAGCGTTCAGTTATTGCACCGACGACTAGAGTCTGGGGCTGATCAAAATGTCACTCGGGGTAGCCCTGCAGCGCTACATCCTCGCACGAATGAATTTCGCTCTACCGGTATGCGGAGCGAGCGAGATGAAAACATAGCTGTTCCAGCAGCAGCGGATTGATATGCGCCAGTTGCTGGCTCAGGCGCTCGAGTGATCGTTGAATCCAAGTACTGACTCGCCTTCAGCGCCCGCCCTGAACAGGCTTGCCACCACAAGTGCTACCAAGCGGCAGGCACTATATGGAAGACGATTGCGAAAAACTTCAATTCAATAACAACAAGAGGAACTACCAATGCGACACACCCCGACACTCAGCCGCCAGCTGCTGGGCGCCAGCATCGCCCTGGGCCTGGCCGCCCCGGCCTTCGCGGCCTTCGTCGACGACAGCAAGGCCGTGCTGGATACCCGCAACTTCTACATGAACCGCGACTTCCGCCAGCACGGCGCCGCCCAGGCCAAGGCCGAGGAGTGGGCCCAGGGCTTCATGCTGCGCTTCGAGTCCGGCTACACCGAGGGCCCTGTCGGCATCGGCTTCGATGCCATCGGCCTGCTCGGGGTCAAGCTCGACTCCAGCCCGGACCGGGTCGGCACCGGCATCCTCAAGAGCGACCGCGAGGCGCCCAAGCGCGCCCAGGACGAGTACGGCGAGGCCGGCCTGACCGCCAAGCTGCGCGCCTCCAACAGCACCCTCAAGCTCGGCACCCTGCAGCCGGTGCTGCCGGCGGTGATGCGCAACGACAGCCGCCTACTGCCGGTGACCTTCCGCGGCGCCTGGCTCAACAGCAACGAGGTTGAGGGCCTGAGCCTGGACCTCGGCCGCCTCGACCGGATCAACCAGCGCGACTCCTCGGACAACCAGGAGATGACCGTGTACAACGGCGGCAAGCGCAACATCGTGCTGGGCAGCGCCAAGACCAGCGACGAGTTCCTGTTCGCCGGCGCGCGCTACCAGTGGACTCCGCAGCTGTCCACCGGCTACTACTATGGCGGCCTCGACGGCATCTACCAGCAGCACCTGATCAACCTGGTCCACCAGCTGCCGCTGGGCGAGGGGCAGAGCTTCAAGTCGGACATCCGCTTCGCCCGTTCTCGCGACGACGGCGGCAGCAACGTCGACAATGACGCCTTCGGCGCGCTGTTCACCTACCGCCTGGGCGCCCAGGGCTTCACCGCCGGCTACCAGCACCTGTCCGGCGATACCGGCTTCGCCTACATCGCCGGCGCCGACAACGCGCTGGTCAACCTGGTGCAGATCAACGACTTCGGCAACCAGGACGAGCACTCCTGGCAGCTGCGCTACGACTTCGACTTCGCCGCCCTCGGCGTGCCAGGGCTGACCTTCATGACCCGCTACCTGTCCGGCGACAACGTCGACCGCAATGCCGGCCTGAGCGAAGGCAAGACCTGGGAGCGTGACACGGACATCGCCTACGTGGTGCAGAGCGGCCCGCTGCAAAATGTCGGCCTGCGTCTGCGCAACGCTACCACCCGCAGCAACTTCGGAAGCAACCTGGACGAGAACCGCTTCATCGTCAGCTACAGCTTGCCGCTCTGGTGACGATGAAGTCAGGGAGCACCACCAATAGGTGGGAACTTACTCCGGTGATCTGCCGTACTCTGAGTTTTAGTTGATTGTAAATCATCAGAGTTATTGACGTTGGAAATGGGTAGCCATGGCCTTCGGCTTACCATGGCTACCGCGCTCTTGATGTCGGAAGATAACGAGCGTAAAGGGATGGCTCTAGTAATGGGAGTGGCAACAGCCAGCACCTCTGCGGGTGAAATGGGTAAGCCATCGGCCCGACGTCTCCGGCATCGGACTGCTAGCATCCAGGCTTGGCATTGAGAATTACTTGCAGACGGTCATCGCGCTACAGCTTATAGCTCGGTATTTGGTCTGAGCAGATCTTGGCTAGACTTTCTATGCTGAGTTCAGTCATAGCGGTGACTTGCTTCCAGTATCACTTCTCACCCCCAAAACTGACACAGCAAACCTACCACCAATTCGATCACTGAAAATTGCTGCGCCGGATGGTAAGGACGATAATCTGGAGTAACTCTCGCGAAGATCCGGAATGGAGTTGGGCACCTGAGCTTTCCATCTCTGCCTAAATCGCTGCATGTGGCTAGGGGTCAAAATCGACTTCGCTAATTTCGCTTTTTGTGCCCAGACTAGTCAGTCTTAAGTGTCAGTAGGTGCTGTAAACTGCAGATGGTAAAAATTGCTCGGCACCTTGCAGAATGCGGCTTAGAGCAATTTAAAGTAACTTCAGATTAGCCAGGATTCCTGTACCGCATTGCCCTCCGAAGGGTGGTCGTGGGTTCGAATCCCGCCTGGTGCACCATATAAACGCAAAGGCCTCAGGTGAAAACCTGGGGCCTTTGCGTATCCGGGCGCATGCTCCCGGCCGCGTTACTACACTTGGTCGCCCTTGAGCAGGCTCAGCAGCGCATCGGAATCCAGCTTGCCGCTGACCTCGCCGCCACCCAGCAAGCTGTCGGCAAGGTCGCGTTTTTGCCCGTGCAGGGCGACGATCTGCTCCTCGATGGTGTGTTCGGTGACCAGCCGATAAATGGTCACCGGCCGCTGCTGGCCCATGCGGTGGGCGCGATCGCTGGCTTGATCCTCCACTGCAGGGTTCCACCAGGGGTCGAGGTGGATCACGTAGTCGGCGGCGGTCAGATTGAGCCCGGTACCGCCGGCTTTCAGACTGATCAGAAAGATCTCGCCGATGCCGGCCTGAAAGGCGTCCATGCGCACTTGGCGCTCCTTCGGCGGTGTGGCGCCGTCGAGGTACTGATAGCTGATGCCCTGCTCGTCGAGCCAGCCACGAATGATGCTCAGATGGTCGACGAACTGGCTGAACACCAGCGCCTTGTGGCGGTTATCCAGCAGCTCCTCGACGATTTCGGCAAAAGCGGCCAGCTTGCTGCCACTCAGACCGCAACCCGGCATGACCAGGCGCGGGTGACAGCAGAAGCGGCGCAGACGGGTGATTTCCGCCAGCACCTGCAGCGACTTGCCCGGCGCCGTAGTGCTCAGCGTGTCCAGCGCCTGCTGGCGCAGGGCCTCGTACAGGTGCCTCTCCTCGCTGGACAACGGCACCTTGTAGGTAATCTCGGTGCGCGGCGGCAGTTCATCAAGCACCTGACTTTTCAGTCGACGCAGAATGAATGGCTGGATCAAGGCCTTCAACGCCTTGC
The DNA here is from genome assembly GCF_033723075.1 of Pseudomonas sp. Classification (GTDB taxonomy): domain Bacteria; phylum Pseudomonadota; class Gammaproteobacteria; order Pseudomonadales; family Pseudomonadaceae; genus Aquipseudomonas. The sequence goes on from NZ_JAWVXU010000042.1 coordinate 10,271, forward strand.
GCGCGCCCTGCTCGCCACGCTCGATCGGCGTGGAGAAGCGCTGGGCGAAACGTTCCTGGCTGCCGAGCAGACCCGGGTTGATAAAGCGGAACAGGTTCCACAGTTCACCCAGGTGGTTTTCCACCGGGGTGCCACTGGCGATCAGCTTGAAGTCGGCCTGCAGGGTCATCGCCGCCTGCGAGCGTTTGCTCTGGGAATTCTTGATCGCCTGGGCCTCATCCAGCACCACGCTGGTCCAGTGCTGGCTGGCGAACGCCTGATTGTCCTGCTGCAACAGGCCATAGCTGACGATCACCAGATCCAGCGGCCCAAGACCATCGAGGTGACGGTTCTGCTGGTAGATATGCAGCCTGAGCGTCGGCGCGAAGCGCGCGGTTTCCGCCTGCCAGTTGAGCGCCACCGAGGTCGGCGCCACCACCAGTTGCGGCCCGGCCGGTGCCCGGTGCAACAGCAGCGCCAGGGTCTGCACGGTTTTACCCAGGCCCATGTCATCGGCCAGGCAGGCGCCGACGCCCCACTGGGCCAGACGTGCCAGCCAGTCGAAACCCTCGCGCTGGTAATCGCGCAGCTCGGCCTGCAGGGTGCTCGGCAGCTGCGGCTGGAAGTGCTTGAGCGATTCGAGTTTGTCCAGGTGCGCTTGCCAGCCGGCATCGGCCTGAAACTCCCCGGCCTCTTGTGCCAAGCCGGCCAACAGTGGCGTGGTCAGCAGATTCAGGCGCAGACCGTCATCGCCGACTCGATCGGCCAGATGAGCCAGTTCGTCCAGACGCTTGCGCAGGCTGTCACTCAGGGCCAGCCAGTCCTGCTCGCCAAGCTTGAGGAAGCGCCCGGTGCTGGATTTGAGCAACTCCAGAAGCTGGCGCAGGTGCAGCACGCGGCCATCGTCCAGCTGCACTTCGCCGTTGAGCACGAACCAGTCGCCCTGCTGCTTGAGCCCGAGCTTGAGCTGGCCCATGCCCGGCCGCGCCTTGATCCGCATGCGCTCGCCTTCAGGCCAGACGCATTGCAGCCAGTCGCCCTCCAGTGCCTGCAACTCACTCAAGACCTGCAAAGCATCCTGCGGCTCGGCCAACTGCCACTCCTGACCATCGCTGTCGGCCTGGGCAAGTGCCGGGCAGGCCTGCAACACCCGTTGCAAAGAGGCAGATTCGGCGTGCAGGTCGCGGCTGGCCTGCAGCGCTTTACCGTCCAGCTCACCGAGTACGTTCTCCAGTCCATGACCGGGTTTGAACCAGCTGCTGCTGGCCAGCGGTCGCACCAACAATTGCAGGCGCAAACCGGCCTCCAGCGGCAGCAGGTGGGCATACAGGGTACTGTCGGCGTCGACGCTGTCGAGATGACCGGCCAACTCGGGCAGGTCCGAGTGGATCGGTAACAGTGGTGCAATCGCTCCGATGGCCTCGACCAATTGCGTCTTGGCGGCCTGCGGCACACTGAGGCCGTCGCCGACTATCTCGGCGATTTGGCGTAGCTCACGACTGATCGGGTAAACCAGCAGGCGCGTCGGCGTCTCCTTGCGCAGCAGCACGTCAGGATTGCCCTGCACACCGCTTGGCTCGAGCTTGAGGTGAATCTGCGTGCCTTGCGACTTGAGCTGCAGGCTCACTTGACCGTGTAGCAGATCAATCCGCACATCCGGCGCATCGGCCCAGAACAAAGCTGGATGCCCGACCAGTCTGGGTAAGGCATGCTCGGCAGACAGCTCGTAGCGCGCGCCCCCATAGTAGTAATCACTACCCAGCTGGATCATGCGAATCGTCTGTCTATCCTGCTCCAGGAGGAAGTCCAGACTGTCGCCGTCCTCGAACAGGCGCTTGAGGGCCACGGCGCGGCCCTTGCTCCACTGGCCCTTGGCGCCGAGCTTCTGCTCGCGTGGCTCGACACTCAACTGATGAGGATTGAAGGTAATCAACCAGGCCAGTCGTGCCGACTTCTGGGCCTGCATCGCACCCGACTCGGCCTTACCCGGCTTGAGCAGGGACAGTGCGGTCAAGGCATGCTGCCAGGCTTCCTGGCGCTGATAGAGGCTGACCAGCGGCACCAGACCGGCCTCCTGGTGCCAGTCCGGCTGACGCCGCGGCTGGGCAAACTGCTGCGCCAGCAGGGCATCCAGCTCCTCACCCAGCCAGTGGTAGCCCGCTGCCATGAGCTCGTCGCGAAAGCCACCCAGTTGCGCGCGCCAAACCGGCTCGCGAACCACCTCGGCATCAGCCCAGTACAGCCCCAGGGCCAGCAGCAGACCATCGAAGCCATTGAACACCAACGCCCCACTGAAGGACTGATCAAGCCGCCGGACACTGGCCTGTTGCTGCTCGACCAGCAGCTGCATAGCCGGGTAAGCACGACCGTAATACTCTTTCAGACCCAGGCTGACGGCCTGCTTGAGCGCCGGGAACAACTGCTTGTCCGCACTGGCCAGCAACAGCAGGCAATAGAATCCGTTGAGTATCGGCGGCAGTTCGACCTTGCGCTTCTTGCTTTGCCGCTTGATCGCCAGCATCCACTCCTGCATGGCCAGCAAGGCTTGCGCATACTGGCCACGCAACACCTGAAGGATGAACTGCTGCATGAACGCCAGACCACCCCCTCCCAGCGCTTCAAATTGCAGCCAGTCGCCACGCCACAGGGCCTGCAACATCATCTGCAACGACAGCTCCGCGCTGGACGAAGAGTCTTCGAGCAAGACCAGCCCCTGCCGATAAGCCTCATCTGCCGGTTGCAGCTGCCAGTTCACCTGCCCCAGATAATCCTCCAGCAACAGGCTCTTGACCTCATGCCTGAGCATGGCAAACACCTGCTTGCCTGGTTCGTCGGCCAGTAGTTGCTGGCAGGGCGATTCGCCGATCAGGCTATGGCGTAGCGAACTCGACTGCAGCAGAGCCAAACCCTGCTGTACCTCATCCGTCTGCCCTCCCAGAATGGCCAGCCACAGACTCAGCCGCTGATTCGCCTGGCTGGGTATATCCCAGGCGCTACGCGACGGTGCGATGCTGCTGCGTAGCGCAAGCAACCAGCTGTCTTTGCTGATGTCGCTATTGAGCTGCTGCAGCACAAGATTGCGCCGCTCGGACGGCAAGCAATAGGGCTGCCCACCTCCGCCGAGGCTGACCCAATCGAGTCGGTGCAGCATCGCCAGTATCTCGCTCAGCGCCGGGCCGTCCATTGCCCGGGCTGAGGAGCTGCGTACGCCGATCTCGCGCAACTGCTCGAGCAAAGCGGTTTTATGCTTGCCCGGGAAGGACAGAGCCAGCACATAGAGCACCGCCTTGTAGGCATCTGGCAGGGCGGCAAGCCCGGAAGGGGTTGCGGGGGCGGACATCGAAAACTCCAGCCTTAAAAGGAAAAACAGACGCGCGATACTAACAAAACACAGGATTGCGCGAGCCGTAGGGCACCTGAACTTGGCCTTTCTCGCGCGCAAAGACAAACCCCCCACCTGCTTACGCAGATGGGGGGTTTGGAATACAAGCTTGACGATGACCTACTCTCACATGGGGAAACCCCACACTACCATCGGCGATGCATCGTTTCACTACTGAGTTCGGGA
>NZ_JAWVXU010000043.1:0-12681 GCF_033723075.1 Pseudomonas sp.
GCAACGTGCCCGAATTCTGTTGCTGCTGGCCAGCGGTCTCACGCCCAAGCAGGTGAGTGATCGGTTGGAAGTTTCGGCACCTGTCGTATTCAAATGGCGCAAGCGCTATCAGGAAGCTGGCCTCGATGGGCTGAGCGATCTCCCGCGTAGCGGACATCCACGCAAGCTCGACGAGGCGAAGATTAAGGAAATCCTCACCCTGACGACCCAGCGTGTACCGCGTGAGGCGACACACTGGAGTCTGCGCCTGATGGCCAAATACGTGGGCGTTACCGTCTGGCAAGTCGCCCAGGTATGGGCCGCTGCCGACCTCAAGCCCCACCGGCTGAAGACCTTCAAGATCAGCAACGACCCACACTTTGCTGGCAAAGTGGTCGATGTGGTTGGGCTGTACCTGAACCCGCCTGACAATGCGATGGTGCTGTCAGTGGACGAGAAAACCCAGATCCAGGTGCTGGATCGCACCCAGCCCATGCTGCCGCTCAAGCCGGGTCAGATCGAACGCAGGACGCATGACTACAAGCGTCACGGTACGGCCAGTTTGTATGCCGCCTTCGACATCCTGACGGGCCAGGTCATTGGTCGCATCACCCAACGACACAGGGCCAAAGAGTTCCTTGAATTCTTGCGACAGATCGACCGCGCGACGCCTGCCGAGCTGGATCTGCATTTGATTCTGGACAACAGCTCGACTCACAAGACAGCCGCCGTCAGGGCATTGCTGGAGAAGCATCCCCGCTTCAAGCTGCACTTCACGCCGACCAGTGCCTCATGATTGAACGCCGTAGAGGGTTGGTTTACTCAATTGGAACGGCGGGCGCTGTATCGCAATGCGTTCAGCAGCGTGGCGGATCTGAAAGCGGCAATTCGCCGTTTTATCGAAGCCCATAATGAACATTCAGCCAAGCCATTTCGCTGGAACAAAACGGCTGAATCCATCATCAACTCTGTTAGTCGCGCAAAGCTCACCGCAATCAAGAATAAGTTATTGAATTAACCAAACAGTCCGCTAGGGCCCCCCTAAGAACTGTACGTGCGACTTTCACCGCATACGGCTCAATCCGTTGTAAGCCCGATCAAGAGCCGATCTATCTGCCTTGATTCCTTCTGGGTACAGATGGATCTTCACAATCCGCTCTGAGCTGGCCAGTTTCCGCTATACGGACTCAGGTCGCGGACATGGGGAACCCATGCTCTTGCGCGCTGACCTGCACCCTTTCAGGCCCAACCTAATCTTCGCTCATGTGTTCAACGACCACGCAGAAGTCAGCCCGGTTTCCCGTGGAGTAATGTTCCAACCCCTTTCCGAGCCATTACAGCCCGGCATTCGCTTTCTCTACGGAAGGTCTGAAGTAGTCGCGATTTTCATGGTGTTTTTCTCAACGACTCGAAAAAACAACGTCTCAATCGAAAAAACGGATCATTTTCCACCTTCAAATGCATAGTTTTGCGCCTTGAGGGGGGAATCCCCCCATTTTTAGCACTCGCCAAAAGTAGAGGTCAGGCCGCGCGGGCCAACTTCTGTTTGGGGGTGATACCTCCCTGGGCCATGTTTGGCCGTTCGTGATTGTATGTCCACATCCAGCGAGTTGCATGTTCCTGCACCTCGGTGATCGACTCGAACAAATAATGCCCCAGCCAGTCGTAACGCACCGTGCGATTGTAGCGCTCGACGTAGGCGTTCTGCTGTGGATTTCCTGGCTGGATGTACTCCAGGCGAACGCCGCGCTTTTCCGCCCACAGAACAAGCTTACTGCTGATGTACTCCGGGCCGTTGTCACTACGGATGGTCTGTGGTTTCACACTCTTGCGAGCCGGAGTGATGAGTAGCTTGCCGGTGTACTTGCGTACGTTCTGGCCCAGAAAATCGAAGCCTTGCGAGATATGCGTTATCTGAGTCTTTTCATCAGAGAGTTCCAAGCCTCGCTCTTTCAGGAACGCCTCAATTGCAGGACGAACCTGATGTTGCAAAACAGCTTTCGTGGCCCCTGTGATGATGAAGTCATCGGCATATCGTACGACGTGTATCTTGAATGGCTTACGCTTGCGCTCTGTCGAAGCCACGCTTGCATGGACGACATCTTCCAGGCTATGGACTACCCCCGCTCCGATAGACATCCCCGGCCTATGCAGCGTCCAATTCGCAAGTACCGGAGAGATAACGCCTCTCTGGTTGAATCGCTCCCTTGGCATCGCAATGACAGATTTCCATGTTCCGTACATGTGCCTGAATGATCGTCACGCCACCTCTATGCCGGATACCGCCAGACCAGAACCCAGGCGCCCGTCTGACTTGTCCCAGAGCGTTGTCGAGTCTCTGGTTTCGATATCGTCTGCAATTATCGACACTTCTTCGATGGTTCACTTACGTTCGTCTCAATCAATCATACCTGACTGACTCTTGGTCAGCCTTTTCCCGTGGCGCTCACCACACACGCTCTTTACGTATGCAGCCCAGGGTGGTTTCACATAACCGAACTGGCGCTTGATCACTCTGAATGGGTGTTCAACCTTTGCCTTTGCCTTCTCGATCTTGCACTTGGCTTTATATAGAGCGCTACGCTTGCCCAGTTTCTTGTAGGTGCCACGGCGAGTACGACGATGAATGCGATGAGACGGTGGCTTGAGGAAAGACATTTGTGCCATTGCGCAGCCTTACTCTTGATGGGGGAGCCTGGTGGTAAGGGAGGGATTCGACGGACTGCCGGCAGTACTCTCGACAGTACGGTCGAAACCGGCGCCACCGCCGAGCGCGGCATACAGGGCCACCTGGCTGGCCAGCAGCTGTCGGCGCACCTGAACGAGTTGTTGCTGTGCCTCCAGCTGGTTGCGCTGCGCGTCCAGGACTTCGAGATAGGCGGCGGCACCGCTGTCATAGCGCAACTGCGCCAGCCGGGCGCGCCGGTCCTGCACATCGCGGGCCTGGCGCAGTTGCTCGACCAACTGCGCCAGCGCCTGGCGAGCGGAGAGCGCATCGGCCACTTCGCGGAAGGCGTTCTGAATGGTCTTCTCGTAGCTGGCCACGGCGATGTCGCTGCGCACCTCGGCCAAGTCCAGCGCAGCGCGGCGTCGCCCGCCATCGAAGATCGGCAGGGAGATCGTGGGTGCGAACACCCAGGTGCGGCTGCCGGACTCGAAAAGACCGGCGAGTTCGGCGCTCAATGTGCCGAAATTTCCTGTCAGCGCAATGCGCGGGAAGAAGGCAGCCCGAGCCGCACGGATGTTGGCGTTGGCGGCGGCGAGCTGGCGCTCGGCCGCGATGATGTCGGGGCGGGCCGTCAGCAGGTCGGAGGGCAGGCCAGCATCCAGCGCGGCGAAGATGGCCTCGTCGCGCAGCGCAGGCTCGGCGATGGTTAGCTGCTCGATGGGCGCGCCCACCAGTTGGGTCAGCGCATGGGCCTGCGCCGCACGGGCCTGCTGAAGCTGCGTGCCCAGCGTGCGGGCCTGGATCAGCAACGTTTCGACCTGGGTCAGCTCCAGGTCGGAGGTCGACCCCATCTCGTTGCGGCGGCGGAAAATGCGGTAGGACTCCTCGCGGCTGGCAATGGTCTGATTCGCCAGCGCGATGCGCTCATCGTAGTCGCGCTGGCTCAGGTAGGCTTGCGCGACGGCTGTGATCACGCTGGCCCTTACGGCGCGTTGTGCATGGTCGGTCGCCAGGTAGTTCTGCAGTGCGGCCTCATTGAGGCTACGCACCCGGCCCCACAGGTCGAGTTCCCAACTGGTCAGGCCGACCGCTAGGCCAGCCACCTCATGGATGGCAGGTTCTCCGGTCAGAATCAGATCGTCCGGCACGCGTGCGCGAGCCCCCACGCCGGTCAGACCGATCATCGGGAACTGCTCGGACCGCTGGATACCGTGGGCGGCACGCGCTTCCTCGACACGCAGCAGCGCCAGGCGTAGGTCGCGGTTGTTCGCGAGTGCCTTCTCGATCAGCGCGCGCAGTTGCTCGTCGACTACGTAGTCGCGCCATGGCGACTCCACAGGGCGGATGCCTTGTCTCTCGGCAGGCAGGGCATTGGCAGGCCAGTGGGTGGCCACCGGCAACTCCTCGGGCACTGCGCGGATGTTCAGGGTGGGCGCGCAGCCCGCGACGGCCATTGCCGCCATCACGCATCCCAGATGCCACACGGCACGCTTCAGGAGGGGGAAAACTTCAGCCCTGTGCTTTGCGGCAAAGGCCGGCCCTCCGAGCCTGCCCGATCCAATTACCGTACTCCGCATGAGAGATTCCTTACGCTATGAATGACCAACCAATAACGATCTGCGCAGCCCATGCAGATCAAAACCTGCGGTTGATGGTGAAACTGCCGTAGACGGGCAACTCCTTCTGCTCGCGGAACTCCCGCGTGCGTAGGTGGTGCGCGAACGCAAACTTCCAGTCGCCACGGGTCACCGCGATGCCCTGGCCGACGTCGGCCACGGAGGAGCGCTTGTCGACGCTATGGCTGTTCTTCCAGGTGTTGCCATCGAGCGTGAGGTCGTAGAGCACCCAACGGACGTCGGCGGCGACGAAGAAGTGTCCGGCCCAGCCGCGGTACGTGTTGCCGGAGACCGGCGGTGCGGTGTTCTCTCCTGCCGGGCGCAGTGGCGAACTGCCGAAGTCGTCGGGCAGCCGCCAACCGATACGCCACTCGGCGCCGAAGTTGGCATGGGTGCCGAAGTTGCCCAGCGCGCCGCCCCAGTGAGTGATCATGTCCTGCGACAGACCGCTACCACGTGCGAAAGGCACCGGCGGCAGATCGTGGCGGCGCATGCGCTCATGCAGGAGCTGGAACACGGGCTCATCACGCAACTGGTGATCCCAGCCATTGAAGTGAGGGCTGCCGATCACCTTGTGCACGCTGCTCTGTACCTCATTGCCGCGTGCGGAGGGTCCCACCATGCCCAGCCGCAACTGGTTGGTTGTCAGGTGATCGCCCTTGCGGGCGTTGTAGCCCACACTGAACAACAACACCGCAGCGTACGGGCGATCGTCTGGAGTCAGCTCCGAAGGTCCGTGATCTTCCGGGGTGAACAGGCCTTGCCCGAAGCTGGCAATCATGTTGATCTGGTCGAAGTCGTCGACCTGCAGCCATGTCAGGCCACGGTTGATCCACCTGGCGGCTGTCGGCAGGAAGGGGTCGTCCAGGTAATCGAGCAGGTTGGGCGACACCAGCGTCACCAGCAGGCCGTTGGTATAACCCTGATCCTGGGATCTGCCGCCGAACAGGTCGTTGTCCACGCGCAGACTCACAGTCGGCCGGCTGATCTGATCCAGCACCGACTGGCATTCCGACGCCATGGCTTCGGTCGCCAACAGCGCGGCAGCGCACAGCGTTGCCCCCAGCCAGGCAGTCCGACGGAAAACTGCATGATTCATTGGGTGTTCTCCTTATCGACGGCCAGGCCTGCTTGCGGCGTAAGCCCTTCACGGCGTAACGCGTCGAGGTAATAGAGGGTGGGCACAACGAAGACGGTAAGCACCGTGGAGGCCAGCGTGCCGAAGATCAGCGAGATCGCCAGCCCGCCGAACACAGGGTCGGGCACCATGATGGCCGAGCCGAGGATGATGGCCAGCATGGTCAGCAGGATGGGCCGCAGCCGCACCGCACCGGCCTGACGCACGGCTTCTGCCAGCGGCATGCCCTGCTTGAGGTTGTCCTGGATGAAGTCGATGATCAGCAGCGAGTTGCGCACCACCACGCCCGAAAGCGCGATGATCCCGACTATTGAGGTGGCTGAAAAATCCGTGTCCAGCAGCCAGTGCCCGGGCAGGATGCCGATCGCTCCCAGCGGCACCGCGGCCATCGCGATCAGCGGGATCAGGAAGGAACGGTAGTAGGCCACCAGCAGCACGTAGACCGCCGCCAGCGCCGCGCCGAGGGCGGCGAGCATGTCGCGGTAGATGTTCAGCGTCAGCCGCATCTCGCCGTCCCACAGCAACTGGTAGCCGTCGATGGTGTCGGGCACAGTCTCGCGCAGACCGAGATTGCCGATCGCTAGCGGCTGCCCGTCAGGTGCGCGCATCCCTGACAGTCGCTGCGTCAGATCGAGCACGGCATAGGTGGGCACGCTGCGCGCCAATTCGCCGCCGATGAAGATGACCGGTTCGTTGTCCTTTCGCAGGATCGGCCGATCGGCCTCGGCGGGCACGCGCCGCACTATTTCAGCCAGTGGAATCTGCCGGCCTTCGGCATTGGGCACGTACAGCCCTTCAAGCCGTGCCGGATCGGGCTGTGCGGCGCGTGGTACGTAGGCGCGGATGGACACCGGATTGCGTTCGCCGTCCAGGTGCGCGCGGCCGACCACTCGGCCGCCGTAGGCAATGTCCAGCACCTCGGCGATCTGCGCGGTCGAGACGCCCGACAGCGCGGCCTTCTCGCGGTCGGGCACCAGCCGCCACTGCGGCATATCGGTCGGCTCGCTGTTGCTGATGTCCACCATGTCATAGGTCTGGACAAATTCAGCCTCGACCTGACGCGAGAGTTGCCGCAACACCTCCAGATCGGTGCCGTAGAGCTCCGCCAGCACCGTGGCGCGCACCGGCGGGCCGGGAGGGTCCTCGACCAGGCGAATGCGCGCGCCGGGATGACGGGCGCGGATCGCCTCGATGTCCGGGCGCAATGCGTGGACGATGTCGATGGAACTCTCGGAGCGGTTGTGCTTGTCAGTCAGGTTGACGCGGATCTCGGCAATGTGCTCGCCGGTCAGCAAGGAGGTGCCCTGAATCAGGCCGTTGAAGTCTGTTACTCCGGTTCGGCCGACCCAGCTCTGGTAGTTCGTCACCTGAGGAAGCCGGGCCAGTACCCGGCCGATTTCTCGCACCAGTCGGTCGGTTTCCTCCACCGGGCTGGCCTGCGCGGCCTGAAGCACGATGCTGAAGGTGTTCTTGTTGTCCTTGGGCAGAAAGCCCAGCGCCACGCCCAGATAGGGTGCCGGCCCGCCAATGCCGGCCGGTCGCACGAACTGCCAGCCGCCCTGGGCCAGCGACAGCCCCATCGCTACCGCAATGCCGATCGCCAGCCAGCGGCGCACCCGCGGGCGCTCTTGCAGCGGGATGAAAAACTTCAGATAGGTACGTTGTAGCCAGTCCGGCCTGGACTCGTGGTGGTCATCACCTTGCGCATTACCAGCCACGGCCGTGCCGGCAGGTTGGGGCCGCTTGAGCCAGCGGTTGGCTGCCCACGGCGTGATGATGTAGGCCACCATGATCGACGCCAGCATCGCCACCGGCACGTTGAAGGCCAGCGGATAGAAATAGTCTCCGGCCATGCCGGTTATCAGCAACAACGAGAGGAACACCAGCATGATGGCGAAGGTGGCCAGGTTGGTGGCGTTGCCAATCTCGTTGGTCGCAAGGACGGTGACTTCTTCCTTCGAGCCGGGCGTTCGGGCGTGGTGGTAGTGACGATGGATGTTCTCGATCACCACGATCGCGGCATCGACCAGCAGACCAAGCGCCAGGATCAGAGCAAACAGCGTGATGCGGTTGATGGTCACGCCGCCAAGCAGGTCGACGGCCAGCGTGATCGAGAAGATGACCGGCACCGTCACCGAGACGATCAGCGCCTCGCGCCAGCCCAGGAACAGCAGCATCACAAAGCTGACCGTGACCAGTGCGATTATGATGTGTTCCATCAGGCCATTTACGGCATCCTCAGCCTTCTGACCGTCGTCGCGCGTCACCACTACGTGCACCGCCTGCGGAATGAAGCTGGCCTGCATGCGCTGCACCCGGTCTTTCACTGCGCGCGCGACTGCGACGGCGCTTTCGCCTTTCTTCTTGGCCACGGCGATGGTCACCGCCGGCATTTCGCCGATGGCTTCTTCGGCGCGCGCATCGCCAGGGCCGAAGGCAAACCGGCTGAGTTGCGTGATCTCCTCATTTGAGCCGTCGGTGACGGTGGCGACGTCGCCGAGCTTGACCGGCTGCCCGTCGTGCACACTGACGACCAGGTTGCGGATTGCCCTGGCCGAGTCCAGGTCACCGGCAAAGCGCAGTTCGTGTGTCTCGTTGCCGGAGACCGGTCCGTTCAGCGTCAGCGCGGAATTGGCCGCCGTAAGCGCCGCCTGTGCGGTCGCCAGCGAAATCGCGAAGGCCTGCATCCGCACTGGATCGAGCGCCACGCCGATCTCGCGGTCGCGACCGCCGTACACCGTAACCCCGGCTGCGCCGGGCGTGCTACGCAAGCGCTCGGCCACCGCGTCAGCCAGGCGCTTGAGGCCGTGGTCGTCGTAGGCGTCGGATGCCAATGTGACGGTGACGATGGGCACATCATCGGCATCCACGGCCTGGATCAGCGGAACGCCCGCATCCATCGGCAGGCGAGCGCGGCTGGTAATCACCCGGTTGTAAAGCTTGACCAGCGAATCCTCCGGCGGCTCGCCGACTTTGAACTGCACCTGCACCGTGCCCAGGCCCGGACTGGCGTTGCCGTAACTGTGGTCGACGCCGGTCATCTCGCTGAGGATGCCTTGCAGTGGCGAAACCACCAGCCGATCCACTTCCTCAGCGGTGGCACCCGGCAGTGCGACGACCACCACGGCACCGGGCACGACGATCTGCGGGTTCTCCTCGCGAGGATTCAAGAGCACGGCCAGAGCGCCGAGGGCCAGTGCGCCGAGCACGAACACGATGGTCAGCTTGGACGTGATGAAGCTGCGCGCGAGCCGGCCGGCGAGGTTCAGGGATGACCCGCTCATTGAGCGGGCACCACTGGCACCAGGTGGGCGCCGTCGCGGACCGATGGATCGATCCGAGCCAGCACTTGTTCGCCCGCGGCCAGTCCGCTGGTGACCAGCACCTGGTCTCCGAACCGCTCGGTCAGGCGCAGCCAGCGAAACGCCAGCCGTTCGTCTTTGCCGACCACGAATACGCCGGTCAGCCCGCCTTGTTCGGTGAGCGCCGCGGCGGGGATCGTCACCGCCGTTGCGCTGTGCGCGCTATTGGCAGGCAGGCGCACGCGACCGAACATGCCGGCCAGCAGCGCGCTGTCCGGAGGCAGGCTGATCTCGACCGTGTAGCGCCGGGTTGCCGGATCGGCCGACGGCACGATGGCGCGCACCGTGCCCGTGACAGGCTGATCCTCACGCTCGTCGATCAGCACCGGCACTGTGGCGCCGGAAGCGAAGGCATGCAGGCTGGCCTGTGGCGCAGAGAAGCGGAACAGCAACTGGTCGCGCCCCTCCACGGTCAGCAGCAATACGCCCGGCTGCACGATGTCGCCGTCGCGCACGTGGCGCGTGATGATGGCACCATCGATCGGGCTGGTCACGCGCTGGTCGCGCCGGTTGGCTTCGGCGATCGCCATCGCAGCGCGTGCCTGCTCGACAGCAGCCGCCACGACCTGGGCGCGCAACTGATCCTGCTCAAGATCCGTTCGGGAAACCCCGCCGGCACGCGCCAGCGGTTCGTTGCGAGCGACATCGGCATCGGCCTGGCGCTGTTGTGCCTGTGCAGCATGCAACGCCGCGCGCGCCTGCTGCACGGCACCCTCGGCCTGTTGCGCATCGATCGTCACCAGAACCTGGCCGGCCCTTACCGGCTGGCCTTCATGCAGCCCGGGGGCCCGTACTGTGCCTGCCGTGCGGGCAGCTAGCTGTACCCTCTCGTCGGCCACGACCGTGCCGCTGGCCAGGTCACCGAGGGCCACCTCGGCTTTGCTGGCGGTGACCACGGGCAGCGCCACCGACGGTGGCTCCACCGGTGCGACGTGCTCTGCACCGCCACAGGCGGCGAGCGTGAGCGCTGTAATGAGTACCGCCAGTTTATGGAGCAGCATTGGGACGAGTGGGGTCATATCGCATGGTTCCCAAGGAGGGCTTCGATCCGAAAGCCTTTATTTGATTGTTCGTTCGAACGAACTATAATTTAAATACGTTAAACGAGGAAGACGTGCATGACAGCACCAAGCGGGCATGAAGTCCGTAGCGCCAAGACGCGAGCGCAGCTCATCGAGGCTGCCATCGATGTGATCGGCGCGGTGGGCTACGAAGGGGCTAGCACTCGGGCCATCACGCAGGTGGCGAAGACGCCGCTTTCAGCCATCCCTTACCACTTCGGGGGCAAGAGCGAGCTCTACATGGCAGCCGCCCAGATGATTGCCGAGTACGCCCGCGAGCGTTTCGGGGAGGTCATCCACATTCTCGATGCACCGGCTTCCGGAAGCGAATCCCAGGCATTCGAGAAGGCACTCCTTCATCTTCTGCACATCATTCTGAGCAACGCAGAACCGCACTCATGGACGTCATTCGTCGCGCGCTGTGCCTACGAGAACGACGAGGCGTTCTCCCTGATCCACAAGCAGGCGATCGAGCCCATGCTGCAGCGTCTCGTAGAGGCTGTGACGGCCATCTCGTCTGGCGATCTCGGCATCGCCGCGGCCCGGCTGCGGATCAATGCGGTCGTGACGGCCATTTTCAGTTTCAGGTTCCTGCGCGGCGTCATGGTCCGCGGCATGGACTGGGAGAACCTGCAGGACGATGGCGCCGCTCAGCTCGAAAAGATGATCAGCGACCTCTGCCGCAGCAGCTTTCTCCCCGTCAGGCCCGCCACATGACACTGTGTTCACAAGATGGCGCTCCGGCTTTTTACCCACCCAAGAAAGGTATTGACGTTATGAACACTCAAACCCATATCCACGAAACCATTGCATGGGCCAAGCAGCGCCTGGACGAACTGGACGCGGGTATCGCTGCGGCCGAGAAGTCCCTGGACGAAGTGAATGGCGACATCCGCCGGGAAGCCGACGACGCACTGGCTCGCCTTCGAGAGGCACGAGGCAAGCTCCAGGTTCATTACGACAAGCTCCGCGCCGAGACCGGTGCCACCAAGCAGGGCGTCAAGGCTGTTCAGGACGCACTGGAAGCAGAATGGGTCGAGGTGGAAGCCGCGTTCCATTCGTTCACGTCCGCCGTTGGTGAACATGCCCAGACGGCGCGGGGTATCGTACTCGCCCGTGTTAAGGCCCAGCGCAGTGCGTGGGAGGCCTCGCTTCAGGAACTGCGTGGCCAGACTGCGGATGCCGTGGAAAAGGCCCGCGCCGAACTCGATGCCGCCATTAAGCGCGTGTCGGACGAAGCCGAGAAGTTCCAGACCAGGATTGGTGAAGTCAAGGATGCCGGCGACGCGTCCTGGGAAGCCGTCAAGAGCGGGCTTGAGGAAGCCAAGCAGGTGCATTCCCGCACGATCCAGAAGATCCGCGACGCGCTCTCTAAGCCGCTCTGAGCGAGGGAGAGCTTCCTCTTCGCATGAATCTAATTTGATTTGGCAAGGAGCTTGAGCATGAAACCCCGTCTATCCACCGTGGCATTGGCCGTGCTGGTGCAGGCAGGCCTTGCGCAGGCACAGGCACAGGCACAGCAGTCATCAGAATCTACCCCGGCAGCCCAAGCCAGCGAACCATCGCTCGCCAGGCAATCCATCGAATGGTCACAGACACGCCTGACCGAACTGGACGCCGCCATCGCCGTGTTTGAGCAGAATCTCGCCAAGCGCAACGGCAATACTCGCGCCAAGGTTGAGGTTGCACTGCAGGAGCTGAAGGGCAAGCGCGACGCCTACCGGGCCGAGGCCGAGGCGGCTGCCGCCCAGGCCAAGATCCGCAGTGAGCAGGAGCTGGCGCAGGCCAGGCAGTCGCTTGACGATTCCTGGACGGCGTTGCAGGGCACCAAAGACCGTTATCTCGATACCGTGCAGGCCGACGTTGCCACCCGCAGGGCAGTCCTGCAGGCCGAATTCGATGCGCGCCAGAAGGCATGGCAGGAAGCCATCGATGGACTCAGTGCCGATGCTGCTTGGCTCTCTGCCGAGCAGCGTGTCGCTATCGAGGTGCGCATCGAGGCACTCAAGGTCAGAGTCGAAGAGGAGAAAGCCCGCGCCGCACGACTGCGGGACGCTTCCACACAGGCCTGGGAAAACGCAAAGCAGAGCTATGCCGAAGCACAGCAGAATTTCGCTCAAACCTATTCCTCGATTCGCGAGTCGATCGCAGAGGCGGCCAAGAAGTGATGATGTGACCATGCGGCAGTACTGCCGCATGCGGCCTCTCGCATGGGGGCTGGCGCCGCTTTGGCTTGTCGCCCAGCCGGTCCTTCCGGTACTGACGAAAGGCAGGAGCTTGCAGACCGGAGTTCCGGGCATCAGTGACCTACTGACGCTTGCTTTGTCGCCAGACTCAGGCTGGCTGTGCCCCCCCCCCGAGGCTGCATTGACCGGATATTGACCAGACGCCGCTCCACTTGCGGAAGCCGCATCGGGGGAGCCTCCGCCAAGCTGTCCACCCGAGCGGATCAGTCGAGCTCAGGTACAGCCCAACCACATCGACCACTTTGTCAGCAAAGTGTGGGTCGTTGCTGATCTTGAAGGTCTTCAGCCGGTGGGGCTTGAGATCGGCAGCGGCCCACACCTGGGCGACTTGCCAGACGGTAACGCCCACGTATTTGGCCATCAGGCGCAGGCTCCAGTGAGTCGCCTCACGCGGTACACGCTGGGTCGTCAGGGTGAGGATTTCCTTAATCTTCGCCTCGTCGAGCGTGCGTGGATGTCCGCTACGCGGAAGATCGCTCAGCCCATCGAGGCCAGCTTCCTGATAGCGCTTGCGCCATTTGAATACGACAGGTGCCGAAACTTCCAACCGATCACTCACCTGCTTGGGCGTGAGACCGCTGGCCAGCAGCAACAGAATTCGGGCACGTTGC
>NZ_JAWVXU010000044.1:0-12328 GCF_033723075.1 Pseudomonas sp.
CAGCGGTGCCGACAGGCAACTGAGTTATTCGGCCCGAATAGCTCCAGCCAGGACCAGGCAGCGGTGCCGACAGGCAACTGAGTTATTCGGCCCGAATAGCTCCAGCCAGGACCAGGCAGCGGTGCCGACAGGCAACTGAGTGGTTTCACTGGAACCACTTCTCTAAATAAGTAGCAGCACCGCTTCCCATTCATAAAGAGGCAACAACAAATCCCCTTCCGTCGGGCTATGGATTTCTTGCTGCGGCCGTAGCGACCGAATTGCAGCATGGGCGCGAACTTCCCCGTAAGGAAAAACCGCACCATGGCTGACAACTACCGGCTCAACATTGGCTCCCTGCGGAGCGATGTGCAGCTCACCCTCCACACGCACCACGCTGCCCGCATTTGGATGGGGCGGCCCAAGAATGAGCAGAAGCCGGGAATCATCGGCCTGTCCGGCTTCTGCTCCATCATCAACCGCATGACTCGCGGCGCCACCCAGGACGATCCCTACTCCGACTGGTGGATGATCCAACTAGAGGACAAGATCAATGAGTCCGACACAGCGCTGAAGGATATCGACCAGCGGCTGGACGACGTGATGGCGAACCTGCCGCCCGCGATCAGCATCAGCAACAACCTGTCGATCCAGCCGGTCAGGCTTCCTCTCTATATTTCCAACCCCCTCGGGTTCAAGGCCGTTTACCTGCTGACCTCCTATGACGAGATCGTCCGACGCATCCTGCTGGCCCAGCACGTCGGCCTTATTGGTCGCCGAGACATGGAGTTGTGGATCGACGAAGGTGCTGCCGTGCTCCGCAAACTTTTCGGGCTGGCACAGACCTACCGCTATTCGGGCGCCTGCCGTGACGACTTCGCCGCGAACAATGCGAAGGCTGAGGCAGCTCGCAAGATGTACGAACGGTATGGCGAGATTCCCCTGGACATCCTGGAGGGCACTCGCCGCTCCACGTTCGCTCCGCCGATCACTCGCGGACAGCCGGAAAGCGAGGCGCCGGAGCCGTTCTCCGGTGACATCGGCGACGGCGAGGACTGATCGGTATGTGGCAGATCGGCTCCTCCAGCGAGACGCTGCAACAGACTGCCTTCCGGCCACTGCAACAGGATGCCTTCCAGGGGCTACAACAGGGTGCCTCACTAAAAGGCCTTTTAAAGCCCTTTAAAGGTAAGGGGGAGCTGAACCAGTTTGCGGAGCAATGCCGCGTGCTGGAGGTGGGTTTGAAAGAGCTTGCCCAGGACGTGCTGGCCCAGGTTCGGCGTCATCCCTTCACCCTCCTGCCCGTCCGCTTGACCGAGCAGAACACCCAGGCCGGCACCATGTTCCTGCGCTGGCAGCACGTCGCCACTCGCAGGATGGGTGTCGGCGTCTGGGCGGAGATGGTCGGCCACCCCAAGACACCAATACCGATGCTGCAGGACCTCTACGTCCTGGAGCTGCAGCGCATCACCCTCAACATGCAGATCAGCCTGATCCACTCCATCGGGAAACAGGCCGCCGAGTGCGCCGAGAAGATGGGCCAGGCCGAGGCCGTGCTCATGGAGCGGCTGCAGCAGAGCACCAACCTCATGCAACACAACTAACCGGAGAACGCTCATGGGTACATCCGTACAAAGCTGGGAAGGCAACATCGGCTCCGCGCCGGAGTTCAAGGAATTCCCCAACGGCAACAAGGAGCCGCGGCGCTTGCTGCGGCTCAACATCTACTTCGACAACTCGGTGCCGGACGGCAACGGCGGTTACGAAGACAAAGGAGGTTTCTGGGCCAACGTCGAGTGGTGGCACAAGGACGCTGAAAGCTACTCGCGCCTGTTCCAGAAAGGCATGCGCGTGACTGTGTCAGGTCGTGCGGTTATGGATCGCTGGGAGAACAACGAGGGCGAGTTCGAAGCGCTGAAGATCCAGGCCAGTCGGGTCGGCATGCTCCCGCACCGCATCACGGCGGTTACGCTGAGTGCTTCGCAGGGTGCAAATGGTCAGCAGGGCAATCGGCCACAACCCCAACTGCCGCTCAACGCCGATCAGGATGCCTATCCCGATCCAGACGAGCCCCTCTGATAGGGGCTTAATTTCGGCCCCATTCGGGAAGCTGCTGGTGGAGGGGGAGACGGTTCATCGTCGCCCCCTTCTCATTTCTGAAACCTTTGGGCAGTTGCAACATGCAGATAGATGAGGATGTGAGGAATCCCGGACGCTGGCTACTGACTGGTAGTAGCGGAGCACTCGTTGGTCGGCCTGTTGTACTGGTGTTATTCGGTTCGAAATGCTCCCAGGTAAAAATCACGCCATTCGGGAAATTCTCGCTGATTGGTAGCTTTCTCATCGGCGAACTGTGGCAGCGGCTGTAGAATTCTGGCGGTCACTAAAAAATCGCCCAAGCGTGACGCTACCGTTCGACTGACTTGCTCATCGGGAGACTATGTCCATGCGGGACTCGATCAAGATGCAGAAGCCAGCAGACAGGCGTCGGCTCAATAACCCCCATCGTGCCGTAGTATCTGCCGGTGCCGAGGCCGCCCGGAAAGGGCTACCAGTGCATGCCTGCCCATATAGTCATCCTGCAATGCGGGCGTCCTGGCTTAAAGGGTTTGCCCAGGCACAGCAGCTGTCGCTGGACCTCTAGCCCCTGAAAAGCTCCCCCTTCCCGGTGACCATTTCCAGTTGAAGCTCCTCCCTTGCTGCCGCGACAGTCGGTCCCTGGCAAATCGAGAGGGGTATCCCATGAAGCTGTTGATCATCGAGGCACCCGGCAAGCTGAAGAAGCTGCAGCCGATGATGAAGAAGCTGCGCCCAGGCGAAGATTGGCAAGTGATCGCCAGTGGCGGCCACATCCGCGATCTCCCGGCCAAGGGCCAGAACGACACGATGATCACCACCGGCGTGCGCAAGAACTACGCCCCGATCTACGAGATCTTGGAGAAAAGCGCTCGGAATGTGCGAGCCATTAAGGCTGCAGCGAAACAGGCGAGCGAAATCTACCTGGCCACTGACCCGGATCGCGAGGGCGAAAGCATCGCCTGGCACATCCAGCAGGTGCTGGGAGTCAAAGACTACAAGCGCATCACCTTCAACGAGATCACCCTCAAGCGTGTCCAGGAGGCCTTGGCCAATCCGCGGCAGATCGACCTGAACAGGGTTGCCTCGCAGGAGTGTCGCCGTGTCCTGGATCGACTGGTGGGCTACCTGGTGACCCAGGAGCTCCGCCGCCTGATCGGCAAACCCACCTCGGCCGGGCGCGTCCAGTCGCCTGCCGTCTACCTGGTGGTACTGCGCGAGCGCGAGATCCGCAACTTCGTGGTAATCAACCACTTTGGCGCCCGACTGCACTTCGTCACCCCCAGCGGCAAAACTACCTGGAGCGCGGAGTGGCAGCCGGTACCGGACTTCGCCACCAAGGAACACCCCTATATCCAGGACGGCAATCTCGCCCAGTTGGTCGCCTCCACGCGCAACGTGGTGGTCGAGGTGTGTGAGGACCGTCAGTCCGAGCGGGATCCACCGGCGCCCTTCATCTCCTCGTCGCTGCAACAGGCGGCGAGCAACGCCCTGAAGTGGGATCCAGACAAGACCATGCAAGTCGCACAACGCCTCTACGAGCAAGGCGTCATCACCTATCACCGCACAGACAACCCCAACGTACCGGACGATGCGATGGAGGACATCCGCAAGGTGGCCAGCTCGCTGGGCGTGAATGCCGTCGCTGAGCGAAGGACATTCAACGCGGCAGAAGGCGCCCAAGAAGGCCACCCTGCCATCACCCCAACTTACTGGGCCGACGAAGTGGCCGGAGAGGGTCCTGAAGAGCAGGCGCTGTACAAGCTCATTCGGATCCGCGCACTGGCCAGCCAACTGGAGGCTGCCATCTACGATGTGCGCACTGCCAAGTTGCTCGCCGTAGGCCCGGATCGGAAGCCTCTGCGCTTCACCGCAACTGGCAAGACGATTTCCTATCGCGGTTGGATGAAGCTCCTACTGGGCGACGACACCGACGATGACGAGGATGCCGAGGCGGATAACCCAGTACCCACGCTCTCCCCGAAACAGATCCTCCCGGTCCACAGCGGCGAGCTGCTGAAGAAGAAAACCCAGCCACCGGCGCGATACTCCAAGGCCAGCCTGATCAAGGAGATGGAACGCCGCGGCATCGGCCGTCCGAGCACCTTCGCCTCGATCATGAAGAACATCACCGGCAAGGGGCTGATCAAGGAGAAGAGTCGCAAGCTGGTCCCGGCCGGCTTGGGAGAGGAGACGATCGCGCGGCTGGAAGGGTTCTTCAGTTTCGTCGAGCTCGACTTCACACGGGAACTGGAGCGCGACCTGGACAAGATCGCCCAGGGCCAGGACACCTACGGTGCTGTGGTCTCCCGGCTGCATAAGCGCCTCGAGGAGGAACTGTCGAAACAGCAAGGGCTGCCCAGTGTGCCGATGCAATCGCCCCGGCCGGCAGCGACACAGAACTCAGAATTCAAATGCGGCAAGTGCGGTCAACCCCTCGCAAGGCGTCAGAAAAAGGGGAAAGGCGGTTACGACTTCTGGGGCTGCACCGGCTACAAGTCCAGTGGATGCAAGGTCAGCTACCCCACCTTGAGCGGCAAGCCGAACTTCGACAAGCCCAAGGGGCTGTAGCTGCAGGCGCAATTTTCCGCGTAAAGGCTGCTGCGGTGCGAGAAATCTGCCCTAGCCCAAGTACGCATTTGCCATAGAAACCAAGGATCTGGACTGTTGACCTGATCCGCACCCAGACAGTTAAGGAATCAGGCTTACGCCGGTCGTTCCCAGCGCGGCCATTGCGCAAAGTATTTGACGCCAATAATATGACCGCCCGCCTGATTCGACCAGGAAAGGTCCTGGGGCCGCTTGTTGAGTGATAGCCTTTTGATGTCAACTGCGACGATATGACCGGCTAGTCGCACAACATGCCAAGGCTCAGGCGCCTATGATTATGGAACATCACTTGAGAATTGAAATTTTCACCGCTCTATAGGGTGGCTTCTACGTTAAAGGGACTTATATGACTGTCTTCAGCCCTGCCAGTATCCTCTACACGAAGGGTGGGGCGAGTTCAAAGCTTGCCTGCAAGGTTTTGACTTCAGCTGCCGCCCTGCTGATGCTGGTCTCTGCACTGACAGTCGGGACGGTGGTTGCGATTGCCCACGGTCAAAATGATTGGGCTCGCGAACAAGGCCTGTTCTTCGCTGAAAAAGCATTGAAAATTCGCCAGGATAACCTGAAGAAGTCTATCAGCGACTATGCCTTCTGGGGGGATGCCTACCAGAACCTGCATGCCCGTGTCGACCTGGAGTGGGCCTATACGCGACGTAATTTGGGGGCAACCCTTTTTAGAGACTTCGCTTACGAAGGCGTCTTTGTCGTCACACCAGACGATCAAACGGTTTATGCGGTGATTGAGGGGAAGCTGCAGGCAACCCCGGCCCAACAGTGGTTGCAAGGAGACATTACTGACCTGCTGGAGCAAGCCCGGGAGCAGGCAGCCGATGAGGAAAGCCTGACGAGAATATTTCAGGTTGCAGGACGGCCTGCACTGGTGGCTGCGGCAGGCTTGACTCCAGGCGGCGACCCAACAGTGCGCGAGGTGCCCGGAGCGCCATCGGTACTGCTTTTTGTAGATGTTCTCAGCCCAGCCAAACTGCTTGCCTTGGGAAATGACTATGCCTTAAAGCAGATGCGGTTAGCCCGTGATGTCGAGGATGCAGCGCTTAGTCCTGGTCTTCGCCTCCAGACAGTCGGTGCCTCCTCCTTGCTATTACGTTGGGATCCTGTTCTGCCGGGCAATGTCTTGCTTACGTTTTTGCTGCCGCTACTGGGCGTCGCCGCGCTGATCATTGGGGCTCTGGGCTGGCGAGTAGTGCACCATACCCTGGCATCGGCAAGGTTACTGGATGACAGTTACTCCTCGTTGTCCACGAGCGAGGCTCGTTTTCACGACATTGCCGAAGCCTGCTCCGACTGGCTATGGGAAGCAGATGCGGAGCAGCGTCTGATTTACCTGTCAGAGCGCTTCGAGGCAATCACTGGTCATGCGCGTGAAGCCTGGCTGGGGCGCCCTTTGTGTGAATTCTTGGAGTTCGAATCAGATTCTCTGGCCAGTTGGGTAGCTAGCCCTGTCGTGCAGACTAATGCCCGTACTCCGCTGCAGTGCAGCTATCGATCAGCCAGCGGAAAATTAAGCCTGTGCATCCTGGTTGTGCGCGTGATGAATGGCCCAGCTGGCGCGAGCGGTTACCGTGGAACCGCAAGCGATATTACTGCGGAGGTGGAGAGCCAGTTGCGTATCCAGCAACTGCAACAATATGACGCTCTTACTGGCCTACCCAACCGAAAACACCTACAGGATACGCTCGAAAGGAGACTGAAAACCCACCGTTTTCGGGATAATCCGCTGACGCTGCTGGCCATTAATATTGAGCACTTTAAATATATCAATAGCAGCTTAGGCCGTGCGGTTGGAGACCAGATATTGGTCGAACTTTCACAGAGACTGGAGCAGTTTCTGCGCAATGAGGATTATCTAGCGCGCCCCACCAGCGATGAATTCATTGTGTTGCTCAACGGTGGGTTTTCCCGGCAGGAGGTCATTGCGCTACTGTGCAAGCGCCTCATCGAATGCGTAGAGCGGTCATTTATTGTTGATCATCAGGAGGTCTTTCTTAGAATCAGAATCGGCATTGCAATCGCTCCCAAGGATGCCGATACGGCTCATGAACTCCTGCACTATGCCGAGATAGCGCTCCATCAGGCGAGAAGCCTGAAGCACAGCCGCTGGTGTTTTTTTACCCACGAGATGGGTCGCCATATTACCGAAGAGAAGCAACTGGAAAACGAATTGCGCCATGCAATCAGTAATGGCGAATTGCGCCTGCACTTCCAGCCACGTTATCGCACAACCGATAAGCACCTGAGCGGTGTCGAAGCACTTGTGCGCTGGCAGCACCCTCAACGCGGCTTGCTCAGTCCTGGAGCATTTATTTCGCTGGCAGAGCGAACTGGGTTAATCGTCTCACTGGGCACCTGGGTGCTGCGTCAGGCCTGTCTTCAGACCTTGGACCTGGCAGAACCTATTTTCGTCTCGGTTAACCTTTCTCCTGAGCAGTTCCGTGCTACCGATCTGGTTGTGCAGGTGCAGGGAATACTTAGCGAAACCGGCCTGCCGGCCACTCGCCTGGAACTGGAAATCACCGAAAGCATGATGTTTGATGACGCCGAAGGTGCCCTTACCACCCTGAATGAGCTCAAGGCTCTCGGCGTCAGCCTGTCCATGGACGACTTTGGCACCGGCTATTCCTCTCTTAGCTACCTGCGTAGATATCCTTTTGACACATTGAAAATCGACCGTAGTTTTATCGCTCAGCTTGATGGGTCTGACAGTAGCCTGGCAATTGTGCACGCCATCATTTGGCTCGGGCACGCCATGTCGATGAGAGTAACCGCTGAAGGGGTGGAGAATGCGGAGCAGTTAACCTTACTCCGAGACATGGGTTGTGATGAAGTCCAGGGATTCCATCTGAACCGGCCAATGACAGCAGAGCAACTCTGTTCGTTGCTGGCGCGGGAGCACACGAACACAATCGACGCATGATTCGAGTATTACGCTTCGAAGAGGCAGGCGAATCGCCCGGATTTTATAGACACCCCAGGCTCCATTCAACGATTTCCGTAACGGGCGCTGATGCGTCGCCTTGAATACGAACGGGACAAAACGCTACATCGTGCTCGGCGCTCTCAATGCTCCTGAGTCGGTACTTGATTGAGTTGTTGCCGCAGGCAAGAGGATCCCGCTCCGGCATAAACGACTGCGGCTCTTCGAAATCGAATAGGTAAGAGAGATATGCAATGGTTTACCGTATCGGATCAGAACCGAACACGCGACCCAGAGTGGCTCAGGATATTCGGTATCAATAAAGACGGCGAGGTTTTCGTACCGGCCGCTATGGCTGGAGGCGATATGGAGGACAGGTCGCGCTCTGTGCTGCCGGGAACGCCCAGCCAACAATCCTCTACCTCGATCATTACTACGTACCGGGTAATTGGCTTAAAGCAGCATTTCCTAAAAACCGCCACTTGATCGATGCGATTGAGGTGCGGGCTCATTTGGCTCGGGTCGAAACCTTCGAGAAGGGCAGTGCCCCTTAGCGACTTTGCTTTCACAGACCACGCACCGCCGTCGGCAGGCAGGCAGGTAGGTAGGTAGGTAGGTAGGTAGGTGATGCTCCCATGACCACACCTGGTTCGCGGCCGTCGCCACATGGCTTGTCGGTCCTTTCACCGTGCGCGGCGGCTGGCTGCGACCACGGCGGTGTTGTTGGTCGGCAGCGCGCAGTATGCGGTAGAAGGTCGACTCCGAGGCCAGATAACGCTGCTGGTCAGCCAGCCGTGGCACGCTGGCTCGGTGGCAGATGCGCGTACCCCGGACTGTTGCAGACGGCCAGGATGGTCTCGAGTTCGGCCGGGCTCAGTGCATTGCGCGGCACCGGACGTTCGGTGGTAGTGCACTTTACCGCTACTGGCGGCTTCCCAAAGTCAAGCTGCTGGCCGAGCTGGACCTGCTCTTCCATAGCCTCATAGAGCTAGTCGACGGGCGTTACGCCGAATCCTGGCAGTCATTCTGCCAGAAACTGGAAGCCGCCCAGGCCGCGCCCGATCGGCAAGCGTTCACCTGGGGGTCTGGTCTTCAGGATCGCTCCACTCGCGCAGGGCGGCATTCTCCTGTCCGGCGACTACCACCCGGGGATGGTGGCGGTGGCCAGGCGCATGCGGGGAATCTTCCTCGGGCAATCCCGCTCCTGGAGGATCGACGCTTCTGCGGAGCTGGTCCGCAGCAACCTGATCCTGGAACTGGGCCTGTCCGAGGAGCAATTCGAGATCCTGGACACGGTCCAGGAACTGCTCAGCGATGGGAGCGTCGCCCCGGTCGAATCCATCACACGCATCAGCCTGGGCGGCCCAGCCCAGGAGCAGGCCGCGAAGGCTTCCGAGGAAGAGACCTCAGCTGACGTCTACCTGGCGGCCGTGCCCTCCATCGAGCGCACCGAGTACACCGACGCGCAGATCGAGAAGGCTCTATCGAACTACTCGCTGCTGGATCATCAGCCCGCCGGCATTCGTCATTTGCTGCAGCGGACCAGCGCCCTGCTTGCCGACGACATGGGCCTGGGAAAAACCCGTCAGGCGGTAATCGCCGCCGCGATCCACGCTGGCGACCGACCGATCCTGGTCGTCACCCTGTCCTCCTTTCTGATCAACTGGCAACGCGAGATTCAGGTTGTCTATCCGGATGCCAATGTCGCCCTGCAGGTCTTCGATGCCTCGGCGAAGTGGATGGTGATCAACTACGAGCGCTTGGGCGATTACGCCCTACAGGTGGACCACTTCGTCGTCATGGTCATCGACGAAGCCTATCGGCTGAAGGAGCCCACTGCGATATGGACACGCCATGGCTTCGACATCGCGGCCAAGGTGCCGAGCCGCTATCTGCTGACCGGCACGCCGGTGCTCAACCGCGAAACCGAGCTGCACACCCTGCTTCGCCTGTCCGGCCACCTGGTCGGCCAACTGCCGCTGAAGGAGTTCTGCGAGCAGTTCTCCGGCAGCCCGGAGTTCCGCAAGGATCTGCGCGATGCCATTGGTGACTGGATGCTCCGCCGACGCAAGGACGTGCTACCCGGGCTAAAGGGCAAGCAGCGGCAGACGCTGTCGGTGGCACTCTCCGAGGAGGAGCGCCGCCAGTACGACCGCATCCGCCTCGAGGACCGCCCGATCTTCGCCAGGCTCGGCGCGCTCCGTCAGTTCCTGGAGCAAGTGAAGGTTCGCGTCATCATGGAACTGCTCGCCGAGCTCGACATCGAGGACAAGGTGATCCTGTTCTGCGAGTTCAAGGAGACCGTCAGCACCCTCCGCGAGCTCTGCGAAGTCGCTGGCTATGGCTGCGTTACCCTGATGGGCAGCGACTCGCTGGCCAAACGGCAAAAGGCGATCGACAAATTCCAGGCCGATCCGGACACCCGTGTCTTTATCGGCACCACGTCGGCCGCAGGCACTGGCAACAACCTGACAGCGGCGAACTATGTCATGTTCCTAGGTCTGCCCTGGACGCCCGGCCTTCAGGACCAGGCAGAGGACAGGGCGTACCGTAACGGTCAACTGCGCCTTGTGGTGGTTAAGATTCCGCTGGTGGAGAACACCATCGACCAGAAGCTATGGCAGATGCTCCTGGATAAACGCCAGTTGGCCCAGGACCTGATCGAGCCCGATCCGGTCACCGAGAGCAAGGCAGCACTGGCGGAGACACTTGTTGCTTGCGCAACGGCTTGGACTTGACGCCGTTGCGCTCTATTTACAGCCAAGAGTACAAGCCGAGCAGCCTGCAAAAACTCACGACAGGCTGAAATCGGCCCAGGCTGTGTAAAAATCTATGGTCACCCCCACTTTTGCAATACTGATCAGCGATGAGCGTTAGGCTTGCCTAAATCTATCCGGCGTCTTGGTGGAGCAAGCTCCGCGCCTCGATGAGAGTCGCGCCTGAGGATCCTGAAAACGTTGGCGGCTTCGAAAGCCAGTTTTTACATCAGGTTCTTCATCAGGCCGGTGGGCCGTTCACGTCATCGTCTATTCAGCTATCGCAAAACCGGAAAAGGTCGTCGTGGTACTGCTCAGTCAGTAGGGTCAGGCGGTCAAGCCATCTGGCTCGGCTTCATATCGAGTGTGCTTAACGGCAATCGCCCAGGCAATGCGGGCCAGTTTGTTCGCCAGGGCGCAAGCCACCACGTTCGAGTGGCGTCGAATGAGCAAGCCCCGCACCCAAGTCGCCAATGCCCCGCGCTGATGCTCAAGTCGCATTAGATAGACTCGAGCGCACTGAACCAGCAAACGCCTGAGGTGCTTGTCACCCCGCTTGCTGATGCCCAACAGATTGGTGCGACCGCCTGTGCTGTACTGCCGGGGCACCAGCCCGAGTGATGCGGAAAAGTCGCGGCTACTGGCGTATTGCCGGCCATCGCCCATCTCGACCGCCAGCAAGCTGGCTGTGATCGGTCCGACTCCCGGCATGCTGAGCAACCGACTGCCCAAGTCATCCTCGGCTACTTGAGCCTCCAGCTGCCCCTCCAACTCCTTGATCTGCTGATCCAAGTAGAGGAAGTGCTGATGCAGTCGCATCAGCAACTGCATCAGTTGCGGCGGCAACGAGTGCTCTGACAAAGTGCTCGGGAGTCGCTTCATGGTTGCCAGGCCCTTGGGCAGGCAGATGCCGAACTCCAGCAGGAAACCATGTGCCTGGTTGGTGGCCTGTGTGCGCTCACGCACCAAGGCGTCACGCATGCGATGCAAAACAGACAGCGTCTGTTGTGCCTCGGTCTTGGGTGCGACAAAACGCATGGAGGGTCTGCACGCGGCCTCGCAGATGGCCTCGGCATCCACGAAGTCGTTCTTGTTGCTCTTCACGAACGGTCTGACAAATTGCGGTGAGATCAGTTTGGCGACGTGTCCGAGCTTGTTGAGCTCCCGCGCCGTGAAGTGGGCTCCGGCACAGGCCTCCATGACCACCGTGCAGGCTGGCAGATTGCCGAAGAGTCGCATCATCTGCAGTCGCGAGAGTTTCTTGCGAAAGACCGCCCGGCCTGCCCCATCCTGACCATGCAGATGGAAGCTGTGCTTGCCGAGATCGATACCCACCAGTGCAACTTTGTTCATGGCGATGGCCTCCGAGATAAACCCAGCGAGAGCATAGCCCTCACGGGGTGTGGGGGTGACCATCCCATTACGTTGGCATCGACCTTGCTGTGATTTGATGGATTCGAATCAGCGGGGGGCGCCAATGAAGCGTTTTATCCAGGGAGAGCATCGAGGCCAAAGCGCGCTGCTTCCCGAGAGCCTGGATGACTATGTGGCGGACACCAACCCGGTGCGGGTGGTCGATGTTTTCGTCGATGAACTCGACCTTGGCCAGCTGGGTTTCGAGGGCGTCGTCCCGGCGGAAACCGGCAGGCCGGCCTACCATCCTGCCGACCTGCTGAAGATCTACATCTACGGCTATCTCAATCGCATCCAGTCCAGTCGCCGTCTCGAACGCGAGGCTCAGCGCAACGTTGAGTTGATGTGGCTGACCGGACGGTTGATGCCGGACTTCAAGACCATCGCCAACTTCCGCAAGGATAACGGCAAAGCAATCCGCGGCGTCTGTAGGCAGTTCGTGGTGCTGTGCCAGCAGCTTGGCCTGTTCTCTGAAGCGCTTGTGGCCATCGATGGCAGCAAGTTCAAGGCGGTCAACAACCGCGACCGCAACTTCACCAGCGCCAAGCTTCAGCGGCGAATG
>NZ_JAWVXU010000045.1:0-11730 GCF_033723075.1 Pseudomonas sp.
AGCGATGGCTATCGCTGCGCTCAACCGTCGTAGGGGGCGCCGTGCGCACCAGGGTGACGGGGTGCATGATCGGACTCTGGATGATCAGGGTATTCGGTGCGCGCGGCGCACCCTACGGTGGGTAACCACTCCAGCGTCGCCAGCCCGGCCGTCCGGCCGCTGGCGAAGCAGGCGGTGAGCTGGTCGCCGCCGGTCGGCGCTTCCCAGTCGATGCTTGGTTATTGGGCCAGGCAGCGATGGCTATCGCTACGCTCAACCGTCGTAGGGTGCGCCGTGCGCACCAGGGTGACGGTGTGCATGATCGGACTCTGGATGATCAGTGTATTAGGTGCGCGCGGCGCACCCTACGGTGCGCAACCACTCCAGCATCCCCAGCCCGGCCGTCCGGCCGCTGGCGAAGCAGGCGGTGAGCAGGTAGCCGCCGGTCGGCGCTTCCCAGTCGAGCATCTCGCCGGCGCAGAACACCCCGGGCAGTTGCTTGAGCATCAGCCGCGTATCCAGCGCCTCGAAGGGGACGCCGCCGGCCGTGCTGATCGCCTCGTTCAACGGCCGCGGCTTGACCAGGGTCAGCGGCAACGCCTTGAGCGCGGCGGCCAGGCGGACGGGGTCGGCGAAGCAGTCGGCCGGCGCCAGCTCGCGCAACAGCGCGGCCTTGACCCCGTCGATGCCGACCTGGCGGTGCAGGTGCTTGGCCAGCGAGTGTGAGCCGCGCGGCTTGGCCAGTGCGCTTTGCAGCTTGGCCAGCGGGCTCTGCGGCAGCAGGTCGAGATAGACAGTGGCCGTACCCTGGCGGTTGATCCGCTCGCGGATGGGCGCCGACAGCGCATAAATCAGGCTGCCTTCGACGCCGCCAGCGGTCAGCACGAATTCGCCCTGGCGCGGCGTTTCGTCGTCCAGGCGCAGGCTGACGTTCTTCAGCGGCGCGCCGGCGAACTTGTCGCACAGCAACGGGCTCCAGCCGGCCACCTCGAAGCCGCAGTTGCTCGCCTGCAGCCGCGCGATCTCGACCCCGCGCGCCTGCAGCAGCGGCACCCAGGCGCCGTCGGAACCGAGCCGCGGCCAGCTGCCGCCGCCCAGCGCCAGCAGGGTCGCGTCGGCCTGCACGGCGGTTTCGCCAGCGGGCGTGGCGAGGCGCAGGGCGCCGTCGGCCGTCCAGCCCAGCCAGCGCTGGCGGGTGTGGAGCGTGACGCCCAGTTCGCGCAGGCGCTTGAGCCAGGCGCGCAGCAGCGGCGCGGCCTTCATGTCGGTTGGGAAGACCCGCCCGGAGGTGCCGACGAAGGTGTCGATGCCCAGGTCGTGAATCCAGGCGCGCAAGGCGTCGGCGTCGAACTCGGCGAGCAGCCGGGCGATCTCCTCGCGGCGCTTGCCGTAGCGCGCGAGGAACGCCGGCTTGGCCTCGGAGTGGGTGATGTTCATTCCGCCCACCCCGGCCAGCAGGAACTTGCGCCCGACCGAGGGCATGGCGTCATACAGCTCGACCCGGACCCCGGCCAGCGCCAGCACTTCGGCCGCCATCAGCCCGGCCGGGCCGCCACCGATGATGGCGACGCGAGGGACAATGTGCTGGGCCGAATCGGTCATGGGCGAGGCGCTGATAATGGCGGGAGAGGGCGCATTCTACCCGAGGGCTGGTGTTTGCAGCTTGCCGCAGGCCGACGGAACTCGTCGAGCGGCGAGATGCACTGCCGATGGCCGATCATTGGGCCACTTCAGCAATCCGCGGTCTGTAGGGTGTCACTCGCCGAAGGCAGTGCACCGTGGTCCACCGGCGCGACGCAAAGCTGGGGGGCTGTCGCTGCGCTCCGAGCGGCCGGCGTCCCAGGCCGCCCTACGATCTGGGGCAATCCGAGATGTGGAGCAATCCGCGGTCTGTAGGGTGTCACTCGCCGCAGGCAGTGCACCACTGGCTCGGCGGCGCGACACAAAAGCTGGCGGGCTGTCGCTGCGCGCCGAGGCCGCCCTACCCGCAGGCAGTGCACCATGGTTCACCGGCGCGGTACAAAAGCTGGCGGGCTGTCGCTACGCTGACGAGTCAGAGCGCTTCGTCCTCCGCCTTCTTCGGCTCGCCTGGCGCCTCGATACCCCAGTCGCCGAACAGGTACCAGTCATCTCCGAGCATTTCGGCCGGGTGCATGGTGCGGTCGGAACCATTGCCGCAATCCAGCGCCCCCGCCGGGCAATACCTGTCGCAGCCCCAGCAAATGCGCTCGGGATGCGGTGGATGTAAGGGGAATTTCTTGGCCATGTTCGCTCCTGCTGGTGCGGCAGTCGTCCCAAGGCTACTCCGCTCGGGCCAATAAATGCTTGATCCCGCACAAGAAGCCCGCGCGCGGCTGCAGATCCCTCCCTCCTTTCTACGACTGAAGTAGCGGCCGAACTGCCGGCAAGTCGCATGGCGCTCGGCCGCACGCTGGATAGCATGGTTCGATAAGGACAACACCGCCGAGGCGCGCCATGCCATCCTGCTTCAGCCGCTTCCCCTGCCTGCGGGTGCTGGCGCTGCTGTGCGCGCTGTTCAGCCAGCCGCTGGCCGCCGAGGCGTTGCAGGGCGAGATCCTCCAGCTGTTCCCGAAGGCCACGCGAATCGAGCCCAAGCAGGAGGCGCCGCCGGTCTACAGCGTCTACCAGCTCGACGAACTGCTCGGCTACGCCTTCGAGTCCGGCGACTATTCGAACCTGCAGGGTTTTTCCGGCAAGCCCATCCGCCTGCTCATCGGCATGGACCCGCAGGGCGTGCTGGCCGGGGTGCGGGTGCTCGAGCACCACGAGCCGGTGTTTCTCTATGGCCTGGGAGTGCAGCCGCTGCTGGACTTCGTCGAGCAGTACCGGCAGCACCCCATCAGCCGGCCGATCATCGTCGGCGGTCGCCGTGCGGACAGCGCGGACGGCGAGTCGACCATCCAGTTCGACGGCGTCAGCAAGGCCACGGTGTCGGTGGTCATCCTCAATGAAACCGTGCTGCAGGCGGCGCTGAGCGTCGCCCGGCAACTGCTCGACGGCTTCGCCAGCGGCCCGCTGGCCACGCCGAAAAGCGATCTGTACCAGCCAATGGACTGGCAACGCCTGCTCGACAGCGGCTATGTCCAGCGCTGGACGCTGGGCCGCGAGGAGGTCGAGGCGGCGCTGGGGCATCCCCTGAGCGATTTCCCCGAGTTCGATCAGGAGGATGACGGTGGTCCCTTCAGCGAGCTGCACTTCGCCTACCTCAACGCCCCGAGCATCGGTCGCAACCTGCTCGGCGCGGCTGGTTTTCAGCAGCTCAGCGAGCAATTGCAGCCCGGCGAGCAGGCACTGCTGGTGCTGTCGAGCGGCCTGTATCGGCATGTCCCGGCCGATTTCACGCCCGCCACCGCGACCAGCCGCCTGGTGCTGATGCAAAACGAGCAGGCCATCGAGCTGTACGACATGAACTTCAATAATGGCGAAGTGCAGGCGATGCTCGCCACGCCGCTGCAGGAGGTCGACGCGCACATCTTTCGCATCAAGACCCACGCCGCCTTCAATCCGGCGCAGCCCGCCGCCCTGCAACTGAACGTGAGTCTGCGGCGCAATCATCTGGTGGCAAGCAACAGCCACTTCACCCGGGCGTTCCAGCTCGACGAGCAGCTGTTCGATATCCAGCAGGCCGTCGCCCCGGTCGAGCCGGTACCAATCTGGCTACGCATGTGGCAGGAGCGCTGGTGGCAGATCGCCCTGCTGGTCGGCTCACTGATATTGCTGAGCGGCGTGTTCGTCTTCCAGCACCGCATCAGCGCGCACAGTCGCGGCTTTCACCTTTTCCGTGGCGGCTTTCTGCTGTTCACCCTGGTATTCATCGGGCTCTACGCCCAGGGCCAGCTGTCGGTGGTGAATATCTTCACCCTGCTGCTGACCCTGTGGCACGACTTCGATATCCGCGTGTTCCTGATGGACCCGCTGATTTTCATCCTCTGGAGCTTCACCTTCGTCAGCCTGTTCATCTGGGGCCGCGGCCTGTTCTGCGGCTGGCTCTGCCCCTTCGGCGCCCTGCAGGAAATCCTCGGCTGGGTCGCCAAGGGCCTGCGGATCAGGCAGTGGAAAATCGCCGAGCGCAGCCATCAGCGCCTGCAGAAGCTCAAATATGTCATCCTGCTCGGCCTGCTGCTCAGCGCCTTCTACTCCCTGAGCCTGGCCGAGCGCCTGGCCGAAGTGGAACCTTTCAAGACCTCG
Source organism: Pseudomonas sp. (assembly GCF_033723075.1). Classification (GTDB taxonomy): domain Bacteria; phylum Pseudomonadota; class Gammaproteobacteria; order Pseudomonadales; family Pseudomonadaceae; genus Aquipseudomonas. The sequence goes on from NZ_JAWVXU010000045.1 coordinate 4,189, forward strand.
ATCACCCTGTTCTTCGTGCGCAGCTGGCCGTTCGTGCTGTATGCCGTGATCCTGCTCGGCCTGGGCCTGTTCGTGCACAAGTTCTACTGCCGTTACGTCTGCCCGCTTGGCGCCGGCCTGGCCATGCTCGGCAAATTCCACCTGTTCGCCTGGCTCACGCGTATCGATGCCTGCGGCAACCCCTGCCAGCACTGCAAGAACCACTGCGAAATCGGCGCCATCGAACGCAACGGCCGCATCGACTACGACGAATGCATCCAGTGCCTGGAATGCATCGTGATCCTCAACAACGACGACCAATGCGTGGCCACCATCAGCGCGCGGAAGAAGGCGGAAAAGGCCGGCAAGCAGGGTGGCCGGGACAGGATCATCGTCAGCGACTGGCAACCGGAACAGGCCGGATAGGGTAGGGCGGCGATCCGTCGGGCCGCGTAGGTCGAGCGCAGCGATACCCATCGGCAGTAATCATGAAGGGGCTGCGTGGCCAGCCGCTTCTGCGACTGACTGCAGTGGGGCAGACGCGGGCTCGCAAAATTTATACAAGTGTTGAGGCGCCTCACCCGCTTTGGCGAGTGAGGCGTAGTGAGTCTGATCAATAGTCTTCGGCATCGAGTGTACTGATCGTTCCCCCGCAGGCATTGCGCGTAGCGGGGGAAGGCTTGTTACAACAGGTCGAAACGATCGGCGTTCATCACCTTGGTCCAGGCCGCCACGAAGTCCTTGACGAACTTCTCGCGGTTATCGTCCTGGGCATAGACCTCGGCGTAAGCGCGCAGGATCGAGTTGGAGCCGAAGACCAGATCGGCGCGGGTCGCCGTCCATTTCAGCGCACCGGTGTTGCGATCGCGAATCTCGTAGAGATTGCGCCCGGTCGGTTTCCAGGTGTTGGCCATATCGGTCAGGTTGACGAAGAAGTCATTGGTCAACTGGCCTTCACGGTCGGTGAACACACCGTGCTTGCTGCCACCATGATTGGTGCCGAGCACGCGCATGCCGCCGACCAGTACGGTCATTTCAGGCGCGGTCAGACCCAAGAGCTGGGTGCGATCAAGCAGCAGCTCTTCGGCGCTGACCACGTAGTCCTTTTTCAGCCAGTTGCGGTAGCCATCGGCCGCCGGCTCCATGTACTCGAAGGAGTCGACGTCGGTCATGTCCTGGCTGGCGTCGCCACGGCCCGGCGCGAAGGGCACGCTGACGTCGAAGCCGGCGGCCTTGATAGCCTGCTCGATAGCGAGGTTGCCGGCCAGCACGATCACGTCGGCCACGCTGGCACCGGTCTCGCTGGCAATGCCTTCCAGCACACCCAGCACCTTGGCCAGACGCGCCGGCTCGTTGCCTTCCCAGTCCTTCTGCGGAGCCAGACGAATGCGCGCACCGTTGGCACCACCACGCATGTCGGAGCCACGGAAGGTTCGCGCGCTGTCCCAGGCAGTGCTGACCATTTCGCTGAGGGTCAGGCCGCTGGCGGCGATCTTCGCTTTCACGGCGGCGACATCGTAGTCGCTCCGGCCTGCGGGCACCGGGTCTTGCCAGATCAGGTCTTCCTGCGGTGCTTCTGGCCCGATGTAGCGAGACTTCGGACCGAGGTCGCGGTGGGTCAGTTTGAACCAGGCGCGAGCGAACACTTCAGTGAAGTGGGCTGGATCCTGGTAGAACCGCTCGGAGATCTTGCGGTACTCCGGGTCCATCTTCATCGCCATGTCGGCGTCGGTCATGATCGGGTTGTGGCGGATAGCCGGATCCTCGACATCAACCGGCTTGTCTTCTTCCTTGATGTTGATCGGCTCCCACTGCCAGGCGCCGGCCGGGCTCTTCTTCAGCTCCCAGTCGTAGTTGAGCAGCAGGTAGAAGTAGCCGTTGTCCCACTGCGTCGGGTTGGTCGTCCAGGCACCTTCGATACCGCTGGTTACGGTGTCGCGGCCAACGCCACGGGTCTTGTGGTTGACCCAGCCCAATCCCTGCTCTTCGACATCCGCCGCTTCCGGCTCCGGACCTAGGTTGGCGGCGCTGCCGTTACCGTGGCACTTGCCGACGGTGTGGCCGCCGGCGGTCAGGGCGACGGTTTCCTCGTCGTTCATCGCCATGCGCTCGAAGGTGACGCGCACGTCCTGGGCGGTGCGCAGTGGATCGGGCTTGCCGTCGACGCCTTCCGGGTTGACGTAGATCAGGCCCATCATTACGGCTGCCAGCGGGTTATCCAGATCCCGTTCGCCGGAGTAACGGCTGCCTTCGCTACCGGTGGGCGCCAGCCATTCCTTCTCCGAACCCCAGTAGGTGTCCTGCTCGGGGTGCCAGATGTCTGCGCGGCCGAAGGCAAAACCGAAGGTCTTCAAGCCCATCGACTCATAGGCCACGTTGCCGGCCAGCACGATCAGGTCGGCCCAGCTGATCTTGTTGCCGTACTTTTTCTTGATCGGCCAGAGCAGGCGGCGAGCCTTGTCGAGGTTGACGTTATCCGGCCAGGAGTTCAGCGGCGCGAAACGCTGGTTGCCGGTGCCGGCCCCGCCGCGACCGTCCGCCACACGGTAGGAGCCGGCAGCATGCCAGGCCATGCGAATCATCAGGCCGCCGTAATGGCCCCAGTCGGCCGGCCACCAGTCCTGGCTGTCGGTCATCAGGGCAGTCAGGTCGCGCTTCAGGGCGGCCACGTCGAGTTGCTTGACCGCTTCGCGGTAGTCAAAGCCTTGTCCCAACGGATTGGTCTTGCTGTCGTGCTGATGCAGGATGTCGAGGTTGAGGGCGTTCGGCCACCACGCCATATTCGAGTTGCCGGTGGCGGTATTGCCGCCATGCATGACCGGGCACTGGCCGGTAGTTGTTTGGCTTTTCGGGTCCATATCAAGCTCCTATGGTTTGCAAATGGTCGGCTCGTCGGTGGGTCCCAGACGGCGGATCAGGTTCCCGGCTGGCCGCAGATTCCAGGCCAGGGGGTTATCAAACTGGAGCCGAGGGTAGCAGCAGGAGGGAGTCTTAAATACGGAGGGGGGTATTTAAAATCTCTATAGCTGCGTTAGCAATAATTGCGCTCAGGTCTGAGGCTGAATTGTTTAATGCCGCTCGTAGGTCACATACGGCATCACTGATGGTCTTGTCGGCTTGGTGTGGACTGATGCTGTCGGATGATGTTTTTCCGGATCAATGAAAAGGCTGTGGAGCGTTGACCGTGGTGGTCAGCTTGTTGCGCTGGGTTACTCCCGCAGGCCTGCTTCTGGTCGATGGCGGCCATGGCCGGTGGGCCGTTGCCGACTCGAAACGGCCGGCGCTGCGCAACAGATTGTCCGATAGGCAACATTGAGTGCGGCCAGAGGGACTAGCGCGAAAAGCGCTTGCGGTAATCCCGGGGCGAGATCGCCAAGTGGCGTTGGAAGGTGCTGCGCATCCGTTCCTCGTCGCCATACCCGCACTCACGAGCGACCTGGTCGATGTTGCGTTCCGAGTCCTCCAGCAGGCGGCGCGCCGCCTCCAGGCGAAACAGTTCCACGGCCTTGGCCGGTGAGCGGCCGGTCTTCTGCTTGTACAGGCGGGAGAAGTTCCGTGGGCTCATGTGGCAGCGCTCGGCCAGTACCTCCACCCCGAGATTGGGCTGGCCGAGGTTGTCGGCCAGCCAGCGGTGCAGTTCGTCGAACACCGCCACGTCCTGGGTCTGGGCCTGTAACAGTTCGCTGAACTGCGCCTGCCCGCCAGGCCGCTTGAGGAACACCACCAGCTCGCGCGCCACCTGCATCGCCACCTCACGGCCGCAGTCGGCTTCCACCAGTGACAGGGCCAGGTCGATCCCGGCGCTGACTCCGGCGGAGGTCCAGACGCTGCCCTGCTGGACGAAGATTGCGTCGTTGTCCACGTCGATGGACGGGAAGCGCACGCCCAACCGCTCACACATGGCCCAGTGGGTCGCCGCGCGCTTGCCGTCCAGCAGACCGGCCTCGGCCAGCAGGAAGGTGCCGCTGCATACCGACGCGGTACGCCGCGCCAGGTGAGCGTGGTCGGCGATCCAGCGAATCAGCTCGGCCGATTCGGCCACCACCTGTTCGATTGCCGGCGATCCGGGCACGACCAGCGTGTCGACGCTGTTCGCCGCGAAGCCGGACAGGGGCTGCGTGTCTACCGCCAGGCCCTCGGCGGTCTGCACCAGGCCACCCGCCAGGCTGACGGTCAACCGCTGGTAACCGGGCAGACCGCGCTCGCGCATGGCCTTGGTCGCGGCCCAGAACACGGTCTGCGCGCCAGTCAGGTCCAGTAGACCCACCTGCGGGTAGGCGATGAACAGGATGGTGCGGGGCATGGCTGGCATGAAATCCGGGTTATCTGTCATTTGTGCCAAATTCTTTCGCTTTTAGCATGGCTCCGTCAAACGAACCGAACCTATGCAGGAGTCATCATGGACCAACATATTCTGATCATCGGGGCCGGATTCGCCGGGTTGTGGAGCGCGCTGAGCGCCGCTCGCCTGCTGGATCAGCACGGTCGCAGCGACGTGCGCGTGACCCTGCTCGCGCCCCAGGCCGAACTGCGCATTCGCCCGCGCTTCTACGAACCGGACGTGCACAGTATGCGCGCACCGCTGCTGGACCTGTTCGCCGTCACCGGTGTGCAGTTCGTCCAGGGGCTGGCGCTGAGCATCGATGCCGAAGGCCGCAAGGTGACCTACCGTGACGCCGCTGGCGAGGAAGCCGCGCTGGGCTACGATCGCCTCATTCTGGCTGCCGGCAGCCAGTTGTTCCGGCCAGCCGTGCCGGGGCTGGCCGAGCACGCCTTCGATGTCGACCAGATCGAGCAGGCCGCGCGCCTCGAACAGCACCTGTGCGCCCTGGCCAACCAGCCGCAATCCGCCGCCCGCAACACTGTGGTGGTGGCCGGCGGCGGCTTTACCGGTATCGAAACCGCTACCGAGCTGCCGGCGCGCCTGCGTGCCATTCTCGGTGACGACGCCCAGGTTCGGGTCATCGTCGTCGAGCGCAGCGGCCAGATCGGCGCCAGCCTGGGCGATGGCATCCGCCCGGCCATCCTCGAGGCCTGCCGCGAGCTGGGCGTTGAATGGCGCCTGGGTGTGTCGGTCGCCTCGGTGGACGCTGGCGGCGTGGTGCTCGACGACGGTCAGCGCATCGACGCCAGCACGCTGATCTGGACCGTCGGCTTCCGCTCCAACGCTCTCACCCAGCAGATTGCCGCCCCGCGCGACGCCCAGGGCCGGTTGCAGGTGGACCGCCACCTGAAGGTCGAAGGCATGGCCACTATCTACGCCGCCGGCGATACCGCGCGCGCCGCCACCGACGAGTTGGGGAATTTCAGCGTCATGTCCTGCCAGCACGCCATCCCGCAGGGTCGCCACGCCGGCAACAATGCGGCGGCCGACCTGATTGGCGTCGCACCGCGGGACTACAGCCAGCCCAAGTACGTCACCTGCCTCGACCTGGGCGCCTGGGGCGCGGTGTACACCGAAGGCTGGGAACGCCAGCAGAAACTGGTCGGCGCCGAGGCCAAGACGCTGAAAACGCAGATCAACAGTCTGTGGATCTATCCGCCGGCGGCCGATCGCGCCGTGGCACTGGCGGCCGCCGACCCGGCAATCCCGGTGGCCTGAGCGGGCCGCTCGATCCGCCAGGGCAGCGCTGGACGTCGAACAACAGGGGACCACGGTTTTGGCTTGAATGATCAAGCAGACGCGGAATTAATCGCACCCCCCTGTGGTTCTCTGGCAGCCAGCAGCCCCTGGTGGGGCCGAGTCAGCATATGTATAAGCAGCACGTTCAACCAGACTTGCGCTAAATATACCCCGCGGGGTATATGTAGGCGGCGGTGAGAGACGCGTGATTCTAGTGATATGAGGCTGTGCTTGAACGCCGCCGGGACTCATCGAATATTCGTCCCGGGGTTGATTACCTGCGAACTCCTCGTTTACGACGCAGTGCTCTCGCCAACGGCCTTCTCCTTTTGCAATCCACCGTGCAGGAAATCGACAGTGAAAAGCGCCCATGACCTGGTGACCGAAGCCAAAGCCCGTATCCATGAACTCGATCTCGACACCGCCGAAGCGTCCATTCGCGAGGCCGACGTCCTGCTCGACGTGCGCGAAGCCGACGAATTCCACGCCGGGCATATCCCGGGCGCGGTGAACATCCCCCGTGGCCTGCTGGAGTTCAAGCTCAGCAACACCCCGGAGCTGTCGGCTCGCGATCTGAAGATTGTGTTGTACTGCAAGACGAGCGGCCGTGCTGCACTCGCCGCCTGCGCCTTGCACGATATGGGCTACCTGCAGGTGCAGTCGATCGCGGGCGGCTTCGATGCCTGGAGCGCAGCCGGCAAGGCGGTGGTCACGCCGAGCCTGCCAACCTTCGAGTAAGAGGAGAACGCGCCTGAAACGTCTTCTGCTCTCCGCGGCGCTGGGCTTTCTTGCCCTCACTGCTCAGGCCGCCGATATCGGCGTCACCGCCCAAGAAGTACATACCCGGGTCCAGCAAGCCGACGCCAAGCTGCTGTTCGTCGACGTCCGCGACTCGGTCGAGATCATGTTCGTCGGCTTCACCGACGCCGTGCACGTGAATGTGCCCTACCTGCTGGTCGATCGCAGCGTCTGGGACGACCAACGCGGCACTTACAAGATCGCGCAGAACCCAAACTTCGTTGCCGACATCCGTGCCGAGTTGAACAGGCGCGGCCTCGATGCGAACACCGAAATCGTCACCATGTGCCGCTCCGGCAGCGAGCGTGGCAAACCCAGCGCCAATTTCCTGCGCGCCAACGGTTTCCCCAATGCCCGCTACCTGATCGACGGTTTCCAGGGCTCGGCGATCAAGGAAGGCGCGCAGGCCGGCTTCCGCCTGCAGAACGGCTGGCAGAACTCGGGACTGCCATGGTCCCCGAAGATGACCGCGGAAAAGATGTACCGCCCATGACGCTAATACAAAAAATGGGACGGATTCATTTATAGGATAGACCGACCGCTCCTGGCCGACGCCGTGTAAAATCCTGCGCCCGAAAATGCAGGAGACAACACGTTGGCAATTCATTACTCCGCGTCCCAGGCAAATGTTGCATGCGGACGCACTGGCTCGAACCTGAACAGCACCCAGGATGTTACTCAGGTCTCATGCAAGCTCTGCCTTCGCACCGTTGAAAAGGGAGCCACTGAGCCTGTACGTAAGACACCAAGCCTCGCTGAGCTTAGAGCCGCGGCAAAAGCAGCCAAGGCTGCCCTCGCAACAGCTGAAGCGGCTAAGCCGACCTCTACCCTGACCCCTCGCGCCGAATGGCAGCAACGTCTGAAGCAACTGCCAGGTAGAAACCGCATCCCGCGCGGCGCAGCTCGGCAGGCATTTATCTAAGCGCTGCGGGCCATAAACGGACGCTTTCGGGCGTCCGCTTCCGATCCAATATAGCCGCAGGGAAAAGACCGGAGTCGGCCGATTCTGTTGAAAAAGTAGCTCCTCAGTCTGACCTGCGGCAAAATCTCTTCATTGGCCGGAGGGGGATCACCAGCATGATGGGACAGTTATCAAGTGGGCAGGAGCGACTGTTTTACTCGTTCAACCTTGAAGATCACAT
>NZ_JAWVXU010000046.1:0-10235 GCF_033723075.1 Pseudomonas sp.
GCCGGTGCGGGCCTTGGGCATGACGTAGGGGGCCAGGCTCATGTTTTCCATGCCGCCGGCGATGATCACCTCGGCGTCGCCGCAGCGGATCGCCTGGGCGCCCAGGTGCAGGGCTTTGAGGCCCGAACCGCAGACCTTGTTCAGGGTCAGTGCAGGTACCGCATGGGGCAGGCCGGCGAGGATCGCCGCCTGGCGGGCCGGATTCTGCCCGGAGCCGGCGGTGAGCACTTGGCCGAGGATCACTTCGTCGACCTCGGCGCCGTTCAGGCCGGTTTGCTCCAGCAGGCGACGGATCACCGCGGCGCCCAGTTCGGGGGCGGCAATGCCTGCCAGTGAACCCTGGAAGCTGCCGACGGCGGTGCGGGTGGCGGCGACGATGACGACTTCTTGCATGGTGAGACTCCTGCGGGTGGCGTCGATGCCGTTCGTGGCATCGACAAACGATGGGTATCGCTGCGCTCGCGGAACGCCGCCCGACCCATCCTGCAAATGATAAAAACCGCCGCGCAGGGCGCCATGCGTGGTGGCGACCTGCGCAGCGGGGAGGTACTCAGAAAGTCATTTCGATGACATCGTCCGGCACGATCAACGGCCCGGCGGTCTTGCTGACGATCTCCTCGATGCTCACGCCCGGGGCGCGTTCACGCAGGATGAAATGGCCGTTGTCGATTTCCAGGTAGGCCAGGTCGGTGAGCACCTTGCGGATGCAGCCGCAGCCGGTAAGCGGCAAGCTGCAGTGCTTGAGCAGCTTGGACTCGCCATCCTTGGAGGCGTGGGTCATGGTGACGATGATGTTGTCGGCGCCGGCAACCAGGTCCATGGCGCCGCCCATGCCCTTGATCAATTTTCCGGGGATCATCCAGGAGGCAATGTTGCCGTTGGCATCCACCTCGAAGGCACCGAGCACGGTGAGATCGACATGGCCGCCGCGGATCATCGCGAAGGATTCGGCCGAGGAGAAGATCGACGCACCCTTACGCGCGGTCACCGTCTGCTTGCCGGCGTTGATCATGTCGGCGTCCAGTTCATCCTCGGTTGGGAACGCGCCCATGCCGAGCAGGCCGTTTTCCGATTGCAGCATCACGTCGATGCCTTCCGGCACGTAGTTGGCCACCAGGGTCGGGATGCCGATGCCCAGGTTGACGTAGTAACCATCTTTCAATTCGCGCGCCACACGCTGAGCCATCTGTTCGCGGGTAAGTGCCATTTGTACTTCCTCAAATTATTCAGTGACGGAAGAACCTGGTCAGGGTCGAGCGAGCTAGAGGCCGGCAAGGCGAAATCGGACGAGGACGCGGAATTTACGCGTGCTAAATGAGCAGTTCGAGTCCGATTTCAACGCAGCCGGACCGACGCGCAGCCGATCCTGATAGGTTCTCAGGCGCGCAGGGTGCGCTTTTCGATCCGCTTCTCGAAGCGGCCCTGGATGATGCGATCGACGTAGATGCCCGGGGTGTGGATGTGTGCCGGATCGAGTTCGCCGGGTTCGACGATTTCCTCCACCTCGACCACAGTGATGCGCCCGGCGGTGGCCACCATAGGGTTGAAGTTCTGCGCGGTGTGGCGATAGATCACGTTGCCGAAGTGGTCGGCCTTCCAGCCTTTGACGATGGCGAAGTCGCCGGTGATGGCCGGTTCCAGGATGTAATGGCGGCCATTGAATTCGCGCGCTTCCTTGCCTTCGGCAACCGGGGTGCCATATCCGGTAGCGGTGAAGAAGGCCGGGATACCGGCGCCACCGGCGCGCAATTTCTCCGCCAGGGTGCCTTGCGGAGTCAGTTCGACCTCCAGTTCGCCGTTGAGCAACTGCCGCTCGAACAGGGCGTTCTCGCCGACGTAGGAGGCGATCATCTTGCGAATCTGGCGGTCTTCCAGGAGTACGCCGAGGCCGAAACCGTCGACCCCGCAGTTGTTCGAGACCACGGTCAGGCCGCGCACGCCGAGACGGCGGATTTCGCCGATCAGGTTCTCCGGAATGCCGCACAGGCCAAAGCCGCCGGCCAGCACAGTCATGTTGTCGGTCAGGCCGGCCAGGGCCTCTGCGTAACTGCCTACCCGCTTGTCGAGTCCACTCATATCGCTGCGCCTCTTGTCGTTGTTGGTTCGGCAGCCATGCTGCCGTGAGAAGCTGTCGCGGATCTGCTGCGCGCCGAAACAGGTTCTAAAGCAAGTGAGAGCTTCACCCCGTCGGATTGATTTGTTAAGTTTGTTTTTATAAGCCATTAATCAGAAAAACAAACCAATGACCGTCAAGCAATTGCGTGCCTTCCTCGCCGTGGCCCAGAGCCTGAGCTTCGTCCAGGCGTGCACGCGCCTGCATCTGTCCCAGCCGGCGCTGAGCCTGGCAATAAAAAACCTGGAAGAATCCCTCGGCGGCCCGCTGCTGGTGCGGACCACCCGCAGCGTCAGCCTGACCCCCGAAGGCGAACTGCTGCTACCGATTGCCCGACGCCTGCTGGCCGACTGGGACAACACCGAGGAACTGCTGCGCCAGCACTTCACCCTGCAACTGGGCAAGGTTGCCATCGCCGCCATGCCCTCCTTCGCCGGCAACCTGCTGCCGGTTGCCCTCAAGGCGTTTCGCACGCGGCATCCGAAGGTCAATGTGGCGGTGCATGACGTCATCAACGAACAAGTGCTGGAGATGCTGCGCAACCGCCGGGTCGAGCTGGGTATTGCCTTCGAGCCGGAATCCCTCGATGGCCTGGACTTTATCCCCTTCTATACCGACCGTTTTGTCGCGGTGGTACCTGCTGACTGCCCGCTGGCCGAGTGGCCCGAAGTGAGTTGGGCGGCGTTGCTGCAAGAGAACTTCATCGCCTTGCAACGCCCGTCTGCGGTGCGCCTGCTGTTGGAGGAAAGCATCGCGGCCCAACATGGCAAACTGCCGGTGGCCTTTGAGAGCCACCAGCTGGTGACCGTCGGCCGCATGGTCGCCCAAGGCCTCGGCGTGAGCGCGGTGCCGAGCCTGTGCATCCAGCAGATGCAAGAGCTCGGCGCCCGCTGCATCGTCCTCTCCGAACCGCGGGTGGAACGCCGCGTCGGCCTGCTGCGCCTGGCCGGGCACGAGTTGTCGAGCGCGGCCCAGGCCCTCAGCGATGTACTGCTGCACGTCACGGACTGGAACAGCCTGAATCTTCCGCGGATCGGGTCACCGCCGGAGGAGAGCTGACGGCAGCTGACACGGCAACGCCCGCGGCTGCGTGCCATTATGTAATGACACCTCATGCAGCCATCCGTAGCCTGCGGCTGCCGATTATTCAGCGGCACTGGGAGGACAGATGAATCAACCACTTTGGACCCCGTCCCTGGAACGTGTGGCCGCCACCCGGATGGACGCCTTCCGTCGTTTCGTCAACCAGCGCCACGGCCTGCAACTGCCTGACTACCCGGCCCTGCACGCCTGGAGCGTGACCCAGCGCGAAGCCTTCTGGCAGGCCATCGTCGAATTCTTCGAGATTCGCTTTAGCGCGCAACCGCAGCGCGTTCTCGATGAAGGTCCAGCCATGCCCAGCGCACACTGGTTCCCCGGCGCCACCCTGAATTTCGCCGAACACCTGCTGCGCCGCCGCGACAGTCACCCGGCCCTGGTCGCCATCGGCGAAGACGGATCGCGTGAGCAACTGTCCTACGCGCAACTGGCCAGCCATGTCGCCGGCCTGCAAACCAGCCTGCGCACAGCAGGTGTAGGGGTGGGCGACCGGGTAGCGGCCTTCATGCCCAATACCTGGCAGACGGTGGTCGGCATGCTCGCCGCCAGCAGCCTCGGCGCCACCTGGTCGAGTTGCTCGCCGGACTTCGGTACCCAGGGGGTGATCGACCGCTTCGGCCAGATCGAACCCAAGGTGCTGATCGCCGCCGCCGGCTACCGCTATGCCGGCAAGAACCTCGACCTGACCGGCAAACTCAACGAAATACTCGAACGCCTGCCTTCGCTGCAGCAGTTGCTCGTGGTGCCCTATTCCAACCCGGAGGCCAGGCCGAGCGACTTCCAGACCACAGCCAGGGTCACGCTCTGGCAGGACTTTTACCAGCCCAGTGGCGAGCCCGTATTCACCCCGGTGGCTTTCGACCATCCGCTGTACATCGTCTACTCCAGCGGCACCACCGGCGTACCCAAGTGCATCGTCCACGGCACCGGCGGCGTACTGCTGCAACACGTCAAGGAACTCGGCCTGCACACCGACCTGTCGGCCGCCGACACGCTGTTCTACTACACCACCTGCGGCTGGATGATGTGGAACTGGCTGGTCTCGGGCCTGGCCCTGGGCGCCACCCTGGTGCTGTTCGACGGTTCGCCCTTCCACCCCGGCGCCGAACGCCTGATCGACCTGATCGACGCGGAAAACATCAGCATCTTCGGCACCAGCGCCAAGTACCTGGCCGCCCTGGAAAAGGCCGGTGCCAAACCGGGCAGTACCCACAAGCTGGAGCGTCTCAAGGCCATCCTCTCGACCGGTTCGCCGCTGTCCCACGAGAGCTTCGAGTACGTCTACCGCGAGATCAAAAGCGATCTGTGTCTGTCATCGATTTCCGGCGGCACCGACATCGTCTCCTGCTTCGCTCTCGGCAACCCGCTGCTGCCGGTATGGCGCGGCGAGCTGCAGTGCAAGGGCCTGGGCATGGACGTGCAGGTGTGGAACGACGCCGGCCAGCCCGTCACAGGCGAGAAAGGCGAACTGGTCTGCACCCAGCACTTCCCCTCGATGCCGGTGGGCTTCTGGAACGATCCGGACGGCAGCAAGTTCAAGTCCGCCTACTTCGAGACCTTCCCCGGTATCTGGGCGCACGGTGACTATGCCGAAGAGACCCTCCACGGCGGCCTGGTGATCCACGGCCGCTCCGATGCCGTATTGAATCCGGGTGGTGTGCGCATCGGCACCGCCGAGATCTACCGCCAGGTGGAAAAGGTCGAGGAGGTGCTCGAATCCATTGCCATCGGTCAGGACTGGGACGATGACGTGCGCGTGGTGCTGTTCGTTCGTCTGCGCGAGGGCGTGGCCTTGAGCGACGAGCTGCAGGCGCGCATCCGCCAGGTGATCCGCAGCAACACCACACCGCGCCACGTGCCGGCCAAGATCATCGCGGTGGCCGACATCCCGCGCACCATCAGCGGCAAGATCGTCGAGCTGGCGGTGCGCAATGTGGTGCACGGCAAGCCGGTGAAGAACACCGACGCCCTGGCCAATCCCCAGGCGCTGGAGCTGTTCCGCGATCTGGTTCAGCTGCAAAGCTGAGCGGGTGTGAAAAACGCTCGATTGCTGCGGGCCCAGGCGCCCTGGCTCCGGCCCATTACCTCGAGCGCGCAATCCATAGACAGGGTGTCAGTCGCCGAAAGCAGTGCAGCGTGGTTCGCCTGCACGGTGCAAATCCGGCAAGCGGTCGCTTGGCTTCGAACGGATCGCCGACCGCACTGCCCTGCATGCTGCGTGAAAGCAGGGGGGCTGGTGAGCTAAATGCCCCCTGTTTTTCGCGTAGCACAACGCCAGCAGCGGGCGCCAGGGGGCGGTCGCAGCAGGCGAGAGCTCTCAGCCCTTCGTCCGACAACAGCTAGCCGTGCCTGGCCAGCACTCGCGGCCATAGTCGTAGCTACGCACTACTTTCGAGCTAGAGACGCACACCCGGGTACTTGCTAGCGTCGAGCCCATGCTGCCCCCACGCGGGGGGCACACCCCAAGATGCAGGAAGTGATCGCCCATGTTCAGCGCACCGCTACTTCATTGCCGTACCGGCATGCTCTTGCTGATGCTGTGCTCGGGCTCAAGTCTGGCCGCGCCCCAGGACAGGGTTGCCAAGGAAATGGTCCAGGTGCTGGAGGCCTATGCGGTTTATAAAATGGGCCAATACGATGAGGCCTATGCTCGTTATCTGAAGCTGGCCAAGGCCGGCAACCGCCAAGGCATGCTCAACCTTGGCAATATGCATGCTGCCGGTCAGGGCGTCGCTCGGGATCAGGCAAAATCCCTGCAGTGGTATCAGCGCGCCGCCGAGGCGGGCGATGCCACCGGCATGTTCGAGGTGGCCAGGGCCTATGAACAGGGCCTGGGAGTCCCAGCCGACAAGGCAACCGCCATGGACTGGTACCGCCGTTCGGCCGAGGCGGACAACAGCGCCGCGCAATGGCTGTTGGGGCAACAGCTTTACCAGCAAGGCGAGCAACTGCAGGGGCTCAGCTGGATTCGCAGCGCCGACCGGCAAGGAGAGCAATCGGCGCGGCAATTCCTCGGCACCCTCGAAGGTTCGGCGAAGTCTGCCTTGGCGCCAAGTGCAGTCAACAAGACGGCGATATTCGAGACACTCTCCACCATCGACAGCGCCGCACAAGCACAGGATGCGCAGGGCATCGTCGGTATGCTCAGCCCCGACGCGCAGATTCGTGTCCGCCTCCCCGACAGCTCTGCCTGGAACAACCTGAGCCACTCGGAGTGGGCAGCGCTCTGGCAAGCAACCTTCGACCGCGTCGAGACCTATCGCTATCGACGCGCCGAGCCAGAGCTGCTGGCTGCAGAAGATGGCATCCTGGTCTTCTCGATCATCACCGAGCACCTGGGCAGCAGCAATGCACCACAAGTGCTGGAACTCCACGAACAAGCATTATTTCGTGTAGGTACTGGCCGCGCCCTCATCCATGCCTTGCGTGTGGATATTCGCCGCCAGGGTGAGTAGCAGCGACAGACTCAGCCAACTGCCAGCCGTGCTTAAATGCCCTGGCGACCCGGATCCTCCGGCAACTGCTCTTCGTCCATGGATTCCAGTTTCAACTCCAGCCCCCAGTCGCCAGCTTCGACAGCTTTCGCTGGAGCGGCAACAGCAGTTGATGCGGCTGCGGCAGGGCTGGCAGTGGACGGGTTGTCACGATAGAGCTTGAGTTTAAGCCGCACGTTGTTCGCCGAGTCGGCATTTTTCACCGCTTCTTCTTCGTCGATGGCGTTTTCATTGACCAGGTCGATCAGCGCCTGATCAAAGGTCTGCATGCCGAGGTTCTTCGACTTTTCCATGATTTCCTTGATCTCGGAAAACTCGTTGCGCTTGATCAGGTCGCGGATGGTCGGCGTCCCGAGCAACACCTCCACGGCAGCGCGACGCTTGCCATCGATGGTCTTGACCAGGCGCTGGGACACGAAAGCCTTGAGATTGTTGCCCAGGTCGTTGAGCAACTGCGGACGGCGATCCTCCGGGAAGAAGTTGATAATCCGATCCAGTGCCTGGTTGGCATTGTTGGCGTGCAGCGTGGAAATCGCCAGGTGGCCGGTGTCGGCGAAGGCCAGTGCATGTTCCATGGTCTCGCGGTCGCGGATCTCGCCGATCAGGATCACATCCGGCGCCTGGCGCAGGGTGTTCTTCAGCGCCGCATGGAAGCTGCGGGTGTCGACCCCCACTTCACGCTGATTGATGATCGATTTCTTGTGCCGATGGACATACTCCACGGGGTCTTCGATGGTGATGATATGGCCGCCGCTATTGCGGTTGCGGTAGTCGATCAGAGCCGCCAGCGAGGTGGACTTGCCCGAACCGGTGCCGCCGACGAACAGCACCAGGCCGCGTTTTTCCATGACGGTACCGAGCAACACCTCGGGCAGCTTCAGGTCCTCGAACTTGGGGATATCCAGCTTGATGTTGCGCGCGACTATGGACACCTCGTTGCGCTGTTTGAAGATATTGATACGAAAGCGCCCGACCCCGGCCAGGGAAATCGCCAGGTTCATCTCCAACTCGCGCTCGAACTCCTCACGCTGGGCGACATCCATCACCGCCTCGGCGATGGCAGCCACCTCACCGGCCTTCAGGGACTCCTGACTGAGCGCCTTGAGCACACCATTGAACTTGGCGCACGGCGGCGCACCGGTGGACAGATAGAGGTCGGAACCATCCTGGCTGGCCAGGATTTTCAGCATTGAGTGGATATCCATGAGCAGCGCTTCCGTCGATTGGATTTAATACAGTAGGCCAGGATTCGCCCGTGACCCGGATAATCCGGCAAACCTGAAAAGTGACGTCATTCTGATGGCGCAGCAAACACTGGCACAATACGCGTCCGGTAGAAATGAGGAACTCGTCATGGCAAAAGCAATGGCCCGCCATATTCTGGTGAAAACCGAAGCAGAAGCCGCCGCATTGAAGAAGCGCATCGCCGCCGGCGAGGCCTTCGACCTGCTTGCGCGCCAGTACTCCACCTGCCCGTCCGGCAAACGCGGCGGCGACCTGGGCGAGGTGCGCCCGGGGCAGATGGTACGGGCGATCGACCAGGTCATCTTCAAGAAACCCCTGCGCGAAGTGCATGGCCCGGTGAAGAGCCAGTTCGGCTATCACCTGGTGCAGGTGTTCTACCGCGACTGAGAGCAGGCCGCGGCAACGCCATCCCACCCGTCTTCCCGGCGGCCTTGCCGGGCCAGAACGCTGTCCAACCTTGCCCCTTTCGCGCTCGCGCTCGCGCTCGTGCGCTTGTGCATTGCCTGCGTGAGGCCATAGATGGGGCCGGTGCGGGGGCCGACTTCGGCAAAAAACGGCCGTTCGGATGATAGTGCTTTTTGCCTTGACACATCCCGCTACCCTGATTGCCAGGACAGGTATCTGCTGCCATGAGCAAAGATCAGCGCGACAGCCACCTATCCCAGGGGGAGCGAGAGGAGCGGCAAGAAACAAAGGCCTTCATTTGCCAGCGGATGGCGGAGAGGCAGAGTACCCCAGGCAGGCACTCCATCGACCTCCGCCACCACAGACCACTCAGCCGGGCTAGATACCCTTGCCCAGCAGCTTTCCGTTAACCGTCTCGCCGTACAGGTTCACGCCATCATTGGCGTGATACTTGTCGCGAGTCTTCTCTACCGAGCCATCGATCAGGCGCGGGTCCTGAGGTCGTTCGTGGCTGTTCATGAATGCCGCCACATGCCAGGCTTCTTCATCCGACAAGCTGCCGCCTTTGCCCAGGGGCATGCTTTCCTTTATGAACGCCGCGGCCGTATTGATCCGGTGCATGCCTGCGCCCCAATTGAACGAGTCCGCCCCCCAAAGCGGCGGGAACACATAATCGGTACCTGACTTCTGCCCTTCGCCGTTCTCGCCATGGCACACCGCGCACTGCGCGGTGTAGACCTGCTGCCCTTTAGCAAGGTCATAGCCGCCTTCGGGTTGCGGCACTTGCGGATAGGCGCGGCCTGGCAGCCCCTGAGCGGTCGGTGCGCCAGTCGCGAGCCAGTACGAATAGGCCGAGAGGGCCGCAATTACCGGACCGTCCGCTTCCGGTGCCTTGCCGTTCATGCTGAACTGAAAACACCCCTGCAACCGCTCGGCGTAGGTGTTCACCTTGTCGTTCTTCTTCCGGTACGCCGGGTACATGGTATACGCCGCCCACAGCGGTGCGGAGTTGGCTTTTCGCCCCTGCTCGAGGTGGCAGTTGGCGCACGCAAGGCCGTTACCTACATATTCCGGCGCACGGTTTTTTGTATCGACGAAGATGGCACGGCCTTCCTGCACCAGCTTTCCAAAGGCGTTGTCCGGGAGCTCGCTTTCCTGCGGGGGCTGAAAATACGTGCGGCTGGCGGGTTCTCCTGTGCCGATGCGAATCTGCGACTGATCCTCCATTGCGATGTCGGCCGCATGTGCAGGCATGGCAAATGCGAACAGCAGCAAGGCGCTTGTGTGAGCTCTCATCTTCCTGCTCCTGTGTCGGTCAAGTTGGCGAAATATGCCGAGACGGCCTTGATCTCGTCCTCGGTGAGGTCACGAGCGATGTGGCCCATCAGGTCGTTGGGATCGTTCTTACGGGTGCCTTGGCGCCAGGCGATCAGCTGCGAGGACAGATACTGGGCGGATTGCCCCGCGAGTGGAGGAAAGGAATCGCCGACACCCACACCGCCAGGTCCATGACAGGAGACACATTCGGGGATGTTGCGCTCCCATGCGCCACGCAGTGCCAGTGTTTCTCCAAGGCCTTGAGCCGCAGCCGTGCGGCCGATTCGCTCGACGTCGGGTCGCGGCTTGTTGGCGAGCATCGTCGTGACGGCGTCCGCTTCCTCGGGACTCAAGGCGGCAGCGATCGATTGCATGATCGGATTGGCGCGTTCACCGGAAGCGAAATCGGCCAGCTGTCTTTGCATGTAGACGGCGGACAAACCGGCAAGCCGCGGAAATCCGGCTGCGGCCATGCCCTCAGCCTCGGCACCATGGCAGGTGGCGCACGCCATCGCGGCAGTATTGGCGCCGCCTTTGCCATAGACAGCGGTCGGATCTGCCGC
>NZ_JAWVXU010000047.1:0-9864 GCF_033723075.1 Pseudomonas sp.
GAACAGCAGGGCACCGACCTTGTCGGCGATGGCGCGGAAACGTGGGAAATCCAGGGTCTTGGAATAGGCGGAGAAGCCGGCGACGATCATCTTCGGCTGGCACTCGACGGCCAGGCGCTCGACCTCGTCGTAATCGATCAGCCCGGTGGCGGTGTCGATACCGTACTGCACGGCGTTGTACAGCTTGCCGGACGACGACACCTTGGCCCCGTGGGTCAGGTGGCCGCCGTGGGCCAGGCTCATGCCGAGGATGGTGTCGCCCGGATTGATCAGCGCCAGGTACACGGCGCTGTTGGCCGAGGAGCCGGAGTGCGGCTGGACGTTGGCGTAGTCGGCGCCGAACAGTTGCTTGGCACGGTCGATGGCCAGCTGCTCGACCACATCGACATGCTCGCAGCCGCCGTAGTAGCGCTTGCCCGGATAGCCTTCGGCGTACTTGTTGGTCAGACCGCTGCCCTGGGCCTGCATGACCCGCTGGCTGCAGTAGTTTTCCGAGGCGATCAGCTCGATGTGATGCTCCTGACGCGCCTCTTCGGCGTTGATCGCCGCCAGCAGTTCGTCGTCGTAGCCCTGGATCTGGTCGTGTTTGCTGAACATCTCGATTCTCCCTGCGACAGTCTTGGGTCGCCTGTTGTTATTGATCAGGACGTAGCGCCAGCCCCACTCCCGTTTGGGAGCCATCAGCAGACGCATTGCGGTGCGCATCGACTGGGGGCGGAATGGATAACGCCTGTTGCAGCGGATTGTGCGAAATGCACCTGGCGACCGTTTGCTCATTTCCGACGCGAAAGTGTTCAAACTGGTCTGCTGGCGGAGCAGCTGAGCATGCCCGGCTCGCTCAAAGCGTTCGGCAATGGGTGTAAGATTGCAGCCGACGCAGGTGTCACCCTGCCGTCCAACAACAATAAAACGCACCGTTGCCCCGGCTGCCGGCCCATGGCCTGCCAGCAAGCGCGAGCGGCGCAGTGGAGGAGGAAAGAATGGCACCAGCATCGCCCCCCTTGGCACCGGCCGAGAGCCAGCCTGCCGCGCGGGTGAAAACCTTTGGTTTCCTGCTGAGCCCCAACTTCACCACGATCGGCTTCGCCTGCGCGATCGAGACCCTGCGCATGGCCAACCTGGCCGCCAAACGCACCCTCTACCGCACCCTGCTGATCGCCGCCGACCACGAGCCGGTGCGCGCCAGCAACGGCATGTGCGTGGTGCCGGATCACTCGATCAGCGACGCCCCCGAGCTGGATGCGCTGTTCGTGGTCGGCTCCAACCCGATCCCGGCCAAGCACGACCGCAACCTGCTCAACTGGCTGCGCAAGTTGTCCCAGCACCATGTGCCGCTGGGCGGCATCTGCACCGGCAGCCACCTGCTGGCCAGCGCAGACCTGCTCAAGGGCTACCGCTGCACCATCCACTGGGAAGACATCGAGCAGCTCAAGGACAAGTTCCCCGGCATCATCATCTCCAATCAGCTGTTCGAGCTGGACGGTGACCGCTACACCTGCTCCGGCGGCACCGCGTCCATGGACATGACCCTGCAACTGATCGCCCGCGAACCGGACGGGGTGGAGATCGCCACCCGCGCCGCCGAACTGCTGCTCTGCGACCGCATGCGCGGCTCCCGCGAACAGCAGCGCGTGCCCTTGCGGCAGAAACTCGGCAATACCCAGCCGAAGCTGAGCCAGATAGTCGCGATCATGGAGGCCAACCTGGAGGAGCCGCTGGAACTGGAAGAACTCGCCCAGCTCAACGAGATGTCGGTACGCCAACTGGAGCGGCTGTTCCACAAATACCTGGAACGCAAACCCAGCCAGTACTATCTGGAGCTACGCCTGAAACGCGCCCGCGACCTGCTCCTGCGCAGCGAGGCGCAGGTACGCGACATCGCCCTGTCCTGCGGCTTCGCCTCGCCGGCGCACTTCTCCAAGTGCTACAGCCGGCTCTTCGGCCACTCGCCGCGCGGTGAACGCAAGCAGAGCGTGCTGAACTGACGGCCCCCGACCCGCCACAACACATGGCGGGTAATTGTGGCGCGGCGTTGCCAAACCACGGACAGCAAAAGGCCGCGGACTTGAGCAAGCCCGCGGCCCCGTGCAAACCAGCCTGTTAGCGCCCGCGCTGAAGCACCGGCAATCGAGTGCGAGTGCGAGTGCGAGTGAGGATGGACACCGCCACGTAGCAGACGGATGAGGCCAGGCAGCCAATCAGCGGCCCCTCGACCCAGCCGATATCGGTGCTCAGCAACAGACCGCCGCTGGTGAAGAAGCCGACCAGCATGGCCGTCAGCGCGCCGGCGACGTTGCCCTGCCAGAAGGTGGAGATGAACACCGGGCCGATCATCGCCGCCAGCAGGGTGCCGGAACCGAGAATACCCAGCCACGACAGCATGAACGGCGGCGCATACATCATCATCAGCAGCCCCAGCAGGCCCAGCGCTACCACCGCGATGCGGTTGACGGTCAGGGCATGCGGCGAGTCCGCCTCGGCATGCTTGTTCAGCGCCAGGCGCAGGTCATGCGAGGTCGCCGACGCCACGGTATGCAGCATCGAGTTGGCGGTGGATTTCATGGCGAAGATGATGAACAGAGTGATCAAGCCCTGCAGAGCCGGGTGCATGAAGGTCTGCAGGTACATCGGCATGGCGTTGTCGGGATCGGACAGTTGCGGGCCGAAGGCGCGCATGTACAGACCGACGATCGGGATCAGGCTGAGCATACCGCCGAGAATCGCCACATACACACCGACCTTGTGCATCTTCACCTTCGGCCTAAATGCCAGGAAGCGAATGGCCATGTACGGCAGTACCGCGGCGAACAGGAAGGCATAGGGCAAAACCAGGAACACCGAGGCCTTGCTTTCGCCATAGGGCGCCGCCGTACTCGGGTTGAGCAGGTTCGGGTCGATGCTGTTGAGGTTGCTTTCCCACAGCCCCAGGTCGACGCTGGTGAATACCTGAATCATGATCACCACCGCCGCCAGCGCCATGCCGCAGACCATCACGGTATCGGTCCAGGCCACTGCAGCCAGGCCGCCGAGCATGGTGTAGAGGATGATCACCGAAATCATCAGCCAGGCGCTGCTGGTCATGTCGATGTTCAGCCAGGAGGCGCCGAGCATGCCAACTGCCTTGATCTGACTGACCAGGAACACCATCAGCAGGATGATCGTCATGACCGCTGCCACCCCTTGCAGCACGCGGCCGCCGGCGCCGCCACCATGGATCTGGCCGATGTACTCGGGAATGGTGTTGCTGCCCATGTGCAGGGCACGCTTCTGCATGTGATTGGCGAAGAACAGCACCGCGATCATCATCGCCGGGGCGAAGAAGAAGTTGCCCAGCAACTCGATGACGCCGAACTCGTAAGCCACCGCTGGCGAGCCCATGAAACCCCAGCCGCTGAAGCCGGTGGCAACTATGGTGCTGGCGCCGACGAAGGCACCGAGGCTCCGGCCGGCGAGGAGGAAGCCACCTTCTTCGCTGTCTTTGACTTTGCGCGAGGAGACAAAGCCGATCAGGATCATCACCGCGAAGGTGACGATCAGCAGGCCCCAATTGAACAGCTCGTAGAAGTCCATCGTGCTTACTCCACCTGTCCGGCTTTTTCTTTGGCACAGCGGCACAGATAGGTTCCGGCCGCGGTCAGGAGCATGAGAATGTTGAGCGCGACGAAGAGCGTGAGTACCCAGGAACTCATGAAAAAAATCCTCTTTTTATATTTGTAGGAATGATTGCTGGCTGAACCTGACAAGAGCCAGCCACCCCGCACCGAGGTGGCCGGCGGCGCCTCAGGCGGGCACAGGAACTTCTGCGTGGAGGGCCTTGGTCAGGCTCCAGCACATCAGCAACATGATCAAAGAGAACGGCAGCGCACTGGCGATGGCCGCGGTTTGCAAGGTGGCGAGCGAGGCCGTGCCCCCGACCACCAGCAGTACCGCCGCGACCAAGCCCTGCAGGCCACCCCAGAACACCCGATGGCGCTTGGCCGGGTGGATCGCGCCGTGGGACATGATGGTGGTCAGCACCAGGGTGGCGGAGTCGGCGGAGGTAATGAAGTAGGTGGCGATCAGCAAGGTTCCCAGCCACAGCGCCATGGTACCCAACCCGCCCAGGGACATGGAGTCGACCGTGGCGAAGAAGGCGCTGGCTACATCGGTGGAGACCGCAGTGGCGATCCCGCCCTGATCGAACAGTTCATTGCCTACTGCGGTACCACCAAAGGCGGCAATCCAGACGAAGGTCATGAGCGAGGGCACCAGGATCACGCCAAGAATAAACTCGCGAATGGTGCGACCACGGGAAACCCGGGCGATAAACACCCCGACAAAAGGTGCCCAGGACAACCACCAGCCCCAGTAGAACACCGTCCACCAGCCTTGCCAGCTGGATTTCCAGCCCTCCCAGGCGGCCGGATCCTGCTTGCTGGCGTCCATCCAGAAACTCATTTCGACGAAGTGCGCCAGGTAGTCGCCAGTGGCATCGATCAGCGACATGACCAGGTAGCGGCTCGGGCCCCAGACGAAGAAAAACAGGATCAGGACGATGCTCAATATGATGTTCAGCTCGCTGAGCCGCTTGACGCCACGATTGACCCCGGACACTGCAGAGGCCACCGCGACCAGGGTGATCAGCCCGATCAGGCACAGCTGCACCAACACCGAGCTTTCCAGGCCCAGCAGCCGGCTCAGACCGGCGTTGATCTGTTGCGCGCCCAGGCCCAGGGAAGTCGCCACGCCAAAGATGGTCGCCAGGATCGCCAGGATGTCCACCGCATGACCCCAGGGGCCATCCATATGGCGCCCGAACAGCGGCCGCAGAGTCGAGCGAATGGTCAGCGGCAGGCCCTTGCGGAAAGCGGCATAGGCCAACGCCAGGGCGACGATGCAATAGATCGACCAGGCATGCAGGCCCCAGTGGAAGAAGGTGATGCGCATGGCGGTTTCCGCCGCCTCGGCGCTCATGGTCGTAGTGCTGAACGGGTTGCCCTGCATATGGAACATCGGCTCGGCGATGCTCCAGAAGATCAGGCCAATACCCTGCCCGGCGGAAAAGACCATGGCGAACCAGGAGAAATAGCCGAACTCGGGACGCTCGTCCTGACGTCCCAGCCGGATACGACCGAAACGGCTGAACGCCAGCCAGGCGTTGAAGAATAGAAACAACGCCGCGATCAGCACGTAATACCAGCTGAAGGCGTAGGTGATGGCACTGCGGATCCGGTCGAACAGCGCAGCCGCCTGATCTTGGTACAGCAGCAGGCCGATCACCACGCTGACGATCAACCCTAGGGAGCCCAAGGTAACCGCGGGATTAAGGCCCTTCAGCCAAGCACTCTGGGAAATGTTCACCTGCACCTCCAGGGGCTTCCTGGATAGGGTGGCCGCGGCTTCCACCGCGCATGGTTGCGTATTCATGATGCTAGCCTCTCGATCATTCTTGTAGTTGTATGAATCAGTGGGCGATGACATTCGACTGTCGGGTTGGCATTGTCAGGGGACGCTTGCGAAAGCCTCCTCGACCGCCTTGGCGATACCCTCTACACAGACGCTCAGGATCAGCTCGCCCTTCTCGCGACTGGCTCCGCGGGCGGACGACAGGGTGCCGCAAGCGGGGGTACGTTCCGGGATGATGGGAAAGACGTCGTACGGCGGGAAACGGGCTGGCGGGTGATCGACCACCCGGTCCATATCGACCCGCTCGGGGTAGAGCGCCAGCATCAGCGAGGTCTCGAACACCCCGCCATGCTCGATGTCCCAACCGAGAAAGCCATCCGGGTAGAGCTGCGCGATAACCCCTGGATCGCTGACGAAATCCCAGTAGGACAGCACAACTACGCGGAAGTCATTGATCCCGGCATAGCGCAGCTCGCGCAGCCCCAGGTCGATGCCCTCGACGATGAACATGGAGTTCTCGTAGTGCCCGTTCATCAGCACCAGCCGGCGTACACCGTGGCGCGCCAGTTCGCGGATGATGTCCTGCACGCTATGGGTCAGGGTGGCGCCATCCAGGCTGGTCGTGCCCGGGAAGTGATTGCCGCCACCGGACTTCTGCTGCGACTTGTAGCCATAGGGCAGTGCCGGCAGCACCAGTGCATCGATGCGCTCGGCCACCCGACGGCTGACGGCGGTGGGCAACAGCACGTCGACGTCCATGCACATATGGTGGCCGTGCTGTTCAAGCGCACCGACCGGTAGAAACAGCACGCGTTCGCCATCGGCGATGGAGGCCTCATATTCCTTCCAGGTCAACTCGCCCACAAAGACACTGTTGTTCATGGTTGCTGTTCTCCAGGGAGATTGTCGTTCTGCTTGACCAACGGGACATGCCTGGCGGAGCCATCGATTGCCATGCGGGGGTAGTCGGCAGGTTCAGGGCTGTAGCCCACGGCCATGGCGAAATCAGGCCGCTGACCAAGGTGCGGGGGGAACTGCAGAAGCGCGATAGCCTCGTCCGGCAGCAGTGCATGCCACCAGGCAATCAGTGCCGAGTACTGACGGCGAAACGCCGCAGCCCACAGCGCCCATGGGCACGCTAAAGAGATCCAGCGAAGTGGCTTGCCTGGTGTATTCACCCTGTTGCCTCCTGGCCTGGCGGCCTGGGTAATGACTGCGCGGCAGCAGAGACGTGTCTCTGCTGCCGCGCAGGCCGGCTTACTTGCGAATGATGTTCTTCTCCGGACCGTAGGGGAACTTGGTGATGTTCTCCGCACCGTGCTCGTTGACGATCAGGATGTCGTGCTCGCGGTAGCCACCGGCACCTGGCAGACCTTCGGGCAGCATGATCATCGGCTCGATGGACACCACCATGCCGGGCTCGAGAACCGTGTCGATATCTTCGCGCAACTCCAGGCCAGCCTCACGGCCGTAGTAGTGGCTGAGGGTGCCGAACGAGTGGCCGTAGCCGAAGGTGCGGTATTGCAGCAGGTCGTGCTGGAGGAAGATCTCGTTCAGCTCGCGCGCGATGTCGCTGCAGCGCATGCCCGGCTTGATCAGTTTGAGACCGGCTTCGTGCACCTCGACGTTGACCTGCCACAGACGCAGGTGCTCGTCGGAGCAATGGTCGAGGAACAGGGTGCGTTCCAGCGCAGTGTAGTAGCCGGCGATCATCGGGAAGCAGTTGAGGCTGAGGATGTCGCCCTTGTTGACCTTGCGCGTGGTCACCGGGTTGTGCGCGCCGTCGGTGTTGATGCCGGACTGGAACCAGGTCCAGGTGTCCATCAATTCGACGTCGGGGAAGGTGCGGGCGATCTCGCGCACCATCGCCTGGGTGGCGTGCAGAGCCACTTCGTACTCCGGCACCTGATCCTGCAGGGCTTCGACCACTGCGGCACCGCCGATGTCGGCGATACGCGCGCCGTGGCGAATCATGGCATGCTCCTCAACCGACTTGATCAGGCGCATGCCCATGCAGGGTGCGGCGATGTCCAGCAACTGCGCATCCGGGTAGCGGGCGGCGAGCTTGTCACGATTCTGCAGGTTCAGATGGTCGAACTCGATGCCGATGCGACGCGCCTTGGGCAGGGCTTGCTGGATGGCGACGAAGAAGTTGTCACGCTGCCAGTCGGTGTAGACGATGTTGTCGGTGCCGACGGTACGCCGCCATGGCTGGCCGCCATCGATATTGGCGCTGATGGTCACCGCGCTGTCCTGAGTCACCACCAGGGCGTAGGGGCGGCCGAACGAGCAGAACAGGAAATCGCTGTAGTAGTTGATGTTGTGGTACGAGGTGAAGATCGCCGCGTCGATGTTTTCGGCGGCCATGTGGTCACGCAGTCGGGCCTGGCGGTTGGCATATTCCTGGGCGGAGAAGGTCGACTGGACCTTCTGACCGTTCTGAATTCTGAGCGTCTTGGGCATTTGCATGGAGTTGATCCTTGTTGTTTTCCAGTGACTCGGCCCACCGGTCTGGCTAGCCGTTGGAAAGCATTGCAACAGATACAAACAGCCGGTTTTTGTACGTTTCCGACCCGAAGTTGGTCAGATCCGCTGCGCCTGCCCAGGCATATACCGAAGCGTTGTAAGCCGCTTGAAAAGAGGCACGCAATGGATGAGGGGATCGCTACGCTCCAGGGCAGCCGCCCGGACACAAAAAAGCCCCGCCCGGTGCGAACCGAGACGGGGCGTTGTGGCAAAGAGCAGAGGAAACCGCCGATCCGCAGAATGGCGTGTGGAGGCATGCTCGTTGGGCTACGTCGCCTTGCTCCTCAGGCTACGCGCTCCGACTGTATCTACGGCTATCGCCTCGCAACACGCAATGGGGTTGTTTGTACGGCCGCTGGCGATAGATGCACACCGTAGGGGCGGAGGGAGACACCTTGTCCCATGCCCGCGCAACAGCGGTCGCGGCTATGGGCCGCTCCTAGAGTGCCGACGCCATGCAACAGTGAACGGGTACATCGCCAATAAAAAGGTCCGTAGCGGTGAATCCAGGCACAGCGCGTAGATCCTATGTTTATTTGCTAGACCCGCGACCTCGTAGGGTGGATGACGCTTCACCCATCCACCAATAGCGATGGTGGATGAAAAAAGCGTCAGCTACGCGCCGTGATCCACCCTACACAACCCCCATAGCCATAGCCCGGATGTAATCCCGGAGCGGCTGTGCAGGCAGCAGACTTCCCCGGATTGCATCCAGGCTACGAACACCTGCCGCGCTCAGTGCATGGCCAGGCGGCAGAGTTGCGACTTGCTCAAACGCTCGTTGCTCGGCGCCACACCGAAGTGTTCGCGATAGCACTTGGAGAAGTGCTGCGGGGACAGGAAGCCACAGTTGCTGGCCACCTCCACTATCGGCAAGGCCGTCTGCTTGAGCATCTGCCGCGCCTGCAGCAGGCGCAGTTTCAGGTAATAGCGCGACGGCGAACAACGCAGATACTGGCAGAACAGCCGCTCGAGTTGGCGCCGCGACAGTTCGACATAGCGTGCCAGCTTATCGAGTTCGATGGGTTCTTCGAGATTGGCCTCCATCAGCGCTATCGCTTCCTGCAACTTCGGCTGGGCACTGCCCAATGCCTGGCGGAACGACATCTGCGGCGGCCCAGACTCACTGCGCAGCTGCTCGTGCACCATAGTTTCGCTGATCGCGTCCACCAGCGCAGGCCCATGGCTGCGGCCGATCAGTTGCAGCATCAGCTCCAGCCCGGCCGTGCCCCCCGCGGCGGTGTAGCGATCACGGTCGAGCACGAAGCGCTGCGGGCTGAGTGAGACAGCGGGAAAGGTATCGCGCATATCCACCTGACAGTCCCAGCTCGTACAACACGCGTAGCCCTGCAACAGACCGGCACTGGCCAACACCCAGCTGCCGCTCCCCAGCGCCCCCAGGTGCACGCCCCGCCGCGCCAGATTCTGCAGCAGGCGGATCTGCTCGGGATCGCAGTCGCGCTGCAGGCTTTCGGCACCACACAGAATCAAGGCATCCAGCGCCGGCTCCGTGTGCGCAGCGCCATCTGGCGTCACCAGCATGCCGTTGCTGGCGCGCACGGCACGACCGTCCATAGTCAGGGTCTGCCAGCGATAGAGGCTGCGCCCGGAAAACTGATTGGCGCGGCGCAAAGGCTCAAGCACCGCCGCCAGGCCGATCAGGCTGAAATTGTCGCTGAGCAGGAAGCCGATCGCCGAAAGGGCGAGTTCTGCGGGCGGCTGCAACGCCTCGTAACTGGACATGCCTAGCTCTCCTCGACGCGGGCCTGTGAGCGGAACCTGAAGCGATTGGCGATGGACGGGGTAGCGGGGCTCAACACTCGATGGCGCTGACCGCCAGGCCGCCGCGTGAGGTTTCCTTGTACTTGTCGTGCATGTCGGCACCGGTGTCACGCATGGTGCGGATCACCCTATCGAGCGAGATGAAGTGCTGGCCGTCGCCGCGCAGGGCCA
>NZ_JAWVXU010000048.1:0-9618 GCF_033723075.1 Pseudomonas sp.
AAATTTCTTTTCAACTTCAACCGCTTGCGCTTCCGATCAACTCCAGGCTTCTCGTCAGCGGGAGGCGAATTCTACAGCGTTTCAAACCGCTGTCAACCACCTCGTTACCGCTTCCAACCACCTCGACCAAATCACCAACAAGGCCTTAACCACCACCCTGTCAGCCCGGCGCATTCTACACAGCTTTCGCTGCACTGCAACTTCTATTTTTAAGCTAACTTCTTGTTTTACAAGAGGTTTGCCGAGAAGCCTGCGCCAGAAGAGGTGCGGATTATAGGCCCCGCAGAAACTACGTCAAGGCTTTATTGAAAGCTCCCGCTACTCGCACTGCAATCCTGTGCCGCGCGCGCCTTGAACCATGCGACCAGCTTGCACGCCCCTTTATATAGATGGAGTCAATAGAGCCCCCCCCCGGGGAGGCCCACTGGATGAGCGACTCACTCTTTCAGGAACCGGCGCTATCGACTAGCGCCCTGTCGCTTTGCACACAATCGAACAAGACCTCGCCTGGCATCCTGACTTGGCGTTATTGCTGGTGGTAATGGCCTTTACCAATCAGGCACTGCCCGCCCCTACACACTGAGCTCCTTTCGAGGAGTGTTTTCAGCCCCCGTCAAAGGCAACCCTGGCGGGGGCTTTTTCTTCCCGAACGATAACTGCCGTACTACGCGGCAGTTATCAGATCATAGAGCGAGTAGCGGCAATCCTGCAGACCGGTTATTCAGTGCTTCCCTCAGATGGCCGTCCAGCACCCGGAACCGTAGACCGCTGGACGCGCCACATGGCGATGCCACTATATAAGATCAGCAGAATAACCAGCCCTAGACCAATCGACATCAACTCGCCTCCATAAACGCGCCGCCCCCCACAAGACGGGCAGGCAGTGACAGTCAGTCGTTAACCTGGCGCAGATAGGCTGCCGGAGCAGCGCCAAGGTTGTTGAGCAGGCGCTCGCTGTACCAGTCGATAAAGTTGACCACACCGAACTCGTAGGTTTTCGAGTATGGGCCAGGCTGATAGGCCGTGGAGTTGATGCCACGCTGGTTTTCTTCGGCCAGACGACGGTCCTGGTCATTGGTCGCGTCCCACACCTGACGCAGGCGCGCGACGTCGTAGTCGACACCTTCCACTGCGTCCTTGTGCACCAGCCACTTGGTGGTGACCATGGTTTCCTGGGCACTGATCGGCCATACGGTAAAGACGATGATGTGATCGCCCATGCAGTGGTTCCACGAGTGCGGCAGATGGAGGATACGCATAGAGCCGAGGTCGGGGTTCTGGATACGGCCCATGAGTTTCTTGCTGCCTTGCTTGCCATCCATGGTCATGGACACCGTGCCCTTGAGCAGCGGCATACGCACGATGCGGTTACGCAGGCCGAAGCTGGCGTGGGCGTAGGGAATCTTCTCGGCGTCCCACTTGGCCGCGGACTCGGAAACGTGGTCCTTGAAAGCCTGACTGGCACGCGGATCGGTGACGTCGTCCCACTCCAGCAGGGTATTGAGCAACTCCGGGTGCGCCCCGTTGCAGTGGTAGCACTCGCGGTTGTTTTCCAGGACCAGCTTCCAGTTGGCTTTTTCCATCAAGGTGGACTGCACGGCCACCTTGGTGTTTTCCATGTCGTAGGGCTCCATGTAATGGGCCAGGGTGGTGAGGAAGTCATCGATCGCTGGCGGAGTTTCGGCCAGGGAGATGAAGATGTAGCCGCCGGCAGTTTTGCACTGCACCGGCTTGAGGCCGTATTCCTTCATATCGAAGTCGGCGCCCATCTCGGTGCCGGCGAACAGCAGCCGCCCGTCAATCTCGTAGGTCCACTGGTGGTAGGGGCAAACCAGTTTGGCCACCTTACCCTTGTCGCTGGTACACAGACGCGACCCGCGGTGGCGGCAGACGTTGTGGAAGGCATGCACCACACCTTCGGCGCCACGGATGACAATGATCGGGTTATCGCCGATCTGCAGAGTCAGGTAGTTGCCCTTGGCCGGGATTTCACAGGTCATGCCGGCTATCAGCCATTCCTTGTGAAAGATCTCCTGCATGTCGATCTGGAACAGGCGCTCGTCGCTGTAAAAGGGTTGCGGCAGCGAGAAGGTCCGCTCGCGGCGTTGCAGCATCTCGGCGGTGGCCTTGCGTGCCGGATCCAGGGGGTCGCCCAGACTCAGGGTGGAAGTGACGTCCATCGGTAACTCCTCAATGGCGACTCGCCGTGCGAGCGCCGCAAAAAGTGGCTGTTTCGGTTGCTACGCAAGGCGGCGTTCCAGACCCTCCGCAAACCGCCTGCCGAATGGCGGTTCTTACGCGGGATCGAGAGAATCGGACGCTCTTATCCATTTGCTTCGGCTGGGGCTGAGTGTGGCGATGGACGCCGAGCAAACCTTATCCACAGGCGACATGGCCACATCCGTTTCCGACGCGGCAAGCCACGCGCCAGGCGGCAGGTCGCGATAAGTATGTCAATGTCGCTCATGGATAAATGAGCGCACTAACCGTTGCGCACAATCCACCTCAATAGGCCAACATCAGGCCGCTGCGCGCGAGATACCGACCATGTCGAACGACTTCCTCAATCCCGTTACCACCCAGACCTGGAGCAACGGCCGCCATCTGGTGCGCTGCGTCAAGGTGATCCAGGAAACCTGGGATGTGCGCACCTTCTGCTTCATGGCCGAACAACCGGTGCTGTTCTTCTTCAAACCGGGCCAGTTCGTCACCCTGGAACTGGAAATCGACGAGCGGCCGGTCATGCGTTCGTACACCATTTCCAGCTCCCCGTCGGTGCCCTACAGCTTCTCCATTTCGATCAAGCGGATGCCCGGCGGCAAGGTCTCCAACTGGCTGCACGACAACCTGCAGGAAGGCCAGGAGTTGGCGGTACACGGCCCGGTCGGGCTGTTCAACGCCATCGACTTCCCGGCCGACAAGGTGCTGCTCCTCAGTGGCGGTGTGGGCATTACTCCGGTGATGTCCATGGCCCGCTGGTTCTATGACACCAACGCCAACGTCGACATGGTCTTCGTGCACAGCGCCCGCACGCCCAAGGACATCATCTTCCACCGCGAACTGGAGCACATGGCGGCGCGGATCAGCAACTTCAGCCTGCACATCATCTGTGAGAAGCACGGCCTCGGCGAGGCCTGGGCCGGCTACCGCGGTTACCTCAACCAGAAGATGCTGGAATTGATGACGCCAGACTTCATGGAACGGGAAATCTTCTGCTGCGGGCCGACGCCCTACATGAATGCGGTCAAGCACCTGCTCGAGAGCAATGGCTTCGACATGCAGCATTATCACGAGGAGTCCTTCGGCGCGACGCCACCGGAGGTCCGCGCCGAGGTCAAGGAGCTGGCTGCGGAAGCCGCCGACGCCGAGCCGGTGCCCGTTGCCGACCAGCATCAGGTGGCCTTCGTCGCCACCGGCAAGAGCATTCGCGTCGACCCGGGCGAGACCGTGCATGCCGCAGCGGCCAAACTCGGCTTGCACATCCCCAAGGCCTGCGGCATGGGCATCTGCGGCACCTGCAAGGTAATGAAGACCGCTGGCGAGGTGAGCATGGAGCATAACGGCGGGATTACCGACGAGGACGTCGCCGAAGGCTATATCCTCTCTTGCTGCAGCGTGCCCCAAGGCGACGTGGTCATCGACTATTGATCCATACGGCTTACCCACGACGGCTTACCCACCTCACAAGCTCACCCCCTGAATCTCTCAGGGGGTGAGCACCTCCTCCGACCAAACCCCATCCGCATCTTTCAGGTACCTGACACGCTCGCGCACGCGCTGCCAGCCAGACGGCCAGAACTCGATCCGCTCAGGCTGAAGGCGGAAGGCGCACCAATTCGGACTGCGCGGCACCGGATCGAAGCCCAGGGCCTGTTCATGCTGGCGCACCTGCCGGCGCGCTTCGCCTTTTGCCGACGCCGGAGCGCCCTGCGGCAGCACCCAGGCCGCCAGCTGGACCTCGCGTGCCCGCTTGCGCCAGTAGCTGTCCGACGTTGCAACGGATTGTCGAACGACCTCGCCTTCGAGCGTCACCTGTTCCTGCAGTTCGCGCCAGAAGAAACACAGCGATGCGCGCGGATTGTCGATGAGCTGCTGGCCCTTGCCGCTCTCGGTGTTGACGAAGAACAGCAGCCCTGCCTCCTCGACCGCAACGATGTAGACCATGCGTACGGACGGATGGGCGTAGCGATCCGCCGTCGCCAGCGCGGCGGCATGGGCCTCGTCAACGCTCTGCGCGGTGGCCTGCTCGATCAGCCGTTGCAACTGCTCCAGGGCTTCCCGATAAATCGCTTCACTGCTCTTCATCCTCGCTAGTCATCCTTTGTCGGTGCCGATCCGTGGCGTCGCATGTCGGGGTAGCCAACCCCAGCGCAGGGTTCACTGCCCGGCCATCTCTGCCACATAGTGAGCCACCGCCTCGATCTGTTCGGCGCTGAGCGATGCGGCAAAGCTCGGCATCACGCCGACACCACCCTGCACCGCCGCCGCGACCCGCTCGACGCTCGGCTTGAGCTGATCCAGATCGGGACCGATGATACCGCTGGCACCGGCCTCGCGCAGGCTGTGGCAGAGGCTGCAGGAAGGCTGGGCCTGCTCGGTGAACACCTGCCGGCCGAGCGCCAGACGCGTATCACCCGCGCTCGCCTGCGCCATGGCGAGCAGGCCGACCAAGGCGAACCCGAGCCCCCGCATCGGCTCAAGCCACCACAAGGCTGACGGCATGATCCTGCCAGCCGTTGTGGCCGTAGCCGCGTTCATTATCCAGGCGCTCCTGGGGCTGCATGGCACCCTGGGCATCGATTGCCCGGCTGGCCAAGGTGTAGCTCCCCGGTTTGAGTTCGGTGAACAGCACGAATGGTCGCCAGGCGAAAGGCCCCAGATCCGGGCCAACGAAGCGCGCCATCTGCCAGTTCTTGCCCGCGTCCAGGGATACTTCGACCCCCTGCACCGCACTGGCCCCACCGAACGCCACACCCTGGATCCGTACCCTCCCGGCCTTGGCCTGCTGCAGCGGCTGGGTGATCCAGGATTTGACGCTCATCTCCCACATCGAAGGCTGATCAGGTGCGCCGCCCTGGCCGACCGGACGGATGCGGTAGCCGGAGGCCTGGATTTTGGCAGCGGTCTGCTCGGCGGTGAATGCCACCTGCTTGACGTACTTGATGTTGTTCACCCCGTAATAGCCGGGCACCACCAAGCGCAACGGGCCGCCGTGAGCCAGGGGCAAGGGCTCGCCGTTCAGCTCCCAGGCGAGGATGGCGTGCTCCAGCGCGCGCAACGGCACCGAGCGCTCGACCAGCAGATCTTTCGGCTCGATACCGGCGGGCAAGGTTTCGCCACCGGTGCTGGTCATGTACTCCAACCCATCGCCAATGCCGCCGAGGGCATCGACCACCGCACTGACCGGCACCCCACTCCAGAACACACAGCCGGCCGCACCCACGCTCCACGGGGTACCGCTGGCGCCATGGGGGAAGAACGCGCGGCCGTTGCCCGAGCACTGCAGCACGCAGGCCACGGTCTCGACGCCGAGGCTCTTGAGCTCGCCCAGGGTCATGCTGCGCGGGTTCTTCACGCCCTGGAAGGCGACCGTCCAGGCGTCACGGTCGGCAACGATGGCGGCATCCGGCGCCGGCAGGTTGTTGCGCACGAACAGTTGCTCGTTGGAGGTGACGATGCTGGTACCTATGGCGTCGCGCCTGGTTTCCAGGGTGTTGGCGCTGTGCACGATCAGCGCCTCGGGATTCTTCCAGTTGACGTAGTCCGGCAGTGGCATCTCTGCTGCCAGGCTGAGTGGACTGAAACCGAACAGACTGGCCGAAGCCACTGCTCCGGCACTGCCCAGCAACACTTGCCGACGCTGCAGGTTAAAGGTGTCGTTCATGGGGTACTCCCTGGAGATGCGCTGCGCGCAACACGCAGGAAGGAGAACCGGAATATCTGGGAAAGAGGGCGAGTCGCGCGCGGGTGCTGGATGAAAGGGGATAGACGCTTAGAGGCGGGCGATCCCCCACAAACCGGAGCATGGATGCTTTCCTCTCGGTGTCAGGCGGGGTTGTTTGCCATGACTCGTTTTGGTTTAGGTTCCCGGCGTCCCCCTGTCAAGGTAAGTGGTCGGTTGCCCCGCCCTGCGTGCAGTGCCCGTCCCGGGATAGAGTCACAGGCTCCCCCCATCCCGCTGAATAGCGAGCCGCGACATCGACGGTTATTCGATCAACTTCGGCGCGGGCACCGTCCTGGACGGGCCGGCGGATCGGGCCAAGCCTAGCCCGCAGCCATGGCCATGCGGATATCCGCCGCCAGTTCGCGCACCCGCTCTTCCTCGGTATCCCAGGAGCACATGAAGCGCGCCCCACCAGCGCCGATGAAGGTGTAGAAACGCCAGCCCCTGGCGCGCAGGTTTTCCAAGGCCGCTTCGGACATCTGCAGGAACACGCCGTTGGCCTCGACCGGGAACATCAGGCTGACGCCCGGCACATCGTCGACCAGCTCGGCGAGCAGGCGCGCGCACTGGTTGGCATGCCGCGCGTACTTCAGCCAGGCGTCGCTCTGCAGCAGCCCCACCCAGGGCGCGGACAGGTAGCGCATCTTCGAGGCGAGTTGACCGGCCTGCTTGCAGCGGTAATCGAAATCTTCGGCCAGCGCCTTGTTGAAGAACAGGATCGCCTCGCCCACCGCCATGCCGTTCTTGGTGCCGCCGAAGCAGAGCACCTCGACGCCAGCCTTCCAGGTCAACTCGGCCGGGCTGCAACCGAGAAAGGCGCAGGCGTTGGAGAAGCGCGCGCCGTCCATGTGCAAATGGAGGCCCAACTCGCGGCAGGTGGCGCTGATCGCCCGGACCTCTTCGGGGCGATAGACCGTACCGACCTCGGTGGCCTGGGTCAGGGTCACCACCCGCGGTTTCGGGTAGTGGATATCCTGGCGTTTGAGGGCGATCTCGCGGATCGCCGCCGGAGTCAGCTTGCCGCTCTCGGTCTGCGCCAGCAGCAGCTTGGAGCCGTTGGAGAAGAACTCCGGGGCACCACATTCGTCGGTCTCGACGTGGGCAGTATCCGAGCAGATCACGCTATGGTAGCTCTGGCACAGCGCCGCCAGGGCCAGGGAGTTGGCCGCGGTGCCGTTGAAGGCGAAGAACACTTCGCAGTCGGTTTCGAACAGTTCACGGAAATGATCGGCGGCGCGCGCCGTCCACTGATCGTCGCCGTAAGCACGATCATGGCCGTGATTGGCCTCCGCCATGGCGGCCCAGGCTTCCGGACAGATGCCGGAATAGTTGTCGCTGGCGAACTGTTGCGATGAATCGGACATTACTCGTTCCTTCTTGTTGGATCATCGGCGCATGGCGCTACTTTACCCTCGCAACCTGTCGTGGGTAGCACGCTGTGGCGACATCTTGTTCATTCCAGGCGCTGTCCGGCCCGCCGAACAGCTGGCCGGCAACTGCACGCAAATGAAAAGGAACTCACGGCTGAACACGGCCTCACAGCTAGGGTCCCGGCAGCGCTTGCCGACGTAATAGACCCGAACAGGAGTCCACCATGAGCCACCGTCATTTGATTGCGCTTTTCCTTCCCCTGGCCTTTGCCCTGCCCGCCACTGCCGCCGACTGGCCAGCGGGAGCCAAAACCGAGTTCGTCAACGAGTGTGTGGCCAGCGCCCAATCCACCCACAGCAAGCCACAGCTCCAGGCCTTCTGCGAATGCGCGGCCGACAAGGTCAGCAGCGAGTTCAGCCAGGCAGAGCTGGAAGCGATGCGTAGCCAGGCGCAACCTGACCCGGCGCTTCAGCAGCGCCTGGTAACCGCCTCCAGCAGCTGCAACGCCAAGCTGCAGGGCTGAGAACGTGTGAGAAAACGCTCGCCTACTGCGACCGCCCGCTGCTGGCGTTGCGCTATGGCGCTCGATATTTTCGCAACCGCTGAACGGTGCTGAAAACCCGCTGGCCACAGCGCCAGCGGTGCCCGCCATGCCGTTGGCGGGATGCCGGATGGGCAGCGGCGGCGATCTTGGGTTAACGTCGATCACCACTCGATGACCTGTGAGCGCCGCCATGCCGCCCCTTTCCCCAGCCCTGGCCAGTCGCCCGCGTGATACCGCGCTGGACCTGCTCAAGTGGCTGGCGCTGCTGAGCATGCTGATCGATCACCTGCGGCATGTCTGGCCGCAGCTATACGCCCTCTATATTCCCGGGCGCCTGGCCTTTCCACTGTTCTGCCTGGCCATCGCCGCCAACCTAGTGCGGCCGTCGACGCGCCCGCGCCTGCCGGTGCCGTTGCGCTATCTCGGCCTGTTGCTGCTGTTCTCGCTGCTTTCCGAGTGGCCGTATCGCCTGCTGGTGCAGGCGCCGCAATCGCTCAATGTGCTGCCGACCCTGGTCCTCGGCCTGCTGATCGCCAGTGGCGTGCAGCAGGCCAGTGGCCAGGCGCGCTGGCTGGCCATCGGCGCCCTGCTGCTGGCCGTGGTCGGCCATCCGTGGCTGATGTTCGGCGCCGCCGGAGCCTTGCTGCCGGCGGCGTTCGTTTATGCATTGAAGCGATCCCATCCGGCCTGGATCTGGCCGCTACTATTGTGCCTTCTCGCCAATTACTGGCCGCCCTTCTATGTCGATGCGGCACGCGGCGATCCCTTTGCCTGGGCGGTGATTCTCAGCTGCGCCCTGGCGCCGCTGTTCGGCCTCTGGCTGCTGCGCCAGCCGCTGCAGATCCAGGTTCCGCCGGTACGCCGCTGGGCCTACCTGTTCTATCCCGGGCACTTTCTGCTGCTCGCGGCTGTGCGCGAATACTGGCTGCGCTGACGGCCCCGGCTGCGCTGCACGGCGCTCGGCCGGGCCGCGGAGAAACATTCGCATGACCGACAGCGAGCTGTCGCCGACGCGCATGTCGCAAACGCAACCTCCCGTGGCGTACATAGGCATCTGGCTGTTCAGGGCGAGTCATACCATCGGCTGCACAAGGGCTCAACCCCGATTCCGACCCGATTCCGACACAAAGGCGCCACGACGTGGCACCGCAGGAGATCAGCGATGTTCAGCAAACAAGACCAAATCAAGGGCTACGACGACGAACTGCTGGCGGCGATGAACGCCGAAGAGGCACGCCAGGAGCATCACATCGAGCTGATCGCCTCGGAAAACTACACCAGCAAGCGGGTAATGGAAGCTCAGGGCAGCGGCCTGACCAACAAGTACGCCGAAGGCTATCCGGGCAAGCGCTACTATGGTGGTTGTGAGCATGTCGATGTGGTCGAGCAGCTGGCCATTGACCGCGCCAAGCAACTGTTCGGCGCCGATTACGCCAACGTCCAGCCGCACTCCGGCTCCTCGGCCAACAGTGCCGTGTACCTGGCGCTGATCAATGCCGGCGACACCATCCTCGGCATGAGCCTGGCCCACGGCGGTCACCTGACCCACGGTTCCAAGGTCAGCTCCTCCGGCAAGCTGTACAACGCGGTGCAGTACGGCATCGACACCACTACCGGCCTGATCGATTACGACGAGGTCGAGCGCCTGGCCGTCGAGTGCCAGCCGAAGATGATCGTCGCCGGCTTCTCCGCCTATTCCAAGACCCTGGATTTCCCACGTTTCCGCGCCATCGCCGACAAGGTCGGTGCCCTGCTGTTC
>NZ_JAWVXU010000049.1:0-6231 GCF_033723075.1 Pseudomonas sp.
CCTCGCTGAAGATACGGAACATGCTGCCGAAGTAGCGGAACTGGACGAAGCGCGAGGCGATGGTGAAGTACAGACCGAGGCCGATCAGCATCACGATCAGCAGCTTGCTCCAGATCAGGTCATTGAGAATATCGAGCATGGCGGGAGGGTCTCTCTCTCTTGTTGTTGGGGAAAAATTCAGCGTCAGCATGTGGCCTGGGAATGGTTGGCCAGACGCGCTCGTCATGCAATTTCGCGGGTGGCGGCGACCTGATGCGAGTTGATGCTACAATCGCGTCGCTCGCGCCAAGAGGAACTGCAGCATGTCGGATTACCTGGGGTCCAATCTCAAGCTGCTGTGCAGCCACTACCGCTCGATTGCCGAGGTCTGTCGCAAGCTGGCGATCAACCGCGCGCAGTTCAACAAATACCTCAGCGGCCAGAGCCGGCCGACAGCGCACAACCTCAAGCGCATCTGCGATTTCTTCGGCGTCGAGGCCTATGAGCTGAACCTGCCGGGCGAGCAATTCGCCCACCTGATCGGCGCGCGCGGCAGTGGCCTGGAGCAGCAAGCCGGCGGCGATCCGCTGCTGGAGTTGCTGCAGCCGCTGCGTGAGTTCGCCAGCAGCCTGTCGCGCTACTGCGGTTATTACTTCGAGTACGCCAACTGCATGTCGGTGCCCGGGCAGATCCTGCTGTCGCTGGTGCAGCTGCGCGAAGAGCGCGGCAGCTACCTGTTCGAGCGCCAGGAGCGCCAGGAACCGTCGCGCGCCGTCAGCGCCAAGGACGAGGAGTGGGTGCGCTGTCGCTACCTGGGTGCGGCCTTCTACCTGCAGGACCGGCTGTTCCTGATCGACTACGAGTCGCTGACCGGCAACGAAATGAGCCAGACCATCCTGATCCCCAGCTTCAAGAGCCGCATCAGTCGCCTCAACGGTTTGAAGACCGGGGTCTCCAGCGGCGACCTGCGCACCCCGGCCTGCACCCGGGTGGTCTGGGAGTTCCTCGGCAGCGAGATCAACCGGGTCAACGCCTATCGCCAGGCGATGCTTTACGATCCGGACGATCCGCGGATCGATGCCGACATCCGTCAGCGCCTGGCGGGTGCGCATATTCGTGATGGTCTGTTCGAGATCGAGTAGCTGTCAGCCCGCGTAGGGTGCACCGCGTCACGGCTGAACTAGGGGGTCAGGCCGTTGCGGGTGGCGCGGCGGCAGGCGCTTCGCGCAGTGCTTCCAGGCGTTGCTTCTGCCGCCCCTCGGCGTCGAAGTTGTCGCTGGCCAGCCAGCGCTCGAAGGCATCGCGGCGTGCCGGCCATTCGCTGTCGAGGATGGCAAACCATGCGGTGTCGCGGTTACGTCCCTTGACCACCATATGCTGGCGAAACAGGCCTTCGTAGATAAAACCGAGGCGTTCGGCGGCGCGTAGGGAGCGGGCGTTGCACGCATTGCACTTCCACTCCAGGCGACGGTAGCCGAGATCGTCGAAGGCGTGCCGGGCCAGCAGCCAGACCGCCTCGGTGGAGCCCGGTGTGCGCTGCATGGCCTGGCCGAAGGCGATATGGCCGATCTCGATGCTGCCGTCCCTGGACGTGATGCGCAGATAGCTCAGCAGCCCAACGGCCCGGCCGCGGGTCAGGTCGATCACGCTGAAGAACAGCGGATCCTGGCTTTGCGCATTGCCGGCCAGCCAGGCGTCGAAGGGCGCGCGGCTGGCGAAGGGGCCATAGGCCAGATAGTCCCACAGCGCCGGGTCCGGACCTTGCAGGGCCAGCCAGAGGTCATCGCCGTGGCGCGCGGCATCCAGCGGCTCCAGGCGCACGAAGCGGCCAGCCAGTGGCTGGC
Source organism: Pseudomonas sp. (assembly GCF_033723075.1). Taxonomy (GTDB): domain Bacteria; phylum Pseudomonadota; class Gammaproteobacteria; order Pseudomonadales; family Pseudomonadaceae; genus Aquipseudomonas. The sequence continues at coordinate 1,824 of NZ_JAWVXU010000049.1, forward strand.
GTTGCGGGACAGGGCGGGGCTGCCAGTTGGACAGGTCATGCTGGGTCATGGTGGCGCTCCGTTCAGAAAATCTTGCGGTACTGGACGAAGCCCGGGCGCTCGGCGATGCGCTCGTAGAGCTGCATAGCGTCGCTATTGCTCTCGTGGGTCAGCCAGTGCACCCGTGCGGCGCCGGCGGCCCGGGCCTCGGCGTAGACGTGTTCGATCAGCCGCCGGCCGATGCCGTCGCCGCGGCGGCCCTCGGCGACGAACAGGTCCTGCAGGTAGCAGTAGTCGCCGCGGGTCCAGCAGCTGCGGTGGAAGATCCAGTGCACCAGGCCCAGGGCCTGGCCGTCGCGCCAGGCCAGGGCCGCATGCATGGGTTCGGCCGGATCGAGGAAGCGCTGCCAGGTCAGGGCGCTGGTCGCGGCGGGCAGCTCGCTCTGGTAGAAGTCCAGGTAGCCCTGCCAGAGCGGCAGCCAGGCCGCGTGGTCGGCGGCGCTGACGGGGCGGATTTCGATAGGCATGGTTCTTCCTCGTGCGGGTTAGTGATCGGCGTTTATCCGCCCGGCCAGTTCGCGGTCGCGGCTGTCGACGCTGGCGGCCAGGCCCGCGTGCACCCCGGCTTGGTCGGCGGCGCTGCGGTTCTGCCCGAGCTTCCATTTACCCTGCAGGTGCTCGATGGGCAGGGCGAAGCCGACGATGGCGCGCAGCATGCCGTCGATATAGTCGCGCGGCGCCTCCCTGACCGCCCAGGGCTGGGCGCGTCCGGCCTCATGGCGCGCGCTCAGGCGGCTGACCAGTTGCAGCAGGCGCTCGGCATCGTCGAACACGCCGGCGCGGCCCCGGGCATGCACGGCGATGTAGTTCCAGGTCGGCACCACCTTGCCGTGCTCGGCCTTGGCGGCGTACCAGCTGGGGCTGATATAGGCCTCGGGGCCCTGGAAGACCACCAGTGCCTCGGCGCCGTCCGCCAGGTCGCGCCACTGCGGGTTGGCTCTGGCGAAGTGGCCGTAGAGGGTGCCGAACCGGCCTTCGCCGGGCTCCAGGAGCAGCGGCAGGTGGCTGGCCTGCAGGCCACTCGGGCCCTGGCTGACCAACGTGGCCAGGCGACAGTCGAGGATTTGCTGGTGCAGGGCGGCGAGATCGTCCTGGCGAAAGGCGGCGGGGCTATACATGGGCAGGCTCCTGGGTGATGCGGCCATGCTAGGCAGGATATTGGTCTGTTGTAAGATCCACTTCTTGCGACTTTTATAGAGCCAATCCATGTCACTGCCTGCGCCGCTTCCCGTCGATCTCTCCGGCATCTGCCTCGACCCGGCCCAGGGCCTGGCGCGCCAGCTGTACCAGGCCCTGCGCGAACGCATTCTCGATGGTCGCCTGGGCGGCGGCACGCGCCTGCCGGCCAGCCGTGACCTCGCCGGCCTGCTGGGGATTTCCCGCAACACCGTGACTCGCGCCTTCGACCAGCTATATGCCGAGGGCTATGTGGCGGGCCGCGTCGGTGCCGGCACCTATGTCGCCGAGCTGGCCGCGGTGGTGCGCGCGCCTGCAGCGACTGGCACGCCGCCAGCCAGCCCGGCCATGCAGCGCCTGCAGCGGCACCATCTGGCTGCGCCGCTGGAAGGCGCGCCGCGGGCCTTTCGCGTCGGTGTGCCGGCCTTCGACCTGTTCCCCTTCGAGACCTGGGCGCGCCTCAGCGCGCGCTTCTGGCGCAAGCCGTCGGCGGCGCGCCTGGGCTATGGCGACCCGGCCGGTGACGCACAGCTGCGCGAGCTGATTGCCGCCTACCTGCGCAACAGCCGCGGCCTGCACTGCGATCCGGCGCAGATCCTGGTGACCTGCGGCGCGCAGCAGGCCATCAGCCTGTGCGCCCAGTTGCTGGTCGAGCCAGGCGACCGGGTGGCGATCGAGAACCCCGGCTACCGCGCCGCCGGCCATGCCTTCGCCGTGGCCGGCGCGCAGTTGGCGGGTATCCCGGTGGATGGCGAAGGGTTGGATACCGCGGCGCTGGAGCAGGCGGGACACTGCCGTCTGGCCTATGTCACGCCCTCGCACCAGTACCCAACCGGGGTCACCCTGTCGCTGGCGCGGCGCCTGGAGCTGCTGGACTGGGCCGAGCGCCACGACAGCTGGATAGTCGAGGACGACTACGATGGCGAGTACCGCTACAGCGGCACGCCCCTGGCGCCGCTGGCCGCCCTCGACCGCCAGGGCCGGGTGCTCTATGTCGGCACCTTCTGCAAGATCGCCTTCCCGGCGCTGCGCCTGGGCTACCTGGTGCTGCCGCCGGCCCTGGTCGAATCTTTCTCCCGCCGGCGCGCCCTGGACATGCGCCATTCGGAGATCGGTAGCCAGGCGGTGATGGCCGAATTTATCGCCGCCGGCCACTTTCAGCGACATATCCGCCGTATGCGCGGCGCCGCGCGCAGTCGCCGGGATGCCCTGCTGGCCGGCTGGCCGCAGAATGTGCCCGGCTGTGCGCCGTTGCCGGTGGTGGAGGCCGGCCTGCACCTGTGCGTGCGGGTGGCCAGCCTGGCGCGCGAACGCACACTGATTGCTGCGGCGGCCGGTGCGGGGGTGGAGTTGAATGCTCTCAGCGACTACTGGCTGGCGGACAGCGCGCTGCCTGCGGATCGCCGAGCGGGGCTGGTGCTGGGCTTCGCCGCCGTGCCCGAGGCGCGCATCGCCCAGGCCTTGCAGGCGCTGCGCAAGGCCTGGGGCATCTAGTCTGCTGCCTCTATTGTTTCGATGACACCGGTTCGTAGGGTGCGCACGACCTAGGCGGCCCCGCGCACCCTACACAGGCTGGCCGCAGCTGCTTGAGCAATGATTGTTGCAAGACAGCACACTAGCGGCCCGGCTCAGCACAGCTCCGGGTTTTTCGCGCAGCTGCCATAGCCTTCGCTGCGCATCTGCTCGAGCGCCGTTTGCAGGCGCTCGATCACTTCATCCGGGGTGTCTTTGTTGAGTGCCAGATAGAGCTGTGAGGTCTCAAAACTCAAGACCGTGCTCAGGCCGCTGACGCCTTGCTCCTTGGCGTAGACCCGCCAGACCGGGTCGGACGTGGCCCACAGGTCGATCTGCCCGCGCTGCAGCTTGCGCAGGTTTTCCTGATCGCGCAGGGCATTCTGCGGGGCAAAGCCCAGGCGCTCCAGGTGTTGGCTGACCGCGGCGCTCTGGTAGGCGCCGATGCGATAGGCCTTGGCCTGCTCCAGGTTGTCCAGGCGCGGGGCGCTAGCATCGAGGCCGACCAACACGCTTTCATACTGGGCGATAGGCCCGACCCATTTGAACAAGGGGCGCCGCGCCTCGCTCAGCGAGGTGGAAAACAGCCCGTGATTGGGCGTTTCCAGGGTCTGTTTATAGATCCTTGCCCAGGGAAAACGCAGGGTCAGGCTGTAGTCGATGCCGGCGCGCTTGAACATCTCACGCACGATATCGGCACTGAGGCCTTGGATATTCTCATTGCGGGCGAAGTTCTTGTTGTTCACCGCCATGTTGAACGGCGGAAAATTCTCGGTGAGCAGTATCACCCGGTAATCCCGTGGCAACTCGGCGTGAACGAAGGAGGCGAACAGCAGGCCAAGCAACAGATGTAGCGGGAAATAACGGCGCATGGTCGATCACTCCTGTGTAGCGCAGGTGCCCGTGCCAGCCTCTTGGCCGCACAAGCACCCATGACCCAACGAAAGCCGCCCGGAACAGCGTCCGGGCGGCACAGGCTCAGCGGTGGTGCAGGACGTTGGTCGGCACGCTGGCGCCGATGGAGGGCACCTTCAGCGGCGGCGTCGCCTCTGGCCAGGCCTCTGGGTCGAGGTCCAGGTCGGCGAACTGTTTCGGGTCGAAGACCGGCGACTCTACACCCGCCTTGATCTGACCGTCGTAGTCGCGCATCAGGCGCAGGCCGACCTTGAACAGCAGAGCCAGGGCGATCAGGTTGGCGATGGCCAGCAGGCCCATGGTCACGTCGGCGAAGGCGAACACCGTACCCAGGTCCTGCAGCGAACCCCAGAGTACCAGGCCGATCACCAGCACGCGGTAGGCCTGTACCAGCCAGCGCTTTTCGCTGAAGAAGCCCAGGGCGTTTTCGCCGAGGTAGTAGTTGTAGATCAGGGTGGTGAAGACGAACAGCAGCAAGGCGATACTGATGAATACCCGGCCCCACTCGCCGACCACACTGGCCATGGCGGTCTGGGTCAGGATCACGCCGGACACTTCCATGCCCGGCTGGTAGACGCCGGAGAGCAGGATGATCAGCGCGGTGCAGCTGCACAGGATCATGGTATCGATGAACACGCTGAGCGATTGCACGATGCCCTGGGCGACCGGGTGCTTGACCTCGGCCACGGCGGCGACGTTGGGCGCGCTGCCCAGGCCGGCTTCGTTGGAGAACAGGCCGCGCTTGACGCCCATGATGATGGCCGCA
>NZ_JAWVXU010000050.1:0-4861 GCF_033723075.1 Pseudomonas sp.
CGTCCCGACGTGACGAAAACCAATCCTGCCAGTCGAGCGCTGCTGCACCGCTACCAAGTCATGGGGCCGCCGACACTGCTGTTGATCGGCCCGGACGGCGTCGAGCGCCGCTCGCAGCGCATCACCGGTGAGGTCGACGCCAGCCAATTCCTCAGCAAGTGGAACGAAACCATGGAGCGAGGCTGATGTTGACGATCAATGTCGGTCCCCTGGCACTGGCCGTTCCGCATGTATTGCTGCTGGTCAGCCTGTTTTTGGCGATGCTGACCGGCTGGTGGGTTGGACGCCGCAGCGAGCGCAATCCCGAGCAGCAGCTGTTCAGGTTGCTGCTGGTGGCATTGCTGGTCGCTCGCCTGGCGTTCGTGCTGGTGTACTTCGAGCATTTTCGTGATGAGCCCTGGCGCGTGATCGATATCCGCGACGGCGGCTTCATAGCCTGGCCGGGCGTGCTGGCCGCTGTGCTTCTCGGCACATGGCTCGCCTGGCGCGAGGGGACCTTGCGCAAACCGCTTGGTTGGGCCGTGGCGGTGGGTGTGCTGAGCTGGGGGTTCGCTACCTTGGCACTCCATGCTTTCGAGCAGGGCACGCGCCTCCCCGAGATGGGCCTGCGTGATAACCGGGGCAAGCCGGTGGCCTTGCAGGACTTCGTCGGCAAACCCCTGGTCATCAACCTGTGGGCCACCTGGTGCCCGCCGTGTCGGCGAGAAATGCCGGTACTGGCCGAAGCTCAGCGCAATGAATCCGACGTGACCTTCCTCTTCGTCAACCAGGGCGAGGGCGAGCGGCTCATCGCTGACTTCCTCCGTGCCGAAGGGCTCGGCCTGGAAAACGTACTGCTCGACAGCGGCGGACGGCTTGGCCAGCGCATCGGGTCTTCGGCATTGCCGACAACGCTTTTTTACGACGCAGAGGGGCGCCAGGTTGGCAGCCATCTCGGTGAACTGTCTCGCGCCAGCCTGGCGCGTGCCCTTGAACAACTAGAGGTAAATACTCAGCCATGAATCTTGTGCGACCGATTTCCTTGTTCTTTTCCTCCATTGCTTTGCTGCCAGCGCCGCTAGCGCTGGCGCAAACCCTGCCACCTGCGATCCAGGCGATTGAAGCCCGCGGTGCCAAAGTTGTCGGCAGCTTTGATGCACCTGGCGGTTTACAAGGCTACGCCGCGCGCTATAACGGCGAGGGCATGGCGCTGTACCTGACGCCGGACGGTGATCACGTTCTGATCGGCAGTTTGCTTGATGCCAGCGGCGAAGACCTGACACGCGCCCCGCTTGAAAAACTGGTGTACGAACCCCTGGGCAAGGAAAAGTGGCAACGCCTCGAAAGCAGTACCTGGATTCAGGACGGCGCAGCTGAGGCACCGCGGATCGTCTACATGTTTTCCGATCCGAACTGCCCGTTCTGCAACATGTTCTGGAAACAGGCACGGCCCTGGGTCGAAGCCGGCGATGTTCAGCTTCGTCACGTAATGGTCGGCATGTTACGGCTGGACAGCGCAGGTAAAGCCGCGGCATTGCTGGTTGCGAAGGATCCCCAGGCGGCCCTCAACGCCCATGAAACGGCAGGCAAGGCGAGCAAACTGGAGCCGATCGAAAGCATTTCGCCTAAGGTAAATGAACAGCTCGAGGCAAACCTGACGCTGATGGGTGAAATGGGGGCCTCGGCAACGCCGGCAATTTACTACCTGGACGACGAGGGGCGTCTGCAACAACAGCAAGGTGCTCCTCGTCCCGATTCGCTGAATCAGATCATGGGGCCGCTGTCCGCGAAGCGTTGAGCCGCTACCAATCGGCCAGTGCCGATACCTAAAATAATAATGATGTGGAGGCTACATGAACGTCTCTCGCTGGCCCCTGGCAGGGCTGCTTTTAGCGATATCCGTGTCTACCCAGGCCGCAGATCCGACCGCTGTCTATGGCAAAGGCGGCGCCAATACTACCGCGATGGCGTGCGTCACCTGCCATGGTGCCGAGGCTGAGGGCATGGCCGCAGCCGGATTTCCGCGACTTGCCGGTTTGTCCGCCGTCTACATGAAAAGACAGCTGGCCGATTTCGCTTCCGGTGAACGCTCCAATCCGATCATGCAATCGATCGCTGCAGCCCTGAGTCCCGAGGAAGCGGACGCCGTCACGACGATGCTCGCCAACAAGCCGCGACCCGACGTCGAGCGCATCGGCCGCACGGCTGCGGCTCAAGGCCTTGGAGAAACACTGGCACTGCGTGGCGCATGGGAGCGCAACATCCCCGAATGTGTCTCCTGTCATGGACCTAGCGGTGTGGGTGTTGGCGACTCCTTTCCGCCACTCGCGGGGCAATCCGCCCAGTATCTGTCCTCGCAGCTGATCGCCTGGCGCCAAGGCACCCGTAAGAACGATCCCAACGACCTGATGGGGCACATCGCTCGTGACCTCACCGAGGACGAGATCAAGGCCGTCTCGGCGTATTTCGCCAACTTGACCGACACAGGAGCTGGAAGATGAGAGCTCACGCAAACGCCTTGCTGCTGTTCGCACTTGCCATTCCTGCACATGCGGCCGACATCGCAATGGAGGATCAGTCGCAGATTCGAATCGGCACAGGAGAACCCGCCAGCCGCACGTATTTTCAGCCTCCGCAGGAAAGCGAACTCCCGGACAACGCTTTTGGAAAGCTGGTACAGGAAGGCCGCGCCATCTTCGTCGATACAAAAAACCGTGCGCCGGAATATGTAGGTAACGGCCTTGCGTGCGCCAACTGTCACCTCGAGCAGGGGCGAAAAGCCAACTCCGCACCGCTGTGGGCGGCGTACACCATGTACCCGGCGTACCGGAAGAAGAACGACAAGGTGAACACCTACGCCGAGCGGTTGCAGGGGTGTTTTCAGTTCAGCATGAATGGCAAGGCACCGGAAGCGGACGGTCCGGTCATTGCGGCCCTCTCGGCCTATTCGTACTGGCTCGCGACTGGCGCACCGACCGCTCAGGAGCTGCCAGGCCGCGCCTATCCGGAAGTGCCGGAACCCGAAGGTGGCTATGACCTTGCTAAAGGGAAGCAGGTCTACGCCGCGCAGTGCGCGGTGTGCCATGGAGAGAACGGCGAAGGGCAGAAGTCAGGTACTGATTATGTGTTCCCGCCGCTTTGGGGTGCGGACTCGTTCAATTGGGGCGCAGGCATGCATCGGATCAATACGGCCGCTGCGTTCATAAAGGAGAGCATGCCCCTAGGCAAGGGAGGCAGCTTGTCGGATGAAGAAGCCTGGCATGTGGCGGCATTCATGAACAGTCACGAACGACCTCAGGACCCGCGCATGATTGATGGCTCGGTAGAGAAGACTCGCGACAAGTATCACGCCAACGATGGCGTGAACCTATACGGCGAGACTGTTAACGGAAAGCTGCTGGGCAATGGCATCTAGCCTGGCTGAGTGGTCTGTGGTGGCGGAGGTCGATAGAGTGCCTGCCTGGGGTACTCTGCCTCTCCGCCATCCGCTGGCAAATGAAGGCCTTTGTTTCTTGCCACTACTCTCGCTCCCCCTGGGATGGATGGCTGTCACGTTGATACCAACCTTGATCTTTGGTCATTGCAACGGAAACCTGTCTTGGCAATCACGATAGCGGGGCGTGTCAATTGCCAAAAAATTGCTTGCCCGATGCATCAAGACACAAAAGCAGTATTACCCGAATGGCCGCTCTTGGCCCAGACCGTGTAAAAACGCAGCAAATGATGGCAATCAACTGCCGGGGGATTTTCTCATGTCCAGGAGGCCGCCGAAGGCCCGCTCAGGCGCAATCGGTGATTCTGGTTGCTATGGCACTTTCGGCTTCGGTGCGCCTGCTGGAGGGCGGCAGAGTGGTAAAACAGGCCTCAGGCCTTCATCGCTGCCATCAGGGCACCGCTGCCCAACACGTTCAACACGCGTTTGAGATTGTAGGCGAGCACATGCAGGCTCATCTCGGTACTCACCCGGTCGAGCGTTCTGGTGAGGAAGTGGGTGGCGCCCATCCAGGACTTCAACGTGCCGAACGGGTGCTCAACCGTTTGGCGGCGGATCCGCATCATCTCGGGCGCTTGATCCAGGCGACTCTGCATCGCCTCGAGCACTGCCTCATGCTCCCAGCGACTCACTCGGCGCTCTGAGCTAGGCGTACAGTGCTCTTTCAATGCACAACCCTGGCAGTGCGAACTCCAGTAGCGGTGCAGCTTCAGCCCTTTCTCGACGCTTGAGTATCGCCAGATCAGGCTTTGCCCAGCAGGGCATCGGTACTCGTTCTTTGCTGCGTCATAGATGAAATCACCTTTGCCAAAGCGGCCCGCCGCTGTCGCTCCCGAGGTCAGCGCCTTGGGCACGAAAACGGTGATTCCAGCCTCATGGCACGCCAGGATTTCTTCGCCTTTGAAATACCCTCTGTCGGCGACCGCCGAGAGCTTCTTGACGCCCATGGCCTCTCGCGCCTGCTTGGCCATTGTACTTAGCTGGTCTCGATCAGCCCCATCGTTCGTTACTTCGTGGGTCACGATCAAGTGGTGCTTCGCGTCGACCGCCGCCTGCACGTTGTAGCCGACCACGCCGCTGCCCCGGGTCTTCATCGAACGGGCATCGGGATCGGTCAGGGAGATCTGCTTATCCGGTGTTTCGTTGAGCTGAACCTCGATTTCCTTGAGCTCCTGCAGCTTAGTTTTCAAGGTCGCTATCTTGTCGTGGAGACGTTCGGCTTTGACCTGCGCCACGGCAGGTTCCTGACGATCAGCGGTATCCAGTGCAGTCAGGTAGCGATTGATGCTGGACTCGATCTCCTCCATTCGCCGCTGAAGCTTGGCGCTGGTGAAGTTGCGGTCGCGGTTGTTGACCGCCTTGAACTTGCTGCCGTCGATGGCCACAAGC
>NZ_JAWVXU010000051.1:0-4546 GCF_033723075.1 Pseudomonas sp.
CTGCACATGCATGCTCAGGCCGGCGTGATTGACCGCCACACCCTTGGGCTGGCCGGTGGAGCCTGAGGTGTAGATCAGATAGGCCAGATTAAGCGGATGCAGCGCGACAGCGGGCGCCGATGATGGGTAAGCCGACAGATCGAGCTGATCCAGGCACAGCGTGTCCACGGCCGGCAGCCGCCCGGCCAGGTCGCTGCTGGTGACCAGCCATTGCAGGCCCGAGTCCTCGACCATATAGGCCAGGCGCTCGCGCGGGTAGCCGGGGTCCAGGGGGACGAAGGCGCCGCCGGCTTTAAGGATCGCCAGCAGGCCGACGATCATCGCGTTGCCGCGCTCCAGGGACAGTCCGACCCGCGCCTCCGGGCCGACGCCGCGTTCGATCAGCAGATGGGCCAGGCGGCTGGCCTGGGCTTCCAGCTCGGCATAGCTGAGGCGCTCGCCACCATGCACCAGGGCGATGGCGTCGGGACGCAGACGCGCCTGTGCGGCGATCAGCGCGGGCAGCAGGCGGGTCGGGTCATGGGCTTGCCGGCACTGGTTCCACACGGCCAGGCGTTGCTGCTCGGCGTTATCCAGCAGCTGCAATGCCGCCAGCGGCCGTGACACGTCGCCCAGCAACTGCTCCAGGGCCTGCCGCAGCAACGCCTCGATCCGGGCAATCGCCGCCCCATCGAAACGCGCGCTGTCATAGGCCAGCAGCAGGTTCAGGGCATCGCCCGGCAATACCGCCAGGGCCAGGGGGTAATGGGTGAACTCATGACTGTGCGGCGTACCCAGGCGCAGGTCGCCGCGTTCGGCTTGCCGCAACGCATCGCCCAGGGGGTAGTTCTCGAACACCACCAGGTTGTCGAACAGCGCCTCGCCGCCGAATTCGGCCCAGCGTTGCAGATCGTACAGCGGCGTGTGTTGGTGTTCGCGCAGGGCCAGGTTGTGTTGCTGCAAGGCCGTCAGCCAGGCGCCGAGCGCCTGCCCCGGCGGCAGCTCGACCACCACCGGCAGGGTATTGATAAACAGGCCGACGATCTGCTCGGCGCCCGGCAGATCCGCCGGGCGCCCCGCCACCGTAGTGCCGAAGCACAGCGCACGCTTGCCGGTCAGGCGACTGAGCAGCAACGCCCAGGCGCCCTGGATCAGGCTGTTGAGGGTCAGGCCCTGACGCTGGGCGAAGCTGCGCAGGCGCCGCTGCAGCTCGCTGCTGAGCGCCAGCGGATGGCGCACATGGCCGCTGCCGGGGCTGCGGCACGGCAGGCTGCCGGCGACCCGGGTCGGCGCGTCGAGGCGCTGCAACTGCGGGCGCCAGAAGGCTTCGCTGGCGGCCGCGTCCTGCTGCGCCAGCCAGGCGATATGCGCGCGGAACTGGCCACGCGGCGGCGCCAGGCTGTCGCCGTGGTACAGCGCCAGCACCTCGCCGAGCAGCAGCCCGGTGCTCCAGCCGTCGAGCAGCAGATGGTGCAGGGTCCAGACCAGCACGAATCCTTGATCGTCGCGCTGCACCAGCAGCAGGCGCAGCAGCGGCGCCTCGGCCAGGTCGAAGCCGCGGTCGCGCTCGGCCAGGCAGAGAGCGTCGAGGCGCGCCTGAAAATCCCCGTCGACGAGCGGTTGCGGCTCACGCCAGTCGAGTTGCTGCCAGGGCAAGCCGACCTGGGCCTGCACCGTCTGCAACGGCGGCTCGCCCGCGACGATGCGCACGCGCAGCATGGCATGGCGTTGCAGCACCTGCTGCCAGGCCTGACGCAGGCGCTCGGGCACCAGCCCGCTGAGCGGCAGCACCAGCTGGTTGACGTAGCTGCTGGCGGAGTCGCCCAGCTGGCTGTGGAACAGCAGGCCCTGCTGCAGCGGCGACAGCGGGTAGATGTCCTCGACCCCCGGCAAGGCGTCGAGCGCCGCCTGATCGAGGCCGGCCAGGGCGACATCGCTGGGCGTCAGGCAACGCGGCGCATTCAGGCAATGGGCGCGGATCGCCTGCAGCTCGGTATGCAGACGCTGCAGCAGGCCCTCCAGAGTGGCGCGCTGCCAATGCCCGGGGCAGAAATCCAGATGCAGCTGCAGGCCGCCGTCGCGCTGCTCGGCATTGATCACCAGGGGCGCATCCAGGGTTGCATCGGCCTCACGCCAGAGGCCGGCGTCGAGCACCTGCAACGCGCCGGCGCCGGTTCCTTCGAACTGCCCGAGGTAGTTGAACAACAGTTGCGGCTTCACCCCGGCCAGCGCGCCCTGCTGTTGCAGCAAGCCATAAGCCAAGCCGCCATCGGCCACCGCGCGCAGCTGTTCCTTGATCGCCTTGAGGCTGCCCGGCAGATCGGCCGCCGGCCGCAGGTTCAGCGGATAGAGGCTGGTGAACCAGCCGACCGTGCGACTCAGGTCGATGTCCTCGAACAGCGGCGCGCGGCCATGGCTTTCCAGGTGCAGGCTGAGGGTCGGCTGTTCGCTCCAGGCGCAGAGCACCCGCGCCAGTGCGCTCAGCAACACCTCGTCGGCGCGCAGGCGATAGGCCTGCTGCGCACCCTGCAACAGCTCGCGGGTCGGCTCGGCCGCCAGTTTCAGGCTCAGGCGTTGGCGCTGGCCTTCACGGGCCAGGGTCGCGCTCATCGTCGGCAAGGCGCCAACCGCCTGTTCCTGCGCCGACCAGAACCCGTGTTGGGCCTGCACCGCGTCGCTCTCGCTCCAGGCCTGCAGACGTTCGCCCCAGTCCCTGAAGGCGCTGGTTTTTTCCGCCAGTTGCAAGGGCTGACCGGCCTGCAACTGCCTATAGGCACGCGGCAGATCCTCCAGCAGCACGCGCCAGGACACGCCGTCCACGGCCAGGTGATGGATGGTCAGCAGCAGGCGGTCACGCTGGCCGGCCTGGCGCAGATAGAGCGCCCGCAGCAGCGGGCCCTGCTGCAGGTCGAGGCTGCTCTGGACCTCGCGGCAGCGCGCCTCGGCGTCGGCATGGTCGCTAGCCTGGTACTCCTGCAGCAGGGTCTGAGCGCCGGCCTCGGTCGGCGAAGCATGCCATTGCTGCCAGCCGCCATCACCACCGCACGAGTAGCGCAGGCGCAAGGCATCGTGATGCCGTACCAGCGCCTGCAACGCCCGCTCCAGCAGCGCCGGCTCGAAAGGCTCGCCCAGCTCGAACAGCAGGTACTGGTTGCAGGCGGCCAGGCCTTCGCGTTCGAGCAAGCGCGCCTGGATCGGCAGCAAGGGCGCCGGGCCGGCAATAGGCGTCTGTTCGGCGCGCGGCGCGCTTACCTCGCGGGCCACCGCGGCCAGCTCGGCCAATGTCTGCTGCTGGAATACATCCTTGGGCGTCAGGCCCAGACCCTGCTGACGTGCACGGCTGACCACCTGCAACGCAACGATGGAGTCGCCGCCCAGCTCGAAGAAGTGATCGCTGCGGCCTACCCGCTCGACACCCAGCACCTGCTGCCAGATCGCCACGAGGATTCGTTCGTTATCGCCCTGCGGTGCCTGGTAATCCGCGCTCTGCCACTGCGGCTCCGGCAATGCCGCGCGGTCCAGTTTGCGCGCCGGGGTCAGCGGCAGGCTGTCCAGCTGCAGCAGTTGCGCCGGCAGCATATAGTCCGGCAGCTGCGCCGCCAGCCGTTGTTTGATCTCACTTAGATCCAGCTCGCCGCGGCCAACGAGATAGCCGACCAACTGCTTGCCGCTCGGCGTATCGCGGGCCACCACCGCCGCTTCGGCGATTTGCGGCTGGGCCAGCAGCTGGCTTTCGATTTCGCCCAGCTCGATGCGGAAGCCGCGGATCTTCACCTGATGGTCGACCCGGCCCAGGTAATCCAGGGCACCGTCCTCGCGCCAGCGCACCAGATCGCCCGTGCGGTACATCCGCTCGCCGGGTTCGCCAAAGGGATCGGGCAAGAAGCGCTCGGCGGTCAGATCCGGGCGCTGGTGATAACCGCGGGCCAGGCCGACTTCGCCACCGATATACAGCTCGCCGGCCACGCCGATCGGCAGCAGATTGAGTTCGCTATCCAGCACATAGCAGCGCCGTGGACCGACCGGGGTACCGATGGGGGCGTAGGCAGCCTCCAGCTCATCACCGGCAAAGGCTTCCCAGATCAGCGGGGTGACCACGGTTTCGGTGGGGCCGTAGCCGTTGACGATGCGTGTGGGTTTCAACACCCGCTGCATGCGCTCGTAGGTCTCGCGGGTAAAGGCTTCGCCGCCCAGGGTCCAGGAACGAACATTGAGCGTAAGTGACTGCGACTCGATCCAGTCGAGCAACTGCACCGCATAGCTGGGCGGAAAGATGGCGATGGTGACGCCTTCGTCCTGCAGCACCTGGCAGGTCTGCTCGGCGCTCCATAGCTGCTGATCGCGGATTACCAGGCGGCTGCCAAAGGCCAGCGGTACGGTCCAGCGCTCCACCGCGCCGTCGAAGCTGATCGAGGCGAAATGCAGCTCCACATCCTCCGGGGTCATGCCGTAGCGCTGGCCGATGCACTGCACATGCATGCTCAGGCCGGCGTGATTGACCGCCACACCCTTGGGCTGGCCGGTGGAGCCTGAGGTGTAGATCAGATAGGCCAGATTAAGCGGATGC
>NZ_JAWVXU010000052.1:0-3565 GCF_033723075.1 Pseudomonas sp.
CAGCACCAACGGCTGGCCGAGCGTCAACACCGACCTGATGGGCATTCTCGGCAAGGTCGGCGGGCAGATGATGCCGCCGGGGTTCTACTACAAGACCTTCATGTACCCGCAGAACCTCTGGCTGACCTACGAGAAGTACATCCGCAAGGCCGCCGGGTTGGGCCGTGCACCGAAGGAAAACGATCCGGACAGCTACGACTACATGAACCAGCACTGCGACGTGCTGGTGGTCGGTGGCGGCGCCGCCGGTCTGGCGGCGGCATTGGCCGCCGGGCGTAGCGGGGCGCGGGTGATCCTCGCCGACGAGCAGGAAGAGTTCGGTGGTCATTTGCTCGACAGCCGCGAAACCCTCGACGGCAAACCGGCTAGCGACTGGGTGGCCAAGGCCCTCGCCGAACTGGCCGGCATGCCGGAAGTGACCTTGCTGCCGCGCGCCACCGTGCACGGTTACCACGACCATAACTTCCTGACCATTCACGAGCGGCGTACCGACCACCGCGGTGAAGCCGGGCAACTGGGTCCGTTCATGCACGCGGCGGTGCGTCAGCGTCTGCACCGCGTGCGCGCCAAGCGCGTGGTGCTGGCCACCGGTGCCCACGAGCGGCCGCTGGTGTACGCCAACAACGACGTGCCGGGCAACATGCTGGCCGGCGCGGTATCCACCTACGTGCGCCGTTATGGCGTGGCGCCGGGCAAGCGCCTGCTGCTGTCGACCACCAACGACTACGCCTACCGCGTGGCCCTGGACTGGCTGGAAGCCGGCCTGCAGGTGGTGGCGATCGCCGATGCGCGGGCCAACCCGAAGGGCGCCTGGGTCGAGGAAGCACGGGCCAAGGGCCTGCGCGTAATCACCGGCAGCGCAGTCATCGAAACCCGCGGCAGCAAGCGCGTCAGCGCGGCGCGGGTGGCCCGCATCGATCCGCAGGCGTTCAAGGTCACCAGCCCCGGCGACTGGCTGGACTGCGACCTGGTGGCCAGTTCCGGCGGCTACAGCCCGGTGGTGCACCTGGCTTCGCACCTCGGCGGCAAGCCGGTGTGGCGCCAGGACATCCTCGCCTTCGTCCCCGGCGAAGGCTTCCAGCAGCGGGTCTGCGCCGGTGCGGTGAATGGCGTGTTCGCGCTCGCCGAGGTGCTCGCCGATGGTTGCGCCGCCGGGGTCAAGGCTGCCTCGGAGGCTGGCTTCGCCGCCGCCAGTGGCGAGTTGCCGAAGGTCTTCGGTCACCATGAAGAGCCCAGCCTGGCGCTGTTCCAGGTGCCCCACGATAAACCCACGGCGCGCGCGCCGAAGCAGTTCGTCGACCTGCAGAACGACGTCACCGCGGCCGGCATCGAGCTGGCCACCCGCGAGGGCTTCGAGTCGGTCGAGCACGTCAAACGCTACACCGCGCTGGGCTTCGGCACCGACCAGGGCAAGCTGGGCAACATCAACGGTCTGGCCATTGCCGCCCGTTCGCTGGGCATCAGCATCCCCGAGATGGGCACCACCATGTTCCGCCCCAACTACACCCCGGTGACGTTCGGTGCGGTGGCCGGGCGCAACTGCGGCGCGCTGTTCGACCCGGTGCGCCACACCGCGCTGCACAGCTGGCACCTGAAAAATGGCGCCGAGTTCGAGGATGTCGGCCAGTGGAAGCGCCCCTGGTACTTTCCGAAGAATGGCGAAGACCTGCATGCCGCGGTCGGCCGCGAATGCAAGGCAGTGCGCGACAGCGTCGGCATCCTCGATGCCTCGACCTTGGGCAAGATTGATATCCAGGGTCCGGATGCGCGCGAGTTCCTCAACCGCGTCTATACCAACGCCTGGACCAAGCTGGACGTGGGCAAGGCGCGCTATGGCCTGATGTGCAAGGAAGACGGCATGGTCTTCGACGACGGCGTGACCGCCTGCCTGGCCGACAACCACTTCGTCATGACCACCACCACCGGCGGCGCCGCGCGGGTCATGCAGTGGCTGGAAATCTATCAGCAGACCGAGTGGCCGGAGCTCAAGGTGTACTTCACCTCGGTCACCGACCACTGGGCGACCATGACCCTGTCCGGACCCAACAGCCGCAAGCTGCTGAGCGAGGTCACCGACATCGACCTGGACAAGGACGCCTTCCCGTTCATGACCTGGAAGGAAGGCTTGGTCGGCGGTGTGCCGGCGCGGGTGTTCCGCATCTCCTTCACCGGCGAGCTCTCCTACGAGGTCAACGTGCAGGCCGACTACGCCATGGGCGTGATGGAGAAGATCGTCGCGGCCGGCAAGCAGTACAACCTGACCCCGTACGGCACCGAGACCATGCACGTGCTGCGCGCCGAGAAGGGCTTCATCATCATCGGCCAGGACACCGACGGTTCGGTCACCCCGGACGACCTGAACATGGGCTGGTGCGTCGGCCGGACCAAGCCCTTCTCCTGGATCGGCTGGCGCGGCATGAACCGCCAGGACTGCGTGCGCGAGGACCGCAAGCAGCTGGTGGGGCTCAAACCGCTCGACCCGAACAAGGTGCTGCCGGAAGGCACGCAACTGGTGTTCGACCCGAAACAGCCGGTGCCGATGAGCATGGTCGGTCACGTCACCTCCAGCTACTTCAGCACCAGCATGGGCTACAGCTTCGCCCTGGCCTTGGTCAAGGGCGGCCTGAAACGCATGGGCGAGAAGGTCTTCGCACCCCTGGCCAACGGCACGCTGATCGAGGCTGAAATCGTCAGCGCGGTGTTCCTAGACCCGAAAGGCGAGCGGCAGAATGTTTGATCGGGGATGGGCGCCTGCCGGCCCCTCTCCCTTGAGGGGAGAGGGGCGGACTTCCAGTCGAACACTTATCCATTGCCCCACCCAGAACTCCAACGGCGCTCAAGCGCGCCAGGTAGGTGAAGCATGACCGCAGTGAATGTCTACAAACAACGCCCCGACGCCGGCTACGCCGAGTCGCCGCTGTTCCACGCCGGCCTCGACGAGCTGGCGCGCAAGGCCCCATTGAACAAGAGCAGCGCCGGGGTGACCTTGCGCGAGAACAAGCTGCTCGGCCACCTGACCCTGCGTGGCGATCCCGATGACAGCAACTTCACCGGCGCCGTGCACAAGGCTCTGGGCCTGGAACTGCCAGGCGCGCTGGCTCTGGTCAGCCGTGGTGATACCTCGTTGCAGTGGCTGGGCCCGGACGAGTGGCTGCTGATCGTGCCCGGCGGCAGCGAGTTCGCCGTCGAGCAGAAGCTGCGCGAGGCCCTGGCCGGCCAGCATTGCCAGGTGGTCAACGTCAGCGGCGGCCAGACCCTCGTCGAGCTGAGCGGGCCGAAAGTCCGTGAACTGCTGATGAAATCGACCAGCTACGACGTGCACCCGCGCAACTTCCCGGTGGGCAAGGCGGTCGGCACGGTGTTCGCCAAGTCGCAACTGGTGATCCGCCACACCGGCGAGGACACCTGGGAACTGGTGGTTCGGCGCAGCTTCGCCGACTACATCTGGCTATGGCTGCAGGATGCCAGCGCCGAGTACGGGTTGGCGATCGAGGCCTGAACTGTAGGGTGGACGACGCTTTTTTCGTCCACCGGAGGACACCCAAGGTGGATGGGTGAAGCGTCA
>NZ_JAWVXU010000053.1:0-3422 GCF_033723075.1 Pseudomonas sp.
CAGCACCAACGGCTGGCCGAGCGTCAACACCGACCTGATGGGCATTCTCGGCAAGGTCGGCGGGCAGATGATGCCGCCGGGGTTCTACTACAAGACCTTCATGTACCCGCAGAACCTCTGGCTGACCTACGAGAAGTACATTCGCAAGGCCGCAGGGTTGGGCCGTGCACCGAAAGAAAACGACCCGGACAGCTACGACTACATGAACCAGCACTGCGATGTGCTGGTGGTCGGTGGCGGCGCCGCCGGTCTGGCCGCCGCATTGGCCGCCGGGCGTAGCGGCGCGCGGGTGATCCTCGCCGACGAGCAGGAAGAGTTCGGCGGCAGCCTGCTCAGCACCCGCGAGACCCTCGACGGCAAGCCGGCCAGCGACTGGGTGGCCAAGGCCATCGCCGAACTGGAAACAATGGCGGAAGTCACCCTGCTGCCGCGTGCCACGGTGAACGGCTACCACGACCACAACTTCCTCACCATTCACCAGCGTCTCACCGATCACCTCGGCGAAGTCGCCCCGCTCGGCCAGGTGCGCCAGCGCATGCACCGCGTGCGCGCCAAGCGTGTGGTCCTGGCCACCGGCGCCCACGAGCGGCCGCTGGTGTATGCCAACAACGACGTGCCGGGCAACATGCTCGCCGATGCGGTGTCCACCTATGTGCGCCGCTACGGCGTGGCGCCGGGCCGCCAACTGGTGCTGTCAACCACCAACGACTATGCCTACCGCGTGGTCCTCGACTGGCTCGACGCCGGTCAGCAAGTGGTCGCGGTCGCCGATGCACGGAGCAATCCGCGCGGCGCCTGGGTTGAAGAAGTGCGCAAGCGCGGCGTGCGCATCCTCACCGGCAGTGCGGTGGTCGAGGCGCGCGGCAGCAAGCGGGTCAACGCGGCGCGGATCTGCGCCATCGACCTGAAAAATCACAAGGTCGTCAGCCCCG
Organism: Pseudomonas sp.; assembly: GCF_033723075.1. Taxonomy (GTDB): domain Bacteria; phylum Pseudomonadota; class Gammaproteobacteria; order Pseudomonadales; family Pseudomonadaceae; genus Aquipseudomonas. The sequence continues at coordinate 933 of NZ_JAWVXU010000053.1, forward strand.
GCGAAGTGCTCGACTGCGACCTGATCGTCAGCTCCGGCGGCTACAGCCCTGTGGTGCACCTGGCCTCGCACCTCGGTGGCAAGCCGACCTGGCAGGAAGACATCCTCGCCTTCGTCCCCGGCGAAGGCCTGCAGAAGCGCCTGTGCGCCGGTGCAGTGAACGGCATCTTCGCCCTCGGTGACAGCCTGGCAGACGGTTTCGAGGCTGGCGCGACAGCCGCGGCCGAAGCCGGCTTCAAGCAGGTCACCTGCGGCCTGCCGAAGGTCGAGCAGCGCCATGAGGAGCCGTCCATTGCGCTGTTCCAGGTGCCCCACGACAAGCCTACGGCGCGTGCGCCCAAGCAGTTCGTCGACCTGCAGAACGACGTCACCGCGGCCGGCATCGAGCTGGCCACCCGCGAGGGCTTCGAGTCGGTCGAGCACGTCAAGCGCTACACCGCGCTGGGCTTCGGCACCGATCAGGGCAAGCTGGGCAACATCAACGGTCTGGCCATCGCCGCCCGTTCGCTCGGCATCAGCATCCCGCAGATGGGCACCACCATGTTCCGCCCGAACTACACCCCGGTCACCTTCGGCGCCCTCGCCGGGCGCAACTGCGGGCCGCTGTTCGATGCCAAGCGCTACACCGCCATGCACGCCTGGCACCTGCAGAACGGCGCCGAGTTCGAGGACGTCGGCCAGTGGAAGCGTCCCTGGTACTTCCCGAAAAACGGTGAAGACCTGCACGCTGCCGTGGCCCGCGAGTGCCTGGCAGTGCGCAACGCGGTGGGCATCCTCGACGCCTCGACCCTGGGCAAGATCGATATCCAGGGTCCGGATGCGCGCGAGTTTCTCAACCGCGTCTACACCAATGCCTGGACCAAGCTGGACGTGGGCAAGGCCCGCTACGGCCTGATGTGCAAGGAAGACGGCATGGTCTTCGACGACGGCGTAACTGCCTGTCTGGCCGACAACCACTTCCTCATGACCACCACCACCGGCGGCGCCGCGCGGGTGCTGGAATGGCTGGAAATCTACCACCAGACCGAATGGCCGGAACTCAAGGTGTACTTCACCTCGGTCACCGACCACTGGGCGACCATGACCCTGTCCGGCCCCAACAGCCGCAAGCTGCTGGCCGAGGTCACCGACATCGACCTGGACAAGGACGCCTTCCCGTTCATGACCTGGAAGGAAGGTCAGGTTGGCGGCGTGCCGGCGCGGGTGTTCCGCATCTCCTTTACCGGTGAGCTGAGCTACGAAGTCAACATCCAGGCCGACTACGCCCTGGCAGTGTGGGAAAAGATCATCGCCGCCGGCAAGAAACACGGCCTGACCCCGTATGGCACCGAGACCATGCACGTGCTGCGCGCCGAGAAGGGTTTCATCATCGTCGGCCAGGACACCGACGGTTCGGTGACCCCGGACGATCTCGGCATGGGCTGGTGCGTCGGCCGGACCAAGCCGTTCTCCTGGATCGGCTGGCGCGGCATGAACCGCGAGGACTGCCTCAAGGCAGAACGCAAGCAACTGGTCGGCCTCAAGCCCGTGGACCCGAACAAGGTACTGCCGGAAGGCGCGCAATTGGTGTTCGACCCGAAACAGGCCATTCCGATGACCATGGTCGGCCACGTCACCTCCAGCTACATGAGTTCGGCGCTGAACTATTCGCTCGCCATGGCCCTGGTCAAGGGCGGCCTCAAGCGCATCGGCGAGCGGGTGTTCGCCCCGCTGGTGGATGGCAGCGTGATCGAAGCCGAAATCGTCAGTCCCGTGTTCTATGACCCGAAAGGGGATCGCCAGAATGTCTAACGTCAACGTTTACCAGCAACGCCCCGACGCCGGCCGTGCCGAGTCGCCACTGTTTCACGCCGGTCTCGACGAGCTGGCGCGCAAGGGCTCGCGGAGCAAGGGCGGCAAGCCAGGAGTCTGCCTGCGCGAAAAGAAACTGCTCGGTCACCTGACCCTGCGTGGCGACGCCGATGACAGCAACTTCGCCGGCGCCGTGCACAAGGCCCTCGGCCTGGAGCTGCCGGTGGCGCTGACCCTGGTGGCCAATGGCGACACTTCGCTGCAGTGGCTGGGCCCGGACGAATGGCTGTTGATAGTGCCGAGCGGCACCGAGTTCGCCGTCGAGCAGAAGCTGCGCGCCGAGCTGGAGGGTCAGCACGTTGCGGTGGTGAATGTCAGCGGCGGCCAGACCCTGGTCGAGCTGAGCGGGCCGAAAGTCCGCGAGATGCTGATGAAATCGAGCATCTACGACGTCCACCCGAGCAACTTCCCGGTGGGCAAAGCGGTCGGCACCATGTTCGCCAAGTCGCAACTGGTGATCCGCCACACCGGCGAGGACACCTGGGAACTGGTGGTTCGCCGCAGCTTCGCCGACTACATCTGGCTATGGCTGCAGGATGCCAGCGCCGAGTACGGGTTGGCGATCGAGGCCTGAACTGTAGGGTGGACGACGCTTTTTTCGTCCACCGGAGGACACCCAAGGTGGATGGGTGAAGCGTCA
>NZ_JAWVXU010000054.1:0-2033 GCF_033723075.1 Pseudomonas sp.
CATGTAGACGGCGGACAAACCGGCAAGCCGCGGAAATCCGGCTGCGGCCATGCCCTCAGCCTCGGCACCATGGCAGGTGGCGCACGCCATCGCGGCAGTATTGGCGCCGCCTTTGCCATAGACAGCGGTCGGATCTGCCGCCTGGGTAGACACGGATATCGCTAAAAGCAGCCCTGCCAGGGGCCAGCGAGAGACGTTCATGTAGCCTCCACATCATTATTGTTTTAGGTATCGGCACTGGCCGATTGGTAGCGGTTCAACGTTTCGCGGACAGCGGCCCCATGATCTGCTTCAGCGAATCGGGACGAGGAGCACCTTGCTGTTGTTGCAGGCGTCCCTCGTCGTCCAGGTAGTAAATTGCCGGCGTTGCCGAGGCCCCCATTTCACCCATCAATGTCAGGTTCGCCTCGAGCTGTTCATTTACCTTAGGCGAAATGCTTTCGACCGGCTCCAGTTTACTTGCCTTGCCTGCCGCCTCATGGGCGTTGAGGGCCGCCTGGGGATCCTTCGCAACCAGCAATGCCGCGGCTTTTCCCGCGCTGTCCGCACGCAACATGCCGACCATTACATGACGAAGCTGAACATCGCCGGCTTCGACCCAGGGCCGTGCCTGTTTCCAGAACATGTTGCAGAACGGGCAGTTCGGATCGGAAAACATGTAGACGGTCCGCGGCGCCTCAACTGCGCCGTCCTGAATCCAGGTACTGCTTTCGAGCCCTTGCCACATTTCCTTGCCCAGGGGTTCGTACACCAGTTCTTCAAGCGGAGCGCGTGTCAGGTCTTCGCCACTTGCATCCAGCAAACTGCCGATCAGAACATGATCGCCGTCCGGCGTCAGGTACAGCGCCATACCCTCTCCGTTATAGCGCGCGGCGTAGCCTTGTAAACCGCCAGGGGCATCAAAACTGCCGACAACTTTGGCTCCGCGGGCTTCAATCGCCTGGATCGCAGGTGGCAGGGTTTGCGCCAACGCCAGCGGCACTGGCAGCAAAGCAATGGTGGAAAAGAACAGGGAAATCGGTCGCACAAGATTCATGGCGGAGTATTCACCTCTAGTTGTTCAAGGGCGCGCGCCAGGCTGGCGCGCGACAGTTCACCGAGGTGGCTGCCAACCTGGCGCCCCTCGGCATCGTAAAAAAGCGTGGTCGGCAATGCCGAAGATCCGATGCGCTGGCCAAGCCGTCCGCCAGTGTCGAGCAGTACGTTTTCCAGGCCGAGCCCTTCGGCGCGGAGGAAGTCAGCGATGAGCCGTTCGCCCTCGCCCTGGTTGACGAAGAGGAAGGTCACCTCGGATTCATTGCGCTGCGCTTCGGCCAGTACCGGCATTTCTCGCCGACACGGCGGGCACCAGGTAGCCCACAGGTTGACGACCAGGGGTTTGCCGACGAAGTCCTGCAAGGCCACCGGCTTGCCCTGGTTATCCCGCAGGCCCATCTCGGGGAGGCGCGTGCCCTGCTCGAAAGCATGGAGTGCCAAGGTAGCGAACCCCCAACTCAGCACACCCACCGCCACGGCCCAGCCAAGCGGTTTGCGCAAGGTCCCCTCGCGCCAGGCGAGCCATGCGCCGAGAAGCACAGCGGCCAGCACGCCCGGCCAGGCTATGAAGCCGCCGTCGCGGATATCGATCACGCGCCAGGGCTCGTCCCGAAAATGCTCGAAGTACACCAGCACGAACGCCAGGCGAGCGACCAGCAATGCCACCAGCAGCAACCTGAACAGCTGCTGCTCGGGATTGCGCTCGCTGCGGCGTCCAACCCACCAGCCGGTCAGCAGCGCCAAGAACAGGCTGACCAGCAGCAATACATGCGGAACGGCCAGTGCCAGGGGACCGACATTGATCGTCAACATCAGCCTCGCTCCATGGTTTCGTTCCACTTGCTGAGGAATTGGGCGGCGTCGACCTCACCGGTGATGCGCTGCGAGCGGCGCTCGACGCCGTCCGGGCCGATCAACAGCAGTGTCGGCGGCCCCATGACTTGGTAGCGGTGCAGCAGCGCTCGACTGGCAGGATTGGTTTTCGTCACGTCGGGACG
>NZ_JAWVXU010000055.1:0-1908 GCF_033723075.1 Pseudomonas sp.
CCCTCGATGCTGCGGTAAGGCGCGGGCTGGCTGACGGTGGCCTTGTTCAGCTCCCGATGGGCGATGGGGAACAGGGTGTTGTTGACCAGCGTCGACTTGCCCGAGCCGGACACGCCGGTGACACAGGTCATCAGCCCCAGCGGCAGCTTCAGCTCGACGTTCTGCAGGTTGTTGCCATTGGCGCCGCTCAGCGTGAGCCAGTGCTCACCCACCGGGGTGCGTTGATTCGGGATGGCGATGGATTCCCGGCCCGACAGGTAGGCGCCGGTGAGTGAGTCCGGGTTGGCCATCACCTCGGCCGGGGTGCCCTGGGCCACGATCTCGCCGCCGTGTACGCCGGCGCCGGGGCCGATATCCAGCACATAGTCGGCGGCGCGAATGGCGTCTTCGTCGTGTTCCACCACGATCACTGTGTTGCCCAGATCCCGCAGGTGGGTCAGGGTCGACAGTAGTCGTTCGTTGTCGCGCTGGTGCAGGCCGATGCTGGGTTCATCGAGCACATACATGACCCCCACCAGGCCGGCGCCAATCTGGCTGGCCAGCCGAATACGCTGGGCCTCGCCGCCGGACAGGGTATCGGCGCTGCGCGACAGGGTCAGGTAGTTGAGGCCGACGTTGACCAGAAAGCCCAGCCGGGCCACTATTTCCTTGAAAATCTTGTCGGCGATCTGCGCCTTCTGTCCGGTCAGCTCCATACCGGTGAAGAAGGCGTGGGCCTCGCCGATGGCCATGTCGGCGACCTGGGGCAGGGTATGACCGGCCACAAACACGTTGCGCGGGCCCTCTTTCAGGCGGGTGCCGCTGCAACCGGGGCAGGCGCGGTGGCTCTGGTATTTGGCCAGTTCTTCCCGCACCGAGTTGGACTCGGTTTCCCGGTAGCGGCGCTCCATGTTGTGCAATATGCCTTCGAACGGGTGCTTGCGCACCAGTACATCGCCGCGGTCGTTCATGTACTTGAATTCGATGCTGGTACGGCCGGAGCCGTACAATACTGCCTGCTGTATCGCTTGCGGCAGCTCCTGATAGGGTACTTCCAGATCGAAGTCGTAATGCTCGGCCAGGGACTTGAGCATCTGGTAGTAGTAATAGCTGCGCTTGTCCCAGCCGCGAATGGCACCGCCGGACAGACTCAGCTCCGGGTTGCTGATCACCTTGTCCGGATCGACGATCTGCTGCACACCCAGGCCGTCGCAGCTGTCGCAGGCACCGGCCGGGTTGTTGAACGAGAAGATGCGCGGCTCCAGCTCGGCAATGGAATAGCCACACTCGGGGCAGGCGAAATTGGCGGAAAACACCAGGCCGGAATCATTGGCGTCGTCCATCGACACCACAGAGGCGATGCCGCCGGAGAGCTCCAATGCCGTTTCGAACGATTCCGCCAGTCGCAGCTGCAGATCGTCGCGCACCTTGAAGCGATCCACCACCACTTCTATGGTGTGTTTCTTTTGCAGCTCCAGCGTGGGCGGATCCGACAGGTCGCAGACCTCGCCGTCGATGCGGGCGCGAATAAAGCCCTGGGCGGAGAGATTGTCGAGCAGCTTGCTGTGCTCGCCCTTGCGGTTGCGGACCACCGGCGCCAGCAGCATCAGTCGTGCGCCCTCCGGCTGTTCCATCACCTTGTCGACCATCTGGCTGATGGTCTGCGCCGCCAGCGGCAGCGAATGGGTCGGGCAGCGGGGCTCGCCCACTCGGGCGAACAGCAGACGCAGGTAGTCGTAGATTTCGGTAATGGTGCCGACGGTCGAGCGCGGATTGTGGGAGGTCGACTTCTGCTCGATGGAGATGGCCGGTGACAATCCTTCGATATGATCCACGTCCGGTTTTTCCATCAGTGAGAGAAACTGGCGGGCGTAGGCGGAAAGCGACTCTACGTAGCGCCGCTGGCCCTCGGCATAGAGGGTATCGAAG